>NZ_JAKLJA010000002.1 GCF_022213065.1 Paraburkholderia tagetis
AAACTGACCACCCGCGTCACTGCTTAAGTGCTCGCTTCCGTGTGGAACGAGCGCTCGCGTGTTCGTGGAAAACCTGCTCGGCTACGCGTGGAATCCGCGCTCGGGTGTCGTGGAATACGCACCAAGATCGACCATGCCGAGCTTCCGTTGTCCTGCCGTGCGGGAAATAAGGTCGCGGGCGTCGCGGCGGCCAAGCACGTTTCGCCAGCAAAATCGCCAGAAAATGGAGATTGCTGATTCGAAAGGCAACGGGCTCAGGTCCGCCCCCGCCCATCGGTGGTGGTAATCGTCTCGAGCCGAGGAAGCGAAACTTATCGGTGCCATGACGTTTGACCGCGTGTTCGATGAACGTGTCGGACTGGCTCGCGGGTCATCACGTTGGCCCATGTTGCCAACGCTCGCGCGGCGCAGGGCGCCGATGCCAGCGCCCTATTCTCGTATGCCGCTCCATTGTTCGACGTGGTTGATATGCGTGCCGATGCGTGAGTTCGACCGGGCAGCGCTACACGGTTATGCCGTACCCTGTCGGCATGAACACGCCTGCTTCCATACTTCCATTCAGGCCTGACGCTTCGTGCCGCACGGCATCAGGTCGCGTAGATTGAGGGTGGGTCTGCACTTCCCGTACCGACGGCTCATGGCTACAAGGACGGATGTCAAACAGGTTGCATCGCGGGGCAAGTCCAGCAACTGTCAAGTTATCGACAGACTAGGTTCGACATTGAACTCTTTCCGATTCCGGCCCTGCCACGCTCTCGCATATAGCAACTCATCAATTAGATTGCCAGCGTTCCGCGTAATCGAGCGGCAGCTTGCCAACACGAATAGATGACTTGATCAGTCAAACCCCGTTTAGGCTGCGGACCGGCAACTCGGCGCTGATCCGAACCCTCATGCAACGTAGCCACCGTGCATGAACTGAACCGCAGTGATGACATCATCTGGGCGGTCAAGTGCGTCCATCGGAGCCATCGGCTCGTCTTCATGGCCACGCGTCCCGGCGATCCATCCGTTCGGGAAATGAAACCAGGCTGCGATCGTCCACGAGTCATATCGAGGGTCAAACACAGCAAGAAGGTCTCGAATGATCGGCAATGGCTGGCACATGGTATCGAACTGGTAGCCCGCGAAGTATTCCTTGTCGTCGAAGATCACGCTGAATATCCGGCGACTTTTCTGCCAGTCACTAGCCGGTTGCTTCCTGTCAACAGGAGGCGCACTCTGACGCGCATTAATCTGCTCGGCCGTGAGCCATTCACCTGCAGCCATAATCTCTCGGTGTGTCGCTTCCTCGCGACGTCGACCGTCGTCAATGATTTGGCTTAGACTCTTCATGATTGCCTCGATCCGCGAAACTGCCCAAATATTGGCAAAAACGCCATCTCGCCGGATTTGGCCGGCCACAAACCGGCTGTTGAAGATGAAGAAAATTCCCGGCTCCAATCGACAAGACGTCGTGAAAGTTGTCACGGCGCCCGGCGTCACGGGCAACCTCGCCACGTCGATCCCGACCTAGCGCGCGAAGATCGCCCAACTTTGCAGCGAAGACTGGTCGGTAAGACAAATCATAGACCCCGACCGGTTACACCAGCAACGGCTCGCGCCCGATCTCCAGATGGCCAGAGGGAACTACGCGTGGCTGCCCACGCCACCGCCTCCCCCTATAGCTTGGTCCCCGAGGTCGAGGTCGGCGTGCTGATCGTCGATCGCCGGATACCGGACCAGTGCGCCATTCGCCTGTCTACCCGCTACTTTCGCCCCTGCCCGTGGCGCCGGGAGATCAGCCCGCGCGCACGTGTGTGCGGAAGACGATTCGCCCTCGGACAGTACGAACGCCCCGACGATTTGACGCATTCTCAATGCGCGTGACTATGCCGGTCGCAATCGCTATTAGGTAGCTGTCGCCCGGTACCCTCGTTCAAGGGTGACCGTACGCTGGCGGGATGACTACGCTACGCAATCCGCCGTCTTTACGGTGGCTGATTTCCTGCCGGGCTCGAATTTCAGGGGAAATCGAAAAATTTGACAAACAGGGAGCCGTCCGCGAACTGCAGGCAGGGCCGAGTTGAGGGCGGCCAGCCTCCGTCGAAAAGCTCACCCAGTGCCATTGTGAATGCTTGATCGGATATCCACGCACGACTGACAGCCACAGATTCCATTTCTCGGGGCTGAACGAGGTTGGCAATTTTCTATCATATGCCACTGGATTATGAAAAATATCGCTTTTACCCGCAAATCGATATAAACCGCCTTCTACTCAACTCCGTGCGGCAAACGCCTGATCGAACTGCCGGGCTCGCTGCACTTCGTCGCTATGCAGATAGGTCGACGTCGTCGAGATCGACGCATGGCGCAGGTTGTCGCGCACCATGACCAACTCGGCGCCTCGCGCCAGTGCATGCGACGCGTGCGTATGCCGCATCCAGTGCGGGCTCGCCCGGCGCAGCTTCTCGGCCGTCCCGGGCCGCTCGTCCTGAATCGCATCGGCCACCAGCACGAAGAATCGCCTCAGCACGCGCCAGAGCCGCGTGCTTTCGATGTGCACGCCTTCCTCGTCGAGGCTTGCGACGAGCGGGGTCGCCGGGTTCCAGCGTGCGGGCGTGACCGGCAGGCCTCGCTGCACGAGATTCTGGTCGAGTGCCGTCCGGGCAAGCGGTGGCAGCGCCACCTTGCCGTGCTTGCCGCCCTTGCCAAGCACGTGCAGCCAGTGATCGCCGTGTTCGTCCCGACGAATGTCGGCGAGCGTCGCGCCGACCAGTTCGCTCGCGCGCAGGCCCGTCGCATAGCCGAAGTCCAGCAGAAACCGCACGCGTTGGGCGGCTGGCACACTCCAGCCGTACGACCATTCGAGGCCGTCGGCAACGGTGCGGATCAGCAGCCACTCGCCTTCGGAGAAACCACGGGACACGTCCAGTCCCGCGTGTGGCGCGTGGCTCTTGAGCTTCACGCCGGCGAACGGATTCGCAAGTACGTAGCGCTGCTCGACCAGCCAGCGAAACAGCGCCGACAGGACGTTCAGTGCGTACGCCGCCGATCGGGCAGACAGCGCGCCGGTGAACGGCCGCCATTCGACACTGTGCCGCGGCCGCGATGGCCCGACCCAACGCTCCCGTGGCGTTGGCCGCCGCAGAAATCCCCGGTACGCGATAGCGTCATCGGTCGTGAGCGACGACAGCGCGCGGCCGCGTTCGGCAATCGCCCACAGGACCAGGCGTTCCGCCTCTTTTCTGTACGCGCGCTGCGTGGCAAACGACTCGTGCAGCGACAGCCAGGACTGGATCGCCTCGTAGTCGTTGGACGCGTTCAGCAGGCAGGCGGTTCGCGGCGCGCGGAACTGGCCGCGCGAACCGTCGACCTCATGCGGCACGCGCAGCTGTTCCCACGGCACGATGCTGCCGGACGGTGCTGAGACGATCAATGCCCGCGCGCGTTCGGTCAGCGCAGGATACGCGGCGAAGAACGCCTCGATGCGGCGCGCGCTAGCAACACCGAGTCCGGCGATCGCGGACCACCAACGACGCCGCCGCGGAATCCGCACGGTCAGGTCCGCGAGTGTCCGAATACCGTGCGCGTCGAGCGCCTCGACGATGCGGGGTGGCAGCCACAGGTCGACCGCGTCGGTGATCAGGGGCACCGGTGCGGGCAGGTTGCGGAGCGTCTCGATCGCGCGGGCCACGCTGTCCCCCGCCGCGTTCGATGGGCGATCGACGAATGCGGCCGCCAGGTCTGCGCGATGCCGGTCCTGCGCGTACGCGATGAGCCGCCGGCGAATCCCACCGAGGATACCGCGCGACGATGCCCCGACAGCCCGGCGGTCGCCGAGATAACGGGAAACGGCTGACCGCGCGTCCAGGCCGGCGTACCAGCCGCGCAGTGCCGCGAGCTCGGCTTCGTCCGGGAAGTCGGGTTTTGTCTCGTTGACGGGAAGAGTCTCACGCGTTTTCATGATCGCCAGTTTAGAGACATTTTGATCATGGACCGATAATAAAGTTTATCTGTCCATATCGATATATGTCCTGTCAATTGCCTTTCGCTCATGTGCTTATTCATCCGGCGCGCGACCAGCCTCTCTCCGGCAAGAGCCGGCGCCACCCGTGCTGGCCTGCATGGCCTACAAACTTGGGACTCTGGCGCGCGCCTCGCCGGTCGTCGCCATCTATAACCCACAACCTTGGAGGGCAAAGCCGCCAAGCACCCCTCGTGACGATCATTTGCGCCAGTTTCGGGCTCTCGACGGACTATGGACTGCGTTTGCGGGCGCAAGCTGTAATCCGTTCCGGAGTACCCTGCGCGGCCCACGCTCAGCAATTGCGGCGCCAACAATTTAGGCACGGTCATGCCCGGCCGCGCACCCTCCTCCAGAAAAACCATGCAATTCGAAGCCTCCCGAGAACCCCACGCGCGAACCGTCAACGCGCCGGTTGCCTACATGACCGACTGCCAGTTCGGCTTGCCAATCGGGGACGCGGAGAGTTAGAGCACCGACCAGGTACGCCATGTTGAAGTCCCGCTAGAAGCGCGAATGCGGCTGGAAGGCGTATTCGGCCGTCAGCGAAGGAGTCGCAGCGGTCAGGTTGAATGCGCCGAACCGACAGTCGGTCATGCCTTGGGAGGCATGAACAGGCTGCTCACGGACGTTGAGGCTTACGCACGCGTGAACGCATTCGGCAAAGCCAACACCGTACCGGTCCACATGCGCCCCTCAGACGGAGCCTCCGCCTTCGATTGGATTTCGGCCCAGCTGGCCAGGAAAGGAATGACGGAGGAAGTCGAATTCGCGCGGCGAGACGGTGATGTCTGCTGTGACGGTCCGCTCGATGTGCTGCGTTGCCTTGAGGGAGCGGCAGTCGGGCGAATCATCGAGAGGACCTTGACGCTCGTCGCTCGCGTGTATCGCGACGCGGTCATGACAGAGCACCTTGCTCACTGCGCAGTGAGCACGCCGGGTCCATCGGATATCCGCGAGACGCTCGCCACGCGCAAGAAGGCGATCTTCCAGCGCGCGTCGGCTTACGGGTTGGCCTATGACGGGCGTGAGCTGCTCCGCTATTTCGCACGCATGCCTCTCCGCCTGCTTGTGCTGCTCGATGAATCCGCGGCGACCAGTTCCAAGCATTGACGCTCAAAAAAACGAGCGACTAGTTCAGAAAATTCGAGGCCGAGCCAGACTACACGTCCAAAGCCCACTCGGGAACGCCGGCTTGACGTACCTCGTCCCGGTTTGAGAGGAAAAGCTGCTGCGCACGGGGGTTGCCCGAGGCGTCAGCCGTGTAATCGACGTGCCAGTGACGCAGGAAGTAACCCACGAGGCAAGCTCGAAGTTGCACGGTCTTTGCGCCGCCGCGCATGTCATAGTCCGTGCAGATCGTCTCGGGGTGGGCTGCTTTGGGATGCGGTGTCAGTCTCAGCGATATCTCGTTGTTCCATTCCCGATCTTCGGACAAGGTTACGGCTGATTCGCCGTCCGCCTTAACGCGCTCAAATCGCGTCAGCGCAAAATCACGGAACTCCTTTCGTTCATGTTCAAAACACCGTATGTGCCAGCGTAGTCCGTCATTTACGAGGGCCAACGGTGAAAGCCTTCGGGATCGTGCGCCCGTCGACAGCGACGAATACTCGGCGACCACCCACTGCCGTTGGTCGATTGCACGGGTGAGGGCCGCCGCGAGCTCAAGTGGGACCTGGCGTTTGATGCTTGAGTTCACCCAGCCCGGAATTCGCTTCGTCCTTGACGGATCGTAGTCAACGGCGCCGTCTCCGGCCAGCGCGTGCAATGCCTGCTCGACATTGTGCTCGAAGTACGGTTGCCCCCCATCAAACACATAGCACTTCCGACGCAAGTCATATCTCAGCATGGAGGGAGCCAGTTCACCATAAAGCGACAGATCCTTAGTCGCAGCAGGCTCACTGATTCCAAACCTGGAAGTCAGATCTTTTCGGCTTACCTGTCCTGAAAAGAGGGCAAGAAACTCTATGTAATACAGCCGCTCGCGCTGTATGTCCCTTGGCAGGTTCATGTTGTCTACTCCTATTTCCCCTCCATTGTAGGTGAGAATCAATATTACGATGTCATATATTTTATGACAGTCGTAAAAAGTATTTGCATTTTGAGGGCGCGTCGGTAGAATGTCCCTATCGATCGCATGGGCGATCGGTCGGCGCCGGAAAAGTTGACGCTGGATGAACTTTTTAGGGAACAACGACTATGAGTGAACACGACCAACATGGTCCCCGCGGCGAGAATGACCACGAACGCTCGCGTGAGCACGGCCAGCAACATGACCACAAGCTTCACGACAAAGGCGAGCATGGCCATCAGCCTCCGCCCCCCTCCCCGCCGGGCGGGCCCGGCGGCCGCCCGAACCCCGGCTCCGGTGCACCGAAGCCTCCCGGTCATCGTCCGGTGGGCTAATCATGAGTACGTGGTGGGAGCGCTATCCCGACGAACTTAGTAAGGAGAAGGCGGCGCTGGAGGCTCTTGGCTACGCCTGGTCCATAGACCAGGCCGCCATGGATGCGGGCCAGATGGTGGTGCGTGTCGACGTTCCGCACGAAGGTGGCGTTCTGGCACTTACAGCCGTCTACCCCGATACTTACCCTTACTTTGTACCCATGGTGACGACTGATTCGGTCCAGTTTCAGCGCCATCAGCATCCGTTGGGCCGAAATCTTTGTTTGCTGGCACGCGAGGGAGAAGACTGGCGCCCCGGGCACGATTCGCTTGCAACGCTAATAAGAGAGCAACTGCCTGCAATACTGGGGGTCAACAGTGGCTGCATGGAGCCGGATGCAGTCGCACAAGCGGAAGACCATGCGGGCGAACCGCTTTCCTCGTTCTTGCCATATGTACCGGAATGCTCGGTTATCGTTCCAGACGAAACGCCGCCTGTAGAAGTGCCTGCGGGACGGCTTAGCCTGTTGCTACGACCTACACCAGCAGGGTGGCCGGGACAATGCTTCGTCAACGGGATCGTCGAATCAATCGCCGACCTGCAGGGAAAGTCCCTTGTCCGCTTCAACCGGCGCATCCCTTCATTCGATCGTAGTACGAACGGATTCTGGCTACGGCTTAACGAAAGGCCGGCCGTAACCACGTTCGAGAGCTCTGCGATAGATCTCTATAAGCTTGTCGATGGGAGGCTTGCACCGCTAACGAAGGCCATTCAAAACGCGAAGCGGGGTGAAGTCTTCATTGTTGGGTTGCTCTACCCCGACGAGGTGTCGTGGCGAAACAATGCTGACGACTGGGTATTCCTCGCGATACAAGTTGTCCGTGAGACGAAGCGCTCCAGGCCAGCAGAAATTCTCCCGCAAATCGTGCGCGCCAATTGGGGCGGCGAGAAAGCCTGGCTTCGCAGGGCGCCGTTCTTGGCACCGCTGAGGACGAAGACGGCTTTGGTGGTCGGCTTGGGCAGCCTCGGTTCTACAGTGGTTATGCAGTTGGCGCGCGCGGGTATCCGTGGCCTTTGTCTGCTCGATGACGACAATCTGCACGTGGGTAATACGGTGAGATGGGCGTTGGGCTGGCAGTATGCTGGCTTTCAAAAAGGAACCGCGCTCGCGTCGGATATTGCCGCCAACTATCCGTACACGATCGTCCAGTCGTTCAGCCACCTGCGAATCGGTGCGTTGCCCAATCCGCCTGCAGACCAACCGTCACAGTACGAGATTCTTGAGCGCCTGATCATCGAGTCCGATATCGTCATCGATGCTGCTGCGAGCTACCGCGTCAGTCACTTTCTCGCTGATCTTGCACGAGAGCATGGCAAGCCGTATCTGTGGTTGACGACAACCCACGGAGCTGCTGGTGGGGTTGTTGGACGTGTACAGCCGTCGAAGAATAGAGGTTGCTGGCACTGCTTTCAACGCGGTCTTGCAGATGGTTCGATCCATTTGCCGGCAGATGCCGGCACTGACGAGGTCCAACCTGGTGGATGCTCGCAGCCGACATTTATCGGCGCGGGGATCGACAGTGACGTTATTGCCAATCAGGCAGCGCGTCTCGCGGCGGCGACGCTTTGTTCAGGCGAGGATGCGGGTTATCCGGACTTTGCATGGGATGTCGCAGTTGCCGATCTCCAGCGTGATGGCCTTTCAATTGCCCCCGAATGGACAACTCATGTTTTGGCCGCAAGACAAGATTGTCCGGATTGCAGCGGGCAGGCATGACGAGAATGTGGATCGATTCGATTGCGTTCGACGAGATGCTTGGTGAGGCTCGGCGAGCATATCCGCTCGAAACCGGCGGAGTGCTCGCGGGATACATCGCTGGTAATGGTGACCCCGTCGTCCAGCACCTTATTGGACCAGGTCCGAACGCTCAGCACATACGCCAGCGATTCCACCCTGACCATGACTGGCAGTGTCGCAAACTCGACGAAATCTTCGAGATGTCGTCCGGGCAGACTGTGTACCTCGGTGACTGGCACACACATCCGGACGGTAGCCCGCATATGAGCTGGCTGGACAAGCGTACGCTGAGAGGAATCGCCCGGCACCGGGACTCAGCAGTTGCACGTCCAATAATGATGATCGGCGCCGGCGGGGTCGAACGCTGGACGTGGCAAGTTCATCGATATTCCGGCGATCGAATGGTTGGGCTTTCCATCAGTATTGACGTGCTCGAGCTGCGGCCCTTCGGCCATGAGGACGTTTGACGAGCGGCAGGCGGCCTCGCGAAGGTGCCAGGAACGCTCGACCGCCCGCGCGAAGACGATGCCGCGCACAATCTCGGCGTCTGCAACCGGGCTCTCAAACATAACGGAAATGACGTTAACGACGAGCGGCTGGAAATATTCAGGAGAAGGGAGGCCGAGATCGAAGCGCAGTACGGGCGACCGCGATCACTGAGAATTGCGAAGCTTGCACATGCTGCGGTTCTGACGCTGCTCTGCGAGCCTTCGTACAGGCACATATCCTGAAATGAGGCACACGTGACGCTCGGCGCAGTTGTTCGCCATATACCCTTTAGGGCACGTCACTGACATCCGAAGATACTCATTCACCGAGCTCGTCCAAAATCGGGCAATCCGGGCGCTGATTTCCCGCACAATGTTCGGCCAAGTGCATCAACGTATCGCGCATCGTACACAGTTCTGCGATTCGCAGATCGAGTTCATCAATATGCTGCAATGCGATAGCTTTGACCGCTGAACTGGCCCGGTCGCGGTCTAGCCACAATGCGAGGAGTTGCCGAATTTGCTCGACCGAAAAACCGAGATGCCGTGCGTGGCGGATGAACCGCAAGATGTAGACATCCTCCTGCGCGTAGATGCGATATCCGCTTTCCGTGCGTCCCGGGGAGCGCATCAGCTCAATACTCTCGTAGTAGCGGATCATCTTGGCCGAGACGCCCGAAGCTTTGGCTGCCTCTCCGATATTCATGCTCGTACTCCGACAACTTCCGATGACCGTGCACGATGAGTCGGTATCCGCCGGACCGGCCGCCAACGTTTGAGCAGCAACGCATTGCTGACCACGCTGACACTACTTGCCGCCATCGCTGCGCCAGCGATCACAGGATTGAGGAACCCGAGCGCCGAGAGGGCAATGCCGACAACGTTGTACGCGAACGCCCAGAACAAATTCTGCCGAATCTTGCTCCACGTTTGTCTTGAGAGGTCGATCGCATCCGCCACCAGGGCCAAGTCACCCCGCATCAGCGTGATGCCGGCCGCATGCATTGCCACGTCAGTGCCCGTGGACATCGCGATACCCACATCGGCCGCGGCCAAAGCTGGGGCATCGTTGACGCCGTCGCCGACCATTGCGACTACCGCGCCACTGTTCTTGAGCGCCGCGATTGTCTCTGCCTTATTTTCGGGCAGCACCTTCGCTACCACGTGGTCGATTCCGAGCTCCTTTGCCACCGCCTGAGCGCTCCCGACGTTGTCACCCGTGACCATCACGGTACGGATGCCAAGGGCATGCAATTGCTGTATCGCTTCACGCGCACCAGGCTTGACCCGGTCCCCGAAGGCCAATAGCCCGAGCAACCTCTTTTTACCGCTCACATCGGCAAGCCAGGACACCGTGCGCCCGTCGCGCTCCAACTGATTCGCTTGCGCCAGCAACGAAGACACGTCGACCCCAGCCTCATCCATCAGTCGCGTGCTGCCCAAGCGCAAGTCGAGCATAGCGCCGTTGCGCTGTACCGTCGCAGCCATCCCCCGTCCGGCGAGCGTCCGCACCGCGTCGGTCGCCAACAGGTGGACATTTCGCCTCTGCGCCTCCTGTGTCACTGCGAGCGCGAGAGGATGCGAACTACCGGCCTGCGCGCTCGCAGCCAGTCGCAGCAGTTCGTCGCTCTCGAGGTCCGATGCGGGTACCTGCGCCACCAGATTCGGTCTGCCTTCGGTAAGCGTACCCGTCTTGTCGAATGCCACCGTAGTGATGCGGTGCGCGATCTCCAACGCCTCCGCGTCCTTGATCAGGATGCCGTGCTGCGCGCCCAAGCCTGTCCCAGCCATAATGGCCGTTGGTGTCGCGAGTCCGAGTGAACATGGACATGCAACAACGAGGACGGTGACGGCGATAATGATTGCATTCTCGACGTCTCCTCGCGCGATCCACCATCCGATGAATGTCAAGAGTGCGACGAGAAGAACCGCAGGGACAAACACGGCCGCAACTTTATCGACGAGTCGCTGGATAGGTGCTTTCGCGGCCTGTGCGTGTTCAACAAGGCGAATGATCCGCGACAACGCCGTCTCCGCGCCAATAGCCGTCGTCGTGATGCGCAACAGTCCGTCGCCATTGATCGAGCCGCCAATCACCGGATCGCCCTCTTCTTTTGCTACTGGCAGACTCTCGCCCGTGAGCATCGATTCGTCGAGCTGGCTTGCACCCGCTGCAATCACACCGTCAACCGGCACGCGCTCGCCCGGTCGAACCGATACAAGGTCACCGACATGTACATCCGATACAGCGACGTCGCGTTCTATGCCGTCGCGCACAATGCGGGCCGTATCCGGTCGCAGTTTTTCCAGCGCGCGGATCGCGTCGGCAGTATGACGCTTAGCCCGTGCTTCGAGCCACTTGCCGAGCAGAATCAACGTGATGACGACAGCGGCCGCGTCGAAGTAGAGATCGGGCATGTGGTCCGACCCGCGCGCAAGCCACAGATAAACGCTAAGCCCATAAGCCGCGCTGGTTCCAAGCGCCACGAGTACATCCATATTGGCAGTGCCAGCCTTGATGGCCTTCCATCCAGCACGATAAAAGCGGGCGCCCAGCCAGAATTGGACAGGGGTGGCAAGCAGCCACTGCAGCCACACGGGCAACATCGAATGAACGCCTAGCGGTGCCGCAATCATCGGCACAAGAAGCGGCGTGGACAAGAGTGCCGCGACGACGACGGGCCATGCGTCCTTCCAAGCGCTCGACCGGGTCAGTGTCGTCGCCTTACCAGCCTCAGGCATGCGCGCTCGATAGCCCGCGCGCTCGACCGCGGCGGTCAACTGCTGCGGCTCAGCTACGCCCATAAGCAACCGCACAGATGCCCGCTCCGTCGCCAGGTTGATGTTCGATGCCAGGACGCCGGGCACATGATCGAGCGCTTTTTCGAGGCGCGAGGCGCACGATGCACAAGTCATGCCCTCGATGACGAGTTCGATCTCGGTTTCATGCACCTGATATCCGGCCTTGGCGACTGCAGCGGCAAGCGCTGCCGGACGCACGTCTGGCACGGCCTCCACGGTAGCCGATTCGGTTGCCAGGCTCACACTCACGTTTCGCACGCCCGGTACGCTGGCCAGCGCGCTTTCCACGCGAGTCACGCACGATGCACACGTCATGCCGTCGATGTCTAGCATCCAATTGTTTGCCGTTTCGAGCGCCGCCGGCTGGACGGTGGAATGATTGCTCACGATGCCATCTCCTTCTGGGTGATGACTTGAAGTCTGAACCTTCCAGTCATGGTAAGGTCAAGCACATTGTTGCTCCGCCCTCACGAGGCCGTGTGTACTGAATGAAGAGGTCCTGTGTAAACCACTGCGGCATCACGCGTCTAACAAGGGGAATGAATAGGAGCAGCCATGATTCGAGCCATATGGAATGGAGCCGTAATCGCCGAAGCGCCGGATAATGCGGTCAAATTGATTGAGGGAAACGTCTATTTCCCGCCTGATGCGCTTCGCGCCCAGTACTTTCGGTCAAGTACCAAGGTGACGACATGCTTTTGGAAGGGTCAGGCCAGCTATTACGACATCGTCGTGGACGGCAGGACAAACCTTGACGCTGCGTGGTACTACGAAAACCCGCGTACATTGGCGAAAAGCATTGCCGGTTACGTTGCGTTCTGGAACGGCGTCGAAGTGCAACAGTAGTCGTATGTGTGCCGAATGCCTGGGCAGACAGGCAATAACGGTGCTTCCGGTTCAGCCATGATCCAAGCAACGGCGATCCTGCGCGTTGACGGTCCAGTCATACGGTATGAATTCAACCCGTAAGTTCTCCGGCATCTTCGTCGGCATATAACGATTGATGTACGCGATCAGCGTCGCGCTGCGCTTTAGGAAGTCATCGGTGTAGAACTTCAGAATCGATGACACCCGGACCGTTCGACTCGCCAAGTCAATCTGCAAGTTCCGTGGCTCGCTGAAAAAATAGCGAGCGGCGTCGTCGAGTTGCCGGTCCAGCTCATTGCCTGAGAACGGCTGCGTCGGCAGGCGCGGGCAACCCACGGACATGCAATTCAGCGCAAAGTGCACACGCTCATCGCCCATCGCGCGAATCACACTGTTTTCGTAGGTATAGAGCGACATTGATTCGCCGCCAATCTTGAAGCGTCGGCCACCGAAGAACCACACACGCATAAGCAGGCCGAGTTCATTTGGCATTCCTGACATAATGACGTTCAACATGGACAGCGCATTATAGGAATTGATGTAGTAGGCCAACCTCTCGTCGCGGCTCGCAAATTCGGCCGGCGTGTTGCGCGGGCTAACGCTTCCGATGTAGCCGACGTAAGTATTCAGATCGCCCGCATCCTCGGAGAGGCCACAGAAATTGACCTGTCCGCGATCGTTCACATATTTGCGAAGTACGTGCGCCCAGTGAGCTGTCGCCTCCACTGCGTTTCGCCGTGGAACTTCTCCCCCCCAGCTCCATGCCGGGAAACAGCAAAGCGCAGCGAGCAGACGTCGTCGGGTAATCGGCATACGAAGTGGTGCGTGGGGATTCTTCATGTCGGCGCGTACGATTTCCGTGCGCTACGCTCATTGGTGCGCCTTTTCCGACGTCCTTTCTGAACGACCCCGACCTGACTGGGCTCAACTGGTTCGACAAATTCCGTCGTCTCGGTCCCGGACGTTGGATTCCAGTACGAAGGCGATCCCGCGCGATAAATCCTGACGGGCTTCAGGATAAACGCGTCGCGTCTTGCGTTGTGAAGACACATCGAAACCGGACCTTCGCTGGTGGCAACCTTGAACGTACACGCGCTAATCCTGTCCTCCTCCAGTTGAGCTGCATCCATAAAATTGTGGATGATAAAGGAGAGTGTACGCACGTGCGCGCCGCCCGCCAGGATATCGTTTCGCATTTTCCAGCCCTTTCTCGCGACCCAGGACAGCACCCGCGTCCACAGTGCAGGGTGACGCACTAACCAGACAAGGAGGCGACGTGCAGTTGCCGTGGGTTGGGTCCGATCGAACGCGAGCGCAGCCGTAGCTGACTGCATTGTGGCCACAAATGCTGGGTCATCGAAACCGTCGTGCAGATTTCCGTTTGCGGCGAGGCACATCCCGTAGCGGCTGCAGGACGGGTGTCCGATCAGCGATGCAGAAAAAGTGATTGGCGTCCCCGCTCCCTTCTCGATCTGCGCAGCCACCGTGTCTGGGGTAATCACAAGGCCGCGTGCGCGTTGCACGCCCCGGCCAATGTCCGCTTGCAACTGGAAGGAAACCGTGCGGATGTCGCTTGCACGGGAACGGAAGAACGAGACGACGGACGGAATCTCGTCGAAATTGCCGTCGTGGACAGTCGTGTTGAACATCACGGACAGGGGCAAACCGGCGACCATGTTCACATAGCGCTCGCGCAAGATGTTCAATGCCGCTTCCGTTGCATAGCCGCGTCGTTGCTGGGTCGTATCGACGTGGAAGGCAACGTCCGCGAGTCCGGACTCGGCCAATTGTTCCAGCAGCTTGCGTGAAACGCGAATTCCATTGGTCATCAGGGTGGCACGCATTCCCAATGATCGGATTCTGCGCACGATAGCAAGCAATTCCTTCCGGTCACGCAAGGTTGGCTCGCCTCCAGTGACTTGAACATCCGTATTCGGACCGTACGATTTGAAGATGGAGTCAATGCGGAGAAACAATTCGTCGAGGGGTATGTCTTTGACCGCCTCGGAGTTTTCCGACAGGTAGCACAAGGTGCAGTCAAGATTGCACCGCTGCGTTATCTCAAGTGCGACACAGCCTATCGGCCACCGTTGCCCCATTTGCTGGTTGGCGTTCGCCAGTCCGAGATCACGAAGTATCGTTCGGGCACGATCGAACGCGTCCAGCGGCGAGAACGGCCAACTCTCAATGCGACGGGAACGGACTTCCTTACTCGACAGATAGCGCATCGTCGTTATGACCTGGAACGGGTGAGCTAGACATGGCACCCGAAGTGTCGCAGACGTGAGCCGTCGTGACCCCGGTTCGTCGTCGACCGCCTGTTGGCGTTTGCATGTTCATCGGACAGCAATCGTGTACCTTCTGAGCTACTCCTGATCGGGCGAAAAAGAGCCCGCTCGAGCAGGGTGCACTCGCAGCGGGCATGAAGTTCATGCCGAAGCAGTACGGCATGGAGGATGCCCGATCGCCATCCCTTTATTAGACGAACCACGCCGATGCGCATTACACCGATTTTTCCGTGTGGGCGTTGCTCACACATCGATACGCCTCGCCACTGCGTTCTGTCATTTCTCCAGGCTGGTTTTGCGCGACTCGTTGCATGCTCGCGTCAAATGATGGCGTTGGCGCTCGCCGCCTTGAGCCGTGATTCAAGGTAGGCTGCGCATTCATGCACAGCAACGAAATCCGACAAAGATGTCGTTGCGGTGCGGCACGTAGAAATTCCGGTACCGAGGATGCTGCATCCGTCCACGTGTGGCGAACGAACCGCCACGCACCGATCGATGCGTGCTGAACCACGGCGCCGAATATTCCTGATACGGATCGACCGAGAATCCCGCATAGGGTTCGAAAGCATCGGCCGTCCATTCCCACACTGATCCGCCCCAGCGGATCAGGTCATGGTTGGCCGCAAACTCCCATTCCGCTTCCGTCGGCAAGCGCTTGCCGGTCCAACGGCAATAGGCTTCCGCTTCGTGCGCGTTGACGTGGCACACCGGTCGGTCGAGCGGCAGCGGCGCCCATTGGCCGAACCAGCGCAGTTCCCATTGGCTCGGGCTGCCGTTCGCCGTGCGCCAGCGCGCCGGATGCGTGAGCCCGCTCTGCCGCAGCCACGCGAGGCCGGCATCGGACCACCATTGCGGGTTGCGGTAACCGTCGTCGGCGACGAATTCCACAAACGCCGCATTGCTGACACATGCGGGATCGATCCGGAACGGTGGCACACTGACCGGATGCAGCCATTTTTCATTGTCAAAGACGAATCCGCCGTCCGCAGGCGATCCCATCGGAAACGCATCATCCCCGGCTACAGTCACTTCAGCGCCCGGCTGGATCGCAGGCATGTCGATCGGCGCATGCAGCGCGTAATCGAGCGTCTGGCGCATATAGGTCAGCGCCTCCGCGTGCATGTCTTCGTGGAATAACGCGAGCCGGAAAAAATAGAGCGCCTGGTCGGTGCCGTCCGAGGCGTTAATCGCGGCAAGCACACGCTCCAGCACCGCGTCGACGTAGTCGCGCACACCGGCAAGCGTCGGCAACGGAAGATGCCAGCGATCCTTGTGCGCCACGCGCATGGAATCGAAGAAGCGATCGGCATCTGCCAGCATCGACGGCCGCGAGGCCGTCAGCCGGCCGCTCGCGTCGGGGCGCGGTTCGCGCAACACCCAATGCTCCGTGAACCATGCGATATGGGCATACTCCCACAGGGGCGGGTTGATCCCCGGATCGTAGCGGACCTGCCATCGGGACGGCGACAGATCGCGAAGAATGTCCCAGGTGCGCCGGTGCGAGTCGGAAAATGCCTCAACCAGCGCAAACTTATTTATGCTTCTCGCTGCCACTCCCTCAGACCAGATCGTCATGCGTCCTCCCAAGGCAACCGTTGCGATTATCAGTCCGGCACTGCGGAAAGCCAACAACGGCAACTGGCAAACCGCCCATCGCTGGTCCCGGTTCCTGCGCGCAGACTACGAGGTGACGCTGGCCGCCGAATGGCATGCGGACAGCTGCGGCGACACTCTCCCCGCGTGCTTGATCGCGCTGCACGCGCGACGCTCCGCCGAATCGATCGCGCGGTTCGCCGAAACCTGCCCGGAACGCCCGCTGGTGGTCGTCCTGACGGGCACCGATCTCTACCGCGACATTCTCACTGATGCGTCCGCCCAACGCTCGCTCGATCTCGCCACGCATCTGGTCGTGCTGCAGGATGAGGGGCCGGACGAGTTGTCCGCCGCGCATCGCGCCAAGTGCCGTGTGCTCTACCAGTCCGCGCCCGCGTGCCGTTCGGCCGCGGCGCATCGCGACACCTTCGATGTCGTGTTGGTCGGCCACATGCGCGCCGAGAAGGATCCGCTGACGCCGATGCGCGCCCTCTCCCTGCTCCCGGTCGATTCGCGCGTGTGCCTGACCCACATCGGCAGCGCGCTCGACGATGCATATCTGCGCGCGGCGCAGGCCCTGCGGGCGCGAGCGTGGCCCAGTGTGCGGCGCTACGTGTGGCTGGAGAACCTGCCGCATGGCGAGACGCGGCGGCGTATCGGACAGTCGCAGGTGATGGTCATTTCGAGCGTGATGGAAGGTGGAGCCAACGTGATCATCGAGGCCGTGACCAGCGGCGTGCCGGTGCTGGCCAGCCGCATCCCCGGCAACGTGGGCATGCTCGGCCGCGACTACGACGGCTACTTTCCACCAGGCGACGCCGAGCAGCTGGCGCTTATGCTGGAGCGCGCGAGCCGCGATGCCAGTTTCCTCGTGCAGCTGCGGCAGCAGTGCGGGGCCCGCGCGCCACTGTTCGCTCCGGCACGAGAGCACGCGGGAGTGACTAAACTTGTGGCCGAAGCTTTGCAATCGGCCTGACCGGGAGGCTAAGCCGTAGACCAGCCAGACCGCGCAAGAATCCGGCTCGCTGTCCTCGCCCTCACACATCCAGCTTCCGACACTGCCACTACCACGACCAGACATGCTCCCGATCTCCATCCCGCGTATCCTGAAGCGCTTCTCCGCGGTCGCACTGCTTGGCCTGGCCTGTCCCCCGTCTGCTCGGGCGGAGCAAGGCGTGCTGAGGGTCTCCGCCATCCCCGACGAGGCGCCGACGGAGCTGCAGCGCAAGTTCGCGCCGCTCGGCAAATACTTGGAAAAGGAAACCGGGATGAAGGTGGAGTTCGTGCCCGTCACGGACTATGCGGCCGTCGTCGAGTCGCTGGCGACCGGCAAGATCGACATGGCCTGGCTGGGCGGTTTCACCTACATCCAGAGCAAGATCCGGACGAACGGTGTGACGATCCCGATCGTCCAGCGTCAGGAAGATGCGACGTTCACCAGCAAGTTCATCACCGCCGACCCGAAGATCAAGTCGCTGACCGACCTCAGGGGCCACACGTTCGTGTTCGGCGCGCCGTCCTCGACGTCCGGTCACCTGATGCCGCGTTACTTCCTGCTGCAGGCCGGCATCGATCCGGACAAGGACTTCAAGACGGTCGCCTTCTCGGGCGCGCACGATGCGACAGCCGCGTTCGTCCAGTCCGGCCGCGCCGACGCCGGCGTGCTCAATGCATCGGTCTGGGACAAGCTGGTCGAGCGGCACAAGGTGGATCCCGCCAAGGTCCGCGTGTTTGCCGTGACGCCGCCCTATTACGACTACAACTGGACGGTGCGCGGCGGGCTCGATCCGGCGTTGCGCAAGACGCTGACCGACGCCTTTCTCCGCCTCGACCCGAACAATCCCGAGCAGCGCGAGATCATGACGTCCCGTTGAGGGTAATCGCAAAAAATCCGCCGCATCTCGGTCTAAGCTGCTGATTGGATTGTGAAATCGATGGTCGGATCGACTTGAGGCGCCGCGGGTGTCGTGGCGTCGGAGTCAAGAAAGATCGATAGAGCTGCTTTCACGATCCCAAGTCCCGTTTCTTCTGCTCGTATTCTTCGCGGTTGATTTCGCCGCGTGCATAGCGTTCCTGCACGATCTCAAGCGGTGTTTTGTCGCGCGGTGGCACGCGTCCGTTCTGTTCGCGACGGGCCCGCGATTCCCACGTCAGCCAGCGGACCAACGTCACGATGCCGAGAATGACTAACGCCCAGACCAGGATCATGAAGAGGAAGCCAAAGCCCATACCCCACCCGCCAAATCCATTCCAGTTCCACATCATTTCGTTCTCCCCTAAAGCGGGACGTTAATGGGGCACTCGACGTGATCCGCCGCGAACTCTTTCTAGGATCGGACGTCGACGATGGTAATTCCCTTCCCTGCGAACATCACGCAGCGCTTGCGGATGGGTGAGCGGAATGGGCCTCATGCTTTTTTGCCTCTCGATAAGGTTTCATTCATCCGCACTGCAGCGATCACGCCGGACAGAAAAGTGAGTCCCGCGACCAGCCAGACGGCGGCTGCAAGACCGAACCGGTCGGCAGTGATGCCCGCCACGAGTGCGCCGATCGCATAACCCAAGTCGCGCCATAGTCGGTAGACGCCGACTGCAGACGCGCGCCAGCTCGGGTATGCGACATCGCCAATCGCCGCGAGCAAGGTCGGATAGACCATCGCTGTGCCGATGCCGAGCAACACCGCCGCGAACGAAAAGGCCGCGAAATGGGTCGTCATGGCGGTGATCGCGAGACCCACCGCCTGCACCCACATTCCGGACACGATCAACCACTTGCGGCCGATTCGGTCGGATAGTGCTCCGGCAAAGATCTGCGTTACGCCCCAGATGGCTGGGTAGATCGCAGCGAGTGTGCCGATCTGCTTTAACGTCATGCCTGCGGCCGCAAATACCAGAGGAAACAAGCCCCACGCCATGCCGTCGTTGAGGTTATTGACCAGTCCCGCCTGGCTGACGCTCGACAGATTGTGATCGGTGAAGGACGTCCTACGAAAGATTTCGCTCGGCGTCAGGACCCCGTCGTTCTCCGCCCCGTGGTGAGCGCGCAGCTCGTGCGCCACGTGATGCCGGGTTTCACGCACCAGCAACGCGGACAGCAGCAGCCCCGCGGCCACATAGACAACGCCCAGATAAAACGGCTGCGGCCTGAGTCCAAAGCGAGCCGCAAGCCAACCGGTTGCGAGTGCGCTCGCTGCAACCGCCGCGTACCCTGAAAATTCGTTTAGACCCATCGCCAGTCCGCGCTGCCTGGGACCGACCAGATCGATCTTCATGATGACCGTCGTGGACCAGGTCAAGCCCTGGCTCACCCCCAGCAACACGTTGGCCCAGACGATCCAGTGCCAGGCAGATGCCCACATCAGCACCAGCGGCACCGGGATCGCCACGACCCATCCCGCCACCAGGATCAGCTTGCGACCGAAGCGATCGGAGAAGCGACCCGCGAAATAGTTGGTCAGTGCCTTGGTGAGACCGAACACTACGATGAACGACAGGATCGCCGTCTTCGCTGCAATGTGGAAATCCTGCTCAGCGATGGCGGGAAGGATGCTGCGCTCAAGACCTACCGTGGCGCCGACAAATGCATTGACGAGCACCAGCAGCGAGAACTGTGGGAGGTTCTCGCGCAGGCCGAGACGAATGGTAGTTGTATGCACGGCTCAGCCCGCCCGACCCAGATTAAAGCGCATGATCGCGTCCATGCCTGCGGGGCGGGGTGGAATGCTCCCGGTCACGTGGTCGACAAAGGCTTCCCGCGTCATCGACAACGCCGGATTCCAGCGTTTCTCGAAGCCCAACGTCGAACATGGCTTGCCTGACAAGCCGGCGCCACAGACACTGCCGGCCTGGTGGGCGGGAAAAATTTCGAGCGCGTCGGGGAGCGTGAGGAGCCTTGCGTGCAGACTGTCATATAACCGGCTGGCCATTTCCCGCTCGTGTCCGCCGAGATCGGGGCGGCCCACGGCGCCGACAAACAACGTATCGCCAGTGATGACGAACCACGGCGCGTCGCCGCGACGATGGTCCGTCACCAGCAGGCAGATGCTGTCCGGAGTGTGGCCCGGCGTGTGCAGCACCTGGATCTTTACGTTACCGATATCGAGCGTCTGCCCGTCGCGCAGCCGCTCGAAAGCGTAGTTCACCCGGCCCTCATTCGATTCGTGCAAACAGTACGCTGCGTGTGCGGCTTGCGCCAGCGCGAGCCCGCCCGAACGATGATCCGCGTGAACGTGGGTGTCGATTACGTGGGTAATGGTGATGCCGGCTCTGCTCGCCTCCTCCATGAACCACGCTTCGTCACCGCTCAACACGTCGACGGCGACACCCTTGCCGAGACCGCCGCAGCCAAAGAAGTACGAAATGGACGCATCCTCATTCGTTCGCTGCTTGAAGAACATCGCGCCTCCTCAGAAAACCAGCACCTTGTCCGCCCATTCGGACCAGTCTGCCAGTTCGTCCAACGTGCCACGCTGGGCGCCTTCAACGAGTTCGTCAGCCTTGATGCCCCGGGCATCCATGCAGGTGCCACAGACATGCAAAGCGCTTGAGGTGGCTCGCGTCACCCTGCCGAGCATGAGTTGCAGGTTGTAAAAGCCTTGCGGCACGGTCTGCCCGGCCTTTGCGGCCGCGACCGCATCGCCCAGCAGAAACACTCGCAATTCGTGGTGCTCGCGTTTTGCCAGCGTGCCCGCGAGTCGCAGTCCGTTGTAGGTGCGCTCGTCGCCATACGGGGCCCCATTAAAGATAAACAATGTTTTCATGATCAGGAATCCACCCAACATTCCAATGAATGTTAGAATATTTCCATCGCAGTTCCCAGTCAAGCACGCGGCTTCCGAGTCGCTTATCACGTGTCATGCTTGCGCCATGAGTACACACCGAGAAATCAAGAACGCCCTGTTTGAGCAGGTCGCCCGCATCGGCAAGGCGGTTTCCAGCCCGAAGCGTCTGGAACTGATCGAGTTGCTGTGCCAGGCACCCAAGCCAGTGGAAACGCTAGCCCGGGAAGCCAGCATCAGCGTCAAGCTCGCGAGCGCCCATCTCAAGGAGCTGCGTGCCGCGCGTCTGGTCGACACCGAGCGGCAAGGCAAACACATCATCTACAGCGTTGCGAGCGCGGAGGTGCCGCGCTTCTGGGTGCTGTTACGCATGCTGGCCGAAGACCGCCTCTTTGAACTGCAGGACGCGTTGCGACAAATGTCGGCCTCGAGTCACGAATGGCGTAGCGAGAACCGCAACGAGTTGCTCCGCAAAGCGCGCAAGGGAGAAGTCGTTGTGATCGATGTGCGCCCAGTTGCTGAATTCGAGCAGGCGCATCTGCCGTTTGCGCGCTCGATGCCGCTTGCCGAATTGCGCGCGCGGTTGGCTGAATTGCCCGAGGACAAGCCCGTGGTGGCGTACTGCCGGGGCCCATTCTGTCTTATGTCGGCTGACGCGGTCGCACTCCTGCAGTCACAGGGATTTACGGCGCTGCATTTTCGCGAAGGCGTAGCCGAATGGGGCGTAAAAGCCGGCTAGGTCCTGGTGCGAGGCAATACCCACGAGCGTCGTTTGGGATGAAGACGGGGGTCGATGGATCAGGGAAAGGAAAGTCCGTGCATCCCTATCGCTAACACGAGCAGCGCTACGTCCTCGCGAATCCATTCGCCGGCCTCAAGGTGCGCGGCGCGCAGCGCAACGGGGAACTGGACATCTCGCGCGCCTTTCGCGCTGTTGACAGGCGCTCGCATCCAGACCGTACTGACCGTGCGCGCGAAACACGTGATGCGCGAGCCTGCAGAGTTTCACGGTGACGACATCCGGCTCGCCTGCGGGCCAGGTACGGGTATCGACACGAAGGGCGGCGTCAAGGGCGTATTGCACCTGCCGCGCCGTTTCTATGAGCGGCTGTACATCTACATGCACAGCGATCGCGCGCGCAAGCGTCTCGGCCAGCTCTTCGGCCACGACGCGGCCAGCCAAATGCTGCATTTCCTCCTGTCGTTCTTTCCGCCCGAGCTGTCGCGCGGTTTCCTCGCGAAAACGGCCAGCAGCATGCTCGAAACCTTGGCGGTCTCCACCATCGGCACGCTATGTGCGGCAGCGCTGGGCTTTGTCCTCGCGTTGCCGGCTTCCGGCCTGTACGGCGCTGCGCTGCGCGCGGTGTCGCGATTCCTGTTAAACCTGCTGCGCTCGATTCCCGAGCTCGTGTGGGCGACCGTCACCGTGCTCGCGGCCGGTCTCGGGCCGTTCGCCGGCACGCTTGCCCTCGCGCTCCACACGGCCGGCGTGCTGGGCCGGCTGTTCGCGGAGGCGCTCGAGAATGCGCCGGACGCACCGGCGCGCGCACTGGCTGAAGCTGGGACCTCGTCTGCGCTGGCCTTCGTGTACGGGACGCTGCCCTGCGTTCGGCCGCAGTTCGTCGCATACATCATGTACCGCTGGGAATCAAACATCCGCATGGCGGCGATCCTGGGCTTCGTCGGCGCCGGCGGACTCGGGCAGATGCTGTATTACGAGCTCTCGCTCTTCCATCTGCCGCAGGCGTGCACGGTCATCTTCGCGATGCTTGTGCTGGCCGCCTGTGTCGACGCGACCAGCGCGATCGCGCGACACAGAAGCGCAGGATAGATTTGAACGATGCCAAAGTTGCCTTTGGGCGACGCTGGGCTTCTGAGCCCCTAGACAGGCGGAACTCGACTGGACTCCGTAGTCTGGCGAATTTCGCTAATGCCGACGCAACAGGATGATTGAACAGGCATGAGGAACGAAGGCAGTGTAGCGCTCATCGCATCGGTCGCAGCGAGTCATGACGCAGTTTAACTTGTTTACACATGCGAACAGGTTTATGGCCGACGGCCGTGTCCTTGCCGCATTCGGTTACAAAGAGCTAAGCCGAAGCCGGCAGAGTGAAACCAACTGCGAACCGGTGCTCTCACTCGGTGGGAGCGGCAACCTCGTGAACGGCGATACCCTCGATTGGGTCCACCGGGTGCCGCCAAGGAGCGGCTTCCAGCACTGAACGCGCCGCGCGATAACCTGCGTCCCAGCGAGTCTGCACGCCGTCTGCGCTAAAGTCGATGTCCTTCGCATAATCGTCGCCATCGAAGCGCGGCATCTTCAGTTGGAGAACGTGCATCGTAGTACCGCACCCCCACTCAAGCAGTTTCTTGACTTCAGGCGACTCTCGCGCGTCTTCGTTCATCAAACGGCCAAGCTCGCGAATGATATGGCGCAGGCGGTGGATTTGACGTTGGCGTTTGAGTTGGCTCTCCGTGCGACTCGCGTACTGGATGTCTTTTTGCCGGCCAAGCACCTGCCAAACGGTTTCCGGCTCCGGGCCGCTCATCGGCCAGAGTTGGACCGAAAAGACAACAGCATCGCGCCTGGGATGATCGTCCCATATCGCCTCGATGGGCGTATTGGAATGAATGCCGCCATCCCAGTACGCTTCCCCGTCGATGCGCACTGCCGGAAAAGCCGGAGGCAGCGCGGCGGATGCCATAACGTGTGGCATTCGGAGTTTGGTATCGCGATTGGACAAGTAGCGCATCTCTCCTGAGCGCACGCCAACAGTCGCAACGGAAAGTCGCATGTGCTGATCATTCAGATACGGGAAGTCGATCAACTTGGCGAGCGCCCCTTCCAGAGGCGCCGTCGAGTAGTATGACGCCGATTCGGCACCGAGCGGGGTATACGGTCCAAACCACGCGGTGAACCTTGGTTCGAAGAACCCCGGAAGGCCGTACGTCACGGTCCACATATTGCGGAAGATGTTACCGGCGCCCGCATGGGGCGTAACAGCGGGCCACGGCTCGCGGCGGGCTGCGCCGCTCCAGAACTCGCGCAGCCGAACCAACCGGTTTTCGGGCCGGTTACCGGCGATGATCGCACCGTTAACCGCGCCGATCGACGTTCCGATGACCCAGTCCGGCTCAATGCCCGCCGCATGGAGCGCCTCATAGACACCCGCCTGGTAGCTGCCTAGCGCGCCTCCGCCTTGTAGAACCAGTACTACCTGCCCAGGTAACGCGGCCTGTTGGGTGGACGGCTCGGCCGCCGACTTGATCTCGTTAAGCTCGTTGCGCATGACCGTGTTCCCTTGATTCGTGACGCGACACATTCAGGTTGGCTCGGCAGCACGTGGCATCACGGCCTCCCGTTCAGCCATGCCCTCCGGGCACCTTGGTGAAACAGCCCCTTCCGCTTGGTGACGCGCTATGGCTCAATTCCGTCGAAGTCAGTTACCGCTCCCGAAGCAACCACTCAACGTCCCCGCTATGTTTCGCCAAAGTCGTGATTGGCAGCCAATGGAACAAACGCACTCACGCGGGCTGGCGTGAGCGTCTCTTCCAGTGACCTGGCGGGCCGCCCCGGTTGCGTCGTTTGCCGTGCAGACTGCGGGGCCGACACCCGGAATGCCCCTACTGCGTCGCGCAGGAGCCTGCCCTGTTCCTCCAATGAGGTTGCAGCGGCAGTTGTCTCCTTTACCAGCGACGCGTTCCGTTGTGTGGCAGCGTCCATCTGCGCCACCGCACTGTTCATATGCTCGATATCGCCGCTTTGTGCTGCGGAAGCCGTCGCAACCTCCCCCATGATGTCCGTCACGCCTTTTACGGCTTGCACAATCTCCACCATCGTGTGCCCGGCCTTTTTCACGAGCGCCGAGCTTTTTTCGACCTTGCTCACCGAATCCTCGATGAGCCCGTTGATTTCCTTGGCCGCGACTGCGCTGCGCTGCGCAAGGCTCCTGACCTCGCCCGCCACCACGGCAAAGCTTCGGCCCTGTTCGCCGGCGCGCGCCGCTTCTACTGCCGCGTTGAGCGCGAGGATATTAGTCTGAAAGGCGATGCCCTCGATCACTCCGATGATCTCGATGATTTTCTTCGAGCTTTCGGTAACGTCGTGAATTGTTTCGATGACTTGCCGCACAACCTCGCCGCCGCAAACGGCCGTGTCGCTTGCCGCGACCGCCAATTGACTCGCTTGCTTGGCATTCGTCGCGTTTTGAATCGCCGTGGTCGTAAACTCCTCCATGCTCGAGGCCGTTTCCTGCAGCGAAGCAGCCTGCTCTTCGGTACGCTTCGAAAGGTCAGTGTGGCCTTGCGTCATCTGGCTCGATGCCACGGCAATCGCATCGGCCCCCGTCCGTACCTGAATGACGATAGTCGAAAGTCCCTCGTTCATTTCCTTGAGGGCCTGCAGAAGCTGCCCGGTCTCGTCGCGCGCTGTTATCGCAATATCGCTCGTGAGATCGCCATCGGCAACCGTGCGCGCTACCCGTATCGCGTCATGGATCGGGCGGGTGATACCCCGCGATATCCATATCGCGAATCCCATGCCAACCAGTACGGCTGCCGATCCCAGCACGAGCATCAGCGTGCGGGCCAGCGCAATGTCCTCACTGGCCTTGGCGGCGCGCTGCTGCCCCAGTTCGCTCTGCAGACCGACCAGAGCGTCGACCTGCTTTTGTACAACTTCGAGCAACGGGAGCATTTTCTCGTTCATCGTTTGGATCGCTTCATCGCGGCGGCCTTCGGCTAGAAGACTCGATACCCGGCCGATGGAGGTCTCGTATGCGGTATGCGACGCCTTAATCGCTACGAGCAGCGATTTCTCCTTGGGGGTGTAAGCGAGCGAATCGAACGTTTTCAGCGCCGCGATGACTGACTTTCCATCAGCTAGGATTGATTGATCGATTTGCGCCGCGCGGTCGGGATCGCTCGTGACGAACAGTTCCAGCGTCTTGTAGGCGATCGTGCGGATCAGGGTACTGATGCTCTGCGCAGAGTCTGCCTTGACCCACTCTGTGTTGACGATTTCTTCGTTGATCCCGTTAATTTGATTCAGGTTCGCGACGCCGATGGTAAGCAGACTCACTACCAGCAACAAAACCAGTCCGAATCCGAGTGTCAGGCGAGTACTGATCTTCATGTCAGCGACTTTCATGCAAATGACTCCATGAGTGCCTTGTTCGGCCCGCATCGGAACTTGCGCCTCGGCATCCGTTCCATATTTTGACGGATGTCCGTCCTCAAAAAAGAACCCGCTAGAGCTGGGTACACTCGCAGCGGGCTGAAGCTCATGCCGGAGGGGGGCGGCATGGAGGATGCCCTTGATTGCATCCTTTGATTAGACGGGGAACACTGATCGACATTACACCGATCTTTTTCAGACATTGTTCCGCTTTCTTGGAATGCGTTTCCCTGGCGTGTTGGGGTTCATGGCTCCCGTAGAAACCGCATGCTCCAACTCGCACCTAGGATGTTCGCGAGGGGCCGTTCACCTTGCTTGCGCAATTTCAATCCGCCGCGCCTCCTTGTGCTCGGGACGCAGCCAGAGAAGCGATGCCTGATCACGCAGATAAACGTCCGGTTCGGACTGTTGAGAGATCGAGCCATGTCGTGTCGCGTGCAGGTCCGAGATTCCTGTAAACGAGACACCGCTCGTTACGTCGAAAATTGGCCGGTCGTGTCCGCGCCAATTTATTCTTGCCCCGGACGCAGACCGCTCTGCAACAGAAACGACTGTCCCTTTCGGGAGTGGAATAGTCATGAAGAAGAAATTGAGCGTCAACCACGGTCTTTGGGTCGCCAGCGGCAGTGATCCGCATCATCTCGCGCGACTCGGCGAACTGGTCCCTCGACCGCCCGTTAAAGAAGTGAATCCCGCCCGGGTCAATCGGCCTGCCTCAGGAGCGCAGCGATGAGACGCCTAGCCTCTTGGTACAGCCGGTGGGAGGACGTGGCCGCGAGCCTGTACCCTGTCGTCGATCTGCTGATCCGGCTGTGGCTGGGCGAGAAATTTTTCGTCTCCGGCCTGCTCAAGGCCGCCAATTGGGACAATGCACTCTATTTGGCCGCCAATGTCTATCCCGTTTCGTGGATGGCGCCGGAGACGGCGGCTGTCGTGGGCATCATCATCGAACTCCTCGGGCCGGTTCTCCTCTTCCTCGGCTTGGGGACGAGACTGGCTGCGATCCCGCTGCTGATCCTCTCGCTGGTAATTCAGTTCGCCTACGTCGCCCTGCCGGAAAACCTGTACTGGGCGGCGTTGTTCGGCTGGTATCTGGTTATCGGCGCCGGCCCGATCTCGCTCGACCAGCTGTTAAGTCGCGGCGTCCAGGACAGCGCGCTCCCAGCGGCGCGAATGACCGGTCGCGTGTTCGCTCTGGTTACGCAAAAGCTTGGACCGGTCTTCCTGGTCCTACTCCGCTTTGGGGTCGTGCTGCTGGTCCTGCGACAAGCTCCCCTCATCGCGCCCTTCGGCCTTGCCTTCGCGCTGGGCGGTTTCACCCGTCTTGCTGCGCTTCCTCTGCTTCTTGCCGTCTTGGTTGGACCGAT
This sequence comes from Paraburkholderia tagetis, assembly GCF_022213065.1. Taxonomy (GTDB): domain Bacteria; phylum Pseudomonadota; class Gammaproteobacteria; order Burkholderiales; family Burkholderiaceae; genus Paraburkholderia; species Paraburkholderia tagetis. Next base: position 27,550 of record NZ_JAKLJA010000002.1, read on the forward strand.
GAAGGATTCCGGACCGCTTTACCTCGCTGCGCTGCTGTTATTGGCCGCGAGCTGGGGGCCGGGCCCGCTGGCCCTCGACCGGCTGATCCTTCGTATCGCACGCGCCAAGGACACCAAGGACAATGAGTCTGCCGATCTCCCACATGTTGTTATCGTCGGTGCCGGGTTCGGCGGGGTCGCGGCCGCACGAGGCCTGCGCGGTGCCGCCTGTCGCGTCACCCTGATCGACCGCCACAACTACCATCTGTTCCAGCCGCTGCTCTACCAGGTCGCCACGGCCGGGCTGTCGCCCGCTGATATCGCCACTCCGATTCGCAGCCTGTTCCGCGATCAGCCCAACGTGCGAGTGTTGTTCGGTGAGGTCGGCGGGATCAATCACGAAAAGCGCACGGTCTCCATGGGATCGTCGGCGATTCCCTACGACTACCTCGTGCTCGCCACCGGCGCCCGCTACAGTTATTTCGGCCGTGACGAATGGGCAGAGTTCGCCCCCGTGCTGAAGCGAATCGAGGATGCGACGGCAATCAGGCGGCGCCTACTGCTGGCCTTCGAGCTCGCTGAGAACAGCGCAGATGCAGAAGAACGGGCCGCCCTCCTTACCATTGTCATCGTTGGAGGTGGGCCCACAGGAGTGGAATTGGCGGGCGCCATCGCTGAGCTGACGGGCCAGGGCATGGTCCAGGAATTTCGTACTATCGACCCGGCGTCGGCACGAATCCTACTGGTCGAGGCGGCACCCCGCATCCTCGCCCAGTTCCCAGAATCCCTGTCCGCGACCGCCAGCCGGTCACTTGCCGCCCTCGGCGTCGAAGTGGTGCCGGGAACCCGGGTGGAGCACGTCGAGGCGCGCGGTGTGACTATTGCCGGCCAGTTCATTCCGGCGCGGACCGTCTTGTGGGCGGCTGGTGTTGTCGCGTCTCCGGCAGCAGCCTGGCTGAGCGCCGAGGCTGACCGCGCTGGGCGCGTCAAGGTGGGCCCTGACCTCTCAATTCCCGGTCATCCCGACATCTTCGCCCTCGGCGATACCGCAGCCTCGGAAGGATGGGCCGGCAAGCCGGTACCCGGACTGGCACCCGCCGCCAAGCAGGGCGGCGCTTATGTCGCCAGGCTGATCCGTGCACGAATCAACGGGGCTACGCCGCCTGGCGCGTTCCGCTACCGCCATCTCGGCAGCTTGGCCACCATCGGGCGCAAGGCCGCCGTGGCCGATTTCGGCCGGATCCACCTCAAGGGCGCGGTTGCCTGGTGGCTGTGGGGCGCAGTGCATATTGCGTTTCTCGCCGGTGTCCGTAACCGCACCGCCGTCGCGCTCGATTGGTTCTGGGCCTATCTGACCTCCCGCCGCGGCACGCGTCTGATCACTGACTCATCCCCTGATTAGGTGATTTTGCAAGAAATCCACAAATGACCAAAGCCATCGAACACATTGACATCACGGCAAATTCCGACAAAAGTTTACCGAAAACTCAGCATGGTGAATTACGCCGTTGATTCGGAGGAGGACCCTGACCGCGACGATATCGCGTCCACGCCGCGATTCACGATGGAGGCCGCTGTCGCGCGGACGTGACGGGGTTGAGCACGTATCGCATTCAGCTTCGCATATCCGACCAGGAGTGCCTGCAAAAGAAACGCATCCAGTTCGGAATCCCCGTGCGGTGGCAGCCCGCCACCACCAGCGCCACCACGAGATCGCAGAACAAGGTCAGCCAGCGCCTCGTGCAATTCCCGAAAAAGCTCACCCACGAGCCGCACAGTCAACGGTTCATCGAGAAAGATTTCGTAGTGAGTGATCCATGCGCGGATGTGCTCACCCTTGCCCTTTCTCCTGCTTCCGTCCGACAACATCAACCGGCAAAAGCGCGTGACGTTGCGCAATGCCATGTCGCGACTTCGGCATTGAGTCAATTCGATCAACTCCCCTCGCATTCGGGCGCGCAGTCTGACGAATATCTCGAGAAGCAGATCGCCTTTTCCGCTGAAGTGCCAATACAACGCGCCGCGTGTTACGCCAGCCGATTCCGCGATCTCCTCGAGGGAAACTGGCCGAACGCCTCGTTCGACAAAAAGGCGCTCACCCGCGTCAACAATGGATTCGCGCGTGAGCAATGCCTTTTCCTTCGTCTTGCGAGCCATCGTCAGCTTGCTTGGATGCCAGGCTTTCTGACGGACATGTCAGCCCGCCTCGACGCAGGTGCATCGGACGAGTTCCCGTTGTCGGTCCGTTGATCGGCGGGGCGCGATGTCTTGCCGGCCCGCTCGATCCAACTACCACCCAGCGCGCGATACAGGTCAACGAGATTGGTCCAGCGCGCGAGGCGCGCACTGATCAGCGACTGCTGCTCCGAGTACAGGTCAGTCTGCGCAGTCAGCACCGACAGGTAGCTGTCGGCGCCGTTCCTGTAGCGCGGGTCCGACAGATCGTAACGGCGCTGCTGCGCATGCTCGTTGCGCTCGAGCGCGGCGACCTGCTGGTCGTACGTGCCACGCGCGGCCAGCCCGTTCGACACTTCGCGGAACGCCGACTGGATCGCCTTCTCGTAGTTTGCAATCTGGATCTTCTTCTGTACGTTCGCAAGGTTCAGGTTCGCGAGGTTCTGTCCACCCTCGAAGATCGGCATCGTGATCTGCGGTACGAACGACCATGCCGCGGTGCCTGCCTTGAACAGCTCGCCGAGCGCCGGGCTCGAGGTACCGAACGCGCCCGTCAGCGAGATCTTCGGGAAGAACGCCGCGCGCGCCGCGCTGATGTTCGCGTTCGCGGCGAGCAGGTTCTGCTCCGCTTCCATGATGTCCGGACGGCGCGTCAGCAGATCCGACGGCAGCCCCGGGGGGATGTCCGTCAGGAAGTTCTGCGCGTCGAGCGGCATGCCGGGCGGCAGGTCGTCCGGCAGCGGCTCGACGATCAGCAGCACCAGCAAGCTCAGCGCCTGCGCATGCTGGTTCGCGAGCGCAGTCTCCACGACTGTCTGCGCCTGGCGCAGGTCGAGTTCCGAGCCCGTGCCGTTGTCGAACTGTAGCTTCGTCAGGTCGTACGACGCCTGCGCGGTCTTCAGCGTGTTTTCCGTAACCTTCAGCAGATCGTCAGTCGACAGCAGCGTCAGGTACTGGTCCGCCACCTGCGACACCAGCGCGATCTCCCGCGCCTGCCGAGCGTGCGCGGTCGTGAAGTACAGCGCGAGCGCCTGGTCCTTCAGGCTCTGCACGCGACCGAACAGGTCGAACTCCCACGACGCGGATAACACGCTGTGGGGTGCACGAACTCGGTGTCGCTGATTCGTTTCGTCATACTCTCATCGCTGACTGGGTTGCGTTTGTCAGGCGCTCTCAAAATCGCACGCCGCAACGGGTCGTGCGCTTGAGCGCGTCGTTCGATCAAAGGCGAATAGGCTGCAGAGGACGATCGGCTGGCGCGACGTCAGCCAGTTTTCTCATCGAAAATATCGACTCGGTGTAGCTGTCGGCTCTGCACATCGAGTCCGGCTCAAGGGTGTCCTCCACCTTACTCCTCCCGCCGGATCACGGCAGGCACTCCAACAGTCTGTTAGATGCCGGAGACATGTTCCGTTTACAACAACTCACAACGTCAACCGAATTTCGGACCGGTATGCGCTTTGTAATCAGGTTGGCCACGCGCGTGACCGAAATTACCTGCTTACACAGGTGGATAATTCAGGACGGTTGGGGTGTTCGCGCGGCTGACCGCGATACCTTGATGAGCTAGCACCTGAGCATCCTTGGGCGGCGCAGTTTTTATGCAATTTCCTCCCGACACAGTCTATTTGACAATCAAGCTGCTTCGAGTTGCAGACACATATGCTTGCTGTTATTAACCGTGTTTTCGGACGTTGGTAAGCCCGGTGATTCTGCGAAATACGCAATCAGATGATCGATGAACGTTCGCACCTTCGCCGACAAGTGGGACCGGGCTGGGTAGGCCACCTTGATCTCGAACTGCGGCAATTTATAGTCGCTAAGCAGCGGAACCAATGTTCCTCGCAGGATGTCATTGTGGATCAGATAGCTTGGAAGAACCGCAATACCTGTGCCGAGCAACGCGAACTGACGAAGTACTGCAGTGTTGTTCGCGATCACCGCGTTCGGAGGACACACTTGCACTGTACCGGCGGCATTCGTGAACTCGAGATCGCCTCCGCGGAATTCGTCTGGCAGGCTCAAGCACTGATGTTTGTCCAGGTGACCGGGATGGGTCGGTTTACCGTGCCGCTCAATATAGGCAGGCGCGGCACAGACTGTCATACACCCTGTTGTCAAGCGACGAGCCACGGCGCTCGTTCCGCTCATCTGTCGCGTAATGACGATGGCGACGTCGATGCGTTCAGCGACAAGGTCCACCTGTCGATCGACAAGCGTCAAGTCGGGAACTACCTTCGGGTAACGCTGCGTATAGGTATGCAACGCGAGCGCGAGGTTTTGCAGTCCAAAGACGACAGGTGCGGCGATTCGCAGAATGCCAACGGGCTCGCGATTTCGCGCCATGACCATTCGCTCGACATCGTCGAGCTCCATCAAAATCTGGCGGACGCGCTCCAAATAGACTTGACCGGATTCGGTTAACGATAGCCTGCGCGTGGTGCGGTTGAAAAGCCGGGTGCCGAGCTGTCCTTCGAGATCCGCGATGTGTCGTGTCGCCACTGCCCTGGAAATGTCCATCGCGTTCGCCGCCCCCGAGAAGCTGCCGAAATCGGCAACCTTGACGAACAGCTTGATCGACTGCAAATGATCCATGAACACCTCCATCCTTTGACCAGAGAAACCAGAGGACACCCTCCTCGTTTGTCTATTAGACGAGCAACTCCGGATTCGTTTACCAGCAATCACGTCCCGTTGCCGTTTGCATGAATTTCGAACGGCGGCGGGCAAGATCGGCGAACCCTCACTGTGTAAAGCGTGCCAAAGGCGGAGAAATGGGATCCCGGACGCGCCTGCACTGGCCGTGTGACGAGGCATGAGAGCTCGGCAGAACTCATGCGCGCCTCATCTGAACGCTCGGATCGCCCGTATTTCGCCGCTACTCTCAGTTCCATTGCACGATCCGTGATGAGCGGCTCGCGTCAATCCGGTTGTCAGAATCGGTACGACAGCGCGAGGTAGCTGATGATCGGGTCAGCTGTTAGCTCGGCTCTCGTCTGTGCCAGCACCGTGCCATCGGCAGCCCTGATCGTCGTGGTCGATGTGGTCTTGAGCGGAATATATGTGACCGACGCGACAAATCCCCAGTGGTCAGTGATGTTGAAGGCAAGTCCCGCGTTGAAGACGGGTGCCCAAGACGATGACGTTTTCGCCGACACCTGTGTCAATCCCGGCTTGCCCGCGCCCGCAGCAAGGACGGCGCCGAGATTATTCTGGGTTTGGGTCACGAAGTTCTGGCTCAGTTGTAAGTCGCTGAACCAGGCGTACGACACGCCGAGACCGAGGAACGGCCGAAGTTTTGCGTTCGCCTGCGCGAAGTAATACTGGAGGATCAGGGCTGGAGTCCATCCGCGCACGCTTTTTTCGACCGGATTGATCGACGCGAGTCCGATATTCTGCGAGCCGAGTGCGCCGGCCGGGCCGGGTGGTTTGACCGTGCCACGTCCCGACACATGAAACAGAGGAGGCACCCCCGCCAACGTTGTTACTGCGATATGGTCGGTAAGGAAATGGCTGACTGTAAGGCCCACGGTCTCAGCACCGCTCGTGTGCAGCCCGGTGCCTGGCGACGTGAACGACGCAGGTGCGCGCAATGGCGTGTTGATCGGTGTGGGCGCGACGTCGGTCGTAAAAGGCGAACTGCTTTGTTGCGGCATGATGTGGAGTCAACCGAGCGTGACCACTGTGCTGCCGGCACTCTGCGCGCGCACCACGAGCGGTGCCAGCGCGGCGGCGCCGGCCGCCGCGCAGAGAACAATCTTCTTCATGACGGCCTCCCGTGCGCGCTTACTGGACGAACGCGCCGATCGTGAAATACGGCGACGACGCATTGGCCATGTCGAGGAAGCCGAACACACCACCCGTGAAGATGAACTTGCCGGTCGGGGCCGAGCTGCTCGCGCCCGTGTGGATCGTCGTGACCGTGCCCGGCACCCGCTGCGTGTAGTCAAGGTCGAGCGCGGTCGCGAGCGAGGCCTGCGACGGCTGGAACGGATCGAGCAGCGTCGCCTGCTTGTCGATCAGCGCGGTGGTCCGATAGTTGAACGCGCTGTCGACGCCGATGTACTCGCCATTCTGCGAGTCGAGTGCAATCGCCGTCTGCGGCGCGAGGATCGAGATGCTCGATTCGTCGTCCGCGGTCAGCCCCGGCACGCCGTTGCTGTCAGGCGTCGGATTCGGGTTCGCGACGCCCGTGCGCACGAGGATCGGCACGAGCTGGTCGCGCAGCTTGCCGACGATCATGAAGCCCTTGCCCTGCGGCGTCGCCGACAGCGTCGGCTTCAGCTGGCTCGCGTAGTTGTTCGACTGGAACGCGCCGCTGCCGTCGGCCGACTGCACGAAGTTCGTGCCTTGCTGCACGCATGCGCCACCGGCGAACTGGCCGGTCCAGTCGCACTTGGTCCACGTGCCGTCCGCGTTGATCGTCACCTTCGCATCAATCGACGCCGGCGCGAAGTTCTGCGACGGCACTTCGCCGAAGCCGACATGGCTGTACGTGCCCGCGACCTTTGTGATGTCGGTTTCGATCGACGAGAAGCCGATGAACGGGTAGTACGGGAATTTCGTGTCGGGCACGGCTGCCTGGCCGAGCACGCCGTTGAACTGGATCTCCTTGCCGGGAATCGTGCCGCCTGCGACGCCGAAGCCGACGAAGATACGCGCCGGACGGCTCGGATCGAGACTCGCGCCATTGAGGCGGTACGTGCAAATGTTCTGCTTCGTCGTCGGCAGCGTTGTTTCCTGCGTGAGCGTGCCGCTGTCAATGGTGCCGGCGCGAGTCGGCGTGACGGTGCTAGTCGTGCGCGGCACCGGCGATTCGACATAGGTGAGTTGCCAAGTCATCTTGGTGGTGTCGAGCTGCAGCTTGACGAGTTCGCCGCTTCCCGTGCCCCCCGTGTAGACGGTGTTGTAGTCCGACGATGGCGGACAAAGGCTCGATTCGGTGAATGCCGACGGATTTGATCCGTCACCACCACCGCCTCCACAGGCAGAAAGAAGAGGCACCGACAGCGCGAGCGCCAAAATGAGATTCGCCTTCATGATTCTCCTCCTCAATTGTCTTATCTGCGTTCCGGCGAGCTGCCGTCGTCCCACGATCGGCGATAGAAAAAGGTCCTATGGGTTGGCTGTCGTTATTCCATTCGAAATGGCGCATGACGTGCCTTTGTCTCCGTCCGATTCAATTTCGCGGGTTAATTTCGCTGCGACGTATTTATCTGTCAATCGACGAATTCATCTAAACAGGTAACATTGATGCCAACATATGCAAATAAAGATTTTAAAAATCGATTGACCAATCCGATTCAAACGAAACTGGCGAGTCAAATAAAATTTGATGTGCCATCTTCGTTTGAATTGATCGCTATCACGTTGATGCTGGCGTGGGAGGCAGGACCGTCGACTATCGTGAGATTCGCAGCGGGTTCCTGATCGATGCACAGCATCGTTGACTCATTTCGCTCTCGATGGGTCGCAAGACACATAGGGTTGTCAACAATTCGCCCTTTCTTCATTGCCCGCCAATGTGGCAACGTTGTGCCGATCAGATCGCATGTTTTTCTGTCAGACGATTGGTACGGCGTGTGCGGAATCGGTACATCGCGAAGGGCTACTCCGAACGTTGGTCACACTTGATATTGGGCTTCAGCAGATCGTCTATCACCTTCGCGATGTCTCCCATCGGAGTCGGCCTAAAATACGCCGCCCGCCGCGCAAGCAAACCGAAAACCGCCCCTCAACGCGATGCCACAGAAAGATGTAAAAAGTGCGGCCCGTCGGCGACTAATGGTCGAGGGATCGTTTGATGAACCTAACCACTCTTAGGAGGATTCAATGACGAAGTCGACGACAATCGACTTCTCGATTGCTAGGCTGACCGCTGCCGCAATCGCATTTCCTGCGGCCACCGCGATGACGGAAACTGAGTTGGCACTGGTCAAGTACGGCACCACTGCGGGCGCCAAGTGCGGGGCCCGATGCTGTGCCAAATGCGCGGAAAAATGTGGTGCGAAGTGTGCAGTTCAATAACCCGCGCGTCCAACCGTGGTGGCGTTCTTTCACAATGCTGCTGTGTTGCACGCCGGCCCGACCTCCTCCGTGAACGAATGTCGAATATCCATCCGAGACAATCGGCAGCGGGTAATCGCGATACTGGTCGGCTGCAACGACGCGCCCGCCGATTCAAACATGAAGCTTCTCCGGTATGAGACAGCAAGGGGAAAGTTTGAATGCACGCAAAAATAACCGCCTGCGGACACGAATACAGTGTGCCCCCCTCATCGTGAAGTCCGTCGGTCGGTGTGGATTGCCCGTCGATATCGTCATGAAAAACTGATGGGCGCGAGCAAGCGTTTGCATTGAGGTATGCATATTGGTCCGCTTCCAGCAACGCATCCGCGATCATCGGCACGTTCTGTCGATCGCGGACGTGCGATGCTGTCAATGAACGCCGAACGCGCTGAGTTATCGACAGCCGCGAACCATTCGCGGGGCCCGCTAAGTGCCATCCCGTCGACGGTCATTACAGCTTTGAACACAGCCGCGACAGTCGATTCCCCGTACGTCGAACCTCGATATCGTCCTTATGTTGACCGCAAGTCATGTCGCTATCTTCTCCAGGCCGCCCATTCCCGGCGAGGTCAAGACCCAACTGATTCCGATGCTAGGTGCCGATGGCGCGGCAGCCCTATATCAACGCCTGCTGCGACGCACGCTATACACTGTATGCAACACCGGCTGTCCGCGCTCATTGTGGATCGCGGGCGATTCCTCTCATCCAATGCTGCGCGCCGTTAGCCGGGAGTTTGCCATCGCGCTGCGTAAGCAGCGCGGTGCCAATCTCAGTGCGCGGATGAAACATGCGATGCGCACGATGCTTGTCGAGACCGATGCAGTGGCAATTGTCGGCGCGGATTGTCCGATTCTCGACGCACACCACCTTGAGCAGATGTTCGCAGCGCTGCGCGATGGGGCCGAAGTCGCGGCAATACCAGCCGAAGACGGTGGCTATGTGGCTATCGGCGTGTCGAACGCTGAACGTGCGCGGCTCAATGCCGTGCTCGACGCGTTGTTTGACAACATGCCATGGGGCACCGCGCAAGTTATGGCTTGCACTCGCGAGCGATTGCGATGGATTTCGGCCGAATGCCATGAGCAGCCCGCCCTATGGGATGTCGATCGCGCCAAGGATCTTGAGCGTCTCGAATCCATCACCAATGAAGCCGATGAGAGAGGCCTATAACAAAGCGGGCCGTCGCACCTTATTGACCGGCCACGACTATAGGCGCAACGACTTTGCGTTCGTGCCGACATACAAAAGTCGGGAACCCATTGCATGCAGCTTACCAGCGATCGACCGGGTGGCCACGACCTGCTCGTCGCTGACGCTCCGTGCAAGATCTTCGCAAAGAGGCAATTTGAAGCGCACCTGACAAGTTGACGGACCTATTGTGCAAACGCCTTTCCATGCAACTCCAACCCATCTTGGTCCAGTTTGAAGAGGAACCAAAAAAAAACCCGCCCGGGTGCAATGTCCTCGAAGCGGGTGAACGCCCATGCCGAAGCGGGGAGGCATGGTCGGAGGATGTCTCTGATCGCCATCCCAACATTAGACGGACGACATTGGTCGTCGTTACAGCAATTTGCAACGCTAAAGCTAGCCTCGGCATCGGTCTGCCGACACGATGCTGCCTGCCTCGGCGACTGGAATGAGTTCTCCTGGATTTTCCTCCCAGAGAAGACTTGTGTAATCGAAGTGCTCCTCGATCGCAGGTTTGACGATCGAGAAGTAGGGGGAAAGGTCAAAGTCGCGTGGTACAAATAAGCTGTGGTGGCGTACGCGCAGGATCTCGTTGAAGCACGACTCGCAGCCGGGAATGCCCACGCTTTCCTTGCGCATGCTGGGCAAAACCGGATAGCCGATAGACTGAAAGGCGAGCGCGATCAGCGTCGAGCAAATTGCCCGTGTCGGACTTCCGCTCCCCAGCTCAAGCATGCGTCGGCGAAACCTCTGCGGAACTGGGGGCGTCGGGAGTAGGTAGCGCGCAAGATCGATAATGTTGCGCAGGTCGTACTGCTGACCAATCCTGGCAATGGCGAATTCGCACACGCGAACAGCATCCCGTTCGGACAAGCCAACAGGCCGACAAATGCGCGTGTTGTACCCGGAAAACTGATCGATCCCTGTGATTCGCACCCCCTCAAGAATGTCGGCCTCGACAAACGCGTTGGCTTTTCCGGAAGCATGATGGCCCACATACAGCGCGGCATGCGACCAGGTTGATTGCGTCAGATAACGGATCGCACCGCTGATGCGCGAATTGCCTTCAACTAAGACGACGTCACCCGGCATAAGATGCTTGAGCAGAGTGTCCGGACGCGTCGCTGGCGCGATATCATTCGTTTTGACCGGAGCGGACAAGTACCGCGCGAGGCGTCGACCGATCGCGGAACAGAAGAAATCCATGGTTCCCTCCTCTTCGCATAGTTCTGCCTGACGAATCGCGCGTCAATGCGGTGGTCGTGGTGCTTCGCCACGCGAATCCGAGTTCAGTCGACGGAATCTTCGTCAATCGAAGTGACTCTCCCGATACTTAGTCGGGTTCGGATAACCGCGTTTACACAGTTTAACGAGAGGTCGCGGGCTTCTCGCCTACGGAACACGCGTGATACGGATATCCGATATAAGAGGTATTTCGCTGGCCCCGTCAACGAATCCAGAATGTCGCTCGAGTTCTGGATAGGCCTGTGTCGGCGAGTAATTCGGCCCGTCAACGATTCGCTCCCAGTATGAAAGCCACGCCTCGGAACCGCTCGGCCATTGGGACAGGAATTCCTTGTGCCAATGCAAATAATCGTAGTCCAATCGGATGGCTTCGATGTAGGCGCCGTGCAGTTTCACCTGATGAAGGGGGCGTCGGCGTGAAGGCCTCGTGCCGATCCGTGTCACGATTCCGTATGTCGTTCGCGCAAAATTTGGCAGACCCGCCGCTCCATTGTTCGCGACGACGAGTGGCCCGGATTGCAGAGCGAATGAACGCATCACGGGAAGGCAGGTGTGGGATGAAGCGAACACATCGATTCGCGATTGTCTGCGCACCTGCTCAAGCCATATAGGCGTCTCGGCCCGATCCAATACTGCGGCCGAAAAACGCCAGCCGGCCAGCGATTCGCAGTCGCCGTGTACGACACCAACGCGCAACCGGCCGACCTTGACGACAAGCGTCATCGGCAAATCGGCCAAGGCAGCTTGCCCGCCACGTCGTTCAGCAGTATGGCGGAGGTCGCGCATAATGGCGTTGGACCGGTTTACCGTTTGTTGCGTCACCTCCGGCGGATATGCGCATCCGCATCCGGCTCCCAGATCGTGCACGCGGCCCAACTCGGTCTCGACGTTTCCGCGCAGCGCATGATGGCGACGGACACGCCAATCGACCTGGGAGAAGATGGCACCATTCCGGTCAAACCAGTGGAAGTCGCCATTGAAGATCAGCGAAGCCCTCTCAAGGCTCGCCATAAGTTCGACCGCATCCAGCGCAGGACGATTTCCGTACAGCCCGCCGACGACGTAGAGCGTGGTCGCTTCCAGGTCGGCCTTCCGGTTGAACGTCGCGGCACCGTAGTGATAATCGAAAGGACACAACCTTCCAGGCGCCCCTCTATCGGCAAGATCATCCATTGCTTACGACGTCAAGCGACGACCGACGACGGATGCAATGCGCCTGAGCAGCTGCTGCCCTGCCCCGCCGTGCAACCAAAGCAATGATCCGCAACGCGAACCATTGCGCCGACAAAATCGTCTTCCAGCAGGTCGGCCACGCACGCACGCCTGCCCTCCTTATTCGAAATCGGTATCCCGAGCATTTGATTGAAGTCGCAATCGTACAAATATCCCTGCCAGTCGACGCTGATCAAGCTGCGGCACATGACGCTGTCGAGATTGGCCGCAACGTAGTTGTCTCTGAGCAGTTTCATGTATGCTGCAAATGTGCCCTTCGAGATCAACGTGCTGCCGAAGCGCTGGATCGGCATGTTCGCCAGAGTCAACAAACGGGTGAATCGAATGCCGAATTGCTCGCCAAGGATCCGGCGATAATCCGCCTCGAGTGCCTGTTGATCTGGCGGCAGAACCGGGCCCTGCGGGTTATAGACGAGACTGAGCGCATGGCGCTCTTTGCTTTCGTCGCCATACCCGAGCGCGTTCAAGCGAACCAGTGCGCGAATGCTTGATTCGAACACACCATCGCCGCGCTGCCGGTCAACGTTTTCTGCCGAGTAGCAAGGAAGCGACGCCACGATTTCGACCGCGTGGTCCGCCAGGAAGCGGGCAAGCGTCTCTTGCCCCGGTTCCTCGAGGATGGTGAGATTGCAGCGGTCGATGACGTGCACGTCGAGCGCACGCGCCTCATGCACGAGGAATCGAAAATGGGGATTCAACTCCGGAGCGCCACCGGTGAGGTCGAGGGTGCCAATTTGGTGCTTCGCGAGGACCCTAAGGATGTCATTCACGACAGCGCGGCTCATCTCCTCGGTGCGCGTCGGGCCTGCGGCGACGTGGCAATGGACACACGACTGATTGCACCGGTACCCCAGATTGACCTGTAGACAATCGAGGGAGCGGCGCCGGATACGCGGAAAATCGCTTTCGCGCAATAACGGAAACGTATCGTGCATGGTGGATTCCTTGCAGGCTTGCAACTTGTTGATTCGACGTGCGAGCCACGTTCCGTTTACACAATCTTGGTGGGAGGGGTTCTTCTTATAACTAAAAGTTAGTAAAAAAACCGGCGATCGCGCGTCACATCCTACATGTCCCTTCACCACCGGCCAGTGCGCGAGATCGCAATGGCCGCAGCAACCGGTACGACCCTCCCGAAACGGCGCAATGACTTCCGGATTTCTCCTTCTGGGCGAATTTCTTTCGCTTGTATTCCTCGCGGGTGTTGCCAAGGCGGCGCTCATTACGGGCGCAATCTACGTGCTTTTTCCTGAGCTCGGCGCACTGGCCTACGACGTGTTCACCCGTCCAGGCGGCGTCTGGGCGCGCGCCCCAGTCATGCTGGCTGTCACTCCAGTTGCCGCAGCGGTCTTCGGCACGGCGATCGCGCGCAGCATGCCTTATGGACTTGGCGCCGCGGCCCTGTCCATCGCAAGCGCAATGCTCCTGATTCGCATCCTGCGCTCTCCAATCGCGCCGGCGATTTCCGCCGGATTCTTGCCGCTCGCGCTAGGCGTCACAAGTTGGTGGTATCCCGTGTCGATCGCCGCCGTAACCGGCTTACTTGGGTTGCAGTCCCTCATCTATCGGCGCGTGTTCTCCACAAGGCTTCGCTCGACACCCCGCCACCCCGGTGATTCGGTCGATGACGAACTGGAAAGCTCGCCCCGGCGCTACGCGTGGCTCCCGGTTTTTGTCGGTTTTCTTCTGCTGGCTTACGGTATCGCCACTGTTACCGGGAATCGGCTCATCCTGTTTCCACCACTCGTCGTGATCGCGTTTGAGATGTTCGCGCATGCGGATGTCTGTCCATGGGCCAAACGCCCGATTTCCTTGCCTCTGACCTGCACGATCACCGCTGCCGTCGGCGTCATTGCCGTCCTGGTGCTCGGCATCGGGCCCTTATCGGTCACCGTTGCGCTGTTGGCTGGAATCGCCGCGCTCCGAGCGTTCAGCCTGCATCTGCCCCCCGCGCTGGCTATCGGACTGCTGCCGCAAGTCATCCCTGATCCCGGTTGGGGATTCGTGATTGGCGTCGCAGCCGGTACGCTCGTGCTGACTGGAACCTTTCTGTTCGCGCGCCCACTCCTGTTGGGCCGACCCGACGTGGCGAACGCGGGTTGAAGTGCCGCCATTCGACGACCGGTTCGTCCGCATGTTTCCGCAGCCTGCCATGGCGCCAGGACGACATCGCTAAAAGCCGTAAACATCGCGATCCGATCCCGTCTAACCAAGGGATGAAGCATCTCAAACCACAAGCGAGGGAAAATACCGTGCTCAAAATGCTGCTGAAAGGATTTTTTTTGCTGACCTTCCTCGGCGCCTCGGCCTCCGCGTTCGCCGGAACGCAGCCCTATAACAAGGCCCAGTTCGATGGGGCGCTGGCTCACGGCAAGCCGGTCGTGATTTGGTTCCACGCCAGCTGGTGTCCGACGTGCCGCGCTCAGCAACCTGCTGTCGACCGACTGGCCACATCAAGCGAAATGAAGGATGTCACGGTGTTCGTCGCCGACTTCGACAAGGAAACGGCGCTCGAGAAAGCGCTGCGCGTCGCCCAGCAGTCGACGTTTGTCGTTTTCCGCGGCGGTCGCGAAGTTGCGCGATCGACCGGCGAAACGGATGAGCAGGCCATTCGGGCGACGTGGGGGAAGGCATTGTGATTGTCTTTGGGCCAGCCACCTACGGCGTCGGGTTCGCGGCCGGCGCGCTCTCCACGCTGTCCCCGTGCGCACTGCCGCTGCTCCCCGTCCTCGCTGCGTCTGCGCTATCTGCCCATCGCTTCGGCAACTTGGCGCTTGCCACCGGCCTGGGCGTGTCGTTCACCGCGGTTGGCCTGTTCGTTGCCACTGTCGGTTCGACTATTGGATTGACGGGCGACACCTTCCGGGTGTTCGCCGCAGTACTGATGGTGGTGTTCGGGCTCTTGATGGCCTTCGGGACAATGCAGCACCTGTTTGCTCGCGCGCTCTCACCGGTCGGTAATATGGCCCAGCGCCTGCTCGCGGGCATTCGTGGTGATGGTCTTGTGGGGCAGTTCGCGATCGGAATGCTGCTCGGTATCGTCTGGAGTCCGTGTGTCGGACCGACCCTGGGAGCCGCATCCACGCTCGCGTCTCAAGGACAAGATCTGATGCACATTGCTGCGCTGATGGCAGTATTCGGGATGGGCGCCGCGGTCCCCCTGCTCGCGCTGGGTGCGATGTCGCGCGCGACGATCGGGAAGCTGCGCGGAGGGCTGGGCCGCTTCGGCCGGATCGGACGGGGCGCGCTCGGCGGACTTTTCGTTGCCGTGGGCGCGCTTATCCTGTCTGGTACCGACAAAGCCCTACAGGCAATGCTTCTGTCACACAGTCCCGACTGGCTGGTCCAGTTGACAACTTCACTCTAAAACAAGGAAGCCGACATGCAGCGGTGGACGAATGGCGAGGATGCACGATGTACCTCCTTCCTTTTGGTCGGGACGAAGTGGTGATGAGCGACGTCAACGCAAACATTTCGCGAGCTGAATTGGCGCAACTGCGCAGCAACATGCTGCGCTTCGCGAGACTCCAATTGCGCGACGACGCCGCTGCGGAAGACGCCGTTCAGGATGCCATGCTCGCCGCGATGAGCAAAATGGCGGACTTTCGCGGGAACGCGCAACTGAGCACTTGGGTGTTCGCGATCCTCAAGAACAAGATCATCGACATCATGCGCTCACGGAAGCGCTTCACCTCATCGCAAGAGGTCGATGAACTTCCCGCCGACAGTTTCGATGCGCTGTTCGATGAACGGGATCGTTGGCAAGTCGACGAACGGCCCGCCTTCTGGGGCGATCCCGAGGCGACACTCGAACAGCAGCAGTTCTGGACGGTCTTCCAGACCTGCCTCGACCGGCTGCCGCCCTCGACCGCCCGAGTGTTTATGATGCGGGAATTTCTGGAACTGGAACCTGAAGACGTGGCCGCGGAACTGGCGATCACCAAATCCAATTGCGGTGTGATTCTCCACCGGGCGCGAATGGCACTGCGGGTATGCCTTCAGACCAAATGGTTCAACGAGCGAGGCAATCGAAAATGCTGACATGCAAGGAAACAACCGAACTGCTGTCAAAGGAGGCCGACGAGGGCCTCAATCTTCGGGAATCACTCGACATGCGATTGCATATCCTGATGTGCAGCGCGTGCCGCAACTATCGCAGCAACGTTCAGTTTTTGCGGCGTGCCTGCCGCTCAGCGGCGACGCCTGACCAATCGCCGGACGCAGCGCCGAAAGACGCGCGTTGAAGGTATCAGTCACCAATCTGAGTGAACGCGGCAAGCGTCGTGCGCCGCTTCCGGGAGTACCAGCATGAACTCGCGAATTCTTTCTCTTCGCCGCCTGGACGATGTTTCATGGAACCGCGTCCACACTGCCATCACTATCGCGCTTGGCGTCGGTTGGTTGCTCGACGCGTTCGAAGTGACGATCGTCAACAACGTCATCTCTGTATTCAAGACACTGTGGCATTTGAGCAATACCCAGGCGTCCTGGATTCTTAGCATCTGGTTCGTCGGGATCATGGTCGGCGCATACGGCTTTGGTTACTTGGCCGACCGATACGGCCGCAAACGACTCTTCCTGCTGACACTTCTGCTGTACGGCACGTTCACGTTTCTCACCGCCTTCGCATGGGATTACGCGTCGATGATGGTGCTTCGCTTCGTCACTGCAATTGGTGTCGGCGCAGAATACGCAGCCATCAACGCTGCCATCAGCGAGTTCATTCCGGCGAGACACCGGGGCAAGACAAACGCAACCGTGATGAACTTTTGGTCCATCGGTGCGATTCTTGCGGCGCTCGTGACGCTACTGCTCATCAATCAGCTTCCGACCGACATCGGTTGGCGTGCGGCATTCGGCTTTGGCGCCGTCGTTGCGGTCGCGGCCGCCTTCGCACGTCGCTACATTCCTGAGTCACCGCGATGGCTACTCGCCCACGGTGACACACGTGCTGCGTCCGCCATCATCGACGATATCGAGCGTGGTCGGTTTTCCGACACGCGCCTGACCGGCAAGCAAGACTTTACGCCCGAGCCTACTATAAGGCGGAACTTCTGGTCCCAGTCGCGCGAGTTGATACGGATGCATCCGGGACGTCTTGCGCTCGGCTGCGCACTCGATTTTTCCGAGGCAGCCGGCTATTACGGCCTGTTCGCTTTCCTCGCCCTGTTTATCCTGCCTGCAGTCCATGTGGATTCCGCGTTTGTCCCCTGGTTCTATCTGATCGGCAATGTCGGCGCACTTGCCGGTGGCCTCATCGTTGCCACCCTGCTTGACAGCGCCGGACGCAAAATCACCGTGCCCGTTTCATATGCGCTTGCTGCTGTCGGCGTGCTACTGATGGCTGCGGCAATGACCACGCACGATTGGCGCTGGGTTCTGGCGGCATTCACGCTCGCCAACCTATTCGCGACCGGAAGCTGGGTCTCCGCCTACCCAACCTTTTCCGAAATCTTCCCGACGCAGCTTCGCTCGACGGGTATTGGCATATCGGTAGCGGTCGGACGCATCGGCGCGTTCACCGCGCCATTGCTGCTCACCTATATCGCCGATACGTCGGGCATGATTCCTGCGCTGCTCGTGCTCGCTTCGTTCTGGCTCATCGGCGCCGTTGCGATGGTGCCGTGGTATTTCCGTGGCGTCGAAGGCAAGGGAAAGGCACTGGAGGCAATGGTGAACGCACTAGCCGTGCCAAGTGTCGACCCAGTCGCAAAATAAATGTAAAAGGTGGCGCTCTCCACCGACTAATGGCTGGGAACAGTTCCCAAGCAACTCGACAAGTCACAGGAGAGCAAGATGAAGAAGTCGTCGATGGTCGCCCTTTCGATCGCTGCGCTGACGGCAGCCACCGTTGCATTTCCGGCAGCGGCGGCAACCACCGAAGCCAACGCGACGATGGCGCAATGCGGATCAAAGTGTGCACCGAAATGCGCTGCCCAGTGCGGCGCAAAATGTGGGGCAAAGTGCGGGGCAAAGCAACATGCCAAACACGGCGCGAAACGACACGTCAAGCATGTTGCCGCGTCCGCGTCCAAGTGCGGCGCCAAATGCGCACCCAAGTGCGGGGCAAAGTGCGGCGCGAAATGCGCGGCCAAGTGTGGCGCCCAATAAGGGTTAGCGACATGAATCGGGGCGGCGTCACATCCGGCCGCCCCGTTATCCGATGACACCGTCATCCCAGACATATCACTCCCGCAATCGAGGCGATTTCCGTGAACTTCAAGCGGACATGCTCGGCACACAATCGTCAACAGGCGGCTACGGCGCTCATTCGCTGTTATGACACGCTTGCGAAACGCAACGAGAACCTGCTGCAGCACGTGACCGGCGAGCAGGCATTCGAATGCTGGCGCAAGTACCCGTCTGCTGACGTGATTTCTGCAAGCGGTTTCCAGTATTTCTATCACGCACACAGCCCAGAAGATCGGCCCGGCGTGATCGAGAACGGGCATTTTCATACCTTCGCGCGCCTGGATCGGCGCGCTCGCAACATAGAGGACTTGCCCATTCCGGGCAATGCAACGGTCAACGCGAACACGCAAGATCCCGACTCCGTGCATCTGGTCGCGATTTCCGTCAATGCGTTGGGCTTGCCGACTGAGATCTTCACCGTGAACCAATGGGTCACGGGCGACCGATGGTGCAGCAGCGCCAGCGTCGCCGCGCTTTCGGCAGCGTTCCGCGTTGACGGCGCAGGCCCGCCACTCCTCTCTGCGTGGTTGACGTCCGTCTTCTCGCTGTACGAGGAATCGATACAAGAATTGATTCGGGACCGGGACGCAGCAATCCGGCATGCGATCGATACGCACGCCGCCGACTATCGGATTATCGACGACCGCTCGCTCGAAGTGCTGTCGTCGAAGACGCTCTCGTTTTCCGACGACGTCGACGCCGCGTTGCGCGACATATCGCGTTGAATGACGGAAGCGCGCCACAGAGCCGCACGTAACAGGAGAGAATCGACATGAACGCCAATAACATCACCGTCGGCATTATCGGCGGCAGCGGGCTCTATCAGATGGACGGACTGACAGACGTCGAAGAAATCGACGTGACAACGCCATTCGGCTCGCCATCCGACCGCATTGTGACAGGCTGGCTCGGCAGCGTACGCGTCGCATTCGTCACACGGCATGGCCGCCACCATACCCTGTTGCCGTCCGAAGTCCCTTATCGGGCCAACATTTATGCGCTCAAGCAGCTCGGCGTGCGCTATCTGCTCTCCGTCTCGGCGGTCGGATCTTTACAGGAGGCGATGCGTCCTCGCGACATCGTCCTTCCCGACCAGTTCATTGATCGCACATGCCGTCGCGATTCCACATTCTTCGGGGATGGCGTCATTGCACACGTCGCCTTCGCCACACCCGTATGTCCCGCGCTGAGCGGCGTGCTTGCAGAGGCGATCAGGCGCGCGGCACCGGACGTGTCCGTCCACGTCGGCGGCACTTATGTCTGCATTGAAGGTCCGGCTTTTTCCACCCTGGCGGAATCGATGCTGTATCGGCAATGGAGCGCTTCGGTCGTCGGGATGACGAACGTGCCGGAAGCGAAACTCGCGCGCGAGGCGGAGATCGCTTACGCGACGCTCGCGCTGGTCACCGATTACGATTGCTGGCATCCGTCGCATGAGAGTGTCACCGTGGAAATGGCCATTGCGAACCTGCAGCACAACGCGAGCAACGCGAAGCGAATCCTTGCCCATGCGATTACGTTGATCGCGGACGAGCCTCCGTCATCAGCTGCCCACGACGCGCTGCGCACGGCCCTGGTGACGCCGCCCGCGGCAATCGGCACGGCGGCTCGTGAGCGCCTGGCCGCAATCATCGGCAAATACATTGGCGATTGAGGCACGCGATGAAATCGGCGGATACGAAACGCGAGCAAATAGCGACGATGGCACACAGCCATCCGGACAGCTCGCGGAACGTCACGCTGTCGATCATTATCCCGGTGCTGAACGAAGCGGCGACGATCGGCGTCGGCCTGCGCCGACTGGCCCTGCTCCGCTATCGCGGCACGCAGATCATCGTAGTCGACGGCGGAAGTGATGACGACACGGTAGCGTTGGCAGCCCCATTTTGCGACGCCGTCGTTCACGCTCCGCGGGGGCGTGCTGCACAGATGAATGCCGGAGCGCGCCGCGCGGGCGGAGACATCCTGCTGTTCCTGCATGCAGACACCACATTACCCGCGTTCGCCGACACCGTGATTCGCGATGCGCTGCTGGATGCTCCATCCCGTACCTGGGGCCGCTTCGACGTGCGGATCGACGGAACCGGACCGCTGCTCGGTCTGGTTGCGCACATGATGTCGATTCGCTCACGCCTGACCGGCATCGCGACGGGAGACCAGGCCATCTTCTGTACGCGCGAATCCTTCGCCCAGGAAGGCGGGTTCCCGACGCTCCCGATCATGGAAGACATCTCGTTCAGCAAGCGGCTGCGTCGCCGCTCGCGACCCATTTGCCTCCGTGCCCGCGTGACGACATCGGGTCGACGCTGGGAGGCGAACGGCGTGATCCGGACCATTTTGTTGATGTGGTGGCTGCGTCTCGCGTACGCACTCGGTGTGCCTGCCGAAACGCTTGCGAGATGGTACCGCTACGACCCCGGCCAGTCGCCCTCGAAGCGCTGCCGCGATTTTCAAGAGCAGTGAGATTTCTCATGTCAACTTCGTGTCACATCGCCGTCTTCTCCAAAACTCCGATCCCAGGTGCGGTCAAAACCCGCCTGATCCCGGCACTCGGTGCCGACGGCGCCGCCACGCTTCATCATCGCTTGCTGCGATATACGCTTGGCGTCGTATGCCGTGCCGGCTGCCCGCGTTCATTGTGGATTGCCGGCGAGCTCGCCCATCCAGCCCTGCTCGACGCAAGCGACGATTTCGGCATTGGCTTGCGCTCGCAACAAGGTGCTGATCTCGGCGCCCGCATGAAGTGCGCAATGCAGCGGCTGCTACCGCATGCCGACGCGGTGTTGATTGTCGGCACAGATTGCCCAGTGCTCAAGGCTGAGCATTTTGACCAAATCTTCACAGCACTGGTTAACGGTTGCGAGGTTGCTGCGATACCTGCAGAGGATGGTGGATATGTGCTGATCGGCGCGGCAAGGGGCGCGCTCGCAAGACGCGAGATCGTGCTCGATGCACTGTTCGACGACATGCCGTGGAGCACCGATCAGGTCATGACATGCACGCGCGAGCGACTACGGCAAATCGGTGCGTCGTGGCACGAGCTGCCGCCGCTTTGGGACATTGATCGCCCCGAGGATCTTGTCCGTCTGACGACCATGCCCCGGCCCAATGTGCCGATACTATGACGCGGCACCTTGTGCTTCTGGGAGGCGGACACGCGAATCTCCATGTCCTGGAATCGTTAGCCGACTCACCACTGCCCGATGTCCGAGTGACCCTTGTGTCACCTTACCGCCTGCAGATCTACTCCGGCATGCTGGCGGGCTGGATAGCCGGCCATTACCCTCTCGCGGCGTGTGCCATCGCACTCGATCGACTCGCTGCTGCCGCGCACGCGGAATTCCTGTGCATACGTGCGTGCGAGATTGAAACCGCGAGTCGATGTATACGGCTCGCGGACAACTGGACAATCGACTACGACCTGCTCTCCATTGACATCGGCTCGGACGTCTCGATCGACCGGCTTCAATATGCGTCCGACCGCGTGGCACCGGTGCGCCCCCTACAGCGCTTCGCCGAGCGATATCGGCAGTACACGGTCAACGGAAAAAATGAGCCAATTGCCATCGTCGGAGGTGGCATGGCTGGCATCGAGATCGCGTGTGCGCTGCGCGTTGCCTCGGGCTACAGAGCCGATGTCACGCTGCTCGCTGGTCGAGACGGTATCGTACCGACTCAGAATTCGACGCTCAAAACGCGGCTGAAAAACGCCTTGAAAGCGCGGGGCGTGATGATTGTTGATGAAGATGCATGCGGGGTCGACGGCATGCGGGTTGAGACGTCGAGCGGTCAACATCTCGCGGCGGCGCTCGTGGTGTTGGCGACCGGCCCCCAGGCGCCCAGTTTATTACGTGGTAGCGGCCTGCCACTCGATGAGGCGGGTTATCTGACAGTCGACGCATCACTCCGTTCGACTGGCAGTACGGCCGTGTTCGCAGCGGGCGACTGCGCACGTTTCCCCGATGATGGCGTCGTGCGCTCGGGCGTCTATGCGGTTCGCCAGGGGGCGATACTCGCCCACAATTTGCGGGCAGTGTTGATGGGCGGATCTGTGCAGGATTTTCACCCCCAACGACGCGCCCTTTACTTGATCGCAACTGGTTCACGCCATGCGGTCGCAACCTGGGGGCCCTGGTCGTGGGAAGGTGAATGGGTATGGTGGTGGAAACGGCACATCGATCGCCGATTCGTGTGCCGCTTCCGACGGTATTAGCGCGACGTGCGGCGCCTGGCGCTTCAACGTGAATCCGGGAAGCCCGGCCAGGTCAGGTAGGCCACCCGTCCGCGATGCGCAGGAACGTCTGCGGCTCCGGACGGATCCGATAGTTGTCCGTGAGATCAACGAATACGATCGTGCCAGTGGCGTCAGTCATGATCACTGTCGGAAACACCGTGTCCGAATCGTAACCGAGCGCCTGCAAACCAGCAGGCAGGCCGTCCTTCGCCAGAATTCCCAGCGCCTGAGCGGCGCGATTGTCCCGATCCACATAAAAGTGGAACGGGACCGCGAACTTCTGCGCCAGTTCGCGAGTGTGGCCATGCGGCTGCGGGCTGATGAGGATGACTCGTACGCCTCGTCGGTCAAGCTCGCGATATTGGGCCGCTATCTCGCGGATCTGGGCCATGCAAAGTGGGCACCAGTTGCCGCGAAAAAACAACAGCACTGCTGGCTTGCTGAACGAAGGTCCGAGCATCACGGGCGCACCATCGACATCCTCGACCACAAACGGCGGCAATGGTCGCCCCACTTCCAAAAGCCTATTGTCCGTGCGGCCAAGCCGTGAATACCAGAAGACATACAGCATGCATCCGGCAAGAACGAAACCCGCGTAAAACAACGGAAGCCAATTGCTGACCTGAGCTAACGCACCCCATACCGCAATCGAAGCGCCGAACGTGGTGGAAACGAGCAACGGCCACAAATGCCTTGACGTTCGAGCCGTACCACGAGCAAACAGCCCGAAAAAGAACAGCAGGTTGGACATCGACGCGATTACAACGCCGAGCCACTCTATCGCAATCCCGTGCAGATAGAGCGCAATACTCCCATGTAGCAGCGAGGCCGCCAGCATCACCAGGAACGCGTCGATGAATAACGATTTCAACTTGGTCATGACCGCTAGCTCGAGTTCGATATCAATTCTTGGGGGATTTGCGTGACGGAACTACTTTGTGTCATCCCAATGCACCCTTCCTTCCTTGAGTGCCTCGCACGCCTTACGGATCGCCGCCATCTGCTCACAAAAAACAAGGCAACCCGCGCACGTCGCAATATGCTGGGCGACATAACTTTCCTCTTCGGTCGACAGCGTACGATCCAGGCGTTCGACGATCAGTCGATGGATCTCACGACAGGTCAACATCTCGCCTGACATGATTTGCTCGTCCTTAGCTGCGCCGGCGATCAGTGTTCAACCTCGCCTCATCCACGTCTGATAGCGCCCCAGTAGGCGCAAAACAGACTGCGGCGCATGTTTCATCTTCCAACGGCCGGCTGCGTACTTCGCGGCCTCCGAATGCGTCGGATATACGTGTATCGTCCGCAGGATGCCGTTCAGACCGATGCCATGACGCATCGCCAGAACGAACTCGGCTAGCAGTGCAGATGCATGCTCGCCGACAATGGTTACCCCTAGAATCCGATCCTTGCCCGGTGGCGTCAGCACCTTGACGAAGCCGTCCGTGCCGTCATCCGCGATCGCCCGATCGAGGTCATCCAGGTGGAACGTCGTCACTTCGCACGGTATTCCTTGGCGCGCCGCATCCGACTCGTTGAGTCCAACGCGCGCGACTTCGGGAGAGGTAAATGTCACCCAGGGCGTCACACGATAGTCCACTTTGAATCGATGCCAACGCCCGAACATCGCATTGACCGACGCGTACCACGCCTGATGGGCGGCCATATGCGTAAACTGGTACGGCCCCACCACGTCGCCGCACGCGTAGATGTTCGGAAAAAGCGTTTGCAACCGGTCGTCGACCTCGATCGTCCCAGCGGGCGTTACGGCGATTCCCAGCCGCTCCAGACCATACCCTTTTGTGTTGGCCAGGCGCCCGACGGCGCAGAGAATCGTATCGCACGTGAAAGCGCGCTCGCCTTCTGCCGTGCGAACCACAACAACTTTCCCCTGGCCGCGTCGCTCGCAACGCACGACGTCGGCCCCGAGGACCACATCAACGCCCTCAGCACGGAAACGTTCCAGGACGAGGTTCGACGCATCGGAATCTTCCCGTGGAAGCAACCGCGGACTTTTTTCTATCTGAATCACGTGCGCACCGAGCCGTGCGAAGCCTTGGGTGAGCTCGCAACCGATTGGGCCACCGCCGAGGATCACAAGGCGCGCCGGCAGCGTGTCGAGAGACCAGACGGTATCGGAAGTCAGGTATCCGACCTCCTCGAGTCCCGGAATATCTGGTACAGCAGGCCGAGACCCTGCGGCAATCACAATGCTGCGCGTCGTCAGAGTGCGTACCGATCCGTCGCCACCGGTCACTTCGACGGCGTGAGGCGACGTAATCATTGCTTGCCCCGACACGCAATCAACACCCAGTGACGTGTAACGTTCGACCGAATCATGCGGCGCCACGTCCGCCTGTACTCGAGCGACGCGCTTCATGACCGAACCGAAATCCACGCGGACCTCGTCAACGCCGCAGACACCGAATTCAGCTGCTCTGCGTAATTCAGCCGCCACGCCGGCAGACCGCAAGAAGGCCTTCGAAGGAACGCAGCCAGTGTTCAGGCAATCGCCGCCCATCGCATGTCGCTCAACGAGCGCCACTTTGGCCTTGACGACCGATGCGACATACGAAGTAACCAGGCCGGCCGATCCCGCTCCGATGACCACGACGTTATAGTCGAACCGTTTCGGGGTCGGCCAACGCGCCATCAGACGCCGGGCGCGGACCTCACGCATGAGGCTCTTAGTTCCGTACGGTAATGCTGCGAGCGCAACCAGACCGGCTAGCAGCCCCGGTGACAGAATTCCGCGCAACGACGTCAGTTCCGACAATCGAGTGCCGACGCTGACGTAGACGATCGTCGCCGGAAGCATGCCGACCTGGCTCGCCAGGTAGAACGTCCGCAGTCGAATCGCGGTGACGCCCATTATCAAATTGACGAGCCAGAAAGGCACCGCCGGAACAAGACGCAGCGACAGCACATACATCCAGCCCTCTCGCCGAACGCCATCGTCGATTGGCCCCAACCGGTTGGCGAAACGCGTCACGACGGCGTCACGCAGCACGTACCGTGACGCGGCGAAAGCGAGCGTGGCCCCCATCGTTGACGCAAAGGAAACGAGCGTGACGCCCCAGACGACACCAAACAGCGCGCCGGCAGCCAGCGTCAGCACCGTCGCTCCCGGGATCGACAATGCGGTGACGATCACGTAGCCGGCGAGGAAAACCAGCGAGGTCGCGACAGGATGCATGTCGCGAACGTGTACAAATGCGGCTTGCTGAGTCTTCGCATAATCGAGCGACAGGTAATGCAGCCCGCCGAAGCCGAAAAATGCGACGATCAACGCTCCGACGAGCACGATCAACGCGATGCGACCGGGCCCAAACCGCACGGCGCCGGAACGCGCGTCTTCGCCGACAGACCGAGGAGGTGCTGCGTCCATCTCAGAGGCCCGTTCGTTTGCGCGTCAGCCAGTGATCCAGAGACAGCATGCCCGGCCCCCATACAAGCAGCACCAACAATGAAATGCCCCAATACAGGTGACTTTGGATGGCTGCAGGACAGTCAAAATGGAACAGATCGGGATAGGATATGACGGCGACTGCATTGACGAAGAACAATCCAAAGGCAGCCGGACGCGACAGGAATCCGACAAACAGCAGAACCGGGAACGTGAGCTCGCCGAAGGCCCCCATCACGGCCGCAATATCAGGCGGTAAAAGTGGCGTGTGGTAGACGTCATGGAACATCGACAACGTGCTGCCCCAATCGCTGATCTTGACGAGTCCCGATTTGAAGAATTGCCAGCCCACGAACCATCGCAATCCGAGGTTCACGAGTGCCCCGCCGTAACGTCGCAGTTCCGCGTCGAAGCGTTCGGCTGTCAGGCTGGCCTTAACCACTGCATTCATCACACATCTCCCATCTTTATCGTTGGTCATTTGAATACTGCGGCAACGACGATCTTCTGCTCGATCCAGCTCCGCCACGTCGCTCCGAAATCGAAATTGCCGTCAACTGTCAGTGCGATATCAAGTGCTGCCCCGAGCGATTCGCCAAGACGCAGCGCCTCCAGCATCTCGAATGCCGCCGGCGTCACAGCGTGGACCTTCGGAATCCAGTACGGGCGCGAAACCACGATCCATTGTGGCGCCTCAATGTCATGTACAACTGACTCGCTTCCGGATTCCTGATACGCAATCCACATGTCGGCTGCGGAGGTCGACGTACGCAGCAGCGCAACGGCAGGATTCAGCGAGATGGCAGCCGCCTCGAGCACGTGGGGCGCGTGCCGTGCCCACCGCTCGACTGACCACGGAAATACATCCGCAGCAAAATAAGCCTGATGGACAGCCCATTCGAGTCGCGCGATGTCTGCCAGATAACGATACGGCGCGCTTGGTGGCCACGATGTCAGCAGGTCTGCCATTCGATGTCCGAACTGGTTGAGATCGCCCGAACTGGACGGATCGGCCAACCCATATTCGCGGGACAACGCGACGAAAAAGTCCTCACCGACGAGCGCGTGCACCACCGGATAGGCCGACGCCAGAACGCTGTGCCACGTTCCGGTCAGATTCCCGCGATAGAGCGCAAGGCGGTTCTGGTTATGCGTGTCCTCGCCGACCAACGTGTCAAGCACGCGTTGCCCGGCAGCCGGATGCAACAATGCTTCGACGAACTCGCGCTGCACTTCTTTAAGCGACTTGTCCATCGTGCCTCCTCAACGACTGTGCCTCGACCAACTGGCGCGCCATCGCGGCTTCCTCCAGCAACACCTCGATCGTCGGAACATTGGTATCCCATTCGATGAGCGTCGAAACCACTCCGAAGCGATCGATGGCATGCCGGTAAAGCGCCCAGACGTCGGGCGATACCTGGCTCCCGTGGTGGTCGACCACGGAATCTGCGGTGACGAGATGTCCGGCCAGATGGATTTCCTGCACCGTGTCCGCCGGGACGCGGTCGATTGCGGCCAAGGCATCTTCCCCGTGATTGCACTGGTTCACGTAGAGATTGTTGACGTCAAGCAGAATCCCACAACCGGTCCGCCTGACGACCGCCGTGAGAAATTCCATCTCGTTCATTTCGTTCTGCCGGAAACGCAGATGACTCGAGATGTTTTCAAGGAGGATGGTCCGCTTCAGCACAGTCTGCATCTGATCGACATGTCGTGTCACTACGTCGAGCGCCTCATTGGTAAAAGGCAACGGAAGCAAATCGTTTACATGTCGCGTCGGCACGGCCGACCAGCACAGGTGTTCCGAAACGAGCGCCGGTTGGAACCGGTCCACTAGCGCAGTAATCCGTTCGAGATGGCCGGTGTCGAGCGATATCGCGGAACCAAGGCCAAGCCCGACCCCATGAAAACTCAGCGGATAATCCCGCCGAACCTGCTCGAGCACATGGAGATCGAAACCACCGTTGCCCAGATAGTTTTCTGTATGGACTTCCAGCCAGTCCACCGGTTGCTTTTCGTCGAGAAAATCGCGGTAGTGTGCATGGCGGAGACCAATGCCCACACCGAGATCGCGACTCGGGCGTGCCGCACAGGCCGCGCGGATACGCGTCGACTCGGGCACTGATCGTCCGGTTGCCATGATTGCGTCAGGCCTCCTTGCCGCCCAGCTTGTCGCACGAGGTCTTCGGCATCATCTTGAAGTCGAGCGGATCGAAATCCTTCTTCGACTGGCCGGCGCACGCGTGGGCGCCCGTCTTGCTCGCGCAGTCGTTCTGGCCGGCTTTCGCAACACCGTAGCACTTGATTTTGGCTTCGTCGGCTTGCGCGGTCGCGGAAAGACCGGCGCCGAGGGCACCCGCGAGCGCGGCGGCGATGAGGATACGTCGCTTGTTGTCCATGCTGCAATTCTCCTGGTAGGCCCGATTAGGGCGACTGGTAAAAAAGGATGACCCTGCGATTTCATGTCAGGTCACTCGTTAGACGACTCCAGTCGCGAGCGTTTACAGCAAATCCTGGCGACTTCGCCAAGCAGGTTTTTCCGGTAGCCGGTATGCTGTTTCGTTCCGCCGGCGGTACGCATCGTGCCAACCGTCTGCCATCGCCACGTGACGCCGCCCGGGCGACATCGCGCGCGAACTGACACCAACGAAGCGGGAGCCTTCCATGTCTGAACACTCTTCACGCCGCCGCATACTCGTCTTCGATGTCAATGAAACATTGCTGGACATCGAGGTGCTTCATCCGTTCTTTGCCCGCGTATTCGGCGACGCGGGCGTGATGCGTCAATGGTTTGCGGAGCTGATCCTCTATTCCCAGGCGGTGTCGCTCAGTGGGGAGTACACCGGGTTCGGGGCCTTGGCGGTGGCCGTGTTGCGAATGGTTGCGGACATCAGGAACGTCGCCCTCACGCCTGCTGATGTCGACGAATTCGTGACCACGATGGGAGGGCTACCGCCCCATCGGGAAGTACCGGGGGCCCTGACACAATTGGCGGACGCGGGTTTCAGGATGGTGACGTTGACCAATTCAACGAGTCCGGCTGGTCAGTCCACGCTCGACAACGCTGGCCTGTCGCACTATTTCGAGAGAATGTTTTCGGTGGATCAAGTCAGACGATTCAAGCCGAGTCGTGAAGTCTATGCACACGTCGCGAGCGAGCTTGCCGTCGAGCCGGACCGGCTTCGCCTGATCGCCGCGCATACGTGGGACACGCTCGGCGCGATCGCCGCGGGTTATGCAGCGGCCCTCGTCACGCGACCGGGAAATGCCCCGCTTCCGGTCGGCGTGCAACCCGACATCGTCGCTCCTGATCTCGCTGCGGTAGCCGACAAAATCATCGTCACCGACACCGCATGAGGCGACGACCGAGTAACGCATCCTGACTATGCCGCCCGCCGGCCATGCGGAGCGCACGAAGTTTTGGTACACTCAGCCTAAAATGGAACATGAGGAATTTATGGCAAGACCGATGGAATTCGACCGTGGCGATGCCGTGGCGCGAGCTGTCGACGCGTTCTGGGAATGTGGTTACGGGGCGCTCTCCGCGAATGAGCTTGCGGAAAGGATGAAAATTGGCAAGTCGTCCTTTTACAACACGTTCGGATCGAAAGCCGAGCTTCTTCAGGAGGCCGTTGCCAGCTACACGAAGCTGAAAACGGCAGCGCTTCAACACGCTGTGCGCGGACGGAACGTTATGGACGTGCTGCGCGCATTGCTTCGGGACGTTGCAAAGCGAAATGACGACGGGAGAGGTTGCCTGCTGGTGAATACCGCCGTCGAACTCAGTCGGCACGATGTGGACATTGCCAGCACGACACGGGCCGGCTTCGAGGCGATGGCAAAGGCATTCGAGGCGCTCATCGTTGCGGGGCAGCAGGCCGGGGAAATCCGCACGGACCTCGACGCCAAGAATCAGGCACGAATTTTGATTACGAGTATTGCCGGCCTGCGAGTCATGGTCCAGAGCGGCTTTTCCGCAATGGAAATGCGACCTTTCATCGATACGATTCTCGCCAGCATGAGCATCTAATTTTTTTGCCCGTTTTGGTCAGTTAGTCCAAAATGGATTTCAACCGGAAGATCCGTACGTGTTGCGATCTTCTTTCACAGAGGCACAGCCATGAGCCAGACCGCACGACTTTCCCTTGCTCCGATCAGCCTTGATACTGCACAAGGGCGCTCCAAGGAAGTACTCGATACCGCACTCAAGCAAGTGGGTTTCATTCCCAACATGTACTCCGGGATGGCGAATTATCCCGCCATGCTCGACACCTACCTGCACGGCTACAACCTGTTTCGGAAGGAATCGTCGCTGACGCCCGCCGAGCAGGAAACTGTGTTGCTCACCATCTCCCGTGTCAACGAATGCACCTACTGCATGGCGGCTCACAGCATGATCGCGATAGCCGTATCCAAGACGCCCGCCGAGGTCGTGCAGGCGATCCGTTCGGACAGACAGATCGATGATCCGAAACTGGGAGCACTGGCCGACTTCACTCGACTGATGGTGATTTCGCGCGGCCGTCCATCTCCGGAGCAGTTGCACGCATTCATCGAGGCTGGCTATACGGAACGCACCGTCCTCGAGATCATTCTTGCGATCGCTGTCAAAACACTCAGCAACTACTCGAACCACGTGTTCCATACGGAAGTTGACCAGAAGTTCAATGATTTCGCCTGGACGCCTGCCGCCTAACATCGCGTCGCCAGCCTGCGGCCCGCCTCGTCGGGCCGTGCAGACTGCAAGCGCCGCCGGTTTCGATTCTCGGACGTCTGTATTCCGCGATGCCGCCCCCACCGACTGCTCCTTTGAGACATCCATGATTTCCTTCGTGAGCCCGTCGGCCTTGTCGGAGGTTGTGAAGATCTCCGCTTTGATGTGTTCGGTGGCCCAGACGTTCGCAAAGAGATTCGGGTGCACACCAAATCCGCTGACGCTTGTCACGGTCACGCCGTGGATGTGAAGCGCGCATAAGCGTCGCTCAAGTACCTGCAACATGTCGGGACGCACCACCGGGATAACGCATTTCAATTCCATTGGACCCTCCTGTCCCTGGACTGAAGCGGCCGCCGCTCATCCCTTGGGCGCGAATTTCGCGTCGCCGGCCGCCTGCATTTTTCCCACTTCCGAAATCCCGGCGTGGTGGTTTCGATGGAGGTAATAACCGGGATGTGTTTTGAACGCGCGGTCCACTTGTTGCGGTCCGCTGAGCGAGATTTCCAATGGAAAGGCGCGTTCAGCTGGTAACAAGTTCGCTTCACTGGCCGAGTGAGTCGTAAGGGTATTCAGAGCGACCAAGAGGCCAATTGCAGCGTGCAACGCAAGATGGAGCAGGTCCGCAATTCGACCCATGCGTGCCATCGCCAGGATTCATGTGGTCAGTATCGTTGTCCTCCTTCGCCCTGACGGCGCAGGCCGCCCCGAAGGGCGAGCCTGCGCACGATTCAGCAAACCGTCAGGACTGCTTCACCAGCTTCACGATGGTAAGCGTTCCGTTGACGCTTTCGACTCGGACCTTGACCTTGTCGCCCTCGTGAACCTGGCTGACCATCGCGGCATCCTTGGCCTTGAACGCCATCGTCATCGGCGGCATGCCGACGTTCTCGAGTGCACCGTGCTTCAGCGTCACCATGCCGCTGGCGGCATCGACCTTTTTCACCTCCGCGTCGGCAAGTGCCGCATTCGACGGCGTCGATGCCGAGGTTTTCGTCGACATGCCGGCCATGTCATCGCCGGCGAACGCCGGAGCGGCAAATGCGCCGATAGCACCGGCAGCGACGACGGTAACAAACAGCTTCTTCATTGAGTTTCTCCCGATTGGGTGGACCGCACTTGCATGCCGGATGGAACTGATTGGAATGACCGCGTCTGATTCAGTTTTCGCACGCGGCGGCGCTGCAACAGGAACCAGGCTGAGGGGATGACGAACATGGAAAGCAGCGGCGCCGTAACCATGCCACCCACCATCGGGGCGGCAATACGCTGCATGACTTCGGAGCCGGCACCGTGTCCGACCATGATGGGGATAAGGCCCGCAAGAACGACGGCAACCGTCATCGCCTTGGGCCGCACGCGCAGCACGGCACCTTCGCGAATCGCATCGAAGAGCAACGCCTCAGTGAGTGGCTCGCCCGCTTCCAGCCGACGGTTCAACGCGCCCTTCAGGTAGAGCAGCATCACGACGCCGAATTCGGCCGCCACGCCAGCGAGCGCGATGAAGCCGACCGATGTTGCGACGGAGACCGAGTGGCCCAGTACCCAGATGAGCCAAAAACCGCCGACGAGTGCGAACGGCACGGTCGACATCAGCAACAGTGCGTCCGCCGTGGAATTGAACGTCAGAAACAACAGCACGAAGATGACAACGAGCGTGACCGGGATGACGGTGCGTAGCTTCGCCGCTGCCCGCTTTAGGTACTCGAACTGTCCCGACCAGGCGATCGAATAGCCCGGTGGCAGCCTGACCTGTTGCACAACGGCCTTCTGCATCGCCTGGACAGCCGATTGAAGGTCCGTATTGCGGATATCAATGTAGACATACCCTGAAAGTCGGGCGTTCTCACTGCGAATCATCGGCGGGCCGTCGGCAATCGTGATGTGTGCAACGTCGCCGAGCCGGATTTGTGCGCCGCGCTCCGTGACGACCGGCAACTGCCGCAACAGGTCGAGCGAATCGCGTATTTCACGCGGATAGCGGATGTTGATCGGGAAGCGCTCGCGGCCGGCGATCATCTCCCCGACGTTCTCGCCGCCGATCGCCGACGACACGACCGACTGCACGTCCGCGACCGACAGCCCGTAGCGCGCGGCGGCCAGGCGGTCGATGTCGACGTCGATGTAGCGGCCGCCGTTCAGCCTTTCTGCGAGCGCGGACGTCACGCCGGGCACGTGCTTCACCGCGGCTTCGACCTGCGTCGCGATGCGGTCGATCTGCGTCAGGTCGGGCCCGGAGATCTTGACGCCGACCGGCGTCTTGATCCCGGTGGACAGCATGTCGAGCCGGTTGCGGATTGGCGGCACCCACACGTTCGACAGGCCCGGCACCTTGACGGTTCGGTCCAGCTCGTCAACCAGCTTTTCCGGCGTCATGCCCGGCCGCCACTGGCTGCGCGGCTTGAAGTGAATCGTCGTTTCGAACATCTCGAGCGGCGCCGGGTCCGTGGCCGTATCAGCGCGCCCGGACTTGCCGAATACCGTCGCCACCTCGGGCACCGTCTTGATGAGGCGGTCGGTCTGCTGCAGCAACTCGGACGCCTTCTGCGCCGAAATACCCGGCAGCGCGGTAGGCATGTACAGCAAATCGCCCTCGTCGAGCGGCGGCATGAACTCGCCCCCGAGACGGGAAACCGGAATGATGGTCAGCGCTAATGCGACGCCCGCCAAGCCGATGGCGAGCCACGGACGCCGCAGGGTTCCGTCGAGCAGTGGCCGGTACAGCCGAATCAGCACACGGTTGATCGGATTCGCGTTCTCGTGCGGAATGCGCCCACGGACGAGATATCCCATCAGCACTGGCACGAGTGTCACCGACAGTCCGGCGGCGGCGGCAATTGTGTAGGTTTTCGTGAACGCGAGCGGCGAGAACAGCTTGCCTTCCTGGCCTTCCAGCGAGAACACCGGAATGAACGACAGCGTGATGATGAGCAGCGAGAAGAACAGCGCAGGGCCGACTTCCACCGCCGAGGTTGCTATCAGTTCCCAACGGTGCGCGGCCGACATCGGAGCGGCTGGATGCGCATGGTCATACGCCTCCAGGTGCTTGTGCGCGTTCTCGATCATGACGATGGCCGCGTCAATCATTGCGCCGATGGCAATCGCGATGCCGCCGAGCGACATCAGGTTCGCATTCACGCCCTGATAGCGCATGACGATGAACGCAGCCAGGACGCCGAGCGGAAGTGACAGGATCGCAACGAACGCGCTTCGCAGATGAAACAGGAACGTCGCGCAGACGAGCCCGACGATGATGAATTCCTCGACGAGCTTGTCCTTCAGATTGTCCACCGCGCGTTCGATGAGCTGCGAGCGGTCGTAAGTCGTGACGACCTCGACACCGGGCGGCAGCGAGCGCCGCAGGTCGGCGAGCTTGGCCTTGACGGCATCGATGGTCGTCAACGCGTTCTTGCCCGAGCGCATGACGATGACGCCACCCGCGACTTCCCCTTCACCGTTGAGTTCGGCGATGCCGCGACGCATCTCCGGACCGATTTGGATACGCGCCACGTCGCCCAGCAGCACCGGCGTGCCGGCGTCGTTCGTACGCAGCACGATATTGCGGAAGTCATCGAGCGAGCGCAGGTAGCCGGACGAGCGCACCATGTACTCCGACTCGGCGAGTTCGACGACCGAGCCGCCGGACTCCTGGTTGGCCTTGCCCAGCGAATCGGCCACCATCGCCTGCGTGATGCCGTAGGCGCGCAGCTTGTCCGGGTCGAGCACCACCTGATACTGACGCACCATCCCGCCGATGCTGGCGACTTCGGACACATCCGGCACCGACTTCAGCTCGAATTTGAGGAACCAGTCGTTGAGCGCGCGCAGTTGCCCGAGGTCGTGTTGCCCGCTTCGGTCGACGAGCGCGTACTCGTACACCCAGCCGACGCCGGTCGCATCGGGACCGAGCGAAACGGTCGCGCCCTGCGGCAGACGGCTTTGCACCAGATTCAGGTACTCCAGCACGCGCGAGCGCGCCCAGTACTGGTCCGTCTTGTCATCGAACAGCACGTACACGAACGCGTCGCCGAACGACGAGTATGCGCGAATGGTCTTCGCGCCGGGCACGCCGAGCAGCGTCGTCGCGAGCGGATACGTGACCTGGTCCTCGATGACCTGGGGCGCCTTGCCCGGATACGACGCCTTGATGATGACCTGCGTATCCGACAGGTCCGGCAGCGCATCGAGCGGCGTTTCCTTGAGCGAGTAGACGCCCCATGCCGTGACGAGCACGGTCGCGAGCAGCACGAGGAAGCGATTGTGAATCGACCAGCGAATGAGGCGCGCAATCATTTTGCGTCTCCGGCAGGTTCAATCTTCGTCAGCTGATAGCCGGCGTCCGTTTGCTTGAAGACAAAGTGCACGGTTTGCCCGGCCTTGACGTCCGGGAAAGCGTTTGGTGCGGGCTTGTTGAACGCCATCGTCATCGCGCCCCAGCCGAGCGCGGGAACGGGCTGGTGAGAGAACGTGATGTCCGCGGCGGTGACCTTTTCGACCTTGCCAGTCGTTTCATAGGTCTGTGTGGCTGCGGCGGATGCCGGATTGGTAGCGCTGGCGGCGGCACCGCTCTGCAGGCGAGGGAGAACCGATTTCAGGCTGGCTTCGGAATCGATGAGGAACTGGCCTGACGCGACGACGGTATCACCTTCGTTCAATCCGTTGAGGACCTCGGTCTCGTTGCCGACGTCATTGCCGATGGTGACAGACGCCGGTTGAAGGCGACCGTCGCTGTTCTTCACGATGACGACCGAGCGCTTGCCGGTCGTGATGACCGCTTCGGACGGCACGAGCAAACGCGACGCGGCTTTCTGGCCACCGACGTGCACGCGCATCAACATGCCCGGGGTCAGCCTGAGCGCGCTGTTGTCGATTTCCAGGCGCGCTTGCAGCGTGCGGCTGCTGGTGCTGATGCCGGGAAGGATTTCCCGGATGTGCCCGGCGAAGTGCTGGGCCGGGTCTCCGGCAAACGTCGCGTCGACCGTCATGCCGGGCTGCACGCTCGTCGCGAGCGCTTCGGGAATTTCGACGATGAGCCACAGCTTCGACAAGCCGGAGATTTTCGCGAGCGTCTGTCCCGGTGCCACCATCGCACCGTCCCGAACGTTGAGTTCACTGACGACGCCCGTCTCCGGCGACGTCAGAACGACGTGTGTTTGCGCTTTGCCAGTCCGATCGAGATCGGCGATGACGCCGTCGGGAATCGACAGCGCACGCATGCGCACACGTGACGCCTCGAGCAGACCACCGTCCATGGCACCGTGCCTGAGTGCGAGGTATTCCTCTTGCGGCGCGAGCCAGTCCGGCACGAACAGCGACGCAATCGGCGCGCCTTTAGCGATGCGCTGCATGGGTGCGCTGGCGTACAGGCGGTCGATGTAGCCTGTCACGCGCGACTGAACAACATCCGAGCGCGACTCATCGAATTGCGTGGTGCCAACGGCATCGAATCCGCCAGTCGTATCCTGCCGGCGAACGGTCGTATAGCGGATGCCGAGGTTCTGCTGCAGACCCGGGTCGATCTTGATGCCGTACGAGCCACCGCCTTCATCCGCATAGACGGGTTCGAGCTGCATGTCCATGAAAGGCGATTTGCCCGGCTTGTCGAAATGCTGGTTCGGCACCATCGGGTCATGCCAATACAGCACCTTTCTGCCGGTCTTCGGATCGAGCTTTTCGCCAGCAGCAGCGACAGCGGTGGGCGCCGCCGCTGCGCCGATCGACGCGTGGCGTGTACCGATGACGTAGCCTGCCCCGAGCAGGGCCGCGCCGGCGAACACGGTCAGCACGGCGCGCACCAGTGGTTTGCTGGTCATGTGTTCTCCCTCACTGAGCTGCGGCCATCGTGGACGGCACGACTTGATATTCGAGCTGAGCCCAGGTTTGCGAGACCTCGCGCTTGAGGTCGAGCACCTGAAGTTGGGCATCCAGTTGAGCGCGACGGGCGGCGAACGTGTCAGCGAGTGGCCCCGTACCGGCGCGATAGGCGGCGTTCGCAAGCTGGACGCGTTGGTCCGCCGCCGGCAACAGGGATTGGCTCAGATGGGTAATGCGCTCGCGGCCGCTGGCCAGGATGGCGGACTGGCTGCGAATGTCTGCCAGTACC
This sequence comes from Paraburkholderia tagetis, assembly GCF_022213065.1. Classification (GTDB taxonomy): domain Bacteria; phylum Pseudomonadota; class Gammaproteobacteria; order Burkholderiales; family Burkholderiaceae; genus Paraburkholderia; species Paraburkholderia tagetis. The sequence goes on from NZ_JAKLJA010000002.1 coordinate 64,092, forward strand.
TGGCGCAGTGTGTCCTCGTACGTGAGGCGCGCCTTGGTCGCGAGTTCGGCCTTTTCGGCGACGTCGCGGTTCTGGCGATTCTTCCGATTGAGCGGCAACGGAATCGTGACGCCGACCGACACCATGTTTGAGTACGCTCCGCCGCGCTGCTGGTACGCGATTTCCCACGTCCAGTTTGGACTGCGCTCGCTGTTGGCGACTGCCGTATCCGCCTCGGCCACCGCGATGTCGTCGGCTGCGGCAACGAGCGCCGGCTGCAAAATGCGCAGTTCTTCTAGGGGCAGCGATGAAACGAAGGACTCGGGCGCGGGCGGCTGTCCGGTCACGTCGGTCACCGGCACGGCCGTCCAGCGAGACAGGCCGATCGTTGCAGTCTGGTAGGTCTGCTGCGCCTTCAGTACCTGGTCCTGCGTCTGCGCAAGCATGGCTTGGGCCTGAGTCACGTCGGCAGCGCTCGCCTTCGCACCGCGATAGGACGCCTTCGTGGCCGCCAGTTCGTGGCTCATGTGGTCCAGCAATGCTTGCTGAAGCGCGAGTGCTTGTTTCGCGTAGATGGCATTCAGCCACGCGGTCGCGGTTTGTTGACGGACATTGGCCAGCTGCATCAGATAGCCGGCGCGTTCGCGGCCGACCATCTCGCTTGCGAGCGTGGAACGCAGCCGTCGCTTGTTGCCGGAAACCCACTCCTGTTCAATGCCGATGCGCCGCGCCGTCATGAAATCCTGACCGATGGTGAAGCGCTGGCCGCCGTTGATCGGCAGGTTGTCGATGCCGGCCTTGAGCATCGGGTCGGGCAACTGGCCGGCCTTGACGGCCGCTTCCGAGCTGGCGCGTACGGAGGCCTGTGCCGCCTGCATCGATGCGGACTGGTCGGTCGCCGACTGCAGCGCGGCGTCGAGCGTGAAAGCTGCTTGTTGGGCGTGAGCAACGCCCGCAATTAGAAGCGCGGCAAAAAGCGTATGCGCGCGCCAAGGAACACGCCGACCCAGCGGCGTGCCATAAGTGAATGGCATGTTCTAACCCCAACGGCGAAATCCCACAGGGATTCCACGTCCTGGCATAGGACGAATCTCACCGCAATTGCGGTGAACCTGTTAGCTTGGGATTAGCTGAGGCGCGGAGGGCGCCACAACCCGTTCGGGTCGCGAACCGGAAGGGAATCGGCGTAGTGGAAGACGACCGGACGCACGAGCGCTGCTGGGTGGCTGACGTCCGTGCGGGCGACCGGATGGTACAGGCTGCCGAACTGGCACTGGGCAGTGACCTTACAGAACACGCCCTTAGCCTTGGCTTTGCCGACGGACTGCGACTTCATCATGTCGCAGTCAGGCATATCGGCCGACATGCCGGAGTCCGTGTCCATGGACATGGTGTGCTGCATCGGGCATTCGCCAGTCAAGCCGCTCGCTGCCAGCCCACTTATGGGCAGCACGGCGCAGAGCAGCAAGAGAATGACGGTCCGAAGCAGTTTCATGGCATGGATTATAGCTCGGCGGTTCTCAGTATAGCCGCCGCCCGTGGACCGAAAAACTTTCGGTGTCCCCAATCCTCGTCGGTGGCTCTGGTCCCTCAATGCCACCAGTATTTCACGCGTGCTTCGGTCCACTGTAGAGTTAGCCCGGCATCCTTCGGTGGTTAGGCTGGTGCGATGGGCAGTCCGTTTGAAGAACGTGTGGATATTGACGGGCGCTCGCACGACGTCATTCCCAATCAATTGCGAAAGTGAATCGCACGCTACCGGCAACAGCGGGTCACTACCTTGCACGGACAATCGGTGTACGCGGTGCCAGCAGCGATCCCGATGCGCACTTTCCTCGATTCGTTGGAACTCGCCAAGGAGAAACTCATTCCCCATTGATGGCTCATTCTTTATCGGCCCGACTACCTGTCAGATCGAGTCCCGGCTAATACAGCTTATTCGATGCCTGTCCGCACGCGCCGTCGTGCGAAAACGCGCTCGTCAATATGGGCAGGCATCGAATAACCCTTAACAAAATGAGTCCGAGGCCCGGCATGCGCGCAGGACGCCCGGTTCTTGCGATGCAAGCATGCCAGGCGAACTTCAAGCGGCAAATATGGATATTCCGCGTCTCGAGCAACTGGCGATTACTGGCTCGCATCCCGCTTGGCCGCGACATTTCTCCGTCTCCATATAAGACGTCCGGTCGTCCATGCGACTGCCACGACGGCAGCGCCTGCAAGGAATGCCCAGGCACCCCATCCGGACAGCAGTCGGTCACCCAACACGGCGAACCCGATTGTGAGAGGAAGGATGCCGATCCCAGTCGCGCAAACAAACGTCGCGAACGAAACGTCGGTCAACGCGGACGCATAATTGATCAGATTGAATGCGATCACCGGAATCAGCCGGCTGACCAGGATCGCGGATCCTCCATAGCTATGCGACCAGGAGGCTAGCTGGAGCCGCCGGCGCGGCGACAGCATTCGGTCGACGAATGGTCGCCCCAGTGCGCGGACGACGGCAAATGCGGATGCTGCGCCGATCATGGCGCCAACCCACGTTATTACGCTGCCCCACAATGGTCCGTATATGACGCCATTAGCGATCGCAACGACTTCCGCGGGAAACGGCAGGAACGAATGTGCTGTCATCAGCGCGATCGAAAGCAATACGCCCCACGCACCAAGAGACCGCATCACCTCAACCGCCCGACGCACGGTGCCGATTGCAAACCACTGAGGAAATCGCAGCCACAGCCACCATCCAGCTATGACCAATAGAAAGCCAGCGACGGCTATTGCAGCCTTCGCCAGCCTTAAGCGACGACGTGACACGTCGTCGGCCATCACGCCTCCTCGTTCGAGCAGCTCAATCGTGCCGCCCCAACAGGCCGGCCAAACCGCCAATGGTCGAGTGCTGCAATGACACAAACACTCGCCATAGGCCACCGATCACGCAGGCGTAACGCTCGACGCGCGCGTTCCGTACACAGCCCCGAGCACCGCTCCGAACACCAGATGAAGCATCAGCGTCATGACGGGCGCCGCCATGCCCAGATCCAGACCGAAAACCCCAGCGCCGGCCATCGGCATCATGACGAACATCATGATCAGCCACGGCGCGACGGAAAACAGCATGCCCTTGAGCCAGAAGGCCCCCGGGAACATCCGGCTCGTCAACGCAAATGCCATGCCCCACACGATGCCAATCATGAAATGCATGACCCATCCTACGAGAGGAGTGGACATGCCGAGCATGTGCGAAATCATCCCGATCGGGTCGAGTTCCGGCATCAGGCCCATCGCGTGTTTCATCATCATCAGAACCGACAGTGCGACCGTAGCCACGAATCCGGCCAAGGCCCCTCGCCCGACGGCGGGTCTATCGTTCAGCATTGCATTGCTCATGGTTTCCTCCAACACGTTTAAGAATCGATACGTAAAAGCGTTCGAAGCGGCCGCCTCCATACACACCCATTTAGACGAGGCCTTGGCATGCGGTTTACGCATTTTTCGAACTACCTGTGCAGGGTGAATCGGTTGCGATATCGACTTGCTTCATTTCGTGACGGTTGACGTGTGGGAGTCGATTTCGAAATCAGCTACAAGTCGCGGCATCGAATAGCTGCGTCTGACCGTTACAGGAAGGACTCTTCCGCTCTGGATGCTCCTCGCTGGTACCCACCGGCAGCTGTCTTGGCGCTACGCCAGGTTGGTCGCAACCGAAGCGATTCGGATGGCTCAATCACCGACTTCGGAAAAATAGACGTAAACGACGGTTGATTGCTCCGACTAACGATTGTCACGGAGGTGTGAATCAGCCCAAATTCGCGCCAGACGGACCGATTGGTTTCGCTGAACATGAGGCCACGGAGCCGCCCCGGATAAGTTCGCGAGCACATCCGCCGGTCGCCGGAGCACCAAAGCAATCGGCGGTAAGGGAGAGCTCCAGCTCGCTTGCGCTGTCCTGAATATGCGCATCGCAACGCTCACCCTGGCGCCGGCGGTCGCGTCCGTAGGGAAATCCCGGTCATCGCGGCTCGCGCGACGGTGAGGTAGGCGCGATCCGATAGCCAGACACTTCGCAGGGGGGGACGTGGATAATCAACGGGACTCGCGATGGGTTGCGCTCATGAAGGCCGCACAGGCGGGCGACCAGGTGAGCTACGCCACCCTGCTGCGCGAGATTTCGCCGTTTCTGCGACGCTTGGCGAGACAGGGCTGGCCGAAAGGGGCAGCGGCGGATATCGAGGACGTCGTTCAGGAAACGTTGCTCACCCTCCACACCATCCGGCACACCTTCGATCCGGGGCGGCCGTTCGTTCCTTGGCTACTCGCCCTACTCCAGCGACGCATCGTGGACGGCGTGCGAAAACACGCGCGAACTCACCGTCGCGAAATCGGGATGGACATATCCGACGTAACCTTCTCGATGGAACAAGCGAATACCGCATATGAGTTAACCGCAGACAGCAAAGTCCTCAGGAGTGCAATTTCTCAACTGCCGCCCGGGCAGCGACAGGCAATTGAGTTAGTCAAGCTGCAGGAAATGTCCCTGAAGCAGGCATCGGCCACGACCGGGCTGACCATCGCGGCGCTCAAGGTGGCCACACATCGCGGACTCAAGGCGTTGCGCCTGATGCTTGCAATCGCGAAATGATATGGATACTCACACGCTCATCGATGCGCTCGTTGCAGACCTCATACCGGTCAGGCGCCTTTTCCCGCCCACGTTGCGGCTACTGGGATGGCTTGCGGTCTCAATACCGGCTGTCGCGACGGTTGTTGCGCTACAAGGCGTGCGCAGCGATCTCGCCATGCGGTTTGCGGAACCGACATTTCTGGCCGAACAAGCTGCCACGGTGGCAACCGCCTTGGTGGCTGGGTGGGCTGCACTTGCTGGCTGCATTCCCGGTACGGCGCGCTGGAAGCTGTGGGCGCCCGTCGCGCCGCTGTGCGCCTGGATGGTAGGCCTTGGACACCAGTGCTGGAGCGATTGGGTCCGTGTGGGCACAGCCGGCATGATGTTACGTCCGGACTGGATGTGCTTGCCTGATATTGGGATTGCCGGCGCGATTCCGGCGCTGGCTATCGTGATCGCGATCCGGCGCGGCGCCGGCCTCACGTCGGCCCCGGTGCTGTGGGGAAGCTTGGCGGCAGCAGCGCTGGCCAATGCGGGACTGCGCTTGTTCCACGCTGAGGACGCCGCGCTGATGGTCATCGTATGGCAATTCGGCAGCGTTGCACTGTTTACAGCGGTCCTTACCCTGCTCCGCCGTTTCTTGGCGCCGATCCGGGAGCTTTATGGTCTGCCTTGACCATTCGGCGGCGTGGGAAAAACGACAGGGCGTAACCTTTTTGCAATGCCCACCGAAGTAGCGATACTCGGCCTCGCGTTGAGTGCCGACCAACCAGGAGAAAGGAGATTCGTCATGAGTAACCGACTGCTCGCCACCACCGCACTTTCCACTGCCTTGGGACTGGCATTCGCCATCCAGGGAGGCGCGGCGAACGCACAAGGCATGAAAGACATGTCGAACGCGCCGCCGATCGTGAAGCAAAACATGGAAAGGGCGATGAAGGGCCACTTGGAAAAGTGTTACGGCATCAATGCTGTCGCGAAAAACGACTGCGCGGAAGGCGCACACTCATGCGCCGGACAAGCAACCCAGGCGCGCGACTCCGCCTCGTTCGTGCTGTTGCCGGCAGGCGATTGCGGCAAGATCGCGGGCGGGAGCCTGAAGCATACGTGATGCGTCATGGCACCCATGACATTCATTCCGTGCACCAACAGGTCGCCGGAGCCAAGTTCGATCCCGGCTGCGGCCGGGGTCGGTTTGCGTTTCCCGCACCATCAGGCGTTCGTCGACCTGCGCCCCTCCGTCGGGTGGCTTGAGGTGCACGCCGAAAACTACATGGGCGGTGGCACGCCGTTACGCTACTTGGACACGCTGCGCCGTGACTATCCCGTGTCGCTGCACGGCGTCGGTTTGTCGCTCGGCAGCGTGGATGGGCTGGACGCCGCGCACTTGGAACGCCTCGCTCAGGCCGTTGAGCGGATTGAGCCGGGATTGATATCCGAGCACCTGTCATGGAGTGTGGTCCGGCATACTTACCTCGCCGATCTACTACCGCTCCCGATGACCGAAGAAGCGCTCGAGGTCGTGTGCCGTCACGTCGACCAGACGCAGGAGCGTCTCGGGCGCCGGATCCTCGTAGAGAATCCTTCGACCTACCTGCAATTCAGGCACTCGACGATACCCGAGTGGGAATTTCTGTCGAGCGTCGCCGGGCGTACCGGATGCGGCCTTTTGTGCGACGTCAACAACATCTATGTCAGCGCACAAAATCACGGCTGGGACGCGCTGGCGTACCTCGATGCGCTCCCGCCCGCCGCGATCGGCGAGATCCATCTGGCCGGGCATTCGGTGACCACACTCGATTCCGGCGCGACGCTCAGGATCGACGATCATGGTTCGCGCGTCGCGCCCGCCGTCTGGAAGCTGTATGAAGCTGCACTGATCCGTTTCGGCCCGATTCCGACGCTGATCGAATGGGACACGAACATCCCGCCGCTGGACGTTCTGGTCGGCGAAGCCGCACTCGCAGAGCGGCGGCTCTCCTGCTGCCGGGAAAGGAGCCGCCATGCCGTCGTTGCGTGAGCTTCAGGATGCGATCCGGCGGAGCATCGTCGATCGCGACGATCTCGATGCCGCCGCGTGGATCCTCGATGGCGGCATCGGGCCGGGCAGGCGTTTGTCGGTCTATCGGAACACGTTCGCCAGTACGCTGATCCGCGCGATGCGGCTTTCCTGTCCGGCGGTCGATCGCCTGGTGGGCGCCGAGTTTTTCGACGCGTCGGTACGCGAGTACGTCGCCGTACGGCCGCCGCGCAGCAGCTATCTGGACGAATTCGGCGGCGACTTCGCGGACTTTCTCGAGCAGTTTCCACCGGCGCAGTCGGTGCCGTATCTGCCGGACGTTGCACGACTTGAATGGGCGGTCAACTGCAGCATTCATGCTCCCGATGCGCCCGTGCTCAGCGCGGCCGAGTTGGGGATCGTCGATCCTGCCGATCACGAGCGGATCCGTTTTCAGCCTCATCCGTCCGTGAGCCTCGTGTGCAGCCGGTTTCCGGTCGACGAGATCTGGCGATCCGTGCTCGCCGGCGACGATGCAGCGCTGACGGCCGTCGATCTGAGTAGCGGAATCTGGTTGATCGTTCAACGGCACGAGTCCGGTATCCGCGTCGATCGACTTGAAGCAACTACATGGCGTTTCCTTGACGACCTGTTCGCGGGTTGCACGCTCGGCAATGCCTTGAGCAAGTACCCCGGCATCGATGCGGCTGAGATTCTGGCCGATTTGTTCGTCCAAGGGCGCTGTGCGCGCTTCAGTCTGGCGAACACCGCCGTACCAGGGCCATGAGCCCCATCGAAGAAGGAGCGACATGATGGAACAGACGGTTTCGAAGGCGCACGGGAGCGCCGTGACACTCGCCATACGCTGCATTCGCTGGCTCGACGGAATTCCCTACACGCTGCTCGCGATCCCGCTACGACTGGCGGTGGCGAACGTATTCTGGAGCTCGGCGATGGTGAAGCTCGCCAATTGGGACGCAGCCATCGCATTATTCCAAGACGAGTACCGTTTGCCGCTGCTGCCACCAGAACTTGCGGCCTACATGGGCACATCAATCGAACTCTCGACGCCAGTGCTGCTGGTGCTCGGCCTGTTTACCCGTCCAGCGGCCGCCGCGCTGCTCGGCATGACCACCATGATCGAGGTGCTCGTCTATCCGCAAGCCTGGCCGACCCACATTCAGTGGGCCGCTATGATACTCGTGCTGCTCGCACGTGGGCCGGGAAAGCTATCTCTGGACTGGCTGGTTCGCCGGAAATTCTTCGGCGAGTCGTGACCCTCCCACGTCGGAAACGTAGAACAGGACCGGCTCAAACGCTCGATGTGGCTATGCCAACTGTTAGCCGGCGTCGCCACATCGACAGGCGCATGTTGATGGATACTCAATGGCCTCGATAGAGACCGCACTGCGGATCCATCGAGCATGGCATTGAGCCATGTTGCCACGTACCCCGATCGTTCGTCTGCGCGCCGGTCTCAGACTTGCCAGCGGCGTTCCCGCCATAAGACTCCTCCGTTATCGCTGGCCCCGCCTTCGCGCCCCCTGAATCCTCCCGCTTCTGTTGCGCGAGCATTTCATGCCGTTGCTGCACGATGCGCTCGGCGGCCTGGATATTTTCCGGGTAGTGATACCAGTCGCGCGGGTTATATCCCGCGTTCACGAGTTCCTGAAGCTCGGCCTTTACTTGCGCGCGCGTGACGGGAGCTGTGTTGGTGGTATTGCTTTGAGCGAGTGAAGGTGCCGCGACAAGCAATGTTGCGCTCGATAAAATCGATGCAATCAAAGCCTTCCGCAGCGGTGACTCGCCGGATGGTTTGGTTTTCATGATGGACCTCCCGATCATCGGATGGATCACACGAGCCTATCCGAAACTTTGTGTGTGAGGCATAAACTGATGGCCAAGGAGCCACTTTATGCCACGCAAACGCAAGGAAGAAGTGACGATAGAACCGGGTAAAGGCTTGAACCTGGACCCGGAGCTGATCAAGCAGCTGGTGCCCGGAACCCTTGATCGGGCGACGATCAACGAGCAGCTCGCGGCACTCAAGAAGGCGATCTTCGAGCGCGCGCTGGGCGGTGAGCTGACCCACCATCTCGGCTACGAGAAGGGTGAAACCAAGCCGGCGGACAGCACGAATCACCGCAATGGCACAAGCCGCAAGCGCATCACGACTGACGACGACACGTTCGACGTCGAGATTCCGCGTGACCGCGAAGGTACGTTCGACCCAGTACTGATCGCCAAGGGCGAGCGGCGCTTCACCGGTTTCGACGACAAGATCATCGCGATGTACGCGCGCGGCATGAGCGTGCGGGAGATTCAAGGCTTCCTGCTGGAAATGTACGGCATCGAGGTGTCGCCGGACTTCATCAGCACGGTCACTGACGCGGTGATCGGCGAAGTGCGCGACTGGCAGCAGCGACCGCTCGAGCCGATGTACCCGGTGGTGTTCTTCGACGCGCTGCGGGTCAAGATCCGCGACGAAGGCGTGGTCCGCAACAAGGCGATCTATCTGGCACTGGGCGTGCGCCGAGATGGCACGCGCGACGTGCTGGGCCTCTGGATCGAGCAGACCGAGGGCGCCAAGTTCTGGCTGCGCGTGGTCAACGACCTGAAGCTGCGCGGCGTGCAGGATATTCTGATTGCCGTGGTCGACGGCCTGAAGGGCTTCCCCGAGGCGATCAACACGGTATTCCCCGAAACGACGGTCCAGACCTGCATCGTGCATCTGATCCGCAACTCTCTGGACTTCGCCAGCTGGAAAGACCGGAAATCGGTCGCGGCGGCGCTCAAGGAGGTCTACCGGGCACCAACGGCCGAAGCGGCCGCGGTAGCGCTGGATGCGTTCGACGCTGGCCCGTGGGGCACGAAATACCCGCCGATCGCGATGCTCTGGCGGCGAGCCTGGGAGCAGGTCATTCCGTTCTTCGCCTTCGCGCCGGATATCCGAAAAATTGTATATACGACCAACGCGATCGAGTCGCTGCATATGCAGCTTCGGAAGATCATCAAGGCGCGCGGCCACTTCCCGTCGGACGACGCCGCGCTCAAGCTGATCTGGCTGGCGCTGCGTAACGTCGTTGCCAAATGGACCGGCTCCCGGCACGATTGGAAGAGCGCCATGACCCAGTTCGCGCTGCTTTACCCGGAGCGATTCAATATCGGAGTCTGAGTCTTAACCCGCCTCACACACGAAATTCCGGATACCTCCGATCACACGGCAATCACGATCTACGTCGATACACTTACTTCAGGCAGTTCGGCCGGATGTGTCACCTAAATTCGACAAATGGGCTTTGATCCAGCTGCTCTACCTGCTTACTTCTTCGCTCGCACCTCACGAAAGGTTACCGTTCACCGTTCGCCCACCGCTCGTTAATGAAGGTCTAAGGCGCGAGCGGCGTTCCGACAATGACCGGGGTTCAGAAGAGCCGACGAGGACCGTTCTGGTGAAGAACACGCACATGTCCGCTGGCCAATGAATTGCACCAACTCAGCCCGATGTCCTGGCGCTCAACGAGCGGCCGTCAGTTGTGTACAAAACAAGCGAGGCGTCGACGCAGTGGTCCTCGAGGTCGTTGCGATCTGCCCCCGCGTACCCGATCGACGCGGGGGCATGGGATTGCTCCACCCAATCACTCTCCCTGCTTGTCAGCCCGTCGGGTTAAGCCGCTTGACCGTTTCCGACGTGGTCCACAACGCATTGGCCATGAATCGGAAATTTGTAATCGCAGCAAGGTAGCCGTCACCTTCCGGAAGGATTGCCGCAGCCGTCGCATCACGTACCACCGCGACCTCGAAACCTTGCTCGAGCAATTCCCGCAGATGCGATTCAACGCAAAGGTTGGCAGACATCCCCGCCAGAATCACTTGGTCGACGCGGTGCTTGCGCAATTGCAGGACCAGATCGTTCTGCTCCGGGCCGTATACCTTGTGCGGCGACGCGACGATAGTCTTGTTGTCGAGGATGTACGGCTTGTACTCCGGCATGAAATCGGCTCCGGAATTTTCGAAGCCGTCGATGGTATAGGGGCCACGACGTTTGAACATGCCGACCTTGTGCATCAGCTTCTCGATCGCGCCGTCGAACCGCCAGCCGTCGTCCGACGGATAGTAGTAGTGCGGCGAAACGGCCACGGTAATGTTGGCCTTTTTGGCGGCTGCGAACAGCCGGCCGATGTTTGCCACGGTGTTCATCTGCCTGACGCTTTGGCCGACTGCCCCCCAAACGACGCCCTTCGGGCTGAGAAAATCGATTTGCGGATCAGTGACCACGAGAGCCGTGCGTGCCAGATCGAGGGTCATGTCCGACGGTGGCAGCAATGGCTTGTCCGGATCGGCGTATTTATCCATCCCTCCGCGTTCCTGAGCGGCCGCAGCCAAAGGCGCGGCCATCGTGGCGGCTGTGATCGCCGCCCCTGCCTTGACAAAGCCGCGTCGGCCGGCGTCGACCGCCGGCTCGTCGGCAGGATCGGGATGCTGTGAGCATGAGCACGACATTTGCATTCTCCTCAATGACGATATCCGAAGGACGCGTGGCCTACAGGCTCGGCGCCGCGGGGAAATCCACGGGTGCTTGGTGCACGCGCTGGAAGACGTTCGCGAACATAATCTGCGCTGCCGTCAGCACGGCCTCGGTAATTTGCGCATCGCTATAGCCCGCCGCTTTGACCGCCGCGACGTCCTCGTCAGTAATTCGGCCATCCGGGCGGATCGCCTGGGTGACGAATTGGACGAGGGCTGCGAGTGTCGGCTTCTTGATCGTTCCGCGACGAACTTCGATTGTTTCGACCTCGGTCAAGCCCGCCTTCTTGGCCAGTAAGGTATGGGCCGCCAGGCAGTATTTGCAGTCGTAGGCCTGGCTGACGGCGAGAGCAATCGCTTCCTGATCCAATGCGCCAAGCTGACCAGCATTGAGCGATGCACCGAGTTGCAAAAAGCCTTGTAGCGCGGTCGGACTGTTCGCGATGCCCTGATGGATATTGGGAACCACGCCAATCGCTTGGCGGATGGCATCGTACATTTCCTTTACCGCTCCCGCCGCCTGGTCAGGCGCCACTGCATTGAGTCTTGTCATCTGTGCGCTCCATGGATGGAAATGAGACTGGAATCGGCCTTGCCAGCAGGGTTGCTTCCTTGCCGTGGCCTGATTCCAAGATATCGCGTACCATGAAGACGATCGATATCACAACGTCCAAAAATCTTGTCCATTCGTACATTTCGAACTACATGGATGTACTCACAGATATAACTCAGACAATTCGTCTGAAGGGCGGCGTCGACTTTCGCTGCGAATTTTCCGCGCCTTGGGGCCTGGAGATGCAATCTGGTCCGGTCGCGCGCTTTCACATCATCGTTCGCGGCAATTGCTGGTTGAAATTGGCGGGCCGACCCGAATGGATCCAGCTGCACGCTGGAGACCTAGTGGTCCTTCTCTACGGCACAGGGCACTGCCTGGTCGATGCGCCGGGCAGCAATGTCGTATCCGCGGAGTCGGTACCTCATCCGGACACTCCGGGCGATTTTGTGTCGGTCATATCGGGTGGTGGTGGTCTGCCGGCCACCGTTCTTTGTGGCCACTTCGAGTTCGACCGGGAGCAGGACAACTATTTGCTGCGCAGCCTGCCGACGCTGATTCATTTGCGCGGAACGGACACGTACGAGTTCGAATGGCTGCAAACGGTACATCGCTTCATTGCCGATGAAACACTGCGGGCCCGATCCGGCGCCGTCGCGGTGATTCAGCGATTGGTGGAAGTGCTGTTTATTCAGATGCTGCGAACGTACATTGCGAAGTCGGGTCCGGAGGCCGGCATTCTCGGTGCAATCGCAGACAAGCAAGTGGGGGCAGCGCTTAACCAGATCCACCGCGCGCCTGAACGACCGTGGACCGTCGAGAGGCTTGCCACTGAGGCCTGCATGTCACGCGCGGCTTTCGCGACTCGCTTCAGGGAAATGGTCGGACAATCCCCGATGCAATATGTAACGCATCGGCGTCTATACAAAGCGGCAGAGTTGCTCGTGCGTACGCAGCTAAACATTGCTGCGATTGCCGAGCGTGTCGGTTACGAGTCTGAGCCTGCACTCAGCAAGGCATTTAAGAGAATCTTCGGGTGCGGCCCTGGGGCATATCGTCGGGATCGACGTGAAGGCCAAGCGCAAACGTGAGCAACGTCTCGTGCCCGCCGAATCGGTCACGTCCGGCGAGATGCGCGTCTGCTGTAAAGAGCGAAGAGTGGTAACGCGTAACGGCACAATCAAACCACCAACGTCTCCAACTCACTCCGCGATCGGGTCAAGAACTTCATAGATTGGGGGTGTCGTCCAAGGGACCGGGTCGCACAAACCCACCACGAGATAGTCTCAGGCGAGGTCCCGTCAGCGGCGGGCAGTTTCTCATCGACCCTAGGTAAGCGCAATGCTCAGCTGACTTTGGGGGCGCCGTCGGTCCCGCGCACGAGGACTTCCTATTTCGCCACGAAAACCTCCGTATCCGTATGAAAAGCAAACCAGGCGAACCAGTACGCGATCACCGACGGAATTTCGTGGCCCTCCGCGTCGAACACGGATCCGGTCTGGTGCTCGGTGTCGAAGCGTACCTCGATCGATCTGCCGCCCAGCGTGTCGTGGATTACGCTCGGGCTCCGCGCGAGTTCGACAAACGGATACGCTTTATGCGCGCCACCGATTGACACACCGATCACACGCTCTTTCGGATGATAGTGATAGCGCGCACTATGCGCCCGCACTTCGAACATCAGGCGTTCGCTTTGTGCGTAGCCCGCGTACGGATCATGCTGGTAGTCGCGCACATAACCGGTCTTGGGAGATAAAACTAGGGTACGCGGATAGCGCCTTTTCCAGTCGCCCCAGGTGGTATGGGTCACGGGCAGACTCGTGAGTCGCATACCTTTCATCGGTCCGGTGATGGCCTGCTCCATCAGCTGAGACCAAAGGGATGCGCTTTGCCGGTCGTAGAGCAGCACGTCGCTGTTGTATAACAGTCCGGAAACACCAAACGACAGCCAACGCCCGTTCGCTTGGGCATCAAACGCCACGCCGGTACCACAAAGAGGGCAAAAGGTGACGACAACGGGTTCCGCAGCGAAATGATCGTTCACCACTTCATGCCAGTTCAGAATCGCAATCGGATAGGCCTTGGCCAGTCCATTGCGGGCAATCCCGAGCACACGATCCTGATCATTCAGAAAAACCTGCGTCGCCCGCGCTGACGAAAGTCGGGTGATCGAGCGCCGGAATGCCGTCTTTCGGCGGACCACCCGACTCAACGGCCTCCGGCGCTACCAACGCGCCGTCAAGGTCGAAACCGTTTTTGACGGGCGCGGCTACGGCCAAGCTGCTGGTAAGCAGCAAGATGGCCAACCACACCCTGACAGCAACCCTGCGCATACGAACACCTACGCGTCACCTCAGCGTTGACAGCCAGTCGGAACACTCGCCAAGAAATTCCGAGTGGAATCGGTCGGTTGCGAATCGAGTCCGATAGCAGGGACCCCGGCACGTGAGATCGATCACACTTGCCGCATTGGCCGAATGCGGGAAGATTCGGGGACCCAAATCACAATAATGATCGGACAACGTATCATGAAGCGCGCTAACTCAGCATCGACCGCCACCGTCATAGAACCACGTTGAGGGCGAAACATAGAGGTCGGATCGACCTAAAGATTCCAATGCATTGGCCGTCTTGTCGCAAACGGACAGCGGCTGGTTGGGTGTCATGACGTGCCCATTGCCATCGTCGAAGTACGTCTCGTCCCCGTAATAGATGGCAGTCCTGCCGGAAAATATGCACGGACCATCGGCGGGAACGGGATCCTTGACCGCACAAATCTCAACGCTTTCCAGCAGGATCCGTGTTGCGACGTCATAGTGCTTCGGATCGAGCATGCGGTAGGAACGCCTCGCCCGAATTTCTACCGTCCCGAAGCCGGCATCAGTGACAAGTTCGAGGTAGCTGGCGAGCGTCAGTGCGCCAGACAAACACAACGCTCTCAATCTTGGATCGCACCGAAGCGTTTCCGGCATGGGGGCCTGCGATACGGGATCGGACAGTACCAGCCGGCCATGTGGTCTCAAGACTCGATACATCTCCTTCAACGCCAACTTCAGTTCGTCAATCTCGAAGATATTGAACAGGCAGTTTTGCGCGGCGACGTCGACGCTGCCGTCCGGCACCGGCAAGGCAAGCGCATCTCCCTTGCGCACGGCGACGAAGTCGCGCTCGAACCATGAATTCAGTTTCTCGGCTTCGGTCAAATTTTCGCAACACCGGGCGATCATTTCATCGACCACGTCAATACCGATCACACCGCACAGTTTTCGGCTGAAATAGGCGAACTGCAGTAATTCCATGCCACCACCCACGCCGACGTACAGCACGGTTGGATCGTCGGCCAGATCTCGAGGATGGACCGTCGTGCCGCAGCCGTAGTTCATTTCCAGCATGCGTTTCGGAACGGTCAAGCCCGGCAGACGCCAGACAGGCGTAGTCGTGCAGCATAAACCCGGCACCGGGCTCATGGCAGCATTGCGATACACGTCTCGCGTGGTCTCGAGATAGTGCTTGTCGAGCATCGGAATACCTCAATTGATTCGAATGATGAACGGTTAGACCAGCGCGAAACATGCTCGACGCGAGTCGCAGCCAGCACGTTCAAAGTCGTCGCGCCACCAAGGAAAGAGCTCTTCGCCGAACGGAGCGCCGTGTTACACGATCACTGCCTCGCACCCATAAAGCACTGCAATGCCGTTGGAAATATCGCTCGCACCGTTCGGCTAGACGTGGAATTGCACCGTCAGCAGCAGTAGGAATTGTCGAACCACGCTGCAGATCCGGAAACGTCACACTAGATGGACCATGGTGACAAATTGCACATCGTCTGACTCCTAGTCACTTAGACGAACGGGTCACGGCCGGTTTACAGAAAGTTGCAGGGAGCCTCACGCGATCGCCATCCGTTCAGCTGCGCCATGCACAGCGCGACAGTTGCGTCGCGCGCGTAGTGATTATTTGACCAGTGCAATTCAATCTCGCGACCCTCGTCAGGTATGAGAAAAGTCGATCGTCGCCCCCCCTCCACCGTCATGCGAGCGCATATCGCGATGGTTGCCGATTGAATTTCCGGATCAGTTTGTAAAATTTCGGATGTCCCATCGACTAATGGTTAAGGGGGAGCACGAGCTGCAGACGCCGCCGGAAAGAAGGCAGCGTTTCCCCCCGGGCCCCGGTGATGAGGGGAAAGACGTAACGACGCGTCTGCGGCGCGATGTTGGAAATGTGGCGCAGATGGGGCCGACCGCCCCTCTGACGCGTGCGAATTCTTTTCGATCAGCGGATTGAGGCGTTAGAGAACCGTTTTCTTGTCAGCACTATGCATCGACAGCAGATTGAGCCGGTCGGTTACAGCAGCCTTCTATGCCATGAAATCACGCCCGCTGATATCGGGCTGGTTTGGCTTCCGTGATGACTTCCGCTATCGCCATGTTCGATCTGCTCTCGCCACCGCTAGTGGGGCTGATCGGCTTCGCGTCGAGCCGTGCGAGCTTGTGCACAGTCCGGGCAGTCGCCGAAGTATTGACCTCACAGCGGGCGTGGCTGCTTACCAGTTTTGCGAAGGCGGCGGCGTGGACGACCGTCGTTTCCGGGGTCGTCGCTCTTGTTTCGCCCACTTCGGCTACGCAGGTACTAGAACGACTTCCTCACGGCTTAGGCTTGGTGGGAGGTTTTCTCTTCGGCGTCGGTGCCGCAATCAACGGTGGCTGCTCGCTGTCCACACTTCAACGTTTGGCGGATGGCGACCTAAGCATGCTTGGTACGCTGACCGCATACATTCTTGGCGCGCTTGCCTTTAACGCCTTGAGTCGTGGGCTAGGGTTCACCACCCTGCAGGCCCTGCCTACCCGCTGGCAGGGCGGCCCCCCCTGGGGATCAGCCCTGTTATGCCTGCTTTTGCTCTGGGCCTCGTGGGAAGTAATTCGGTTGTGGCGCCCGGCCGCCGCGACAGTTCGCTTTCATCAAAGGCTGGTGTCGCCAGCCTACCGGCTATCCTCGACTGCAGCCCTACTCGGTATCGCCGGTGGCTTGCTCTATCAGCTCCAAGGGTCTTGGACCTACACGAACTACCTCCGGGCTGTTACGGCGTCTTGGCTGGGCGCCGGAGCGGCGCCATTGGCGTTTCACAGGCTTTTGCTCGTCGCGCTACTTGGCGGCATGCTATTTTCTTCCTTGCAGCGCGGTTCCTTTGCGCTGAACCGTCAGTGGCATCTCCACCTGCCACGCCGTCTGGCCGGCGGGTTCCTGATGGGTATCGGCGGCGCTCTGGTACCGGGAGGCAACGACACCCTGATTCTCTCCGCAATTCCGACCCTCTCCCTGTGGGCGCTGTTCAACTATCTTTCCCTATTGTCCGGCATCGCGGCAGTCATGCTTGTCACACGTGCTATGTCCGGCCATCTACCCCAGGTCGAATGCGTTCAGGACGAGTGCCACTAATCCGCCCAGTATTTACCATCGGAGAACCACTATGACATCCCCTTCCTCCCGCCCCATCGCCCTGGTTGGCGCCATCGGCTTAGCGCTGTATTTGCTGGCAATATCCCCGTCAGCCCTGGCCGATCCCGGCACCAAAACGATTAATACTCCCCAGCATTTCGATGAAACGGTCAGTCGCCTGGAGAAGGCGGTCATCGACAACAAGATGAGCGTGGTCGCCAAAGCAAGCGCCAGCAAAGGCGCCGCGTCACGCGGCATAAAGATCCCCGGAAACACCGTACTAATGGTGTTTCGGAATGACTACGCCGTGCGAATGTTGAAAGCCAGCGTGCCGGCCGGTATTGAAGCGCCCTTGCGGATCTATGTCACGGAAAACGCCAACGGCAGCAACATCACCTACCGTAGTCCGAGCGCCACTTTCGCGCCTTACAAGAATGCCGAGCTGGATGCTTTAGCCAGCGAACTAGACCCAATTTTCGACAAAATCGTTGCCGACGCCACCAAACGCTGAACTCATCGTAGGCCGCGAAGAAGCCGATGCCCCAGAGGGCCGCCGAGATGCCATGATGCCGGCCGGTTCCAGCGATCCGCGCGCTCGCACAAGCGCCCCAGCTCCGGGTCGCTCGGGCAGGCGCGGCCGGCCCGGTACATCAGCCAGCCGGAGATGAGCAGCATGAGCCCGGAATCCGCGAACACCGACCTCTTGTGCAGGGCCAGCGTGACCAGGAAGGGCGCCGCGCTGGTGACGGCCGCCACGGCGGCACCCAGGCCCAGCATTACGAACAGGATCGGCAGCGCGCAGCAGATCAGCGTGCCGGCCGAGGTGAACAGCGTCAGCCAACTGACGGCGCTTTGCCGGAGTGGCGAGGGCTCGGTTTTCATTGCGTGCTCCTACCAGGTCAGCCAAGGGAAGAAGGCAAAGTAGCCGTTGAGCAGATACAGGCCGGCGAGCATCAGCAGGACACTGCCGGCCAATTCGAACGTGCGGCGGAAACGCCCGAGCGGCATGATCTGCTCGATCCACTCCATCGCGGCCGCCGCCAACGCCAAGGGAATTGCGCGGCCGACGGCGAAAGCGGTCAGCATCGCCGCGCCGAACAGCGGCGAGCCGCTGGCCGCCGCCGCACCCAGCAACACGACTAGCGCCGGCGCGCAGGACGGGCAGATGGCAACCGAAAAGGGAACACCGAGTGCGAACGCGCCCCAGGTGCTGCCGACGCGCTTGGCCTTGAACCCGAGTGCCGGCAGCGGAAGCCTGATCCACCCGGTCCACAGCAGGCCAAGGACGATCAGCCACGGGCCGAGCAGCAGCCCCCACCAGCGCCCCGCCAGTGCTTGCACCCCGTGGCCGCCGAGTCCAGCCACGGCACCCAGCAAGGCATGCGCGGCGATCAGGCCGCCGACAAAGGCCAAGCCATAGCGGACGGCCTCACACGGTGCGCGGGCGCGCGTGACATAGGCGAGCGGCACCGGCAGCGCGGCAATCGCCAAGGGGCTCACGCTGAACAGCAGCCCGGCCAGCAGGCTGATGCCGCTGGCGATCCCCACGCTTTGCGAGGCAAGCTGGCGCAGCGTCTCAAGCCCCATCGCCATGCCTGCTCTCTCGGCGACGCAGCGCGGCAACGAACTGCTCGGCTGTCGGCAGCGCGCTGAACACCAACTCGCCATCCACGGCGAGCGCGGGCAGCGTCAACACGCCCAGATCGACGGCGCGGTCGAGATCGTCGAGCACGTTGACCTCGCTCCATTCGACGCCAGGCATGGCCGCTTCGGCTGCGGCCTTGAGCGCCGTTGTCGCCGTCGCGCACCTGGCGCAGCCGGGCGTATAGAACAACTCGATCTTCATGGCGTGCGCTCCGCTTTGTCGCAGACCGATTCCAAGGCTGCCAGGATCGGACAGTCATCGACCGGCAACGCCCCGCCCGCGCACTCGGCGATCAGCACGTCGAGCGCGGACGACATCGCTTGCATGGCGCGAATCTTGGCGGCGAGCTGGAGTTTCTTTTCGACGGCGCGGCCACGCACGTCGTCGCAGCAGGCGCGCTCAGACTGGCGCAAGTGCAGCAACTCGCGGATTTCGGCCAGGGTGAAGCCGCACGCCTGGGCATGCTGGATGAAGCGCACCCGGCGCACGGCGTCGTCGCCGTACAGGCGATAGCCGCTGTCGGTCTTGGTCGCCGGAGCGATCAACCCCTCGCGCTCGTAATAGCGCAGCGCGTCGGGGCTGAGGTCGCCCGCGCGGGCCAGCTTGCCGATGGTCAGCATCACGGCTGGCCGAGGCCGGCAGCGCGTAAGCTCGCTTCGTCCACGCCGCGCCCGGCGCAGCAGCCGGCGAGCTGGCCGTTGATCGCTACGGCCGGCACCGAGCGCACGCCCAGCGCCTTGGCGCGTTGCGCGACAGAAATGTCATGCATGTCGAGCACATCGACTTCGCACGACGGGCAGGCCAGGCTTTTTACGAGGGATTCGACTTCGGCGCAGGCCGGGCAGCCGGCGCTGAATACTTCGACTTTGCGTTTGGCAGTCATTTCAAGGCTCCTGTTGATGTTTGTGATGAGTTGCAGCCACGCGGATGTGCGCCACCCCGTCACAATCTCAGGATAAACCTTGGAGCTAACTCCAGAGTCAAGCAGAATGTGAGACGGTCAGCGGCGTATCCATTCCAAGGCGATGGGCCGGGCGGCTTCAATCAGGCTACCGTTCGTGGGACTGGCAAGGCGGTGCGGTGACTACCTACCAGTCGCTTGATTGGGGCGGCGATGTCCAGCTTGCCTATCAATCGAACGGCCAAGCCAATGGCTTCCGGGCAGGAGCGGTGAGCCGGCTTGATCTGTCAGTTCAGCGCCGGCTATGGCCGGGCACGTTGGGCGAAGGCGTTTCCGGCTTCCTCTATGGCGGGCTGGAGGCCAACCTGATCCATGTCGCCAAGGATCAGGTCAACGGGATTGACGACGCGAACTCGGGCCGAACCACGCTGTTCCTGACGCCCACCGTGCAATACGTGACCCGTAGCTGGGTGCTGGAAGCCGGCGTGCAGATTCCGGTCTCGCAACGCATGAACGGCACGGCGCTCAAGAACGACTACATCCTGACCACCGGCTTCCGGCTCAATTTTTAACGCTGCCGGGAACCAGCCCCGGCGGGCGTTACTTGCCTGGAGATGTCGCCACAAGGCAGCTGCCCGGACTCGGCATCGGCTTGGGCACGCGCCTGGAAGCGCTGGTAGCACTCCAGTCCGCAGAAATGGTTGCCATGCAGTTCGACGATGGGCTGGTAGTGCAGCACGAATGGTGGTCGCTACGACCGCCGCGCAAGCGCCTGCCGCAATTCCGTGACCGTCGGCGCGGCCGGTTCGGCGGGATTCATGGGCTGCTCCGAAACGCCCGGATTGCCCGCGCCAGGAATAGAAAGAACAGCGCGGCCAGCACCACGGCCGCGACGCCCCAATGGTCGCCGATGAACGCGCCGGCCGTCGTGCTGGCCAGTACGGCCGCCAGCAGCGGCAGATGGCAGGGGCAGGTCAGCGCCGCCAGTACGCCCCAGGTGTAGGCCCGCCAGCGCAGCACTTGCGGCCGGGATTCGACGCTGTCAGATTTATCCATGATGAGACTCCGCTTCGGTGCAACGGCGCGTCCCGGCAACCATCTCCGCCAATTGCCGGTCGAGCAGTGCCAGCGCCTCGCGCCGTGCCGCGACCAACGCGCGCAGGTGCGCCAGGCAGTCGCCGGCATTGCCGGCCTGAGCGTCCAGCGCGTGGCATAACCGCGCCAACTCGCCCAGGCCGATGCCGGCCTCGAACAGCGCGCGCACCAAGCGCAGCCGCTCCAGGGCGTGGGCGTCGTAGAGGCCGTAGCCACCTTCGGTGTGGCCCGCCGGCTTCAGCAAGCCGCGCAGCACATAGTCGCGCACTACGCTCACGCTGACGCCCGCGTCCTGCGCCAGCTTCGATACCGTGTAGCTGCTCACGGTGAGCCTCCTTCCTCGCTTCCGCTATCCTGCGCAGCAGGACAGTTGCTTCACGTCCTTGCTGAAGGTCTGCGCGGCGAGCTTCAAGCCCTCGACCATCGTCAGATACGGGAACAACTGGTCGGCCAGTTCCTGCACCGTCATGCGCGCGCGGATCGCCAGCGCCGCTGCCTGGATCAGCTCGCCCGCTTCCGACGCCACCGCCTGCACGCCGATCAAACGGTGGCTGCCTTCATCGATCACCAGCTTGATGAAGCCGCGCGTGTCGAAGTTGGCGAGCGCGCGCGGCACGTTATCGAGGGTGAGCGTGCGGCTGTCGGTCTCGATGCCGGCGTGGTGCGCCTGCTGCTCGCTCAAGCCCACGGTGGCAACGTGCGGATCGGTGAACACCACCGCTGGCACGGCAGTCAGGTCCAACGCCGCGTCGCCGCCGGTCATGTTGAGCGCGGCGCGCGTGCCGGCCGCCGCCGCCACGTAGACGAACTGCGGCTGATCGGTGCAGTCACCGCCGGCGTAGATGTCCGGGGCGCTGGTGCGCATGCCGGGGTCGATCTCGATGGCCCCTTGCTTGTTCACCACCACCCCGGCCGCTTCGAGATTGAGGCTGCCCGTATTGGGGCTGCGGCCGGTCGCCACCAGCAGCCGGTCGGCACGCAGTTCGCCCTGGTTGGTGGTCAACACAAACTCGCCGTCCATGTGCGCGACCTGGCTTGCTTGCGTATGTTCCAGCACCTCGATGCCCTCGGCGCGGAACGCCGCCGTCACGGCTTCGCCGATGGCCGGGTCTTCGCGGAAGAACAACGTGCTGCGCGCCAGGATCGTGACCCGGCTGCCGAGCCGGGCGAAGGCTTGTGCCAGCTCCACCGCCACCACCGACGAACCGATCACGGCCAGGCGCTGCGGGATGGTGTCGCTTACCAGCGCCTCGGTCGACGTCCAGTACGGCGTGTCCTTGAGGCCGGGGATCGGCGGCACCGCCGCGCTCGCGCCGGTGGCGATCAGGCAGCGGTCGAACGACACTGTGCGCTCGCCGCCCTCGTTCAGCCGCACGGTGACGCTGCGGCCGTCCTTGAAGCAGGCTTCACCTGCCAGCCGCGTGATGGCCGGATTGCCGTCCAGGATGCTTTCGTACTTGGCATGGCGCAGCTCATCGACGCGCGCCTGCTGCTGGGTCAGCAGCCGTTCGCGCAGGATCACCGGCGGGGTCGCTTGGATGCCGCAATCGAACGGGCTGTCGCGGCGCAGGTGGGCGATGTGGGCGGCGCGGATCATGATCTTGGAGGGCACGCAGCCGACGTTGACGCAGGTGCCACCGATGGTGCCGCGCTCGATCAGCGTGACCCGCGCGCCGCGCTCGACGGCCTTCAGCGCCGCCGCCATCGCGGCCCCGCCGCTGCCGATGACGGCGATATGCAAGCCGCCGTCGTGGCTGGCCTTGTCGCCGCCGCCGACCCAATCGCGCACGCGGTCGAGCAGCCCGCCTTTGGGGGGCACATCCGACGCATCGGCTAGCGCCGCGCGGTAGCCAAGTCCGACGACGGCCGCAATCAGGGCGTCGGGTGAAATGCCGGCCTCGATAGCGAGCTGGGCGCTGCCCTTGGCGTAGGACACCTCGGCCGATTGCACGCCAGGCATGTTTTCCAGCGCCGCTTTGACATGGGCCGCGCAGGACTCGCAGGTCATGCCGGTGATCTTCAGCTGTGTCATGAAGTCATTCCTCTCAATTCGTTGTGGCTCAAGCCAGTCAGCCGTGTTTCGCTGGGCGTTGGGTGGGCAGTTCGCAGCCATCCGGTCCGCAACGACGGTTGGCCGGAGATAGCAGATCCCAGATCGAGACGCCGACCATCAAGGCCAGGCCGGTGTAAACGACACGGGCCGTCCACCAGTTGCCGAGCAGCCAGAAGGTCCCGGCGAACACGAGGGCCGGTCCGATCATGCCAAGCAGGCTGCGGTGCCACTGCCGGTGGCGCAGCCACCCGAGTGCGTTCGCCAGGAATGCCAGGCCGGCGAACAGCGGCAGCAGCTTGGAGATGAACAGTCCCTCGTACTCCTGGAGGAAGCCCAGGCCGACGGCCGCGCCCAAGCTGGCGATTGCAGGAAAACAGGCCGCGCAGCCCATTGCCGAGACGACGGCACCGAGCGCACCAGCCTTGTCAGCGATCCGTGCGATTGGCTTCATGGCATCCTCCCAGAATCAGCGCTTGACGCTGGACGGATAGCCCGCGTCTTCGGTGGCCTTGGTCAGCTTCTGGACGCTGGCCTTGGCGTTGTCGAAAGTGACGATCGCTTCGCGCTTCTCGAAGGTCACATCGACCTGGCTGACGCCCTCGACCTTGGAGAGCGCTTTCTTGACGGTGATCGGGCAGGCGGCGCAGGTCATGCCGGGCACGGCCAGCGTGACGGTTTGGGTAGCGGCCCACACTGGAGCGGTGACCGCGACGAGCGCAAGGGAGGCAAGCAACTTTTTCATGGTGAACTCCTGATCAATAGAAGAAAGGCAACACGTAGGGAAAACCAAGTGCGACCAGCACAAGCGCGGCCACGATCCAGAAAATCAGCTTGTAGGTGGTACGAACCTGCGGGATCGCGCACACCTCGCCCGGCTTGCAGGCGACCACTGGCCGGAAGATGCGCCGCCAGGCGAAGAACATGGCCACCAGCGCCGCGCCGATGAAGATCGGACGGTAGGGTTCCAGCGCGGTCAGGTTGCCGATCCAGGCCCCTGAAAAGCCGAGAGCAACCAAGACCAGCGGCCCCAGGCAACAGGTCGAAGCGAGGATGGCGGCCAGCCCGCCAGCAGCCAGGGCACCACGCCCGTTTTGCGATTCCGACATACGGTTTTCCTTTCGAGATTTCGCTTGATACGGTAACGTTACTTCCGTAGTCATGTACGGAGTCAAGCGAAATGGAAAACAATTTGGAGAACCTGACCATTGGTGCGTTTGCCAAGGCCGCCGGGGTCAATGTCGAGACGATCCGCTTCTATCAGCGCAAGGGCTTGCTGCTCGAACCAGACCGCCCTTACGGGAGCATCCGGCGCTATGGCGGGCCGGACGTGGCGCGGGTGAAATTCGTGAAGTCGGCTCAGCGGCTGGGCTTCAGCCTGGATGAGATCGGCGAATTGCTGAAACTCGAAGACGGCACCCATTGCAGCGAGGCGTCCGAACTTGCAGCGCTGCGGCTGATTGATGTGCGCGCCCGCCTGACGGACCTTGCGCGGATGGAGGCGGCGCTGTCAAAACTGGTGGACGAGTGTTGCGCGCATCAGGGTCACGTGTCCTGTCCACTGATTGACTCGCTGCATGGCGGCTGAACGACGGTCAATGCGGCCGATGACACGGCTTGTTTGGGCTTGGCGGAATTTTCTGGGGTTCCGACTTACCCCCGCCAGGGCTTAAGTCGGTTGGCTGTTCCATTGCTCCCCAGACCCCATATGCTTAAAGCCGACCACCTGCGTGCCGAGGTACAGTTCCTTCGCAATCCCCTACTTCAGATTTCGCGCGCGGTACAGGTCATTGCGGCGAGCGCCGGAAGTACCCGACGAAATCACATTGGGTCTTCGATACAGCAGTGCTTCCAATGTCTCTCACGTATTGATGTGGGAATCTCAGAGGACGATAACTGAAAACGTGAGCGTGTGTGGGTGAGGCACGTCCGGGACAGCCCAACTGACACCTTATGCGCTGTACGCGCTCCTTGCCTCACCTAGTGCTAGGTTGATCACCTCTATTACGTCGCGGTTCAGGTGAACGTGCTCTGCTGGCCGAACGGGAAACTTCCCCATCTTCGGCAAGATTGCTACGCAGTATTGTGCATTGGCCAACGCGATGCCCGCGAATGCGATCACGCTCGAAATTTGAAACGACGGGTTATCTATGTTTGCCAATCTCGCTCGACAAAAATGGCCCCCCAGGGCCACAAGCATCGAAAATGCACTTAGCACAACGACGCGACAGGCTAAGCGGCCGAGGATGTTCCCCACCAACGCATGCACGAACGCACCATCATCCAGTACGACACCGCGGAGGTCGGCCCCAAGCGTTAATAGCGCGCTCCGTTCAAAAACCATCCTCGTGAGCAAATATGCCGCCTGCAAGGTACTCAGGCGGCAAACCTGCGTGAGCCCCCATGGTCTTTCCATTGGCAGGTTCGCGCTTTCAGCTTCGCACGGCCGCGTTCCGACAAAGCTATATAAGGCACGCAGCGTTGCTCGATACACGAGCAATGGGAGGCCATATCGAAGATAGCCATAACGATGTGGCATATCAGACTCCCCGCCAACCGAGTTCGCGACTTTATGTCGCCACGCAACGATGTCGACCGGAGCAGCAAACTCCCACCGCAATCGCGCTGGTAAGGGATGGTAGAGCGCCATGGCTCCCGTTAAGAGCCGATCGTGCAACAACTTGAAGGGTGAATCTGAATCCGTCCAACGACAAGCAATCTCATTTAAAAATTGTAGCTTGCCAGCGGCCTCGGCAAACCATGTACTTACCGGTGCAAACCCGAATTCGATCGAACTGCGATGCCTTCGTAAGTCTTCTCCACCTCCATGAATGAACGGCGCTCCGGCGATCCAACCAGCGCATTCTGAACACTTAAACGGAGTGGCGAACAGTTTCGCGGTGAAACGATAGGCGCCTACGAGTGTGCCACATGACTGGCATCGGTCCGTCAACAAACATCGATGCATCGGACACTCCTGCATCGCGGAAAATTGGAACCACAAGCTATGAAAGCCATTTGACAAGCATATCGGGCAGAATCGCAGTACCTGAGACCATAAAGCGTCGTTCAGATGTGGCAGACGGCCGTCGACGTCCCGCTCCGCCGGTTTCCAATTCCAGCCTGTCATTTCAATGATTCGTTGCTGCAGTAGACTGTCACCATCATAGAAGCTGAAATTATGCGCTGCATCGCCTAGCTCGAACACGCGGCAGATTCCGCGACGATTCCAAACATTGCGCGCGGCAAGTCGCAATAGTACAGAGAAGGTTGATTCGTGTTGTACTGGCGGGAGGTCAGTTCCGATAATCGGATCCCGGCGGTGCAGCGCTTGGCACTTGAGATGCGACATTGCACCTCCCTCAACGGCCACAACTCCCCGCTCCCGTGGCGAGTCGTTTCATCATTTCGCCCGTTTGTGTCAAAGGCCGATCACCCGCGGTTGCGCTCTATCGTCCCGCTCGACCCGACTCCGCATACTTGGTCCGATGTACTCTTGTCGGTGACGGGCGGCGTTCGCCCACCTGCTCCCGGGCTACAGGTTAGTGTCGCGTGGACGCGCACCATGACCCTTTTCGTCGATCATGTGGCAATTCGGCGTTCTTCGTCGCAGAGCCAAGTCGCCCATCGTAGCCCGAGCCCTCCAACGGCATTTGTGTGGCGATTTCGCCAACCAGGATATCAGGCACGGCGACACGTGCCCCCCACAGAAGCGTAGACGCCTCTTGGAGACTCACGCAATGGTTCGCGCCTATGCGGAAATTTGCCATATGCGAGGCTCGCCTCGTGACAGTGAGGCCACAGCCTTCGCAATGCGCCCCCATGCGACCGCTTGCCTCCACGCATCGTCACCTATCACCATATCTGCCGCGTCACGTTCCCAATGAGCGTGGACGCATGCCTTGATCGCAGCAAATACGTTCGCAGTGGGTAGTGCCAAGCTCTTGCCGCGCGTTGCCTTTGCCAATGCGTTCACAAAGCTCGGGGCCTCGTTCTCCAGCCGAAACCCGGCGGCGTAGGCGGCAGGAAAGAGTGTGCTCGTCCAAGTATCATCGCTGCCGATCGAGAACGGCGCGGAATCGATTTCTCTGAGGACCCGCACGATATCTTCCTGCTTGTTCAATCCCCTGAGAGAGCACTTGTGCTGGGCGAACCTTGCGTCGATGCATTCTGGCCAGCTTGCAGCGACGTTGTAAAATTTGGGGGCTTCCCCGAAGAGCAGTGAAACGAGTCGCACGCGCTCGTTATGCAATGCATTAAAGATGTCTTTCAGAAACTGCATGTCCAACTCTCTGAGCTCCTGCGCTTCGTCGACCATCAAGATCACGGTAGAAGTGCCTGATTGGCGTGCAGCGTCGGAAAGATAGTTTGTCACTCTCTGCCGCAAGTCGCCCGTTTCCCCTATCGCGCTGTCATACCCGAGTCCGTAAAGAAAGTTCTTGAAGAAACCGCGGATCGTGTTCGCATGCAGGTTCAAAGCGTTATATAGCACGACGGGAATGTCGCCGTAGTCACGTTGCAGTGCGCCCCGGAACTTTGCGATTGCAAACGTCTTTCCGGTGCCACTCGGCGCAGCAATCGCGCACGATGTCGCACCCGTCACCATGACAAGCCGTATGACGGTGTACATTTCATCGAGTGGCTGCGTTCCAAGGGCATCGACATTCATGAACAGTGGATGCAGCCATGGCTTGACGCGGCCGGAATCCCCCGCATTGACGATTACTTTAGGTTCAGTATAACTAACCGTATTCATCTCGTGCTCCTGTTGGTTCGCTATCGATCGCCTGAAACGCCCAGCTCGTTCCGTCGATAACCGCCCCTGCCTGTCCAACGGGGGGATGGTGAATCACGAGGTCCGATGCGCACAAACACCCGTTGACGTCAATTTCGACCGGTGAGCGGAATGATCGAAATACCCAAGGCCTTAACAAGGTCGATCGACGATTCCCATCCCTCCTCAACTGCGGACTCCAGATTCTCTCCTTGTTTTTTGTCGTTCAGTTCATGTCGTGCCGTAACCAGCGCGAGATTTTTGGCGTTCATTGCACCTCGCTTGGTTTTCGTGGCCTGTGCAAGGGCCTTCATCTGTTCTTCCTGAAAGATGCTGACCACCGCGCGGAATTCGTCGTCTCCGCGGCGTATGCGGCGGTCGCGCGCGATCAAAAGTGCATCGGACCAGGACACCCTGTACTCGCGCCACTTCCGTTCTGGCACAAGTTCAACGGATTGCTTGATATCCGGTATAAAGCCGACTGCATGGCGAATATCCCGAAGGTCGATGTAAACCGTAATAGGTTTGCCAATCAGCCAAGGCTTGTCGGCAAAATCCCGGCTGCGATAGGTACAGCGAATGCCGTGTATCCGCACACTCGGCTGCTCACCTTTGGCCGCTCGTCCCGTGATGCGCGCCTCTTCGAGATGAGCGAAAAACATCCAGTCGTCTTTTCGTTGTGGAAGTGGCTGTGGAAGGTACGGTTGCTCCGGAAAATCAACCGCTGCGCGCACGAGTTGCTCCGGGCTGGCATTGTGCAAACCTTCGTTAGTCTGCATATTATGGTGTCTTATTTCACCGACGATGATGGCTATAAGGTCGCTTACCTTAATTTCGTAGCGAGTGGCCTTGCCGACGGGATCGTCTCGACGTCCATCTGTTGGACCACTGCCCAACGTCGACGGCACGCGCTGAACCCCTCGGCGAGTTAGCGTTCCATTTATCCGCTCAATAATGGCCCGTGCCCACCACGCGCGTGCAGGACCAAAATTGATCGCGCACCCGAGCACATCCATCAGGTTGTTTGTCACATCAGCGCATGTGTTGCACCATGCTCGATCCATCCTCAGCACCGTAAAGCCACTTCGGCGTACCTCTGGTATCAATGCGCCGATCAGGTAACTTCCATCCGGCGCGTATCTAAAAAAGGGATGCCCGGAATCGACGGGGTCGGTACGAATCGCACTATCGACAATTTCGAGTACGTTCTGGGCGGTGGGAGCCGGCCGAAGCACCGCATTAAACCCATACACAGATTGGTTGCTTTCGTCGCACATCAACCCGATATAGAAGCGCGCAACAGGAATCCGGTGTTGTACCTTCCGCGCATCTTCGAAGATGAGGCAACCAATGGCGTCCGTGAAGTGGAAATCCAACTGCATGAACGAGCCGACCCTCTGGGCTCGGATAAGCGGGCTCGGGCCGCGCCCGTCCGCACGACGCGCCGCATCGGCCGACAACCGCGCCCGTCGAGCAAGAAGCGGGTAATTTTTCTCGAGCTCTTTACAATACTCGCGAACGGCTTTTTCACCTTGATTATCGGTCTTAAATGGCCAATCGCCGTCACCTACACCTCGTTCGCGAAGCGCAAGCTTGAAGTCTATCCAGATGGAGCGATACGGCACACGTTTCTCCGGCAATCGCTCGCTACCGTCAGGGAACAACCTGTCCTTAATGAAGTCCGCCAAGTCCTCATAGCGCTCCAGCACCTGACCGAATACGCCCGCGTAGCCGGCGGAGCCACTGCCTTGCTGAACCTCCACGCTTTTCGTGCGTGTGTACCCAACACGATAGCCACGCATCAGTGCGAGAAACCCGACAATGCCGCCAGCGCCATCCGGGAGCAAACACCGCTTAGTCCAGTAGCGTACGGCGGGTTCCGTACACTTTGTCCTTCGATAGATCTCGTCGTATTCGACGTCTCTGGTGGCAAGCATGACCGCGCGCCGGCGGCTCTTAAACATTTCTCTGTCGGCTTCACTCATAAACGAGAGCGTTAGGTCGTCGACGTCCGGCCAGCGCGTAAAGTCGCGATGCTCCGCGGAAACAATGCAACGAGGACGACCGCGCGCGCTACGAATTTTTAGTCCCTCGCATAGGCGTTCCGAACCACGCGCGTCGACGGAATCGATGATAGGCAAGGCGATAGCCGGCGCAACGTCGCTGGCGCATCCCGGGTCGTGCTGTGCAGGGCGCAGTTCCGACAGTCGCCCTAGCAGTTGCGTAGCCAGGTCCACTTGCAGTTCGCCATTGAGAATGTAGTGTCCGAGCAAACCCAGCATAACAGCTGGATCGACATCGCCTTGCTGCAGAGTGTCGATCAGTTTGAAGGGCTTCCCGGCTACTAGGCGTTCTATGGCAAGCCGTGCTTCATGCCATGCCGTGCAAGAGCGAGCACGATTCACGAATCCGCAAAGATGTAGAACATTGTCGAATCTAATTGCGTGTGACTCGAGTGCCTCGCCCATCTTCAGCACGATGTTCGGCTCGGCATTGGCTCCCCGCTCTCCGTCCGCGTCATTCGGGTTCGGCATAGTGGGCTGCCGCGCGGCATCAACGAACCGCCAGACTTCATGGCGACCGTCCGCATAGTAGACCCACATATCCTGAGCGCCAGCCCGTCCGCCGTTCTGCGCCATTCGGTCTCTAAGGAAGTAGCCAGCTACCGTAGGATCGGCTTCGAGTAGCACGGCGTGCATGAACGGAACGTCCCCGCTGATCACCAACCGCTCGTTCATTTTCGGCGAATCAAACAGCCAGACGTTGGCAAGCCTATTCTTTTGGTCGCGGACGGCCATTGCGGCTGATCGACGTCTCCGAACGATCTCGCCAAGCGGGAATGCAGACAATCGTGCCATTGCAGTCTCGGTTCAAGGGATAAAAAAGAAAGCAACTCCCCTTGACTTCGGCGTGTCGAAGTACGAGACTGTTACTCGAGGGCAAGAGAAGTTGTGGTCTCGAGCGCTGCAACGCCCGAGAGTCACCGTCAGTGTCAGATCATCGGACTTGTCTCCTGTAAATGCGATGCGGCGTCGTTATCAACGGCGCCGTTTTCTTTTGGCGCTAACTAGCCATGAATTCACTCCGTGCACGAAAGCCGCGACATTGACGCCAACTCAGTAGGCGAGCGACAGTGGGACGATGGCCTCTTCGACCTGAATAGCACGCGGCACCGCCGGTGCGTCGCACGTCAGCGGAGCGATGGATATGGTGGAAACACGCGTCGTACGTCCCGGCAGCCCAAGGCACCGCCACCGGCAAGTCGGAAGTCAAATACCATATGTGTCTAGTGATAGCCAGCAAAGTACCGTTTGACAAGCAATCGATTCAAAAATCCCACCGCAATCTAAATTGCTAGCTCCAATTTTCACGAACAACGCAACTGCATCTTATTTATAAAGCGTATATAACCCACAATCGACGTATATAATCCATCAATAGACAATGGATTTCAGTATCTAAATATCTTCGCCTCAGCCGGATTTATTGATGCAAATTACGTCGCCGCACTGAGTGCATCGATCAGCGCGAACAGGTACGGATAGTTGAGTTCGCCCAGATCCGGTTCGTGCCGCTCCGGCACGCCGGCAATCTGGATATGGCCGATGCCGGCGATGTCGCGCTTGAGTTTCATCGCGAGGTCGCCTTCGACAATCTGGCAGTGGTAGCAGTCGAACTGCACGCGCAGGTTCGGCGCGCCCACCTCGCGGCAGATGGCCTGCCCTTCGTCCTGGCGGCTGAGGAAATAGCCGGGCATGTCGCGCTGATTGATCGGCTCGATCAGGATCTGGATCCCGTCGCCGCGCGCGGCTTCGGCCGCCCAGGCGAGGTTGCTCAGGTAGGTCTCGTGGTGGCGCGCGCGATCGCCGCCGGCGCCGATCAGTCCTGCCATCACATGCAGCTTGTCGTTGCCGATCGTGCGCGCATAGTCGAGCGCGGTCTCGATCGAGCGGCGAAACGCGTCCTCGCGGCCCGGCAGCGAGGCCAGGCCGCGTTCACCTGCGGCCCAGTCGCCGGCCGGTGCGTTGAAGAGCGCCTGCACGAGGCCGTTGTCGTCGAGACGCGCACGGATTTCGGCGGCCGGGTGCTCGTAAGGAAAGAGATATTCGACCGCGCGAAAGCCGTCACGAGCGCAGGCGGCGAAGCGGTCCATGAACGGATGCTCGTTGTACATCATGGTGAGATTCGCAGCGAATCGCGGCATGGCATCAACTCCGGTTGGAGATTATGGATAGCGCCGAGGCCCGGCCTCGCGCAAAGAGGCTCGCGCTGGCGCTGCAAAGGGTTGCGCGCAGCGTGGTCCGGCGCTCAGCGCCGCGGCTTGCCGATCATCCGCACCATCGCCCGCCCGAGTTCCTTCACCACCGTGTCGGCGGTCGGCCGGTGCAGCAGCGCGATGTCCATGGTCTCGATCGAAGGCAGCCCGCTCTTTTGCGTGAGCACGACGTGGTCGGCCGTGACCGAACGCAACGGCAGCACGCTGATGCCGAGCCCGTCCGCCACGGCCGCCTGAATGCCGCTCAGGCTCGAGCAGATGAAGCTCATGCGCCAGCGGCGGCCAAGCCCTTCGATCGCGTTCGTCATGTCGTCGCGATACAGCCCGCGCGGCGGGAACGCCACCAGCGGGATCGGATCGAGCTGAAACGACGGATTCTTCGCGCTGTCGATCCAGCGCAGTTGCTCGGGCCAGCTGGCCACCGCCTCGCGGCTGTTGCGCCGGTGCTTCACGAGCGCGAGGTCGAGGTCGCCGCGGTCGTAGCTGCTCTCGACGTCGCGGCTCAATCCGCTCATGACTTCGAGCTTCACCTGCGGATGCTGGCGATTGAACGCCGCAAGCGTATGGGTCGTCGGCCCGCCGACGAAATCCTCGGGCACGCCCAGACGCACCGTCAAACCCACTGCCGCCCCCGCCAACGATTCGAGCATTTCGTCGTTGAGCGCCAGCATCCGCCGCGCATAGGCCAGCAGCGTCTCGCCCGCATCGGTGGGCCGCACGTCGCGGGCGCCGCGCTCGAGCAGCTTGTGCCCCGCCATGTCCTCCAGACGCTTCACTTTCTGGCTCACCGTCGACTGCGTCGAATGCAGCCGCGCCGACGCCGCCGTGAACGTGCCGCAATCCGCCACCATGACGATGGCCTTGAGCAGGTCCAGGTCGAACAGCGGCCGATGCCCTCTTGCGTTGCTTTTCATCGGACTATTTGATTTTCGAATGGGATACCGCCTTCTATCACGTGGCGTGAAGGCTGGCAATCGCGCGCCATTCGCTGGCAAACTGGTAAGAGATGACGCGCGCCCCGGTTTTTCCGCGCGCGCCGCTCGCTTTCGCATCCGGCTTTCATTCCCGGCTTTCTTCCCATGAACACTACGGTGGAATCGGCATGACTTCTGCTAACAGCCCTCTCCTGCTTTCCAATGTCCGCTTGCCCGATGATCGCCACGAACACGGCGGCGAGACCGTGTCCGTTTCGGTCGTCGGTGGACGCATCGAGGCGATCGGCCCGAACGTGGCGCCGCCGCCCGATGCGCTTGTCGAAGATGGCGGCGGCGCGCTGCTGCTGCCCGGCTTCGTCGAAGGCCACACGCACCTCGACAAGACCCACTGGGGCCGCGACTGGTATGTCAACGAAGTCGGCCCGAATCTCACCGACCGCATTGCGAACGAACGGGAATTCCGCAAATCCTCCGGGCACGATGCAGGCGTGCAATCGCTCGCGCTGTCGCGCGCATTCCTCGCGGCTGGCACCACGCGTTTGCGCACCCATGTCGATATCGACACCGATGCGGGCCTGCGTTACCTCGAAGGCGTGCTCGGTACGCGCGATACGCTGGCCGACGTGCTCGACATGCAGATCGTCGCTTTTCCGCAATCGGGTTTGCTGATTCGCCCCGGCACCGACGAGTTGCTCGGCAATGCGCTCGCCGCCGGCGCCGACGTGCTCGGCGCGCTCGATCCTTCCTTGATCGACGGCGATCCGGTGGGCTCGCTCAATGCCACTTTTGCGCTCGCCGAGCGTTACGGCAAGCCCATCGACATCCATCTGCACGAACCCGGCGAGATCGGCGCGTTCACGCTGAAGCTGCTGCTCGATCGCGTGGAGGCCATGGGCATGCAGGGGCGCGTCGTGGTGAGCCACGCGTTCTGCCTGGGCGCGCTGCCCGAGCCCACGGCGCTGCTCGAACGCGTCGCGCGTCTGCGCGTGGCGCTGCTGACGAGCGCCCCGCCCTCGCGCACCGTGCCGCCGCTCAAGCGCTGCCGCGAGCTGGGTATCACGATCTTCGGCGGCAACGACGGCATACGCGATACGTGGACGCCGTTCGGCATCCCGGACATGCTCGAACGCGCGATGTTCATTGGCATGCGCTACGACCTGCGGCGCGACGATGATCTGGCGGTCGCGTTCGACTGCGTGAGCCATGCAGCCGCGCAAGGCTGCGGTTTCGCCGATTACGGCCTGCATGCCGGCGCGCGCGCCGACCTCGTGCTGGTGGACGCACCAACGCTCGCGCATGCGGTGGTCGCGCGGCCGGTGCGCAAGCTGGTGGTGGCGAACGGGCGCATCGTCGCGCGTAACGGCGCACTTGCCGCTGCCGCGTAACTGGCCGCGCGATCGACGACGGCGCGGTGGCGGTCAAGGCATGACGATGGTGGGCGCAAGGATTCTGATGGAGGACTGCCGCGTGCTGTCGGTCAACGAAGCGCAGAGACTGGAGAGGGTTCAGGCCGCTGCGGAGCACACGCTCGAGCGCAGCGGCCTGCGTCGCCTGCTGGACATGCCGGCGACGTTATGGCGGGCCAGCCACGACTAAGCCCGCGCTTTAAAGCCCGGCTATCAAGCCGTGCGCTTCGGCTGCTGGCCGAGCGTGAGCTTCACCGTGCGGTTCACGTCCTTGTACAGCAGGTAACGGAAGCGCGACGGGCCGCCCGCATAGCAGGCCTGCGGGCAGAACGCGCGCAGCCACATGAAGTCGCCGGCTTCGACTTCCACCCAATCCTGGTTCAGGCGATAGACGGCTTTGCCTTCGAGCACATAGAGGCCGTGCTCCATCACGTGCGTTTCGGCGAACGGGATCACGCCGCCCGGCTCGAACGTGACGATGTTCACGTGCATGTCGTGGCGCATGTCGCTCATGTCGACAAAGCGCGTCGTGACCCAGCGGCCTTCGGTGCCGGGCATCGGGATCGGCTCGATGTCGCGCTCGTTCGTCACGAAGGCTTCGGGCATCGGGACGCCGTCCACGGCTTCGTAGTGCTTGCGCAGCCAGTGGAAGCTGGCGACGCTGCCGCTGCGGTTGTGCAGCGCCCAGTTCGTGCGCGGCGGGATGAATGCGTAGCCGCCCGGCACGAGCTTGTGCTCGGCGCCGTTGAGCTTGAGCTCGAGCTCGCCGTCGACCACGAAGATCACGCCTTCAGCGAGATCGTCGAGTTCGGGGCGGTCGCTGCCGCCGCCGGGGCCGACTTCCATGATGTACTGCGAGAACGTTTCGGCGAAGCCGGTCAGCGGACGTGCGAGCACCCACAGGCGAGTGTTGTCCCAGAACGGCAGGTAGCTCGTGACGATGTCACGGATCACGCCCTTCGGGATGACCGCATACGCTTCGGTGAACATGGCGCGGTCGGTCAGCAATTCGGTTTGAGCCGGATGACCGCCTTTCGGCGCGTAGTAAGGACTGGATGACATTCTGTGTACTCCGTGAGGATTTGATGTCACAACTTCAAAGACGAGGCCGCGCGCAACACCAAGCGCGCGAGGGCGCTCGGGATAGCTAGCCGTGCAGGCCGGATGCGGCAGGCACGGCTTCGGGTGGTTCGAATTGCATGCGCGGGGCGTCGCCCCAGAACTGCCCGCGTCGAACGATGACGCGCCCGGCGGGCGCGGCCGCGACGGCGGCCGCTGCGTTCGGTGCCTTGACCACGACGAACGACGCCTCGTTGCCCACCTTCAGGCCGTAGTCGCGCTTGCCGATCACGGCCGCGCCGGCTTCAGTCGCCATGTCGAGCGCCACCAGCAGTTCTTCGTCAGTATAGAAGCCGGAACGATAGCCGAGCAGCATGGCGCGCTGCAGCATGTCGCCGTTGCCGTATGGCCACCAGGCGTCCTGAATGTTGTCGTTGCCGCTGAAAACGCGCACGCCGGCGGCGCGTAGCTGGAGAATCGGCGGGAAGGCGCGGTCGCCGGGGGCGTTCGTCATGATCGACACGCCCGCTGCGGCAAGCGCATCGGCGATGCGCGCCACTTCGTCCGCACTGACGTCGCCCAGCGCATAGGCATGGCTGACCGACACCCTGCCCTCCAGACCGGCCGCGCGGGTGCGCGCGGCGATGCGATGGAGTTGCTCGATGCCTTGCGCGCCGGCTTCGTGCAGGTGGATGTCGATTTTGACGCCGCGCTTTTGTGCGATGCCGAAGACGATGTCGAGCTGGCCATCGGCGTCGCCGTCGAGCGTGGTCGGGTCGATGCCGCCTACCACATCGGCGCCTTCGCGCGCGGCGGCGTCGAGCAGGTCGGCCGTGCCCGGGCACGACACGACGCCGGCCTGCGGAAACGCGACGAGTTCGATGTCCATGAGGCCGCGCCACTTTTCGCGCGCTTCCATCACGGCATGAAGATGGGTCAAGCCGGTCGTGGCGTCCACGTCGACATGGCTTCTCATGGCCATGGTGCCGAACGAGGCGACCTGGCGGATCAGCGCGTCGGCGCGCTGGGCAATGGGCGCCGCGCTCGCCAGCGCCGCTTTTTCGTCGGCGAGGCGCTCGCGCAGCGTGGCCGCGACGCGATGGGGGCGCCAGCGATCGCCGAGGAAGCTTTTGTCGAGATGGATATGGCCGTCGACGAAGCCCGGCAGCACGAGGTGCCCCTGGAGGTCGACGACCTCGGCACGGCCGGTTTCGGGGCGCTCCGTGGCGAGGCTGATGAAGTGTCCGTCGCGTATGGCGAGATTCAGGGACTGGCCGTCAGCGCCTGTGGCATTGACGAATACGCGATCGAACATGGCTGTGTCTCAGCGAAGCAAGGACCCACTGAAACGCGTGCCGATCTGCGTTGCGCTCGCGGCGCCGTGTGGTCCCGTGTGGCCCTATGGGGGGATCAGTATCGACACCATATCGGAAGCCAACATTATCGACAAATTAAATGTTGGAATGCTCGCCATTCATTTTCTCGATGGTTTGTCTCGTTACAGGCCGAGCGCGCGCCCGTCGCTGCGCGGGTCGTGCGCGCCCATCATGTGTCCGTCCGCGTCGATGCGGATGGCTCCGGGGTGCCCTGCCAGTTGGCTTTGCGCGGGAATCGCGCTCATTTCGTGGCCGCGCGCGGCCAGTTCGCTGAACACGCGAGCGCCCGCATCCTCTTCGAGCTTGAGGCTGTCGCGGCTGTCCGAGAAGGTCTTGCCGAGCAGAAAGCGTGGCCGGCCGAGCGCCGTGTGCGGGTCCATGTCGTAATCGATCAGGCGCGTGAGCACGGCTGCGAGCGTCTGCGGCTGGCCGTCGGCGCCCTGGGTGCCGTACAGCAGATGCGGGCGGCCCCCCTTGAGATACATGCCGGGGTTGAGCGTATGGAACGGCCGCTTGCCGCCGCGCAGCACGTTGGGGCTTTTCGGATCGAGGCTGAACGAGGCGCCGCGGTTGTGCCACAGGATGCCCGTGTCGCCGGCCACGACGCCGCTGCCCCAATCGAAATACACGGTTTGCAGCATGCTCACGCTGTTGCCGTATTGATCGGTCGCGCCGATATACGCCGTGTCGCCGTGCTTGAACCTATGCGGCCAGGGCATCGCGCGATCCATGCGGATACGGCGCGCGTGAGCGTCGAGCGTTTGCGTCGATAACATCTGGTCGACCGGCACGTCGACGAAGTCCGGATCCGCGACGTAGCGGTCGCGATCGATAAACGCCAGCTTCACGGCTTCGACGAGGACGTGATAGTAGTCGGCGCTGTTCTCGGGAATGGAGGCGAGATCGAAACGCTCGAGAATGCCCATGATTTCGAGCGTGGTCACGCCTTGTGTCGGCGGCCGCAGGCCCAGCAGCTCGCCGCCGCGATAGGCCACGCGCAGCGGCACCTCCTCGCGGGCCTGGGTGCGGGCCAGGTCGTCCAGCGTGAGCGGCGAGCCCGCCTGCTTCAGGCCTGCCGCAACGCGGGCCGCCAGGTCGCCCTCGTAGAACTCGCGGCCGCCATGCGTGGCGATGCGATCGAGGCTGCGCGCAAGCTCGGGTTGGACGAACCGCTCGCCCGCCTGCGGAATCTGTCCGCGTGGCATGAAGACTCGCGCGAAGCCCTCCCAACGGGCCAGTTCGCCGGCGCGCAGCGTTTGCCAGAACTGCTGCGAGGGCGTCACGGGAAATCCATTGGCCGCGTATTCGATGGCGCGGGAAAACAATGACGACCAGCCTTGCTTGCCGCCCCATGCGCCACGGCTGAGCGAGTAAGCCTTGTCCCAGACGGCGACCGAGGCCCCCGTGGTCAGCGCCGCGCCGGGCCCGCGCACTGGAATGGCGCCCGGGTAGTCCGGCAAGCGCGCGGCGGCCTGGCCGATGCCCGAGAGCGTACGGACATGGCCTGCGCGATCGCTGATCACCATGAAGGCGTCGCCGCCCAGCCCGGTGAAGTGCGGATACGTGACGTTCAACACCGCGCCGATCGCAATGGCCGCCTCGATGGCGTTGCCGCCCGCGCGCAGCACTTCGCGCCCCGCCTCGCTCGCGAGTTCGTGGGGGCTGGTCACCATGCCGAGCGACGAGCGCGCAAGACGCGGTGTCTCGCGCAACGCGCCGGGGGCGAGCGCGACGTTGTCTTCCAGACTCGCCTGCTGCGTCATCCCGTCGATGTCCGCTTCCGTGTCCGCTTCCATGTCGATTTGGGCTTGCGCTACGAACGTCATACTGCCTCCCCTATACATTTATCGCTTATGCCGCGGCCCCGATGGTTGGTGCCGGTTGCCGCGGCCATTTCTTCAGCCCACTATCGAGCTTCCGGCTTCCAGCCCTTCCACCAGCGGTGCGTGGCGACTTCCGGCGCCGAATAGCGTTCTTTCACCCAGGCATAGGCCGGTCCGAGCGCGTTCATCGCAATTGCCGCAAGCAAGGCCATGAGCGGATTGTGCGCAACGGGACCGAAGCCGCCGAAGAGCGTGCCGAAATACGTCGCGAACCCGAAGAACATGCCCGGGATGAAATTGAATATGACGAACTGGCGGGCCAGCGCCATCATCAGGCCGTTCAGCGTGAAGAGAATCGCCATTTGCGCGAGCAGCAGCGTGTTGCCGCTGAATTGCGTCGCCGCGTAATCGAAGCCGAGTACGATCAGGAATGCGAAGAACGAACCGACCGGCAAGGTGGGCCAGATACGCTTGAGGTTCCTGGCGCTCGGCCCGCCCATCGCGAAGGTGGCGGCCCAGCTGATGAAGATGGCCCACGGCGGCAAATGCAAGGGCAACATGCTGATCGGTATGGTGGTGACTGCAAGGGCTGATGCAACGACTTCCGCGGGTAGCTTCTTCATGATCGTCTCCTTGAGTTTTAATGGAACGTTTTAGGCACAACGTCTTAGGCACAACAGCACGAATGCCGATGGATTTTGCAGTGGTGGGTGGTGACCACCGTAATGCGGCCGCGCTTGATGACCCACAGCCGTGGCGGGATATCGAGCAGCGCATCGGCGACCTTGAAGGTGTCGAGAATCACGAGATCGGCCTGATTGCCCACGGCGATGCCATAGCCGTGCTCGATCCCGATGGCGCGCGCGGCGTTGCGCGTGCCCATGTCCAGAATCGCCTGCTGGTGCTCCGGCACGCCGAACTGGGCCACGTGCGCGAGCATGTTGCCGATCAGCAGCATGTCGGCCTTGCCAAACGGCGTGAAGGCGTTGCGCACGTTGTTCGACGAATAGGCGACGTTTACGCCCGCGTTATGCAAGGCCTTGACGGGCGTGAGGCCGCGCCGCTGGTTGCGCTCGTCCTTGCGTCCGCCTAGATAGAGGTCGGTCGCCGGCAGGGTCACGATGCTGATGCCCGCTTCGCGCAGGCTGGCGACGACGGGCTTGAGCGCCTCGTCGTCGAGCGAGCCGAGGCTCGTGACGTGTCCGAGCGTCACGCGGCCCTGGTAGCCGGTCTCGATTGTCTTTTGCGCGATATACGAAATCGCCGCGAAACGCTGGTCGCTGGTGTCGTCGGCGAAATCAGCGTGCATGTCGACGGGGACGTTAAAGCGCTGCGCGAGCTCGAACACCATGTCGATATGGCGTTGCGTGTCGTCCCAGTTGAGTTCGTTGTATGGGCAACCACCCACGACGTCCGCACCCATTTTCAGCGCCTCGATCATCAGATCGTGCGTGCCTTGCGACTTGAGAATGCCCTCCTGCGGAAACGCCACGATTTGCAGGTCGATCAGGTCTTCGTATTCGGATTTCAGTTCGAGCAGCGTCTCCACGCCGATCAAGCCCTGAATGAGGTCGACGTCGGGGTGCGCGCGCACGGCAACGGTGCCGTTCTTGATCGCCATGTCCAGCACCTGGCGCGAACGCTCGAGCACGTCGTTGCGTTCCTGCTTGCTCTTGAGCACACCCGTCACGCGAATCGCCTCGTCGAGCGTGCCGAAGCGGGCCGGCAGACGGCGATGCAGCAGCGCCTTGTCGAGATGCAGGTGCGACTCGATCAGCCCTGGAATGGCGGCGCGCCCGCGCGCATCGATGATCTCGTCCGCCGATGCGTTGATGCCCGGTTCGAGCGCCACGATGCGTCCGTCACGAATGGCGATGTCGACTAGCGGGTCGTCGTCGCGAACGCAAACGTTGTTGATCAGCAGGTCCACATGCATGGTCCGGTCTCCTTACGTAATGGGTCGGCCAGGAGCGTGTGCTGTCGCGTCACGTCGCGTCCCGGCACGGCAGGCATGCGCTGCGGAGCTGCCCGGTGGCGGCCCGCAACGGCTTGCGCGGTAAAGGTAGATTAGGTGCGTGGCGCTCAGCCGGACATCGGGATTGGCTGGTTTTCGCCCAGGGATTTTCCGAGACGCACCGCACAAGAGGAGGCACAACGGGACAAACGAGAAGGCGCACCAGGCAGGTGCGCCAGGGGAATGGCGTTCAGGTATCCGTGCCAGCGACGATGAGCCCGTGCTGGATGGCGTAATGGACGAGCCCGGCAGTCGACGGGATGTCCATCTTGTCGAGAATGTTGGCCTTGTGCGTGCTGACCGTTTTGCTCGACAGCGAGAGGCTGTGCGCGATCTCGTTGATGCTGCTGCCCTCGACGAGCATCTGGAAGATCTGGAACTCGCGCGGCGTGAGCAAGGTATGAGGAAAAGAGCTTGGGGGCTGGTGCAATTGCTTGACCAGTTTCTCGGCCACTTGCGACGAGACGATCGTGCCGCCACGGGCGACCTTGCGTATCGCGCCGATCAACTGGTCGGATTCGGCGTTTTTGGTGAGATACCCCGCTGCGCCCGCGCGGATCGCATGTACCGCGTACTGCGACTCGCGGTACATGCTCAGGACCAGTACCGGCAGCGACGGGTGGCTTGCCTTGATCTGCTGGATCAGCGCAATGCCGCTCTTGCCCGGCATCGACATGTCGAGCAGCAGCACGTCCACGGCCGTGCTGCGTAGCTGCTCGACAACGTCGGTGCCGTCGACGGCTTCCGCCGCAACCTGCATGTCGGGCACCGTGGAGATGATCCTTTTCAGGCCGTCGCGAATGATCGCGTGGTCGTCGGCGATCATGACGCGCATGATGGGCTCGCTGCGTGGGTGGCTGCGTTGGTGGCTGCGTGGGTATCTGAGTCGGGATCCGCGGGGCCCAGCGGAATGCGGGCACTCACGCGCGTCCCATGGCCGGGCCGGCTGGTGACGTCCAGTTGGCCGCCGAGCGCCAGCGCGCGCTCGCGCATGCCAAGCAGGCCGAGCCTGCGCCCGTTCGAGGCGCGCGAGGTGTCCATGCCGCAACCATCGTCGGCAATCGCCAGGTGGCAGTGATCGTCGTGCGCGTCGAGTTCGACCACGACGCGCGAGGCCTTGCCGTGGCGGCTCGCATTGGTGAGCGACTCCTGGACGATGCGGAAGATGGCCGTGCTGCGCTCCGTATCGAGCTCGCCCAGCAACGCCTCCGGCATGTTCAGCCGCAGGTCGCACGGCAGGCCGTTGCGCTGCGTGAACGATTCCGTCAGCCATTCGAGCGCCGCGTGGAGCCCCAGTTCATCCAGCACCGGCGGACGCAGGTCGGACGCGATGCGGTGCACGGCATCCATCGTGGTGTCCACCAGATCCTTGAGCATCCGGATGTGGTCGATCTGCCCGAACGTCAACGCGCGCGCCTGCGTTTCCAGGTAGTTCAGACCGAGCCGCAGCCCGCTCAGCAACTGGCCGAGCTCGTCGTGCAGCTCGCGCGAAATGCGTGCGCGCTCGTTTTCGCGCACGGACTGAAGCCAGATGGAAAGCTGCCGCAACTGCGAGCGCGAATCGCGCAGTTCCGTTTCCGTGCGCTTGAAGTCGGTGATGTCGCGCGAGATGCCGACGGTGCCGACGATGCTGCCGTCCGCGCCGCGCACCGGCATCTTGACGGTATCGAACCAGAGCAGCTTGCCCTGGGGGCCCGGGCGCTTTTCCTCGTAGCGGCGGCGCTTGCCGTCCTCGAGCACGGCGCGGTCGGTGTCCAGGTAAACCCGGCCCAGTTCGGGCGACCAGACCTCGTCCGGCGTGCGGCCGATGATGTCCTTCTCGGCGCGTCCGCACGCTTCAATAAATGCTTCATTGACGAGGACATAGCGCGACTCGGTGTCCTTGAGCCATGCCTGATCCGGGATATTGCTCAGAATGGCCCGGTGCAATTCGCCATAGTTCTCCACTACTGTTCCTCGCAAGGGACGCTCCTCTCGAATGTATGCAATATATCAATCCCGGCAAGTTCACGCGCCTCTAGTTTTCCCGGATATTCCTGAATTTCAGTGATTCATGAATTATTCGTCTTATTTTTTTGACTCTACAGCCGCTTCTACAGCCTTAAGGCTGTAATGCCCATTTACAGGTTAAAGACTGTATTTGTCATTTACAGCCTTTAGTTTGTATTTTGCATTTACAGTCTATAGACTGTGAAGATGCCCTTCGCCACGTCACCGCCGCAGGAGCTTCGCGTGGACTATTCGCTCAAGACCGTCAGCCAGTTGCGCCCCATGCTGCTGGGATTTCGCAAGCAAGCCGGCCTCACCCAGGAAAAGGTCGCGCAGCGCCTCGGCATCTCTCAGCAAAGCTATGCCGCCTTCGAAGCGCACCCCGAGGCCGCAAGCGTCGACCGGCTCTTTCGCGTTCTGCGGTTGTTTGCAGTCGAAATGCGCCTGTCCTCCGCGGCTTCGTCCGCTCCGGTCGCTGCGGCCACCGCGGCTGCTCCAGTCAGCCCGGGCAAGCGCAAGGCGGCGTCCGCGCCGGCAACGCGCGGCGCTGCCGCGAAAAAGCGCGCAGCCCCCACCGCAGCGCCTGCTGCGGCACCCGGCGCCGCAAAACGCACTACCGCCTCTGCCGCCGGCAAGCGCACGGCGCCAAAGACCCGCGCGAAGCCGCGCAAGCGGGAGGACTGGTGATGGCGCGCAACCGCCAGACGAACCGGCTCGACTTGTGGATGAACGGTTTGCCCGTCGGGTACTGGGAGGTCGTGCGAGGCGTGGAGCGCCTCGCGTATTTCGAAACCTGGCGGGACGACGAGCAAGGCCGCCCGCTCTCGCTTTCGCTGCCCTTCACGCCAGGCAATCAGCCGTTGCGCGGCGCCGTGGTGGCCGATTACTTCGACAACCTGCTGCCCGACAGCGAGCGCATCCGGCGCCGCATCGCGGCTCGCTACCGCACGAGCGGCACCACGCCATTCGAGCTTCTTGCCGTGCTCGGGCGCGACTGCGTGGGTGCGCTGCAACTGCTGCCGGCAGGCGAGACGCCGGTGGGCCTCGAAAACATCGAAGGCAAGCCGCTGTCCGCTGCCGACATCGCGCGGCTGCTGCGCGACACCACCGCCGCGCCGCCATTTGGCGAGCACGAGAGCGTGGACGACCTGCGCCTCTCGATTGCCGGCGCGCAGGAGAAAACCGCCCTGCTTTGGCACGGCGACCGCTGGCTGCTGCCCATGGGCAGCACGCCCACCACGCACATCCTGAAGCTGCCGCTCGGTCTCGTCGGCAACATGCGCGCCGACATGCGCACCTCGGTCGAAAACGAATGGCTCTGCGCGAAGATCGTCGCCGCTTTCGGGCTGCCGATCGCGCCCTGCGAGATCGCCCATTTCGAAGACACCAAGGCGCTCGTGGTGGAGCGCTTCGACCGGCGCATGGCGCGCAATGGCCGCTGGATCGTGCGACTGCCGCAGGAGGATCTGTGCCAAGCCACCGGTACGCCGGGCCTGCACAAGTACGAAGCCGACGGCGGACCCGGTATCGAAGGCGTCATGGCGGTGCTCGGCGGCTCCTTGCGCCGGACCGACGACCGGCGCCATTTCTTCATGGCGCAGTTGGTGTTCTGGCTGCTCGCGGCAACGGACGGCCACGCGAAGAACTTCAGCATCGCCCATCTGCCTGGCAGCCGATACGTTGCCACGCCGCTCTACGACGTGCTCTCGGCGCATCCGATCATCGGGCGCGGGCGCAATCAGCTTGCGGCGCAGCGCGCGAGCCTTGCCATGGCCGTGCGCGGGCGCAACGCGCACTACCGCATCGCGCAGATCCTGCCGCGGCACTGGATCGCTCAGGGGCAGCGCGTGGGCTTTGCCATCGAGCAGGTCGAGGCCATGATGGCGACGGTGGCGGGAGAAACCGAACGCGTGATCGGCGAAGTCGCCGCCCAGCTTCCCGGCGATTTTCCGCTCGACGTGGCCGAGGCGATCTTCGCGGGCATGCGCAGGCAGGCAAGAGTCTTGAAGGCCGCTTGAGCCGATGCCGGCAACGCGCGATGCGCGTGCGCGTTGCCGGTGCGTGGGGTTGTGCGATTACGCGGTTACGCGATTACGTGCGGGATCAGTCGTGCGCCATGGCGCGTTCGATGCTCATCTGCGTGGGCATCATGTTGACGTTCGCGTTGTGCATGACCCACAGCGAAAGCCCGACGATCACCGCGATCAGGAACGCCGTGCACACGAAGATGCCGGTGTTCGCGCGCTGGCTGCGCGAAGCGCCCACATGCAGGAAATACACGA
The DNA here is from genome assembly GCF_022213065.1 of Paraburkholderia tagetis. GTDB lineage: Bacteria > Pseudomonadota > Gammaproteobacteria > Burkholderiales > Burkholderiaceae > Paraburkholderia > Paraburkholderia tagetis. The sequence goes on from NZ_JAKLJA010000002.1 coordinate 108,838, forward strand.
GCTGCACCACGAGTTGGGCGACGCACAGCACGACGATGGCCACGAGCCCTGTCTCAGGCGAGACGAGGCGATACATCACCACGCCGAACGACGCGAGCGTGAGCACGAGCGACAGTATCGTGCCGACCATGTAGCTCTTGAGGCTGCCGTGCGAGGTGTCGTCACTGCGGTCGTGACTGCTGTCATGGCCGCTCGAAGGCGTAACGTTGGTTGAACTCACAGCATGCCTCGCAGATAAACAAAGGTGAAAACGCAGATCCACACGAGATCCAGGAAGTGCCAGAACAGGCTCAGGCACGCGAGACGGCGGCGAGTCGCGCCGGTGAGGCCGAACTTCCAGGTCTGGTGCATCATGATCGCGATCCACAGCAGACCGGTCGTGACGTGCAGGCCGTGCGTGCCGACCAGCGTGAAATACGCCGAGAGATACGCGCTCGTATGCGGTCCCGCGCCATCGGCGATGAGCTTCGCGAATTCGTTCACCTCCATGCCGACGAAGCCCGCGCCGAACGCGAAGGTGATCGCGAGCCACAAGATCACTTGCGCGCGGCGCTCTGCGTGCAGGCCCAGCATCGCCATGCCGAACGTGACGCTGCTCGCGAGCAGCAGCAGCGTTTCGCCCAGCACGTAAGGCAGTTCGAAGAGCTGCCTGGCGCCGGGGCCGCCTGCCGTCGCATTCGCGAGCACGCCGAAAGTGGCGAAGAGCGTCGCGAAGATGAGGCAGTCGCTCATCAGGTAGATCCAGAACCCCAGCGTGGTCTTGGTGCCGTCATCGTGGCCGTGATCATGACCATGGGCGTGAGTTATAGCAGCGTGAGCCATGGTTTAAGCCATCTCCTCGATTTGCTCGGGTTTTGCGAAACGCTTTGCGATACCAAGCTGCTTGAAGCGCGCGTTCTCGATGCGCTCGACCTCAGCCGCCGGCACCCAGTAATCGACGTCCTGGTCGTAGCTGCGCACGATGAACGTGGCGATCATGCCCACGAGCCCCACCGCCGCGAACAGCCACATGTGCCACACGACAGCGAAGCCGAACAGCAGGCTGAAGGCGGCGATGATGAAGCCCGCCCCCGTATTGCGCGGCATATGGATGTCTTCGTAGGCGCGCGGTTGCACGTAGGCGCGGCCTGCTTCCTTGTTGTCCCAGTGCTGCTCCATCGAAGTGATCTCCGGCAGCACGGCGAAGTTGTAGAACGGCGCGGGCGAGGCCGTCGACCATTCGAGACTGCGGCCGTCCCACGGGTCGCCGGTGACGTCGCGGTTCGCATCGCGCTCGCGAATGCTCACGTAAAGCTGCACGATAAAGGCGAGGATGCCGAGACCCACGAACACCGCGCCCACGAGCGCCACTACGAGCCACGGATGCCAGCCGGGCACCGCGTAGTGATTCATGCGGCGCGTCATGCCTTCGAAGCCGAGGATATAGAGCGGCGTGAACGCGAGCCAATAGCCGATCAGCCAGCACCAGAACGACACCTTGCCCCAGAACTCGTTGAGCGTGAAGCCGAACACCTTCGGGAACCAGAAGCTGATGCCCGCAAGACAGCCGAACACCACGCCGCCGATGATCACGTTATGGAAGTGCGCGACGAGGAACAGCGAGTTGTGCAGCACGAAGTCCGCGCCCGGCACCGCGAGCAGCACGCCCGTCATGCCGCCCACAGCGAACGTCACCATGAAACCGATGGTCCAGAGCGTCGCGCTGTGATAGCGGATGCGGCCGCGGTACATCGTGAAGAGCCAGTTGAACAGCTTCACGCCGGTCGGGATCGAAATGATCGTGGTCATGATGCCGAAGAACGCATTGACGTTTGCGCCCGAGCCCATCGTGAAGAAGTGATGGAGCCAGACGAAGAACGACAGAATGCCGATCGAGGCCGTGGCGTACACCATCGACTTGTAGCCGAACAGCGGCTTGCCCGAGAACGTGGCGATGATCTCCGAGTAGGCGCCAAATGCCGGCAGGATCAGGATGTACACCTCGGGGTGACCCCACACCCAGATCAGGTTGATGTACATCATCGCGTTGCCGCCAAGCTCGTTCGTGAAGAAATGCATGTCGAGATAGCGGTCCATCGTGAGCAGCGCGAGCGTGCCGGTGAGCACCGGGAACACCGCGACGATCAGGATGTTGGTGATGAACGCCGTCCACACGAACACGGGCATCTTCATGAGGCCCATGCCGGGCGCGCGCATGCGCAGGATCGTCACGATGAAGTTGATGCCCGAGAGCGTCGTCCCGAGGCCCGATAGCTGCAACGACCATATGTAGTAGTCCACACCGACTGTCGGGCTGTAGCCCAGCCCCGAGAGCGGCGGATACGCGACCCAGCCCGTCGCGGCGAAGTCGCCGACGAACATCGAGACCATCACCAGCACCGCGCCCACCACCGAGAGCCAGTACGAGAGCGAGTTCACGAACGGATACGCCACGTCGCGCGCACCGATCTGCAGCGGCACGACCACGTTCATGAGCCCGAGAATGAGCGGCGTGGCCACGAAGAAGATCATGATGACGCCGTGCGCCGTGAAGATCTGGTCGTAGTGATGCGGCGGCAGATAGCCGGCCGCGTCGTTAAAGGCCACGGCTTGCTGCGCGCGCATCATGATCGCGTCAGCGAAACCGCGCAGCAGCATGACGACCGCGAGCACGATGTACATGATGCCGATGCGCTTGTGATCCACCGAGGTGATCCACTCGCGCCACAGATAGCCCCACTTCCCCGCGAGCGTGATCGCGGCGAGCAGGACGAGGCCGCCGAGCGCCACGACGGCGCCGGTGCCCATGATGATCGGCTCGTGCCAGGGAACGGCATCGAGCGTGAGTTTTCCGAACATGTGTATTTACTCCGCTGCGAGGGTGGCGGGCGCGCGTGCCCCGCTGCGTTCAAGGGTGAGTGCGGGAACGTTCGCGCCCGTGCCGCAAATTGGATTGCCGTGCACGTCGCGCATGTACTGGCCGACCACGCCGTCGAAGAGACCCGGCGCGACGTTCGAGTAGAGGGCGACGGGCGCCTTCTCGCCCGGTTGCGCGAGCTGCTGGTAGGCGCCGCGGCTCAGCACCGCCGGCGAGGCCTTCGCGCGTGCGATCCAGGCGTCGAAGTCGGCGCGGCTCGTAGCGAGCGTGTCGAAATGCATGTCCGAGAACCCCGGCCCGCTGAATGCCGCCGAGCGGCCCGCATAGGTGCCTGGGTGGTTCGCGATCAGATGCAACTGCGTCTGCATGCCCGACATCGCGTAGACCTGGCTGCCCAGTTGCGGAATGAAGAACGAGTTCATCAGCGAGTCGGCGGTCAGGCGGAACGACACGGGTGTATCGACGGGAATCGCCAACTGGTTCACCGAGGCAACGCCGTAATCCGGGTAGATGAAGAGCCACTTCCAGTTCAGCGCGACCACGTCCACGCGAATCGGCTTCTGCTGCGATTCGATCGGCTTGTACGGATCGAGCGAATGCGTGGTGTGCCAGATCAGCACGCCGAGCGTGAGCACGATCACGCAGGGAATCGACCACACCACGACTTCGATGGCCGTCGAATGCGCCCACTTCGGCGCATAGGTCGCGCGCGTGTTGGACGCGCGATAGCGCCACGCGAACCAGAGCGTGAGCGCGATCACGGGGATCACCACGAGCAGCATCAGGCCGAGCGCGATCAGGATGAGGTTCTTTTCCTGCACGCCGATGTCGCCTTTCGGGTCGAGCAGCACGGAGTTGCAGCCGCCGAGCAGCGCGAGCGCGGCCGCGCCCGCAAGCGTTGCGGCGGTGCGTGCGTGGCGAATGGCGTGCGGGAAGGATGAGCGTAAGCGGGAAGCAGATTGTGAAAGCGGCGGGCCGGCTTCGGCGGCCGGTCCTCTTCGTGTGTGGGGGATGCGCATGTCGGGTTCCAGGTTGACGATCGCGCAAACCCATCCATACGTGCTCATATCGCTTTCACGACAGCGGCCGGACACGGCCACCCCCGATAACCAACCTGAGCAACCATACATACCCTATATGTATGGATTTACGCGCTTCGTGTCCGCATGCTAGAGTAAGACATCGTGCATACATCTGCGACAAAATGGCGCAAAATGACCTGATCGATCCGGACAACACGGCCTCTGGATGGGCCAAGACCTGGGCTTCGGCGCTACAGGGCGGCAGCGGGCCGCGCTATCTGCGGCTCGTCGACTTCATCGAGTGCGCGGTGGCCGAAGGCACACTGACGCCGGGCGAGCGCGTGCCCGCGCAGCGCGCGCTCGCGGCCCTGCTCGGCGTCGATCTCACCACCGTCACGCGCGGCTTCAACGAGGCGCGGCGGCGCGCGCTGATCGAGGCACGCGGACCGCTCGGCACCTTCATCGCGGCGCCGCGCGCGGAACTCGAGCGGCGCGTGGACCTGAGCATGAACATCCCGCCCCCGCCGGCCGGCATCGACACCGACGCGCTGCTGCGCGAAGGCCTCTCGCGCCTCCTGCTGCGCAGCGACGCCGACTTGCTGATGACCTATCACATCGGCGGCGGCAGCGCGGCCGATTGCGCGGCGGGCGCGAAATGGCTCGAGCCGATGCTCGGCAAGATCGACCCCGCGCAAATGATGGTGTGCCCCGGGGCGCAGGCGGCGCTGGCTGCGTTGGTCCTCGCGTTCACGGAGCCGGGCGACGCGGTGCTGAGCGAGCCGCTCGTCTATCCGGGGCTGCCGCACGCGGTCGCGCAGTTGGGGCGCCGCCTCGAAACCGTGGCGACGGACGCCGAAGGCATGCTGCCCGATGCGCTCGAAGCCGCGTGCCGCCCGGACGCTCGGCATGGCCTGGGCGGTCCGCAGGGCGCGCGCCTCCTGTACCTGAACCCCACGCTGCAGAACCCCACCGCCACGACCATGCCGGAGGCGCGCCGCCGCGCGATCCTGAAGGTGGCGGCGCGCTGCGGCCTGCGCATTGTCGAAGACGATCCCTACTGGCGCTTCGCGCCCGAGGCGCCGCCGCCGCTCGCGCGTCTTGCGCCGGCGCAGGTCTGCTATCTCTCCACGCTTTCGAAAACGCTCTCGCCCGGCCTGCGCACGGCGTTTCTGGCGCTCCCCGACGCGGCATCGCACGCGCGCGTGCTGGCCGCGCTGCGCACGTTTTCGCTCATGGCCGCGCCGCTCACGAACGCGCTGGCGCTGCAATGGATCGAGGACGGCACGGCCGCGCACATCTTCGAAGGCGTGCGCGCCGAGGCGCAGGCACGTCAGCGCATGGCGGCGCAGACGCTCGGTCCGGCGACGGGTGAGAACGCGGGCATTCATCTCTGGTACGCGCTGCCGAGCTACTGGCAGGCGCGCGAACTGGCGGCGGCCGCGAGTACCGAAGGCCTGGCCGTGGCGCCGTCCACGGCCTTCGAGCCAGGCGCGACCGGTAACACGGCCAACGCGGCCCGCGCGGCCAACGCAATCCGCATCTCGCTGGGCGCCACCGCCGAGCGCACGCGCTTGCAGGCCGCGCTGCGGCGGCTATCGACGCTGCTCGCGAGCGACCGGTCGGCGCCCGCGCAGGTGCTGGTCTAATGCTGGCATTGCGCTTGCTCCTCTAGCAGCCGGACGCGCTGGCCGCACGACCGGCGGTTGCCGCACATATCGGCCGAGACGTTGCCGCGTTGCCCCAGTACACTCACCGGATCGCATGCGCCCGAATCTGGCTCCAGCAACGGGGTCCACCGGTTGGTCCCAGCAGCCGGCCCTGGCCGTTGGTCCAGCAGCGGGCCCACATCACCGCGCCGCGCGCCGGCGCTTTTTTCGAGAGGTTTGACATGGCCAACGACACGATGCTGCGGCAGATGCGCGACAAGCCTGGATTCATTGCCGCGCTCGATCAGAGCGGCGGCTCGACGCCTGGCGCGCTGCGGCAATACGGGATCCCCGAGAGCGAATACAGCGGCGAGGCCGAGATGTTCCGGCTCATGCACGAGATGCGCGTGCGCATCGTCAGCGCGCCGGCTTTCACGGGCGCGAAGGTGATCGGCGCGATTCTCTTCGAGCAGACCATGGACGGCCAGGCGAACGGCAAGCCGGTGCCCGCGTTTCTTTGGGAGGAGCGCGGCGTGGTGCCCTTCCTCAAGGTCGACAAGGGCCTCGAGGCTGAAGCCGACGGCGTGCGCCTCATGAAGCCGATGCCGGCCCTCGACGCGCTGCTGGAGCGGGCACTGAAAGCGGGCATCTTCGGCACCAAGATGCGCTCGGTGATCGAGCACGCGTCGCCTTCGGGCATCGCGGCCATCGCGAAACAGCAGTTCGAGGTGGGCGAGCAGATTGGCGCGCGCGGCCTCGTGCCGATTCTCGAACCCGAGGTGTCGATCAAGTCGCCGGACAAGGCGCAGGCCGAAGCGCTGCTGCGCGACGAACTGCTCAAGGGGCTCGACGCCCTGCCCGCTTCGCGCAACGTCATGATCAAGCTGACGATTCCCGACACGCCCGACTTCTACAAGCCGCTCATCGACCACCCGCGCGTCGTGCGCGTGGTCGCGCTCTCGGGCGGCTATACGCGCAGCGACGCATGCCGGCGGCTGGCGGCCAATCACGGCATGATCGCGAGCTTCTCGCGCGCGCTCATCAACGACCTCACCCGGCAAATGAGCGATGCCGAATTCGACGCCGCGCTCGCCGCGAGCATCGACGAAATCTACAAGGCTTCCGTCGAGAAAGTCTGAGCGCAATCAGGCGAAGGGTATTGAGATCGGCAGCCGGGGCACGCCCCGGCTGCCTTTTTTCGTGGTTGGTTATACTGTGCGCCTTTCATCCGCTCAACCGTTGTTTGCTCACTTGTTTGCTCACGAAAGTGCTCAAGAAAGGACCGGCCATGAGGCGGTTACTCTGCCTGATCGTCATGCTGCCGGGCCTCGTCCAATACGCGGCGGCCCAGCAGCCTCCGGGAGACGACAAGAAGCTCCCCAGCTACCTGAGCCAGAAGTTCGGCCTGGCAAAGGAAAAAGCGGTCAAGATTTCGCAGGCCGTGACCACGGCCGCCGAGAAATACTCGCTGCCGCCCGCCGTGCTCCTCGCCATCATCTCGATCGAATCGCGCTTTCGCGAGAAGGCGCACGGCTCGAATAACGCGACCGGGCTCATGCAGGTCGTGCCCTCGGCACACCGTAATTTGTTGCGCAACGGAAAGGATCTCACGAACCCCGAAGTGAATATCGATGTGGGGTCATCGATTCTCTATGGCTACAAGCGCGCTGCCGGCGGCGATCTCGACGCGGCGATGAAGAATTACGGCGGGTCGAAGGCCTACGCGGAAAAAATCCGCACGCGCGCCGCGGAATTCAGCCGCGTGCTGGACGCGGCGAGCGCGCCGCAAGCCGGGGGTGCTTCAACGGATGCGCCGGGCGCTTTTAGTGGGGCTTTCTCGGCCAACGTCGACGGCGCCGCCGCGGACGACGGTGCAGCAAGCGGCTCGTCCACGGGTGCCGCGGCGGCGTTGCCAGCCAGCGCGGCGCCGGCGGCGCAAACTTCCGCGTCATCCCTTCGGTCTGCGCAGTCCCTTTCGCCCGCTCAGGGCGCCGAGGCGTCGGCCATGCGCGGCGTGCTCGAGGCCCGCAGCAACATCCGCTCGCGCGAACGCTGAAGCCGCGCTCCAGATTCGACCGCGCTGCAACTCCATATTCCCAGGTGGTAATGCAATCAGGCGATCGGGCGATCAGGCGTCCAGCGGCGGCAAAGCCGGGGGCTGGACGCTGGACCGGCTCGGCGCTGTCTCGATCTGGCTCGTCCACTTGCTGGCCAAGGTGCAAGCGCCACGCTAGATGGACCGTGGTGCCGCATTGCCGCTGCGGCAGCGAGCGCGCCGGTAGCCGGTTAAGAGCGCGCCCCGCAGCGCAGCCCGCCGCCGGGTTGGCGGCCAGGCCGGCCACATGCCGATGCGCCGCTCAGCCGTTTGCGGCGGGTGCTGCGTCGTCGTTGCTGGCCTTGACGGAGGCTTCGGGGGCCTGCCCCTGTGCCGGCTCGGCCGTTTGCTGCGGCGCGGCTGCGGCGTGCTCCGTCGCTTGTGCAGCCGCAGCCGGATCGTGCGCTGCCGGTGCCGAATCAGCAGCAACGGCAGGCGCACCAGCCGAATCGGCAGCCTGCTCGGCCGGCACCGCAGCCTTACCCGTTTCCTGCTCCTTGGCGCGCGCCTCGGCCTTTGCCTTCTGGTGCGCGAGCGCCGCTTTGGCACGGCCGACGTGCGACGGGTCGATGCCCGGGCCTTCCGAGACGCCGCCGTCCAGCTCGTAGCGCGAGCCGCCTTCGGCAACGCGCTCGTGATAGCGCGGATGATTCACGTGGCGCTTGAGCACGGCGACGATCAGCGTGCGCTCGTAATCGGGATGGCGCGCGACGAGGTCCTCGACCACGCCGATCTTCAGCGGCAGGCGATCGCGGAATGCCGGATAGTGCTTGGCGAAAACATTCCAGACCGTATTGAGCTGGCGATTGCGCTCGATGCGCGCCTTTTCGGCCTCGCTCAGATTGGCCATCGACTGCTGCTGGCGTGCCGGACGCTGGCGCTGGCCGCCGCGCTCGCCATCGTGCGGACCGCGCGGGCCGCGCGCCGGGCGAGACTGCTGGCCCCTGGCGTCCTGGCGCGCGCCGGCCGCTTTGCCGGTCTCGCCAGCCTCGCCGGCATCGCCAGCGGGCTTGCCTTGTGCCTGACTGCGCTGCCGGGACCGCGCGCGCGCGTCGTCCGCACCGCCGCCGGGACGGGGACCTTTGGGCCCCTTGTGGCTGGGCGCACCCTGCGCGCGCCGCTGACCCTGCCCCGCCTTCTGCTGCCCGGTCTTTGCGCCCGCGCCGGGGCCCGCCTTGGAGCCCGTCCTGGGGCTGTTCGGCGCGTGCCGGCCTTGCGGCGACTGTGTCTGTTCTTCGGGAGGCTGCTCGGTACCCAGGCCCATGCTCTTCTTGATTTCCCGAAGGCCTTCCTTGAAGCTCAGGGTACGGCGTTGTTGCGATGCGGCTTTCACGTCCAGATCTCTTCCTTATTGGATCGGACGCTATGATACAGAATTCGCGCAGCGTGTTTTGTTCCGGCACGCGAAGCCCTTGCTTCGGGGCGGGTCGTGCGAGCGTCGAGCTTCATCCGCCGATGCCTGCGCCACCCCATGCGCAGCGCGCTTTTTCCTGCAAATCATGATAGTTTCCACCATGAATCCTCCTTCGATCCGCGCCATCGTGACCGGCCATTCCCGTGGACTCGGCGCCGCCCTCGCAGAATTGCTGATCGAGCGCCAAATCGACGTTCTCGGCCTCGGCCGCAGCGCGCACCCCACGCTGGCTGCGCGCGAGCGGGCGCCCTCTGCCGCGCAATTCCAGCAAGTCACGCTCGATCTCGCCGATCCCGCCGCGCTTGAGCACTGGCTCGCGAGCGGCGCGCTGCGCCAGTTCGCGCAGGGTGCGCAGTGCGTGCTGCTGTTCAACAATGCCGGCACCGTCGACCCGATCGCGCTGCTCGGCGCTCAGGATGCCAGCACGATCGCTCGCGCGATCACGCTCAATGTCGCGGCGCCGCTGATGCTCGCCAACGCCTTTGCTTCGGGCGATGCGGCGGGCCAGGCGCAGGATCGCCGCATCGTGCACCTATCGAGCGGCGCCGCGCGCAACGCCTACGCGGGCTGGAGCGTCTATTGCGCGACCAAGGCCGCGCTCGATCATCACGCCCGCGCCGTGGCGCTCGACGCGCCGCCTGCGGTGCGCATCTGCAGCGTTGCGCCGGGCGTCGTGGACACCGGCATGCAAGCGACCATACGCGCCACCGGCGCCGACAAGTTCCCTTTGCGCGAACGCTTCGAACAACTAAAGGAAGCCGGCCAACTCGCTTCGCCGGAGCACGCGGCACGGCAACTGATCGACTACGCGTTGAGCGACGCGTTTGGCACAACGCCGACGGCCGACGTGCGCGAACTCGCCTAAGAGCTAACGGTAATTGCCGTAGCCTCCCGCAAATGCTCACCTTCGAGGGTGAGCGTCCTGCCGGGGTACTGACGTCAAGTCGTTGTTTCCCTTGTATTTCAGGTGTATCTGGCGTGCCCCGTGCCGCCAGATTCGTCGGCGCTCCCGCAAATCCTCACCTGTGCAAGCACACTGGCCCTTCACGTGAGGGCGACGTGCGGCCGTATCTCTTTCAATCGCTTCGCACCGCCGGCGAGCATCAGCAACGCGCCGATAGCGAGCAGATCACCCGCGAGCCGCGCGGGCAAGAAGGCGCTCACATGCGTTGCGCGCAGCAGCGTATCGATCGTATTCGATGCGAGCGCGCCGCCCACGAAACACACGAGCCCCTGCTGCCCCACCGTGACGACGCCCGGCAGGCGCCGTGCCAGCCAGCCGATCCAGCCCAGCCGCACCGCCTGCACGGCGAGCCAGGCCACCGCGCCAAAGCTCACGATGCGCAGGCTCGCGAGGTTCTGCTTCATATAGCCCGGCTGCGGCTCGATCTCCACGAAAAGACGCATGAATGCGAACATGATGACGAGCGCGCACGCGAGCAGCGTCAGCGTGCGGCCGAGCCGCGAAACCTGGAATGCCTCCGACACGGGGTAGAGCCGGCACAGCAGGCCGAGCATGAACATCGCCTGCCACGCAAACGGATTGAACGGCCAGTTCGATCCCGGCACGGCGGGCAGATAGCGCACGAGCCAGCAGCCCCCGAGCCAGATGCCGAAGCTGCCCAGCAACGCGACGTCGGGCGCGCGCCACGCGAGCGGCATGACGACGGGTAGCGCGAGCACGAGAATCACATAGAGCGGCAGGACGCCGGCCAGATACGGCTGATCGCGAAAGACGGCGATATTGCCGAGCATCGCGAACGGATGCGTCATGAAGCGCAGAAAGCCCGAATTCGCGACGAGCGGCGAATCCACGCGCAGCGCCACGGCGGCTGCACCGGAAAGCAGCATCAGCGCCGCCGCGCACAGATAGGCCGCATAGATTTCGCGCCCGCGCCGCCAGAAGCGCCGGTTGGCGGCATCGGCGCCCTTCTTCGCGGCGATCGCAAGCCAACTCGCCGCCGCCACGTAGCCGCTCACGAACACGAATACCTCAGCCGAATCGCAATACGCGAAGGTGTGCAGCATGCCGTGAGAAAGCACACTGGAAGGAATGTGATCGAGAGCGATCGCAATCAGCGCGAAACCGCGAAAGAAGTCGATTTCGATCGATCGCTTCGGTATCTGATTCATCAATCGATACTCCCGTTGCACCCGCGCCATTGGCATCGCTCGCAGCATCGCACATGTCGCTGCACGCGCGCAGTTTTCACACGAGGCGGAAAGATGCACGTAAGGATTGCGTGCTCGACCGCGCTGGGTCGACGCTCCCTCGACGCCAGGTTCTTTTCTTCTGCCGCGCGCGCCAGGGCTTTCCCGGCTCCTCGGGAATTTACTTGACACCTAAAGTAAATCGACCTACTCTGCCCTTGCAGATTGATCAAGGGAGCGAGCATGCGCATTGTTTGCATCGGTGGCGGGCCAGCCGGGCTGTACTTCGGCCTGTTGATGAAGCGGCGTCACCCGGACTACGAAATCACGGTGATCGAACGAAACCGCCCATACGACACGTTCGGCTGGGGCGTGGTGTTCTCGGACCAGACGCTCGGCAATCTGCGCGCGGCCGATCCGGAAAGCGCGTCGGAGATCCTCGACGCGTTCAATCACTGGGACGACATCGAGATCCATTTCCGCGGGCGCTCGGTGCGCTCGTCGGGCCACGGCTTTTGCGGCATCGGCCGCAAGCGTCTGTTGAATATCCTGCAGGCGCGCTGCGAGCAGCTCGGCGTGAAGCTCGTGTTCGAGACCCAGATGAGCGACGAAGATGTGCAGAACGCCGACCTCATCATCGCCAGCGACGGCCTGAACAGCGCGATACGCCAGAAGTATGCGGCGACTTATCAGCCGGACATCGACATGCGCGATTGCCGCTTCGTGTGGCTCGGCACCTCGAAGCTGTTCGACGCCTTCACGTTCGCGTTCGAAGAAACCGAATTCGGCTGGTTCCAGGCGCACGCCTACCGCTTCGACGACAACACTTCGACGTTCATCGTCGAAACGCCCGAGCACGTCTGGCGTGCCGCAGGCCTCGAAGACATGAGCAAGGAAGACAGCATCGCGTTCTGCGAGAAGCTGTTCGCACGCTATCTCGACGGCCACGCGCTGCGCTCGAACGCGTCGCATCTGCGCGGCTCGTCGCAGTGGATCCGCTTCCCGCGCGTCGTGAACCGCGAGTGGGTGCACTGGAAAACCAGCGCGGACGGCAAGCAGACGCCGGTCGTGCTGATGGGCGACGCGGCGCATACCGCGCACTTCTCGATCGGCTCGGGCACGAAGCTCGCGCTCGAAGATGCCATCGAGCTTGCCAACAGCATGGACACGCATCCGGGCGATCTGCGCGCCGCGCTCCATCACTACACGAGCGTGCGCAGCGTGGACGTGCTGCGCATCCAGAATGCCGCGCGCAATTCCACGGAATGGTTCGAGCACGTGGACCGCTATGCACAGTTCGAGCCCGAGCAGTTCGCCTACTCGCTGCTCACGCGCTCGCAGCGCATCTCGCACGAGAACCTGCGCGAGCGCGACGCGCACTACCTGGGCGGCTTCGAGTCGTGGCTCGCCGAACGTGCGGGTGCAGGTGCGCATGCGGCCACGGATGCCGGCAAGCGCGCTGCGCCGCCGATGTTCACCCCGTACACGGTGCGCGGCGTCACGCTCAAGAACCGCGTGGTGGTCTCGCCGATGGCGCAGTATTCCGCTCATGACGGCGTGGCCGGCGACTACCATCTGATGCATCTGGGCGCGCGTGCGATGGGCGGCGCGGCGCTCGTGATGACCGAGATGACCTGCGTGTCGCCCGAAGCGCGCATCACGCCCGCCTGCCCCGGCATGTACGCGCCCGAGCATTTGCAGGCGTGGAAGCGCATCGTCGATTTCGTGCATACGGGCTCGGACGCGAAGATCGGCATCCAGCTCGGTCACTCGGGTGCGAAGGGTTCGACGCGCGTGGCATGGGAAGGCATCGACCAGCCGCTCGACGACGGCAACTGGCCGCTCGTTTCCGCTTCGCCGCAGCAATATCTGCGCGGCGTGAGCCAGTGGTCGCACGCGGCGAGCGCCGACGAGCTGCGCGAAATCGAAGCGCAATTCGTGCGCTCCACGCAGATGGCTAACGAAGCCGGCTTCGACTGGCTCGAACTGCACTGCGCGCACGGCTATCTGCTTTCGAGCTTCCTCTCGCCGCTCACGAACCAGCGCACCGACGAATATGGCGGCTCGCTCGACAATCGCCTGCGCTTTCCGTTGCAGGTATTCAATGCGATCCGCGCCGTGTGGCCCGAGCACAAGCCCATTTCGGTGCGTATTTCCGCACACGACTGGGTCGAAGGCGGCATCACCCCCGACGACGCCGTGGCGATCGCTCGCGCCTTCAAGGCGGCGGGCGCTGACATGATCGACGTTTCGTCGGGCCAGGTGAGCAAGGACGAAAAGCCCGTGTATGGCCGCATGTTCCAGACGCCGTTCGCGGACCGCATCCGCAACGAAGCCGGCATCGCGACGATTGCGGTGGGCGCGATCTCCGAGGCCGATCACGTGAACGGCATTATCGCGGCGGGCCGCGCCGACCTCTGCGCCGTGGCGCGTCCGCACCTCGCGAATCCGGCGTGGACGCTCAACGAAGCCGCGAAGATCGGTTACTTCGACGTGAAGTGGCCGAACCAGTACACGGCCGCGAAGACCCAACTCGAACGCAACATCGAGCGCGAACGCGCGGCGGCCGCGGCTGCTGCGGGCCTCTCCCCGCTCGAACGCGCACAGCGCGCCGAAGGAACGGTGTGAGCATGAGCAACGATACGCTGAAGGATCGCCATGCTGTCGTCACGGGCGGCGGCAGCGGCATCGGCGCGGCGACGGCTGCCGCGCTGCTGCGCGCCGGCGCACGCGTCACGCTGATGGGCCGCGACGCGGCGAAGCTCGACGCGCAGCGTGACGCACTAAGCGCGGCGCTCGGCGGCGGCGCGCAGATCGCCTGCGTGAGCGTCGACGTAACCGACGAAGACGCCGTGAGCGCCGCGTTTGCCCGCGCCGCCGATGGTCTTGGCGCCATCGACATCCTCGTGAACAACGCGGGTCAGGCCACCGCGTCGCCGTTCGCGCAGACCGATCTCGCGCTCTGGAAGCGCATGCTCGACGTGAATCTCACCGGCGTGTTCCTCTGCACGCGCGCCGTGCTGCCGGCCATGCTCGCACGCAAGAGCGGACGCATCGTCAACGTGGCGAGCACGGCGGGCCAGGTGGGCTATCCCTATGTGGCCGCGTATTGCGCCTCGAAACATGGCGTGATCGGCATGACGCGCGCGCTTGCGCTCGAAGTGGCCACGCAGGGCATCACGGTGAACGCGGTGTGCCCCGGTTATACGGAAACGGAGCTGTTGCAGGCCTCGCTCGACCAGATCACGCGCAAGACCTCGCGCAGCGAAGCCGAGGCGCGTAGCATCCTCGTGCGCCACAACCCGCAGCAGCGCTTCGTGCAGCCGGACGAAGTCGCCAACGCGGTGCTGTGGCTGTGCGCGCCCGGCTCGTCCTCGATCACCGGGCAATCGATATCCGTTTCTGGTGGAGAAATCACATGACCTCGCCCGTGCTGAAAGACAAGGCGCGCAAGGCGCCTGCGGCAAAGACGACGCGCAAGGGCGTCGCCCAGCCCGCGGAAAATGTCGTCGACATGGAGATGAGCACCGGCGCCGATAGCCATATGGGCCTGCGCCTCTGGCTACGCCTGCTCACCACGACGAACCTCGTGCAAGCCGAACTGCGCCGGCGCCTGCGCACCGAGTTCGACACCACGCTGCCGCGCTTCGACTTGATGGCGCAGCTCGAACGTCATCCCGAAGGACTCCGGATGACCGAGCTTTCGCGTCGCCTGATGGTCACGGGCGGCAACGTCACCGGCATCACCGATCAGCTCGAAAAAGAAGGCCTCGTCGTGCGCGATGCCGACCCCGAGGACCGCCGCTCGATCGCCGTGCGCCTCACGCCCGAAGGCCGCGCCGCGTTCGACCGCATGGCGGCCGCGCACGAGCAATGGGTGGTGGAGATGTTCGGCGGCCTCTCGCTCGACGAGAAGTCGAAGATGCACGAGCGCCTCGGCAAGCTCAAGCAACATCTGCGCGACAGCCTGGAAGGCTGAAGCGCGCGGCCCTGAAGACAAGCAGTACGAAGCAGATACCAGGAAGGAGAGATACCTTGACGACAGAACGCTCCAGCGCAGATGCGCTCTTCGCGGGCAACCGCGTGACGCTGGCCGGTTACGAGGCAAAGCACTTCGGCTGGTCGGTCGAGGGCCGCGTGGCCACGATCACGCTCAATCGCCCCGAGCGCAAGAATCCGCTCACGTTCGAATCGTATGCGGAGTTGCGCGACCTGTTCCGTCAACTCGCCTACGCGACCGACGTGAAGACCGTTGTGCTGCATGGCGCGGGCGAGAACTTCTGCTCGGGCGGCGACGTGCACGACATCATCGCGCCGCTCATCGACCTGCCGATGCCCGAGCTGCTGATGTTCACGCGCATGACCGGCGACCTCGTGAAAGCAATGCGCCATTGTCCGCAGCCGATCATCGCGGCCGTGGACGGCGTTTGCGCGGGCGCGGGCGCGATTCTCGCCATGGCGTCCGACATGCGCTACGCCACCGCGCGCAGCAAGCTCGCGTTTCTCTTCACGCGAGTGGGCCTCGCGGGCTGCGATATGGGCGCTTGCGCGATCCTGCCGCGCATCATCGGCCAGGGCCGCGCGGCCGAGCTGCTCTACACGGGCCGCTCCGCAAGCGGCGAGGAAGGCCATGCATGGGGCTTCTATAACCGTCTGTGCGAACCGCAAGCGCTGCTGCCCGAGGCACGGAAGCTCGCGGCCGAACTCGCGGCGGGCCCGACCTTCGCGCATGGCATCACGAAGACGATGCTGCATCAGGAATGGACCATGAGCATCGACGAAGCGATCGAATCGGAAGCGCAGGCCCAGGCGATCTGCATGGCGACGCGCGACTTTGGCCGCGCCTACGAAGCGTTCGCGGCGAAGACGCGTCCGGTTTTCAAGGGAGATTAAGCAAGTGAATACGCAATCGAGCGCAACGGCTGACAACACGCTGCACGGCGCACTCGCGTGGCCGTTCTTCGAAGACCGGCACCGCACGCTTGCCACGGACGTGCAAGCGTGGGCGTGCGAGCATCTCGCGCACGTGTCGCACGATGACGTCGACGAAACTTGCCGTGCGCTCGTGCGCAAGCTGGGCGCGGCGGGCTGGCTGCGCTACGGCGTGGGCGGCACTGCTTACGGCGGCCATGGCGACACCATCGACACGCGCGCCGTGTGCCTGCTGCGCGAGACGCTCGCGAAGCACTCCGGTCTCGCCGACTTCGCACTCGCGATGCAGGGCTTGGGCTCGGGCGCGATCTCGCTTGCCGGCGACGACGCGCAGAAGTCGCGCTACCTGCCGCGCGTCGCGAAGGGCGAGGCGATTGCCGCGTTCGCGCTCTCCGAGCCGAACGCGGGCTCCGACGTCGCCGCGATGGTGCTGGCCGCGCGCGCCGAGGGCGACGACTACGTGCTCGACGGCGAGAAGACGTGGATCTCGAACGGCGGCATCGCCGACTTCTATGTGGTCTTCGCACGCACCGGCGAAGCGCCGGGCGCGCGCGGCATCAGCGCGTTCATCGTGGATGCCGACACGCCGGGGCTCGAAATTGCCGAGCGCATCGACGTGATCGCGCCGCATCCGCTCGCGCGCCTGCGCTTCAGCGGCGCGCGCGTGAAGAAGAGCCAGATGCTGGGCACGCCGGGCGAAGGCTTCAAGATCGCCATGCGCACGCTCGACATCTTCCGCACCTCGGTGGCCGCCGCGTCGCTGGGCTTTGCGCGCCGCGCCATGGCCGAAGGCCTCGCGCGTGCCGCGTCGCGCACGATGTTCAACCAGACGCTCGGCGATTTTCAACTGACGCAGGCGAAGCTCGCGCAGATGGCGCTCACCATCGACAGCAGCGCCCTGCTCGTCTATCGCGCGGCCTGGCTGCGCGACCAGGGCGTGAGCGTCACGCGCGAAGCCGCCATGGCGAAGTGGCATGCGAGCGAAGGCGCGCAACAGGTGATCGACGCGGCCGTGCAGCTCTGGGGCGGCATGGGCGTGCAAAGCGGCAACATCGTGGAATCGCTTTATCGCGAGATTCGCTCGCTGCGTATTTACGAAGGCGCGACCGAAGTCCAGCAGTTGATCGTCGGACGCGACCTGCTCAAGGAATATCACGCGGAACATCCCGCGGCATAACCCGCGGCATATCCCCCTCGTTTGCCGCTCACTCAACGAACGCGAAACATCCATGAAAAAAGCCATTCTTCCCGCAGGCTGGATCAAGCCGCGCGGTTATGCCAACGGCGTCGCCGCCGTGGGCACCCAGGTCTACATCGCCGGCCAGATCGGCTGGGACGAGAACGCGCGCTTCACGAGCCGCGAGTTCGGCGCGCAGGCCGTGCAGGCGCTGCGCAATATCGTGGCCGTGCTCGAAGCGGCGGGCGGCAAGCCCGAGCATCTGGTGCGCCTCACCTGGTACGTCGTCGACAAAAAGGAGTACCTGGCATCGCTCAAGGAGATCGGCGCGGCGTTTCGCGAGTTGATCGGCGATTACGACATCGCCATGAGCGCCGTTCAGGTGGTCGCGCTCGTGGAGGACGACGCGAAAGTGGAAATCGAGGCAACGGCCGTGATTCCCGACGACGTGCGCTTGTCGAGCCAGTAATCCACGCCAGGCTGCACACGAGGCTGCACACCAGGCCGTAGCACTCACGAGAGCACTGTTCGAAAACAGCAAGCTGGAGACGGAGACACCATGCAACCGACCGCTCACGTCGATACATTCGCACGCGATCATCTGCCGCCCGAAGCGCAGTGGCCCGTGCTGCTTCTCGACAATCCCGATGTCGCCTACCCGGCGCGTCTGAACTGCGCGGCCGAATTGCTGGACCGCGCCATCGAGGCCGGGCATGGCGAACGCCCGGCCATCTGGTCCGAGGTCGACGACAAGCCGCAGGCGACCACGTATGCGCAGTTGCGCGAGCTCGTGGACCGCAGCGCCCATGTGCTGGTGGAGGACATGGGCCTGAAGCCGGGCAATCGCGTGCTGCTGCGCGGCCCCAATACGCTGCAGATGGCCGTCGCGCTGCTCGCCTCGCTGAAGGCCGGCCTCGTGGTCGTGCCGACCATGCCGCTCCTGCGCGCGAAGGAACTCAAGCAGATCATCGACAAGGCGTGCGTGAGCGCGGCGCTCTGCGACGTGCGGCTTGCCGACGAACTCGCGCGCTGCATGAATCCCGCAGACGAATTCTTCTGCGCGGATCTCAAACAGGTACGCCATTTTCACGACGACGCGCCCGAGAGCCTCGAAGGTCTCGCCGCGAAGAAGCCCGCCACGTTCGCCGCGTGCGACACGGCGAGCGACGACGTCTGCCTGATCGCGTTCACGAGCGGCACGACCGGCACGCCGAAGGGCTGCATGCAGTTCCATCGCGACGTGATCGCGATGTGCGACCTGTTCCCACGCTACGTGCTCAAACCCACAGCCGACGACGTGTTTTGCGGCACGCCGCCGCTGGCCTTCACGTTCGGGCTGGGTGGCCTGCTTTGCTTCCCGTTGCGCGTGGGCGCCTCGACGGTGTTGATCGAAAAGCTCACGCCCGCGCTGCTCTTGCAGACCATCGAGCGTTTTCGCGCGACGACCGTATTCACGGCGCCCACCTTCTACCGGCAGATGGCGCCGCTCGTGAAGGACGTCGACATTTCCAGCCTGCGCAGCACGGTATCGGCCGGCGAAGCGCTGCCGCAGACCACGCGCGACGTGTGGCGCGAGGCAACGGGCATCGAGATGATCGACGGCATCGGCGGCACGGAGATGATCCACATTTTCATTTCCTCGGCTGGCAGCGACGTGCGCGCCGGGTCGATCGGCCGTGCGGTGCCGGGCTATGTCGTGCAGGCGCTCGACGACGCGATGCAACCGGTGCCGCACGGCGTTACCGGCAATCTCGCCGTGCGCGGGCCAACGGGCTGCCGCTATCTGGCCGACGAGCGGCAGATGAAGTTCGTGCGCGACGGCTGGAACCTGCCCGGCGACGCCGTCACCATCGACGCCGACGGCTACGTGTTCTATCAGGCGCGCTCCGACGACATGATCGTCTCGTCCGGCTACAACATCGCGGGCCCGGAGATCGAGACCGTGCTGATGCAGCACCCTGCCGTGGCGGAATGCGGCGTGACGGGCGTGCCCGACGAATTGCGCGGACAGGTGGTGAAGGCATTTGTCGTGTTGCGCCCGGGTTTCGAGGGCAACGACGCCATGGTGGCCGAGCTACAGGGTTTCGTGAAGAACGCGGTGGCGGCGTACAAGTATCCGCGCCTGATCGCGTTCATCGATGCGCTGCCGAGAACCGAGACCGGCAAGCTCAAACGCTCGGCACTGAAGACGATGTGACCCAGGCTGGAATGAGACAAAGGGCGATGCGCTTACCTGGCGCATCGCCCTTTTTGTTTTGCTGGTTTCCGATCGTCAACGCCAACTAATTCAAGTAATACAACGTAAAACGTTAAATTTATAACGGATCAGGCCTTAGTGTTTGACATTATTAATATAATGTTGATTGTTTCGGCGCCGGCACACGCCGGATCTCTAGCTGCGCAGTTACTGCGTCAGTTCTCGATGCAAGGCGCGATACTCAAGCGAGAGCTTGTGTCCTGGATCGAGGTGAATAACGGGCTTCGCCTGCTGATGCGATTCGCGGATCTTCACAGACGACGACAGCCGCGAAGCCAGCACCGGCAAGCCCTCGCCAATGAGTTCATCGACCAGCTTTTGAGGCAGGCTCGCACGAGGCTGAAACTGGTTGATGACGATACCCTCCACTTCTAGCGCGGCGTTGTGATCCTGGTGGATCTCCTTCACGTTCTCGAGCAAGGTGTAAAGCGCGCGCCGGGAAAAGTCGTCGCAATCGAACGGAATGAGGCAACGCTCGACCGCGATCAGCGCGGCCCGGGTGTAGAAGTTCAATGCCGGCGGTGTATCGATATAAACCGCGTCATACATGTCGAGTTCATTGAGCGCGTCGCGCAGCTTGTAGATCTTGTAGCGAGATTCCAGTTTGCTGTGCAGCGTATCCAGGTCGGGATGACCGGGCATGATGTCCAGATTCTCAAACGGTGTCGGATGAATAAAGGACGTCGCTTCCACGGGTTTGAAGCTGAACGTCAACGCGGTTTCAAAAAAGCTCGCGGCGGTGGGGTGCGCCTCGCTTGCGCGCGTGCCGAGCAGGTATTGCGTTGAATTCGCCTGCGCATCCAGATCGATAACCAGCGTCCGCAACCCTTCGCTGGCGCTAATGGCCGCGAGGTTGCAAACAATCGTCGATTTCCCTACGCCACCTTTCTGATTGAATACGACGCGCCGCATGCTCTCCCCTCGAATGGAAGCTTTAAAAGAGCTGCCAGCATACCCGAACGTTACTGCATTGCAGCACACCAACAATAATATCGGGACCTGGCGGCCCCATGGATTCGATTTGTGCAATGCGGTCGTGGAAATGACGACGGGCGGCCATTGCAGGCCGCCCGTCGTTCCCTCCTCTACTGCTTGATTACCACTTCCAGCCCACCCCGGCGTTCACGCCAACGTCATGGCCCGTGGTCGAGACACCGGCGCCGTAGCCCCAGCGGCCGTTGCCCGACAAGCCCTTGAAGTTCACCGCGACCGCGCTGTAGCCCTGGTACGAGCCGAAGCCCACACCCACGGTCTTCTCGCCCGCGTTGAGCGACGGCAGATACGTGCCGCTCATGGCCATCGCGAGTGCAGTGCCGGCGTATGCCGTGCGTGCCACGTTGTTCACGTTGGACTGCACGCTGCCGAGTTGCGAGACCGTTGCCGCATCGGTCGGCGCAATGCCCGCCGCGATGTTGGTGAGGCGTCGCTCGGCGCGGGCCGTGCCGAACGAGACGGTGTTGTCTTCCGTCGCAACCGAGCCTTGGCCGATGGCCACCGAGTTGGCGCCCGGCGCCGACGCGCCATAGCCCACGGCGACCGAGCCCTGACCGGAAGCGCGCGAGTTCACGCCGACTGCCGTTCCGTTCGAACCTGCGGCGATCGAGCCTGCGCCGACCGCGACCGTGTTCGCGTTCTGCGTCGTTGCACGGTAGCCCATGGCCGTCGAGTTGTTGCCGGTTGCGTTCGCGTTCGAACCATACGCCGTTGCACCCTCGCCATTGGCCGTCGCGCACAGACCCGAGCCTGTGGCGTCGACACCGTTCACCGAGGCGCAATCTTGTGCGCTGACGTTGTGGATCGCGCCGCCCGTCGCACCGCGCGTCTGCACGGAGCCGTCGTTGTTCATACCGCCGGCCAGCGTGCCCATGAAGGCATTACCCGCTGCATTCGCGGCGTCGATCATCTGCACCACCGGCGCAACCGTGGTCGACAGCGAGCTGACTTCCGAAGAGACCGTCGAGAGACCGGTCGACAGCGAGGAAATGCCTGTCGAGGTCGACGCGGACAGATCGGTCACCATCGTCGACAGCGAGTTGACGCCGCCGGTGCTGCTTGCGGCCGCAGTCGAGAGGCTTTGCAAGCTGCTGTTGGTCGTGTCGATGCTCGTGGACAGCGCATCCATGCCCGTCGACAGCGAAACGAAGCCGGCCGAGGTGGTCGTCGACAGCGAATTCAGATTGCTGTTGGTCGTGTCGATGCCGGTCGAGAGCGAGGCGACGCTAGACGACGTCGACGTCGACAGCGAGTTCAGATTGCTGTTGGTCGTGTCGATGCCGGTCGAGAGCGAGGCGACGCTCGACGAGGTGGACGACGAGAGCGAATTCAGATTGCTGTTCGTGGTATCGAGGCCGGTCGAGAGCGATGCAACGCTCGACGAAGTCGACGTCGAGAGTGAATTCAGATTGCTGTTCGTCGTGTCGAGTCCGGTCGAGAGCGACGCGACGCTCGACGAAGTCGATGCCGACAGCGATTGCACGCCGGTCGACACCGAGGCGATGCCTGTCGAAGTCGACGTCGACAGCGAATTCAGATTGCTGTTCGTGGTGTCGAGACCGGTCGAGAGCGAGGCAACGCTAGACGAAGTCGACGACGACAGCGAATTCAGATTGCTGTTGGTCGTGTCGAGGCCGGTCGAGAGCGACGCGATGCCCGTGGAGGCCGAAGTCGACAGCGAGACCACCACGGTCGACAGCGAAACCATACCGGTCGAGAGCGACACGACGCCCGTGGACAGCGAGCTCACGCTGGTCGAGGTTAGCGTGGACAGTGACGAGAGGCCCGTGGACAGTTCCAGGTAGCCCGTGGACGTTGAAGTCGAGAGCGAGTCGAGCATGCTGTCGGTGGTCGACAGTCCGGTCGAGAGCGAGCTGAGGCCGGTCGAGGCGGAAGTCGACAGCGAATCGACGCCGGTCGAGAGGCTCGAGAGGTTGCTGTCGGTGGTCGACAGACCGGTCGAGAGCGACGAGAGACCCGTGGACGTCACCGTCGAAAGCGAGCTGAGGCCGGTCGAGGCGGAAGTGGACAGCGAATCGAGGCTCGTCGAGAGCGAGCTTGCGCTCGTCGAAGCCGAAGTGGACAGCGAATCGACGCCGGTCGAAAGGCTCGAGAGGTTGCTGTCGGTGGTCGACAGACCGGTCGAAAGCGACGAGAGACCCGTGGACGTGACCGTCGAGAGCGAGCTCAAGCCCGTCGAAGCCGAAGTGGACAGCGAATCGACGCCGGTCGAAAGGCTCGAGAGGTTGCTGTCGGTGGTCGACAGACCGGTCGAGAGCGATGAGAGACCCGTGGACGTGACCGTCGAGAGCGAGCTGAGGCCGGTCGAGGCGGAAGTCGACAGCGTGTCGAGGCTCGTCGAGAGCGAGCTTGCGCTCGTGGAGGCCGAAGTGGACAGCGAATCGACGCCGGTCGAGAGGCTCGAGAGGTTGCTGTCCGTGGTCGACAGACCGGTCGAGAGCGACGAGAGACCCGTGGACGTGACCGTCGAGAGCGAGCTCAGGCCGGTCGAGGCCGACGTCGACAGCGTATCGAGGCTCGTCGAGAGCGAGCTGGCGCTCGTGGAAGCCGAAGTCGACAGCGAATCAACGCCGGTCGAGAGGCTCGAGAGGTTGCTGTCGGTGGTCGACAGACCGGTCGAGAGCGACGAGAGACCCGTGGACGTGACCGTCGAGAGCGAGCTCAGGCCGGTCGAGGCCGACGTCGACAGCGTATCGAGGCTCGTCGAGAGCGAGCTGGCGCTCGTGGAAGCCGAAGTCGACAGCGAATCAACGCCGGTCGAGAGGCTCGAGAGGTTGCTGTCGGTGGTCGACAGACCGGTCGAGAGCGACGAGAGACCCGTAGACGTCACCGTCGAAAGCGAGCTCAGGCCGGTCGAGGTCGAGGTCGAGAGCGTATCGAGGCTCGTCGACAGCGAGCTTGCGCTCGTCGAAGCCGAAGTGGAGAGCGAATCGACGCCGGTCGAGAGGCTCGAGAGGTTGCTGTCCGTGGTCGACAGACCGGTCGAAAGCGAGGACAGGCCCGTGGACGTGACCGTCGAAAGCGAGCTGAGGCCGGTCGAGGCGGAAGTCGACAGCGTATCGAGGCTCGTCGACAGCGAGCTGGCGCTCGTGGAAGCCGAAGTGGACAGCGAATCGACGCCGGTCGAGAGGCTCGAGAGGTTGCTGTCGGTGGTCGACAGACCGGTCGAGAGCGACGAGAGACCCGTGGACGTCACCGTCGAAAGCGAGCTCAGGCCGGTCGAGGTCGACGTCGAGAGCGTATCGAGGCTCGTCGAGAGCGAGCTTGCGCTCGTGGAGGCCGAAGTGGACAGCGAATCGACGCCGGTCGAGAGGCTAGAGAGGTTGCTGTCGGTGGTCGACAGACCCGTCGACAGCGACGAGAGACCCGTGGACGTCACCGTCGAAAGCGAGCTCAGGCCGGTCGAGGTCGAGGTCGAGAGCGTATCGAGGCTCGTCGACAGCGAGCTTGCGCTCGTGGAAGCCGAAGTGGACAGCGAATCGACGCCGGTCGAGAGGCTCGAGAGGTTGCTGTCCGTGGTCGACAGACCGGTCGAGAGCGACGAGAGACCCGTGGACGTGACCGTCGAGAGCGAGCTCAGGCCGGTCGAGGCCGACGTCGACAGCGTATCGAGGCTCGTCGAGAGCGAGCTGGCGCTCGTGGAAGCCGAAGTCGACAGCGAATCGACGCCGGTCGAGAGGCTCGAGAGGTTGCTGTCGGTGGTCGACAGACCGGTCGAGAGCGACGAGAGACCCGTGGACGTCACCGTCGAAAGCGAGCTCAGGCCGGTCGAGGTCGACGTCGAGAGCGTATCGAGGCTCGTCGAGAGCGAGGACAGACCCGTGGACGTAACCGTCGAGAGCGAGCTCAGGCCGGTCGAGGCCGACGTCGAGAGCGTATCGAGGCTCGTCGACAGGGAGCTTGCGCTTGTGGAAGCTGAAGTGGACAGCGAATCGACGCCAGTCGAGAGGCTCGAGAGGTTGCTGTCGGTGGTCGACAGACCGGTCGAGAGCGAGGACAGGCCCGTGGACGTGACCGTCGAGAGCGAGCTGAGGCCGGTCGAGGCGGAAGTCGAGAGCGTATCGAGGCTTGTCGACAGGGAGCTGGCGCTCGTGGAAGCCGAAGTGGACAGCGAATCGACGCCAGTCGAGAGGCTCGAGAGGTTGCTGTCGGTGGTCGACAGACCGGTCGAGAGCGAAGACAAGCCCGTGGACGTGACCGTCGAGAGCGAGCTGAGGCCGGTCGAGGCCGAAGTCGAGAGCGTATCGATGCTTGTCGACAGGGAGCTGGCGCTCGTGGAAGCCGAAGTGGACAGCGAATCGACGCCGGTTGAGAGGCTCGAGAGGTTGCTGTCCGTGGTCGACAGACCGGTCGAGAGCGAGGACAGGCCCGTGGACGTGACCGTCGAGAGCGAGCTGAGGCCGGTCGAGGCGGAAGTCGAGAGCGTATCGATGCTCGTCGACAGCGAGCTTGCGCTCGTGGAGGCCGAAGTGGACAGCGAATCAACGCCGGTTGAGAGGCTCGAGAGGTTGCTGTCCGTGGTCGACAGACCGGTCGAGAGCGAGGACAGGCCCGTGGACGTGACCGTCGAGAGCGAGCTGAGGCCGGTCGAAGCTGAGGTCGAGAGATTGTCGATGGCGGTCGACAGCGAGCTGACGCCCGTCGAGGTCGAGGTCGACAACGTGTCGATGCTCGTCGACAGGGAGCTGGCGCTCGTGGAAGCCGAAGTGGAGAGCGAATCGACGCCGGTCGAAAGGCTCGAGAGGTTGCTGTCGGTGGTCGACAGGCCAGTCGAAAGCGAGCTTAGACCCGTCGAGGCCGAAATCGAGAGCGTGTCGATGCTCGTCGACAGGGAGCTGGCGCTCGTGGAAGCCGAAGTGGACAGCGAATCGACGCCGGTCGAAAGGCTCGAGAGGTTGCTGTCGGTGGTCGACAGACCAGTCGAAAGCGAGCTCAGACCCGTCGAGGCCGAAGTCGACAGCGTATCGATGCTCGTCGAGAGCGAGCTGACGCTCGTCGAAGCCGAAGTGGACAGCGTATCGACGCCGGTCGAAAGGCTCGAGAGGTTGCTGTCGGTGGTCGACAGACCAGTCGAAAGCGAGCTCAGACCCGTCGAGGCCGAAGTCGACAGCGTATCGATGCTCGTCGACAGGGAACTGGCGCTCGTGGAAGCCGAGGTGGACAGCGAATCAACGCCGGTCGAGAGGCTCGAGAGGTTGCTGTCGGTGGTCGACAGACCGGTCGAGAGCGATGAGAGACCCGTGGACGTCACCGTCGAAAGCGAGCTCAGACCCGTCGAGGCGGAAGTCGACAGCGTATCGATGCTCGTCGACAACGAGCTTGCGCTCGTGGAAGCCGAAGTGGACAGCGAATCAACGCCGGTCGAAAGGCTCAAGAGCTTGCTGTCGGTGGTCGACAGACCAGTCGAAAGCGAGCTCAGACCCGTCGAGGCCGAAGTCGACAGCGTATCGATGCTCGTCGAGAGCGAGCTCGCGCTCGTGGAAGCCGAGGTGGACAGCGAATCAACGCCAGTCGAGAGGCTCGAGAGGTTGCTGTCGGTGGTCGACAGACCAGTCGACAGCGAGCTCAGACCCGTGGACGTCACCGTCGAAAGCGAACTCAAGCCGGTCGAAGCGGAAGTCGACAGCGTATCGATGCTCGTCGAGGTCGACGTCGAGAGCGCGTTCAGACCCGTCGCTGTCGACGTGGACAGCGAGCTGATGCTGGTCGAAGACGACGAGGACAAATCCGCCAGTGCCGTCGACAGCGAATTGACGTTACCGCCGCTGTTGGCGGTCGCCGTCGAAAGGCTTTCGAGGCTGCTGTTGGTCGTCGAAAGGCCCGTGGACAGCGAATCGATGCCGGTCGAGAGCGATGACAAGCCCGTGGACGTCACTGTCGAAAGCGAGGAGAGCCCCGTCGAAGACGAAATCGACAGGCTGTCGAGGTTGCTGTTGGTCGTCGAGAGACCGGTCGAGAGCGAAGACAGGCCCGTGGAGGCCGAGGTCGAGAGCGAACTGACGCTCGTCGACAGGCTCGAGTCGCTCGTGCTCAACTGGGCGACCGTCACGGCGTCCTGCGGTGCCGAACCGTCCGCGACGTTGGTGATGCGGCGCAGCTCGGTCGCGTTGCCGACCGAGACTTCGGCCACAGGCGCTGCCGTGCCGGTGGCATAGCCGGTACCCGTCGGGGCGGCCGCGCCGGTCGTGCTGTTGGCGCCGATCGCCACGCTGTCCGCGTAGGCGGCGGTCGCGTTGGGGCCGATCGCCACAGCATTGGTCGCGCTGGCCGTCGTGGTGCTGCCAAGCGCCACCGCGCCGACGCCGCTGGCGGTCGTCGTGAGACCGAGCGAGATAGCGCCGCTGCCCAAGGCCTTGTTGGCGCTGCCGAGCGCAACCGCGCCGTCGCCGGTCGCGGTCTGCGCACGGCCAATAGCCACGGCGCCGCCCGCATCGGTCGTGCTGTTCGCATTCGTGGCGGCCGAACCGATCGCGACGTTCTGGCCGATCGCGCCTGCTACCGAGCTGTCACCCTGAGCGATGCCATAGTTGCCTTGCGCAACGGCAAGATGGCCGAGCGCCACGCCCGAAGCGCCGGTTGCCGTCGACTGCGCGCCAAGCGCGATCGAGCTCGTGCCGTTTGCTTTTGAAAGCGAGCCGATGGCGATCGTGTCGGTGTTCGACGCAGTCGCGCCGATACCCGATGCGAACGAGCCTTGTCCGCTCGCCACGGAATAGATGCCGAATGCCACCGCGCCCGCGCCGTTCGCTTGTGCGCCGTAACCGCCTGCATAGGCTCCAAAGCCGTTTGCCTGCGTATCGCAACCCATTGCGATGGTGTTCAAGCCCCACGACTGGGTCTGCGTGATCCCGTTGCCGGTTTCCGTGACGTAGCCGCGAGTGACGCTCGTATAGCCCGGTATGCCGGCGGTCTGGCCCGGCCCCACGTTGTAGGCGTCGTCGTAATTCAACACACTCTTCTGTACGCCGAAGCCATAGATGCCGCCGGTGAATTTGGAGTCGCCGCTACCATAGATGCCGGCGTAGCTGATATTCGTCAGGCGGTTGCAGTCGCCGTCGCCTACCATCGCTATCGAGTTCGCCGAGGCGCTCGCGCCCAGACCGCCGGAGCTAGCAGCTCTTACACTGGTGCCGGCACCGTTACTGGTCATGCCGGTATCGGTAATGGCGAATGACGCGAACGCGGGAGCTGGCGCGAGCATGGCCGCCAAGGAAGCGCCCGCCGCAACCGCGGCAAGCACCAATTTCGACTTGCAACGCTTGCCACGCGCCTTGTCCAGTTCGGATACAGCAACCCAGGCGCCTAGCGCCTCGTTCCATACACAACGATATGCCTTGTTCATACCACCCTCGGGATCAGACTCATGAGCCTTAACCAGCTCTTTGAATTCGGTTTTTAACCGGCCAGACGCGTTTCCGCTTTTTCATTTGGAAATCGAATACGCCAAGCATTCCATCCGGCACTGCCCCGCTCTATAGAATTCCTTCTATTCCCGCTGGCTAAACCCCCGATCTCGGATTTTTCCTAGCCGCATGCGGCGTCGTCGAGCCGGAAAGCGCGCGTTTCCACGGCCCGATCCACCGAACCTTTAAATTCGTATAAATCGTCGTTTCAGTTCTTTACGCCGATAACGAATTGCCCGGCCTTTCGAATTTTTACTGTGTTCATTCCGGCGAATAAACCCCGGTGCACCCGCCACGCGGATTAATTCGAGATATTCGAATTAATCCGATATCGCCACTTCCGTCGCGCGCGCACACTGCTTCACATAGCAGGTCCCAGCAATCAACAGCGCCGGTACACGGCACGGAAAACACATCATGAGAATCGGCATTTCGGTGCTCAGCCATGAAGGCCAGAACATCTGGCAAAACGGGCTCGGCCAAAACGTCATCTTCATCGCACAGGCTTTCCAGCGGCTCCCGTTCGTGGAGTCCGTCGTACTCATCGACGTCGGCAGCGAACAGCGTTTGCCGCAACAGGTCGACGCAATCGCACCGGGTCTGGCCGTTCTCACGCAGCGCGAAGCCACGGACGCCGTCGACGTGGTCATCGAGATGGCCGGCGCGCTCGACAACGCGTGGCTCGATCTGATGCGTGCGCGCGGCCGCAAGGTGGTCTATTACTGCTGCGGACAACCCTATGTGGGGCTCGTGGAGCCGGCAGTGTTCAACAAGCCCGTGCACACCTCGCGCCCCGACCGCTGCGACGAGATCTGGGTCGTATCGAAAGACCGTCTGCACGTTCCGATGCTGCGCACGCTGCACCGCTGCCCCGCGCACGTGGTGCCTTATGTCTGGCATGCGGGCTTTCTGCAGGCGCGCATCGCCGAGGTCGCCCGCCACGGCCTGGAGTATGGCTACGCAACGGAGCGCAACCGCAGCATCCGCGCAGCCGCCGGCGGCGCGCTGCGCGTGGCGATCTTCGAGCCGAATATCTCGGTGGTGAAATGCTCGAGCATCCCGATGCTCGCCTGCGACGAGGCATATCGGGCCGACCGCGCGAGCGTGGCCGCCCTGCACGTGCTCAACACGCTGCACATGAAAGATCATCTGACGATGCTGCATCTCGCCAACTCGCTCGATCTCGTGCGCGAGCATCGCGCCACCTTCCATGGCCGGCACGACATCGTCGGCTTCATGGGGCAGCACGCAGACGCCGTCGTCGCGCACCAATGGGACAACGACCAGAACTACAGCTATCTCGACGCGCTGTACGGCGACTACCCGCTGGTTCACAACTCGCCGTGGCTCGCCGGCTTTGGCGCGGGCTACTACTACACGGGTTTCGACGCTCACGAAGGCGGCCAGCAACTGATTGCCGCCGCACGGACTCACGACGCGGGGCTCGATGCATATCGCATCCGCACGCGCGCCGTTTTCGACGCGGTCGATCCTTATAACGAAGACAATCTGCAAGCCTATGCCGAGCGCCTGCAGGCGCTCGCTGAAAGCACCCCGATCCGGAGGTCTGTATGAACACGCCCGAAACCGCCCAGCCGCCCGTGCAACGCCGCGTGCCCCGGACCTCCGCCAAGCGCAGCCGTGCTGCGTCGAAGCCGCAAGGCCTCAAGGTCGGCGTCTCGCTCTACGTGCGCAAGGGCGAGCAATCGCTCTGGGAAAACGGCATCTTCCAGAACTGCCTGTTTCTCGTGATGCTCCTGCGCAAGGTGCCATCGGTAGCGGAGGTCTATCTCGTGATCGGTGGCGGCGATGGCGACATCGACGACGCGCAGCGCTTCGTCAAGGACGCGCCCGCGCCGCTCATCGACATGGCCGACGCGGCCACACGGCTCGATTTGATGATCGAGATGAGTGCGCAGCTCGATCGCGCATGGATCGCAAACTTTCGCGAGCGCGGCGGCAAGGTCGTCTCGATGCGCGTGGGCAACGACTATGTAATCGACATCGAGCGCATGACCTTCAACCTGCCGCACGCGCTGCTCATCAGCGGCGCGCGCTACGACGAGATCTGGACGCTCCCCGAGTACGAGACCACCTGCATGCCGTACTACCGCAGCGCCATGCGCGCACCGGTGCGCATCATGCCCCACCTCTGGAGCCCGCTCGTGCTCGAAAAGGCCGCCGCCGCGCTGCCCGAAGGCCAGCGCTTCGGCTATGAGCCGGGACGCCGCCGCTGGCGCGCGGGCATCTTCGAGCCGAACATCTGCATGGTCAAGACCAGCCAGATTCCCATGCTGTGCTGCGAGAGCGCACACCGCGCGAATCCCGATGCGCTGGAGCATGTCTGGGTCTACAACACGTTCAAGTCGAAAGAGCACGCGGGCTTTCGCAGCTTCGCCAATAGTCTCGACATTGCGCGCCACGGGCTTGCATCGTTCGAAGGGCGCTTCCCGTTCTACCAGGTCATGGCCCAGCACGTGGATGCGATCGTTACGCATCAATGGGAGAACCCGCAGAATTACCTGTACTACGAAGCATTGCACGGTGGCTATCCACTCGTGCACAACTCGCACCTGATTGGCAACTGCGGCTATCGCTACCACGATTTCGACTGCGAGGAAGGCGGGCGTGCCCTGCTGCACGCGCTCGCCACACATGACACGGATCTGGCCTCGTACCGGCGCGATGCGCAAGCGTTCCTCGCGACGCTGCACCCCGAGTACGCCGACAACGTCTACGCCTACGGCGCAGCCATCGCTGCGCTGTTCGAAAAGGAAACAGTATGAGCACCGCCACGCAAAACGGCTCGAGCAAAGCCAGGGGCCTCAGGATCGGCATCACGATCGGGCTTCACCAGCCCAACGAGACACTCTGGAACAACGGCATCAAGCAGAACGCCGTGTTCCTCGCCGACACGCTGCGGCACTGTCCGGGCGTCGCAAGCGTCATGCTCGTCAACACGACGGCCGTGCCGGTGACGCGCGAGCTGCCATGGAATCTCGACCGATGGCCCACGCGTGGGTTCGACGAGGCGAAGGACAAGATCGACGTCATGATCGAACTGGGCGGCCAGTTGGACGGCGAGCGCACCGCGTGGCTGAAGGCTCGCGGCGTGCGGCTGGTCTCGTACTGCTGCGGGTTCGAGTACATCCACGCCACGGAAGGGATCCTCTTCAACAAGCCGATGTGGAACGGCAATCTGTTCGTCAATCAGCGCTACGACGACATCTGGGTCATTCCTCAGGTGGCCGGCAACAGCCAGTCCTATCTAGAGGTGCTGCGTCGCACGACGGGGCGCGTCGTGCCGTTCGTATGGAGTCCGACGTTTCTCGAGGAGCGCACCCGCGCACTGCCGGGAGGCGGCGTATACGCGCCGCGCGACGAAGGCCGCGCGCCGGCACGGCTCACGGTGATGGAGCCCAACATCAACATCGTGAAGTTCTGCCTCTACCCCGCGCTGATCGCGGAGCTCGCCTACCGCGCCCGTCCCGAAGCCATCGAACTGCTTCAGGTGACCAATGCACTGAAGCTCGCGCAGGAGAATCGCGATTTCATCGCGCTGATGAACCAGCTGGATATCGTGCGCGAGCACAAGGCGCTGTTTCTCGGCCGCTACGACACGCCGACCTTCCTGGCGCAGAACACCGACGTCGTGGTCTCACACCAGCTGGAAAACCCGCTGAACTACTTCTATCTGGAGGTGTGCTGGCAAGGCTACCCGCTCGTGCACAACGCCACGCTGTGCCGCGGGCTCGGCTACTACTACGAGGCCAACGATGCCCATGACGGCGCGCGGCGGCTCATCGAGGCAATCGATGCGCGCGGGCACGATGCCGCCGCCTGGCGCATGAGCCAGCGCCGGGCGATCGCGCGCTTCCTGCCGTTCAACGAGCAGGTCGTGAAAACGTATCAGGCACTGCTCGACGATTTGATGGCGCGGCCGCTGCGCTAGGGCTTATTAGCGTGAACAGGCCCTGGGCACTCGAGCCGCGCTTGAGGGGGAAGTTCCGGCGCGGCTTCAGGCGGGGGTGGTCGGCGCCTTGCTCATCCAGGCAGTGAGCAGCGCCGACGACACCGCCAGGATCACCGGGCCGATGAAGAGGCCCACGATGCCGAACGCGAACATGCCGCCCAGCACGCCGGAGAGGATCAGCAGCATCGAGAGGTTCACGCCGCGCCGGATCAGCGCCGGCCGCACCACGTTGTCGAGCATGACGACCATCACCGACCAGACCGCGAGCAGGATTGCCGCGACGCGCGCGTCGTGCATGAACAGCCAGGCAATGCCGCCGATCAACGGCAGGCCCGGACCGATTTGCGCGAGGCAGAGCAAGAGCATCAAGGCGGTGAGCACGCCCGCGCCCGGCACCCCGGCCACCGCGAGGCCAATGCCGCCCAGCGCCGATTGCAGCACCGCCGTGACGACGATGCCGAGCGCGACCGCGCGAATCGAGGCCCCTGCGAGCTGCACGGCCTCCGGGCCGTGGTTCGGGGAAACGCGCGCGGAGAAGCGCGTGATGAAGGACGCCGCTTGCTCGCCCTGCATATACAGCACGCCCGTGATAACCACGGTGACGAACATGTGCATCACGAACACGCCCACCGATGCCGCGTGGCCGATGAGCCAGTGCGCCGCGATCGACACGTAGGGTTCGAGCTGCGCGAGCAGCCCGCCGGGGCCCGCATCCGAGAGCGACTGCCATTCGTTGGCCACGCGCGAGCCCACCACGGGCACATCGTGAATCCAGCCGGGCGGCGGCGGCAAGGTGTACTGGGGCAACTGGCGGATCAGATCCATGATCTCGCCGCCGTGCGCCGCGAGCGTCGAGATCGCTTCATAGAGCGGCAGGACGATCACGACCAGCAGGATCAGCAGCATGACGAGGGTGGCGAGCCCGCGCCGCTTGCCCACGCGCCGCTCGACGGCGAGCATCGCGGGCCAGGTTGCGACCACGATGGTCGTTGCCCAGATCAGCCCTGGAAGGAACGGGCGCATGACGTACAGGGAGCCGACCGTCAATGCGCAGAGAATCGCAACGACAAACAGTACGCGAGCAATATCTGGCAGGTCTTGCGACTTCACGGGCTCTCCTCGCGGCAGGCAGGCCGCCGCATTAATCACATTAACCACATTAATCAATAACGCATCGGACTCGAACCTGAGCGGCGGCAGCGTGCTCCAGAGCCCGGCCGCGCGGCCCGCAAGCACGACGCCGCCGACCCGCTAGTCTATCCCGGATAGGCTCTGATCCGTCGCGAAATAGCGCTGATTCGGCCCGATCGACGATAATGGCCGCTCCCCCCTTCCGCCCGCGCGCCCACCTTCCCCACCTCCGAAAGAGACCCGCCATGTCCGCTTCCGACTCCACACTGCCCTGCGTGCTCCTCACCAACGACGACGGCATCGACGCGCCCGGCCTCGCCGTGCTAGAAGCCGTTGCGGCCGAGCTTGCGCACGAAGTGTGGGTCGTCGCTCCCGAGCACGACCAGAGCGGCACGTCCCATTCGATCAGCCTGCACTCGCCGTTGCGCGTGAGCCGCCGCGGCGAGCGCCGCTTCGGCGTGCTCGGCACGCCTGGCGACTGCGTGGTGATGGCCGTGCGCCACCTGATGGGCGACGTGACGCCCACGCTGGTGCTCTCGGGCATCAACCGTGGCGCCAATCTGGGTGTGGAGACGATGTTTTCCGGCACGGTGGGCGCAGCCATGACTGGCCTGCTGCTCGGCCTGCCGTCGATCGCGCTCAGCCAGACCTTCCGCGACCGCGAGCACGTGCGCTGGGATACGGCCCGCGCGCTCGCGCCGGACGTGATCCGGCGCCTCGCGGCGATTTCGCACGAGGCGCCGGTGTGTTTGAACGTGAATTTCCCGGATGTGGATGCGAGCGCGGCAGGACCGCTCACCGTCACGCGCCAGGGCGTGGGACTCGTGCAGGGCATCGACGTGGTCCCGCAGATCGATCCGCGCGGCATCGAGTATCACTGGCTGCGCTTCACGCGTGGCCCGCGCGAGAACGGGCCGGATTCGGAAACGGCCGTGGTCAACTCGGGGCGGGTTGCGGTCACGCCGCTTTATTTCGACCGCACCGACGAGCGCACTTTCTCGGTGCTCGCGCAGGCGTTGAGCACGGGCCGCTGACTCAGTCCTGCACCAGCGCGAGCACGCGCAAGGGGCTGCCCGACCCCGCCTGGATCTTCAGCGGTGCCGACATGATCACCGCGCCGGTGGGCGGCAACTGATCGAGGTTCTTCAGGCACTGGAGGCCATAGCGGTTCGATCCGTGCATGAGCGTGTGGCACGGATACGGCACGGGCCAGGCGTAGGCCTGCCCCGCGTCGGTGTTGATGGTCTCGACGCCGAAGCCGTGAACCTTGCGCTCGTGAATGAGCCATTCGACGGCCTCCTGCGTCGGCCCCGGCGTATGCGCACCGTCTTCGCGCAGGTTCAGGAACTCGGCCGGATCCGTGCGCCTGGACCAGTCCGAGCGCAGCAAGACCCACGCACCTGCGGGAATGCGGCCATGCCGGGCCTCCCACGCCTGCAGAAAATCCACCGTCAAAAGCCAGTCGGGATTCGCGGCGACTTCGGCGCTTGCGTCCACCACCACGGCCGGCGCGATGAAGTTTTTCACGTCGATGGTGTCCACGGCGTTCTGCGCATGGTCCTTGCCCGAAATCCAGTGCACCGGAGCATCGAAGTGCGTGCCGGTATGCTCGCCGCACGAGAAGTTGTTCCAGTACCAGCCGGGGCCTTGCTCGTCGTACTGGCTGATCTTCTCCATCTTGAACGCCCATACCTGGCCGAACTGCGGCGGCAATTGCAAAGCCGGAAACTCGGGCGAAAGCGTTTGGGTGAGATCCACCACGCGCACACGGCCGCTCGCCAGATCGGTGGTCAGTTGCTGCAGACTGCTCGTCATCTTGCACTCCTCTCCTCGTTCAACCGCGTACTTGCCCTTGCCCGGCGCCATCGCCACGCGTGCCCATGTGGCGCGCCAAACACGCTAAAATTATCTTTAGGTGTAAATCAATTCAAAATCATGGTTAACCCCTTTTTTTCCTTTCGGCAACAGGGGCGGGATTCATGTCTGCGACCTGCGTTCGCGCCAGAGGAGCTAGAGGGTCGTGGTATGTTTGCATTCCGGCGGAAGCAGCTCACGCTCCGCAGCCAGTGGCCGTATTTACGCAATTTCCCCGTATGAGCTCGTCTTCCTCCAACAGCTTTGTCGACAGTTACACTCCGGCGCTTCTTGCCCAGGTCAGCCAGTTGATCTCCGGTGAATTCCACGTGATCGTGCAGGCCGCTGGCTTCGAGATCTCGGACTGGCGCGTGCTCTCCACACTTTCCGATGGGAAAGCCATGAGCATCGGCCGCCTCGCGCAGATTTCCGTTACGAAACAGCCGACCGTGACGCGTCTGCTCGACCGCATGGAAGCGCAAGGCTATGTCAAGCGCATTCCCAGCGAGACGGACCGGCGCGTCACGTTCGTGCGCATCACGCCGCAAGGTCAGAAGCTCGTTTCCGAATTGATCGTGCAGGCGAAGCGACACGAAGATCAGGTGCTCGCGCCGCTCGGCGCGCAAAAGGCCGAGGAACTGAAGGCCACGCTGCGCATGCTGATCGATCTGCACCTCCCGCCTGCCTGACGCCGCTGACACCGCCGACGCCCCTGACACTCGATACGCGCCGTCCGCCACGGCGCGCACCTGCGGCTCAGCCTTGGCGTGCCTCGGCTTCTTTTACAGCGCCTTCGATTGCGCGGCGCAAATCGTCTGGAATGGGAATGGCCTTGTGCGTGTCGAGCGAGGTCGTCACGATGGTTTGCTGGGCGCTCATGCGCACGACGCCGTCCGTACCCGTGCACGCCCACGCCAGCGTGAGCGACGCCTGGCCGATGCGCTCCACGGCGAGCGAGAGCCACACCTCGTCGCCCATCTTGCTGACCGCCTTGAAATCGACCTCCAGATGCACCGTGGGCATGCCCACGCGACGCGCGCCGATCACGCCGTGATAGCCCTCGGGCAAGAGCGCGTCGGTCCATGACTCGACGAGGTCGTTGAACAGCACGAAGTACTGCGGATAGAACACGATGCCGGCCGGATCGCATTCGGAAAAGTGAATCTTGTGCCGCTGGCTGAAGGTGGGCGCGTTCGTTTTCATGACAATGTCTCCCTGGGTCTCCCTCTGGTTACGCGCCGCGATTATGCCAGCGCGTGCCGCGCAAGCGCGGCACGCAGCTTGTGGCCGTGCTCGTCGGCGAGCGCCGCGTCGCGCAGCTCGCACAGGGTCGCGGGCGCGAGGCGTGCGCCCGCGCGCCCGACCACGCCCATGAGCGTCTGGTAGTTCGCGAGTCCACGGGCATGGGTGTCGCTGTAGCCCTTCACGAGACGCTGGCATTGCGCGACTTCGACGCCCAGTGCCGGATTGTGCTGCGCGGACTGCACGATCTGCTGCAGCCAGGCTTCGATGCGCGCGCTCTCCAGTTCGTAGCGCAGTGTGCGGCGGCGCATGCCGCGCAGGCGCGCGAGCGCGTAGAGCATCAGGTAGCCGCGCAGCGAGCTCGTCCTGACCACGCGCCCCGCTTTCGTATGGCGCTTGACGAGTCGATGAATGGCATGCGGCTTCGCGAGCCAGCGGCCGATTCCGGCGGGCAGCGTCTCGCAGATTTCCTCGATGCGCGGGTGCATGAACTCGTTGATCGCGAGCACCTGATCCGGCTGCGCGCGCACCTCGCCGCGCACGCGCTCGAAACGCGAGGCGCGCGTCTTGAGGTCGGCCACGCGAATCGTGTCTTCATACGACATCCACAGCGCGAGATGGCGCGCCGTCTCGCGTAGCAAAGCGCCCTGGGCATCGGGCAGCATACGGCGCAGGTTCGCGAGCCGGTCGAGATAGAGCCCCGCATATTCGGGGTCCTGATAATCGATCAGCCTGCGCACGCCCTCGATGGCGAACGAGTGCGCCTCGGCGGGCAGTTCGGCGCGCACGCGCTGGAGCAACCGTGCCACGGCCGGATCGCGAGGCGCGGGCACAGCTTGCTGGCCTGAAGGCTGGGCGCCGCCTTGTGGGGCCGCGTCAGCGTCAGAGTCAGCGTCAAAGTCGGCTGCGGCGTTGTCGGCGCCCGCGCGCGCATGGCCCAGATCGAACGCACGCAGGCTGGGCTTCACGCCCACGCCGCCGCGCTCGATGGTTTCCTCGAACTGGCGGCGGCTGAACGGCAACACGCCGGTGCCGGCAAGCGCGCCGAACAGCACCGCGCTGATCACGCTGCCGCTCGCTTCGGCCGCCTGCGCCATGTCGAAACGCACGAAGCGCTTCGCGGCCTGGCCCGCATGAGCGATGAGCGCGCCGTCGTCCACGCGACCGTCGCCCATCGCGGTCTTTTCGGCGATCGAATAGACCCGATGCGTCGAAGCCACGAGTGTCGTGCGCTCCGGCGTCACGAGCCCGCGCTGCACGGCGCGGCCCGCCTCCATCAACTCGGACGCCAGCACCACGTCGACGTCGCCGGGCAGCGGCATCAAGGCGAGAATCGGCGTGCGCGGCTCGGTCTCGTCGCGTGCGAAAAGCTCGACGTAATAGATCGTCGCGCCGGTGCGCTGCGCGACACCCGGCACCGAGGTGGTCTGCGCGTAATAGCCGTTGTGCTCGCCCAGGTCGACGACCCAGTCGGCCAGCACGCCGCCGCCTTCGCCGCCCATGGCGAGAATCGCAATCTTGATCGGTTGTGCTTTGTTCATGGTCTTGCCCAGAAGTCGGAAGGCGCGCTCAAAAAGCGTAACGTTCGCGGCGGCGCGCTTCGCGGCGCTGCAGCCAGCCGATTGCCGCATTGCGCACGCGCTGGCGCAGCTTGTCCATTTTCGAAGGATTACTGATGATCTGCGCGCGATAGAACGACGGGCACAGCACCGCCGCATGCGAAACTTCGCCGCACAGGCCGCAACCCACGCAACTGTCGAGCACGCTTGCCACCGGGTCGGTGCGCAGCGGATCGGGATTGGGCTTGATCGAGAGCGACGGACATCCCGAGAGGCGAATGCACGAATGGTCGCCCGTGCAGGTGTCCGGGTCCACGCCGAAGCGCTCGCGCACCACGCGCTCGCCCGCGGCGATCGCCTTGCGCTGCTTCGGCTTCTCGCGACGCTGCTTGTTCAGCATGCACTCGCTCTGCGCGATCAGCACCTTCGGGCCCTCCTCGCCAGTGGTGAGCGCTTCCCTGAGCGTCGCCATCATCGTCTTGAGGTCGTAAGTGCGGCGTACCGCTTTCACCCACTTCACGCCCACGCCGCGCACCGCCTGCTCGATTTCGTGGCCCGTGCTGCGCGTGGGATTGAGCGCCGTCGACGAAAGAATGTCCTGGCCGCCCGTGGCCGACGTATAGCTGTTGTCGACGACGATGGTGAGGTTGTCGCTCTTGTTGAAGACTGCGTTGGCAATGCCGCTCGTGAGGCCGTTGTGCCAGAAGCCGCCGTCGCCCATCACCGAAATGGCGCGCTTGTCCGCGCCCGCATTGAGCGCCGATGCGCTCGCGCTGCCAAGACCGTAGCCCATGGTCGTCGCGCCCAGATTGAACGGCGGCAGGATCGAAAACAGGTGGCAGCCGATGTCGGCGCTCACGTGGTGCGGGCCCAGTTCGCGTTCGACGAGCTTCATCGCCGTGAAGATCGGGCGCTCCGGGCACCCCGTGCAAAAGCCGGGGGGGCGCGCGTGCACGCTGTCGTCGAGCGCGGGCAGCGCCTCCACCGGAATCACCTTGCGCGGCGCCGGTTGCGGTTCGAGCACGCCATAGCGCTCGAAAAACGTGCGCAGCCCCTTCATCACCGTGGCGGCGTTGTATTCGCCGGCGAGCGGCAACACGTCCTTGCCGTGCAGCGCGGCACCCACGCCGCGTTGGCGCAGGATCGCGCTCGCGTTCTGCTCGACGAAGTTCGGCTGCCCTTCTTCGATCACGAGCACAGCGCGCTTGCCCGCGCAGAATCGTTCCCACTCCGAATCAATGAGCGGATACGCCACGTTCATCACATACAGCGGAATATCCGATTCGCCGTAGACATCGGCGAGACCGAGCCGCTCCAATGCGCGCAGCACGGTGTTGTAGCTGCCGCCCTGCACCGCGATACCGATATCGCGCGCGTCGGCCGAAAAAAACTCGTTGAGCTGGCGCTCTTCGATGAATTTCACTGCGGCCGGCCAGCGCTCGTGAATCTTCTCGCGCTCGTGCAGGAAGCTCGCGGGCGGCAGCACGATGCGCCCGACGTCGCGTGACGGATGCTCGAGCGCGTCCTTGATGGTGAAAGCGGAGCGGCGATTGTCGGACGCCACGAACTGGCCATGCACGTGGCACGCGCGAATGCGCAGTTGCAGCATGACGGGCGTGTTGCTCGCCTCGGAAAGGTCGAAGCCGTCCTTCACTGCCTGCACGATCGCGGGCAGATTGGGGCGCGGGTCGAGCAGCCAGATCTGCGACTTCATGGCGAACGCGTGGCTGCGCTCCTGCATGATCGAGGAGCCTTCGCCGTAGTCCTCGCCGACGATGATCAGCGCGCCGCCCATCACGCCGCCCGAAGCGAGATTCGCGAGCGCGTCGGACGCGACGTTGGTGCCCACCGTGGCCTTGAACGTGACCGCGCCGCGCAACGGATAGTTGACCGAGGCGGCCAGCGACGCCGCGGCGGTGGCCTCGCTCGCGCTGTTCTCGAAACGGATGCCGTGGTCGCCGAGGATGTCCTGCGCGTCCGCTAGCACGTCCATCAGATGCGAGATCGGCGCCCCCTGGTAGCCGGCCACATAGGCCACCCCGGATTCGAGTAGCGCCTTCGTCACGGCGAGAATGCCTTCGCCGCTGAATACCTCGCCCGCGCCAAGACGCAGCTTCTTGACTTCCTCGACAAACGACCGCTCTGCCATGACCGTCCCCTTCGATGATCTTCCTCTGGCGCCGGCCCATTCATGCCGTGCGCCGGGTCAGTATAATTTAGATATAAATATTTCCAAAATCATAGTTAACCCGGCAAAACGGCACCCTGCGGAGGGTGCCGGAACGAATGCGGCTGCGCGACGAGGGACTAAAAGGGGTAAGACCGCAGCCGGCGCTCAGATCACCAGCCGCGAAACTTTCACGCCTTCGAGCGAGACGCCGGCCATCAGACCGGCGTTGGTCATCACGAACGCCTCGACGGGGCTGGTCGCCGTCGAGGTGTCGACATTGCCGTTCGCCCCCACGGTGACGAGCGCAACCGTTGCATCGGCGCCCGCGGACCACCCCTGGCTGTTCGTGAAATCGTTGAGCGCGCCCTGGTTCATGAACGCGAAGATGATGGCCTTGGACTGCGCGCCGATCTGCAGGCCGAACGAGCCCCCCAGCGTGCTGTAGTAGCCGTCGGTGCGCCCGTTCACGCGCAGCGCGCCGGTGCCGTATTGCGCGCCGATCCAGAATCCCGCCGCAATCACTCGCGGGAAGACGAGCACGCCGCTCGCCTTCGAGATCAGCTCGCGCGACCCGGTCACGGTGCTGTAGAGACGCGTGAGCGTGGCGTCCACGCTCGCATCGATGGCGTTGCGCCTGGCCGCGTTATCGGCGGCGCTGTTTCCCGAACCCAGCGGGGTCGTCGTGCAGCCGGCGAGCGCAAGGCCGCTTGCCGCAACTGCGGCGCTGGAGCTGAGGAGAAATTGACGTCGGCGCATTGAGTTGTTCCTGTCTAGACGAGTCAGCGAAGAAGAAGCCCGCGCGCAGATGCTGCGCGAAGCGCCACAGGATAGCGTGGGCGGTCGCCGGCCGCTGCCCGGACGCGCCTTGCATGCCCCTTGCACGCCCCAGCGCGGGCTGGCCGCACCATGCCCTCCCATGCCGGTATAGGACAATGCGCCGCAGATCGAGTTCGCGGCACCCCGTCGAATCAAGACGCCTGCGCCCGTCGCCGCGCCATATCGCAGCGCAGCATATCCATCCCCCGCCCCCTTCCCCGCGCCCATCCAGGGCGTTCGGCTCCGCCCACGTCCATCGGATGGTTTCTCGAAATCGTCCGATTTTGTCTGTCAGCCCGAATCGATAAAGTCAGGACATGACGCGAACAACGCTCGCGGCTCCCAGCCATCTTGAATCAGGTGCCATCATGTCCCTAGCCACTCCTCTTTGTCGGAACCGATCCGCTGCGTCGTGGATCCTGAGCGCTTGCGAATGGGCGAGCAGCATCGGCATCTACCTCCTGCCGGTCTTTTACGTTGCCTTCTTCGCCACGCTGTTCCTGCTCTGGCGCGAGCCCCGCGCCACGTTCTGGCTGATCGCGGCAGGCGGCGCCCTCGGTTGGGCCATGACGGCGTGGGCGATCGTGTTCTGCCTCGCCAGCACGAGGCCGGTCCGCGCCACCGTGCATGGCCGCGTGGAATCCGCCCACCCAGGCCAGCCGCGCGTGCGCCCCGTGCCGCTGCGTTTCGCGCAAATGCCCACGCGCTCGTGCCGTCAGGCCTGCTCCACGCCGTCGGGCAGCGAAGCTCGCTTCTCGGTGGCCTGCTTCCACGCGCGTTGTGCCGCCGCGAATAACGTCGAC
Source organism: Paraburkholderia tagetis (assembly GCF_022213065.1). GTDB lineage: Bacteria > Pseudomonadota > Gammaproteobacteria > Burkholderiales > Burkholderiaceae > Paraburkholderia > Paraburkholderia tagetis. The sequence goes on from NZ_JAKLJA010000002.1 coordinate 150,354, forward strand.
GCATCTGGCATCGACGGTGATTACACGCAAGCCAGCCACTAACAAACCAATCGCTAACGCGTTCACGCACCGCCCCATTCAAACGCGCTGCGAGACCGCCCTCCTGCGTGAAAACGTTGTGGCACCCTACAACAAACCAAACAGGGCGCTGGCCTATAATGAGATAGCCATTATGGGTCGCTGTGGAGCATACGGCCCGGCTCCACACGTCCTCCTACAGACTGCGAATCCAGGCAATAGGCTCACGCTCATGACGAACGCAACCCAAGACCTGCGGATCGTGGTGGCCGACGACCATCCGGTCGTGCTCACCGCCGTCACCGACTACCTGGACCAGATACCCGGACACAAGGTCGTGGCGACCGCCGGGTCAGGCGCCGATCTTCTCGATACATTGCGCAGTACCCCTTGCGATCTCATCGTCACGGACTTCTCGATGCAGGGCGAGCTCGAGGACGAAGACGGGTTGCGCCTCATCAGCCGCCTGCGCCGGCTCTATCCGGACATCCCGCTCGTGGTGTTCACGATGCTCACCAACGGCGGCATCCTGCACGAGCTTGCCGAACTGGGCGTGGCCGGCCTCGTCGGCAAGGACGAGCCCATCCCGACGCTCGCGCAAGTCTGTCAGCGCGCGCTCGTCGAGCCGGGCACGACGCTGTCCGCGCGCATTGCCGAGCGGCTTGCCACGGAAGGCTCGACCGCTGACGAATTCCGCCGCACCAACCCGCTCTCGCCGCGCGAACTCGAAGTCGTGCGTCTGTTCGCGCTCGGCCTGAGCGTCACGGAAATCTCGAAGCGTCTGAGCCGCTCGGTGACGACCGTCGCCACCCAGAAGCGGGCGGCCATGCGCAAGCTCCACCTCGAATCCAATGCCGATTTGATCCGCTACGCGAGCGAACACGGATTCGCATAATGGAACGGCGCATCGCTTCGCCAGCTTCGCCGCTCGGCGCGCTCCAGGCGCTCGAGCGCAATCTGAAACGCGAACGCCGTGTCTTCGCCATGCTGATCGCGCTGCTCGCTTTCGCGGGGCTCGTTGCGGCGTGCGTTGCGGCGTTCAGCATCGGCGCGGCGTCGCTCTCGAGCCAGGCCGCGAAAATGCGCACGGTCACGGCGCAAACGAACGAGTTGCTGTCGCGACGCTATACCCTCCTCTCGAGCTTGCGCCTGCTGTTCTCGCTCTCGGAGGCGGGCATGTTCACGCCGCAGCCCGTTGCCGCGACGACGCAACGCTGTGCGCCAGCCTTCACGGGCCTTGCCGACTCGCCCGCGCTGCATGCGCTTTGTGAGCGCTCGGCGCAGATGGCTTCGAGCATCGGCCCGGACTCGCCCATGCTCTTCGTGCTGCTCGATGGCAGCGCCGCATGGGCATACCAGCTCGTGCCCGACCCGCACGGCGCAAACCACGAACCGCTGCGCGAAGGCGCCGATGACGCCCGCATGCTCGCGGACGCCGCGCTCCTGCGCATGAGTGCGCGCGGTATCGACCCGCTGGGCTCGGGCCGCTGGCGCGACGTGACCTGGTTCCGCCCGCCGCCCGGGCTCGGCTTTTCTCCCGGGCTCGTGCTGGGCGCGGCGACGGTTCTTAAGGATGGCAAACCTTATGCGCTGGCGATCACGAGCATCGATCTGGCCACGCTGCCGCAAGCCCCGGACGCATCGGACGTCGAGCCGACGCTGTTCGACAGCGACGGCTCGATGCTGGCCGGCACGTTGTCCGCGCCCGCCGCGCAGTATGTCGACCGTGCGGTCGCCGCCCTGCCCGTCGAGCGCTTTCACCTGCTGCCGCGCTTCGGCTGGGCGCTGCGCGAGCAGCCGCTCGAATACCAGTTCGGTTATTACACGCTCGCGCTGCCCTGGGACGCCGAACTCGCGCTGATCCGCGCGCCGCTCGCCCTCATCCTGCTGATGACGGCGGCGCTCGTCGCGCTGCTCGTGGCGCTGGCGCGCTACTGGAACCGGCACGTGCTCGCGCGCACTTATGCCGAAGCCACGCGCGCGCTCGAAGGCGAGCTGCTCAACCATCTGCTCGTGCATGCGACGCCGGTCGGCCTGTGCATCGTGCGGCAGCGCGACTTCGAAATCGTGATCGCCAACCAGATCGTGCGCAACGTGCTCGGCCTCGACGCACACGCCACCCGGCTGCCCGGCGCGCTGTGCGTCGAGTTCGAGAAGCATATGCCCTATGCGCCATCGACGGACGGCGACACACCGATCTACGCCCTGCCGTTCTCGCTCGTGCGCGAAGACGGCGAAAGCGTGCATCTGGAGATCACTTACGCACCCGCGTCCATGAACCGCGAGGACGTCATGTTCTGCGCCTTCGCCGACATGTCGAAGCACCACGAAGCCGAGCGCCTGTTGCGCGAAGCGAAGCGCACGAGCGACGAAGCCGCGCGCAGCAAGGTGAGCTTCTTCGCGGCGATGAGCCACGAAATCCGCACGCCGCTCGCCTCGCTCGTCGGCAACATCGAGCTGGTGGCGCGCGGGCCGCTCGCGCCCGAGCAGGAAGCGCGCGTGCAGGCCATGCAGGTTTCTTCCTCGGAACTGCTGCAGATCGTGAGCGACGTGCTCGACTTCTCGAAGATCGACGTTGGCGCCATGACGCTTTCTGAGGAACCCGAATCGATTGCCGCGCTGCTTGTGCGCATCGCGCTTTCGCATGCGCCGCTCGCCGCGCGTGCGCAACTGCCGTTCTATCTCGTGGTGGACCGCGCGATTCCCGCACGGCTCTATTTCGATTCCGTGCGGCTCGCGCAAATCATCAATAACCTCTTGAGCAACGCGTTCAAGTTCACGCATTCGGGCAAGGTCGTGCTGCGGGCGAACTGGCTCGGCGAGGCCGAGGCGCTCGAAATCAGCGTGGCCGACTCGGGCGTGGGCATGCCCGACTCCCTCAAGGCGCGCCTGTTCCAGCCGTTCACGCAAGGCGACGAACACCGGCTCACCGAGGCGCGCGGCACCGGCCTCGGCCTGTCGATCTGCGGGCGCCTCGCGAAACTCATGCATGGCCGCTGCGAAGTGGAAAGCACGCTTGGCGTGGGCACGCGCGTGATCGTCACGCTGCCGCTGCGCGTGGACGGCCAGTCCACTTCAGGTGAGGAATGGACGCTGCCCGAGGTGCATCCGGTCATGCTGTGCCGTGCGCCCGAAAACCACGAATGGCTCACGAATCTCTTCGACCCCAAGGTCAGCACGCCGACCTGGCTGAGCGCGAACGAGGCGCCGCCGCGCGAAGGGACATGGGACTATCTGCTGGTCACGGGCGAATATTCGGTCGAGGACGTGATGCGCCTGTGGGGCGGCACAGCCAACGTCGTCTGGCTGCGCCAGGACGGGCCGCTCGTGCCGCTTGCGCGCGAAGACGGCAGCGTGGAAGTGAGCCTCTACAGTCTCGCGGGCATTCGCGCCGCCACGCACATGCTGCGCGCCCGGCCCGATGCGGCGGCGAACGCGCCCGAGGCCGCCGTTCTGCCCGGCGTCGGGTCTCGCGTTGCATCTGCTGCCGGATCTGCTGGACCTGCTGGGGCGGACCCGTTGCAAGAGCGCGATTTCCGGCGGCTGAACGTGCTGATTGCGGAAGATAACCTGCTCAACCGCAGCCTCCTGCGCGATCAGTTGCGCACGCTGGGCGCGAACGTGATCGAAGCCAAGGATGGCGAAGAAGCGCTCGCGCGGCTCGACGACGGACACGTCGACGTCGTGCTCACCGACCTCAACATGCCGAAGATGAACGGCTACGAGTTGCTGCAAGCCGCACGCGCGACGCGCGCGGCGCTGCCCGTCTACGCGGTGAGCGGCAATGCACTGCCCGAACAGATCGCACAGGGCCGCTTGTCCGGCTTCACCGACTATCTGAGCAAGCCGGTGCCGCTCGCGGCGCTCGCGCGCGCCCTCGCCGACGTGGCGGAGAATCTGCGCAGCGCGGCGCAGAACACCATCGCTCAGCCCGCGTCTGGCCCGACTGAACCAGGCCAGCTCGAAGTGAGCGAGAATCCTGCTGCTCGCGCCGGCGACGAGTCCAACGAAGGGGAAGATGACACCGACTTGCCGCGCTTTCCCCCATTGTCGCCGGCACTCGCACCGCTCTTCGTCGAGCAGGCCGACCACGATATCGCCGACTATGCGCGGATTGCGGCCGTGCGCGACTTCCAGCGCCTGCGCGACTGGGCGCATCGCGTCTCGGGCGGTCTCGCCGTGCTGGGTCCTTCGATGCTGAACGAGGCCTGCCTGGAGTTGCGTGCGACGCTGCGCGAAGCCGGCGAGTGGACCGATGAAGTGGGTGCGCTCTCGGAGGCGGTGGTGGCGGAACTGGAGACGCTGCGCGAGCAGGCCGCGATGCGCGATTCGGCGTGACCAGGTCCGGGCGAGGCGCGGCACGGCACGGCACGGCGCAAACCCGCCGCGCTCCAGGCTCAAGTGTGTTTCTGAAGAAACGCGGGGGTGACAGGCTGTGCCTGCTCGGGGCACATGCCGGCTTGGTTGCGTACGCACCACTGGCGCAGCACGCTTTCGGCGAGCGGGCAGCCGACTGGATTGCGCGGTGTCGCATGGGTACGCGCTTCGAGCCGCAGCGCATACGCGTCGGGCAACTCGATGCCACAGCGGGTCGCTCGCACGCCACCTTCGCGCGCGGCCGGCGCCGGGTTCAGCGCAGCGGCTTCGCCGTCACGACGCAGCGCTCGCACGCCGCAAGGCTCGGCAGTGCGGGCCATCCATTTCAGACTGGGTGCTTGACGTACTGAAAACACGGGCATGATCGTTCGCCGCGCAAAAGGCGGCGCCATAATCGTTGCAGACATCGACAATGGTGGCCCACCGCACAAGTGCAAGCCATAGAACGCCTTCGAAAACGTCGGCGCAGTTCGATTGCCGGGCCGTGCCGCAAAGCCCATTGCGCACCTGATACGCCACGGCTTATGACCGTATTCAGCATGCGGGCTCGCAGCCGCAAGCCGCGCGCTGCATGGTAGACTGCGCCGCGCAATCGCTCATTTCCCTCATGAACTTACGCAAGCACACTCTGTTGACCGCATGGCTTGGCCTCGTCGCCATGTGGCTCGTCGTGCTTGCGCCGCTCGTGAGTCAACTGGTGGCCGCGCACTACGCGCACGTGCCCACTGCCGCGCTCTGCTCGTCGATTCAGCCGGACTCCACCGCGACGCATCTTTCGCACGACAATGCATTCGGCGCGTGCGGTTACTGCGATCTGCTCGAACATCATGTCGCGATGCCGGGCGTTCCCATGCCCGAACCCACGCGCGCCCTCGTGGCGACGCTCGATCGCGTCGCGCCGCTCTCCACCCGCCACACGCCGTTCGGCGCCTTCCCATCGGGCAGGCCACGCGCACCACCGCTCGTTTCCTGACCGCAGCCGTCATCGGCCGCACGTTCGCGTTTTTCCTGCACCCACGCCCGAGATTCAGGCTGCCCGCGCTCACGCATGAGCGTGCGGGGGCTACTGCGTCGTCGCCCGCTTCGGCGATGACCGTCGCCGTGTGTGCTTCGAAACGCGCGCCATAGCACCCGCAAATTCGCCTGGAGCGATTGCGTGGCGCTCACGTCCGGCCGCACGTTCATCGCTTTCGGGAAACTTCATCATGTCCACGCCCGCCCCGCGCGGTGCGCGCATTCGCTCGCACCTGCATGCGAGCCTTGGCGCGCCATTCAACGCGTCCTTCAACGCGTCTTTTAAAGCACCGCTTAAAGCGTCCCTTAAAGCACCATCCAAAGCGCGCTTCAAGCCGGGCCTCGTGTCGTGCTTCGTATCCTGCTGCATGCCGCATTTCGGCCCGCACAAAAGTGCACGATCCGGCCTCGTGCCGCTGTCCTTGCTCGCCTCGTTTGCCACGCTCACCCCTGCTGCCGCCTTTGCGGCCAGCGCGGCGCTCACCGCGGCCACCCCTGCGTCCACCCCCACGGCGCCCTCCGTCCACGCAGCGGACGCCGCAGCCGAAGCCACGCTGCCCACCGTCACCGTGAGCGCCGCGAGCGGCGGCACAGGCGGGGCCGCGATGCCCGCCGTCGATCCGAATCTGCCCGCCACCGTCGAGACCGTCACGCCGGAGCAGTTCGAAAACTGGAACGTCGTCAACACCGAGGACGTGCTCAAGTACATGCCGAATCTGGCGGTGCGCAAGCGCTTCGTCGGCGACCTCAATTCGATCATCGCCGTGCGCGGCACGAGCAATACGCAAAGCGCGCGCGGCCTCGTCTACGCCGATGGCCTGCTGGTTTCGAATCTGCTCGGCAACGGCTACGCGTTTCCGCCGCGCTGGTCGATGGTGTTTCCCGACCAGATCCAGCAAGTGGACGTGATCTACGGGCCGTATTCGGCGCTCTATCCGGGCAATTCGCTTGGCGCCACCGTGCTGATCACGACGCGCATGCCAAAGAAGTTCGAAGCCAACGCCGACGTGAAGGCATTCACGCAGCACTTCAGCCTCTACGGCGTGAACCAGAATTTCAACGGCAGCGAGATGAGCGCCTCGATAGGCGATTCGATCGGCAAGTTCTCGTACCTGCTCGGTGTCAATCACCTCGAGAACACGAGCCAGCCACTGCAGTTCGCGACGCTCGCGCAGTCGAACACGCCCGCCAAGCCCGGCGACGTTCCCGTGCACGGCGCGTACTTCTACAACAATCAGACCAACGCGCCCACGGCCGTGCTGGGCGTGAACGCGGAAGGCATCGAGCATACGGTTCAGGACCAGTTCAAGCTGCGCATGCAATACGACTTCACGCCCACGGTGCAAGGCGGCGTGACGCTCGGCTACTGGCATCGCACTTACGACAGCCAGACCTCGACCTTCCTCTACGACGCCAACGGCAACCCTGTGTATAGCGGCAAGGTGTCGATGGGGGGCTACGAGTACAACATTCCGGCGGCGGCGCTCGCGCCCAGCCGCGGCTGGAGCGAGAACTGGCTCTATGGCGTCTCGCTGCGCACGCATCAGGCAAGCGGCTGGAACGCCGAGGCCATTGCTTCGTACTACGACGTGAGCAACAGCGTCGCACGCAACGCCAATGCGGGCGGCCCAGGCAACGGCCCCGGCACGATGACGCTCGGCGACGGCACTGGCTGGAAGACACTCGACCTCAAGGCGACGTGGACCCCCGAGCGGCCCGACGCAGGCCTCGGCGCGCACTGGCTCACCTTCGGCTACCACTACGACAACTATTTCGTCGACAACCAGACCTGGAACACGCTGGCCTGGCGCGACGGCGGCGCGGGCAGCTTTGCCAACGCCTTCGCCGGCAAGACCGAGACGCAGGCGTTCTACGCGCAGGATGCGTGGCGCTTCCTGCCGCGCTGGAAGCTCGTCTACGGCGTGCGTTACGAAGACTGGCGCGCTTACGACGGCTATCAGGCACTCGGCGCTTCGAGCGTGCCCTATGCGAACGCGGGCGACCACCATTTCTCGCCGAAGGCCTCGCTCTCGTTCGATGTCACCGACGACCTCACGCTGCGCGCTTCCGTGGCGCGCGCGTATCGCTTCCCCACGGTGGGCGAATTGTTTCAGGGGCAGGTGAACGGCTCGTCGATCGTGAACAACAATCCGAATCTTCGCCCCGAAGACGATCTCTCGAAAGAGCTCAGCGCCGAATGGGCGCACTGGAACGGGTTGTTTCGCTTCACACTCTTTCAGGACGACGTAAAGAATACGATCTTCAGCCAGACCGACACCACGGTCATCCCGAACGTGACGAACTTCCAGAACATCGGCAAAGTGCGCTCGCGCGGCGTGGAGACGAGCTACCAGGGACAAGACGTGATGCTGCGCGGCCTCGATCTTGCGGCGAACGTGGCTTATACGCAGTCGAAGATTCTCGCCAATGCGCAAAACCCGGCGAGCGTCGGCAAGTACTTCTACCGGATTCCGCTGTGGCGCGCGAATCTCGTCGCGACGTATCGCTTCGACGCGCGCAGCGCGCTCACACTCGCGGCGCGCTATTCGGGGCGCCAGTACAACACGCTCACCAACACCGACACCAACCCGAACGTGTTCGGCGGCACGAGTACGTACACGGTCGCCGACATCAAATACACGTTCCGGCCCACGAAGAAGAGCGAGATTGGCGTGGGGATCGATAACCTGTTCGACGCACGCTACTTCGTCTATCACCCGTATCCGGGCCGCACGTATTACGTCGAGGCGAAGCTCGGGCTATGAACGACCGCCTGCCTTCGTCGCTGCCGCAAACGCAGCAGCACCCGCAGCAGCACCCGTACCCCCAACCTCATCAGCCACCACTACCGGTCCGGCGCGCAGCTTATGGCGACGCGCCGGCCCACGAGGAGCATCCGATGTCCGCTACGCTGCCCGCCTCCGCCGCGCGCGCCTCGCGCACTGCCGGCGCCGTCCATCCCGGCTACCGCACGCTTTGGCGCTGGCACTTCTACGCCGGCCTGTTCGTCATGCCGTTTCTGATCGTGCTCGCGATCACCGGCACGATCTATTGCTTCCAGCCGCAGATCGAGCCGCTGCTGTATCCGCACCGGCTCGTGGTCGCGCCCGCCGCCACGCCACGCTTGCCGGCCGACGCCCTGCTCGCGCGAGCGCGGGCCGCGCTGCCGCCAGGCGCGCGGCCCGTGCGGGCGCATATCGAAGCGAATCCCGCACGCAGCGCGGAATTCGTGTTCGCGCTCGAAGGCGGCGCCAAAGAGAGCGTCTACGTGAACCCGTACAGCGGCGAAGTGCTTGGCACGCTCGATGTCGAGCGCCGCTTCATGCAGGTGGACCGCATGCTGCACCGCAAGCTGCTGCTCGGCAAGCCTGGCGAGTTGCTGATGGAGCTGGCCGCGTGCTGGACGCTCGTGATGATCGCGACCGGCGTCGCGCTATGGTGGCCGCGCCAGGCCGGCGAGCGGGGTTTGGCGGGCGGTTCGTCGCGGGGCCCGGCAATACGCGCGGCGCTGTGGCCGCGCTTCGGCGCCGGGGGCCGGTCGTTCTGGAAGAGCCTGCATAGCGCGGTCGGCATCTGGCTTGCGGTGGGCGCGCTCGCGTTCGTCGTGAGCGGCTTGCCGTGGACGGGCTCGTGGGGCAAACAGTTCAAGGCGCTCGCGACGCGTGCGAGTCTTGGCGCGCCGCGCGGCGCATGGGGCGGCGGCTTGCCGTTGCGTTCGACGCTGCCTGGTATGCAAAACACGGCACAAAACGTGGCACAGAACGTGGCACAGAACGCCGCGCAAAACACGCCGCATGCGGCTTCCGGCGGCCACGCCGATCACGCCAATCGCAGCGACCACGGCAACCACGACAACCACAGCGATCACGCAGATCAGTCGGAGCACACGGGCCACGACATGGCGTCGATGCCCGGCATGGTGATGGACGATCTTCCGCTGCCCAGCGTGCCGTGGGCCGTGGGGGCGGTGCCAGTGCCGCAGTCGCCCGAAGCGCACACGCAGCCCGTCTCGCGCTGGACGCTCGATCAGGTGGTCGCGCAAATGCGCACGCTCGGCGTGCAAAGCGGCTACGACGTCGCGCTGCCCGCTACGGCGACGGGCATCTATGTCGTTTCGTACTTTCCGGCGGACCCGAAAGCGGAGCGCACGGTCTATATCGACCAGTACAGCGGCAAAGTGCTCAAGGACATCCGCTACGGCGATTACGGCGCAGTCTCGCAGGCCATTGCGTATGGCACGTCGCTGCATATGGGCCGCTACTTCGGCCTCGCGAACCAGTTGATCTGCGCGGCGATCTCGCTCGGCCTCGCGGCGCTTGCCGTCACCGGCTTCGTCATGTGGTGGCTGCGCCGCCCCGCTCGCACCAACCGTGCTGATCGCGCCGACCGCGTTGACCGCGCCGGCCCCGTAGCGGGCGGACTCGGCGCACCTTCGCGCGAGCGCGCCGCGCCGCCCATGCGCGCCTGGAAGGCAGGACTCGCCGTGCTCGGTGTGATCTTCCCCCTGATGGGCGCGACGATCCTGGCCGTGTGGGTGCTCGACCGCCTCGTTTTTGGCCGCTCACGCAATCTTTCGTCTTCCTGACAATTCGACGGCCGCGCCCTCGCGCGGCACTCAAAATCGTGCTTGAGCAGTGTGAGGCGCGCTGCGGTAATCTGAGGACACAATTGCTCTTGAACCCCACCCCGCAATCCGGCTTCAAAGCAATATCGAGGTTTTGCATGGGATCAGGGCACGGAGCATCGCTTCATCCCCGATCATCAGGAGACCACTGTGTTCCGGCTCATTTCAGCATTGGCGATGGCCATGGCGCTTGCAGGCTGCGCCGTCGCGCCTTACCCCGGCTATCCAGGCTATTACGACGCCACGTACGGCTATGGGTACCCCTATTCCTATGCTTACGATTATCCGTATGGGTACGGCTACCCCGCCTACTATTACGGACCGAGCGTCGGCTTCTCGTACTGGGGCGGTGGCGGATGCTGCTACCACTATCGCGGCTGGCGTGGTGGTGGTTGGCATGGTGGAGGGGGCTGGCGTGGGGGTGGTTGGCACGGCGGCGGTTGGCACGGCGGCGGGGGTGGTTGGCGCGGCGGTGGCGGCAGCACCTGGCAAGGCGGTGGCGGCTGGCACGGCGGTGGGCGACACTAGGGTCCGTTCGCGGTAGAAGCACGTTTGTGCTGTGGTTTTTTTTGTATTTCGTGGGGACTGGGTTGTCGCGTTTCCTTGTTTTCATGTCGGTATGCCAGCGTTGCCCCTGTGCGGGGCGGCACCTACTTTTCTTTGCAGCGGCAAAGAAAAGTAGGCAAAAGAAAGCCGCTCAAACCGCCAGTGTGACGCCGTACACCACTTGCCGTTAATCGGAGCGGTTCCGGAGCGTCTGTCACCACGCGCCGTACAACGGAGTGACTAAGGACTCATACCTCCGGCGGCGCTACGCGCGCCGTGGGGCATAACCCAAAACCAGTGGGGCGCGTGTGCATTCGCTTACCCAAGGAGTACTCATGGTTTCCCATGCATACCCGACCGCTGCACGCGTAGCGAGCTGCGGGATGAATGACTCCTTTGTCACTAACGTTGAATGTGCGAGGTGACGGATGCCCCGGAACCACTTCGATATAAGGCAAGAGGTGTACGGCGTCACACTGGCGGTTTGAGCCGCTTTCTTTTGCCTACTTTTCTTTGCGGCTGCAAAGAAAAGTAGGTGCCGCCCCGCACAGGGGCAACGCTGGCATACCGACACGAGAGCAAGGAAACGCGAAAAAACCAGGCTCCGCAACCCAGCAAATGCGCCAGAAAATATAGGGCTCCGAAAGCGCCGCCTCACGAAGCAACCCGCACCAACCGTCAGAACCCAACACTTTACACGCGCCCGTTCACTGCAATCTCAGCGCCCGTGACCGCGCGCGCGTCCGAGGAAATCAGAAACGCGATCACCGCGGCGATTTCATCGGGCTGCACCCAGCGCGTGAAATCGGCGTCGGGCATGTCGGCGCGGTTCTGCGGCGTGTCGATAATGCTCGGCAAGATCGCGTTGACGCTCACCTGCTTGTCCTTGAGCTCCTCGGCCAGCGCCTCGGTAAGCCGCGCCACGCCCGCCTTGGAAGCCGCATAGGCGCCCATGCCGAGCCCGGCCTTCTGCCCCGCGCCCGCCCCAATGTTCACGATGCGGCCAGCGCCTCGCGCGAGCAGATGCGGCAGCGCCGCCCTCGACGCATTGAGCGCCGTTTTCACGTTCAGATCGAACATCAGGTCCCATGTGCGCGCGTCGCCGTCGGCAATCGTTTCCCAGCGGAACGCGCCCGCGATATTGACGAGCGCGTCGAGGCCGCCGAGCGCCTGGCTCGCCGTCTCCAGCGCTTGGTGCGCCGCGCTGGCGTCGACGAGGTCGATGCCGCCGATGCGCACCGCCTGGGCGAGCGTCGCAGGCCATGCTTCGTCGCCAGGCGCGGCGCCCCGGCCGATCAGCGCCACGCGCGCGCCGCGCGCCGCGAGAAACTGCGCGCTCGCCATACCGAGACTGCCGAAGCCGCCGGTGATCGCCACCGCTTTGCCATTCACTGAGTTATCCATCTTGAGCGCCTGCGCGTTGTTCGTTTGGTGATTCGTTCGGGTCGTTTCGAACGATGGGTTGAAAAATGCCGCGGCGGCTCGTGGCCGCCGCGTACTGCAACTGCGTGCTGCAACTGCGTGCTGCAACTGCGTGTCGCAACGTTAACCGAGAGCGCCTGGTCCATCAACTGCTGCATCCATCGTGCGCCGGCGCAGTGCCTCCGTGGTCTTGCCCTTGCCGTCCGCGGTCCAGCCCGGCGGCAGGATCACGTGGCGCACGGCGGTCCACAGGTCGGGCGCGGCGGCGATATCGCGTGCAAGCGTCGCCCAGTGCTCGAACTCGATCACAAGCGGATTGCGCGAAAGTGTGGGCGTGACGAGTCCGTAGCGGCACGGCTCGTCGGCGCGCTCTTCCACATAGGTGCCGAACAAGCGGTCGAACACGATCAGCACGCCGCCATAGTTCGCGTCGAGGTAATCGACATTGGACGCATGATGCACGCGATGCGCCGAAGGCGTATTGAACACGTATTCGAGCCAGCCGAGCTTCGGCATCCAGGTGTTGTGCAGCCAGAACTGATAGAGCAGGTTGAACGAAAGAATCCCAATCGCGATTTCCGGGCGCACGCCGAGCCAGACCAGCGGCGCGAAGAAGACGACCGGGCCGGCGAGCTTGCTGGTCCACCCCAGACGATACGCGGAAGACAGCGTGAGCTGGTTGGGCGAATGGTGCACTGCGTGCGAGGCCCAGAAAAGGCGCATGCGGTGCGAGGCGCGGTGATAGCAGTAGTAGCAGAACTCCTGGCCGATAAAGACCAGCAGCACGAGCACGACGTTATCTATCGTGAACGTGAAAAGCCGATGCGCCCAGGCGAAGTGAAAAACCGGCGTGGCGAGCGAAATGGGCAGGATAGCGAACAGTTTTCGTCCGACGAGATCGGCCAGCGAAAGCCAGACCTCGGACCAGTCGAATGGCACTTGTCCGTCGCAATGTTTGCGAAGCGAGAGTACTGCGGCCTCGATCAGCGAGGCCGCAACGATGAACAGTGTGACGTAAGACGCGAGTTTTCCAGTGGAGAGCATGGTAAGCGGTGTGCGAATAGAAGCGCCTGGCGCTTTGTTGAAAGGGACGCGTCGTGCGCTGCTGAATCAATCGTGGCGTCGCGTCGGATGAACCGCACTGTAGTGGCGCGGGACGCGCAGAGCCACTCACAAAGTATGTCGCCGCATGTCGTGCGCGCACGGTGTAACACCGCGACATGGTTTTGCACGAGACTCGCGCCGGGAAGCTCCCTATAGTTCGTTCCGCTGACACGCCGAATGCGTGCCCCGAAATGAACCACAGAACCGAACCGCAGAACCGCAAGGATCCCCGATGAAATCGATTACCCGCTCCGCCCTCGCCGCCGCCATCGTCGCGCCCCTTTTCGCATTCGCCAGCGCGCCCGCTTTCGCAGGCTGGTCCGGCCACGGTACCGCCTACACGCCGCACGGCACCTATAACGGCGCGCACTACGGCTCGTGCGGCGGCGGCAGCTGCTCGCATGCAGGCGGCGTGGTCGGCCCGTGGGGCGGCGTCGCGACCAACACCGGCAGCGTCACGCGCACGGCACCGGGACAGTTCTCGAATAGCGGCACGGCGGTCGGCCCGAACGGGCGCTCGGTCCAGCACGCCGGCGACACGAGCTGCGCCGGCGGCACCTGCTCGCACACCGGCACGATGACGGGCGAAGACGGCCGCAGTGCGTCGAGCTCGGGCAGCGTGACGCGCACGGCGCCGGGCCAGTATGCGTCGACGGGCACGGTCACGGCCGCGAACGGCAATAGCGTGAGCCACAACGCCTCGACGAATTGCGCGGGCTCGACCTGCTATCGCTCGGGCACGGACACAGGCAGCAATGGCGGAACCGTCACGCACTCGGGCAGCGCCACGCAAGTCGCGCCGGGCGTGGTGACGACGTCGGGCGGTTCGACCGTCGTGCGTGGCGGCACGGTTGCGACGGGCGGCACCACGGTGGTCCAGGGCGGATCCACGGTGGCCGTGGGCGCGACGGTTGCAGTCGCTCCGGCAGCCGCTCCGGTGGTCGTCACGCCGCCGCCTGCTGCGCCCGCGACCAGCACGGTCTATGTGGCCCCGCCGCCCGCCCCGAACACCGTGGTCGTCGCCCAGGCGCCCAAGACGGTGTACGTTGCGCCCCCGCAGCCGAAGCCCGTTTATGTCGCGCCGCCGGCACCGAAGGTTGTGTATGTCGCGCCGCCCGCGCCCAAGGTCGTGTATGCGGCACGCCCGCTGCCGCGCGCCGTCTATGTCGCACCACGTCCTGTCTACGTTGCGCCCGCGCCGCATGCAGCGGTCTGGGTGCCGGCTCACTGGGTTGGCCGCGTCTGGGTGCCCGCGCATTGGGCGTGATTGGCACGCCGTGATTTGCAGCCCGATCGAATCCGCGAAAAAGCCCGAGAAACACGCGCAACGTGCGCCACGTGACGTTCGGGCCGCTCTATCTCACCTAATATTCGTAGGATCAGTCGCAAGCCTGTAGCATCCCTGAACAATACAATGCGTCTCCGCCTCGGCCGCGCACCGGTTCGACGGCGCCTGGCATGTCGACCCCATCGACACAGCAGCACATCGACATAGCGATACAGCGGCAAGCGACCCGTAGCGACCATCGCCGGAGGCGGCCCATGGAGCAGGCAAACCGGATCATCGTGCTCGACGACGAAGCCGAGCTGCGCAACTTGCTGCAGCGCTTCCTGAGCGGGCACGGCTTCGAAGTCCGCGCCGTCGCCGATGGCAAGCGCCTCGAGCGCATGCTGCAACGCGAGCCCTACGATCTGTTGGTGCTCGATCTCATGATGGAGCCCGAAGATGGCCTGAGCGTATGCCGCCGCCTGCGCGCGGAAGGCCACACGCTGCCGATCCTCATGCTCACGGCCAAGGGCGATGCCGCCGACAAGGTGATCGGTCTCGAAACCGGCGCCGACGACTATCTCGCCAAGCCCTTCCTGCCAGACGAACTCGTCGCGCGCGTGAAGGCGCTGCTGCGTCGCCAGAAGATGGCCGCGGGCGACCCCACCGTTACGACGCAGCGGCTGCGCTTCGGCGACTTCGTCTTCGACGTCGGCCAGCAAACGCTCCTGCGCGACGGCGCGCCCATCGACATTCATTCGGCGCAGATGCTTCTGCTGCACGCGCTCGGCTCCTCGCCGAACCGCGCCGTGAGCCGCGAGAACCTGCTCGCGCGCGCCCGTGGGCGCGATCACGCCGCCCTCGACCGCAGCGTCGACGTGCAGATCCTGCGGCTGCGCCAGATCGTCGAAGAAGATCCCGCCAAGCCGCGCTTCATCAAGACCGTCTGGGGCGTCGGCTACATGCTGGTGGCCGGAGTCGAGTCTTGAGCCGTTCCTGAACGCTTCCCGAACCTCGAAACGTCCTCGCTCATGCGTACGCTCTCGCGCTGGCTGCCGCGCTCGCTTCTCTCGCGCAATATCGCGCTGCTGGTGGCGCTCGTCGCGCTGACCCAGGTGTGCTCGTTTGGCGCGCTGCTGCATTTCGTCCAGCGCCCGCGCATCGAGCGCGCGTCGATCATTTTCGCGGACTACGTCAAGATGCTCGACGGCACGCTCGCCGCGATGCCGCCCGACGAAGGCCGCGCTGCCGCCGCGCGCCTGAATGGCACTCGCGCCACACCCACCGCGAGCGTCGCGAGTGCCGGCTCCCCCGGCACGAATCCGCTGCATGTTTTCCAGACCTGGCAGCGCGACGTTTTCATCGAAGCGCTCCAACGCCATCTGCCCGCCGACATGCCCGTGCGCTGGGAATCGTCAGACGAAGAGCGCCTGTGGATACGCATGCACGCAGCGGGCGAGCCGCTCTGGGTGGCGCTGCCGATGACCGCCGACGTGCACGCGAGCGGCATCGCCACCGCCATCGTGTTGTCGATCGGTCTCGCGCTGCTTGCGGCATTCACGGGCTGGCTGATTCAATTGCACCTGAACCGTCCCCTCGACGACCTCGCTCATGCGGCGCGCCGCGTGAGCGCCGGTGAGGCGCCGCCGCCGCTGCCCACCGACGGCCCGACCGAAATTGCACAAGTGAGCCAGGCCTTCAATCAGATGACCGCCGCGCTGCAACAAGCCGAAGCCACGCGCGCGCTGATGCTCGCGGGCGTTTCCCACGATATCCGCACGCCGCTCACGAAGCTGCGTCTTGCCATTGCGATGGCGCTGCCGCGCGGCACCAACGACAAGCTGGTCGATTCAGCGGAGGGTTATCTAGACCACATCGACACTATCCTTCAGCAGTTCATGGATTACGCGGGCAGCGGCGAGCGCGAAGCGCCGCAGCCGGGCGACCTCAACGCGCTCGCGGCCCAGCTCGTGGCCGACTTCGCGGGGCTGGGGCACGAATTCGATTTCGAAGAAGGCGAGTTGCCCCACTTCGCGTTCCGGCCCGTGGCCGTCATGCGGCTCCTGATGAACCTGATGCAGAACGCCGTCGTCTATGGCCGAGCGGGCCTGTGCGTGCGCACATGGCAGGCGGACGGCCACGCTTGCGTGGCCATTGGCGACCGCGGCAACGGCATGCGCGCCGAAGAGCTGGAGCGGCTCAAAGCGCCGTTCAGCCGTGGGACCAATGCGCGTAGCCACTCGGGCGGCACCGGTCTTGGGCTCGCAATCGTCGAACGAATCGCGCGGCTGCACGGCGGCTCGCTCACCTTCACCGACCGCGCGGGCGGCGGACTCGAGGCAGTCGTGAGGCTGCCGCTGCATTAACGGCCGAGCGACATACAACGACATAATTGGCGCGTGGCGCTGCCACGCGCTTCCCCCCATACTTGCGCCTGTGCCGAGTGACATGCGCAACGACCTGAAAAAGCAGGCGAATACAGGCAAGCCGCTCAGCCAGACCTCACGAACTCTTTTCTATATTTCGATATCCTGAGTAAATATCGGGACATCGAACCCAGCGCCCAGGCGATCCGACATGAACACGTTTCTCCACTCCCTCGTCAACAAGACCCGTCGTTTTGCAGGCGCCGCGCTGCTCGCGGGCTCGCTCCTCGCGTCGGGCTGCGCCTCGGCGGCTAGCGCATTGCAAGCAGCCGGCCCGCTGCCGCAAGTGCACGCCGATGTGATCTACGTGTCCGCGTTCGACATCTCGCCCGATCTCGTGAAGCTCGACAGCGGCATGGCGCAGAAGCTCAAGATGATGGCGAGCGGCGAGTCGTCGGCGCAACAGCAGCAACAGGTGGCGCTCGCGGCGCGCGAGAAGCTGGCCGACAACATCGTCGCCCAGTTGCAGAAAATGGGTCTGCCCGCGATGCGCGTGGACGGCCCCGTGCCCGCCGGACGCAACGCCATCGTGGTCGAAGGCCGCATCGATACGGTCGATGCGGGCAGCCGTCGACGCCGCACCCTGATCGGGCTAGGCGCGGGCAAGAGCGAAGTGGACGCGACGATCGCCGTATCGTTCCTGCCGGCCAACGGCGCGCCGCAATCGCTCGTCACCTTCGAGACGAGCGCCAACAGCGGCCATATGCCCGGCATGGCGGAAACGGCGGGCGTGGGCGCAGCGGCGGGTCATCTCGCAGCATCCGCGGCCGTGGGCGGTGGGCTGCACGGCGCGTCCGAAGCAAAGCGCGGCACGATTTCCGCCGACGCCGGCAAGCTGGCCAACTCGATCGCCAGGCAGATTGCGCAGGCGGCCACGCAATACGGCTGGGTGCCGGTCAGCAAGGCCGGCTGATTCCGGCGGGAAAGATCCGCGCGAACCTGCGGACGAGAACGGCGGCGCTTCTGCGCTGCCGTTCTCATTTCTACTGGGCGCTCTCGCGGTAATGCGCGAACTTCGAGGTTTGTCTGATGCCCGGATTGAAGCAGTTGCACGGATCGAGGCTTTCGTAAAACGCCTTGAGTGCAGGGTTCGCCTGATAGAGATGGCCGACGTTGTGCTCGGCGGGGTACTCTGCACCGCGCGCGTCCAGCAGCTCCCACATCTCGTGTTCGAGCGCGAGGCAGTTGTTGCCCTTGCGTACGATGTAGTCCTGATGAAACACGTGGCACAGGAAGTGCCCGTAATAGAGCTTGATCGCAATGGGTCGCTCGACGGCTTCGGGCAGCTTCTCGAACCACTCGCGGTCGTTGCGCCGCAAGGCGATATCGAGCGCGACGATCTCTTCCACGTCGTTGCCGTGTACCGCGCGATAGCGCACGGCCGCGCCCGCCGCCCCCTTGAGCATCAGATGATGCTCGTAGCGGTCGCGATAGTCCTTCAGGCGGGCGGGCAGATGGCGTGGGAAGAGCCGGCTCGCGGCCTGCGCCACGCGATCGGTGAGATGCGTGGGCAAGAAACCGAAGCGTCCGAAAAACGCGTCGCAGCGGCTCTTTAGTGCGAACAATGCGGGCAGCCGCCCGGTGCCCAGATACTGGATTCGACTCGCGCAGGATGGACCGCGCAGTGTGCCGCGAAACCGCGCCTGCGTCCACCGGGAGCACGAGCCAACGCGCTCAGCCCAAACCCATGCGAGTCTCGTCGACGAACTTCTCGGTGGCGTCGTCGATCTTGCGGCCACGGCGCCCAGTCGGGCCGTGAATATAGATGGTCTTCATGTCGACCTGGCGCTCGCCCGTCATGGCGGGTGGCGGCGTCATCTCGTAGCGCACTTCGCGCGCATGATCGGCGAGTTGCAGGCGCGGATCGAACACCGAGTTGAACTTCCACAGCATGCGCACGAAATTGGTCTGGCCGCGCAGCAGCAGATGCATCGCCTGTCCCGCCGCGCCGCGAAATGCGGTCCAGCCCATATGCTTGCGATTCAAAACCTGTTGTGTGCGCACCAGTTCCGCGTAGAACTCGGGCAGCGGCAGCTTTGTCGGGACCACGGCGTGTTGAATGTCGTAGAGCCGATAGTCGAGGCTCGTCAGGCGCCGCGACTCGTTCTGCCAATTCTCGGTGCCCGGATACGGCGTATTCACGCTGATATTCACGATCTCCGGAATGTCCATGCACCACTGGCGAATCGTCTCGAAGCGGGCGTGATCCCAGTCCGGGTCGGCGATCAGGTTGATCGCGACCGTGATGCCCAGCGAGCGCGCGAACTCCAGCGCCTCGAAATTGCGGTCCAGACTGATGCGCTTGCGAAACGCCTTGAGGCCCTCGTCGTCGATCGCTTCGAGACCGAGGAACATGTACTTCAGGCCGAGCGTCTGCCACGCGCGGAACACCTCCTTGTTGCGCAGGAGCACGTCGCCGCGCGTCTCGAGGTAATAGCGCTTCTGGATGCCGCGTTGACGGATCGCGTCGGCGATCGCCATGCCGTGCTCGGCGTGCACGAAGGCCACGTCATCGACGATAAAGACGCCTGGCTCGCGCAGCGACGCCAGCTCCTCCACCACGACCTCGGGGCTGCGCGTGCGGTAGCTGCGCCCGTAGAACGTCCACGCGCTGCAGAACGTGCAGTCCCACGGACAGCCGCGCGCGAACTCGATCGACGCGCACGGATCGAGCGTGCCGATGAAATATTTGCGCCGATGCCGCAACAGATCGCGCGCCGGACGCACGGGATCGAGCTGCTCGACGAAGCGCGGCGGCGGCCCCGATCCTTCGCGCGTTACCACACCCGGCACCGCGAGCAGATCGCCGCGCTGTGCAACCGCTCCGAGCAGTTCGTTGACCGATGCCTCGCCCTCGCCGCGCAGGATGCAGTCGATGGCGCCTTCGGCGTGGCGGAGCAAATCCTGTGCCGTGAACGACACGCTATGGCCGCCCACGAACACGAAGCACGCCGGCAGCGCGGTCTTCACGGCCTTGGAGAGATCGATGATCTCGGGAATGTTCGCTAGATAGTTGCCCGAAAAGCAGAGCGCCTCGGGCTGCCAGTCGCGCACCATGCGCATCAGGTCGCGATGGGTTTCCACCTGCAAGTCGATCAGGCGAACGTCGTGGCCCGCGTCGCGCGCCGTGCCGGCAACCGATTCGAGGCCCAGCGGCTCGAGTCGCAGGAACACGCGCGTGTACATCAGCCCGCTCGGGTGGACAGCAAGCAATCTCATGAAGCCTCCTTGCGAGGCGTCTGCCCGACGCGATTGCCATTCGTGCAATCCGGCCGGCCACGGGAGCGAACGTCCGGCGCCTCGCCGGTGTGTCGTTCCCGGGCGGACCGGCGCGGTGGGCCGGACGCTCGCGGTGTCGTTCACGGTTGTCTTCCGGGATGCGCGCCGGGCGCCACGCATGGCGTGCGCCCGGCGCAGCAGATCCGGAAATTGCCTGACGCCCCGAAGTCGAGCGTAAAGCGTCCAGTTCACGCGGCGCGCGCATGGCGGCGCGCCTCTGACACTGCTGCTTCGTGCGAGTCTACGCGCCTTCGCGCAGCGGCGCTCGCGGCGCCGCCATCGCCTGCCCGTGCCAGCCACGCGGGCCGACACGGCGCGCGTGGCTCCGAGGTCGTTCCGATGCGGCTCCGCAGCGTGTCTTTGGTAGACTGGGACACCCGCTCCGCCGGCTTAACCACTCACTCACCGCCCGCTTAACCGCTCACCCAATCGCCATCCCGCCGTGTCGAATATCCGCTCGCTCCCGCGCCTCCTGACCGAAATCCGCGCTTGCCGCACCTGCGCCGACACCCTGCCGCTCGGCCCGCGCCCGGTGCTCCAGGCGAGCGCGAGCGCGCGGCTCCTGATCGTCGGCCAGGCGCCCGGCGCGAAGGTCCACGCCTCGGGTGTCCCATGGGACGATGCGAGCGGCGAGCGCCTGCGCGAATGGATGGGCATCGATGCCCAGACGTTCTACGACGCCGCGCGCATCGCCATCGTGCCGATGGGCTTTTGCTATCCCGGACGCGGCGGCGGCGGCGATAACCCGCCGCGCCCCGAGTGCGCGCCGCTCTGGCACCAACGCCTGCTCGCGCTGATGCCCGACGTGCGTCTCACGCTGCTGGTCGGGCAATATGCGCAACGCTATTTCCTCGGCAACCGGCGCAAGGCCTCGCTCACCGAAACCGTGCAGGCCTGGCGCGACTACGCGCCCGACTACGTGCCGCTGCCCCACCCCTCGCCACGCAATACGCCGTGGCTCCAGCGGCATCCATGGTTTGCGCACGACGTGCTGCCCGCACTGCGCGAGCGTGTCGCCGGTGCGTTATCGCCCGCGCAGCCGCCGGATACCGATGTGCACCTCAAGGAGAAGCGCAAGATGACCCAACCCGCGATCACCGTCCAGCGTGTCTACGAACCGCTGCCCGAGGACGGACAGGCGTGCTTTCTGGTCGACCGGCTGTGGCCGCGCGGCATGAGCAAGGAGAAGCTCGCGCACGTGACCTGGGCGAAGGACGTCGCACCGAGCACGGAGCTGCGCGAGTGGTTCCACAAGGACCCCGAGCAGTGGGACGAATTCAGGCGCCGCTATCTCGCCGAACTCGATGCAAACCATGCCGCGTGGGAGCCGATTGTCGAGGCCAGCAAGGCGCACCCGGTGGTGCTGCTCTTCAGCTCGCACGACACTGAGCACAACAACGCTGCCGTGCTGCGAGACTATTTGATGAAGAAGCGGCGCAAATAACGCCGCGTGCCTGGCTGCATGACTACGCGTGCTTCACCGCATCGCTATCACGCTCGCCGCCCCGCGTCAGCCGATGCAGCAATTCCTTGCCACGCATCGTGAGGCGCGGCGCGTAGCCGTCCTCGTCTTCATCCATTTCGACGAGGCGGTAGCGCGCAAGCGCCAGAAAATCGGAATCGAGCGTCTGAAGCGGCGCATCGGCGTCGCGGATCAGCAGCAGCGCTGCCAGTTCGTGATGGCTGAGCATCGAATTTCTCCTGTCCAGAACGCGTCGTGGACACCAGTCGTTGGAGCCTCTCGCAGTCGTCCGCCAATTAAATCGGATTCCTGATTACATGGCAGAAAGCACTGCGCTCATATCGCGCGAGTTCGGGTGCGCTATAGCGCGCGCACGGGCATCGCCGAGTCGCTCTGCGTTCCCGGCACACCCTGCAACAACCCAGCCGATGCATCCTGCCATTGCTGCGCCATATCGCGCATCAGGCCGGCCCATGCGCCCGCGCCCTGCAACGCAGCCACCGCCGCTTCCTGCCAGAGTGCCGCGCTCGCACCCAGATAATTGCGCCAGACCGACTGGCTCGCGATGGCGAATTCGTTCCAGTCACGCGCATCGCGCAGTGTTTCGAGCGTGCCTTCCAGCGCTGCGCGGTCGCGCTCCAAACGGCGATACAGGAGCTTGAGCGCGTGCTCGCGCCATTGCTGCTGATAAGCGAGCCATTGCAGCGCGGCAGTAGCACCGGTGCGGTACGCATTGAACGAGGGATGAGAAACATTGGCCATGATCGATTCCTCACGAGACTACGGGGCCCGGCCCGCGGCCGGATACACGATGACGTGACCGCAAAGGACCATGACGCAAGACGCTGGCAAGAGCGCGTATGACGAGGACGCGCGGTTATTACGCGATCTAATTCACATGATAAGCAAGATGCTCACGCGCCGCGTGACGAACACTGCCGGAAGGTTTGATCGAAATCGCATTTCAGGATAGTTGCACCGGAGATGTGCGCCATGAATCGTGGCTTTGCGACTATTTTCCGATACGAATGCGGCTGGCGGGGGGCGGCGGCGGGCGGCGCCGCACCCGCGCGCCGCTTGTGAGGCCGGCGTCAAGCCGCCTTCGGTTCCTCATTGCGCACGAGCATGACCGGACGGTCCGCCATGCGCAGAAACGACTCCGCCACGCTGCCGAGCAGCAGCCGCTTCATGCCCGACAAGCCGCGCGTGCCCATCACGACGAGGTCAGCGTCCTCTTCTGCCGCGATGCGGCAAATCACTGCGGCAACTTCCTCGCCCATTGCATCGGCGGCGCGCGTCGCGCCCGGTACGCCGGCCTGCACGAGCACCGTCTTCGCTTCCTCGAGCGCGGCCGTGGCGACATCGGCCTCGGCCGACTGGCGCGTCTGCTCTTCAGCGAATCCCGTACTGATATCGACGAGGCGCGCCGGATGCTGGACCACGCAGAGTGCCTGGACCGTGGCGCCCGTCGCCTTGGCGATCTTCACGGCTTCGTCGAGCGCGCGGCGTCCGCTGCGGCTGCCGTCGACGGCCACCAGAATCAGCTTGTACATCGTCACCTCCGGGGCAAGGCCCATGATGCGCGGCATCCGCCTTTTGCGCGGCCCCGGTCGCCCGGGCCGCGCACGACGGCCTGCCGGCCGTTGCGTTCCACACGAGCGGCATTGCAGGCTCGCGCTTCACGTCCTCAACTCACGTCCCGGATTCACGTGCAAGCAAGCTTCAGGAAGAACTCGAATCCATCCACCGCGCGCAAGGGACGCATCGTCCATGTTACGCGGTCGGCGCAGCCACGGCGACGAGCGCGCACGCGTACACCCATGCCCGAGATCCGCAACCGGCACTGGTCGCGCATCAGCCCGCCCCGGCAGGGCGGCTGCGACTGAAGGAAGGCGTGTGCGGCGGAGCGAAAGCGCACGCGGCGGGACTGAGGATGCACGCGGCGGGACAGAAAACGCGCTCTGCGGGACAGAAAACGCGCTTAGTGCGGCGCCGAGCGCCCGAACACGCGCACGAACGCGGTGACGAACAGGTCGAGCCGCTCCGAATCGAGACAATCGATACCCGCCGCACCCACCCGGCCGCTGCCGCCCGGGAACGCACGGCACAGCTCGTCGGCGCCGCTCGGACGCACGAGCGGCGCGCGCACGCTCACGGCGTAATTGCCGTCGGGATTGACGCTCAGCACGGCATGGGCGCACGACGGCTCCTCGAGCGCGAGCGCATTGGCGAACACGCCGCGCACACGGCGCGCCCAAGGTTCGTCGGGGAGCACGCACACGCTGCCGTACTGCACCATGAATAGCGGCGTGATCTGCTGCGCGCGTTCGAGATCTTCGTGACGGCACGCCGAAAGACGCGCGACGACCGGCTCCGATGCAATGAACTCGAACGGATCGGTGTAGGGCTTGAGCGTCTCGTAGAGCGTGGCCGGCGCGATGAACAGGTCGTCGACGCTATCGCCGTAGGCGTTGTAGTTGATCGACTCGCCCAGCGCGCATAGCTGTGCGACTTCCGCCTCGTTGAGCCCGGCTTCGCGCGCGAGCTCGTGCGCGGTGGCCGGCAGGTTGTCGCCGAATGCCGCCGCGATTGCCCACGGGCGGTATTGTCCATGCAGATGACGGTCGACCAGCACGCTCGTGCAGACCTGCGCCGTGGTGTCGATATGCGCGGCGAGATTGACGTTCATCGGCAAGTCGCCCGCGTGGTGATGATCGAAGTACTCGACGTGAACGCCCTGGTCGAGCAACGCGCAAAGCGCTTCGCGGTTGGAGTCGAACGAGATGTCGAGCACCGTGAGCGAGTCGCCGGGCTGCGCCTGCACGCGCTTGACGAGCGCGATATCGCGCTTCGCGCCGGTGACGAGCGTGGCCTCGCGCGGCCGGGCGAGGCGAAGCTGGTGCAGCGCGCAGATGCCGTCCGCGTCGCCGTTGAATACATCGAAATGCGCCATGTGCTGTGGGTTCCGTTGCGTTGAGCCTCACAGTATCGCGCACCAGAGGCGAATCCCACAAAGGGCGGATTTGACCGATCACAGCGAAGGCGAATTCGTTCACCGAATCACCCGACTTCGCGCCCCGCGATTCAC
Organism: Paraburkholderia tagetis; assembly: GCF_022213065.1. Lineage (GTDB taxonomy): Bacteria > Pseudomonadota > Gammaproteobacteria > Burkholderiales > Burkholderiaceae > Paraburkholderia > Paraburkholderia tagetis. The sequence goes on from NZ_JAKLJA010000002.1 coordinate 174,981, forward strand.
AACTGGCGAGAACGTACCGCCACGTATCGCCGCGATCAAGTGTGCAATACACAAGCGGCCGGCGGACTCATAATCCGCCGGCCGCTTGTGTAGCCAGACCTGCTGGCTAATGCTCAGTCGCTCAGGTACTCAGGTGCGGGCCAGGGGCCAGCGCAGCGAGAAGGCAACCGGGAAACGCGGCGCCTTGCGGCCTGCCGGCGCGCGCCACGGCTGCATGCGCGCGCTCATGGCCGCGCACATGGCCACGCCTTCTTCGCCATAGAGACGCTCCATGGCCTGCTGCACGAGACCAGCGTCGAACCACATCTTGAAGCGACGGTGGCAGGTGCGGAAGTCGGGGTAGCGCTCGGGCAGCTTCGCCCAGACGGAGCCCGTTGACAGCACCCACAAAATGGCTTCGAATACGGCGCGCGAACTATGCGCCGGGCGGCCACGGCGCGGGCCGCTGGAACGGATTTCACGGAAAAGCGGCTCGACGCTGCGCCACTGCGCGTCGTTTAGCTCCATAGAGGGACGAGGCTGCATTCTGATATTCCAAGTGAGGTTGTCTGACACACAACGCCTAAATTAGCCTCACGTCCCCAAGGAAAATATCGGACTATGCCTAAAACGGTCTGAAAATGAGCGTGGCGATACAGGCAGTACCACCTCGCACGCGTATCACCATGCTTTCGAAACCTTGCTATTGCAGCCGTGGCGGCCGTGCCGTTTCGGCTCGCCGCGCGCCAAAGCCGCGCTAAACTGCGGCATTCCAGACTCGACGGTGCAATTTCAATGGCTCGCTCCCCTGCTTTGCCCGAGAAAACCGGCCGTATTCGCGTCGGTATCGGCGGGTGGATCTACCCGTCGTGGCGCGGCACGTTTTATCCCGACGGGCTCGCTCAGCGCCTCGAACTCGATTATGCGAGCCGGCATCTGACCTCGCTGGAAATCAACAGCACCTACTACGGCTCGCAGCGCCCCGAGAGCTTCACGCGCTGGCACGACGAGACGCCCGACGATTTTGTGTTCTCGCTGAAGGGGCCGCGCTTCGCGATGAACCGCCGCGTACTGGCCGAGGCCGGAGCAACGATCGAGCGCTTTCTCGCGAGCGGCGTGCTGAACCTGCGCGACAAGCTCGGCCCGATCAACTGGCAAATCATGCCGGGCAAGCGATTCGATCCAGAGGACTACGCACGTTTTCTCGAACTGCTGCCCACCGAGGTTGACGGACAGCCGCTCAGGCACGCGCTGGAGGTTCGGCACGAAAGCTTTTGCACGCCGGAGTTCGTCGCGCTCGCGCGGCGGCACGGGGCCGCAATCGTGGTGTCTGGCGATTCGGACTACCCACAAATCGCCGATGTTTCCGCCCCCTTCGTTTACGCGCGCATCATGGGCACGACCGATGGCGAGCCCCTCGGCTACTCGCCCGCGGATCTCGATCGCTGGGCCGAGCGCGCGCTCGCGTGGGCGCAGGGCGACAGCCCACGCGATCTCGCCACCTTCGGCGCGCCGCTCGCAGCCCAGGCCGCCGGTCGCGACGTGTATCTCTATGTGATCAGCGGCTACAAGGAGCGCAATCCCGCCGCCGCGATGGCGCTGATCGAGCGCTTGCGCGAGCGCGGTCTTTAAGGCGCGGTCTATAAAGCCCGATCGTTAAAGCTCGCGCCGCATCTCCGCCGCAGGCAGCTTCATCATCTGCCGATACTTCGTGACAGTGCGGCGCGCCACGCGCACGCCCTGCTTTTCCAGCTCCTGCGTCAGCACGACGTCCGAAAGCGGATCGCGCGGATTCTCCGCATCGATCATCTCCTTGATGAGCGCGCGCACGGCGGCGGCGGAACAGGTGCCGCCCGTGCGCGTCTCCAGTTCGCGCGGGAAGAAGCGCTTGAACTCGAAGATGCCGCGCGGCGTGGCCATGTACTTGTTGCCGGTCGCACGCGACACGGTCGACTCGTGCAGGCCGAGCTCGTCGGCGACATCGCGCAGCAGCATCGGGCGCAGCGCGATTTCGCCGTACTGGAAAAAGGCCTTCTGGCGCGCGACGATGCATTCGCCCACGCGCAGGATCGTCTCGCAGCGCTTGTGCGCGTTGCGAATCAGCCAGCGCGCTTCCTGCAACTGCTGCGCGAGCGGCGAGCGGCTCGTCTGCTCCGAGCGCGCGAACAGCTCCGCATAAAGCTTGTGGATGCGCGCGCGCGGCTCGATGGCCGGATTCACGCTCACCACCCAGCGGCCACGCACCTGGCGCACGATCACGTCCGGCACCACATAGCCGCCGTCCGCGCGGCCATAGTGATTGCCCGGCTTCGGATCGAGGCGGCGCACGAGCGCGGTCGCCGCTTGCAGCGACTGCGCGTCGCAGCCCAACTGGCGTTGCAGCTCGCCATGCTCGCGGCGTGCGAGACGTTCCAGATGTTCGGTGACGATCCGGTGCGCAAGCTCGCGGTGCGGCGTGTCCTCGGGCATCGCTTCGAGTTGCAGCGCGAGACACTCCGCAAGCGAGCGCGCGCCAATGCCGGGCCGGTCGAGCGTCTGCACGACGCGCAGCGCGATGCGCAAGCGGGCCTCGTCGAGCGAGCCATCAGCGCCATCCGTGCCTTCGGCGTCGGCGAACTCGGCGAGGTCCTGACGCAGATAACCGTCGTCGTCGAGCGCCTCGATCACGATCTGGACCGCCGCGCGATCGAGATCGTCGAGCGGCGAAAGCCGCAGCGCCTCATGCAGTTGCTCGCGCAGCGAAATGGGCACGCGCACCCAGTCGGCGGCCTCGGCCTCGCCGTCTTCCGAGCCGCGATAGCTCGATGACGCGCGCATCGCGCCCGGCAGCGGCAGATCGGCGGTGTACGACGCGCCTTCGTCGCCGTAGCCCGCGGCTTCGTCGCTGTACGCAGTCGGCTCGCCGCTGTAGGTCGCGCCGTCCGGCGTCATGCCGACGTCCGCGGCGCTCTCCAGGCCGCCATCGAGGTCGCCTTCGGGCACATCGGCGGCGGCCACGGGCGCCGTGGGCGCTGCCGAGCCAATGCCCGCCGCGCCTTCGGCGGCTTCGGCTGCCTCGCCGGTTTCCTGGGCGGGCGGCACATATTCGAGAAACGGATTGGTATCGAGCGCTTCGCGCAGTTCTTGCTGGAATTCAAGCGACGATAGCTGCAACAGGCGCACGGCCTGCTGCAGGCGCGGCGTCAGCGCCAGATGCTGGCGTGCGTGTAACGCGATGGAAGCCATGGCTGTCGTGTTCTCTTGAGATTGACTAAGTGGCCAAGGCAACGCAACACCCATGCCAGCTTTTACAAGAGCTTGTTTTATAACGGGATCGCGGCTTGCGATGACGCAATTGCAGCACCCGCTCCAGGCTGTGCTGCGGACGTTTTTACAATTGCCGAGAAAAATTGCGTGCCTGATTGAGCGCTGATTGAGTGCTCCTACCCCCAATCCGCTCCGCGCGGCCAAGCCGATATCCCAGATAGTGTGCGCGTTGGACGCCGTCGCGATGCCGTTGGGGCCACACCTGGCGCAGCGCGGCATGGGCCTTGCGGTACCGTCTGACGAACACCAACGGAACAGGAGAAACGCATGAAGCGCATTCCGATGCTCAAGACCGTTGCGGGTGTGGCCTGCATGACTTTCGCGCTCGCTGCCGGGGCACAGACGACCACGACAGCGCCTTCAGCGACGCCCTCGGGCAGCTCCGAGAGCGTTGGTCAGCACGTTGACGACACAACCATCACGACCAAGGTGAAGGCCGAATTGCTGACCGCGAAGAACGTGAAGTCCCAGCACATTCACGTGAAGACGCGCAAGGGCGTCGTGTCGCTGACAGGCACGGTGCCGAGCGCCGAGGATCGCGACAACGCCAAACAGGTAGTGGAAAGCGTGGCGGGCGTGAGCGAGGTGAAAAACCATCTGAAGGTGGAAGCGCAGTAGTGCTCCCCTCCCCGTAGTACGGCGGGCACGGCGCGGCGGCCATGCCGTGCGCCGCGCCGCTCGAATCCCCGTCCGCGCGTACTTTCAGCGCGTCTCGCCCAGTTGCGCCAGGCGCGCGTCGCCTTGGCGCGCGAGCATCCAGCCTGGATATTCGGCGGGCAAACGGCTCACGTCGTCGAGAACCGCGAGTTCTTCGGTGGAGAGCTTCACTTTCGTTGCCGCCACGTTGTCGTCGAGTTGATCGGTGCGCTTCGCGCCGACGATCACCGACGCCACCGCGCGCTGATGCAAGAGCCACGCGAGCGCAATCTGCGCCACCGAGACGCCCTTGCTGTCGGCAATCGGGCGCATCGCGTCGATGCAATCCCATGCGCGTTCGCGCTCCACGGGCGGAAAATCGAATGTCGTGCGGCGGCTGCCCGCCTCGCCCTGGCGGTCGCGCCCATACTTGCCGCTCAGGAGGCCGCCCGCGAGCGGGCTCCATACCATCAGCCCGAGCCCTTCGCTCGCGAGCATCGGCACGATCTCGCGCTCGAGGTCGCGGCCCGCGATCGTGTAATACGCCTGTAGCGACTCGAAGCGCGCGAGCCCATGATGATGCGCGATGCCCAGCGCCTTCACGATCTGCCAGGCGGCCCAGTTCGAGACGCCCACATAGCGCACGTAGCCCTGCTGCACGAGCGTATCGAACGCGCGCACGGTCTCTTCGATGGGCGTGACCGGATCGAAGCCGTGGATCTGGTACAGGTCGATGTGATCGAGCTGGAGGCGGCGCAGGCTCGCCTTCACGCCCTCCATGATGTGATAGCGCGTCGCGCCGCGCTGGTTCGGCGACGGGCCCATCTCGCCGAGCACCTTGGTCGCCACCACGACCTGGTCGCGCACCACCTTGAGGTTCTTCAGCGCCTGGCCGGTGATCTGCTCGGAAACACCTTGCGAGTAGACATCGGCGGTATCGATGAAGTTGATGCCCGCGTCGAGCGCGCGGCCGATGAGGCGATCGGCTTCGGTCTGTTGCAGGTCGCCGATCTGGTTCCAGATGCCGGCGCCGCCACCGAAGGTCATGGTGCCGAGGCAAAGTTCGGAAACAAGGAGGCCGGTACGGCCAAGAGGACGCATTTGCATGGGGGGAAACTCCGACGAGGGCCGAGGGAACATCCAACGGGCCAGAGGATACTGCGATCGGGGGAGATGTGCCCGAGGTGCGCTCGCGGCGCACGGCGCCTGGCGCGTGACTCGCGGGCGCGCAAGCGCCACGCTGCTTACGCGCCGCCGCGCTCCCGAAGCGCCGCCTGGCAGCCGTGCGCGAAACCTGCCAGACTGTTTTTTTGTGCTGTTTTTTGCGCTGCCTTTTCGTCCCTTTTCACCCAACCCGCGCAACCGCCACCCGATGAACCGCGCAAACCCCACGAGCCGCCTGTGCCGCAGCCACCACCCATACCGCATTCCGGCACTTGAAACCCGTGCGGCGCGCCCTGGAACCCCGTGCGCATGAGCCTGCTTACATCCTCCTCCGTCCAGCCCGAGTCTGCCGCGCTTTCGCCCGCGCACAGTGCGACCAGCGCGGCCAACCCGGACGATCCGCTCACCCTCTTCCATCCGGCCGTGGCCGCGTGGTTCAAAAGCAGCTTCGCGGCCCCCACCCCTGCGCAGCGCGCCGCGTGGCCGTACATCGCGAGCGGCCGCGCCACGCTGGTCGCCGCGCCCACCGGCTCGGGCAAGACGCTCACGGGATTTCTCGCCGCACTCGACGCGCTCGTATGCGCAGGCCTCGCGAACGGCGGCGCGCTGCCCGACGCCACGCTCGTGGTCTACGTCTCGCCGCTCAAGGCGCTCTCGAACGACATCCACCTGAACCTGGAGCGCCCGCTCGAAGGCATCCGCGCGGAGCTTGCGCGCCGGAATCTGCCGCCGGTCGAGATCCGCACCGCCGTGCGCACCGGCGACACGCCGCAGCCCGAGCGCGCCGCGCAACGCAAACGCGCGCCGCACATTCTCGTGACCACGCCCGAGTCGCTCTACGTGCTGCTCGGCTCCGAGTCGGGCCGCCGCATGCTCGCCAGCGCGCGCAGCGTGATCGTCGACGAAATTCACGCACTCGCGGGCAACAAGCGCGGCGTGCATCTCGCGCTCAGTCTCGAACGCCTCGACGCGCTGTGCGGCCAGCGCCTCCTGCGCATCGGGCTTTCGGCGACGCAAAAACCCATTGAAACAGTCGCGCGCTTTCTGGTCGGCATGGGCGGGGACGCCAACGCGCCGCCTGCCTGCGCAATCGTCGATGCGGGCCACGTGCGGGCTCGCGACCTTGCGCTCGAAGTGCCGCCGGTGCCGCTCGAAGCGGTCATGGCCAACGACGTGTGGGAGCGCGTGTACGACCGCATGGCCGAGCTCGTCGCGCAGCACCGCACGACGCTCGTGTTCGTGAACACGCGGCGCATGGCCGAGCGCGTCGCGCGCCATCTCACCGACCGCCTCGGCGCCGAGGCCGTGGCCGCGCATCACGGCAGCCTCGCGCGCGAGCAGCGCTTCGAGGCCGAGCAGCGCCTGAAGCGCGGCGAGTTGCGCGTGCTGGTGGCCACGGCCTCGCTCGAACTGGGCATCGATATCGGCGATGTCGACCTCGTTTGCCAGATCGGCTCGCCGCGCTCGATCGCGGCCTTGTTGCAGCGCGTCGGGCGCTCCGGCCACCAGGTTGGCGGCATGCCGAAGGGACGGCTCTTTCCGACCTCGCGCGACGACCTCATCGAATGCGCGGCGCTGCTCGACTGCGTGCGGCGCGGCGAGCTTGACCGCCTCGCGCTGCCGCACGCGCCGCTCGACGTGCTGGCGCAGCAGATCGTCGCCGAGGTGGCGTGCGAGGAATGGAACGAAGATGCCCTCTTCGCGCTCGTGCGCCGCAGCGTGCCGTTCGCCCAGTTCGAGCGCGCGCGCTTCGACGCGGTGCTGCACATGCTCGCCGAGGGCTATACGAGCCGCCATGGGCCGCGCGCCGCGTATCTGCACCGCGACGTGGTGAGCCATACGCTACGCGCCCGGCGTGGCGCGCGCCTCGTCGCGCTGACCTCTGGCGGCACGATCCCGGATAACGCCGACTACGCCGTGCTGCTCGAACCGCAGGGGGTGCAGATCGGCACCGTGAACGAGGACTTCGCCGTCGAGAGCCTCGCGGGCGACGTGTTCCAGCTCGGCAACGCCTCGTACCGCATCCTGCGCATCGAGGCAGGACGCGTGCGCGTGGAGGATGCGCAAGGTCAGCCGCCGAACATTCCGTTCTGGCTTGGCGAGGCGCCGGGCCGCAGCGACGAGCTGTCGTTCGCGATCTCGCGCTTGCGCGGGCAGATCGAAACGGCGCTCGGCGCGGATGCTGCGGCAAACGCCGCCGCCATCGAGCGCGCCACATCATGGCTCGCCGACACGCTGGGCCTCGACGACGCCCCCGCGCGCCAGATCGTCGAGTACCTCGCGCGCGCCCGCGCCGCGCTCACCGTCCTGCCGACCCAGGACACGCTCGTGATGGAGCGCTTCTTCGACGAGGCGGGCGGCACGCAGCTTGTGATCCACGCACCGTTCGGCAGCCGCGTGAACCGCGCGTGGGGCCTCACGCTGCGCAAGCGCTTTTGCCGCCAGTTCAATTTCGAGCTGCAAGCGGCCGCTACCGAGGATGCGATCATCCTCTCGCTCACGCACGCGCACAGCTTCGCGCTCGACGAAGTGTGGCGCTATCTGCATTCGAACAGTGCCGAGCATCTGCTCGTGCAGGCGTTGCTCGACGCGCCGCTCTTCGGCGTGCGCTGGCGCTGGAACGCCACCACGGCGCTCGCGCTGCCGCGCCAGAGCGGCGGGCGCAAGACGCCGCCGCAAATCCAGCGCATGCGTAGCGAGGATCTGCTCGCGGCGGTGTTTCCCGACCAGGTCGCGTGCGTCGAAAACCTCGCGGGCGAGCGCGAGATTCCGCACCATCCGCTCGTCGATCAAACCCTCGACGACTGTCTGCACGATGCGATGGACACCGAAGCATGGCTCGCGCTGCTGCGCCGCATCGAGTCGCGCGACGTGCGGCTCGTGACGCGCGAGCTGCCGGCGCCCTCGCCGCTCGCGGCGGAGATACTGAGCGCGCGCCCCTATGCATTCCTCGACGATGCACCGCTCGAAGAGCGACGCACCCAGGCGGTGCTGTCACGGCGCTGGAGCGACCCGGAGTCCACGGACGATATGGGAGCGCTCGATCCCGAGGCAATCGCGAGCGTGCGCGAGGAAGCCTGGCCGCAAGTCCGCGATACAGATGCACGCTACGACGAACTGCACGACGCGCTCAACACGCTCGGCGCGCTTGCGCAAAGCGAGGCGCATGCGCATGGCTGGACCGCGTGGCTCGCCGGGCTGGCCGCCGCCGGACGCGCGACGCGCATGCCGGTCGCGGAACACGACGCGCTGTGGGTGAGCATCGAGCGTCTCGCCTGCGTGCGCGCGATCTATCCGCAGGCGCAATGCGAGCCGCCGCTGGCGCCGCTTGCCACCATCGAGGCGTCGCGCGACGAAGCATGGAACGAGGACACAGCGCTCGTCGAGATCGTGCGCGCGCGGCTGTCCGGATTCGGACCGCTGACGGTCGCACAAATCGCGCGGCCGCTCGCGCTGGAGGCGAGCGTGGCCGCGCTTGCGCTCACGCGGCTCGAAGCCGAAGGCACGGTCATGCGCGGCCGCTTCACGCCGGGCGCGCCCGAGGAGGAATGGTGCGAGCGCCATCTGCTCGCGCGCATCCACCGCTACACGGTGCGCAAGTTGCGCCGCGAAATCGAGCCAGTCGAGCGGCAGGATTTCATGCGCTTTCTGTTCGAGTGGCAGCACGTGGCCAACGACTCACGCGGCTCGGGCCGCGAGGCGCTTGCCGCGATGCTTGATCAGCTCGAAGGCTGGGAGGCTTCGGCGCTCGCGTGGGAGGACGAGATCCTGCCCGCGCGCATCGACGATTACACGCCCATGCTGCTCGACGAACTGTGCCGCTCCGGATGGCTCGCCTGGGCGAGGCTGCCGGCGCGGGCCGCCGCGTCGACGGTGCGCAGCACGCCCGTGGTGCTGTTGCCGCGCCGCGAACTGGCGCGCTGGACGGCGCTGGTCGACGCCCCCGAGCCGGGCGAACTCTCGGCGCGTGCGCGGCGCGTCCATGAAGCGCTGCTGCGCCACGGCGCGATGTTCTTCGACGAACTGGCCGCCGACGCTCATCTGCTCGGCGTGGAACTGGAGAGCGCGCTGGGCGAGCTGGTGGCCGCGGGCCTCGTGAGCGCCGACAGCTTCGCGGGGCTACGCGCGCTGGTCCGCCCGGCAGCGAAGCGCCAGGCGCATCAAGGGCACTACGGCCGACGGCGCCCGCGCGGCTTCGGGCCGCTCGCGGGCGGCATGGCCGATGCCGGGCGCTGGGCGGTGCTGCGGCGCACTGCGTCGCCCGCCGCGCCACCCAACGCTCAGCCCACCGAGCAGCCCACCGCTCAGACAGCGCCTGCGGAAGATCGCGCGACCGGGGCCATCGCGGTGGGTTCATCGGCGCCGGGAGATGTCGTGACGACGGCCGCCGCGAACGAGATGCGAGCGGTACGGGCGGTGCGGGCGACGAACCCGGTGCCGGCGCGCCGACCGCCAGTCGATGCCGACCTGCTGGAGCACGTCGCGAACGTGCTGCTGCGCCGCTACGGCGTCGTGTGCTGGCAATTGCTGGCGCGCGAAGCACCCTGGCTGCCGCCGTGGCGTGATTTGCTGCGCGTGCTACACCGCATGGAGGCGCGTGGCGACGTGCGCGGCGGGCGCTTCGTCACGGGCCTCTCGGGCGAGCAGTTCGCCCTGCCCGAAGCCGTCGCGCTGCTGCGCGAGGTGCGGCGGCGCGGCAGCGCAGAGGGTCTTGCGAATGGTCTCGCAGGCGATCAAGCAAGCGGAGCCCGGAACGGAGCGGGTGCGCTGGTCTGCATCGCCGCTTCCGATCCGCTGAATCTGGTCGGCACCGTGCTGCCCGGGGAGAAAGTGCCGGCGGTCGCGGGCAATCGCATCGTGTTTCGGGACGGCGTGCCCGTTGCCACATTGATTGCGGCGCGATGCGAGTTTCTCAGCGAGTTTGATGAGGCCACGCGTGGCGTTCTCCGCTCGGCCCTTGGTCGCGTTTGAGGGCCGAGCGTCGGGTGTTTGGCGGGTATTTAAGCGAAGTGCGTTTTCTGTGCCGCAGCGGAGGGAATGGGTTGGCGGGGCGCGAGATTGGCTGTTAGTTGCGTAACTTGCAGGTACGTCAAAAAAGCGCGCGCGTCCTTGGTCACTGCCTGCCCGCTAGCGGCGCCCCACTAACCCCGCCCCGCGAAATGCCGCCGCACCCGCAACCCGTTGGCGACGACCAGCAGGCTCGCGCCCACGTCCGCGAACACGGCCATCCAGAGCGTTGCCTCGCCCGCCAGCGCCAGCACGAGAAAAACCGCCTTGATCCCCAGCGCGAGCGCGATGTTCTGCGTCAGCACCGCAGCCACCTTGCGGCTCAGCCCGATGAACGCGGCGATCTTGCGCGGGTCGTCGTCCATGATCGCGACGTCGGCGGTTTCGAGCGCCGTCGCCGTGCCGGCCGCCCCCATCGCAAAGCCGATGTCGGCGCGCGCCAGCGCGGGCGCATCGTTCACGCCGTCGCCGACCATCGCCGCCATGCCGTGCTGCGCCGAGAGTGCCGCGACCGCGTCCTGCTTGTCCTGCGGCAACAGGTTGCCGCGCGCATCGTCGATGCCGAGCTGCGCCGCAATCGCCTTCGCCGTGATCGAGTTGTCGCCGGTCAGCATCACCGGCGTCACGCCCAGCTCCTTGAGCGCGCGCACGGCCGGCACGCTCTCGGGCCGAACCGCGTCGGCGACCGCGAACAGCGCCACCGGCTCGCGCGGCGAGCACAGCACGATGGCGGTCTTGCCCGCCGCTTCGAGCTGCGCCAGCCGTGCTTCGAGGTCCGCCGAGCACAGGCCCAGCGACTCGACGAGCCGATGGTTGCCCAGATGCCAGACCTCGCCGTCGATGCGCCCCGTCACGCCGAGACCATTGAGCACCGCGAAGTTGTCGATCGGCGCGAGTGTTGCAAGCGGTGCATGCGCTTCAAGCGACGCGGACGCCGTCTGCGCGCCGCGTTCGCGCCAGCCCGCGACGATCGCGCGCGCGACCGGGTGCGTGCTTGCATCGTCGAGGCTCGCAGCGAGGCGCAGGGCCTCGTCCGCGGGCAGCGCCGCCAGCGCGAGCGTGTCGGTGAGCACCGGCGCGCCGCGCGTGAGCGTGCCGGTCTTGTCGAGCGCGACGGCCTTGAGCAGGCGTCCGCGTTCGAGCCACACGCCGCCCTTTACGAGCATGCCGTTGCGTGCGGCCGCCGCGAGGCCGCTCACGACCGTCACCGGCGTCGAGACGACGAGCGCGCACGGGCACGCGATCACGAGCAGCACGAGCGATTTGTAGAGCCACGCGCTCCACGCGCCGCCGAACGCGAGCGGACCCGCAACGGCGATCAGCACCGCGAGCGCGACGACGGCGGGCGTGTAGTAGCGCGCGAACTGATCGACGAAACGCTGGGTCGGCGCGCGCTGCGCCTGGGCTTCCTGGACCGCCGCCGCGATGCGCGCGAGCGTGCTGTCACGCGCGGCGGCGCTGACGATCGCCTCCACGACGCCGTCGACGACGATGCTGCCCGCGTAGAGCGCATCGCCCTCGGCCTTGTCGACGGGCAGGCTCTCGCCGGTGATGGGCGCCTGATCGAGCGCCGCGCGGCCCGCGACCACGCGCGCATCGACCGGCACGCGCTCGCCCGTGCGCACGCGGACGCGCTCGCCGACGGCCACTTCGGCAACGGCGCGGGTGCGCCATTCGCCGGGCTGCTGTGCAGTCTGTTGCGCGATCTGCTGTGCCGGTTGCGGGGTCGACTGCGGGGTCGACTGCGGGATCAACTGCCGGGTCGGCTGAGCGCTTGCGGCGCAAGCGGCCATCCACACCTCGGCGGTTTCCGGCGCGAGCGCGGTGAGCGAGCGGATTGCCTGACGCGCACGTTCGAGCGAAAGCGCTTCGATCTCTTCGGCCAACGCGAACAGGAACACGACCATGGCCGCCTCGGGCCACTTGCCGATGACGACAGCGCCCGCGACCGCCAGCGACATCAGGAAATAGATGTTGATCGTGAAATTCTTGAGCGCGACCCAGCCTTTGCGCAGCGTCGGCACACCCGCGCACAACAGCGAGACAACCGTGCAGACGAGCACCGGCACGCCGGTTTCATGGCCCGTGCGCCACGCAAGCACTTCGGCGCCGGCCGCTGCGATGCCGCTCGCGGCGAGCAGCAGCTTCTGGCGCAGCGCGAGGCCGGGGCCGTGCGCCGACGGCTCCGCGCTCGCACTGGCTGGCGCCGCGTCGTCGAGCGGACGCGGCGCCATGTCGAGTGCGCGCAGTGCGGCTTCAAACGGCTTCGCATCGGACAGCCGATGGTAGACCGTCAGCTCGCGCGCGAGCAGATCGAAGTCGAGACGCACGACGCCCTGCATCGGATCGAGGCGCTTGCGGATGAGCCGCTCCTCGGTCGGGCAATCCATGTTGTCGATGCGGTAGCGCGCGCGCTGCGCGCCCACCGGTGCGCTCGCCTGCACGCCGCTGCGAGTGGATTGCAGCGCGGCGGCGCCGCTACAACAGGAGGCGGCTTCGTGTGCGGAGTGGTCGTGGCCCGCGTGATCGTGGGAATGATCGTGGCCGGCGGCGTGATCGTGGCTGCAAGCCTGGCCGTGTTCATGGTCATGACTGTGCGCATGATCGTGGTCATGGCTGCATGCGTGCCCATGGCCGTGATCGTCGTGGTCGTGCCGATGCCCGTGGTCATGATCGTCGGCAGCGGCATCCGCATGGGTGTGCCCGCGATCCGCGTCGGCGTGTGCGTGTGCGCAGCCGCACGCGTGCTTATCCCCCGCCTTGTCGAGCGAGACTGCCGACTCCGTCGAGCCCGTCGAGCCCGACACCGCCGCATCCCGCCCGTTTTCGCGCGCCCGAAACCGTTGCGCGAGCACAAACCGCGACCAGAAATCCTGGACCATGGCCCATTTCTCCCAAAAGTGACAGAATCATTGAACAGCCTGTAGCCGCTACAGGGTCAAGCCATTTGGGAGAACTGCGACCATGAGAATCGGTGAACTGGCGCGCCAGGCCCATTGCGACGTCGAAACGGTGCGCTTCTACGAACGCGAGGGCCTGCTCGACGAGCCGGCGCGCGAAACCAACGGTTACCGCAGCTACACGGGCGCGCACGCCGCGCAGCTGAACTTCATCCGCCATTGCCGCTCGCTCGGCATCGGCCTCGCCGACATCCGCATGCTGCGGCGCTACCAGGCCGACCCGAGCCAGCCCTGCGACGAAGTAAACCAGTTGATCGATTGCCAGATTGTGCGCATTCACGAGCAGATCGAATCGATGCGCGTGCTCGAGCAGCAATTGCGCACGCTGCGCGAGAGCTGTCATGCCCACCACAACAGCAGCAGCGCCGAATGCGGAATCATGAAGAACCTGGAGCAGCCCATCGACGAGGAAAGCTGTTCCTGCCACGCGGAAGCCGCGCACGACGAAACGGCAGCCAAGGGATAAAGCCCGCAAGCGTGGCGAACGATGCGCGCGGGGCATGTGCATCGCAGAGCTAAACGGCAGCGCGAGCGGCCGCCCGGGACGCCGCCGAAACCCGGACGCGGTCCCGGATTTCGGCCCATTGAATCGAACCTGTTCGATTCCTTCTTCAGCCCGGAATTCAGCCCGGCATTCAGCCCATCAAGGCGCTGAAGCGATCACCTCGGCCACCGCGGCGGTGAGCTTCTTCGCATACGGCACGTGCAGGAACTCGTTCGGCCCATGCGCATTCGACTTCGGGCCGAGCACGCCGCACACCATGAACTGCGACTTCGGAAAACCGGCCTTCAGCACGTTCATCAGCGGAATCGTGCCGCCCTGACCGAGATACGCGCAGTCCGCGCCGAAATGGGTGCGCGAAGCCGCATCGAGCGCCTGTGAGAGCCACGGCGCCAGCTCCGGCGCGCTCCAGCCGTTGGCCGCGCCCGTGTCCGGCTTGAACGTGACTTTCGCGTTATAGGGCGGGTCGAGTTCGAGCAGGGCCTTTAGCTCGGCGACGGCCTTCGACGCCTCCACCAGCGGCGGCAGGCGCAGCGAGAGCTTGAATGCCGTGCGCGGACGCAGCACGTTGCCTGCGTCGGCGAGTGCGGGCAGGCCCGCCGCGCCGGTCACGGAAAGCGATGGGCGCCACGTCGAATCGAGCAGCGCCTGCTGCGGGTCCGTGGTCTTGGGCAGCACGGGCCGGCCGTCCTGGCCGCATGCCCAGGGCAGGCCCTTCCAGACGCTATCGCCGAGAATCTTTGCCGTGGCCTCGGCCTCGGCAAGACGCGTGGACGGAATCGCGCAATGGAAGCCCTTGGGCAGGAGCGTCCCGCTCGCGGCGTCTTCGAGACGCTCGAACAGTTGGCGCATCACCCGGAAGCTCGACGGCGCAATGCCGCCATAAGAGCCGGAATGGATGCCCTCTTCGAGCACCTCGACTTCCAGATCGCCCGCTACGAGACCGCGCAGCGAAGTAGTGAGCCAGAGCTGATCGTAGTTGCCCGCGCCCGAATCCAGACAGACGACGAGCCCGACCGTGCCCAGACGCTCGCGCAACGCGTCGACATACGGCAGCAGGTCGTAGCTGCCCGACTCCTCGCAAGTCTCGATAAGGCCCACGCAACGCGGACGCTCGATGCCCTGGGCGTCGAGCGCGGCCAGCGCGGTGACGCTCGCGTAGATGGCGTAGCCGTCGTCCGCGCCGCCGCGCCCATAGAGGCGGCCGTCTTCGAGCTTGGGCGTCCAGGGCCCGAGGTCGTTGCGCCAGCCGGCGAACTCCGGCTGCTTGTCGAGGTGGCCATACAGCACGACGGTCTCGTGACTACCCGAGCGCGTGGCCGGCACCTCGAAGAAGATCACCGGCGTGCGGCCCGGCAACCGCACGATTTCGAGCTTCAGGCCGCGCACGGGCTGCGTTTCGGCCCACTTCGCGGCCTCCTGCACGACGCGCTCGAGATAGCCGTGCTTCGCCCAGTCGGCATCGAACGCCGGGCTCTTTGCGGGCACCGCGATGTAGTCGGTAAGCGCCGGAACGATTTCGTCATTCCATTTGCGCTCCACGAACGCGCGCAATGCGTCGTGATCCAGTTGCCGGAGGTCCTCTGTCGTGTCTGAGCTCATGGTGCGAATACCGTGCGGAAAAACGTAAATCATAGACCCGAACCCCTTATGCCGACAGGGCTTCGACACAAACTCGCC
Organism: Paraburkholderia tagetis; assembly: GCF_022213065.1. Classification (GTDB taxonomy): domain Bacteria; phylum Pseudomonadota; class Gammaproteobacteria; order Burkholderiales; family Burkholderiaceae; genus Paraburkholderia; species Paraburkholderia tagetis. Next base: position 190,215 of record NZ_JAKLJA010000002.1, read on the forward strand.
ACGGCGTTGGCCATCCGGCCAGGCGCGTCATGCGCGCGAGGCCGAACCGCGCGACAATAAACAATCGGGTCAGTGACATCCTGCTGGGGAGGACAGGCCATGGTGAGCCATTCCGTCTTCGAGATCATCGTTCTGCTGGCTGCGGTCGCGCTCTATTTCCTGCCCGCGCTGATTGCGGAGCGCCGCGTGCGCGACGATCTGCTGACGATCGCCCTCTTCAACGCGGTGCTCGGCTGGACGGTGCTCGGCTGGCTGCTTGCGCTCTCGTGGGCACTGCAGCCGAATCCGCCGAAAAATATCGGCGGCAACGTGAAGGAAAGGCAGCGGCGTCTGGGCATGCTGCTGTTCTCGCGTCAACTCGACGACCGCGTCCAGGCGCGCGAGGCCCGCGAGGCACGCGAGGCACGCGAAGCCGAGCGCGGACGTTCGTCGGGACGTTCGTCACATTGAGAGACCTGGCCGAACGGCCAAAGCGCCCGCCGCGCCGGGCACGCACGCCGTTTGCATGAAATAATTACGCACCTAGCCGCCGCGCACGCCGGTCCACCACCATGCGTGCCACAACTTTCCCCAAGCCGCTTTACCCGCATGCCCCTGGAGCCCGCCATGCCCCATGTCGCCCCGCTGCTCGCCTTTGCCGCCGTCGCCCTCGGCATGGCGCTCACGCCCGGACCCAACATGATCTATCTGATCTCGCGCTCGATCTGCCAGGGTCGCAAGGCGGGCCTCATTTCGCTCGGCGGGGTCGCGCTCGGGTTCATTTTCTACATGCTGTGCGCCGCGTTCGGCATTACGGCGCTGCTGCTGGCCGTGCCCTTTGCGTACGACGCGCTGCGCCTCGGCGGCGCGCTCTATCTGGCCTGGCTCGCCTGGCAGACGCTCAAGCCGGGCGGACGCTCGCCGTTCCAGGTGCGGGAACTGACGCCCGACCCGCCGCGCAAGCTCTTTCTCATGGGCTTCGTCACGAACTTGCTGAACCCGAAAGTGGCGATCCTCTATCTCTCGCTGCTGCCGCAGTTCATCGACCCGGCCAAGGGCAGCGTGCTCGCGCAATCGATCGAGCTAGGCGCGGTGCAGATCGTGCTCTCGGTCAGCGTGAACGCCACTGCGGCAATCACGGCGGGCACGATTGCGTCGTTCCTGTCCGGCCGCCCGAAGTGGCTGGCGTTTCAGCGGTATCTGATGGGGACGGTACTGGCCGGCCTGGCCGTGCGGATCGCGGCGGAAGGGCAACGCTGAGGCGTTGCCCGAGGGCGCGCCTGCGGGATTGCCCGCGCTAGCGGGCGGCCCTGCACGCTACGACCGGCTCATTTCGCCACGGTGTCAAGCGCGCCTGTTGGCTCGGGCTACTGGCATGCGCAGCTTGACCGAAGCCGCCGAAATCAGACGCGGCTCGATTTGGACCATGTCTTGCGCAAACATGTCCTGACGCAATTCACCCTGGTCGTCGAACCACTGGCAGATCAGCCAATGGCCGTTCGCAAAGCCAACAGGCCCTGCGTGCATGACGGTCATGCGCGGCCCACCCGATCTCAGGGTAACCACGTCGCCAACGCCGGCCGTGGCGGCCATGGCGGCGCGTTCGTTTTCTGCAAGCTCAATGTGCGTATTCAGCATGGCGCTGCCTCGCTAATCAGGTCGCTCATCGAATAATTCCCGATGCGGACTCCCTCTTCCGCATGCAGGCCCCTTTTGTTGATAATATATTCGGGCGACCGTTAATAAGTCCGGCAAGACTAGCAATGCGAATTAAATCGCGCAAGTGGGTTTGCCCGAAAATACGGGAAAACCGCCATTAATCCCATGAAAATCAACTCGCGCAATCACGCTACGCGTGACGCCGCCACCTGTACGCCTGCGGGGCTTTTCGGACACCTGCGCCGCACAAACAGTCATATTATTTGCCCATGCAAGGCTAATTAAGCAATACGCAAGCAAGCCTTAAGCGTCGATATTTCAAGCATTAACTGGATGGTTCAAAATCGCACGTCACTGCGGGGAAACCCCAAAATGCTTATCGAAAATCGCTCGTTCGTTTTATTTTCGGCCCGTGGATCGCTCAAATATTTTGGCTACAGGGTGGGAAAACTAACGGTACGGCGGAGAAAATCCCGACCATGAAATATGGCCGTCACGATTATGGGGAAGCGTGAAAGAAGCGAAAGAGAACAAGCGGAAATGAAAAGGCCGCCCGGCGAAGACGGGTGGCCAATCGGGACATGTCCAGATCCGCTGCATGACAACATTCTGGTAAAAATCAGGGCCGGAGCTCATGCGCCCCGGATCTCCGCACCGACAGCCGGCAGCCGGCGCTGCAAGCCGGCTCGCCCTTTCCCCTTACTCCGGAAACGGCAGCGAGGTCTGGCCTTCGGCGCGCATGCCGAACACGTTGAGCGTCATCGCCACGAGCGCGTAATAGCCCAACAGGCCAACGAGGTTGATCGTGGTCTCGTGCCCGAAGCGCTCCACCGCGCGCGCATAGGTCGCGTCGGAGACGCGCTTCGTGTCGTAGAGCTCCGTCGCGAATGCGTAAATAAGCGCGTCGTCGGGCTCGTCGAAAAGCGGTTCCGCGCCGATGCGGATCTGCTCGGCCAGCGCCTCGGGCACGCCCGCCTTCAGCGCGATCGGATAATGGATATACCACTCCGCCTGTGCCTGCCAGCGCACCGCCGTCACGAGAATCGCCAGTTCCGAAAGGCGCAGCGAGAGTCCCGTGTTGTAGCGGCAGAACGCGCCCAGACGCTGCGCGTGCTGCGCCAACTCCGGGCTATGGATCCAGCCGAGGAACGGCCCGTTCAGATTGCCGCGCGGGCCGGAGAGGATTTCGGCGAGCACCGCTTTCTGCTCGGACGTCGCGCCGGCCGCGTCGAATGCGGGCAGGCGCGGGTTCTGGGATTGCGTCATCGATAAAGCTCCGGAAAGATCAGGCGGCGTTGGCTACGCCCGTCGCGCTCAGCGCGGCGCCGATCGCGGCGGCCAGGCGCTCCTCGATCGTATCGATGTTCTGCGCCGTGCAGATGAACGGCGGCGCGAGCAACACGTGATCGCCGTTCCTGCCGTCGACGGTGCCGCCCATCGGGTAGACCATCAGGCCGCGCGCGAACGCTTCGCGCTTGATGGCCGCATGCAGCTTGAGCGCCGGGTCGAAAGTAACCTTGCTCTCACGGTCCTTCACAAGCTCCACGCCCACGAACAGGCCGCGCCCGCGCACGTCGCCCACATACGGATGCTCGACATAGCGCTCGCGCAGGCGCGCACGCAGTTGCTCGCCGCGCGCGAGCACGTTCTCGAGCAGCTTTTCGTCGGCGATCACGCGCTGCACTTCCAGCGCCGCCGCGCAGGCCGTGGCGTGGCCGATATAGGTGTGGCCGTGCTGGAAGTAGCCGCTGCCGCCCACGATGGTCTCGTAGATGCGCTGGCTCACGAGCGTCGCGCCGATCGGCTGATAACCCGCGCCCAGCCCCTTCGCGATCGTGAGCAGGTCGGGCGCGACGCCGTCTTCCTCGCACGCGAACAGATAGCCGGTGCGGCCCATGCCCGACATGATTTCATCGAGGATCAGCAGCACGCCGTAGCGGTCGCACACCGCGCGGATCTTGCGGAAATATTCGCGCACCGGCGGCACCGCGCCAGCCGTTGCGCCCACAACCGTTTCCGCGACGAATGCGGCCACGTTCTCAGCGCCGAGTTCGAGGATCTTCTGTTCGAGCTCGTCGGCGAGGCGCTGCGCATAGGCCTCGTCGGTCTCGCCTTCGTGACGCTCGCGATACGCATAGCACGGGCTCACGTGATGCGATTCGATCAGGATCGGCAGGAATGGCTCGCGGCGCCACGCGTTGCCGCCGATCGCCAGCGCGCCGAGCGTGTTGCCGTGATAGCTCTGGCGGCGCGCGATGAAGTGGCGGCGCGTGAGCTCGCCCTTCTCCACGAAATACTGGCGCGCGAGCTTGAGTGCAGCCTCGATCGCCTCAGAACCGCCTGAGACGAAATAGACATGGTCGAGCCCGGCGGGCGCGGCGGCGATCAGGTGATCGGCGAGTTGCTCCGATGCCTCGGTCGTGAAGAACGAGGTATGCGCGTACGGCAGTTGCTGCGCCTGACGCTTGATCGCCTCGATCACGCGCGCGTTGCTATGGCCGAGGCACGAGACGGCGGCGCCGCCGCTCGCGTCGATGTAGCGCTTGCCGGTGGAGTCGATGATCTCGATCCCCTCGCCCGCCACCGCGACGGGCAAGGTTTGCTTCGGCATCCGATGGAAGACTTTCGTGGACATGGGCTCTCTCGCTGAAATCACTGCAATGGGGTTAATTCGTTGAATCTCGTGGTGTGGACGATGCTGCGCTCAGGCACCGCGCCCGACCTGCAGGCCCAGCCTGCGCACGCCGTCCTGCCAGACGTCGAGCGTCACGCCATGCGGCTCCACGCGCATGCAAGCCGTGGCGAGTGTGTTTTCGTCGTCGGGGTCGTGGGGGTCGTCGCGGTAGATCGGCAGGCCCGCGCCCGCGCGGTCTTGCAACGTGCGCACGAACGCCTCGCCGTCAGGCTGCGCGCCAAGCGCGGGGAGCAATTCAGCGAGCCGCGCCTGGCGGTCGCGCGACGAATCCGTGACGATCTGCGCCTCGCGCTCGCAGCCCGCATGGATCAGATGATTGGCGTGTCCCGAGGGCGCGCCCAATTCCACGATCGAGGCGCGCCGCGCCGTGGCCTCCACGCTATGGATGCGCACCACGCCTGCCGCATCCGTGCCGCCGATCGTATGGTGAAAGCCGCTCGCGCGGGGGGTGTCGCGCAGCAGCGCCAGGGCGTCGGCGAGCGTTGCCGCGTCGAGCACGGCGCGCCCGAGGATCATGCGCGGCACGCCCGCGCGCGGCTCGCGAATGCGCAGGTTGTTGATCGCCTGCGCGATGCCCGCGCGCGACGCCCCGAACGTATGACCTGGCAGCGACCCAGGGTAATAGAAGCTCACGAAGCCAGGCTTGCCCTCCGGCTCGACTTCGACCACGGCGCAGCGCCCGCGCAGATACGGATCGCCGTCTTCGTTATGGGCGATCAGGCCGGCCTCGGGCGTGCGCACCGCAAGCGTCGTGCAGCCGTCCGGCGCGTTGTGGATCAGCTCGCCGCGGCAATTCCACAAGAACAGATCGTGCGCCGGCCAGCCGAGCGCCGCGGCCATGGCGTCCAGTTCCGCCACATAGGCCGGGAAATACCGCTCCGCGGCTGCGCGTAGTTCTTGCGCGAAGGCGCTGCCGCGCCAGCGGCTCACGGCCGCCCAGGCGCTGCTCTGCGCCATATAGGCCGCGAAGACGGGCTTCGCGAGGTCACCGAGCCGCCGCCCGATCGCCTCGGGCGAGCCGCCCATCCGGACGGCCGCCCCCCGGAAGGCCGGCCCCCGGTAAATTTTCAGTTCCTGCATCGAAATTCTCGTTTGAATGCCTGCAACGGCCAATGCCGGATTTATACGCCACACAACATATGTTGTCAAATTAAATAACGCTTACAACAAATGGACTGCGTGGAGGCGTAAAAAAGCCGCCTCGCGGGCGGCTTCATGAATATGTCGAACGTGTCGGGTCGAAACACCGGGAGAGCCCGTACCTTGCCTCCTGCCCGGCAGCGTCAGGGAACATAGGCGCCGCGCGAGTTGAGCGTGCGCTCCGACTGCTCGAGCTGCGCCACGGCGCCTGTTCCCTCCAGCGCCAGCAGGTGCGCGACGAGCGATTCGGCGAGCGCCGTCGCCGCCACCAGCGAGGGGAAAAACGACGGGCTTTCGTGCGTGAAGATCAGCACTTTTTCGGCGTTCAGCGCGATGGGCGAGACGGCGCTATCGGTGATGGCGATCAGCCGGCTGCCTTTTTCGAGCGCCGCCTCGGCCACGCGCACCGCTTCGACTGAATACGGCGCAAAGCTCACGACGATGGTCGCGCTGTCGCGCTCGATGCCGAGCAACTGCATTTCGAGCGTGCCAGCCTCACCGCCGAGCAGCGAGACCGAGGGACGAAAGAGCCGGTAGCCGTACACGAGGCCGAACGCCACCGCATAGCACGAGCGAAAGCCCGCCACGTGCACATGCTTCGCCTTCTTCAGGATGCGCGCGGCCTCGACCATGGTGCGCGTGTTGTGGGCGGCGCTCACATCGAGATTGTGCTGCTGGGCCAGCAGCAGATCGCGCGCGAGCGCGTCCTTCGCGCTGCCCGCCACGAGCGAGCGGGCGCGGCTCGAAAGCGGCTCGGGGCGCGTGCGCACGCGCGCGACGAACAGATCGCGCAACTCGTTCCAGCCCGGAAAGCCGAGCTGCTGCGAAAGCCGCACGAGCGACGCAGGCTGAACCTGGGCGCGCTCCGCGACCTTGCGCATCGACGAAACGGCCACTTCGTCGGGATGATCGAGCAGGAACGCTGCGCCGGTCTGGAATTGCGGGCTCAGATCGGAGAAGCGCGCGCGAATGAGCGCGGCGAGCTGGTCGAAGCTTTCTGGCATGCGGTTGGCTGACGGGCAGTGGACGACAACAAATGTTACCACCGGTGTTGCAGGATGTTGCTGAAACGGGCTCTCCCTCCCCGTGACGAGTAGCAAAAGATTGCTGGCCGGTCGCGATCGATGTTGCCCTCGCCAACTTCCTGCAAACAATACTGATCAAACCGCCATGCACAGGTACTTGATGACCAGATAATCATCAATTCCGTAGTGCGAACCTTCCCGACCAAGACCCGACTGCTTCACGCCGCCAAACGGTGCGACCTCGTTCGAAATGAGGCCGGTATTGATGCCCACCATGCCGTATTCGAGCTGCTCCGCCACACGCCACACACGCCCGATGTCGCGGCTGTAGAAGTACGCGGCGAGTCCGAACTCCGTATCGTTGGCGAGCTTCACCACCTCCTCGTCGCTCGAGAAGCGAAACAGCGGGGCAAGCGGGCCAAATGTCTCTTCGCTCGCAACCGCCATTTGCGCAGTGGTATTCGTGAGCACGGTCGGTTCAAAGAAGCCCTGCCCGAGGGCGTGCCGCTTTCCGCCCGTGACGAGCGTCGCGCCCTTGTCGAGTGCATCCGAGATATGCGCTTCGACCTTCCTCACCGCCGCCTCGTTGATGAGCGGCCCCAGGGTCACGCCGCCCTCGGTTCCGTGTCCGACCTTCAGGCCCTGCACCGCCGTCGCCAGCTTCGCGGCGAATGCGTCATAAACCCGGTCATGCACGTAGAAGCGATTGGTGCAGACACAGGTCTGCCCGTTATTGCGGTACTTCGAAGCAATCGCCCCTTCCACCGCGGCGTCGAGATCGGCATCGTCGAATACGATGAAGGGCGCATTGCCGCCGAGTTCGAGCGTCACCTTCTTCACCGTGGGCGCGCTTTGCGCCATCAGCAAGCGGCCCACCGCCGTCGAGCCCGTGAACGAGAGCTTGCGCACCACGGGGCTGCTCGTCATGGCCTGCCCGATTGCCTTCGGGTCGCCGGTCACGACATTGAACACGCCCTTCGGGATGCCCGCGCGCTCGGCGAGCACGGCCAGCGCGAGCGCGGAGAACGGCGTGGCTTCGGCGGGCTTGACAACGATTGGACAGCCTGCCGCGAGCGCCGGCCCCGCCTTGCGGGTGATCATCGCGTTGGGGAAGTTCCAGGGCGTGATTGCGGCGCACACCCCCACGGGCTCCTTGATCACCACGAGGCGCTTGTCCGACGCCGGCGTGGCGAGCGTATCGCCTGCCACGCGTTTGCCCTCTTCGGCGAACCATTCGATGAACGACGCACCATAGATGACTTCGCCTTTCGCCTCTGCAAGCGGCTTGCCTTGCTCCGCGGTCAGGATCAGCGCGAGGTCGTCGGCGTTTTCGATCACGAGTTCATACCAGCGGCGCAGCAACTGCGCGCGCGCCTTCGCGGTGCGGGCTCGCCATGCGGGCCACGCTGCATTGGCCGCGTCGATTGCGCGCGTTGTTTCGGCCTCGCTCATCAAAGGGACACTGCCAAGGGTTGCGCCCGTCGCGGGGTCGAGCACGTCGAAACTTGCGCCCGAGTCGGCCGGACACCATTGTCCATCGATATAAGCGTGATGGCGCAGCAGCGCCGCGTCCTTCAATAGCGTTTTCAAATCCACGGTTGTTCCTTGAGGAATGAGATTTAGTGGGCGGTTCTTTTTTTGTAGCAGTTTGTAGCGGTTTGTGCGTTTACTTGCTTTCGTGTCGGTCTGCTAGCGTTGCCCCTGTGCGGGGCGGCACCTACTTTTCTTTGCAGCCGCAAAGAAAAGTAGGCAAAAGAAAGCGGCTCAAACCGCCAGTGTGACGCCGTCCACCTCTTGCCGTTAATCCAAGTGGTTCCGGGGCATCCGTCACCCCGCACCTTCAAACTCAGTGACAAAGGACTCATTCATCCCGCTGCTCGCTGCGCGCGCAGCGGTCGGGTCTGCAAGGGAAACCATGAGTACTGCCTGGGTAAGCGAATGCGAATGCGCACGCGCATGCGCGCCACTGGTTTTGGGTTATGCCCCACGGCGCGCGTAGCGCCGCCGGAGGAATGAGTCCTTTGTCACTCCGTTGTATGGCGCGTGGTGTCAGACGCTCCGGAACCGCTCCGATAATGGGCAAGTGGTCCACTGCGTCACACTGGCGGTGTGAGCGGCTTTCTTTTGCCTACTTTTCTTTGCCGCTGCAAAGAAAAGTAGGTGCCGCCCCGCACAGGGGCAACGCTAATAGACCGACACGAAAACAAGGAAACGCGAAAACAAGAAAACAAGAAAACGCGAACGACACGATCCAACACCACCCAAACTGCACCGCATCACCCTGCCTGCCGCCAAAAGGCATTCTCATGCCCATGCGCCAGCATCTTCCTTGCGATCTCGGCCACGCGGTCGACGTGCGCAATGGCGGCCTCGCGCGCTGCGACCCCGTTCCCTGCCTCAATACCAGAGAGAATCTGGCGCATCTCGGAGACCGCCTGGCGGCCACGATCATCGGAAGCGATCGTCAACGCTCTCAAGCGATTAATGCGCGCCGTCAGCGACTGCACGATCTCCCACGCCACATGCTTTTTCCCACCGATAAACATACGCTCATAAAAAGCGGTGGTGAGTGCCCGCACGGCAACATAATCCTGCGCTTCGAAAGCCCGCTGGATCTCATCGATATAGGCAGCCAGCTCCGCAACGATCTGCTCATCGACATGCTGTGCGCAGGCCATGGCGGCTTCGCCCTCCAGCAACGCGCGTATTTCGTAGATCTCGGCCGCGGTCTCGAAGGCGAGCACCGCAACAATCGGCCCCTGGTTCGGAATCGATGCAACCAGTCCTTCCGTTTCCAGATGCCGCAAGACCTCGCGCACCACGGTGCGGCTCACGCCAAGAATCTCGCAGAGAGAACGTTCGACCAGCCGCTCGCCCGGCTGAAAATGCGCCTCCAGGATGGCCGTGCGCATTTTCTCGAGCGCGAGTTCCCGCAGCGTGGCCGTGGGCCGTTGGACCTTCAGCGATGGGTGCATGGCAGTCATGGCGGCCGTCATCAAACTTGAGCGAACAGACGCACGTCGCGCGCATCCCAGTCGACCAGCGCCTGCGCGCCAATCGCAATGCCGCTGTCGTGGCGATGCGCCGCCGGCATGCGAATCGAGATCTCCTGCTGCCAGGGCGTCGCCACTGCGTAGTGCATCGCGTCGCCAAGATAGGTGACGTCGCGCACGGTCACGGGCAGGCCTGCAGTCCCGCTCGCACCGCTTGCACCGCTTGCACTTTGCAGCGAGCTGATGCGCATCTGCTCCGGGCGAATCATCAGCGTGCTGTCGTCGCCAGCGGCGAGCGTCGGATGAAACGCGTCCGTGGCGATTTCAAGCCCGTTGGGGAACACGCCATTCATGCGGCCGTCGCTGTTCTTCGTCACTTTCACCGGCAGGAAATTGGAATTGCCGATGAAGCTCGCGACAAAGCGCGACGCCGGGTTCGCATAGAGCTCCTCGCCGGTACCCACCTGCTCGATGCAGCCTTTGTTGAACACGGCGATACGATCGGAAAGACGCAGCGCTTCCTCCTGATCGTGGGTGACATAGAGGATCGTGACACCGGTTTCCTGATGAATGCGGCGCAATTCGAGCTGGATTTCCTCGCGCAGTTTCTTGTCGAGTGCGGAGAGCGGCTCGTCCATCAGCAGCACGGGCGGGTCGTAGGCCAACGCACGCGCAATGGCCACGCGCTGCTGCTGCCCGCCCGAGAGTTGCGCGGGCATGCGGTCGCGGCACTCGGAGAGATGCACGAGCTTGAGCATCTTTTCCACTTTCGCCTTGATTTCGGCTTCGGGACGGCGGCGCACGCGCAGCGGGAATGCCACGTTCTCGCCCACGGTGAGATGCGGAAACAGCGTGTAGCGCTGAAACACCATGCCGATGTTGCGCTTGTTCGGCGTAACCGCCAGCAGCGGTTTGCCGTCGAGCAGCACGCGGCCCTCGGTCGGTTCCTGAAAGCCCGCGACGATATAGAGCGTCGTGCTCTTGCCCGACCCCGAGGGTCCGAGGAAGGTCATGAATTCGCCTTTGCGCACGTCGAGCGAAACATGGTCGATGGCGACGACGTCGTCGTAGGTCTTGCGCAGGCGCTGGATTTGCAGGAATGCAGTCATGGCGTGTTTACCTCAGTTAGCGCGTGCGCGGCGCAGCAAGGCGCCCGCCAGCATCAGGATGGTCGTCAAGCCGACGAGCAGCGAAGACGCCGCTGCCACGACAGGCGTCAGGTCCTGCCGCAGCGTCGCCCAGATACGCACGGGCAGCGTTTGCAGCGTCGGGCTCGACATGAAGATCGACACCACCACTTCGTCCCATGACGCGAGGAACGCGAATATCGCGGCAGCAAAAAGGCCCAGCCGGATCGCCGGCAGCGTGACGCGCAGCTTCACCGTGAGCGGCGACGCGCCACAGATGAGCGCTGCGTCCTCGAGCGCCGTATCGAAGCTCAAGAGCGAGTTGCTGATCGAAATAATCGAGAACGGCAGCGCGATAATCAGATGGCCGATCACGAACCCGGTCATCGTGCCGTTCAGGCCGATGCGCAGAAAGAACGCGTAGAGCGCGACGGCCAGCACGACCACCGGCAGCACCATCGGCGTGAGAAAGAAACCGCGCACCGCCTCGCGGCCGCGAAACTTGCCGCGCACGAGTGCAAGCGAAGCCAGAAAGCCGATCGCGACGGAAAGCACCGTGACGATCACCGCGAGCTTCGCGCTCGTGAGCAGCGAATCGATCCAGCCCGGGTCCGTGAAAAGCTGCTGGTACCACTGGAGCGTCCAGCCCGGCGGCGGAAAGATGAGCCACTGCGAGTCGCCGAACGAGAGCGCGACGATGAAGAAGATCGGCAGCAGGAGAAAGAGCGAGACAGCCGCGCCCACGGCCACCAGCATCCAGCGCAATGCGCCAAGGCGATCGAAATCGAGCAGCATGTCAGCGGCCTCCCTGAGTTGCACGCGCACTGCCCGTGAAGCGCAGTTGCAATGCATAGAGCGCGAGCGTCACGCTTAGCAGTACGAATGCCGCGGCGCCGGCGAGACCCCAGTTCAGCAGTTCTTGCACGAGCTGCGCGATGAGCTCCGCGAGCATCATGTAAGACGGGCCGCCGAGCAGCGCGGGCGTGACGAAGTAGCCCAGCGCCATCACGAACACCATCAGCGCGCCAGAGGCCACGCCCGGCATCGCCAGCGGAAGGAGGATGCGCCAGAACGCCTGCCAGCGGCTCGCGCCACACACGGCAGCGGCACGCAGCGTCGAGGGGTCGATGCTGCGCAGCGTGGCGTGCAGCGGCATCACGAGAAATGGCAGCATGATGTACGTCATGCCGATCGTGACGCCGGTGAGGTTGTTCACGAGCGACAGCGGCTCATGAATCACGCCCATCGCCATCAATGCGCGGTTGATCGGCCCCGTCTCCTGCAACAGCACCATCCAGGCGAAGGTCCGTGCCAGCAGGTTGGTCCACATCGAGAGCAGCAGGATCGCGAACAGCACCGAGCTGAGCTTGCGTGGCGCGATGGCGAGCAGCCACGCCATCGGAAAGCCCACCAGCAGCGTGACGAGCGTCACGACCGTCGCCACAAGAAAGGTGTTGCCGAACACGCGCAGATACGTGGTCGAGCCGAGCAGTTGCTGGTAGTTGTGCAGGCCCGGCGTCGGCTCCAGCACGCTGCGCAGCAGCAGCGAGAGCACCGGCAGCAGGAAGAAGATCACAAGCAGCAGCATGGCCGGCGTCAGCAGCCGGATGCTGCGCCAGTCGCGCCGCTTGCGCGCGGCCGTCGCGGGCGGATGCGCGACGGTACTCAATACATTGGGCATGGTGTCTCCGGGTGTCTCGTGGTGTCGCCGCATCGGCTCGATTTGATTCGGGTTCCTTAGCGGCGCTCACGTCTGGCCTCTGTCCGGGCTTCTATTATTTCCGTTACTTCGATTGCCACGCGTACCAGCGCTTCGCAATCGCGTCGCGATTCTCGGCCCAGTACTTCATGTCGAGATTGATCTGCGAGGCCTTGTACTGGTCGGGCAGCGTCTTGGCCATGGCGGGCGGCATGAGCGCGGCCGACTTCACGTTGATCGGCGCATAGCCCGTGTCGGCCGCGAATTTCGCCTGGGCCTGCGGGCTCGTTGCAGCGGCGAGATACTTCATGGCTTCCGCGCGATGCTTGGCGCCCTTGGGAATCACGAGCATGTCGGCGGCGGTCAGGTTCTGGTTCCACGACATGCCCACCGGCACGCCGGTCTGCGCGAGCGCGTGCAAACGGCCATTCCAGAACATGCCGATGGGCGCCTCGCCCGAAGCGAGCAGTTGCTGCGACTGCGCACCGCCGCTCCACCAGACGATGTCGCTCTTGATCGTATCGAGCTTCTTGAACGCGCGGTCGAGGTCGAGCGGATAGAGCTTGTTGGGCGGCACGCCATCGGCGAGCAGCGCGATTTCCAGCACGCCCGGCGCCGACCACTTGTAAAACGTGCGCTTGCCCGGGAAGCGCTTTGTATCGAAGAGATCCGCCCAGGTTTGCGGCTGCGCGCCCGTGTACTTCGCCTTGTTGTAGCCGAGCACGAACGAGTAATAGAAGCTGCCCACTGCATCCGGCGTTGCGAAGCGCGGGTCCAGCTCGTCCTTCTTCACCACGGAATAGTCGATCGGCTCGATCAGCCCGGCCTTTTGCGCGGCATAGGCAAAGTCGCCCTCCACGTCCACGACGTCCCAGCTCACGTTGCCGCTATCCACCATCGCCTTGAGCTTGCCGTAGTCGGTCGGGCCATCCATCAGCACGTTGATGCCGCTCGTCTGCGTGAACGGCTGCGCCCAATTTTTCTGTTGCGACGATTGCGTCGTGCCGCCCCAGCTCGTGAACACGATCGGATCGGCGGCCAGTGCCGGTGCTGCCGCGAGCGTCGTCGCGCAAACGGCGATCAACGGCGCGAAAAACGGAATGCCTCTGCTGCTCATGTCTCTCTCCAAGGGGAAACGGTTACGTTCAATGCCTTCAGTGTGTGAGGGCGAGCGATTGCACGGTGCCCGCCTGCGTATCGCCGACATAGATGCCGAACGCGTCCTGCCGGCGTTCGCGCACATAGCGCTCGAGCATCGAGCGCACGGCGGCGTCGCTCACCTCGTCCCAGGGAATCTGCGAAAGCGGCACGATGCGGATGCTGCTGTCGAGCCAGGGCGAACCGCTTTGAGTCACGCGCCCCCGGTAATAGACGTGCACACCCGAATGTCCATCCGGCGCACGCTCGCCGCTCGCCTCGAACACGGCGAAAAGGAAGTCGAGATGCGCCTTGAGACCGAGCTTCGCGAGTACGCCGCGCAGGCTCGCGGCGTCGCTTGCCGGTTCGAGCTTGCTGCCCGTCGGCAGTTGCACGCCCTGGGCCGTGTCGACGAGCACGAGTCCATCGCGATGCTCCAGGATCGCGCCCACCCGAGCGTCCGCCCCTGCCCCCGCTGCGGCCAGCGCGCGGCGAAAGCGCCCCGTATCGAATGTCTGTTCCGTGGTTTGTCCGCTCGTTGACTCAGCCATGACGTGCTCCAGTGGTCGCTGCGTGGTTCGATGAGATTATGGTATGCCATCTTATGGTCCACAGCAACGGTCTTCGTATTATGGAATACCATGAGGCAGAATCAGCAGACAAAACAAAGGGCCGCCGGCGAAAAACGCCAGCGGCCCCTTTTGTTACGTTACGAGTTACTTGACGAAGCGCGCGTCGAGAAACGCCTCAGCTATCTCCCACTTCCTCGTTCTGCTGCGCAAGCGCCGACAACGCCAATTCCGCAGTCTGCTGAATGTGAGCGAACGATGCCGCGGCTGCCGCGTCGCCGTCGCGCCGCTCGATTGCATCTAGCAAGCGGTTCATCTCGCGGTTGGAGTCGCCGCTGCGCCCCGGCGTGGCAATGGTCAGTGCGCGCAAACGGTTGATGCGCGCATTGAGCGTCTTGACGACCGTTAGCGACACATGCTTTCCGGCAGCTTCGAACAGCGCTTCGTAGAAACGCTCGGTGTACTCGAGCACGCGCGGCAGTTCCCGCTTCTCGAACGCCTCTTCGATGACAGCACGAATATCGCGCAGTTGCTTCACGACTTCAGGCGTCGATTCCTCTGCGCAGGCGCGCGCGGCATTGGCTTCGAGCAAGCCGCGCAGTTCGTAGATCTCACCCACTTGCTCCGGATCGAGCCGCGCCACGATCGGCCCTTGCCGCGCCACGATTTCGACCAGCCCTTCGGTCTCCAGATGCCGCAGCACCTCGCGCACCACCGTGCGGCTCACGCCAAGCTCGTCGCATAGCGTGCGTTCGACTAGCCGCGTGCCGGGCCGGAAATACCCCTGGACTATTGCAGTGCGCAGTTTGTCGAGCGTCAGTTCGCGCAGAGTCTTGGCATTACGGTCGATTTTGAGGTCTTGCATAGTCCGGGGCGCAGTCATGGAATGCCATATTATGACCTAACTGACATCCAGCTTTCCATACCGTTGGCGTGATAGCGCCATCACCCGCCCAGGCCTTCGACAATCGCCACTTGCGCGATGCAATGCCCATCCCGTTTCTGCTTCGCCGCCTGGTATTCGGGCGAGTGGTAGCAGGCGAGCGCCGTTTGCATATCGGCAAACTGGATCACCACGTGACGCTCGAACGATTCCCCTTCCAGCACTTGCGACACGCCTCCGCGCGCGAGAAAAACGGCGCCGAACTTCTTGAACGCTTGCGGCGCAATGTCCGTGTAGTCCTTGTATTTCGCGGCATCGAGGACCTTCACGTGGGCAATCCAGAACGCAGTCATTTTTCCACCTTCCGTTTCGAAAGTTATTGGTTGAGGGTTAACACTCATGGCATGCCGTAACATGGTATACCAAAATGCAGCTCACAATCAACGCACAAAAGGAAGGTGCCATGAGCCTGATTCGCAAAACCATCCTCCATGTCGAGACCGTCTATGTGGATGGCGACAAGGCCGCCGCCAGGCCGCTGAAGATGATCGGCGCGGCGGCTGTGATCAAGAACCCGTGGGCAGGCCGCGGCTATGTGGAAGATCTCTCGCCGGAGATTCGCGCCCTCGGGCCGCAACTCAGCGAGCACCTGACGAAGCTGATCCTCGATGAAGCCGGTTCGGGCGAAGCGGTCGAGGCGTTCGGCAAGAGCGCCATTGTCGGTCTCGCCGGTGAGCTCGAGCACGCGTCCGCGCTGATCCACACCCTGCACTTCGGCAACATCTATCGCTCGGCCGTGGGCGCCAAGTCGTACCTCGCCTTCAACAACACGCGCGGCCCGGCCAATGCCCCCCTGCTCATCCCGATGATGGACAAGAACGACGAAGGCCGCCGCTCGCACTACCTCACGCTCCAGTTTGCAATTCCCGACGCCCCGGCGGCCGATGAACTCGTCATCGCCATTGGCGCCTCGACCGCTGGCCGTCCGCATCACCGCATTGGCGATCGCTACAAAGATCTCGCAGAGCTCGGAAATGACGTCAAGAACCCTGCAGCTGTCCAATAACCGCGTCGCCCACTTTCTCGAACAAGGCGTCGGCGAACCGCTGGTCCTGATCCATGGCGTGGGCATGCAAGCGAGCGCGTGGTATCCGCAGATGGACGACCTGTCGCGCGAATTCCGGGTGATCTCGGTCGACATGCCGGGCCACGGCACGAGCGACGCACTCGACGCGAACGCCGACCTGCAACAGTTCGTGCAGTGGGCAGCCGAGTTCATCGAAGCGCTTCAGGTTGGCCCCGTCAATCTGGCCGGCCACTCGATGGGTTCGCTGATCGCCGCTGGCGTGGCCGTGACGCGGCCCGATCTGGTCAAGCGCGTGGCAGTCCTGAACGGTGTGTATCGCCGCACGGAAGAAGCGCGCGAAGCCGTTTTGCAACGCGCCGCCGAGCTGCGCTCGGGAACCATCGACGTGGAAACGCCGCTGCAGCGCTGGTTCAATGCCGAGGAAGCGCAACGCATTGCCGCGCAAAAGGTCGAGTCGTGGCTGAAATCGGTGAACCTCGCTGGCTACGCCACGGCGTACACGGCTTTCGCTAAGGGCGACGAAGTGTATGCGGACGGCTGGCACACGATTGCGTGCCCGGCTCTCGTGCTCACCGGTTCGGACGACCCGAATTCGACGCCGGCGATGGCCATGCAGATGGCGCAGGCCGCCCATGACGGGACGGCCGTCGTGATCGAAAACGAGCGCCATATGGTGAACCTGACCGCGCCCGACGAAGTCAATCGCGCCCTGCGTGCCTGGTTGCAGACCGGGCCGCAAGCGCCAAATCATGCAGTGGGAAATGTGCTATGAGCGCTACGAGCCAACAGACCGCCCCGATCAACACCCGTGAGCTTCGCGATGCATTCGGGGCCTTTATGACGGGCGTCACGATCGTGACCACCGCTCGCGAGGATGGCCAGCCGCTCGGCTTCACCGCGAATTCGTTCTCGTCCGTTTCGCTGGACCCTGCGTTGCTGCTGGTGAGCATCGCGAAGACGTCGAGCAATTACCAGACGTTTGCCACCACGGGCCACTTTGCGATCAATATTCTCGCGGAAGGGCAAAAGGAGCTGTCGAACACCTTCGCGCGCCCCAGCGACGACCGCTTCGCCAAAGTGGACTGGCAGTTGAGCGCCCACCGCAATCCGCTCATCAACGACGTCAGCGCATGGTTCGACTGCACGACGCACGCGGTGATCGATGCGGGCGATCATGCGCTCATCGTCGGCAAGGTCGAGGCGTTCCACTCCGCGGGGTACGCAGGCCTGGGCTATTACCGTGGGGGCTATTTCACGCCGGCGAAGCTCTCGGCCGAGGTCATCGCCGGTCCGAAGGTCATCGTGAGCGCGATCATCACCCGCGACGACAAAGTGCTCATGGTCAAGACGGCCGGCAACAAATGGGCGCTGCCGGCGAAGGAGATCGGCAACGAAGGCGCGGATAAAGCGCTCGCTGAAATCTTCAGGCAATACCAGCCGGACGCATCGGCAAGCTTTATTTATTCGGTCTACAACAATACCGAAACGTTCTACCAGTACATCTCGTTCCTCTGCAGCGCACCGGACGAGCTCGCCGTCGCGGGCGAATTCGTGAGCCTCGACAACATCGAGCCCGAAGCGTTCCAGGACAGCGCATTGGCCAGCATGCTCGAACGCTATCGCAAGGAGAGCCAGTTGAAGAGCTACGGCTTGTACTTCGGCGACCACAGCACCGGCACCGTCCGCCCGCTTCTTTCCTGAAAGGTCACATCATGCGTTTTTCCCTTTTCGTACACATGGAGCGCGTCTCCGACCAGACCAGCCAAAAGCAGCTGTATGACGAAATGGTCGAGCTGTGCCAGATCGCCGATCGCGGCGGCATGCACGCCGTCTGGACCGGCGAGCACCACGGCATGGACTTCACCATCGCGCCCAATCCGTTCATCAATCTCGTCGATCTCGCCAACAAGACGAAACGCGTGAGGCTCGGCACGGGCACGGTCATCGCACCGTTCTGGCACCCGATCAAGCTCGCTGGCGAAGCCGCGATGACCGACATCGTCACGGATGGGCGTCTTGAACTCGGCATTGCGCGCGGCGCATACTCGTTCGAGTACGAGCGCCTGATGCCGGGGCTCGACGCCTGGGGTGCCGGGCAACGCATGCGCGAGCTCATTCCAGCCGTGAAAAAACTCTGGGAAGGCGATTACGCGCACGAAGGCGAGTTCTGGAAATTCCCCTCGACGACTTCGTCGCCGCTGCCGCTGCAACAGCCGCATCCGCCGATCTGGGTGGCCGCGCGCGACCCGAACAGCCACGAATTCGCCGTGTCCAATGGCTGCAACGTCCAGGTCACGCCGTTGCACCTGGGCGATGAAGAAGTCGAAAAGCTCGTGGGCCACTTCAACGCTGCGTGCGAGAAGTTCAGCAACGTGCCGCGTCCGCAGATCATGCTGCTGCGCCACACCTATGTGGCGAGCAGCGAGGACGACGCACAGGTCGCCGCCGAGGAAGTGAACGTGTTCTACAACTACTTCGGCGCGTGGTTCAAGAACGAGCGGCCGGTCAGCCGCGGCATGATCAAACCATTGAGCCAGGAAGAAATGGCCGCGCATCCATTCTATTCGCCTGAGGCCATGCGCAAGAACAACGTGATCGGCACGCCCGCGGAAGTGATCGCGCGTCTTAAGGCCTACGAAGCACTCGGCTTCGACGAGTACTCGTTCTGGATCGACACCGGTATGAGTTTCGAGCGCAAGAAGGCTTCACTCGAGCGCATGATCCGCGATGTGATGCCCGCGTTCCAATGAGGTCCTGATGCCATGAATGTTCATTTTCAGCTCTATATCGACGGCCAGTTCGAAGCGGGCGCCGCCACGTTCGGCAGCGTCAATCCCGCCACGGGCACCGTGTGGGCGCAGATGCCCGAAGCCCGCACCGACGAGGTCAACCGGGCCGTGGCGGCCGCGGGCCGCGCGCTGACCGATCCCAGCTGGGCGGATCTTTCGGCGTCCGCACGAGGGAAACTGCTGTACAGGCTCGCCGATCTCGTCGAAAAAGCTGCGCCGCGACTGGCTGAAATTGAAACGAACGACACCGGCAAGATCATCAGGGAAACGTCGAGCCAGATCGCCTATGTTGCGGAGTACTACCGGTATTACGCAGGTATTGCCGACAAGATCGAGGGGAGCAACATCCCCGTCGACAAGCCGGACATGCAGGTCTGGCTCCAACGGCAGCCCGTTGGCGTGGTGGCCGCCATCGTTCCCTGGAACAGCCAGTTGTTTCTCTCCGCGGTCAAGGTCGGGCCGGCGCTGGCCGCCGGCTGCACCGTGGTGCTCAAGGCATCCGAGGAAGCGCCCGGCCCCTTGCTAGAATTCGCGCGCCTCGTGCATGAAGCGGGATTTCCCGCCGGCGTCGTCAACGTCATTACCGGCTTCGGCCCGGAATGCGGCGCGGTGCTGAGCAGCCACCCGGGCGTGGACAAGGTCGCCTTCACCGGCGGCCCCGAGACCGCGCGCCACATCGTCAGGAACACGGCCAATAATCTCGCCAAGGTCTCGCTGGAACTCGGCGGCAAGTCGCCGTTCATCGTCTTCGCCGATACCGATATCCAGAGCGCGGTGAATGCACAGGTCGCGGCCATCTTCGCCGCGAGCGGCCAAAGCTGCGTCGCGGGTTCGCGCCTGCTGATCGAGGCGTCGGTCAAGGAGCAGTTCCTCGCGCTGCTGGTCGAGCGCGTTGCGCGCATTCGTGTGGGCTCGCCCAACGAGATGGAGACGGAATACGGGCCGCTGTGCACCGAACGGCAACTGCGCAATATCGAGTCGGTGGTGGCGAGTTCCGTGCGTCAAGGTGCGAAGGTGCTCGCAGGCGGGAAGAAGCTGGAGCGCGACGGCTACTACTACGCGCCCACGATTCTGGACTGCACTGGCGTCGAGAATGCCGACAGCATCACGACGGAACTGTTCGGCCCGGTGCTGTCCGTGGACACGTTCACGACGGAACAGGAAGCCATCGACAAAGCCAACAGCACGGTCTATGGTCTCGCCGCCGGCATTTTCACGACCAGTCTCACGCGGGCTCACCGCGTTTCGAAGCGCGTGCGCTCCGGCATCGTCTGGATCAACACCTATCGCGCGGTGTCCCCGCTCGTGCCGTTCGGCGGCTTCGGACTTTCCGGGCACGGCCGCGAAGGTGGCTTTAGCGCCGCGCTCGAATACACGACGACGAAGTCCGTGTGGCTGCGCACCTCGGACGAACCGATCAGCGATCCGTTCGTAATGCGCTAGGCACCGGGCGCATCACGCTCACCTGCAGTATCGACGTATCGATTCAACGTATCGATTCAAAGCCCGTAGAGGCCACGTTTTGCCGCGCCGCTATCGCGCGCGGTCCGACGTGGCCCGGCAATAAAGATGGAGACAGCATGAAACAACCGGAGAACGACAACAGCGTTCTGGCGATCGAAAGCAACTCGATCGAGTATGTTGCCCCGGAGGCCCGGCACGGAAAGCCGGCCGACCTGTTCACCTTGTGGTTCTGCACCAACGTCGCGCCGCTAGCTGTGATTTCCGGTGCCACCTCGGTGCTGGTTTTCCACCTCGACCTGATGAGCGCGATTTTCGCCATCGTGGCCGGGCAATGCTTCGGCGCCCTTTTTCACGCCCTCACCTCTGCGCAAGGACCGCTCGTTGGCGTGCCGCAGATGATTCAAAGCCGGGCGCAATTCGGTCGATATGGATCGTTACTGGTGGTGGGATTCACCACGCTGATTTATCTCGGCTTCTTCGTCTCGAACATCATCCTCGCGGGCAAGACGCTCCACACGGCGGCGCCCTCGGTGCCCGCGCCGGTTGCGACCGTCGTCGGCGCGGTCCTCGCGACGCTGGTCGGCGTGATCGGCTGCCACTTCATCCATCGTTTCAACAAGGTGGGCGCCTGGTTCATGGGCGGCGCGCTTCTGGTCGGCATCGCGCTGATGGCGCCTCGCCTCGATGCCCAGATCTTCCAGCAAGGCCATTTCGATCTGGCGAACTGGTTTGCGATGTTCGGACTGTGCGCCGTATGGCAAATCAGCTTTGCGCCCTATACGTCCGATTATTCCCGCTACCTGCCAACTTCCCACGGGTTCGCGAAGACCTTTGCTTATACGTATTTCGGCACGTCGCTGGGCACGATCTTCGCGTTCCTGTTCGGCGTACTCGCGGTCAGCACCGGGCACGCCACGGACGCGATGCTGGCCATCCGGGAACAGACGGGCATGTTCGGCTACGTGCTGATCTTCCTCTTTCTGGTCAATATCATCGGCCACAACGGGATGAATCTGTATGGCGCGGTGCTGTCCTTCATCACCGCCGCGCAGACATTCCGTCCGCACTGGGTTCCTGGCCGCAGCGTTCGGGTCGTCGTATCGACGATCCTGCTGGTTGCGTCGACCGCGACGGCGCTGTGGGCCTCGAGCAACTTCATCGCTATTTTCCTGAATGCGATCTTCGCCTTGCGCATCGTTCTGGCGCCCTGGGTCGCAATCAATCTGATCGACTTTTATCTGATCAACAACCGGCATTACCGGGTCGCGGACATCATCGGCAGCAACGGCGGCGCGTATGGATCGTTCAATTTCAGGGCCATTGCGATTTACCTCTTCGGCATTGCGATCCAGGTGCCGTTCATGGAAGAGAGCTTTTTCCACGGGCCTTGGGCCTCGATTCTGGGCGACGCGGACGTCTCCTGGATGATTGGCCTGATTGCCACCGCACTCGCCTGCTATCTGTTTGCATCGAAGGGCGGTTCGCGTTCCCGCCGCAACGGTCCGGCGACCGCACAGGTTTTGGCTAGCGCCGGCGTTTCGTCAAAGCAGGAAATTTAAATACGCACGTGCGTCAACAGAGGAGTTTTAATCATGAAAGAAGATGATGCGCTGTTCCAGAAAGGATTGCCGATTCGCCGCGAAGTGCTCGGCGCGGAATATGTCGATGCCTCAATGGAAAAGGCCGACGCCTTCATGATGTCGTTCCAGCGCGCGACCACCGCGTGGGCCTGGGGATGGGCATGGGGTGACGAGACGCTCGACCGCAAGACGCGCAGCCTGCTCAACCTCGCCATGCTGACCGCTGCGGGTCACACCAACGAACTAAAACTGCACGTCAAGGGCGCACTCAACAACGGTGTGAGCGTTGATGAAATCAAAGCGGTACTGTTGCACGCAACCGCTTATTCGGGCATCCCGCACGGCCTCAGCGCGTTCAAGGCGGCGCACGAAGTGCTGGTGGCCGAAGGGGCGCTGAAATAAGCGCCGAAATAAGCGCATTTACAAACCCCATCCGGATCAATGTGTTAGGCAACCTCATGGGTCACTTTTCGTTTGCTGGCTACCCAGTTGGTGACGAGCCGCAAAAGCCTTCGAGCCTGTAACAAACCAAGGTTGGCCCGTAAGCGAAAGCACGAGCGAAAGCACGAAAGGTTGCGCTACCGCCCGCAGCCACTACGGACGCTCCTTCAAGCTGTGTTATCGTGGCGTTATGCATCTTGCAGTTATCTGCCCAAGCGCTGTATTCAGAACGAAACACACCTAGATGGACGAACGAAAACGCGACAGCATGGTCGCCTACCTGCGTCGCAGGATGGCTGAATTTGGAATCGAACCGGACGATGTGGCCGCGTCCATAGCAGCGGACCAGGAGCGGTTGCAGGCCGCCCGCTATCGGGACGCCGCGGGCCACACGTGGGATGGAAAGGGCGCCCCGCCCCAATGGGTGGTGCAAGTCACGAGCGCCGGCCAATCGCTGGAGCATTTTGCAATCAGCAAAACTACCGAAGCGAAATCGGCCAGCAGCGGCGCAGTGAACTGGCGTAACGACCCATTTGCGGGCACACGCCTGGCTACCAAGCCGCAGGAATTCGCGGCTGGCGCCTGAGTTCAAATATCCATACCGGAATTAAATCGCTCACGACTCGCGAAGCCGATTAATCTGCCTGCGATTAACTCCGGGCAGCGAATCCGCTTTAAAGCGTTCAAAGCGTTCAAAGCGTTCAAAGCGCCCGAAGCTTCCGGCGCGCGCGGTCAACACCGCGCGCGGCACGATCCATCGAAACGCTCCGGCTTCGCTCAGAACGTGTGGCGCACGCCCACCGTGACGACCACCCGCGTCGGCGACGGCGAGAGCGCATTGATCCGCAGCGGGCAAACGTGCGGGACTTCAGAGCACGGCAACCACCTTCACATCGCTGCGATCCGCCGATGCAACGACCTTGCCGTCGACGCGCCGGAACGTGAGCGTCACCGTTGCGTTACCCACGCGCAGATCGCCCACTTCGAGCCAATCGATGCCCTCCGGCAGCATCGGCTGCTCAACGCGCACTTCGTGACGCGCGGCATCGATGCTCACACCGAGACACGCTTCGAGCATCATGAATGGCGAGCCGGCGGCCCAGGCCTGCGGCAGGCACGCCACCGGATACGCGGTGGGCGGCTCGCCACGGCGGCGCGGGAAGCCGCAGAACAGCTCGGGCAGGCGCATATCGAACGTCACAGCCGCTTCGAACAGCGCCTGCAACAGCCGCACGGCGACTTCCTTGCGCCCGTAGCGCGCGAGCCCGCGCGCGCACAGCGCGTTGTCGTGCGGCCAGACCGAGCCGTTGTGATAAGCCATCGGATTGAAGCGCGCCTGGCCCGCCGCCAGCGTACGCACGCCCCACCCCGTATGGAACAGCGCCGATTCGAGCACGCCGGCCACCGCACGCCCGCGCTCGTACTCGGGCAGACCGAATGCAAGCAGATGCCCCGCGTTCGACGCGAGCACGCGGCACAACTCGCCATGGCCGTCCAGTGCAATGCCGTAGAACTCCGACTCCGCCATCCAGTATTTGTCTTCCACGCAGCGGCGGATCTTCGTGGCGCGGCTCGCGTAGTGCGCGGATTCTTCGGCAAGGCCGCGATGCGTGGCGAACTTCGCCATCGTCTCGAAGGCCGCGCTCGCGTAGGCCTGCACTTCGACTAGCGCGATCGGGCCGTCGGGGAAGTGCCCATCCGCATGAAACACCGAGTCGTGGCTGTCCTTCCAGCCTTGGTTCGCGAGCCCGCCTTCCGACTCGCGCCGGTAATCGAGCAGGCCGAGCGGGTTGCGGTCGCATACGCCCGCCACCCAGGCCGCGGCACGCTCGAGCGCGGGCCAGAGTTCGTCGATGAGCGCCATGTCGCCGGTGCGCTCCGCATAGGCGCCCGCCAGCACGACGAACAGCGGCGTGGAATCCACGCCGCCGTAGTAGAGCGCGAACGGCACTTCGCCGGTGGCCGCCATCTCGCTCTTGCGCATTTCGTGCATGATCTTGCCGACCGCCGCGTCGCGAAACGCCGAGTCTTCGCGCGCCTGATGGGCCGCGAGAAAGCGCAGCACGCCGTTCGCGAGCGCGGGCGTGAGCCACAGTGTCTGCAACGAGGTGATGATGGCGTCGCGGCCGAACGGCGTGGAGAACCACGGAATGCCCGCATAGGGATACGGGCCCGTGGGCAGGTCCGTGGTCAAGAGGCCGAGGTCGGCGATCGAGCGGTTGATCCACGCGTTGAAGAGCGGATTGCTCGAGCGCACGTGCGCCGCCGCGCGGCGGCGCTCGCGCATCACGATGTGCGCATCGACCAGCGCGGCGCGCACGGCCGCGCGGCCCACGCGCTGCTCTTTTGTATCGGCGAGGCAATGCGGGGCCTGGATGATGCCCGCGCTCGGCGCGTCGGGCGCGGCGCCGGCGAGCGGCTCCACTTCGATCGCCACCGTGAGGTAGAGCGAAACGCAGGCCTGCGCGGGCAGCGCGACGGTGAAGTCGGCGCGGTCGGCGAAGAGCTTGTCCGGCGGGGGCGAGAACTCGATACGCACGCGCCGCGCGACTTTGTCGAGACCGATGTATTCGAGCCGCACCTCGCCGTTTTCCACGCGCGGCGGCACGATCGTGCCCTGCCGCTCGCGCTTCAGGCCGCGCACTTCGAACATGTCGCGGAAGTCGCTCGCGAACGAGATCGACAGCGGCACGACGGCTTCTTCGGTGCCGTAGTTCGTGAGTTCGATGGCTTCGGTCAACATCGTGCCCGAGAGCACGCGTTCGCGCTGCACGTGAATCACGCCCTCGGGCGTGGTCGCGCCGCCGAGCGGCGGCAGCGGGCGATTGGTCAGATGCGCGGTGAATGCGGTGTTGTCGCTGCTCACGCTGCCCGAGAGCAGCGACGGCACGCGGCCGCCGAAGGTGAGGCGCAGCGAGGAGAGCACGCGCGTGTCGTTGACGAAGAGGCCGTCGTCGACGCCGGTGATGTCGCCAAGCGGGTCGTTGACGATAAAGGTGTCGCCCGACTTGAGCACGTGCTGGTCGGCGCTTGCGACTTCCGGCGTTTCGGGCGCGATAAATGCGCCATCGGCCTCCTGGACGGGATGGTCCACGCCGCCTGTGCGGGTAACGCCGCCGAGTGATTCAGGATCCTGCATCGTGTGCCTCCTCTTCGGTTCGCATTCGCTCGATTGTAGTGGCTCGAGCGGCAATCTTACGAGAGGTTTGTCCGCGCGAGATGCGGCAGGTTCACAGCGACGTGGGATAAAAAAACGGGCGGGCGCACGATCGAACGTGCACCCGCCCCGCCTCCCGTCCGATACGGCGGCTACATCATCAGCGTGCGGAGACCGGCTTTGCCTCGCGCGGCGTCTCGCCAACAAAGAGCTGACGCGGACGGCCGATCTTCTGCTCGGGGTCGGCGATCATTTCGTTCCACTGCGCAATCCAGCCCACCGTGCGCGCCATCGCGAAGATGCAGGTGAACATGGAGGTGGGAATGCCCAGCGCGCGCTGCACGATACCCGAGTAGAAGTCGACGTTCGGGTACAGCTTGCGCGACACGAAGTATTCGTCTTCCAGCGCGATCTTTTCGAGCGCCATCGCGAGCTTGAAGAGCGGATCGTCGTGCAGGCCGAGTTCGTTGAGCACTTCGTAGCAAGTCTCGCGCATGAGCTTCGCGCGCGGGTCGTAGTTCTTGTAGACGCGGTGGCCGAAGCCCATCAGCTTCACGCCCGAGTTCTTGTCCTTCACCTTCTCGATGAACTCGGGGATGTTGTCGACCGAGCCGATCTCTTCGAGCATGTTCAGCGCGGCTTCGTTCGCACCGCCGTGCGCCGGGCCCCACAGACACGCGATGCCGGCCGCGATACACGCGAACGGGTTCGCGCCCGACGAACCGGCGAGACGCACCGTCGAGGTCGACGCATTCTGCTCGTGGTCGGCGTGCAGGATCAGGATGCGGTCGAGCGCGCGCACCAGCACGTCGTTGACCTTGTACTCCTCGCTCGGCGTGGAGAACATCATCTGCATGAAATTTGCGCTGTACGAGAGGTCGTTGCGCGGGTACACGAACGGCTGGCCGATGCTGTACTTGTACGCCATCGCCACCAGCGTCGGCAGCTTGGCGATCATGCGGATCGCGGACACTTCACGATGCGTCGGCTCGTTGATGTCGAGCGAGTCGTGATAGAACGCGGACAGTGCGCCGACCGCCGCCACCAGAATCGCCATCGGATGCGCGTCACGGCGGAATCCCCGGAAAAAGAAGTGCATCTGCTCATGAACCATCGTGTGGTTCGTGACCATCGCGACGAATTCGTCCTTTTGCTGCTGCGTGGGCAGCTCGCCCTTCAGGAGCAGGTAGCAGGTTTCGAGGAAGTCGGCGTTCTGCGCGAGGTTGTCGATCGGGTAGCCGCGATAGAGCAGTTCGCCCTTGTCGCCATCGATATAGGTGATCGCCGAGTTGCACGCTGCCGTCGACATGAAGCCGGGGTCGTAGGTGAACATGCCGGTCTGGCCGTACAGCTTGCGAATGTCGATCACGTCCGGGCCCGTCGTGCCCTTGTAGACCGGCAGCTGGACGCCTTCAGCGTGGCCGGGGATCGTGAGTGTGGCGTGTGTCTTCGAATCGGTCATGTCTTGTCCTTGCATTGAACGGCCTTCGCCTCGCAAGAGGCAGAAGACGCGGCGGCGCCCGTCGCCCGGTTTTCCGGGCCGGCTTCACTGCGACCGCCTGCCGCATTTTACGGCGCAGTGCAGCATCGATTGATAGCGAAGCTGGCAACAATGCCTCCTCCAGCCAGCAACATTGAATGCTTGCAGCTCCCTTAACACCGATTTCTGCAACAATATTTTGCCTGTGCAGCGCAACATGGAACCGTTTCGCTCTGACATACTGCATCGCATGCAGCGACTTCCCCTGTCTTGCATAGCTGTACCTGGCCCGCCTTCTTCGGCGGGCCTTTTTCTCACGCTGCACGCGCTGTACGAAAAACGTAAGGAATGAACAGATGAACATCTCGATCGACACCCTGTTCGCAGAAGACGAGCTTGCCCAGGACGCCATCGTCACCGCGCTCAATCACCAGGACATCGTGGTCGCGCTCTCGGCAGCACTCGCGTCCGAACGCGTGGCGGTCCTCCACATGCTCTACCCGCGCACCGACGCGCGCACGCACACCAGCCTCGACGCGCTCGTCGACGCCCTGCACGGCCACGGCCTGCACGAGGTCGCGCGCCTCGTCTCGCAGGAAGCGCACTACCTCGTGTTCAAGGATCCGGTGAAGGCATGGAAGGCTTTCCACGAGATCCGCAACGACTCGCTCGCCATCGGCGTGCATCTCTACTACACGGGCCTCGTGGGCGAAGCCGCCGAGCACAAGCTCGATGCGCACGCGCACGGCCGCGAGTAAATTCGGACTGCCATGCTTCTGGAATCCTGTTAAATCGGCCGTCCGGCGTGGCTGCCTGGCATGACTGCCCGGCATGACTACCTCGTGCAGCCGGTTTACATCGACTCGCGGATCGGGAGGGCATCCGCCCCCCGCGGCTCAATCGCAGACGCAGAAGTCCCGCTGGCCCAAGGGCACGGCGCCCGCCGCTGCCGCGCCCGCGCCGCGCACGGCGCAGGTTAGCGGCGCGTCGGCCACGCGCACCGGCACACCCAGTTCGGCGGCGAGGCACTGGTCGAGGCGGCCGAGCAGCGCGCCACCGCCCGCCAGCACGATGCCGGTGTCGGCGATATCGCTGGCGAGCTCGGGCGGCGCCTGCTCGAATACCTGGCGCGCCACGCCCATCACCTGGCGCAGCGGCAAGGCGAGCGCGTCGGCGATATCTTCGCTCGTGATCTCGATGGTGCGCGGCAGACCGTCTTCGAGGCTGCGGCCCGTCACGCGCAGGCGCCCGATGGGCTCGCCGCGCAACGCGCTGCCGATGGTCTTCTTGACATGCTCGGCGCTCTGCTCGCCGAGGATCACCCCATAGAGGCCGCGCACGTGCTCGATGATGGCGCGGTCGAACTGCTCGCCGCCCACGCGCACCGAGCCGCTGCACACCACGCCACCCAGCGCGATCACGCCCACCTCGGTCGTGCCGCCACCGATATCGACGACCATCGAGCCCGTTGCCGAGGCGACCGGAAGGCCCGCGCCCAGCGCCGAGGCGAGCGACTCGCCGATCAGGTTCACGCTCGCCGCGCCGGCCGCGAGCGCCGCATCACGAATCGCGCGGCGCTCCACGCGCGTCGCCGCTCCCGGCACGCACACCGTGAACGCCGAGCGCCGCCCGAATGCGCGGCGCGGGTGCGCCATGGCCACGAAGCGGCGCATCATCTGCTCGGCGGCGGCGAAGTCGGCAATCACGCCATTCACGAGCGGTTTCACGGTTTCGAGGTACTGCGGCGCGCGCCCTAGCAGCGCCTTCGCCTCCGCGCCCACTGCGGCGACGGCGATTTCGCTCCCCTTCCCAATCTTGCCGACCTTGCCAACCTTGCCGCCGCCCACGCCGCGCTCGCGACATACGATCGAAGGTTGATCGAGCAAGATGCCCCCATCCTCCGTATAGATCAGCGTATTGGCGGTGCCGGGATCGATCGCCACATCGTGGCGGGGGCGGGAAAACCGGTGGAGAAGCGAAGCGTGCCGCGCGGCTCGGGCCATGTCGTTGTTGTTCGTCGTCGTTGTTCGTCGTAGTAGGGTCGGCGGCCCGCCTGCCGGCGGGGCGCCCCGGAAATCGACCCCGGCGGCAAACGTTTGACCAGCCAGCCAGCGACCAACCAGCGGCAGGAGCAGCTGAACGTTGCGTATGGTGCGGCACTGCGAGCTGTGCGCAATGCCGCGCGCCGGGCGCAAGGGGCCTTGACGGCCCCCCATGCTCCGTTTACGGCAACATCGCGCAAGACTTTAGTCGCGCCCGCCCTGCTCCAGCGCTATCCCAGCGCCCGCACCAGCGCGTCGCGTCCGAGCATCGCGCCTTGCGCGGTGATCGTGTGACCGACGCCCGGCAGCGCAAACGCCGCCACGGCGAAACCCGCGTCGCTGAACGCAGCGGCGGCGCGCTCCAGTTCTGGCGCGGGGATCACCTCGTCGTCCTCGCCGTGCACGAGCGTGATCGGCGTGCGGCTCTTCGCGACGACCGGCGTGGTGAGGCGCCCGGCGTAGGCGACCACGGCCGCAGCCCCCTCCGGCTGCGTTGCCACGTGATAGAGCGACATGATCGAACCCTGCGAGAAACCGACCAGCGCGAGGCGGTCGTAGCCGAGCCCCCAGTGCGCGAGCTCGTCGGCGAGGCGCTTTTCCAGCACCGGCGCGGCCGCCGCCACGCGCGCCGCACGGTTCGTCTCGTTCACGTCGCGCAGCGTGAACCACTGGCGGCCGCCAAAGCCGCCGTCGAACGGCTCGTTGCCGTCGAGCGACGCGAAGGCGACGCCGGGCAGCGCGTCGCGCCAGGCATCGGCGAGCGGCATCAGATCGCGCGCATTGCTCCCGACCCCGTGCAGCAGCACGACAAGCGAGCGCGCCGCGCCTTCGGCGGGCGCGAGGCGCCAGCCGCCATCGAATTGTTTCCAGCTCATTATCGCGTTCCCCTCTGGCCCCTTCGTTGGCACGTTGGCGAGTCGACGAATCGGCCAGCCCGGCATTGCCCTGCGGCCGACGTGACTGCCGCCAGCATACGCCGCCCTTGCGACACACGTATGCACACCCGCCAAATTCCAGAAGGACGATCGCCGCTGGCATCAATATGCGCCATGCCGATGACTGGCGCAGTATTCACGCCACATCCCCCGATATGCCTGCTCGATATCGGCAGCGAATCGTGGCGCGTCCATGAGCGCCGACGCCTCCATACGCTCTCGTAACGTCCCACGCAAAGCCGCGAGACGGGGCAGATCGCATGCGAATGCACGTGCCGCGCGCACGAAGTCGTCGTCGGAATGTGCAACGAGTTCGGGCAGCGCCAGGTTCCGGGCGATGCTTTTCCCGCCTCGACTTATCGCGGAGCATCCCGCGCGTGTGACGACTGGAACGCCCATCCAGAACGCATCCAGACTGGTTGTATGACCATTGCACGGAAACGAGTCGAGGGCGAGGTCGATACGACGCCAGGTTTCCAGATAAGCGCGGCGGGACTGTCGCCCGATGAACGACACGCGTGAAGAATCAATGCCTTGTGCAACATACCTTGCCATCAAACTGGCGCGCGGCACACCCTGTGGCTCAAGGACAAGCAATCGGGATTCGGGCACGGCGGCGAGCGCACCGGCCCACAGACCCAGAGCGTGATCGCTTGCCTTGGCCGGATTGTTAAGGCAACCGAACGTGAATGGTGCACCGTTCGCGGCAGGCAGGCTGTTCACGGCCAGATCTTCCAGCAGCGGGTCATAGCACCAGAACGTTCGAGGCAAGCGAATCGTTCGTTCGGAGTACCATGCTTCCCGACCCGGCTCGTCGAGCGGGTCCAGCCAACAGTCCGATAAACGATAGTCCATGGCGGGACTGCCTGTTGTCCCTGGATAAGCAAGCCACGCGACCTGAACAGGAGCAGGACGCCGCGCAAACAAAAGACGCCGGCACCCCTCCATGTGCATGGTCAAATCAACGAGGATATCGACGCGATCGGCGCGAATTTGCTGTGCGAGCGCTTCGTCGTCCAACAGGCGCACGTCACGCCATACGTCGGCCAGGCCACGGATTGATGCCGTTACGTGATCGGGCGCCTCAACACTCGAGTAGCAAATGATCTCAAAGTCCGTGTGATTGTGATTGGACAACAGCGGTATCGTAAAGAACGACTGGCAATGCGAGTCGAAATCGGGAGAAACATAGCCGACGCGCAGCCGCCGATCGGGAGTTGAGTCGTTGAGGTGCCCTCGAGCGCACTCAACGACTGGCGCTTCATGCCGCGCAGCGAAGCGGGTGCACTCGTGCATTACCACCTCTGGGCAATCGCTCACACAAGGGAGTACGAAAATCAGGTTTGCGTGAGCGACGATATTGCCTGGATCGCACTCGAGCGAGCGGCGCAAGGCAGCGACCGATTCTTCCGCGGATCCCATCGCAAGGAAGACATTTCCAAGAACGGCATGGGCGTTCGCCATGCCCGGATTGAGATCTATCGCTTTACGCAGTGCCACCAACGCTTCGGCAGGGTCGTCGAACGATAACAAATGTCCAAGCTGATACCACGCATTCGCATGATCCGGCTTTAGCGCCACCGCATGCCGGAGCACTCGAATGGCTTCATCGCTGCACGCCCGGCCAAGCAAAACACCGAGGTTATAGTACGCACTGACGAGATTCGGGTTAAGTGCGATGGCTCTGCGCGCCGCGCCTTCAGCTTCGGCGCGGTTCGTCCTTGAGAGTCTGTGCGCGAGATTCGACCAGGCCACCGCGAAACACGGATCGATTTCCACAGCCCGCATGAGTGCATCCCGTGCTTCTCGCCAACGCGAATCTGGCAACAGGCATGCCAGTGCATTCCATGCAGGTGCGAAGCCGGGGTTCAGGTCGACCGCGCGACGCAATGCGTTTTCAGCGGCTTTCGGCTCAGTGTTTTCCAGCAGAATCCCCAAGTTGAACCATGCCTGTGCGAATCCGGGACGCAATGCAATTGCTTGCTCGTATGACGCTTGCGCCTCCCCAGGCCGGGACGCGCGCAGCAGATTTCCAAGATTGTTGTGCGCTTCCGCCAGTGAAGGCTCAAGATGGATTGCCTGACGCAGATGCGCTTCCGCCTGTTCAGCATCTTGCGGTCCAAAGGTGTTGGACAAATAGAAGTGGGCGGCAGCGAGCGCTGGATCGAGTTTTAGCGCATGACGAAGCGTTGCCCGCCCATCTTCGGTGCGTCCTTGCACGAGTAGCGCGCTTGCGAATTCCAGTGCTTCCGACGCGCTGGTACTGCGTGCAAGCGCATCACATAAAGACGTTTTCGCCTGGCTGGCTCGCTTCAAGGAAAACTCAATGAGACTAAGCAGATAATGCGCCGAGGAACTGTCTGGCGAAGCCAGAATCGCCGCCCTGCACAACTTTTCGGCATCCAAAATACGGTCTGCACGCCATGCGGAAAGTGCGGCGTTATACATGGCTCATATTTCTCTTTGACGCAGAAGTTTGCGGTGAGCGCCTGGCCGGTCAGGAAGTTGCGGACGTTCTCCAGTTCTCGCACACGCGCCACCGTGCCTCCCACGCGGCGCCCCCCCCCAACAAGGTGGCGAAACAGGCGCGCACCCAACTCGACGTCGATGCGGTTGGTGGTATGCGCGAATACATAGTTGCGCAGCCCCGTGAGCAAGACCTTCCGGGCTACGCCAGACGGGAAAGATAATATTATCTTCGACTTATAGCATTGCGCCTGATCAATCCGGACAGTCTCAGCGCCTCAGTGTCGACCTTCCGCTTGTCGCCTCTCGGGCTCATGCCGGCAGCCAGAGCTGCTATCTGCCCGACCAACATGTTTCATCTAGTCGGGGTATGCTACGCGCTGACCTCCGGCATTTCCCGCAGCGCAACATAGGGGGAAAATCGTGCAAACCCAAGCTGCACCGCCCCCGCTCGAAGGCGCCAGGCTGATCGTCGCGACCATCGCCGTCGCGCTCGCGACCTTCATGAACGTGCTGGACACCTCGATCGCCAACGTGGCCATCCCGACCATCTCGGGCGACCTCGGCGTCTCGGTGGACGAAGGCACCTGGGTCATCACAGTGTTCGCGGCGGCCAACGCGGTTTCCATTCCGCTCACCGGCTGGCTCACGCAGCGCTTCGGCCAGGTACGCCTGTTCGTGGCGTCGATCCTCTCGTTCGTGCTCGCTTCATGGCTGTGCGGCGTCGCGCCCACGCTGCCGATCCTGCTCGTCGCGCGCGTGCTGCAAGGCGCCGTGGCAGGCCCGCTGATTCCGCTCTCGCAAGCCATCCTGCTCGGCTCCTGGCCACGCGACAAATCGGCCACCGCGCTCGCCTTCTGGGCGATGACCACCACGGTCGGCCCGATCGCGGGCCCGGCGCTGGGCGGCTGGATCACCGACAGCTACAACTGGTCGTGGATCTTCTACATCAACATTCCGGTGGGCCTCATCGCCGCGTCGATCACGTGGTCGATCTATCGGCATCGCGAGTCGGCCACGCGCAAACCGCCCATCGACGTGGTGGGCCTCGGTCTTCTGATCGCGTGGGTGGCCTCGCTGCAGATCCTGCTCGACAAGGGCAAGGACCTCGACTGGTTCGCCTCGCCCGTGATCGTGACGCTCGGCGTCATCGCGCTCGTGAGCTTTGCATTCTTTCTGGTGTGGGAACTCACCGAGGCGCATCCGATTGTCGACCTGCGGCTCTTTTCGCAGCGCAATTTTCTTGGCGGAACGATTGCAATCTCGGTGGCTTACGGCGTGTTCTTCGGCAACCTGGTGCTATTGCCGCAATGGATGCAGGAGTACCTGAACTACCGCTCGGTGGACGCGGGGCTCGTGACGGCGCCGCTCGGCGTGTTCGCGCTGCTGCTGTCGCCCGTGGTCGGGCGCGTGCTGCCGCGCTCGGACGCGCGCGTGATCGCGACGGCAGCGTTCGTGCTGTTCGCTTTGGTGTTTTTCATGCGCGCGCAGTATGTGATCGAGATCGACACCTGGCATCTCGTGCTGCCCACGCTGCTGCAAGGCGTGCCGATGGCGCTCTTCTTCGTGCCGCTCACGGCGATCATCCTCGCTGGGCAGCCCGCGCAGCGCATTCCGGCCGCCGCGGGGCTCTCGAATTTCGTGCGAGTGTTCTGCGGCGCTGTGGGCACGTCGATTTCCACCAACGCCTGGAACAACCGCACGATTCTTCATCACGCGCGGCTCGCCGAGCAGGCTTCCATCAATAACCCGATCTTCATGCAATCGATCGCGCAGACGCAGGACGTGCTGCATATCAGCGAGCCCTCGGCGCATGCGCTGTTCGATTTTCAGCTCACGGCGCAGGCCGCGATGATGGGTATCAACGATATTTTCTATATCTCGGCGATTATTTTTCTCGCGATTATTCCGCTTATCTGGATTACGAAGTCGACGAGAGGTTCGGGAGGGGGTGGCGCGGCAGGCGTGCATTGAGTTTGTGGTGAGTTGTTTTTATGGTTTTTTTTCGTGGTCCTTAAGGTGTTGGCATTTCCTTGTTTTCGTGTCGGTCTATTAGCGTTGCCCCGCACAGGGGCAACGCTAATAGACCGACACGAACACAAGGAAACGCGACAAACAAAACGCGCAACGCGCAATCCCCTACCCAAAACGATGCGCCAAATAAGGCCTGGG
The DNA here is from genome assembly GCF_022213065.1 of Paraburkholderia tagetis. Lineage (GTDB taxonomy): Bacteria > Pseudomonadota > Gammaproteobacteria > Burkholderiales > Burkholderiaceae > Paraburkholderia > Paraburkholderia tagetis. The sequence continues at coordinate 224,734 of NZ_JAKLJA010000002.1, forward strand.
ATCAGTAAAAGGCGTCTCCCCCATGATCTGCTCCGCGACGAGCCGCCCCGACACCGGCCCCAGCGTGAGCCCATGATGGTTGTGTCCGAACGCGAACCACAGCCCCGCGTGACGCGGCGCGGGCCCGAGCACCGGACGCATATCCGGCGTGCACGGGCGCATCCCCATCCACGGTTTTTCGTCGAGCCGCTTGCCGAGCCCGAACACGGGCCGCGCCGCGCGCTCGGCCGCATCGAGCTGTGCGTAGTTGGGCGGCCGCCCGCGCGAGGCAAGCTCCACGCCGGTGGTGAGCCGCAGGCCTCGGTTCATGGGCGCGACCACGTAGCCGCCCTCGATATCCACCACGGGACGCGTGAGCGGCGCACCCGCCGCGCTCGCGTAATGCATGTGATAGCCGCGTTTGACCATCAGCGGCACGCGGTAACCGAGCGGCGCCGTCACGAGATCCGACCACGGTCCGAGCGCCACAACAGCCAGTTCCGCCGATACCGGCCCATCGTCCGTTTGCACCTGCCAGCCGCTGCCCTGCGCACGCAGGGTGAGCGCGTCGCCCTTCACGAAGGTGCCGCCCTCGCGCAGGAACAGTTGCGCGTAGCCCTTCACGAGCGCGCCAGGGTCGGCCACGCTGGCCGGATCCATCCAGTGAATCGCGCCGGCATAGCCCTCGGCCAGCGACGGCTCCACCGCGCGCAGGCCCGCGGTGTCGAAGGCTGCCATGCGCAGGCGATGCTCCCCGGCCACGCGCTGCGCATCCTCGCGCTCGCGCTCGAACTGCGCGGGCGAGCGGTACGCCTCCAGCCAGCCGACCGGACGCACGAGCGCGCGCAGGTCGTTGCCCGCTTCATTGCCCACTCCGTTGCCCGTGTCCGTACGCATGTCCGTACGCACCAGCAGCGCCTCGTGCTCGGCAACGCAGCGCGCGATGAGCGGCAGCATATCGCGCGCCGCGCCCGCCAGCCGTTCTGGCGCCGACTCGCGCCAGAACGACGCGAGCCAGCGTGCGTACGCGGGCAGCGAGCGCACGTCGTAGCGCAGCATCGTCGAGTCGTTGCGCATGAGCCGCAGCAGCATGCGCCAGTCGCGCGGGAAGCCATACGGCACCACCGACGACGCCTCGATCAACCCCGCGTTGCCATAGCTCGTTTCCTCGCCGGGCGCGCGCCGGTCGACGAGCGTGACGCGCACGCCGCGCGCCTGCAAATGCAGCGCGACGCTCACGCCGACGATACCCGCGCCGAGCACGATCGCGTCCTTGCTCATGCCATTCCTCTGGAGTCCATAGGTGCGGTTCTGGCGCGCATCACTTCGCAACGATGTCGCGGCCGAAATACTTCATCGAAAGCTTCGTAAGCGTGCCGTCGTGGCGCAGCGAGTCGAGCGCCGCGACCACCTTCGCCTGGAGCGCCGCGTCGTTCTTGCGCATGCCGAAGCCCGTGCCCTCGCCGAGCGTGGCCGGATCCTTGAGCGGCGCGCCCGCGAAATCGAAGTCCTTGCCTTGCGGCTTCGAAAGAAAGCCGTCGGTGGCAGTCTGCACTTCCTGGACCGCGCCGTCCAGACGGCCCGCAGCCAGATCCGCGAAAATCTGGTCCTGATTCTCATACGTGACGATCGACACGCCCTGCTGCCCCCAGTGCTTGCGCACGTAGTCTTCCTGCGTCGACCCTTGCAGCACGCCGATCTGCTTGCCCTTGAGGCTCGCCGGCGTGGGCTGCAGCCCCGAGCCGCGCTTCGCCACCATCTGGATCGGCATCACATAGACGGCGGGCGTGAAATCGATCTGCTGACGCCGCTTGTCCGTGATGTTCATCGCCGAGTTGATGACGTCGAACTTGCGCGCCTCGAGCGCCGCGATCAGGCCGTCGAAACTGTTCTCCACCCACACGCACTTCACCTGCATGCGCTGGCACACGGCATTGCCGATATCGATGTCGAAGCCCTGCAACTGGCCCGATGGCGTCTTGCTCTCGAACGGCGGGTAGGACGCCTCCACGCCGAAGCGCAAGGTCTGTGCGCTCTGCGCGTGCGCCGCGCCCGCCGTCATGCCGAGCCCCGCGCCAAGCAAGCCGGCCAGGCCCACCACGCCCGCAAGGCGGGCCGCTCGCGAGGAGCGAATCATCTTCGTATTCATCGTCGTCACCATAGTCGTTATGAGGTCGGGCGGCGCCGTTCGTGAAGTCCCGCGCCACCTGCACAAATATAGACGAAAAATAAAAATAAAGTCTAGAATGGACAAAAATGTCTACATCAGGGATCGCCGGGCTTTGCCAGCGGGCTCGCCGCGATCGCCGGCTCATACGCGATGCGCGATGCGCGGCATGCCCGCCCCGCGCGGTTCCCGAATCAATCATGGAGCACAGCATGTCCGAAACAACACTCCCCCGTGCAAACGCCGCAGGACCGTTCGTGGCGCCGTTCATCGCCGATGCCGCGCAAGTGCGCGCCGCGCTGCCCGCCCTCGACGTGCGCGGCGTGCTCGCGGACATGTTCGCCGCGCTCGGCCGCGGCCAGGCCGTGCAGCCGCCGCAGACTCTCGCCCTGTTTCCGCAGCAGGCCGGCGACTTCATTACCTACCTGGGCGTGCTCGCCGAGGCGGGCGTGTTCGGCGCGAAGCTCTCGCCGTACATTGCGGGTGCCGCGGGTGCCGCGGGTGCCAGTCCCATCGTCACGGCCTGGACCGCACTGATGTCGATGCACACCGGCCAGCCCTTGATGTGGTGCGATTCGGCGCTGCTCACGACCGAGCGCACGGCGGGCACGACCGCGCTCGCCGTCGACCAGCTCGCGCCGCGCGACGCGCGCCGCCTTGCGGTGATCGGCGCGGGCGCGGTGGCGCTCGCGCACATCCGTCATGTCGCGCCACTGCGCGCGTGGGACAGCATCCGCGTCTATTCGCCGGGCCTCGCCAATGACACCCACGACACCCACGACACCCACGACACCCACGACACCAGCGACGCTAACCACGCCAACGACGCCGCTCGCAGCGCCAGCGTGCGCGCCGCCGACGCGCGCGTGAGCCTCGCGGCAACGGCGCAGGCATGCGTCGAAGATGCCGACGTCGTCATGCTCTGCACCTCGTCGGGCAAGCCGGTGCTCGCGCTCGACGCGCTCACGAAGCCCGCGCTCATTACCTCGATCAGCACGAACGTCGCGCAGGCGCACGAGATCGATCCGGCCACGCTGCCCACGCTCGACGTCTATTGCGATTACCGCAGCACCACGCCATCGAGCGCCGGCGAGATGGTGCTGGCCGCGCGCGAGCACGGCTGGTCGCCGGACGCGATCGTCGGTGATCTCGCTGAATTGGCGAACGACGCCTGCCCGCGCCCCGGCTACATGCGTCACGTTTTCTTCCGCTCGATCGGGCTCGGTCTCGAAGATATCGCGGTTGCTCATGCGCTCTATTCACATCTGCGTGATGCGTCGCCGCCCGGACAGTAAGCACAGTAAGCGCAATGAGCGCGAAGTGAGCAAGATGAGCCACGCGCGCAGTATCATCGACGTCCTCCTTGACGAACCTTCCAACGCCTCACAGCGCCTGGTCCGATGCAGAAAAAAGACTCCGCGAAGCAGCCCGTAAAGCAGCCCATCAAGCACACCAGCCAGTCCACGCAGCGGCCCGCTTCCCCGAAGACGTCGCGCGAGCGGCTGCTCGAACGCTACGCGCATGTGGCGGACAGCGTCACGACGCTGTTCTTCCCGTTTGCCGAAGTGGTGATCCACGATCTCGCGGACCAGACCGTGGCGTACCTCTCGAACAATCTCTCGAAGCGCGAGATCGGCGACGATTCCGCACTGGAGGAGATCGAGGAAACCACGCGCAACAAGCTGCTGGGCCCTTACGAAAAGGTGAACTGGGACGGGCGGCGCATGCGCTGCGTGAGCACGGCGCTATTCGACGATGAAGGTCACGCGGCGGGCGTCATGTGCATCAACTTCAACATTGCGGCGTTCGACGACATGCAGGCGACGCTCGATCTGTTCCTGCGCGGCGCAGGCGTGATCGCGCAACCCGAGGAGCTTTTCAAGGACGACTGGCAGGAGCGCATCAACACCTTCCTGCACGGCTGGCTGCGCGAGCGCCAGGTGGCGCTCAACTCGCTCACGCGCGAGCACCGGCGCGAGCTGGTGGAGGCGCTGCATGCCGAGGGCGCGTTCAAGGGCAAAAGCTCGGCGAACTATGTGGCAAAGGTGCTGGGGATGGGACGCGCGACGGTGTATAAGCACTTGCGCGAAATGAAGGGCGATGGGTCGTAGCGACGCGGAGTGGAGTGGCGTGGAGTTCAAACGCAATTCGGGCCGAAGGCGTGCGGACACACAGTATGCTCACGCGCTGCGGTATCATCGCGATCCCCGCACCCAGGCGTTCATCATCGGCCAATGGACAACCCGAACTATCAAGCGATCCTTGAACAGATTCATCGCGACATCGCTCCGTGGCGCACAGCCGGACGTGTAGCCGACTATATTCCCGAACTCGCCAAGGTCAGCGCCGAGCGCTTCGGCATAGCCATCGTCACGCTCGATGGCCGCGTATTTTCGGTCGGCGACGCGCAAGAGCGCTTTTCGATCCAGAGCATCTCCAAGCTTTTTGCCTGCACGCTCGCGTTCCAGCTGCTCGGCGACGCGCTCTGGGAACGCGTCGGCCGCGAGCCCTCGGGCAACGCGTTCAACTCGCTGGTCCAGCTCGAAACCGAGCGCGGCAAGCCGCGCAATCCGTTCATCAACGCGGGCGCGCTCGTCGTCACCGACGTGCTGTGCCGCCGCTTCGTCGGCGCTGAAACGGCGCTGGTGCAATTCGTGCGCCGGCTGACGGGCGCCGCCGATCTCGACTACGATCTTCGCGTCGCGAGTTCCGAACTCCAGCACGCCGCGCGCAACCGCGCGATGGCGCACTTCATGGCGAGCTTCGGCAACTTGCAGATGCCGCCGGAGACGGTGATCGAAGCCTATTGCCGCCAGTGCGCGATCGAGATGAATTGCGTCGAGCTCGCCACTGCGGCCCTCTTTCTCGCCAATGGCGGCGTCGCGCCGGTCTCGGGCGAGCACGTCCTCGATGCGAGTTCCGCCAAGCGTCTGTCCGCGCTGATGCTGACCTGCGGCACTTATGATGCCGCGGGCGACTTCGTCTATCGCGTGGGGCTGCCGGCAAAAAGCGGCGTGGGCGGCGGCATCGTCGCCGTGCTGCCGGGGGAAATGGCGGTGTGCGTCTGGTCGCCGGGGCTCGACGCGAACGGCAACTCGCTGGCCGGTGTCAAATCGCTGGAATGGCTGACCACGCGCACGGGGCGGTCGATTTTTTGAGGGTACTCGTGCGGCTCGCGGAACGCGGCCAGCCGCGGCCGCGCAGCCGCGCAGCCGCTTGCCTGAGGGCCGGTGATCCCTGGCCGTCACGGCAGCAGGACCGAACGCTTGTTGCCGAGCGCCTTCGAGATGATTTCGCCCTCCTCGTTACCCATCGGCGCGACAAAGGCGGAGATTCTTGTGATCATCAGTCAAGAAGGCTGACTGCACAGCCGTCGACATCCGCCCCCGCCGACATATGCGTCCGGGCATGAGCTTTGCGCATCACGGTAATAGAAACGATCTGGAGAATCTGGAGAAGCCGATGGTCCGTCATCATGCTCGCATCTGGACCCGAGTGGCCTTGGGGTTCGCGATCCCGGCGGCTGTCGCGACTTCGGCGCTGGCCCAAAGCAGCGCTCCCCATCCGCCGCCGCCGCCGATGGTGGTATCGCCGCCCGCGGCAGCGTCCGGCACGGCCAGCGCGACCAATCCCGACAACATGCCCGTGAAGAAGCCGCGCAAGCCCACCAACGACAATATCGTGCGCCCGCCGCCCGCCAGCGCGGCCAAGGCGAAGTAAGGAATCCGCGAAGCGGTCAGCAAAGCGGGCCAGCCAAGCTGGGGACAGCAAAGCGGCTCAAAAGCCGCTTTCGTCCCAGCGCGCGTCCCGCACCTGCACGATGCCAGCCTCCACGCGCACTGCAAATATGGCGACATCTTCGTAGGCCGGCGGCGCGAGGACTTTTCCCGTCCTGATGCAAAAGCGCGCGCCATGTCGCGGGCAGACCACCTCGTCGCCTTCCACGGCGCCGCCGGTCAGTCTGCCGCCGTCGTGCGTGCACAGGTCTTCCATCGCGTAGCAGGTTCCGTCGAGATTGAACACCGCGACCTGCGCGCCGTCGACATTCACGCTGCGCACGGCGCCCGGCGGGAATTCGGCATAGGGCGCCACGTCCACCCAGTCGGCCATGTCAAAACATCCCCAATTCCAGACGGGCCGCGTCGGACATCCGCGCTCTCGTCCACGGCGGATCCCATACCAGTTCGACCCGCACCGCGCTCACGCCCGCCGCGTCCAGGACGCTCTCTTCCACGACCGACGGAAACGTCTGCGCAACGGGACACCCTGGCGCGGTCAGCGTCATGCGAATCGCCACCTGCCCGGTTTCGTCGTCGACATCCAGCCCGTAGACGAGCCCCAGGTCGTAGATATTGACCGGTATCTCGGGGTCGTACACCGTGCGCAGCGCGTCGATCACGCGCGCACGAAGATCGCCGCCGCTACCCTGCGCATCGTCGCGTTCGGGCAAGTCATCTGTGTTCATCGTCGTTCGCCTCGCTGTTTGTCTGGCCGGTCGCCAGGCCGGTCGTCAGGCTGTTCGTCGCGACCTTCATCATGTCGCCCGCATCACTCCGTGGATACCGTATCGCCCTCGTCGCGCATGGCCGCGTGCAGCGTGTGCCAGGCAAGCGTCGCGCACTTGATGCGCGCCGGAAACTCGCGCACGCCGGCCAGCACCGCGAGCTTGCCGAGCCCGGCGACGTCGGCGAGCGGCCGGTCCGCCGGCGCTGTCGCCATCGCGTGAAAGCGCTCGAACAGCGCTTCGATCTCGGCCTCGGTGCGGCCCTTGAGCGCCTCGGTCATCAGCGACGCCGAAGCCGTCGCGATCGCGCAGCCCGCACCTTCGAAGCCGACATCCTTGACGATGCCGTCCTCGATGCGCAGATATAGCGTGATGCGGTCGCCGCACAGCGGGTTGTACCCTTCGGCGCGGCGGTTCGCGCCCGGCAGCGCATGGCAGTTCCGCGGCCGCCGGTAGTGGTCGAAAATCGTTTCCTGGTACAACTCGCGAAGGTCGGTCATAGCGCAAACATCTCCTGCACGCGCGCGAGCCCCTCGACCAGCGCATCCACCTCGGCACGCGTGTTGTAGAGCGCGAACGACGCGCGCACCGTGGCCGGCACGCCATAGCGCGCCATGACCGGCATCGCGCAGTGATGGCCGGTGCGCACCGCCACGCCGCACTGGTCGAGGATCGTGCCGATATCGTGGGCGTGCGCGTGCTCCATCACGAACGACACGATGCCCACTTTCTCCTTCGCAGTGCCGATCATTCGCAGATGAGGGATCGCGTGCAGCGCATCGGTCGCATAGGCGAGCAAGTCGGCCTCATGCGCGCCCGCCACTTCCAGGCCAATCGCGCTCGCATAGTCGAGCGCCGCCGCCAGCGCGACGGCGCCCGCGATGTTCGGCGTGCCGGCCTCGAAGCGCCACGGAATCGCGTTGTACTCGGTCTTTTCGAAGGTTACGGAGCGGATCATGTCGCCGCCCCCTTGCCACGGCGGCATCGCCTCGAGCAGTCCGGCCTTCGCGTAGAGTACGCCAATGCCGGTCGGCCCGTAGACCTTGTGCCCCGAGAACGCATAGAAGTCGCAATCGAGCGCGGCCACGTCGACGGGCAAATGCGCGATCGCCTGCGCGCCGTCGACCAGCACCGGCACGCCCCGCGCGTGCGCAATTTCGATCAGCCGCGCAATGGGGTTGAGGGTCCCGAGCGCGTTCGATGCGTGCGTGATGGCGACGATGCGGGTGTGCGGTCCCAGCATCCATTCATATGCGTCGATGTCGAGCGCGCCGTCGTCGTCGATCGGCACCACTTTGAGCACGGCACCGGTCTGTTCGCAAACCATCTGCCACGGCACGATGTTCGAGTGGTGCTCCATCGCGCTGACGAGAATCTCGTCGCCAGGCTGAATGCGAGGCCGGACATAGCTCTGCGCCACGAGGTTGATCGCCTCGGTGGTGCCGCGCACGTACACGATCTCTTCGGCGCGCGCCGCATGCACGAACCGCGCGATACACGCGCGAGCGCCTTCGTAGGCATCGGTGGCGCGCTGCGACAGCAGATGCACGCCGCGATGCACGTTCGCGTTTGTCTGTTCGTAATACGCACGCTCCGCGGCAATCACGGCGGCGGGTTTCTGCGTGGTCGCGCCGTTGTCCAGATACACGAGCGGCACGCCGTGCACGCGCTCGCGGAGAATCGGAAAGTCTCGCCGCCAGCGCGCCACCGTCTCTTCGTCTGGAATCCTTACCGGTTCAACGGGTTTCATGCGAGCCCCCGCAGATATTCGCCGCCAGGCAAGCGCGCGAGCAGCAATTGCGTGAGCCGCGTGCGCAGCGCGGCGCTTTCCACGCGATCCACGCACACGCGCGCGAACGCCCACACCAGCAACGCCCGCGCCGTGCGCTCTTCGATGCCGCGCGAGCGCAGGTAGAACAACGGGTTCTCGTCGAGCTGGCCGACGGTCGCGCCGTGGGTGCATTTCACGTCGTCGGCGTGAATCTCCAGTTGCGGCTTCGTGTCGATCTGCGCATCGCGCGAAAGCAGCAGGTTGTCGTTGCCCTGATGCGCATCAGTCTGCTGCGCGTCCGGATGCACGATCACGCGCGCGTCGAACACACCATGCGATGCGCCGTCGAGCACGCCGCGATAGTATTCTCGGCTCGTGCCGCGCGGCTGCTCATGATCGATGCGCGTATGGTGGTCGACGTGCTGTCTCGCGCCCACCAGATAGAGGCCGTTCAGATCGGCGCGAGCGTCGAGCGCATCGAGCCGCGTAGCGATCTGCGTGCGCGACAGCGCGCTGCCGAACGCAAACGAGTGCGACGTGAGGTGGCTCGCACGCTGCTGCGCGACGTCCACGCGAGCAATATGGAACGCGCTGCGCGCCTCCTGCTGAATGCGGCAATGCTGGACGTCGGTCTCGCTCTCCGCGACGATCTCGGTGACGGCGTTGACAAAATAGGGCTCGTCGGCAATCCCGGCGAACTGCTCGACAATCGAGCACCGCGCGCCGCGCTGCGCGAGCACCGCATTGAACGGATGCATCGCCAGACCGGCTTCGTCGGCGAAGAACAGCATGTGCAACGGCGCGTCGATCGCGCAATCTTCCGGCAACACGACCACGTATCCATCGCTCAGAAACGCGCCGTTCAGCGCCGCGAAGCCATCCTGGTGCTCGCGCCGGGCCATGACCGCCTCTAGCCGCTCGGGGATTTCGCGCATTGCCTGGCGCAGGCTGCCCGCCCAGGCGCCCTCGGGCAAACCGGCGAGCCGCGAAAGCTTCGGCACGCAGCGGCCGTTCACGAACACGAGGCGGGCCGCCACGTCGTCCGGCACGAGACTATCGACGATACCGGCCAGGCCCGCGAGATCCGCAGGCGCGGGATGCGCGGGCACGAAATGCCAGTGCGGCTGCGCGATGGGCGCCACGTTGGTGTACTTCCACGCTTCGAGCTGTGTGCCCGGGAAGCCCAGCGTCTCGAACCGCTCGAACGCGCGGCGCCGTGCGCTGCGCAACCACGGCAACTCGACGCCCGGCAGCGTCTTTACCGTCGTGCGGAAAGCGTCGCGGTAATAATCGCGCATCGTTTCGCTCATTGCTGCTCCTCGCCGGATAGTGTGTGCCGCCGCTCGCGCCACTAATGCGCGGCGCGCGCTCCGGGCCCTTCGTTTTCACTGTGTTCACTGCGCTCGTCGTGTGCCTCGGCGCCGAGCCAGCCGTACCCCTTGCGTTCGAGTTCGAGCGCAAGCTCGTGCGTACCCGAGCGCACGATGCGCCCCTGAGAAAGCACGTGGACATGATCCGGCACCACATAATCGAGCAGGCGCTGATAATGCGTCACCAGCACGATCGCCCGGTTCGCATCGCGCATCTGGTTGATGCCGCGCGCGACCACCTGCAACGCGTCGATGTCGAGGCCCGAGTCGGTTTCGTCGAGAATCGCCAGGCGTGGCGCCAGCACGGACATCTGCAACACCTCGTTGCGTTTTTTCTCGCCGCCCGAGAATCCCTCGTTGACGCCGCGCGACAACAGACCTTCGTCCATTTGCATATCCGCGAGCTTCTCTTTGATGAGCGCGAGAAATTCCATGGCGTCCAGTTCGGGCTCGCCGCGCGCTTTACGCTGCGCATTGAGCGCGGCCTTCAGTAAATAGACGTTGCTCACACCGGGAATTTCCACCGGATACTGAAAAGCGAGAAAGACGCCCCTGCGCGCGCGTTCGTCGGGCGCGAGTGCAAGCAGATCGCTACCTTCATAGAGCACGCTACCGCCTGTCACGACATACGATTCGCGCCCGGTCAACACGTGCGCGAGCGTGCTCTTGCCCGAGCCGTTCGGGCCCATGATCGCGTGAACCTCGCCGGCATTCACGTGCAGATCGACGCCGCGCAGAATCGGCTTGCCTTCCACGTCGACACTTAAATTGCGGATATCGAGCATCCCGATTACCTCTCTTAGCCCACGCCACTTAACCGACACTGCCTTCGAGGCTCACGCCCAGCAGCTTCTGTGCCTCCACGGCGAATTCCATGGGCAATTCCTTGAATACATCCTTGCAAAAACCGTTGACGATCATCGACACCGCGTCTTCTTCCGAAAGCCCGCGCTGCATGCAATAGAACAACTGGTCTTCGCCGATGCGCGACGTCGATGCCTCGTGCTCGACCTTCGCGCTCGCATTCTTCACCTCGATATACGGAAACGTGAAAGCACTGCAGCGGTCGCCGAGCAGCAGCGAATCGCACTGGCTGTAATTGCGCGCGTCCTGCGCCGAGCGGCCCATCTTCACGAGCCCGCGATAAGCATTCCTGCCGCGCCCCGCGGAAATCCCTTTCGAAAGAATCGTGCTGCGCGTATTGCGACCGAGGTGAATCATCTTCGTGCCGGTATCGGCCTGCTGGTAATGATTCGTGAGCGCCACCGAATAGAACTCGCCGACCGAGTTGTCGCCGCGCAGAATCACGCTCGGATATTTCCACGTGATGGCGGAGCCGGTCTCGACCTGCGTCCACGAAATCCTCGCGTTGGCCTCGCGGCAGTCGCCGCGCTTCGTCACGAAGTTGTAGATGCCGCCGCGCCCCTGCTCGTCGCCCGGATACCAGTTCTGCACGGTCGAATAGCGGATCTGCGCGCCTTCGAGCGCCACCAGCTCCACCACCGCCGCATGCAACTGGTTCTCGTCGCGCATCGGCGCCGTGCAGCCTTCCAGATAACTCACATAAGCGCCCTTGTCGGCGATGATCAGCGTGCGCTCGAATTGGCCGGTGTTTTGCGCATTGATGCGGAAATACGTGGACAATTCCACAGGGCAGCGCACGCCCGGCGGGATATAGCAAAACGAGCCGTCGCTGAATACCGCGGAATTCAGCGTGGCGAAGAAGTTGTCGGTATACGGCACCACCGAGCCGAGATATTGCCGCACGAGTTCCGGATGCTCCTGCACCGCTTCCGAGAACGAGCAGAACACGATGCCCAGCTCGCCGAGCTGTTTGCGAAACGTCGTGGCGACCGACACGCTATCGAATACCGCATCCACGGCCACGCCGGCCAGCACTTCGCGCTCGCGCAGCGGCACGCCGAGTTTTTCGTAGGTGCGCAGCAATTCCGGATCGACCTCGTCCAGGCTCTTCGGCCGGTTTGCCTGCGCATGCGGCGCCGAGTAGTACGCGATGGCCTGCCAGTCGATGGGCGGATGCTCGACCGTGGCCCAATGGGGCTCGCTCATCGTGAGCCAGTGCCGGTAAGCGGCAAGGCGCCATTCGAGCATGAATTCCGGCTCCTGCTTGCGGGCCGAAATCAGCCGGATCACGTCTTCGGACAGCCCGCGCGGCAAGGTGTCGGACTGCACGTCGGAGACGAAACCATGCTGGTATTTACGCCGAACCCATTCCTCCATGCCGGTCGCATTCGTACTCATCTGGACCTCCGCTTTCTGCGGCGACGCCGAAACATTCGGCGCCGCACGAGCGCGGAAACCGCTCGCGAAGCCGCGCGGCCGACTCGACCGGCGGCATCGATATTATTACGGTCTCCTTTTCACTCTCATAACCATTGTAGAGCCGCCCCCAAAACCCTGGCGCACCCAGGGTCTCCAAGCAGGCGGCGCGGCGATTGCGCGTTTCGTCTATATCGGGTTCGACTCCATTTCGTGCGCCGCACAAAATCACGGAACCCGGCTATCAAGGCGCCACGGGCGCCGTCTCCGGTTGTCCAATCCGGGTGGGCGCGGTTTCCTTCAGCGATAGCGCGACGAGAAGACCGACGACGAGTGCCCCCATCCCGAGTTGCATGATGTACTGAATGCCGAAATGCTTCGCGACATACCCGGCGACCGAAGGCGCGACGCCCCCGCCAAACACCTCGCCGACACCAATCACCAGCCCGGACGCCGTGGTCATCAGCTTCGCAGGAACGGCCTCGGCGCTAATGGGGCCGACAGTCAGCGTAATCATGGCGAACACAAAGAAGATGGTTGCCAGCAGACCTGCAAACAAGGGGACAGGCTCCGCGCCTGTACGCGAGAACACCCACAACGAAACAAACGCACCAACGACCGAGATGATCATCACCGGCTTGCGTCCGATCCTGTCCGACAATGACGGCATCACGAGTCCACCCAAGGTCCCTCCCACGCCCGTTGCCGAAAGGACGAAGCCCATTTGCTGAAGCGACAAGTGCAGATAGTCGGTCAGGTAATTCGGCAGCAACGCACTCAGCACGATCAAGCACGTCAGCCAGCACAGCATTCCAACGAAACACAACAGCACGTTCCGGTAGCGCAGCACATCAAACCACCGATGATTGCTGGCGTCGTGCGTCTGAGTATGGATCGCCGCTTGCGCGCCGCTCGTATTGCGCAGCACCTTCCATGTGAGAAAGCTGACAATGATTCCGGGAACCGCCACCATCGCAAAGATCCAGTGCCACGGCATGAATCGCAGTAGCTGGGTCACCACGATTGGCGCAATGCCCAGCCCAAACAGTGGCAACGCCGCTTGCTGAATGCCCACGTTTCGTCCATGCCTGTGCCGCTCGGATGCATCGAGCGTCGCGGTGATGCTCGACGGCGTATATGCGCCTTCCGCCAAACCCATCAGCGCGCGGATCAACATCAGGCTGCCAACGCTCCATGCAAGCCCGCTCGCGCACGCAAGCAGCGAAAAAATCAGCATGGCCGGAATGATGACCTTGCGGTGACCAAACCGATCGGACAAATTACCCGTGAACAGCGCGGACAGCCCCCAGGCAACGGAAAGCGCCGCCGTGATGTGGCCAAGATCCTGATAATCCAGCTTCAGGTCGCGCATCATGACTGGAAAAAGCGGCATGATCATGAACCGGTCGACGCCTACCAGCCCGAACCCGAGCGACAGCAGCACCACGATCTTCCATTCATACGACGTGTCCCAATCGGACGATTTTTTCCCGCATTCCATATTTTCTCTCCACCGTTAAAACCTGACGTTTTCGCCGATATGCTTAGAAGACCGTATGAATACCGATGCGCGCTATCGCTTGATTCGCGCCGGACGAGGCACCATCGGGATCCAGTACACCGTTGATCTGCGCGTTTGCGCCGCTGCTCGCACGCTGCCACGCGGCACTTGCATACACCATCGTTCGCTTCGACAGCGCGTACTGAACCGTGCCGGTAACCTGATGCGCGTGGTGGTTGTCGAGTGTCGCGTTCCCCTTCATGTACATATAGTCCGCACCGACAGTCGTCGCGCTGGTCAACTGCCACGTGCCGCCGAACTCGCTCATCCACACCGCGCCGCCATTGGCCGAGTTGCGCACCGTCGTAAACAGCGCGCTCAGATTGACCTCGCCGATGTGATAGTGGGCGCCCGCGCCCCAGTTGCGCACGCTGGTCTGGGGTGCGCCCGTCTGAAACCCGTACTTCTCGTTCGTATAGGCCGCCGCGATGCCGAAGCTCCCGACTTCATAGTCGAGACCCGCGCTCACCGTATTGTTTGCGCCAACGGACCCGGGCACCCCACCGAATCCGTAAAGCGCGCCGATCTTCAGTCCATCGACGACGGGGCTCACGTACTTCACGGAATTCGCGACGCGCTGGCTGCCCGCCGCGCGGTCCCAGTCGAAAGCGCCGGTTGGATTCCCAGGCAAACCGAGCTTCTGAAAGGGACCGTTGCGCAGGTTATAGAGCCCGCCGACATCCCGCGCCGCGTCGACACCGCTGAAAAACAGCGTATCCGCCATGAACTCGTACTGATTGCCGAGCGTTACCGTGCCGAACCGGTCGTTCTGCATCCCGACGTATGCGGTACGTGCGAAGAGCCCATTTCCGATGATCGCGCCCGAGCCGAGCGAGATCTGGCTGACCAGTTGAAAGATCACATGAGTACCACCGCCGATGTCCTCGCTGCCGCGCAAGCCGATCAGGCTCGGCGTAAAAATGCCATCGTCGAACTTCACGTTGCCGTGGCCGCCTTCGTTGCTGACATAACTCACGCCCGCGTCAAGCAAGCCGAACAACGTGACGCTGCTTTGTGCAAAAGCGGCAGATGCATGCACACAAGCCAGTGCGCCCAGAATGCACATCCTCCGACTCACCATGAAAGGCCTCCATTTGATTTGGTATGCTGATTAATCCGGCACGGCGCCCGGAATCCGTTCAAACACGCGCCGCAGCGCACCGACGCCCGGCGCCAACAGATATAAAATTACAAAATATATATTTTTTAGTCTTTAGTAGTTAACACCTATTTCTGCATACATTCTCGCCGGCATTACCAGGACAGCACTGACAACCCCGCCCCCGCGCCAAAAGGGAGCCATCAGATTCTCTTTGACAAACACTCTTAAGATATATATCTTAAGACATGTTTTAAGATACTTAGAGAAGGAGGCCTCATGCGCCATCCAATGCAGGCGCTGCGCTACGCCATGGGCCGCCGCCGCAGTGGCGAAGGCCCGGGCGATTTTGGAGATCGCTTCGGTGAAGGCTTTGGCCGCGGTTTCGGCGGCTTCGGTGGAAATGGGGACGGCTTCGGCCGCGCCCGCAAGTTCACGTCGGAAGATTTGCAGTTGATGCTGCTCGTGCTGCTCGCCGAGCGCCCGAGCCACGGCTACGAACTCATCAAGGCGCTCGATGCGCGCTCGAACGGCTTCTACAGCCCGAGCCCCGGCATGGTCTATCCCGCGCTGACCTACCTCGAAGAACTCGGCTATGTGAGTGTCGCGCTCGAAGGCAATCGTAAGCGCTACGAACTATCGGAAGAAGGCCGCGCTTATCTGGAAGCCAATCGCGAACGTGCCGACCTGATCCTCGCGAAGCTCACGCATTTCGGCCGCAAGATGGAAGTCATGCGCCGCGCGCTCGCGGGTGAAGATCTCGCTGAAGGCACCGGCTGGGTGCGCGAGCTGATCGACGCGCGCCGCGCGCTCAAACGCGCCCTGCTGGTCCGTACGGACGTCTCGCCCGACGAGCAGCGGCGCATCGCGGCCATCCTCGCGCGCGCCACTCGCGAAATCGAAACCGGAGCCACAGATGCAAAACCAGAATCACCTTGAAGTCGTCCGCGTGCGACATCCGTTGAAGTTTCGCCTGCTGCGCGTCGCGCGCGTCGAGGCACTGTCGCCCGCGCTGGTGCGCGTGACACTCACCGGCGACCTGAGCGACTTCGTGTCAGCGTCGTTCGACGATCACCTGAAAGTATTCTTCCCGGCCGAGGGCGCCGAGAAACCCGTGCTGCCGAGCCTCGGCCCCGACGGCATCGCCTTTCCCGAAGGCGCCCGGCGCCCTGCCGCGCGCGATTACACGCCGCGCCGCTTCGACCCCGTTGCCAACGAGCTCGACCTCGAATTCGCGCTGCACGAAGCCGGCCCCGCTACGGCGTGGGCGGCGCAGGCGCAGCCCGGCCAGTACCTGGGCGTGGGCGGCCCGCGCGGCTCGATGGTGATCCCCACGGGCTACGACTGGCATCTGCTGATCGGCGACGAAACGGCGCTGCCCGCGATTCAGCGCCGCCTGAGCGAGCTGCCCGCCGACGCGCGCGTCGCCGTGGTCGTGGAAGTGGCGAACCGTGCCGCGCGCATCGCGTTGCCCACGGAGGCCGATCTCTACGCCATCTGGCGCTATCGTGAGGAATCCGAACTGGAGCAATCGCTCGTCGACGCGGTGCGCGAAGTCTGGCTGCCGCCGGGCGACGGCTACGTATGGGCGGCTGGCGAAGCCTCGGCGATTCGCGCCGTGCGCGCGTACCTGTGCAACGAACGCGGGGTCGACAAGAAGCGGATTCGCGCGTCGGCGTACTGGCGGCGCGGCGCGCAGGCGACGCATGAAGCGATCGACGATTGAAGGATGGGCGATGCCCAAAATGACAACGCGCGGAGGACCGGGACGCCCACCGCACGTGGTTGTTTCTATTCAATGAGGGCAGACGCCAACGAGCCCTTACCCCGCCCGCTTCTCCCTGCGCGCCCTCACCGCTTCCGCCAGCGACTCCAGCACCGGCTGCGTCTGCGCCCAGTTGATGCACGCATCGGTGATCGACACGCCGCGCTTGAGCGGCACGCCAGGCGTCAGGTCCTGACGCCCCTCTTCCAGATGGCTCTCGATCATCACGCCCACGATGCGTTCTTCACCGCCCGCAAGCTGCGCGCCGATATCGTGCGCCACATCGATCTGGCGCCGGTGCTGCTTGCTCGAATTCGCGTGCGAGCAGTCGATCATGACATGCTCGCGCAGCCCCGCCTTCGCGAGCGCCGCGGAGCTTGCCGCCACCGACGCCGCATCGTAATTCGGTCCGCTCTTGCCGCCGCGCAGAATCACATGACAGTCGTTGTTGCCGCGCGTCTCGAAGATCGCGGCCATGCCCATTTTCGTCATGCCCATGAAGGCGTGGCTCGCGCGCGCCGCGACAATGGCGTCGGCGGCGATCTGCACGCCGCCGTCCGTGCCGTTCTTGAAGCCGATCGGGCACGACAGCCCCGAAGCCAGTTGCCGATGGCTCTGGCTTTCCGTCGTGCGCGCGCCAATCGCGCCCCACGCCACGAGGTCGGCGATGTACTGCGGGCTCAGCAGATCGAGGAACTCGGTGCCGGTGGGCAGCCCGAGCGCATTGATGTCGAGGAGCAGTTGACGCGCGGCGCGCAGCCCTTCGTTGATGCGGAAACTGCCGTCGAGGCGCGGGTCGTTGATATAGCCCTTCCAGCCCACCGTCGTGCGCGGCTTCTCGAAGTACACGCGCATGACCACGAGCAGATCGTCCTTGAGCCGATCGGCCTCTTCCTTGAGCAGCTTTGCGTATTCGATGGCCTGATCGTGATCGTGGATCGAGCACGGCCCGACCACCACCACCACGCGGTCATCGCGATGCGCGAGCACCTCGCCGATCTGCGCGCGGCTCGTTTCCACGAGCGTCTGCGTGGCCTGCGGCACCGGCAGTTCATCGAGCAGCAGCGCAGGCGAGATGAGCGGACGCACCGCGCCGATACGCGTGTCGTCGATACGGGTGGAGTCTTCGGTGGCGTCGGCGACACCGACTTCCTGGTCGTGATGCGGATTGTCGATACGGCTCAAGATGTTCTCCAGTCGGTTTGGGTGCGGTTTTTTTTGTTTGGTTTTTTTTCGCGTTTTCTTGTGATCGTGGTGGTCTATTAGCGTTGCCCCTGTGCGGGGCAGCACCTACTTTTCTTTGCAGCCGCAAAGAAAAGTAGGCAAAGGAAAGCGGCTCAAACCGCCAGTGTTACGCAGTGGACCACTTGCCGTTAATCGAAGTGGTTCCGGGGCATCCGTCACCTCGCACCTTGAAACTGAGTGACAAAGGACTCATTCATCCCGCTGCTCGCTACGCGCGCAGCGGTCGGGTCTGCATGGGAAACCATGAGTACTGCCTGGGTAAGCGAGTGCGAATGCGCACGCGCCCCACTGGTTTGGGGTTATGCCCCACGGGGCGCGCAGCGCCGCCGGAGGAATGAGCCCTTTGTCACTCCGAAAAACGGCGCGTGGCGACAGACGCTCCGGAACCGCTCCGATTAACGGCAAGAGGTGGACGGCGTAACACTAGCGGTGTGAGCGGCTTTCTTTTGCCTACTTTTCTTTGCCGCTGCAAAGAAAAGTAGGTGCCGCCCCGCACAGGGGCAACGCTAATAGACCGACACGATCACAAGGAAACGCGAAAAAAACCAACCAACAAACCGCGATTATCGCACTAGCAAAGCGCCCCAGCGTAATCTCAATTCACCGGCCCGCCCACCGGATACCCCTTTCCAGCAAGCCGCCGCGCGACGCGCACGAGCGCGAGCCACTGCTGTGCGATCAGCCCCTCACCGTAATTCACGTCCCGCCCGTGCGGCGCGGGCAATTGGTCGCGGATTCCGGTAGGCTCCGGCGCCTTGCTCCAGGAAGCCGTGCGAAACATCACATCCCACCACGAAAACAGCACACCGAAGTTACAACCATAACGCGTACCTTCGTGCCCATAGCCGATCGCATGATGACGCCGATGAAACGCCGGGCTCACGAGCACGCGCTCGAGCAGCCGCCCGTATTCGAGCCGCGCATTCACGTGCTGCACGCTCTGCAGAAAGTTGCCCACTGCGATAAGCACGACAAACTGCGCGGGCGGCACGCCGATAAAGAGCGATATGCCCGCAAAAAACGCGGCCTGAATGATGTCGTCGATGAAATGATTGCGATCGTCGCACCAGAGCGACATCTGCTGCTGGCTGTGGTGCACCGCGTGCAGCTCCCACCACACACCAAAGCGATGCTGCCAGCGGTGATACCAGTAGCCCGCGAAATCGAGCACGATCAGATAGATCAGGAACGAGACGAACGGCTTGTCGGTCACGCCGGGCCAGAGACTCTCCACTTCGATGTTCGGGACGTTGTGGATCGCCATCAAGCTTTGCCAGTGATTGAACAGCGGCGTAAGCATGAAGAAGAACGCGATGTTCAGAATGCCGAGCTTGGCGATCCACGTGTACCAGACGTCGGCGCGCAGCGCCTTGCGGTCGCGCCATGGCTCGGCCGGGCGCAGCGCCTCGAGCGGACGCAGCAGCAGATACGACGCGCAGATCTGGAGCACGCCCACGATCACCCAGTAGAGCGCGTCGTAGGTGTCCTCGTCGTAGCCCATCAGGCCGATCTTGTAGAAAACCGGCTGCACCACGTCCACGTAAACGAGCGTCTGCAACCACGAAACGAGGTTGTCGGCTTGTGCAAGCAGCGTATCGAGCATCAAGTGTCCTCGCTCGTCAATCCGGGTTCGGCGCGTACACCGGCGCGCTGTTCGCGAAGTAGATGCCGTGCGGCGAGCGGCCCACGGCAATCGTATCCACCAACTGGCGCGTCGTGAGATCGATAATACCCACGTGCCGCGCGAAGCGGAATGTGACCCACAAATAACGCTTGTCTGCGGAAAGCTGCATGTCGTCGGGGCCAGGACGCAGGCCCGTGATGTCGGCGACCTTGGTGAGCGTGGTGTAGTCGAGAATGCTGATGGTGCTTTCCACGCGGTTCGAGACGGCTACGTGCTTGCCGTCGTCGAGATTGCGGAAGTTATGCGCGCCGCGGCCCGTCTGGATCCGCTTCACGACCGTGCGGTTGCGCCAGTCCACCACGGCCACGTCGTCCTCGCCCGTCATGCCGACCAGCAGGTATTTGTCGCCGGGCGTCATCCACAGGCCGGCGGGCGTTTTGCCCACGGGCAGCTTCCAGAGCACGCTCTGCGTGGCGAGGTCGATCGCGGCCACTTCGCCGGTGTCCTGCAGCGTCACGAACGCGAGTTTGCTGTCCGAGGTGAAGTTGATGTGGCTTGGCGTCTTTGCAACCGGAATACGCTTTACGAGCGTGACGTCGCGGCCGTTGTAGCCGTAGATGTCCACGCGGTCCAGACGCAGGCCCGCCGTGACGAACCACTTGTGATCGGGCGAGAAGCCGAGCTGGTACGGGTCTTCGATGCCCTCCACGCGACGCTGCACCTTGCCGGTGTGCGGGTCGAGAAACATCAGGTCGTTCGAGACCGAATCGGCCACGATGAGCGACTGGCCATCGGGCGTGATCATCAGGTGATGCGGCTCCTTGCCGGTGGGCTCGGTGCCGACCACGCTGCGGCTCGCCTGGTCGATGAGCGAGAGCTGCGCTTCGCCGGAGTCGAGCACGATGACTTTGTCGTTGCTGCCAGCGTTTGCATCGCCGCCAGCGTGGGCGACTGCGCTAAAGGCGAGCGAGCCAAGGAACACCGCCGCTGCAACGCGGTTCCTGGTATGGGTAAGAATGGGGAAGTCAGGCATTTCGTAAGGAACCAGGCTAGCCAAATAAACTGGCCAAATAAGCGGAGAAAGCACGCAGGGAGCCGGTTTGTGCTGAGATAGATCCGGGCGCGCCGCAAAGCGGACGAAAGCCAGACGAAATCTCGGTGAATTTGCAAAAACCGGCGGGCAGCGGTACCCCGCGCGCGGGACATTAACTTAACGCGCGACGAGCGTTTCCCGATGACGCGCAAACGCCCCGCATGCGCTTTTTTAAGCGCTTTACAAGGCCTGCGCCGCTTCGGTCTTGTGCTTTGGTCCTGTGCTTCGGCCTTGTGCTCTGGCCCGCTTTGATCTGCTCTGGCCCGCTCTGGCCCGTTTAGGCGCTTTGCTTTGGCCCTTGAACAAACGGGTCCATCAACCTCGACGAGGTGTCCATGCACCACCGCACCCGCGAAGACAACCTGCATGAGCCGCCGGGCGGACTCTCCGAGCGCACGGCGCACGAAGTGCGCGAGGCGCTCGAAGGGCGCCGCCGCGGCGCGGCGCTCATGCTGCCGCTCGCGGGGCCGGCCGTGATCGTCTCCGTGGCCTACATGGATCCCGGCAACTTCGCGACCAATATCCAGGCGGGCGCGCGCTACGGCTATACGCTGCTGTGGGTCGTGCTGCTCGCGAATTTCGTCGCCATGCTGTTCCAGGCGCTCTCCGCGAAGCTCGGCATCGTCACCGGCTGCAATCTCGCGCAACTGTGCCGCGCGCACCTGCCCGCGCCACTCGTCTGGCTCATGTGGATCGTGAGCGAAATCGCGGCGATGGCCACCGATCTCGCCGAATTCCTCGGCGGCGCAATTGGGCTTGCGCTCCTGTTTCATCTGCCGCTGCTCGCGGGCATGGCCATCACCGCGCTCGTCACCTACGGGCTGCTGTTCTTCGAGCGCGCGGGCTTTCGCCCGCTCGAACTCATGATCGGCGCGCTCGTGGGCCTGATCGGCCTGTGCTATCTGCTGGAGCTATTCATAACGCCCGTCGATTGGGGCGGCGTGCTTGGACATCTGGCCGCGCCGAGCCTGCCCGACGCGCAGGCCGTGATGATCGCCGTGGGCATCGTGGGCGCGACGGTCATGCCGCACGCGCTCTTTCTGCATTCCGGGCTCACCCAGGCGCGCGTGCAGCCGCGCAACGAAAGCGAGCGCAAGCGGCTCTTGCGCTTCTCCAATATCGAGGTGGCGCTCGCGCTGTCGTTCGCGGGGCTCATCAACATGGCGATGGTCATTATGGCGGCGGCGGCATTCCATCTGGGCCACGCCGATGTCGCCGAAATCGGCAGCGCCTGGCATACGCTCACGCCGCTGTTCGGCGTGGCGGCAGCCAGCATCTTTCTGGTTTCGCTGATTGCCTCGGGCGTGTCGAGCTCGGTGGTGGGCACGCTCGCGGGCCAGATGATCATGCAGGGTTTCGTGGGCTTCCAGATTCCGCTGTGGCTGCGCCGCCTCGTGACGATGGCGCCGAGCTTCGCGGTGGTGGGCCTCGGCGTGAACGCCACCGAGGCGCTGGTGGCGAGCCAGGTCGTGCTGAGTCTCGCGCTGCCGTTCCCGATGGCCGCGCTCGTCTGGTTCACGAGCCGGCGCAACGTCATGGGGGCCTACCGGAGCAGCCCGGCGCTCGCGTGGCTCGCAGTGCTGGGTGCGTTGGGCGTGCTCGCGCTCAATGCGCTGCTGTTGTTGCAGACGTTTGGCGTGAGTTTGGTGTGAGTTTGGCGTGAGTTGGGTGTGAACGTGGCATGAGCGGGCAAGCCGTGCACAAAGCAAGCAACGCACCAGGCCCAATTCGATCGATTCGCGCAATTCGCCGGATATGCGTGCTCGAACCGTTCACCGACCGCGCGGTCGGCGTGCCGGTACCCGCTTCAGACGTGCAAACTCGCGCAAAACCATGCAACATAAGCCTTTTTCACCGCGCCACAACCGACCTGCCATGACGAATCAGCCTGCCCAAGCCGCGCCCGAACTGCCCGTCGATATGATCATCTTCGGCGGCGGAGGCGACCTGGCCGCGCGCAAACTGCTCCCCGCGCTCTACATGGCGCACCTGCACGGCAACCTGCCGCACGACACGCGCATCATCGCCGTGGGCCGCAAGAACTGGACCATCGACGACTATCGCGCGTTCATGGAAGAGCAGTCGCGTCCGTTCATCGACGCCAAGGCCTTCGACTCAGAGGCATGGAGCCGCTATCTGGACCTGTTCCAGTACGTGATCATCGACGTGAATGCGCCCGCCGATTACGAGCGTCTCGCCGAAGCCTCGCGCAAGCACGCTTTGCGCGTGTTCTATCTCTCGACTTCGCCCGAGCTTTTCACGGCGATCTGCGACAACCTCTCGGCTGCTCATCTGCTCGACAAGCATTCGCGCGTCGTGCTCGAAAAGCCGCTCGGCCACGATCTGGCTTCGGCCAAGGAGATCAACGCGTCGGTGGGCCGCCACTTCGCGGAATCGCAGATCTACCGGATCGACCACTATCTGGGCAAGGAGACGGTGCAGAACCTGATGGTGCTGCGCTTCGGCAATCCGATTTTCGGGCCGCTGTGGCAGGCGCCGTATATCCGCAGCGTGCAGATCACGGTGGCGGAAGCCGTGGGCGTGGGCAGCCGCGCGGGCTTCTACGACCATACCGGCGCGCTGCGCGACATGGTGCAGAACCACTTGCTGCAACTGCTGTGCATCGTGGCAATGGAGCCGCCCGTCTCGCTCGATCCGGACGCCGTGCGCGACGAAAAGCTCAAGGTGCTGCGCTCGCTGCGGCCGATGTCGGTCGCCGATATCGCGCGCGACACGGTGCGCGGCCAGTACGCGGCGGGCGCCGTGGACGGCCAGCCGGTGAAGGGCTACCTCGAAGAAGACAACGTGCCGGCGAACAGCCGCGCGGAAACCTTCGTGGCGCTGCGCGCGCACATCAATAACTGGCGCTGGGCCAACGTGCCGTTCTTCCTGCGCACGGGCAAGCGCATGCAAAAGCGCCAGTCGGAGATCGTGATCGAATTCGCGGATCTGCCCTTCTCGATCTTCCCGAGCGGGCCGCGCAACTACGGCAACCGTCTCGTGATCCAGCTCCAGCCCGAAGAGTCGATCCAGTTGCAGATGCTCGCAAAGGAGCCGGGCAGCGGCATGAACATGCTGCCGGTGAGCCTGAATCTCGACCTGCAGCAAGCGATTCCGGAGCGCCGCGCGGAAGCCTACGAACGCCTGCTCGTCGACGTGATTCGCGGGCGCCTCACGCACTTCATGCGCCGCGACGAACTGGAAGCCGCCTGGAGCTGGGTGGAGCCGATTCTCAACGGCTGGAAGGAGCTCAACGACCGTCCGCGCATCTATACGGCGGGCACGTTCGGGCCGGCCGCTTCTTCGGCGCTGCTCGCGCGCGAGGGTATGTCGTGGGCCGAGGAGGCTTGAGCCGGGCTTTGAACCGGGCTTGAGCGAGCTTTGAACCGGCGCGCGCCAGGGTTGACTGGCGCGCGCCGCGGCTTCAGGAGCGCCCGCTCCGCTTGCCGCCATCGCGTGCGGACGCGCCCTCGGCGCCCGCGCGATCGGGGCGGAACAGATCGAGCCCCGCGAACACCACCACGCCGCTCAGCGCCATCATCGGCACCGAATGCCGGCCAAGATAGAGAATCGCGGCAGCAAGCCACGTCGAAATAAAGAAAGCAGCCATGCGCCGCATGATGAAACTCCAGAACCCATAATGCACGCCGCCATGCCACGACGGCGCGACGGCGCGCCTGTCCCGCGTGCTTCCCGTGCGCCTGTAGAAGCGCGGCCGTGGCGCAAGCGGACTTGCGTGCCAGTGCCTGTTCCCGCCTATAAGCCCTAGCTGCAAACCCTAACCGCGCACCCTGACGGCGAACCCCAACCGCGAGCGCTAACCGAGCGTCGCGCGCACGGTGCGCAGCCGGCTCACGGTATCCACGAACGCCTCGCCGCCCAGCGAGCGCTTGATGCGGCCCGTGACCTGCGCGCTTGCGTGATTGAGCGCCTCGCGTATTGACGTGGCCTGTACGGTGGGCACGATCGCCACCTCGCGCTGGTCGCCGACGGTGCGCTGGCGCGCCACGTAGCCGCGCGCCTCGAGCCCGTCGAGCACGCGCGTGGCCGTGGGCCGCGCAATGGAGAGCAGGTCCGCCAGCTCGCGCTGCAGCGATCCGGGCCGCTCGAGCACCGCGCGCAGCATGAAACCCTGCGGCGGCGTGAGGCCAAAAGGCACGAACGCCTCGGACCACTCGCGTTCGAGCCGGCGCGCGAGCGCCGACGTGTTGAAGTAGAGGCACTGATCGAACATGGCTACAGGATAAGCGATCATCGTTAGCTATGCAACCAACCGGACACAACAAGTCCCTGGTTTCAGGCCTTTTTCGAGCTTCCTGGATGCGATAATTCATCCGTTGTGCGAATTTTCTCGCCCCACATCTGCACGATGCCCGCAATCCTGAACCAAAAAAGAACGAGCGGACGAATTTCGCGCGTATCCGTTATGATGTGAGCGACTCGACATCGCCTCACCGCTGCTACACCCCACTCCAACGGAGACATCGATGCAGATGCGTTGTTACTGCGTGACCCACCACGGTCAGCCGCTCGAACTCGTCCAGCGCGAAACACCGCAACCCAAGGGCACCGAGGTGCTCGTGCGCGTGAAGGCCGCGGGACTCTGCCATTCCGACCTGCATATCTGGGAGGGTTATTACGACCTGGGCGGCGGCAAGAAGCTCTCGCTCGCCGACCGCGGCATCAAGCTGCCGCTCACGCTGAGTCATGAAATCTGCGGCGAAGTGGTTGCCGTGGGTCCAGAAGCGGGTCCTGAAGCGGGCGACGTGAAAGCCGGCACGATGGCGGTGGTGCATCCGTGGATCGGCTGCGGCGAATGCACGGCGTGCCTGCGCGGCGAGGAAAACATCTGCACCAAGCCGCAATCGCTCGGCGTGATGCGCGACGGCGGCTTCGCCGACTATGTGATCGTGCCGCATCCGCGCTACCTGGTCGATCTCGGCAGCCTCGATCCGGTGCAGGCCGCGCCGCTCGCGTGCGCGGGCGTCACCACGTATTCGGCGATCAAAAAATTCGGCTCGCGCATTCATGAGGATCCGGTCGTGATCATCGGCGCGGGCGGCCTCGGCATGATGGCCATCGAGGTGCTGAAAGCGCTGGGCGCAAAAGGCGCCATCGTGGTGGACGTGGACGCCGCCAAGCGCGAGGCCGCGCTCAAGGAAGGCGCGCTGGCCGCCATCGACGCGCGCGCGCCCGACGCCGTCGAGCAGGTCGTCAAGGCCACCGGCGGCGGCGCCCGCGCCGTGCTCGACCTCGTGGGCGCGACGCCCACGGTAAAGCTCGCGCTCGATGCGTGCACGCGCGGCGGGCATGTGGTGATCGTCGGCTTGATGGGCGGCGACATCACGCTCTCGCTGCCGATCATTCCCATGCGCCCGTTGCGGATCGAGGGCAGCTATGTGGGCACGCTGCCCGAATTGCGCGAGCTGGTCGCGCTGATGCGCGAGGGCAAGATGCAGCCCTCGCCGGTGTCGAGCCGGCCGCTAGGCGAAATCAACGCGGCGCTCGAAGCGCTGGCGCAAGGCAAGGTGGTGGGGCGTCAAATCATGGTGCCTTGAAGGCGGCCCAAGCGTTTGAACAAGTTGATGTAATCAAGAGGGGCGCACGCATGGGCGGCGCCCCTGCTCTTTTCCAAAGATTTACTTTGGATGTCAAATCAATTCACGATCAGCGCGCGGCATCGCCCAGTCGATACGCCGCGCTCGCTTCGTCCAGTTGCGTCTTCAGCGCGGGATCGAGCGCGAGATCGGCGGCGGCAATCGACGCATCGAGCTGCTCGGGCCGGCTCGCGCCAATCAGCGCCGAAGTCACGAGCGGATTGGCCAGCACCCACGCAATCGACGCGGTCGTGAGCGAATGCCCCGCCTGCCCGACGATGCCGCGCAGCGTCTCGATGGTCTCGAACTCGCGCGCGTGCCAGTAGCGGTCGTGATACATCTTCCCGGCCACGCCCACGCTTTGCGTGAAGCGGCCTTCGGCGGGCGCGCTGTCCTGCTGGTACTTGCCGGTGAGGAGGCCGCCCGCGAGCGGGTTGTACGGAATCACGGCGAGCCCCTCTTCGCCCGCGAGCGGCAGCAACTCGCGCTCGATCTGGCGAAACAGCAGGTTGTAGCGCGGCTGCACCGAAACGAAGCGCGCGCAGCGCAAAACATCGGCACGGCCGAGCGCGCGTGCGAGCCGGTAAGCCAGGAAATTCGACACGCCGATATAGCGCGCCTTGCCCGCGCGCACGATCGTGTCGAGCGCTTCGAGCGTTTCGTCGATTGGGGTGTTCTGGTCGTCGGAGTGGAGCTGGTAGAGATCGACGTAGTCGGTGTGGAGGCGGCGCAGCGAGGCGTCGATGGCATCGAGCAAGTGCTTGCGCGACGCGCCCTGATCCCACGGCGACGGCCCGACCTTGCCCACGGCCTTGGTCGCCACGATGAAGCGCTCGCGCCGGCCCTTGAGCCAGCGCCCGACGATCTCCTCCGTGCGCCCAGCGTGCGTTTCGCCGCCGCCGAGCGGGTAGACGTCGGCGGTGTCGATGAAGTTGATGCCGGCGTCGGCGGCCTTGTCGAGGATGAGACGGGACGCGTCCTCTTCGGTCTGCAAGCCGAAGGTCATCGTACCGAGACACAGACGCGAAACGGAAAGGCCAGTGTGGCCAAAACGGCGATATTGCATCGGATGCTCCTCTCTCTCTGGCAATGCGGTGCGGTGCTGTGCTGTGTGATACGCACGATACGCACAATGCTGCGAAGCATAGCGCGAGCGCGCCGAGCCTGCCGGGCGCGGGTGCTGCGCCTTACGATATTGAAATGCCGGTTGCGATGGCGGGTCGCGGTGGATTGAGATGGATTCCGATTGCTCGAACAGGCGGCCCTGGCACGCTCTAATCGCGCCGTTACCCACGCGCGGCCTGACGTAAGCTCGGAGCATCCCTTCCCTTCGCCCGCTCCACGTGACCTCGACGCCCGCCGACGCGCCCCTGCACCCCGACCGCCAGCAAGAAGCGAGCGCGCTCAGCGCACAAGGCCGCTACGCCGAGGCGTTCGACGTGCTCGCAGCGCTCGTCGGCACGCACGCGCGCGCGGACGACGCGGATCTCGCCGAAACGCTCCATCTCGCGGCGCTCTGCGCCCTGGGTGCGGGCAAGACCGACGCGGCCCATGCGCTGTGGCAGCGCTGCATCGACGCGAAGCCCGCGTTCGTGGATGCCTGGCACGGCCTCGCCGCGATGCTCACGGCGCTCGGCCAGTGGCCCGCCGCCGAAACGCTCTGGCGGCGCCTGCTCGCCGTGGCCCCCGCGCATGCGGATGCGCACAGCAATCTCGGCATCGTGCTGCATCGCCTCGGGCGCGCGCAGGAAGCGGAGCTCGCGTATCGCATGGCGCTCGCACAGCAGCCCGGGCACGTGGACGCCCATTACAACCTCGGCATCGTCCTGCAGGAAGCCGGCCGCGGCGACGAAGCCGAAGCGGCTTACCGCGCGGCGCTCGCGGCCAATCCGCACCATGCTCGCGCGCACAACAATCTCGGCACGCTGCTGCGCGCGCGCGGACGCCTCGACGAAGCCGAGGAGGCCTGGCGCCAGGCGCTGCTCGCCGAGCCGCAATATCCCGAGGCGCTGAACAATTACGGGGCATTGCTCAAGTCGCTCGGCAGGCTGATGGAAGCGGAGCTGGCGTGTCGTCTCGCCATCAAAATCCGGCCGGATTATGTCGAGGCGCTCAACAACCTCGGCTGCGTGCTCACGGAGCTCAAGCGCCAGCCCGAAGCCGAATTGCTCTACCGGCAAGCGCTCGCGCTGCGCCCCGGCCATGTCGAAGCGCATTACAACCTGGGCGTCGCGCTGCAACAGCTCGAACGCTACCCCGAAGCCGAGACGGCCTGGCGCACGGCGCTGCGGCTCGCCCCGGCGCATGCGCAGACGCTCAACAACCTCGGCGGCATGCTGGGCATGCTCGGCCGTCTGCCGGAAGCGCGCGCGATGCTGGAACAGGCGCTCGAATGCGACGCCCATATCGCGCAGACCCATTTCAATCTGGGCGGCGTACTGAAGGAGCTGGGCGCGCTCGACGAAGCCGAAGCCGCGTACCGTCGCGCCATTGCGCTCGCGCCCGATTACGGCGACGCCCTGTTTCGACTCGCCACGCTGCTCATCACCATGGGCCGCTACGAGGAAGGCTGGCGCCTCTACGAACGGCGCTACGAAAACGCGGGCTTCGTGCATTTCGCCTCGCGCGAAATGCTGGGCTGCGCGCAATGGCAAGGCGAGCCGCTGGCCGGGAAATCGCTGCTGCTATGGCAAGAGGATGGCCTTGGCGACATGCTCCAGTTCGCCCGCTACGCGCGCCTCCTCAAAGACCTCGGCGCGGCGCACGTAGCGTTCGGCTGCGTCGACGCCCTGCACCGCGTGCTCGCGGGCGTTGAAGGCATCGATGCCGTGCTCAGCCACGCCGAAGCCGCCGCGCGCACTACACAACTCAACTCGCAACTCAACTCGCAATTCAACTCGCCAGTCGACCCGCGGTTCGACTACTGGGCGAGCCCGCTGAGCCTGCCGCTGCACCTGGCCACCACCGTCGACACGACGCCGCCGCCGATTCGCATCGACCCGGACCCCGCGCTCGTACACAAGTGGGCCGCGCGCCTCGAAACGCTGGGCGCCGGTCCGCGCATCGGGCTCGTCTGGAAAGGCAACCCGAAGCACCACAACGACCCCCATCGCTCGATTCCCTCGCTCGCGGCGCTCGCCCCGCTCTGGAGCGTGCCTGGACTGAAATTCGTGAGCCTGCAAAAGGGCGCGGGAGAAGACGAAGCGAACGCGGCGCAGCACGCGGGCGCCGGTGCGCGGCAGCCGATCCTGCACCTGGGCGCCGAGATTGCCGATTTCGTGGATACGGCGGCCATCGTCGCGCAGCTCGACCTGCTGATCTGCGTGGATACTTCGACGGCTCACCTGGCCGCCTCGCTCGGCACGCCCTGCTGGGTGATGCTGCCAGGCCGCGACGTGGACTGGCGCTGGCTTCATGCGCGCGAGGATTCGCCGTGGTATCCGCAAACGGTGCGGCTGTTCCGGCAGAGCGCCGACGAAACGTGGAGCGCGCCCATCGAGCGCGTGCGGCAGGCGTGTGTGGAGCGGTTCAGCCGATAAGGCACTCTTGGACGGCCCGGAATTCGCACCCGAGCGGACGTGGATGCGCCGGCCCCGGCTTCAGTCCCAGATATTGCGAAACGCCACCGCAGCGATCACCGGCACGCAAAGCACGAGCGGGATCGCGAAATAAGGCATCTCCCGGTCGACGACCCAGCTGCGGATCAGCCAACCCACGCCTAGCGCGAGCGTGAGCACGCCCACGAGGGCGGTCAGCGTGTTGAGCAGCCAGGTGGGCGGCTGCTTGCGCTTCTTCTGGTCTTCCTTCTGGTCTTCCGTGGGAGACGGTTTCATCGGGCGTTGAGCGTTGTGCGCTTCAGAGCGTCCCGGCCGGGGCGCTGATCAGGCAATTTTACTCTCGATGCCCGGCGGCAAGCAGATAGGGACAGGTCCAGCCGCGGCCGCGCGCCATAGCATTTTGCGGCGCCGGAAAAGAAAAAAGCCCGCCTGGAGGGGCGGGCTGAATCCATATCGGAGGAGACATGGAGGAGACAAATCAATTCTAGGGTTTTCCCCTAGCATTTGCAAGCGTTTTTTTGTGGCGATTGGCTAATTTTCTGAAATCAGGCCTTTTCTCGACCTTGGTGACCTTGGTGACCTTGCGGCCCGGCTTTACCCGACTACACGCGCACCTCGCCGAGCCGCACCTCAACCTGCGCGCGCGCCAGCAATCCCTTGCAACGCGGCGAGAGATTCGCCAACACGAGATGTTTTCCGGTGCGTTCATAGCGCGCCTGCACCGCCTCCAGCGCGGCAATCGCGGAGTGGTCGGCCACCTGCAGATGCGCGCAGTCGAGCCGCACCTGTGCCGGGTCGCGTGCCGGATCGAAGAGCATCTGGAAATGCGCCGCCGAGGCGAAGAACAGCGTGCCGCGCGGAACATAGACGCGCTCGCCCGAGGCTTCGTCGCGCGTCTCGCAACGGAACTCGCGCGCGTGCTGCCACGCGAAATTCAGCGAAGCGATGACGATGCCGCAAAGCACGGCCGTCGCCAGATCGGTGCAGACGGTAATGACCGTCACGGCGACGATCACCACCGCGTCGTTGCGCGGCACCTTGTGCAGCACGCGCAGCGAGCCCCACGCGAAGGTCTGCCCCGCGACGATGAACATCACGCCCACCAGCGCCGCGAGCGGAATGCGCTCGATCAGCGGCGAGAGGCACAGGATGAACAGCAGGATCATGACGCCGCTCGTCACGCCCGAAACGCGCGAGCGCCCGCCCGAGCCCAGATTGATGACGGTCTGGCCGATCATCGCGCAGCCGCCCATCGCGCCGAACATTCCCGCCGCCACGTTAGCCGCGCCCAGCGCCACGCATTCGCGGTTGGGCTGGCCGCGCGTGCCGGTCACGTCGTCGGTGAGATTGAGCGTGAGCAGCGTCTCCAGCAGGCCCACGAGCGACATCAGCACGGCATACGGAAGCACGATGCGCAGCGTGTCCATGTTCATCGGCACGGACGGCATGCTGAAGACGGGCAGGCCGCCCGCGATGTGCGCCATGTCGCCGAGCGTGCGCGCGGGCAAATGCAGAAGCGCCGCCGCCGCGCCCACGCCCACGATGGCGACCAGCGCGGGCGGCACGGACCGGGTGAGACGCGGCACGACGAACACGATCGCCATCGTGAGCGCGACGAGCCCACCCATCAGCCACAATGCCGCGCCGTGCATCCATTCCATGCCATGCGCGCCGGGCGCCTTGAAATGCTCGAGCTGCGCACGCGCGATGATGATCGCGAGGCCGTTCACGAAGCCGAGCATCACCGGGTGCGGCACCATGCGAATCAGCTTGCCGAGCTTGAGCGCGCCGAACAGCAACATCAGCACACCGCCGAGTATGACGGTGGCGAACAGGTATTGCGGACCGTGCTGCACCACGAGCGCCACGATCACGACGGCCATGGAGCCCGCCGCGCCGCTGATCATGCCGGGCCGGCCGCCGAACAGCGCCGTGATCGTGCAGATGAAGAATGCGCCATAGAGGCCCATCAACGGATTCAGATGCGCGACGAGCGCGAAGGCGATGCACTCGGGCACGAGCGCGAACGATGAAGTGAGGCCGGCGAGCAATTCGCTGCGCAACGAGGAAAGCCGGCTGGGGCCGGAACGGGCGGTTTCCATGGGACGGTACGGTTGACTGCCGCTTCAGACGAGAGCGGCATCGGCAAAACGCCGGGGGCGGGACGAACGAGACCGCGCATCCTAACAGAATTGGGGCAGACGCACCGGCCAGCAAGACGCTCGCCTGAGCGCCATCCACGAGTGCCGAGGTCGATCGGCAAGCGCAAGCCTTGCGCCGGCTTCGGTCATGGGCCATAGCGACATCCGTTGTGCTGGCAACTATCTCGCTTGCTGCGTGCTGCCATGGCGACAGCGTGTCGGCGCCAGGCGCGCACCGCAAACGTGCCGATCCATTCCGATGAAGCCGCGCAAGCACCGGATTGCGCCACACCCGTACCGTGCGCCTCATGGCGACGGACAACGCCTGTGGCTCGTCTGCAAAACGCGCGAAGCGGTGGCAAAATAGGCAGCTTTCGCGCTTTCAGGCAGCGCTTTCAGGCAGCTCTCCGACCGCGGCGCCTCCCGCGTTGCCGCGCGCGGCGCCCCGCTTCCCCACCGTTGCACCGTTGAAGAGGATCGTCCCATCATGAGTTCCAGCGTGAAGCCTTATCCGGATACCCAGATTTACGTCGATGGCGCCTGGCGCGCCGGCGCGAAGACGATTGCCGTGATCGATCCCGCCACCGAAGCCGAGATCGGGCGCCTGAGCCTCGCCAGCGAGCAGGACCTCTCGGACGCCGCCGTGGCCGCTGCGCGTGCCTTCAGCGCATGGCGCAAGGTCTCGCCGCTCGAGCGCAGCAAGCTGATGCGCCGCGCCGCGGACATCTTGCGCGAGCGCGCCGGCGAGATCGCCGCGATCATGACGCGCGAGCAAGGCAAGCCGCTTGGCGAAGCGAAGGCCGAAACGCTTGCGGGCGCCGACGTCATCGACTGGTTCGCCGAAGAAGGCCGCCGTACCTATGGCCGCGTGGTGCCCTCGCGCACGGACGCGGTCCGCCAGATCGTCACGCGCGAGCCGGTGGGCCCGGTCGCCTGCTTCACGCCCTGGAACTTCCCGCTCAATCAGGCCGTGCGCAAGGTTTCCGCCGCGCTCGCGTCGGGCTGCACCGTGGTGCTCAAGGGCCCCGAGGAAACGCCCGCGAGCTGCGCGGCGCTCGTTCAAGTGTTTATCGACGCGGGCCTGCCCCAAGGTGCGCTCAACCTCGTGTTCGGCGTGCCTTCGGAAGTGTCGTCGTATCTGATCGCGCATCCGGCCATCCGCAAGATCTCGTTCACGGGCTCGACGCCAGTGGGCAAGCTGCTGGCCTCGAAGGCCGGCGAACACATGAAGCGTGCGACGATGGAGCTCGGCGGTCACGCGCCCGCCATCGTGTTCGCTGACGCGGATATCGCGCGCGCCGCCAGGCTGCTCGCCGGCGCGAAGTTCCGCAACGCGGGCCAGGTGTGCATTTCGCCCACGCGCTTCATGGTTGAAGACGCCGCCTACGACGAGTTCGTCGAACACTTCGTTGCGGCCACCCAGGCGATCAAGGTGGGCAACGGCCTGACCGAAGGCGTGCAGATGGGCCCGCTCGCGAACGACCGCCGCCTCGCTGCGATGGAGCGCCTCGTGGCCGACGCGCGCGAGCACGGCGCGAAGGTGCTGACCGGCGGCGAGCGCGTGGGCCGCGAAGGCTACTTCTTCGCGCCCACCGTGTTGACCGATGTGCCGCTCACCGCGCGCATCATGAACGAAGAGCCGTTCGGCCCGCTCGCGCCCATTACGCGCTTCTCGCGCTACGAAGACGCGGTGGCCGAAGCGAACCGTCTGCCTTATGGCCTCGCCGCGTATGCCTATACGCGCTCGGCCGCGACTTCGGCGGCGCTTTCGGAAGACATCGAAACGGGCATGCTGTCCATCAACCACCACGGCCTCGCCCTGCCCGAGGTGCCGTTCGGCGGCGTGAAGGATTCGGGCTATGGCTCCGAAGGTGGCACCGAGGCGATGGAAGCGTATCTCGTGACAAAGTTCGTCACCGAGCATCGTTGATCGGAAAACGCGCCGCGCGTGGAGTTTTTCGCGCGCGGCGCGCTTGTTCCGCGCCCTGCGTACTCGACGCATGAATTTTCGGTGCGCCCGCAACGAACCTGAACGCCGCGCGGGCCACGCTCACCCAGCCGGCGAACGGCGCCCCGGACGCGCGGCATCCATCCATTCCTGACAGCTTTCCACCGCCTTACACCCGCCCAATCGCACGCACGCAATTTGCGCACGGAATAGATCGCCTGCTCGCCTGTTGGCTTTTATAACAGCCCCCAACGGCTTTATACAGGAAGAACCGATCATGCCCCTTCGCACACCTATACGCTCATTGCGTTCGCCTCAACGCGCGGCGTTTTCGATTGCTCGTCCCAATCCGCACGAACGCGTGCAATTGGGAGGCGAGCCATGAGTCGCACTGCCATCTGCGTTCCATGCCGTCTTGCGGCCATTGCGGCAGTCGTCGCCTGCGCCGGCGCCGCCTTTGTGTGGACCGCCGGCTGGATTACGCCCCGGCGCTTGAACGCCCCGTATATCGTTAACACATTCGAATCGAACTATGGCGTGCATACCGGCTACCGGCGCAATCACGCCAAGGGACTTTGCGTGGAAGGCGAGTTCGAGAGCAATGGCAACGGAGCACACGTCTCACGTGCCGCCGTATTCGCGCCGGGCAATACACCCGTGATCGGTCGCTTTGCGATTCCCGGCAGTAAGCCAGCCGCGCCCGACGCCGGCGCGCCCGTGCGCAGCATGGCGCTGCTGTTTCAACTGAAAGACGGCGAGCAGTGGCGCACCGGCATGAATTCCACGCCCATATTTGCGGTTCGCACCCCAAGGCAGTTCTACCAGCAGCTCGTTGCGTCGAAACCCGAACCCGCAACCGGCAAGCCCGATCCCGCAAAGCTCGACGCGTTCTACCGCGCCAATCCGGAAACCGCACCATTCCGTCAATGGACCAAGGCGCATCCCCCTACTTCCAGTTTCGCGAGCACGGCGTTTTACAGCATCAACGCCTTCATGGCCACCGATGCGGACGGCAACATGCATGCGGTGCGCTGGCAGATGGATCCACGAGCGGACCCACAAGCGGATCCACAAGCGGCCCCGCAAACGCCGCCCGAGCCACCAACGGCTGCGCAGAAGGCCGACCCGAATTTCCTCGCCGACGACCTCGATGCGCGGCTCGCGCAAGGTCCGTTGCGCTGGCGCCTCGTGCTGACGGTGGCCGCACCCGGCGACCCCACAAACGATGCCACGCGGCAATGGCCGGCCGGTCGCGAGCAGATCGACGCGGGCACGCTCGTGCTTCGGCGGGCGACGCCGCAACGCGAAGGCGCGTGCCGCGACGTCAACTACGATCCGACCATCCTGCCCAATGGCCTGAAGCCCTCCGACGACCCGCTGCTCGCCGCGCGCTCCGCTGCCTATTCGGTCTCGTTCAACCGCCGCACGCGCGAAGAAGCCGCACCTTCACTGGGAAAGGCGCAACCATGACATCTCCTCGCTCTCACTTCAGCATCCTCGCCCGGCTATTGCACTGGTCCATGGCAGTCCTGATCATCACCATGCTGTTCGTGGGCGTGGGCATGGTTTCGACCGTCTCATGGCTGCACAACACCCTGCTCGCCTTGCATCGGCCGCTCGGCATTACGCTGCTCGCGCTCGTGATCGTGCGCGTCACGGTACGCCTCCTGAACGGCGCGCCGCCGCTGCCCGCCGATATGCCGGGCTGGCAGCGCGTCGCCGCGCACGGCTCGCACCTCATGCTCTATCTGCTCATGATTGCCATGCCGTTGATTGGCTGGTCGATGCTCTCGGCGGGCGGCTACCCCATCGTATTGGCCGGCGGCGTGCACTTGCCACCGATCGCACCGCACAACGTCGTGCTCTATGCGTGGCTGCGTGCAGCGCATACGTGGCTAGGGGTGACGCTGTTCGCCACCATCCTGGTGCATCTGGCGGCGGCGCTCTTTCACGCGCTCATTCGCCGCGACGGCGTGTTCGCCAGCATGGCGCGCGGTTAGCCATCCGATGGCGCGCAGGCGCCGCCGCGCTCAACTTGCGGCGCTGCGCCAGCCGAGCCCCAGGCTTTTCTGAAGCGAAACAAAGTCCTTGAGCAGTTGCGCCTGCCCCGCCACCACGTCTTGCTGCGCGAGGGATTCGGCGCGCTGCGTATCTAGCAGGTCGACGAGACTCGACGCCCCCGCGCGATAACGCTGGCGCATCAGCGTCGCCGAACGTTGCGCCGAATCCTGTACCTTTTCCAGCGTCACCAGATGCTCGCGCTGGTAGCCATAGCGCGACAGCGCGCCGTTCGCATCCTGCAGCGCCGCGAGCACCGCCTTTTCGTAGCGCGCCCCGGCCTCGTCGCGCGCGGCCTCGGCGCCATGCACGGCGCCAAGCGTACGGCCGAAGTCGAACACGTTCCACTGCAAATACGGCACCCCGACCCAACTGAAATTGTTCTTGCGCATCAGATGGCCCGGGTTCGCCGCCGTGAAGCCCAGGTCGCCGAACAGCGTGAGCTTGGGCAAAAAGTCGGCCACGTGTTCGCCGATCTGCGCATTGCTCGACGCAAACCGGCGCTCGGCCGCGCGGATGTCGGGCCGCTGCGCGAGCATCGTTGCGGGATCGCTCAGCGGCACCGAAGCAGGCAACGAAGGCAGCGCGCGGGGCGCGGCCAGTTCGGCATCGAGCGCACCGGGCGCCTTGCCGGTGAGCACCGCCAGTTGATCGAGCGACATGTCCACCTGTGCCGCGAGCGGCGCGAGCGTCGAGCGCGTGGTCTCGACCTGCGTCGTCAAGCGCTCGACATCCACGTCCGCCGCAGTCCCGCCCGCGCGCCGCTGCTCGGTCAAGGTCAGCATCTGCTGCTGCAACCCGGCATTGCGTTGCGCAATCGCGAAACGTTGCTGCTCGTCGCGCAGATCGATGTAGGCCTGGGCCACTTCGGCGGCGAGCGACACCTGTGCATCGGCGAGATCGGCCTCAACGGCATCGGCTTCATCGCTCGCTGCCTCGACTGCGCGGCGCGTGCCGCCGAACAGGTCGATCTCCCACGATGCGTCGAAACCCGCCGTATAGAACTGTAGCGGGCCGCGCCCCGCCCCGGAACTGCCCGGCTGCTGCGAGAACGCGGCGAGATTGGGCTCGCGCATGCGCGGCGCGGCGGCGCTGGCCGAAACCTTGGGCATCTCGGCGGCGCGCTGCTGCTGCAACTGCGCGCGCGATTGGCGCAGCCGCGCCTGGGCGGCCCGCAGATCGGGGTTGTGCGCGAAGGCGGCGGTAATCAGCGCATTCAACTGCGGGTCGCCGAACGAAAGCCACCATTCGCTCGGCGCACGCCCGGGCGTCACGCCTTGCGCAGGTGTACGAACGAAGGTTGCGGCGCTGGCCGCCTCCGGCGCGACCGCCGGTGCGCCGCGATAGTCGGGGCCCACGGTGCAGGCCGCGAGCGTGCAGGCGGCGGCAAGCGCCGTGAGCACGGTGAGCGGTGCGATTGCGGATCGCGAAGAACGAGTTGCCATCATGAGTCAGAAGTCGAAGCGTCAGTGGCCGGCGGACGGCGTATTCACGCCGGGCTGCGGTTTCTTGAGCAGGAGTGCAAGCGGCACGCATGCCGCCAGCGCGATGCCGAGCACCCAGAATGTTTCGGAGAACGTGATAACCAGCGCTTGCTGCTGGATCTGCATGGCAATCTGACCAAGCGAGCGCATCTGCGAGTAAGCCATGTCGCCCGTTTGCGAGAACCAGCCTGCCGCGCCCGCCGCCACGCGCTCCTGCCCGATCAGCGAGTTGGCGCTGATCGACTCGCGCAGCACCGCCGTGTGGAAGGTCTCGCGGCGGTCGATGAGCGTGCCGATGATCGCGAGCCCCACCGACCCGCCCAGATTGCGCGCCATGTTATAGAGCCCGGCTGCGTCGCCGGAATCCTCGCGTGCCACCGCGGCCATCGAAGCCTGATTGAGCGGCATCATCGCCAGCATCTGGGCCGTGCCGCGCACGAGTTGCGACCAGACGAAATCGTGGCCCACGCTCTGAGCCGTGAGCGAAATATCGAGCATGCAACTTAGCGTGAACAGCAACAGCCCGCTCACCACGAGCACGCGAAAATCCACCCGGCCGAGCAGGCGCGGCAGCACCGGCATCATGGCGAACGCGGGCAGCCCCGAAAGCAGCATGATCGCGCCCGACTGCTCCGCGTTATAGCCCGCGACCAGGCTCAGGAACTGCGGCAACAAATATGAAATGCCGTAGAGCCCCGCCCCCACCGCGAACACAATCACGATCACGCTTGCATAACGCGGATTGCGCATGAGCGAAAGACGCAGGATCGGTTTTTTCGCCGTGAACTGCGACAGCGCGATGAGCGCCATGCCCGCGATCGTCACCCACGTGAGCGTGACGATCATGTTCGACTCGAACCAGCGCTCGCGCTGGCCCTCTTCGAGCACGACGGTAAGCGAGCTCAGGCCAACGGCCAGCCCGACGATGCCCAGCCAGTCGGCCTTGAAAAAAGCTTCCCAATGCGGACGATCGGGCTCGAGGCCGACGATCAGCAGCGTGATGAGCGCAACACACACGGGCAGGTTGATAAAGAAGCACCAGCTCCAGCTGATGTTCTCCGCGAGCCATCCGCCCACGACCGGACCGAGCAGCGGACCGAGCAGCACGATGAGGCCGAACACCGTCATGCCGATTGGCAACTGCGAGAGCGGCAGGCGCGTGCGGATGATGGTCTGGCCGATGGGAATCATTGCGCCGCCCGTGAAGCCTTGGCCGATGCGCCCGGCGATCATCAGACCCAGCGAGTTCGACCAGCCGCACATCATCGAAAAGCCGATAAAAAGCGCGGCGTTGACGAGCAGAAAATTTCGTAGTCCGAAGACGCGCGTGAGCCATGCAGCAAGCGGAATCATCACAATCTCGGACATCAGATAGCCCGTGGAGATCCACGTGCCCTCGGTGCCGGTCGCGCCAATCTCGCCTTGAATCTGCGGCAGCGCCGAGTTCGTGATGGAGATGTCGAGCGTCGCCATCAGCGCGCCCAGCGCGCCGGCCGCCACCGCGATCCAGTCGGCTACGCTCGCGCGCTCGCCGTGCGCATGCGCGGCACCCGTTTGTGCATGGGCGTTTTCACCCACGATGGTTCTCGGCGTCGATGCGGCGGTCGTCCTCGCGAGCGGAACGCGTATCGACGTCCACGGTCACCGACATGCCCGGCAGCAGCACGCCACGCGTTTCGGGACCGGTATCGATGCGGATGCGCACCGGCACACGCTGCACGATCTTCGTGAAGTTGCCGGTGGCGTTCTCGGGCGGCAGCAGCGCGAATTGCGCACCCGTGCCCGGCGAAAAGCTGTCCACCACGCCGTGCAGCGTATGGCCCGGCAGCGCGTCGACATGCATCTCGACGGGTTGGCCCACGCGCATGCGGCCAATTTGCGTTTCCTTGAAATTCGCCGTGAGGTAGGTTTTCTGCACGGGCACCACGGTCAGCATGCGCGTACCGGGCTGCACGTACTGGCCCACCCGCACCGTGCGGTCGCCCACGCGGCCCGGCAGCGCGCTCCTCACCACGGTGTTGTCCAGATCGAGTTGCGACTTCGCAGCGTTGGCGCGCGCCGCCTCGAGTTGCGCGCGCGCCTGCGCGAGCTGGGCGGTGAGCGCGGCAATCTGCGAGCGCGCCGCTTCCACGGCGGCGGTGTCGGCGGCCAGTGTGGCCTGGGCCTGATCGCGCTGGCTCTTGAGTCCCGCGAGACGTTCGGCGGTTTCCGCGCCCGTCGCCGTGAGCGGCGCATAACGCGCGACTTCATCCTGCGCGTGGCGCAGGCTCACGCGAGCCACTTCCTGCTGCGCCTGCGTCTGGGCGATGTTGGCATGCTGCTGCACGAGCTGCGCCTCGGCGTGCTGGATGTCCGCGTTGCGCGCGTCGACAGTCGCGTTCGCCTGATCGAGCGCGACCTGATACTGGCGTGCATCGAGTTTCACGAGCGGATCGCCGGCCATGACCGTCTGGTTATCGGCCACGTAGACGTCCGTGATATAGCCGCTCACCTTCGGCGCGATCGTCACGCTGTCGGCTTTCAGATAAGCGTCGTCGGTACTCTCGATGAAGCGGCCGACCAGCCACCAGTGCCCGCCCCATACCGCCGCGGCGGCGAACGCCACGAGTCCGAGACCCGCCAGCACGATGCGCTTCGTGCCGCGCTTTTCAGCCGAAACGGCACCGCCCGACGCTTCGCGCCCGGATGCCCCCGCAGTCGTAGACATGTTTGCCCAACTCCAAATGATCGAAATTATTCCAGGTGGCAAAATTATTCCATTCGGAAAAAATGTGTCAAGTGATATATTTTCGAAAATCACGAGGCAAACCGGATGCTCATGAACGAACCGAAACGACTGCGCCGCCCAACGGCGGGCGGCTATGCGCGCGGCGACGAAACGCGCCGCAAGATCATCGAAGCCGCCATCAGTCTGTTCGGACAGCATGGCTTCGAGGGCGCCTCGACGCGCGACATCGCCGCGCGAGCCGGCGTCAACGCGCCTGCGTTGCAGTACTACTTCGAGAACAAGGAAGGGCTCTACCGCGCGTGCGCCGAATCGCTCGCCGACGCATCGTGGCAAGCCTTCGAGCCCGCCGTACTGCGCGCCCGCGCAGCGCTCGCGCAAGACGCCGACACCGCCGTGCTGATCGAAGCGTTTCTCGACATTCAGCGCACGGTGGCCGACCGCACGTTCGTGAAGCACTGCGAGCCGGACCAGCGGCTCTTTTTCGCGCGCGAGCAAGGCGGCGGCGAGCCCGAAATCGGCACCGAGGTATTGCGTGAGCGCGTGCGCATGCCATTGAATGAAGTGAACTCGGCGCTGCTGGCCCGCATTACCGGCCTGAGCGCCGACGATCCGCTCACCATCGTGCGCATGTTCAGCCTCTATGGGCAGTTTCTGCTCTTCTATGTCGCGCGCCGTTCGACGCTCACGATGCTCGACTGGAAGGATATCGACGCGGCAAAAGCCGAATTCCTCAAGACCAACATTGGCGAGCAAACGCGGGTGCTGCTCGAGCACTGGAGCCGGGAGCGCGACGCCAAGCGGGATCGCCAGGCACGTGGCGCCTGAAGAGCGGCACGAACTTTCGCGCGCTTTCTTCCACATGTTTCCGATCCGAGACCAAACCGGCATTTCGACCTGTTTCGGAAACTCCGGGCCGCTATAACTCCGCTATAACCCCTTCGCGCGCTTTTGCACACTTTTTGCGCTCCAGCCCTTCCAACTGGCCCGTGCGGGCTGCCTGTGCGCATGCTAGTGTTGAAAACTTGTTCCTCGCGCAACCGGTCCCGCCATGTCACCCACCACCGCCGTCCTCAGTATTCTCGCCGCCGTGCTGCTCGGGGCCATGAGCCCCGGACCCAGTTTCGTGATGGTCGCGCGCAACGCGATCGGCCTGTCGCGCCGCGACGGCGTCGCCACGGCTTTCGGCATGGGCATCGGCGCGATCTGCTTTGCGGGCATTGCGCTCGCGGGGCTTTATACGCTCCTCTCCACCGTCGCGTGGCTCTATGCCGGACTCAAGATCGCGGGCGGCCTTTATCTCCTCTACATCGCCTCGCGCATCTGGTGCGGCGCCGGTCAGCCGGTGACGATGAGCAAGAGCGAGGTGCACGGCGCTCGTCCGGGCAAGTCGTTCTGGACCGGCCTGACGACCCAGTTGAGCAACCCAAAGACGGCGGTGGCTTACGGCAGCATCTTCGTGGCACTGCTCCCGCAGCATCCGCCGCTCTGGTGCTATTTCGCGCTGCCGCCGCTCGTGTTCGCGATCGAAACCGGCTGGTACACCGTGGTCGCGCTCTGCTTTTCGAGCCAGCGCCCGCGCGACCTCTACCTGCGCGCGAAGCGCTGGATCGACCGCATTGCCGCGGGAGCGATCGCGGCGCTCGGATTGCGGCTGATTCTCAGCGCGGGCCGGCGGGGACTCTGAAACACGCCTGGCGCTCGGGGCGGCGCAATGCACCGCCCCTGCCTGAAGGATCGACGACTCGATGCACTTGCTCGATGCATGGCTCGCGGCGTTGAGCAAAGGAAACTAATTTTCGTTTCCGCACTTGACAATCTACCTACCAGTAGATAAATTGCAATCCATGGAAACGAAGTTGACAGTACGCGAGCAGGTGCTAGACCACGCCATCACGTTGATGATGCTGCGCGGCTACAACGGTTTCAGCTATCGCGACCTTTCGGAACTCGTGGGCGTGAAAACGTCGAGCATCCACTATTACTTCCCGTCGAAAGACGACCTCGTGCTCGAAGCCGTGAATCAGTACAGCGGCGAAGTCATGCACGCCCTGCAGGCGGTGGACCCGGCGCTGCCCGCGAGCGAAAAGCTCGCGAGGTACACGCGGTTGTTCGGCAAGACACTCGGCGACGGCAACCAGATCTGCCTGTGCGGCATGCTGGCCGCCGACATCGGGACGCTGCCCGAGGCGGTGCGTGAGGCGGTGCAAGCGTTCTTCCGTGCCAACGAATCGTGGCTAGCGAAAGTGCTGGCCCAAGGTGTCAAGGAAGGCACACTGGTGGCACGAGGCAAGCCCGAAAGCGCGGCGCGCACATTGTTCGCGGCGTTACAGGGCAGCGTGCTGGCGAGCCGGCTGTTTCATACCAAGGCGCGGCTCGAAGACGTTGAAGCCATGTGGAAAGCCGTTCCCTGACAGGAATCGATGAGGCGATCGGAAAGATTTGAACGAAGGCGGCTTGCCGCCTTTTTACGGCATCATTTATCTACCTCTTAATAGATAGAATTTGCTGACCAGATTCACACCCGCAGTTCAACTTGCTGCATAGCTCACACTGGAGAGTCAGTCATGTCGATCGAAAAAGTGCTCTATACCGCCGACGCAACCGCAACCGGCGGCCGCGACGGCCGCGCCGTGGTGCCCGAAAGCAACCTCGATTTCAAGCTCACCACGCCGCGCGAACTGGGCGGCGCGGGCGGCGACGGCGCCAACCCGGAACAACTGTTCGCGGCCGGTTATAGCGCCTGCTTCATCGGCGCGATGAAGTTCGTTGCCGCGCGCGACAAGATCGCCATTCCGGCCGACGTTTCCATCAATGGCCGCGTGGGCATCGGCGCGATCCCCAATGGTTTCGGCATCGAAGTCGAACTGCGCATCTCCCTGCCCGGCATGGACCGCGCGGCGGCTCAGGCACTCGTCGACAAGGCCCATATCGTGTGCCCGTACTCGAACGCCACGCGCAACAACATCGACGTCACG
Organism: Paraburkholderia tagetis; assembly: GCF_022213065.1. Classification (GTDB taxonomy): domain Bacteria; phylum Pseudomonadota; class Gammaproteobacteria; order Burkholderiales; family Burkholderiaceae; genus Paraburkholderia; species Paraburkholderia tagetis. The sequence goes on from NZ_JAKLJA010000002.1 coordinate 267,680, forward strand.
CTGACGATCGTTTAACGGCGCGTCGGTTATTTTCTCGATTTCCGATTGGAACGGCCGGGCTACGCGGACTATCTCGTCTGCGTGGCCCGACTTGTTTTCTCTTTATCGGATATGAAACTCGCGCCCGGCCGCTGGCCTCATGCAGCCGCAGCGTCGTGCGCAAGACCTGCCATCAAGCCACTCGCACGCTGGACCTTCGCCTGAACCGCGCGGTCGAGCACCGAACGTCCTTCGGGAAGCGCTAGCGTGAGAAACGCGCTTGCCCGCGTGATGCCGGTATAGACGAGCTCTCGCGTAAGGATCGGACTGTAGGTATCGGGCAGCACGAGTGCAGCGTGCGTGAACTCCGAGCCCTGGGACTTGTGGACGGTGAGCGCAAATACCGTCTCGACACCCTGTAGACGGCTCGGCGACACCCATTTCACGCCACCCGTACCATCGCCGGCCGGAAATGCCACGCGCAGCACCGGAGGAGCGCCCGCCTCCACCGGCAAATCGAGCGCGATACCAATATCGCCGTTCATCAAGCCAAGTTCGTAGTCGTTATGCGTGACGAGCACCGGCCGGCCTGCATACCAGTCGCCAAGCGGCTCGATCAGCCCCTCTTCCTGCAGAATCCGCGCAACGCGCCGGTTGAGCCCGTCCACGCCCCATGCCCCGCGCCGCAATGCGCACAGTAGCTGGAACTCGGTATGCGCCTTCAACACCGCGGCCGCCCATTCGGACAGCGCCTCGGGCGACGCCCCCGGCGTGGGACGCAACGCGCGCATCGTGACCAGATAGTGCCGATAGCCGCGCCGCTGTGCGGCACCTTCAGGCACATCGTGCCCGTCGTGCCCGTCGTGCCCGCCGTGCACTTCGCGCACGTCACGTTCATCAAGCGCTTCGCTCACCACGCCGTCGACGATCAGCGCGCGCAGCGGTGCATCGTCCTGCGCGGGGCAGATAAGCCGGGCAAGATCCGCGTAGCCGTGTCGCCAGATTTTCGCCACGCCCGTGGCATCGCCCACATTGACGAGATCGGCGAGCGCGCCGATCCCGCTTTCCGATGCGAAACGATGGCTCTCGCGCAGCATGGCCACGGCCTGATCGAGCGCCGTACCGCGCGCATCGAGCATCGCGGCGTCGATCCGCTCGCCCGTCGCGGCTTCGAGCCAGGTGCGCGACGCTTCCGTGTAGTGGCCTTCGCGCGCGCGGTTGCAGAGTTCGCCCAGCACCGCGCCGGCCTCGACGGAGGCCAATTGATCCTTGTCGCCGAGCAGGACGAGACGCGCCGTGGGCGGCAAGGCATCGAGCACGGCCGCCATCATCTCGAGATCGACCATGGAGGCCTCGTCGATCACGAGCACGTCGACGGGCAGCGGATTGTCCGCATCGTGGCGAAAGCGCCGGCTGCCCGGCCGCGTGCCCAGCACACGGTGCAAGGTGGACACCACGGTGGGGATCGCGTTACGCAGCACGGCGGCGTCCACTTGCTGCGCGAGCGCGTCGAACGGCAGCCGCGCGACGGCGCCGGCGATCGACTCGTTCAGGCGCGCCGCCGCCTTGCCCGTGGGCGCCGCGAGGCGGATCCGCAGCGGCCGCCCGCCCGCTGCCGCCCGGCCGAGCGCAAGCGTCTGCAGTAGCGCGAGCAGCTTCACGACCGTGGTCGTTTTGCCGGTGCCGGGGCCGCCCGTGATGATGCTAAAGGCGCTGCGCGCCGCGAGCGCACAAGCGAGCTTCTGCCAGTCCGCGCCTTTCGCATCGGAAAGGCGCGGCGCAAACAGCGCGTCGAGCGCCGCGCGCGCGTGCGCCGCCGGCAAATCGACTTCGAGTCGTGCGCCCTGCGCGAGCCGCGCCTCGATGCCCGCGCGCACGTCCTGCTCGTATTGCCAGTAGCGCCGCAGATAGAGGCGCGTACCCACCAGCACGAGCGGCGTGTTGCCTTGCTCGCGCCCGATCAGGTCGGGAACGTCGAGCGCGCGCAGCCACTGCGTGAGCGTCACGCCAGCCAGCACTTCGGCGGGCGGCAAAGGCGGCTCGTCGGTGGGCAACTGCGGGCCGTCCGGCGGCAAGGAGAGCGCGAACGCCGGATCGTCGAGCGTCGCCTGCAGATCGAGACACACGTGCCCCCGTCCCAATTGATGGCTCGCGAGCGCCGCGGCCAGCAACAGAAGCGGTGGCGCTTCGGGCGCCTCGTCCAGCAAAAAGCGGGCAAAGGCGCCGTCGAGCGTGCGCAGCCAGCCGCGCTCGACCCAACGGCCAAGCGTGCCGAGCATCTGGGTGGACGATTCGCATGACGTTGTACACGCAACAATATCGGGTTGCTGCAGGCTCAGGCCCTGCGCAGGCTCATTCGCTGCCTCGTCCCGCGCGGCATCGAGCTGCTCGAACAGATCCCCCGTCACGCCGATGCCGTCCTTCGGCCCGCGTGCCGCCGTGGTACGTCGCTTCGTCATGCTGCATCCTCCAGCACGCCGTGATGCGAAAACAACGCGTCGAGTTGCTCGATCAGCTCGCGCGGCGGGCGCTCGCAATGCAAACCCTGGCTCGGCGAGTGGCCGCCGCGCAGGAACATATAGACCGCGCCGCCCACGTGGCGGTCGTAGTCGTAGTCGGGCAAGCGCGACTTGAGCAGGCGGTGAAGCGCGAACAAATAAAGCACGTATTGCAATTCATAGCGCGAATGGAGGATTTGCGAGCGCATCTTTGCCGCCGTATACGAAGCGTCGTCGGGTCCGAGCCAGTTCGACTTGTAGTCGGCCACGTAATAGCGGCCTTCGTGGATAAACACGAGGTCAATGAAGCCTTTGAGCATGCCGTTCAGCCGCGCCGCGTCCAGCGGCGGGCGCGCCGCGCCGTCGAGCGTCAGCCCCGTGACGAGCGCATCGAGCTCCTGCGTGTCCACCTTGTGCACCGCGACCCAGAACTCCATTTCGGCCATATAGGAAGGCTTGTCGAGCGATGAGAGCTTGACGGGCGGCACCGCCTCGCCATCGAATGCGGGCAAATGCAATGGCATCTGGATGAACGCCAGCATCCACTGCGTGAGCGTATCGATCCAGCGATCCCAGCCGCGCACGCTGCAGCGGCGCGCGATCATGTCGCGCAAACGCGCCGTGTCCTTGTCTTGCGCGATCTCCGCAAAACCCTCATTCGCTACCCACTCCATCAACTCGTGCAGGAAGCTGCCCGCATCGGCGCCACGCTCGAAACCGTGCATCGGCGCATCCGCCGGCGCGATAACGTTGGCCGCGTTGGCCTCGGCCATGGCGAGCACATCGTCTTCGTCGATGGGCGCGCTGGCACCCAGCAGTTCGAGAAACACGTCTTCGCCGCGCGTATCGGGGGCCGTGCGCGCCTCTTCCGCCGCGTGCGCGGCGTAGGCGTCCTGTGCGCCCTCCACCGTCTTCAGGCTCGAATAGCTCGCGATCCACCAGGGCACGCGCGCACGGCGCGGGAACGTGCGGGCACGCCCGCGTGCCACGCCCGGCCCCTGCAAGACGAATACTTCATGGCCAGGCTCCGGCGCTGGCGCCACGGCAATGTCCATGCACGAACCACGCAACGTTTCGAGCAGCGTCGCACTCTGGTCCGCCGGCAATGCCGCGCCGCCGCCCACGAGATAGCCGAACGCGCTCGCCTCCACGCTTTGCACGGGCGCATAGCCGATCCATGTCGCGTAACGCGCGCGCGTGAGCGCGACATACAGCTTGCGCAGGTCCTCGCCAAGCCGCTCGCGGTCGGCCTGTTCGAGCACGCGCGAGTCCGCTTCGAGCGTGACATGCAGATCGCCGTTTTCGTCGTGCCATTTGAATGGCACATCGTCGGCCTTCACGGCACGATGCGCGCAGGCGAACGGCAAGAACACGAGCGGATATTCAAGGCCCTTCGACTTGTGAATCGTCACGACCTGCACGAGCCCCGCGTCGCTTTCGAGGCGCAGTTGGCGCGCATCGCCTCCGCCGCCAGCGCTTTCGTCTTCGCGCTGCTCGTCGAGATAGCGGATCAGCGCGTGCTCGCCGTCGAGCTGCGTGCTCGCTTGCTGAAGCAATTCAGCCAGATGCAGCAGATTCGTGAGCGCGCGTTCGCCGTTGAGCCCCGAGGCCGCGCTCTGCCCGAGCAGACGCTGCGATACGTGGAAGTCGTTGAGCAAACGCCGCAACATCGGCAGCACGCCCTTCTTGCGCCACACCTCGCGATAGCCGCGAAATTGCAGCACGCGCGCCTCCCATGCGATCTCATCGTGGCCGAGCGCATCGAGCTCGCTCCACTCGAGGCCGAGCGAAGCCGTTGCAAGCGCGCTGCGCACGAGGCGGCCATCGTCGGGTTCCGCACAGGCGCCCAGCCAGTAGCGCAACTCCTCGGCCTGCGGCGTCTGATACACGGAATCGCGATCGGACAGATAGACGCTGCGCACGCCACGCTGCGCGAGCGCTTCGCGAATCGCACGCGCCTCGTCGCGATTGTTTACGAGCACGGCCATGTCCGAGGGCCGCACGGGCTTCAATCCGTGCTCGCCTTCGAAGCCCGCCGCCTGGGTCTGACCCAGATTGAGCAGGCGGACCATTTCGCTCGCGCAGCTTGCAGCCATGCTCGCGAAATACGCGGACTTGCTCAACGGTTTGCCGTCTTCCGCGGCGGGCAACCACCATACATTGAGCGCCGCGAGCGCACTGTCGCCCGCGATCAGTTCGTCGGCACGGCCATGCGCATCGGCGGCAACGAACGGCAATGCGTTCGTCTCGCCTTGCGCGCCGCGAAACAAAAACGCACCGCTGCCTTCCGGACGCGACTCCGCTGCCTCGAAGCAACGGTTTACCGCGTCGACCATCGCACGCGTGGAGCGGAAATTTTTCTTCAGCGTATAGAGACGCCCCGCGCAGGCACGCCGCGCGCGCAGGTAGGTATAGATATCGGCGCCCCGAAACGCATAAATCGCTTGCTTAGGATCGCCGATCAAAACGATGGCCGTCTCGCTGCGATTCGCTTCGATGTCGTAGACGGAATCGAAGATCTGATACTGGACCGGATCGGTGTCCTGGAACTCGTCGATCAGCGCAACCGGATACTGCTTGCGGATGATCTCGGCAAGACGCGGACCGTTCGGCTTCTTCAACGCGGCTAGCAAACGCGTGAGCAAGTCGTCGAAGCCCATTTGCGAGCGGCGGGCCTCTTCCTGCTCGAAACGCTGCGCAACCCAACGGGCCGCATGGCACAGAATGGGCAGCTTCGCCTCGGGACGCGCGGCGAGCGCCTCACGCAATGTCTCCATCGCGGTGAAGCAGGCGTGGGCCGGCGGCGCGCCGTCCTTCCAGATTTCAGCGAGCCCGGCTGGCGTGAGGCGCGTCCAGACCGCGGCATCGTCCTTGAAGCCGGGATGCGTGCTCAGCGGATCGTTCGCCCATTCGCGCAACTTCGCGAACCAGTTGTCGCAGTTCCGCGTGTTCAGCTTCTTCGCGTCGAATTGTTTCTTTTCGCGCGCCGCGGCGATCAGCGCCTGGGCTTCGTCGATGCCGGCACACCACGGCGTCTTGAGCACTTCGAGGGCTTCCTGCGCCCGACAGCGGGCGTCGAGCAAGGCCGCCTCGGGTGCCGGCGCCTCGGGCAGCAGATCCGCGTGCGCGAGCAAGCCGCGAATCGCGCCATGCAAGTCATCGGGGCTGGTGAACCAGGCGCGCACTTCTCCCGCGCTTTGCGCATCGAGCGGCGCCATGAAGGTGCGCCAATAGTCACGCACGACCTCGGCGCGCAATTCGGTCTGGTCGGTCTCCAGCGTCTGCGAAAAGAGGCTGTCGCTATCGAACGCGTGCTCGCTGAGCATGCGGTTGCACCAGCCGTGGATCGTCGAAACGGCGGCCTCGTCCATCCACTCGGCGGCGAGTTGCAGGCGTCGCGCACAAGCGGGCCACTGTTCGGGCGCGTACTCTTCCCGCAGGTCGTGCAGCAGATCGGTGCCGGGCGAGCGCAGCGCAATATCGTCGGGCTGTGCGCGGAAATACTCGGACGCTTCGATCAGGCGCGCGCGAATGCGCTCGCGCAGCTCTTTCGTGGCGGCGTCCGTGAAGGTCACCACGAGAATCTCTGGTGGCGTCAGCGGGCGCATGCCTTCATGCGCAACAACGGCTTCGTCATGCCCGCCGCCATGTTCACCCTGCCCGCCATGGCCAAGCACGAGCCGCACATACAGCATCGCAATCGTGAACGTCTTGCCGGTGCCTGCGCTCGCTTCGATCAGGCGGCTGCCGTAAAGCGGGAAGCGCAACGGCTCCAGCACGTCGGCGATCATGTCGTCCGGCGGGGTCATGCGCGAGGTCATGCAGTTTCTCCAGCGGTATCGGCAACGTTCGAGGCAGCACGTTCGGGCTTCGAAGACGCAAGCGGCGCGCGCTGCACCGGCAGCAGCAATGACGTTGCTAGCGCAACAAATTCATCGCTCTCCACGAGCGCATCGAAATCGGGAAACGCCCTGCGCAGATAGGGATTGGTATCGCGCTCGCCGGGCATGCGCGCGGCGCCCTCATACACCGTGCGTGCGGCGTCCCACGCCTCGGCCGGCACCGTTGCGCTGGCACGATCGAAATCGGCGGGCAGCTTGCGCAGCCATGCGAAGGCGGTCTTCACCGCAAGCGGCAACGGCCTGCGCCCGCCTTCGTCACAGGCCGAGAGCAGCGCGAGCAGCCACGTGCGCGCGACCTCGGGCGCGACGGGTGCGAATTCCGCCACGCCCACCTTGCTCACGATCACCGTCGTCACCGCGCCCGCCGCGAGTTGCGCGGCGATATGCGCGACCCAATACGCGACGAGACGCTCGCCCCGATATTTGTTGTCCTTAACAAGCGTGCCGGCATCGAGAATCACGCGCCCCAGCGCGCCGCCCTCGCCTTCGCGCACGTCGTCGATCCAGTCCTCAATCGCCAGTGCGCGGCCATCGAACTGCGCATCGAGGCGAATTTCGTATTGGCGTGCGAGCAGCGTGGGCCAGCGCGCGAGCGCCTTGCGATATGCGCCGAACAGGTCCTGCATCGGCGCGAGCAGTTCTTCGCCGATGACTTCGCCAAAGCCCCCCGCCGCCAGATCGCCGCTACGGTGCATGCGATCGAGCCGTGCGCGCGCCACCGTATCGAGGTCGGCGTCGCCGCGCTCCATCGCCGTCATCTGCGCGCGGATCAATTCGCCCTGCAACTGCCACGCCTGCAATGCATCCACTTCGAAGGGCTCGTGATTCTCGCTCGCCTCGTCCTGCATTTCGAGCCCCACGCGCAAGCGCAAGCGAAAGAAGCTGCGCACCGGGTCGCGCAGGAACTCGCCCAGTTCGCGCACGGAAAGCGGCTCGTCGCGCTCGGCAGCAGGCAATCGCGCACCCGCTCGCGCAGCATCGGCCAGCGGCGCGGGACGGCTCCATTCATGCGCGTAGGTATAGAGCGTCGCGTGATGCGGATCGGCGGGAAAATAGTCGGGGCTGAAGGGCTGCAGACGATGTTCGATCGTCAGCGCATCGAGCAGCGTGTGCGAGGCGCGAGGCGCTTCGTCTTCATCGTGCTCGAGCCGCCAGCCGTCCTTCAGATGGTCGCGCAACTGGCCCACGAGCACCGAAGGCGGACGCGGCGTATTGTCGGTCACGCTGCGGCCCACCCACGAAATATGCAGATGATCGCGCGCGGAAAGCAGCGCTTCGAGAAACAGATAGCGGTCGTCTTCGCGCCGCGAGCGGTCGCCTGGCCGATAGTCGCGCCGCATGAGGTCGAAATCGAGCGGCGTGCGGCTGCGCGGGTAGTCGCCATCGTTCATGCCGAGCAGGCAGACGTAGCGAAACGGAATCGCCCGCATCGGCATGAGCGTCGCGAACGTCACCGCGCCCGCGAAAAAGCGCTGCGCCAGGCCGCCGCCGTCGAGCTGCCCGAGCCAGTTTTCCGCGACGATCGCGAGCGGCAGCGCATCCGTGAGCGCGGCCTCGCCACATGCTTCGCGCCACGTGTCCAGTGCGTTCGCGAGGCGTTCGAGCGTATAGGCATCCTCGCCTTCGTCAGCGGCAAAGAATGTGGTCATCAACGTGCGCAAACGCTCGCACCAGACGTCCACGCTGGCCGGCTCGCGCAGCGTGCGCCATGCATGGTCGAGCGCATCGACAAGACGCGTGAGCGGCCCGAGCAACGCGGCGTCGAGCCCGCCGATTTCCGCATATGGCTCGATGCCGCGCCACGTGCCCGAGCGATCGCCCGCCGCGTAGCCGAGCAGCATGCGCCGCAGCCCGAAAGCCCAGCTATTCGGGGCATTTTCTTCGCCTTGCGGCAGCCCCAGGCTCGCGCGCTGCCCGCCGTGCAGGCCCCAGCGGATGTTCGCGCCGTCGATCCAGTTGCGCAGCGTGGGCACGTCCTCGGCGTCGATGTCAAAGCGCGCGCGCACGGCAGGCACTTCGAGCAGGTCGAGCACGTCGCTCACTGTCACGCGGGCGTGCGGCAGCGAAAGCAGCATTTCCAGCGCGCCAATCAGCGGATCGAACGCGCGTTGCGCGCGGTCCGCGATACTGAACGGGATATAGCGCGGGTCGTCGCTCTCGACGAGGCCGAACACGGCCTGAATGTGCGGCGTGTAGACCTCGATATCGGGCACCATGACGATCACATCGCGCGGCCGCAAAGCCGGGTCCGCCGCGAACGCCGCAAGCAGCCGGTCGTACAGAATCTCCACCTCGCGCTGGGCGCTGTGCGCCACATGGAAGCGGATCGACTCGTCCACCTGCGGATCGACGGCAGGCCAATGCTCGCGCGTCTCGGGCAAGGGCCGCAGATCGCGAATGTCGTCCTGCAATTGCTGAAGCAGCGTGTCGGCGTCGCCACCGTCGAAGAGATCGATGCGCTGACCAATACGCGTGAAATGCGGCGTATAGGTCTCGCGCGCCTCATCGCTATCGTATTCGTCGAGCAAGCCGATGAAGTCGCGCCCCTGCTTGCCCCATGCCGCCAGCAAGGGCTGCGCGTGCAGATGCAGTTGCGACTCGTCGAGCACGGCGGGCGCGCCCGCACGGCGGCGCTGGCGCGCGTGCCGCGCGCGCAGCAGATCCTGGTCGGCGACGATGTCGGCCCAGTAATGCATGCACGGGTTGTGCACGCATAGCAGCACCTGGCTCCAGCGCGCGAGCGCCGCGAGCACTTCGAGCGACTGGCGCGGCAGGCTCGAAATGCCGAACACGACGAGGCGGCGCGGCAACCCGCGCGGGCGCGCATCGCCCTCCTGCCACGCCTGCGCACGCGCCATGAAAAGCTCGTGCACGGCGGCGCGGCCCGTGAGCGCCGCCGCGCTACCTTGCGGCGCGCCGGCGCTCACGTCGGCAAGCAGCGCCCGCCAGAGCGCGGCCTGCCAGCGGGCGTCGTCGGCGAGCGGCACGCGGTTGTTGCGCGCGTCGATCACCACGTCGTCGTGCGCGGCCCATGCGGCGAGCCAGTCGGCGCGATAGACCTGGTATTGGTCGAACAGATCGGCCACGCGCTGTGCAAGCTGGAAGCACTTGCGCTGCTCCTCGTCGTTCGCCATGAAGCGCTTGAGTGGCTCGTAGCCGGGCGTATCGAGCAACGCGGGCAACATGCGCATGAGACGCCAGACGAGGCGCGACTTGTCGAACGGCGAAACGGGCGGCACCGCGTCCTCGCCCAGCACGGCACGGTAGACCGCCCAAAGGAAGCGCGACGGCAGCGACATTTCGAGCGCGGCTGCAATGCCGCAGCCGCCGTCCTCGGGGTCGGCGGCGAATGCGAGCTTGAGCCATTGCGCGATGCCGTTGCTCTGCACGAGCAACATTTCCTTTTCGAGCGGTGCAATGGGGTGCTGGTTGATCCATTGGACAATCAGGTCGCGCAGGCGCTCGGGTTCGTTGCCGTGGACGAGCATCAGCCCCGCGGGCAATTCGCGCGCGCTCAAACGCGGCCTCCGTGCGGCACACGGACGGCATGAGCACAGTGGTCGCCATGAGCGATTGCGGAGCGCGGTGAGCGCGGACGATGCGTGAGGAATGCGGCCATGTCGCCTGGTGGTGTCTGTTGCCGATAGGAAACTGATGCACCGCGTGCGCTTTCCGATACGAAACCGGCGCGTAACCCCAGCGGTGCGGGCCGGCTCTACAAGCCAGCCCGAAGCGACATGTTACGACATTGGCGGCTCAGCCGAGGCGCGTTCCCTCGGCGGGATCGAAGAAATGGAGGCGCGCCGGCGGCAGGCGCACGGCAATGCGCTCGCCGCGCGCGGGGCGCATCTCGTGCGGCAGGCGCACGACCACATCGTTGCCGCCCCAGCGGCCATGGGCAAGATTGTCCGCGCCAAGCAGCTCGCAGGTTTCGACCTCGAGCGTGGCGGTCTCGCCCGCGTCGGGCTGCGCGCCGCCATTGCCGTGCATGTGCTCGGGACGCACGCCCAGCACGCATTCGCGTCCCGGCTCCAGCACCGCGCGCAAGCCAGCGGGAAGCTGCACCAGCGGCAAGGGCAATTGCGGGCCCATGCCCGCCGTTTCGAAGCGCCGGCCGTCCGCGCTCACGCGGCCGCGCAGCAGGTTCATGGCCGGCGAGCCGATAAAGCTCGCCACGAACATCGAAGCGGGCCGGTCATAGACCTCGCTGGGCGTGCCGATCTGCTCGGCGCGCCCGCCGTTGAGCACCATCACGCGTTGCGCGAGCGTCATCGCCTCGATCTGGTCGTGCGTGACGTACAGGCTCGTCGTGCGCAGACGCGCATGCAGCCGCTGAATCTCCAGACGCATCTGCACGCGCAGCTTCGCGTCGAGATTCGAAAGCGGTTCGTCGAAGAGGAACACCGAGGGCTCGCGCACGATGGCCCGCCCCATCGCCACGCGCTGGCGCTGCCCGCCCGAAAGCTCGCGCGGCTTGCGCTCGAGCAGCGCGCCAAGCTCCAGGATCCCGGCGGCGGCCGCCACGCGCGCGTCGATCTCGCGCCGATCGAGCCCCTGCAACTTGAGGCTGTAGCCCATGTTGCGCGCCACCGTCATATGCGGATAGAGCGCGTAGTTCTGAAACACCATCGCGATGTCGCGGTCCTTCGGCTCGATGCGGTTGACCACTTTGCCGGCGATCGAAATCTCGCCCGAGGTCACGCTTTCGAGCCCCGCCACCATGCGCAGCAGCGTGGACTTTCCGCACCCGGACGGCCCCACCAGCACCATGAATTCGCCGTCCGCCACCTCCACGTCGATGCCGTGCAGCACCCGCTGCGCCCCATCGTACGATTTCATCACGCCCCGCATGCTCAATGCCGCCATGCCGTCTCCCGCTGTTTTGTCCGTTGCTTCATTTGCAGCCTCTTTTACCGCTTCGTTCGTCGTTTCGCATTCCGCACGCTACGCTCGCTGTCACGCGTCACTTCTCCACGTCCACGAGCCCGCGCACGAACCAGCGCTGCATCGCGAGCACCACCACCAGCGGCGGCAGCATCGCGATCATCGTCGCGCACATCACGAGATGCCATTGCGTGGCCGCATCGCCGCTCGCAATCATGCTTTTGATGCCGACGACCGAAGTGGTCATGGACGCCGTGCTCGACATGAGGATCGGCCACAGATACTGATTCCAGCCGTAAATAAACGTGATGACGAAAAGCGATGCGATATTCGTCTTCGAAAGCGGCAGGACCACGTCCCAGAAGAAGCGCAGCGGTCCCGCGCCGTCGATGCGCGCCGCCTCGATCAATTCGTTGGGCAGCGTGAGGAAGAACTGGCGAAAGAGAAACGTCGCGGTGGCCGAGGCAATCAGCGGCAACGTGAGGCCCGCATAGGTGTTGGTGAGATGGAGCGTGGCCGCGACCTGCACCGTGGGGAAGATGCGCACTTCCACGGGCAGCATGAGCGTCACGAAGATCAGCCAGAACGACAGGCGCCTGAATGGAAAGCGGAAAAACACGATCGCATAGGCGGAAATAATGGAGATGGCGATCTTGCCCACCGAGATCACCAGCGCCGTGATGACGCTGTTGAGCAGCATCTTGCCAAAGGGGCTCGCGGCATTGCCCGTGCCCACGTTCCAGATCGTTGCCACGTTCGCGAGCAGATGCGTGCTGGGCACGAGCGAAAGCGGCACCGAGAATACCTGCTGCGCGTTCATCGTCGCCGCGCAGAACGCGACATAGACGGGAAACGCCACGACAGCCACGCCGAGCAGCAGCATCGCGTGACAGAAGAGGTTGAAGTATTTGCGGTTCTCGATCATTGGTGAGCAACCCTTAATACTGGACCCGCCGTTCGATGAAGCGGAACTGGAAGATCGTGAGCGCCGTGACGAGCAGCATCAGCACCACGGACTGCGCGCCCGAACTGCCGATATCGAGCCCGCGAAAACCTTCGTCGAAAATCTTGTAGACGAGCGTGCGCGTCGCCTGTCCCGGGCCGCCGCCAGTTGCCGCATCGATCACCGGGAAGGTGTCGAACAGCGCATAGACCACGTTCACGACGAGCAGAAAGAAACTGGTGGGCGAAAGCAGCGGCAAGGCAATGCCGAAGAAGCGCCGCACCGGCCCCGCTCCGTCGATGGCCGCGGCCTCGAAGAGCGACTGCGGAATGGCCTGTAGCCCCGCATAAAAGAACAGAAAGTTGTAGCTGATCTGCTGCCACACGGACGCAATCACCACGAGCGTCATGGCCTGGCCCGGATTGAGCGCGTGATTCCATACCACGTGCACGCGCGCGAGCGCGTAAGTCACGAGGCCGATACTCGGATTGAAGAGAAAGCCCCAGAGCACCGCCGCGATGACCGGCGCCACCGCATACGGCCAGATCAGGAAGGTCTGGTAAAAGCGCTTGCCGCGCGTGACATGATGCGCCATGGCGGCGAGCGCAAGCGAGAGCACCAGCCCGCACACGGTCACGAGCGCGGCGAACACCACCGTCGTCTTGATGGAGTCCAGATACAGCGGGTCTTTGAAGAGATGCGCGAAATTCGCGAGACCGACGAATTCGGAGGAGGTGCCGAAGGCGTCCTCGGCCTGCGTGGATTGCAGAAGCGCGACGCCCGCAGGCCAGAGAAAGAAGACGGCCGTGACCGCGAGTTGTGGGCCGACCAGCAGATAAGGCAGCAGGCTCGCGCCGAAACGGGAGCGTTGTTCCATCGCGTCGATCTCCTCGATATGCATCGCTACATAGGCGCGCCTGCATTTTATCCGAGAGTCACGACGCGCCTCCTCATGCTGCTCGCGAGCACGAACGGCCCGCGCGCTCGCGCGTTACGCCAGCGCCGCGGCCGCGAATTTGCCGAGGTCCGTGCCCGGATCGCGCAGTGCGGCCGTATCGAGCCGCTTGCCCGAGCCCACGAGCTTCTTGCCGAACAGGAAATCGGGCATCGAGCTCACCGCGTCGACCGCCAGCAGCGCACCGTCTTTCAGGTAGTAAACGGCAAAGCGGCGCGCGGCCGGGTCGCCGCGCACGACCGTCTCGTCGTAGCCCTGGTGCAGGCCCACCGTTTGCAGTTTGAGATCGTATTGATCGGACCAGAACCACGGCGCGTCGCACGCGGGCCGCGCCTTGCCGACGATGGCCGAAGCGGAGAGCTTCGCCTGCTCGACCGCGTTGTGCACGCTCTCGAGACGCCCCGTGCGGCTGTAGTGCGCAAGCGGCCGGCTCGCGCAGTCGCCAATGGCGAATACGTCGGGGTCGGACGTGCGAGCGTCCTCATCGACCTGAATGCCGTTGGCGCAGGCGATGCCCGCGTCCTGCGCGAGCGCGACATTCGGCGTGATGCCGATGCCGATCAGCGCGAGCGTGGCCGGCACGATCTCTCCGTCCGCGAGTTTTACGCCCGTGAGCTTGCCGTGCTCGCCCACGAACGCCTCGATCTTCGCGTTCAGACGCAGATCGACGCCTTGCGCGCGATGTTCGTTCTCGTAGAACGAGGAAACCGTCTCGCCGGTCACGCGCCCCAGCACGCGCGGCGCGGCCTCCAGCACCGTCACCTCGTGTCCCAACTGGCGGGCGGCGGCGGCGGCCTCCAGGCCGATATAACCGGCGCCGATCACCACGATCCGCTCGCCGGGCTTCACGCGCTCGCGCAGCACGTCGGCGTCGGCGAGCGAGCGCAGCGCCATGATGCCCGTGAGCTCGTGCCCCGGCAGGGTCAGCGCGCGCGGCGTCGAGCCGGTCGCAAGAATGAGTTTGCTGTAGTGCAGCGTGGTCCCGTCGCTGAGCGCGAGCGTGTGGCTCGCGCAGTCGAGCGACTGGGCACTCGCGCCGAGCTTCAGCTCGATGCGCTGATCGTCGTAAAACTGGCGCGGCTTGAGCCAGAGCCGCTCGAGTTCCTGCTCGCCCTTCAGGTAGGTCTTGCTCAGCGGCGGCCGATGATACGGCGGCACCGGCTCTTCGCCCACCAGCACGACGCGCCCCTCGTAACCATACTGCCGCAGCAGCGCCGCCGCGTTGCCGCCCGCGTGCCCTGCCCCGACGATCACTACCGTATTGCCTGCTTCCTGCATGTCCGCTCCCGTTTATTGATTCGCCGCGCGCATGGGCCATGGTCATTGAGCACGGCGCCTTGCCAATCTGGGCCGGCGCGCACGGCCTGCGCGCCGGGACCGAAATCATCTCACGTCCGCGCGGCGAACGGCAAAGCCCTGTTTGCGTGTACAGCACCGGCACGCAGCACAGCCACGCGACCCAGCCACGCAATCAATCGAGCGCGTGGTCGTTCGGCGCCGCGTAAAGCGCGCGCAGCGTCTCGCTCATCGGAAAGCTGAAATTCACGCCTCTCGGCGGCACCGGCTGGTTGAACCACTTCGTATAGAGCGCATCGATCTCGCCGCTTTTCATGAGTGCGCTCATCGTATCGTTCACGAGCTGCCGGAAAGCCGGATCGCCGTTGCGCAACATGAATGCATAGGCCTCCCAGGATTGCGGCGTGCCGACGACCACCCAGTCCGATGGATGCGCAGTCAACGAACGCGTGCCCGAGAGCAGCACATCGTCCATCATGTACGCGACCGCGCGGCCCGATTCGAGTATCGCGCGCCCCTGCCGATAATCCTTCGCGCTGATCACCTGCATGTTCATCTGCTTCTCGAGATTCATGCGGCGCAGGATGCGCTCGGACGTGGTGCCCTGATTGGTGAGCACGGTCTTGCCCACGAGATCCTTGAAATCGTGGATGCCCGAATCCTTGCGCGTGAGAAGCCGCGTGCTGGCGACAAAGAACGTATCGGAAAACGTCACCTGGCTGTGGCGCGCCTGGAGATTGGTGGTGACGCCGCATTCGAGATCGACGGTGCCGTTCTGCACGAGCGGAATGCGGTTTTGTGAAGTCACGGGAATGAAGCGCACCTGCAGATTCGCGCGTTGCGTTTTCGCCTTTACGGCATCGATGACACGATTGCAGATGTCCTGCGAAAAGCCGATCACGTTGCCGTTCGCATCCACATACGAAAACGGCACGGAAGTCTCGCGATAGCCGATTGCAATCATGTTCGCGGCCCGGACCTTTTCGAGCGTGGGTTGTGCCACCTGTGCGCACGCCGGTTGCGCCAGCAACAACGGCAGCGCGAGCATTGCCGCTCCGCCCAGACCGGTGTACGACGCCGAACACCGCAACTTCGCCATACGCTTGAGCCGGTTCATGACTCGCTCCCCCATCCCCGATATTCGTTTCGATTCGTAAAGTGACGCATGATGTGCAACGCGCCCGTTCAGCCTGACTCACAGCGCGCGCCACCCAATAAAATGCTAACTCGCGATGTTAGCTCGCGAATGCCGCCACGCGAAATCCGAGCAAAAAAAAGCAGCGGACAAATCCGCTGCTTTCGCATAGCGGGTGCCTCGCACGCATGCTCAGCGCCACGCATGTTGGGCAGATAGAACAGCGTGATCACGCCGAGCACGAACGAAGGCAGCAAACCCGCGCCAGGCATGCAAGGCGCATAATCGTAGCGGCGCGCAATCGGCACTGTCAACCTTATGTAAGCATGGGCAATCTGCAGTCGCGCCCGGCACCGGACTAGAATCATCAGTCGAGTTTCGTATCGGACACATCGCATGGAGGAGCGCACGCCATGACTCATGCCGCCCCGCCTCGTCGCCCGCGCGTCTATCTCGCCGGCTTCGACGTATTTCGCCCCGACGCGCTGGCATACGGCACACACCTCGTCGCCCTGTGCAGCGAATTCGGCTTCGAAGGGCTTTATCCGCTGGACGTACACGTGCCCCCGGACCTCGACGGTCCGCGCCAGGCGGCGTGGATTTACCGCGCCAATATCGACACCCTCCGCGGCGCGGACATGGTGATGGCAAACGTCAACGATTTTCGCGGCCCGGGCGAGCCCGACTCGGGCACGGCATTCGAGATCGGCTTTGCCGTCGCGCTCGGCAAGGAAGTCTGGGCTTATACGGCCGACACCGGCACGCTGATCGAGCGCGTGCCGTCGCAACCCGGCGCGCAGGGCCGGCTATGCGAGCGCGGCTTTCTCGTGGAGGATTTCGGCCTGTCGAAAAACCTCATGATCGCGTGTGCCGCGCGCATCGTGCAGGGCGATGCGCGCGCGTGCCTCGCCGCCATGGCGCGGGGGAGCCGGGACTAGCCGCGCCGCCCGTCGCCCGTCGCCCGCCGCCCGTCGCACTACACACTGCGCCGCGCCGCGGCACACACGGCACGGCCGGAGGCACGGCGCCCTCAGTGGTGCATCGCGCTCATCGTGCTCATGCGCTGCAGCGCGCGGATGCGCGCGACCGCCGGCTGGTCCGCCACCACGTTCTGGTAGAGCTTCGCGAGATCGGCCTTGAGCGCCGTGCGCGAAGCGCCGTCGAGATACACCATGTGTCCCGACGGGTAAAAGCGCGCGCTCAGGTTATTGCGCACCTTCTGGTCGACGAGCGGCATCTTTTGCAGATCGATCACGGTCTGGTAGAACGGCGTGACGAAATCGTAGTAGCCGTTCGCGGAGAGCACGCGCAAATCCGGATTCAGCGCCATCACCGCAGCGAGGTCGCCGGCCGTATAGAGCACGATGTTGCCCTGCGCATCGACGCCCTTTTGCGCGCCCGTCGGGTCGATGTGACCAAAGTTCCAGTTCTTGAACGCCTGGTCGTTGAGGTCCGTGAACGACGAGTTGCTGCGGAACTTGAGCTGCTCGTTCAGGTAGCTGTTCCACATGGCCGTGTACACCCCGCTCACCGCCGTCATGGTGGGGTCGTTGCCGCCCGAATTCGGGTCGATGTTGCCCGCAATGCCCGTGTCGATCGCGGTTACGCGGCCGTCGTACGCCCCAAGCGCCACGCCCTTGTCCTTGAGCAGCGTCGTGAGAAACAGCGAGTTGCCGCGGCTGTCATAGGCGGCGATGTCGAGATTCCAGGACTCGAGCGTTTGTGTGTCGATGCCCGTGAATTGCGAAAGTTTCTTGAGCGTAGCGGGAATCGCCGGATTTTTCGGATCGGGGAATTTTTCCAGCGCCACCCGGTAGTCCGTGCGCGCGAACTGCGCCACCTGGGCCACGAACGTCTGCAGGTCCCTGGGCGCCGCGCCCAGGCGCTTGTGATACCACGCGTCGGCCGCCGCCGTGGGCAGCGCGCCAACCGGATTGCCGCTTTGCGTGTAGTCGAGAATCGAAGACTGCAAGGTGATGCCGTTCAGGTCCACGCCGTCTTCGTGAAGGCGATACGCGAGCACGCAACTGCGCGCCGTGCCATACGATTCTCCGAAAAGAAACTTGGGGGAATTCCAGCGGTCGTTGGCGCTCAGGTAGCGCTTGATGAACTGCTTGAGCGAGTCCGCGTCCTGGTCCACGCCCCAGAAGTCGCGATTGTGATGCGGCGCGATGGCCGCCGAATAGCCCGTCCCCACCGGATTGACGAAAACCAGGTCGCTCTTGTCGAGCAGGCTGTCCGGGTTGTCTTCGAGCGTATACGGCGCGGGCGGCGTGAAGCCCGGCATGGAGGTCTTGATGCGCTTGGGGGCGAACGAACCGAGCAGCACGAACACCGAGGAAGAACCCGGGCCGCCGTTGTAGAAGAACGTGACGGGACGCTCCTGAGCCTGCACGCCGTCCTTCGTGAACGCCACGTAGAAGATCTTGGCATTCGGCTGCGAGCTGCTCGGATCCACCGTGACGAGATGGCCCGCGGTCGCGGTATAGGTAATCGCCTCGCCGCCGATCTGGATTGCATGGTGCGTGATCGCGGCATTCTCGGTCATGTCGGTCACGAAATCGTCGGGACCGTTGCCGTAGGCGGTGGGATCGAAGCACGGCTGGTCGTTCGGGCTGAGGTGCTTGCCGTTGCCGCCGCCGCTTTTACCACCGCTTTTACCGCCGTTGGATTGAGCCTCGTCGTTCATATCGTCTCCTTGCTCAAGGTGCCGTGCGCTGGCTCCCGATGCTACGCCGAGCCGAGCGCGGCTGCCACCTTGCTGCCCACGGGCGTGCCGAGCCCCGTGCATGCGTCCCAGCCGGGCCTCGCCGAGTAGTCGCCATTGCTGCCGCTCGTGATGTCGTTGAACGCGCCGGGCTGCGCGTAGAGCTTCGCGTTGACGAAGCCCGCCGCCTTGCCGCTGCCCGCGTTGATGCGCGCGACGAGCGCGGCCCATAGCGGCGCGACGGCGCTCGTGCCGCCCACCACGGTATCCATCCCGCCGATATGCACCTCGTAGCCCGTGGCGGGATCCGCGTCGGCGGCCACGTCGGGCACGCCGCGCCGCCCGAGCGCGAGCGCCGCGCCGCTGCCGCGCGCGACCTTCAAGCCCTTCTGCCACGCCGGCAACGCGAACGTCGCGCTCACGCCGCCGCCGGTCGCGCCGTTTTCATCCATCGCTGCGTTCCCGCCGCCGCCCCACACCGTCTCGCGCGCGATCCGGCCGTTCGCAGCGGCGAGCTGCGTGCCGCCGCAGCCGAGCGCGTAAGGACTGGAGGCGGGAAAATCGACATGATCGGCGCCATCGCCCACACCGTCCGACGAGCCGCTGTCGCCCGACGCGCAGCACACCGTCACGCCCAGCGCCACGGCGGTCTGCAGCGCGTCGTTGAGCGCGCCCAGCGTCTGCTGCGACCACACCGATTCGGGCGCGCCCCAACTGATCGAAATGACCGATGCCTTGCGCTGGCTGTCGTGCAGGGCCGCGCTCACCGCGTCGACGAAACCGGCTTCGCTGTTCGGCGCGAAGTAGACGGCAAGCAGCGCCCCGGGCGCGAGCGCGCCGGCGATCTCCACGTCGAGCGTGACTTCGCCATCGGGGCCACTGGGGTCGCCGCTCGGCGCGTTGGTCGCCTGATCCACCGACACGGCCTCCACGCGCGGCGGCGTCACGCCCAGGGCGCTGAAATAGGCATCGAGGTCCGACTGCGCATAGCCGCCGCCCATTTCGATCAGCGCGATGCATTGGCCCTTGCCGTCGCCAGCCGGAAAGTCGTAGAGCTCCGCGAGTTGCAGCGGCGTGAATGAACGGCTCACCGCGCGCGCGGGGCGGATCGGCGCATGCACGGGACCGCCAGACCCGCTGCCCGTGTCGAGCGGTTGCCCGGCTTTCGCCGCGGTGGTGTCGGGGGGTGTCGCCGGGTTTGTAGCCGGGTTTGGCGCTGGGTTTGGCAACTCGATTCGGAAGTGCGGCTGCACCTTGGCGCGACTGTCGAGGCCGACGACCGCCGTGACGATCTCATGCAGGTCAACGGGAAGACGCACGGGGCCGGTGGGCTGGCGAAAGTGCTGCTTGAGCTTGCCGACCTGATGTTCGAAGCGCTGCAAATCCACGCCGAACGCGGCGTTGTACTGTTGCACCGACCCGGAAAGCACGACGCGACGCGCGCCGGAATCGATCTTCACGACCGCCAGGCCATGCGCCTTCGCGAACGCCTCCACGCGCGCGACATCGGCGGCGGCCGCACTGAAGCGCTGCTCGTATTGCTCGCGCGAGATCGGCTGTGCGCCGGGCGCATCCGAGGCGATCCGCTCGACCAGCTCGCGAAACGCGTGCTCGTCCTGGCGGCGCAAAATCATGACGACATTGAAATGTTCCGCGGGATCGCACGCACCGACGCATTGCGCGCCGGCTGGCACCGGATGTTCACTGCCTGCGCCGGGATCTGATACAGGATGCCTGGTCATGGCCGGATCTCCTCGATGAGCACGTAGCCGTTCGCGTTCGGACACGCAATTGATGATGCGAGTTCCACGCGCCGCGCGAAGCGCAAATGCCCATGGCCGATGTACCGATGCATCGCGCATCGTTCCACGGCGGGCCGAATATACACGCGCGACGCGCATTCGAAATGCGGTTGAGTCGAGCATGCCGCGTGCCCATCGTTACGGGTTAGCGCATCATTGCCCTCGAGTTCGATATTTCCTTAGCCTTCCTTACCGTCCAGTCGCGGGCTCCAGAGCCATCCCGCATAGCGCCCGCAGTACACGGCAAACGCCAGGATCCAGCAAGCTCCAGAAATATCGATAGCCATGAGCGTCTGCTGCGGCCAGAGCGCCGGCACCAGCACACGCACGATCGCGGCGAGCACGAGCAAGCCGTAGCAGGCGATTTCGGCGCGCCCCGCGACCAGCGGCCGGCCCGTATGGCCACGCGCCGTGCGCGTGATCATCGCCACGATGGCGCAACCGACCGCGCCCACGGTGAACGCATGGATCGCGAGCGAATGCCCGACGACGCCCATCGCCGCGAGCGCGAGCAGCATGAAGCCGAGCGGGATCCACGCATAGGCGATGTGCAGGATCGTGAGAATCGGCCGGTTGCCGACGCGCCACGAGCGCCAGCCGAACAGCCGCAGGCCTTGCGCACAGGCAGCGAGCGCGGCGGCAACGGCAATCGCGGGGCCAGGCGCGCCGAAGCCGTCGAGCACGAACGCGAGCGCGGTCAACGGCACCACCACCGCTTCGACGAAGCGCCAGCGCCGGAATGCGAAACCTGGAACGGCGTTGACGGTAAAGGACGGAATGATGCGCCCGCCGATGACGGTGACGAACATCACCAGCAATCCGACCGCAACGTATGCGCTATGCAAGGCCCAGTTGGGGTGCTCCGTGATGGCGGCCAGATGAAAGACCAGGTTGGTCAGCGCGAGCAGTCCCAACGCGACGGGCAGAAAGACATTGTGGCGGTTCTTCGCGTGCACGAGCACGCGCAGCAGCACGAGCGCGCAAACGGGCAGAAATGCCACGTCGACGACCATGGCGACGGCCGGCGGCGCGTACCCCACGGCCACCCGCCCGGCAAGCCACAACAGCCACAACGCCGCGAGCGACTTGCCCTGCGCCGGCGTAACGGAGGTCCACGCCCGCACCGCGGTCAACAGAAAACCCGCCACGATGGCCGCGGCGAACCCGAAAATCATTTCATGGACATGCCACAGCATGCCCGGCAGATACGGATGCAGATTCGGCAGAGGATGTCCGTCGAGTTCGGCCACCCACGCCAGCATGGCTGCGGTGCCAAAGAGCGCGCCGCCCAGATAGAACGGACGAAAGCCGAGCGCCCATAGCGCAAAGCCGCGCCGCGCGCGCGCGGGCGGCTCACCGGTCTGGTACAGATTCATGTTTGCTCTCCGGCCATAAGATGTATTTTTATTGCATCTTATACGCGTCAGGGCTTCAGTGCTTATGTGGCATTTGCCCGCAGCCCGCCGGAAAGCGTGCTTGCATGCGAAATCCGCGAAAAATCCGCGCGAAGTCCGCTCAAACGCACGCAAAAAAAGCACGCTGCGCATCAACGCGCGCAGCGTGCTTCACGTGCTTCACTTCAATAAGGATCGCTAACGTCAGGCCGCTGCGGCCAGTGCCTGCGGCAGATGATTCTGCAAATAGGCCTCGAACTCGTCCTTCACTTCGGGGTGGCGCAGTGCGAATTCAACGGTCGCCTTCAGATAGCCAATCTTGCTCCCGCAATCGAAACGCGTACCCATGTAGCGATACGCGAGCACCTGCTCTTCCGTGAGGAGCGATTGCAGCGCATCGGTGAGCTGCAACTCGCCGCCCGCGCCCGGCTTGAGTGCGCGCAGATGATTGAAGATCGTCGGCATCAGCACGTAGCGGCCGACCACGCCGAGATTCGACGGCGCGAGTTCCGGCGCGGGCTTTTCCACGATGCCCGATAGCTTGAACACATCCTCTTCCCACTCGCGGCCGTCCACGATGCCATACGAAGCGCTGTTTTCGCGCGCGATGGCTTCCACGCCCACCACCGAGCTGTGATAGTGGTTGAAGGTGTCCACGAGCTGACGCATGACCGGCTTGGGGCTATAGAGCAGGTCGTCGGCGAGAATCACGGCGAACGGCTGGCCGCCCACGAGCTTTTCGGCGCACATGACCGCGTGGCCAAGGCCCAGCGCTTCAGCCTGGCGCACGTAGAAGCAGTCCACATTGCTCGGCTTGATGCTGCGCACCAGATCGAGCAGCTTCTGCTTGTTGCGCGCTTCGAGCTCGGCTTCGATCTCGTAGGACTTGTCGAAATGATCTTCAATCGCGCGCTTGCTGCGGCCGGTCACGAAAATCATTTCGGTGATCCCCGCAGCAATCGCCTCTTCCACCGCGTATTGAATGAGCGGCTTGTCGACGATCGGCAGCATTTCCTTGGGGCTAGCCTTGGTGGCGGGCAAAAAGCGCGTACCGAGGCCCGCAACAGGAAATACCGCTTTGGTAACTTTGAGCATGATGTTCATTCCCACTTCGATCGTTTGAGTAACGGTCTCGCAGCAAGGCAAGCCGGCGTCCCCGAGGGGTCCATTGGGCAGTTTTTATTTTCAAAAGGGTCGGGTCCGTCTGATATTGAAAAAAGACGGAATTCCGATTGCGACGGCATTGCGACAGCCAAGCAGACCAGCGGAAATTATTGCCTGATTGATTACCTTGCGCCCCGGATAATCGGCATGAATTTCCTGATCCGGTTTCGATCGGCAAGCAAGCAGATTTTCAATCTGGCTTGCCATCGCGGCGCAATGCAGATAGTGCATTTCCGCGCAGCTTACTCGACTTCGTCAGCGGGCGGCAAGCCGCCCGATTGCGTGCGCGAACGCCGGATAGGCTCATTGCGCAGCGCCTCGCGATACGCCGACACCGCGACGAGAATCAACAGCACGGCAATGCCGGCCAGCAAATGCAGGTTCATCGAAATCTCCATCGACCTAAGGCGATCCCCATTAAATTAGCATTTCAAATCACACAAATAAATCGCTTTCTCGTTACAAGGTTTTATTTCTCCATTTCGGCGTGATTACGAATTTTTTGCGTCGCTCAAGTGATTGCCCTGAATAATTTTTGAAAAACTTTCGCATAATTTCCCTGTGCAACGCTCCTATGATCGCCGGATAACCTCCCACCTCTCCCATCACCACGCACGCCACGCCCCAATGAGCGATCCCGCACTACAAACCGTTCAGCCGCCAGCAACCGCCATGCCTGCTGCGCGGCCCGCCGCAGCCGCAGCCGTCCCGGGGGATCACCTGATCGACGCGCTGCGCGGCTTCGCCGCCCTGCTGGTGGCGTATTTTCATTGCCGCCAGGTCACCTGGATCGGCATGGGCGCCTTCCATCAGACCCACGCGAGCCTCGCGAGTCCCGGCACGATCGCCGCGTGGCTCACGTTGCCCATTGCATGGGGGTCGGCCGGTGTGCCGATCTTTTTCGTCATCAGCGGCTATTGCATTCATCGCAGCGGCGCGGCGCGATTGCTGAAGAACCCCGGTTTCCGGCTCGACGCCGGGCAATTCTGGCTGCGCCGCTTCGTGCGGATCTATCCGGTACTGCTCGCGGCGCTCGTGCTCACCTTCGTGGCCGATTCGTTCAGCCTCACGATGACGCCCGTGAGCCACAAGATTCTCGACATCGGGCCGCGCGCGTTCCTCGTCAACCTGTTCTCGCTCCAGGGCGTGGCGGGCCCGACCTACGGCTCGAACGGCGCACTGTGGACGCTCTCGCTCGAAGTGCAGTTCTACCTGCTCTATCCGCTGCTTTTCGCCGTGCGCCGCCGCGTCGGACTCAATGCGGTGCTGGTCGGCATCGCCGCCATCAACGTGGTTTCCGCGCTCACGCTCGCACCGCACGACATCGTTTTCTTCACGTCGTACTGGTTCTCGTGGATCCTCGGCGCGTGGATTGCCGAAGCGCGTCTGCGCGGCTCGGCAGGCTTTCGCTTCGCCTATGTGGCTGCGGCCGTCCTCGCCGTGGCGGGCTGCGTGGCGTTCCACTTCGGCCAGTACGGCGCGTTCCAGCTCTGGGCCTGCGCATTCGCCTGCTATCTCGTGAAGGCGCTCGCACGGCCCGCCGCAAAGGGCGGCGTGCTCATGCAGGCATTCTCGAAGCTCGGCGCCTTCAGCTATTCGCTCTACCTGATCCATCTGCCGCTTTTCGTGCTGCTCGGCTCACTGTTGTTCCGCTCGGCCTTGCAGACCTCGATCTGGGCTTCGTTCGGCTTCACGCTCGCCGTGCTGCCCGTCGCGTGGGTTTTCTATCGTCTCTTCGAACTGCCCGCGCTCAACGTCGCGGCACGCCTGCGCAAGCGGGCTGCATAGGCGGGCTGCATAGGCGGGCTGCATAAGTGGGCGACATAAGCGGGCTGTCCCCGGACATTCAGACTCGAAAAAAATAGCGGGGCCACCTGCGTGGCCCCGCTTTCGCCGTCCCGATGCAACGGCTCCTCGCTTATTCCGAAGGTTTTATCGCGCGCGCGTCACGACGCCATCGAGCACGCGCCCGACCGCTTCCACATATTGCTCCTTGCCGAAGCGCTCGCGCGCCACGGCAAGACCGTTCTGCGCGAGCCTCTCGCGCAGCGTCTCGTCATCGCACAGCGCGGCAATCGTCTTCGCAAGCTCCCTGGCGTCGCCCGGCGTGCAGAGCAGCCCGCTCTTGCCGTGCTCGACGATCTCCTTCACGCCGCCGTCGCGCGAGGCCACCACGGGCCGCTGCGCGAGCATGCCTTCCACCACGACGCGGCCAAACGGCTCCGGCGTGATGGACGTATGCGCGATCACGTCCATCGCGCGCATGCAGGCCGCGATGTCGTGCCGGAAGCCGAGGAAATGGACACGGTCGGCGAGGCCGCGCGCGGCCACGAATTCGCGCAGTTCCTGTGCGTAGGCATCCTCTCCAAACAGCGGCGCACCGACTAACACGGCGTGCGCACGCGGTTCGAGCAGGAGCGCTTCGAGCAACACGTGCTGCCCCTTCCAGCGGGCGAGCCGGCTGAATGCGCCGACCAGAAATGCGTCCTGCGGCAAGCCGATCTGCGCGCGCAACTGCGCCTGCGGCACGCGCGCGAGCGCGCGGAACGGCGATTCGTCGACACCGTTATGCACGACGTCGATGCGCCGCGCGTCGAACTTCGTAAGTTCCGCGAAGACCTGCGCGGAAGCGTGCGAGTTTGCGATCACGTGCGCGAGGCCGAGCTTCGCGCAGCCCTTGATGACGGCGCGCTGCACGCGGCCGAAGTGCTCGTCGCTCACGATATCGCGCAGATGCCAGACCACCGGCTTGCGCGCGAGCTTGCCCGCCAGCACGCCAATCACCATCGCGCGCTGCGTGTTGGCATAGAGCACGTCGGCGCCACGCGCGCGGCGGCGCGTCTCGCGCACGAGCGCGGCAATGCCCGCGAGCACCCCGAGCTTGGGCACGGCTGCGCCATCGCGGCGCACGTTGCGCAATGCGCCGGAATCGAGCACATCGACGCGCGCGCCCGCGGCGTCGAGCGCCTCGCGAAACGGACCATCGTTGAACAGCAGCACTTCGATGCGTGCGCGCAAGCCCTTCACCACTTCCAGCAGCGAAAGCTCCGCGCCACCGAGCACGCCGCTCTGGTCGATCGCCAGCACACGAGGCGCGTTTGGCTGCGCTTGCTGTGCCGCATCTTGCGCGGCGCGCCCGCCTTCGTCGTCGTCGCCCTCGCGCGTGCTGGGCGCGTTGCGTCCATCAGGCGCGCCAGCACGCGGCAGCCCGGCTTGGGCGATGGCCGGCACGGCCCGCGCCACGCGCGCAAAGAATTGCTCGCGGAAATGCGTCGCGGAAAAACGCTCGGCATTCGCGCGGCAATCCTCCGCGCGAAAACGCGCTGGATCGAGTTCGAACGATTCGACCGCCGCGATGATGGACTCGGCACGCTGCTCGTCGAAGAACAGCCCCGTGGGCTGCGAGCCCGAATCGCGCACGGTTTCGAGCGCACCGCCCTTGCCGTAGGCGATCACGGGCGTGCCGCACGCCTGCGCTTCCACGACCGAAATGCCGAAGTCCTCCTCGGCCGCGAACACGAATGCCTTCGCACGACGCATGCGGTCATGCAGCACCGAAAACGGCTGATACCCCATCACCTCGACGTTCGGGCCAGCCTTCGCGCGCACCTTCTGCATGTCGGGACCATCGCCGATCACGACGAGGCGCTTCTCCGGCATGCGCGAGAACGCCTCGACGATGAGGTCGATCTTCTTGTACGGCACGAGCCGCGACGCGGTCAGATAAAAATCATCCTTGCGCGTCTCGAGCGCGAACGCATCGACGTCGACGGGCGGATACACCACCTCGGCCTCGCGCTGATACACCTTGTGAATGCGTCGCGCGATGAACGACGAGTTCGCCACGAACTGATCGACCGAATTCGCCGTGCGCACGTCCCAGTTGCGGATGTAGTGAAGAATCAGGCGCGCGAGCATCGACTTCGGCCCGCGCGTGAGATGCGACTCCTGCAAATACTGGTGCTGGAGATCCCACGCATAGCGGATCGGCGAATGCACATAGCTGATGTGGAACTGGTCGGGACCGGTCAGCACGCCCTTGGCCACCGCGTGCGAGCTGGAAATGACCACGTCGTAGTCCGAAACATCGAGCTGCTCGATGGCGAGCGGCATGAGCGGCAGCCAGGCGCGGTACTTCGTGCGCGCCTTGGGCAGGCGCTGGATGAATGAAGTCGTCGCGCGCTTGCCGCGCAGGAACTTGCGGTCCTTCTCCTCGACGAAATCGACCACCGAGAAGAGGTCCGCGTCGGGAAAGCAGTCGATGATCTGCTCGAGCACGCGCTCGGCGCCCGCGTAGGTGACGAGCCAGTCGTGCACGATCGCCACGCGCGGCTTGCGCTTCGCGGCGCTGGTGGGACGTGCGGGGTGCGCGAGGTGTACGTCGGGCAGCGGACGCAGCGCGCTCACTGCGCTCACCGTGGATGCGCCACGGGCATCAGTGTGGGTATCGAGGCGAACATCGGTGTAAACATCGCGCCGTTGAACGGGCGCGGCGGCGCTTTCGGACGGCGCCACGTCGTCGATCAGTTCATGACTCATGCGCTTTTCCGTAGATTCAGACGAAACAAAAGGGAACGGGCGTAGCCGCGCAGCAGCGGTGTGGTCGCTACCGACCACACGCAGTTGGCCAGCGCCAGCACGACGCCCGCGCCGATCGCGTAGATCGCATCGGGCAGCCACCACGCAAGAGCGAGCGCGGCGGCAAGAAAGCTCAGGTGTGCAAACATGTCGACCACGATCGTGCGGCTGTGAATGCGCGAGAGCCACAGCAGCACGACATAGTCAAAGAGTGCGCGGAACAGCACTGCCGCTGCGGCGCCGGGCAGGCCGAAGCGCGCAATGCCGAGCCACAGCAGCGCCGCGTAGAGCGGCAGTTCGACGAGGCCCACGCGCGCCGCGGCGGCGGGATTGTTCTGCGACTGGATCAGGATGCGCGTGACGCCCGCCTGCCCGATCAGCCAGACCGCGATGATCAGGAAGCGGCCAACCGGCGCGCCATGCCCGGCGATCACGGGGCCCACCCACACACGCAGGAAAGGCTCGAGCACCACGATCGCGCCAATCGCGATGGGCGTGAAAACCGCGTTGAGAAATTGCAGCGATTGCGCCGCGATTTCATCGGCATGCTCGCGGTGCAGCGCGGACAGGCGCGGGAACAGCGTGCGCACGAGCGCGTTGGGCACCATGTTCAGGCGCGTGACGAGGTTCTGCGGCACCGTGTAATAGGTAACGAAGCGCGCGCCCAGGCCCGCGCCCAGCATCATGCGGTCGAGCGAATCGGCCACCATCGTCGTGACGCTCGCGACCAGCATCCAGCCGCCGAAATTGAACAGCGCCTTCGAGGTGTCGAAGCGCGGCCCGCGCAGATGCTTGATGCCGAGCACGCGCAGCGCCGAGTGGCCGAGCAGCAAGCCCGCGAAAAGGCGCGCCAGCACGGCGGCGGCCAGCACGGTCTGCAGGTTCGGCCCGATGAGCCACGCGGCGCCCAGCGGCAGCAACTGGAACAGGAACGTGCCCAGCGTCTGGTTCGTGTTGTAAATGCCGAAGCGCTCCGCACCGTTGATGGCGCCCGCGAACACCCACGAGACGTTCGCGATGGGAATCGCAACCGCGAGCCATGGCAGCGCGAGATAGACCTCGTGACGCAGCTCGGGCGTCACGTGCGTGAAGTACGCGGTATAGAGCGCGCCGCCCGAGTAGATCAGCAGCCCGCCAATCGCACCGGTGATGAAGTTGAGCCAGAACGCGCTCCAGAATACGCGCTCGCACGCTTCGGCGTCCTTCGATGCATAGGCCTTCGAAATATGATTCTGCGCGGCCATGCTCATGCCCAGATCGAGCACGCTGAAATAGCCGATCAGCGTCCACACGAGCGCGATCACGCCGTAACGGTCGACGCCCAGCAGCTTGATATAAGTGGGCACCGTGACCAGCGACACGAAGGTCGGCAGCACGAGGCCAAACAGATTGATCGCGACGTTGCGCAGTATGCCTTTATCCATATGTGTTCCGGTAGCGTGCGGCGCGGCGTGAGAATGCGGGCCCTCACATGGAGGGCTCCGGAGCGGACCCTCAGGCCGGCTTCCAGCGGTACATCATCACTTTGCCGCGCGCATCTTCTTCAACGAAGATCAGGTATTCGCCGTTGGGCTGACGGTTTGCGGTAATGCCGAAGGGCACGTCCACCCAGCCCGAGGTATTGCCGACTTCCGCGCCTGGACCGAACGTGCCGATCTCCTTCGCGCTGTCTTTGTCGTACACGTGGACGTTGCCCGCGGGCTCGACCACGAACACGTACTGCCCTTCCACGGTGACGCCCGCAGGGGTGACGGGCGGCTTCGCCTTGGGATCCCAGGGCAGATGCAGCAGATAGCGTTGCTGCGGGTTGCCGCTCGACCACTTGTCGTAGCGCACGAGCACGCGGCCCGCCTCCTTCACGAAGCCCGGGTCATGCGGCGAGTCGGCGGTGTAGCCCGCGACGTAAAGCGTGTCGGTCTTCGGCTCGTAGATCGCGCGATGCACCTCGGTAAAAGGCGCGGGCATCTCGTACTGATCGATCTTGTCGTAGGAGTAGATCGGGTTGCCCTTCGCATCAATGCCGCCGAAGCGAAAACGCGTAATGCCCTTGTTGTCGCGCGCGCGCCAGATATCGCCGCGCGTATCGATCCACCAGCCCCAGCCGCCGGCCAGGTGGCCACGGCCCGAATACCGGGTGAACTCGTCGGCGTCGAACGCGCCGTTGCCGTTCGTATCGCGCCAGATCCAGTCGCCGCCCGGCGGCGCGTTCGAAATGTGCTGCACCGGCCGCGCCCGCCCGGCGATGAAGCCCGAGGGAATCGCGGTCTCGCCGTCGCGCTGCGGATCGAAGCGATAGATCTTCAGGTGATCCGCATACATGTCGGTGAGATAAAGGAACGTGCGACCGTTCAACTGGCGCGCGGTGGGCAGGCCCGGCCACATGTCGCCGGTAAATACCGGGTCTTGCGGATACCTGAATCGATTGGAGAGGAACCCTACGTATTTCCAGTCCTGCCCAGGCGGCTTCGACAGATCGAGCTCGAAGCGCTTGTTGCCGGTATAGACGCTATTGGGCCGCGACGGGTCCACCCACGCGCCGTCCACGAACAGCAGCCCTTCCAGGTTCCAGAGACGCTTGCCGGCCGGCGTATAGCTTTCGAGGGTTGCGCCCAGCCCCGCGCCAATAGTGCCGTGGCGCGGACCGATGCCGTTGGTCGACACGTAGATGTTGCCCTTCGCGTCTGTGCCCACGCCGGTCAGGCCGTTGAAGCGGCCCGGCCCCGGCCGGCCCGCAGCGCTCGGCGGGCCGGAGAAAATGCCGCCGCGCTCGCCGAGCGTGCCGCTCTGCTTGTAGCCATTGCCTTCGCGCGAGTAAATGAGGATCTGCTGGCGCGGGCCATTGTCCGCGACCAGCACGCGCTGCTGCGGATCCACGTTCAGGTCCACGGGCACCGAGTCGGCGGGCAACTCGATCGTGCTGGAAAGCGGCTTGCCTTCCGCGGAATAGTGCGCGATGCGCGGCGTCTGGCCGGTCACGCTGTCCGTGATCACCCATAGCGAACCATCGCCCGCAACCGCGATCTTGCCCGGCTCGTGCACGTCGAATTGCGACTTGCGCTGCATCGAGTTCGCGTCGTACACCTCGATGCGGTTGGCCGTGGTGTGGCTCACGTAGAGCAATGAATCGGTGGCCGCGAGTCCGCCCACGTCGGCCGGCGCGTCCAGGTCAGGATGCGAGACGGCCGGCATGTCGGCGATCTTGAGGAACGCGCCCGCTAGCTGCGCGTGCGGATTGACCGGATCGGGCGAGGCCTGGAAGGCCGCCGCGCGCTTCGGCTCATCGATCGGCCGGCGCGTGACGCCGTACCACTGGCGCCCCTTCTCGGGCCAGACGCCAGGCCCGACCAGACGCCCACGCTCATTGCCCACGGCCACGGCCGCATACAGAAAGCGGTGGTTCACAGCCACGGCGTTGCCGCCGTATCCGCCCCAGCCATGCGTGCCGCCCGCAAAGCCGAGCGCCTTGCCATCCTGATACGCGCTGATTTCAGCGCCGCTCTCGTCCCATGGCGCGTCCGTGTAGACCTTGCCCTCCGGCGTCACGGCGATGGCGGTGATGTTGATCTGGGTCCACGTACCCTGGCCGTTGCCGTACGTGTTGCCGATCCACGATGTCGTCACATTGAGTTGCGGCGCGGCGAGGGTCTGTACCGAAGAGGTGCAGACGAACGCACTGAGTGCTGCGAGCGCCAGCGTCCTGCGCATACGGCGGTCGGGAATCGGAAACGGCAAGGCAATTCCTCCGGTCGGGTGAATCCGTCTGGATCATGCCGTACATTCACGAAGAAAAATCGCCCCACAAAAAGCGAAAATAATTCAAAAAAATTCAGTATTCGCCCCGCCTGACGGCGCACAGGCGAAATAAATCGCCGCGCGGAGCGCCAAGCCCCGTGCGGCGGGCACGGCACGATCTTGTCCCGATTTCGGAAAGGAAACAGAAACGAAACTGCAACGAAATCTTCGCAATGGCGAATTCGCAGTGAGACGCATATTCAGCCAATCAAATCGCTTTCATTTTAAAAATCGCAAATCAATATATTTCGGCTTTTTGACCATTTAATTCTTTCTAGAATGAACCCGGACTATGCATGCATGAAACAACCGGATAGCCGATGACCGTAAACAGCCTCGCCAGCCCACCGCAACACGCCCACCGTATCGTCCAGCTCGACGGCTTGCGCGCCTTCGCGGTACTCGCCGTGTTCGCGCAGCACGCACTGCGCGCGCCGCTCTGGATGGGTGTCGATCTGTTCTTCGTGCTGAGCGGCTTTCTGATCACCGGCATCCTGCTCGAACGCAAGTCGCGCGGGCAGTCGTATTTCAGCTACTTCTATGCGCGCCGCGTGCGCCGCATCCTGCCGCCGTACATCCTGCTGATGATCGTCTCGTCGCTGCTGTTCGGCTTCGGCTGGGCGCACTACTGGCCGTGGTACGCGTTCTTCGCGACCAATATCGGCGACGCGCTGGGCCAGAGCGGCCACGACAGCCTCAACATTCTCTGGTCGCTCGCGGTCGAGGAGCAGTTCTATATCTTCTGGCCCTTCGTGGTGCTGTTGCTGCCGCAACGCATGCTCGCCGTGGTGGCCGCAGCGCTCGTGCTCATCGTGCCCGTGCTGCGCGCGGTCGCGACGCCGTGGTTCGATTCGTTCTGGCCCATTTATTACCTCACGCCGTTCCGCATGGACCTGCTCGCGATGGGCGCGCTGCTCGCCGTGCTCGTGCGGCGCGACCGTAACGCGCTCGAACCCTTCAAGGTGCCGGCGGCCATCCTGTTCTTTGCCGCGCTCGCCGTGCTCGCGTGGCTGCACCTGCATTACCCGCGCTTTCGCGCCGCCAACACGCCGCTCTCGAACGCCATGCTCTACAGCGTATCGCTCGTGCTGTGCACTTCCACGGTGGTGTTCGCGCTGCAATCGAAGGGCTTCATCAAACGTATGCTCTGCAATCCGGTGCTGGTCTATATCGGCACCATCAGCTACACGATCTATCTGATTCACCTCACGATTCTCTATGCGGTGTGGCCGCTCCATTACAGCCGCCCCGTGAGCGCCGCCATCGCGCTCGCCATCACGCTCGCCTATGCGAGCGCAAGCTGGTTTCTCTTCGAAAAGCGTCTCACGCGCGGCCCGAACCGCCGCCCCCTGCCTGCGCACGCCGCCGTGCGCGAGCATGTGAGCGCCCCCACCTCGCAGTCCTGAATCTCGACCCGATTTTCGACTGACGAAACTGGCAAAACTGACAAGCAGATTCCGAATCCACGTTCGCTATTTCAAAGGTACTGACACATGAACGAACGACGCAAAGCGATCATCACCGGCGTATCCGGCCAGGACGGCGCGTATCTGACCAAACTGCTGCTCGACAAGGGCTATCAGGTGGTCGGCACCTACCGGCGTACCAGCTCGGTCAACTTCTGGCGCATGAACGAACTCGGCGTCACGGATCATCCCTCGCTCGAACTCGTCGAGCACGATCTCACCGATGCCGGCTCGACGCTGCGCCTGCTCGAACGCGCCCAGGCAAGCGAGATCTACAACCTCGCGGCGCAAAGTTTCGTGGGCGTATCGTTCGACCAGCCCGTGACCACGGCCGAAGTGACCGGTGTTGGCGCGCTGAACCTGCTCGAAGGCATTCGCGTGGTCAACCCGAAAATGCGTTTCTATCAGGCTTCGACCTCCGAAATGTTCGGCAAGGTCCAGGCCGTGCCGCAGCGCGAAGATACGCCGTTCTACCCGCGCAGCCCGTATGGCATCGCCAAGCTGTTCGCGCACTGGTCCACGGTCAACTACCGCGAGTCCTATGACATCTTCGCGACCAGCGGCATTCTGTTCAATCACGAATCGCCGCTGCGCGGCCGCGAGTTCGTGACGCGCAAGATCACCGACGCCGTGGCGAAGATCAAGCTCGGCAAGCAAAGCGTGCTCGAACTCGGCAACATGGACGCCAAGCGCGACTGGGGCTACGCCTCCGAATACGTGGAAGGCATGTGGCGCATGCTGCAAGCCGACGATCCGGACACCTATGTACTCGCCACGGGCCGCACCGAAACCGTGCGCGACTTCGTGACGATGGCATTCGCCGCGGCCGGCTTCCAGCTCGAATGGTCGGGCCGCGCCGAGCGCGAGACCGCCGTCGACATTGCCACGGGCCGCACGCTGGTACGCGTGAGCCCGCGCTTTTACCGCCCTGCCGAAGTCGATCTGCTGATCGGCGACGCGAGCAAAGCGCGCAGCAAGCTCGGCTGGGAGCCGCAAACCTCGCTCGAGCAACTCTGCCAGATGATGGTCACGGCCGACCTCACGCGCAACGAGCGACATGACACGTTCTGAGCGTTCTAACGACGCGCGCGCGCCACGCGCGCTCATCACCGGCGTGGGCGGCTTCACGGGCCGCTACATGGCCGCACGCCTGGCCGCGGACGGCTACCGCATCTGGGGCACCGTGCGCGCCGGCGAACCCGTTGACGATGCGGGCGTGCCGGGCGGCATCACAGCGCTCGCCGCCGACCTGCTCGACCCCGAAGCGCTCGCCCACGCCGTGGAGGCAGTGCGGCCCGAAGTGGTCGTGCACCTCGCGGCGATGGCGAACGTCGCCAACGGCGACGTCGCCCGCACCTATGTCGTCAACGTGGTCGGCACGCGCAACCTGCTCGACGTGCTGGCGCACCAGCGTCATCTGCCGCGCGCCGTGCTGCTCGCGAGCAGCGCGAACGTCTATGGCAACGCGACATCCGGCGTCATCGACGAATGCGTGGCGCCGCAGCCGGCGAACGATTACGCGGTGAGCAAGCTCGCGATGGAATACGTCGCGAAGCGCTGGAACGCGCAGTTGCCGTTGATGATCGCGCGGCCGTTCAACTACACAGGCGTGGGCCAGAGCACCGATTTTCTGCTGCCCAAGATCGTCGAGCATTATGCGCGCGGCGACCGCTCGAT
Source organism: Paraburkholderia tagetis (assembly GCF_022213065.1). Taxonomy (GTDB): domain Bacteria; phylum Pseudomonadota; class Gammaproteobacteria; order Burkholderiales; family Burkholderiaceae; genus Paraburkholderia; species Paraburkholderia tagetis. The sequence continues at coordinate 301,852 of NZ_JAKLJA010000002.1, forward strand.
CTCGCTTGGCAATACTGAGGTGAGTCGCGACTTCTCCGATGTGCGCGATGTGGTGGATGCCTATGCGAGGCTCATTGCGGCGGCGCCGCGCGGCGAGACGGTCAATGTCTGTTCCGGGACCGGCTGGACGCTCGGTGAAGTGCTTGCCATGCTCTCGCGTATCGCGGGTTATGAAATTGAAGTCAACGTCGATTCGCGTTTTGTGCGTGCCAATGAAGTGAGGCATCTGGTGGGCTCGAATGCGAAGTTGCGATCGATTGTGGGTGAATTTGCGTGTACGCCTATCGAAGGGACGCTTCGGTGGATGTTTGAGGAAGCGTGCCGGCGCTTGCGGGCCGGTTGAATTAGGTGGGCTGCTTGTCGCGGTTCCTGCGGTTGTCGCGTTTCCTTGTGTTCGTGTCGGTCTATTAGCGTTGCCCCTGTGCGGGGCAACGCTAATAGACCACCACGAAAGCAAGGAAACGCGACAACCACCCCAAACAACCAAAGCTACTTAATGCACCCCACCAGCGGCAGAAATAGCTTCAGCATAAACATCAGCGACACGCTTAGCGATCACAGCATTATCGAAATTCTCCCGCGCATAAGTCTTGCACGCGTCTTCATCAGGCAACTTGATACGCCCAGAAAAAGCGGCATCGATACCTTCAGCAATCGCGGCAGCACCCGTTTCCGGCAACACGAGATCCTGCGAGAGCCCAGCCACGGCTTCAGGCAACCCACCCACCGGTGTAACCAGCACCGGCGTACCCGCCGAAAGCGACTCCACCGTGATAAGCCCAAAGCCTTCAAGCGCCACTGTAGGCACGACACTCAGCGTCGCCGCGCGATAAAGCGATGGCAACTGCGCATCAGGCACAAAACCCAGCAGCTTGACGTTATCAGTCAATCCCGCTTCATCAATGCGCTGTTGCAGTTCGGCTTCCAGACGTCCGCGCCCGGCAATCAGCAGCAGCACGTCAGGGTGACGCTGCTTCACCACCTTGATCGCATCGATCAGATCTTCCAGCCCCATGCGGCGCACGAGTCGGCGCACGGCCAGCACGATCGGACGATTCTGCGGCAATTGCAGACGCAAACGCGCCTCGGCGCGCGTACAAGCCGGATCGAAATGCGCGGTATCCACGCAACCCGGCACGATACGCACACGCTCGGGCGAGATCGCATAGCGCTTCGTAAGAATGTCACCAAACGCTTTCGACAACACAATAAGCCGCGACGATCGTTCGTACACCGACTGTTCAAGCGAATGCTTGATACGCTGACTCAGCGAGGCCGCGCCTTCGACGAAACTCTCATCGGCCCAAGGCCCCTGAAAATGCGAGACCTGCGGAATACCGCGTGTCACATCGAGCCCCGGAAAGGTATAAAGCGCGAAGTGCGAGGAAATCACATCAGGCCGATGGCTCTGAATCTCGCGACGCAGCGCGCGGCGCGCGTCCATCAAGCGAAACGGCAGCGAGCGAGCGGCCGAGCCGAAGCCCTGGATCGCACCGCCGCTGTCTTCGGCCACTTTGGGGGAGCCGGCCACGACGCCGCGCACGTGCACACCTGCACCCGGCAGCGCCCCCACGAGCGAGTAATACATGCGGTCGAGCCCGCCCGCACGCTCCGGAAACCAGTGCATGCCGATCTGTAGCGAACGGATGGAATGTTTTGTCATTTCGTATCCTTGTTATGCCCGAATACTGGCGTGTTCTGTCTGATATACACGTGCTTCGTCGTTTGCTTCGTTGCGCACGGTGGCGCCCGCGTCGCCAGCCAACTGGCGATAGAGCGCGATGTATTGCGAGGCCATGCGCGCCCAGCCGAATTCGCCGGCCAGCTTCGCGGCGGCCTCACCCATGGCAAGGCGGCGCGGGGTATCATCGGCGAGTTGCAGGATCGCGCCCGCGAGCGCGGGTGCGTCGTCCGGGTCGTCCAGCACGATGCCGCAATCGGGCGTGATGATTTCCGCCCCGCCCGCCGTCTGCGCGGTGACCACGGGCAGCCCCGCCGCCATCGCCTCCAGCAGGGAGAGGCTCATTGCTTCGTAGCGCGAAGGAAATACGTAAGCATCCACGCTGCGCATCAGCACCGGCATTTCCCGCACCAGACCGAGGAAATGCACGCGCGAGGCAATTCCCAGTTCGCGCGCCATCTCCGGGTACGGGCTGCCGGGCAGGTAGCCCGCCACCGCCAGATGCACGCGCTCGGGCAGTTGCTTGAGTGCATGCAGCACGGTGCCGAGATTCTTGCGCGGCGTGCGCAGGTCGCCCACGAAGAGCAGGAAGAACTTGTCTTCCGGCAGTTCGAACTTCGTGCGGTCGGCGCTGGCCGAGGCGAAGCCGCGCGTATCCACGCCGTTGTAGATCACGTCGAGCCGCTCGACGGGGTTGCCGCCCGAGGCGACGATCTCGTCGGCCACTTTGCGCGAGACGGCCGCGATCACGCGCGAACGCCGGTAGGCCCAGCGCTCCAGCACCGCGTTGGCGCGCGTGTAGATGGTCTGGTACGCCGACCATACGCCGCCCGTAAGCGCGAACGGGTAATACTTGCTGCGCCCCCAGCCGCCGTGCACGAAGTGCGCGGTGTTGACGTCGGCATGCGCCCACGTGATGAAGCCGTTCACATGCAGCACGTCGTATTCGCGGCGATGGCGGCGCAGCCACAGCGCGCTCTTGAGCGCGAACACCTGCTGGCGCAGCAGATTGGTCGGCCACGCGCGCGAAGGCTGCACCGGCACCCACTTCACTTTCGGATGCGCCAGCAGTTCCGGCGCGACATGCGAAGCCACCAGCGTGACCTCGAATCCTTCGTCGAGGGCCGCGCGCGCGATTTCGTGATTGACACGCCCCTGGCCGTCGTTGTGGCGCACCACGTGCGTGACGATTGCGACTCTCAATTGGAGACCTCCATGTTGCGGGCCTGGAGACGAGTCAGCTTGCTCCAGTGGCCCGCGCCAAGAATGGAAAACACACTCGAAAACAGCAGCAGACCGCCCGTGCCGACCAGCGAGTTGGTGAACACGAGCATCGCGAAGATCGACACCATGAGGCTCATGCACGCGCAGACGTAGCGGTCCTCGGGCATGCGCAGCGCGATGCGCAGCGCGCGCACGATGAGCCACAGCACGCCCGACATATACATCAGCGTGCCGGGCCAGCCGAGCACGAACGGGATGTTCATCACGCCGCTGTCGAAGCTGCCGTACTGGCCGAGTTGGCCGTTATTGCTGGAAAGCTTGGTCGATGCGCCGGTGGCGCCCAGGCCTTCGCCCGTCACATCGGTGAAGGCCTTTTTCGCGAAGTCGGCGTAGAACTGGTTACGCGCTGCATAGCTCTGGTCGTCCTTCAGGTTCACGAGCGTATCCAGGCGCTGCTGCATGCGCTCGGCCACGGGGCCGAAAGTCAGCAGCGGCACGCACACGCCCGCGAGCACGAGCGCGCTCACGATGATGCGAATACGCACCTTGTTGCTCGACTTCATCAACTGGATCACCATGGCGATCGCCCAGCCGCCCCAGGTCGAGCGCACCAGCGATAGCGCGAACGCGAAGAAGCCGAACGCCGCCGCAACCCAGCGCACGCGATGCTTCGCGGCCATCACGAGCACCATCGCGCCCATCATCGCGAACGCGAACGGGCCCGAGGAGTTCATCGTGCTGAACACGCGCACGCCCAGCGGCACCGGATCGCCCTGCGAGTTCATGTCGGAGCCGATCATCCACATGGCGTCCCACGGCGGCATGATGAAGAACTGCACGAGGCCGTAGGCGCCCATCACGAGCATGCCGTAGATGAACGTGTTGACGATGGTGTCGCGGCACTCGGGATACTGGCGCGTGAGCACCATGATGTGAAAGCCGATCAGGAACGGATAGATCCAGTTCGCCAGGTCGTAGACCGCGGCGGCGGGGCCGCTGCCCACCACGCCCACCACGAACCCGTAGCCGATGCCGAGCATCGCGAGCAGGATCGGCAGCCCGCGACGCTGCGCGAGCAGCGGGTAGTAGCGCAGCAGCGAAATCCCGCTGATCATCGTGACTGCGAGCGGCGCAACCTGAATCAGGCTCGTGGGCGTGAAGCCGCCCTTGCCGAAGTCGGCGAGGCGCCGCACCTCGGGGCTCAGGAACCATAGCCACCACATGTAGCCGATATAGCGAACCGGATTCACGAAGTAGAGCCAAAAGCCCACGCCGATGGCGAGCACCGGAAACGCGAGCGTGAGCACCGTACCCTGGTGCGCGAGAATCAGCAGCGTCGTGAGGGTCCACAGCGCGATCACCGGCAGCGTATCGCGGCCGAGCGCGCGGCGCAGGCCTGAGCGCTTGCGTGCGGCCGATGCTGCGGGTGCTGCCGGCGCGGCGGCACGCACCGTGATGGGCCGCGAAGGCGGCGGTGGCGGAGAAGGAACAGCAGACGGAATACGCATGATTACATCCCGCCCGGCAACTGACCTGAAGCCTGGCCCGAAGGCTGATTCGCGGCCTGATTCGCGGCCTGATTCGCAGCGCGAGCACCCGCGCTCTGCGCCACGCGCGGATCGCGCTCGCGCATCATTTCACGCGTCAATTGCGCGTGCTGGCGAGCAAAGTTCTCGGTCGTGAGATCGCGCGTGGTCAATTGCTCGCAGGCCGCGCGCGCCTGGGCGAGCGCACGCGCGGGATCGTCGACGAGCGCATTCACGGCGGCCTGCAATTGCTGGGTATTGAAGGGCTCGACGTAGAACGCGGCCTTTTCGTCGAAGTAATCTTCGAGTGCGCCCACCTTCGTGACGATCATCGGCTTGCCGAGCGCCGCCGCCTCGAGCATCACGGTAATACCCGATGCGTGCGTGTTGGGGCGCAGCGGCACGACGATGATATCGGCCCAATCATAGAGCGCGTGCTGCTGCTGGATGCCGGACACGCGCACGATCTCCACGTTCGACGCGCGTGCCGAAGCGGGCATGCGCCTACGCGTGGCGATGCGCACCTGATAGCGCGCGTCGTTGCCGAGCGCGCCCACGAGCGTGGTCCAGTCGCGGTCGCGGTCGTTGCCGATGCCGGCCACGCGCACGGGCGTGTTCGGCTTCCAGTGCGAAGGCGGACGCAGCGGAAAATCGTTGGTGTTCAAACCGTAAAGCACGTGACGCGCATCGCGGCCGAAATAGTCGCCGCATAGCGCCGCGTTCTCGCTCGCGAGCGTGGTCAGCAGGTCGGCGCGCTTGAGCAGGCGTTGGTAGAACGCGCGGCGCAGCGCGCCGTAGCCGGGCCAGCGGTCGAGCAGCCACACGCTTTGCGCGAGCAGCAGCGGACGCGCGCCGCCCTTCTTCGCGTTCATGAGCAGAACCAGCGCCACGGCCAGATGCTCCTGTTCCGTATGCGTCCAGATCACGTCCGAATCGAGAATCGCACGGCGATTGCGCCATGCGTGAATGAAATCGAAGCCCAGCGCGGCCTTCAGTGCGCGGCGCGCGAAGCGTACCGGCGTGCTCTCGCTCGTATCCTGCGCGTAGTTGAGCGCGAACTCCGCGGACTCCGCGTGATGGTAGCCGTAAAGGGAGCCGATGTTCTCACCCTTGCGGTAACGGCGCGGGTCGGCGCCATAGAAGAGGTGGACGTGGACTTGCGTACCGCTCATTCGAGGTCCTCCGTTGAATCGATTACAAAATGCGCGTGAGGTGCCTCAGGCGATGGCGCGGCGCGCCTCGTGTGCGCCGCCGCGCACGGCGCGCCAGCGCGCGAACGCCACGGCAGGCGAGCCCGCGCGTACTGCGCTCAGGCCCGTATGCAGCAGGCCCGGATAAACACGGGTGCCGATGAGCGCCCACCACCACCAGGCCGTCTCGCGATGCAGCGGCGAAAGATTGCCGCGCAGGATCAGGTGGAAGTTGTAGGCGGCGTTGCGGATCGAGGCGAGCGTCTGCGCATTGCGCGGATCTTCGCCGGGACGCGGCGCGGGAAAATGGTCGACGGCCACGCGCGGGTCGTACACGAGTTTCCAGCCCGAACGCTTCACGCTCATGCTGAACGCCATGTCGTTATGCGTCTGCGCGCCGCTGCCGCGCAGGCGGCGGTCGAAGCGCAGCTCGCCGATGGCGGCGCGCCGGTAGCTCATGTTCGCGCCCTTGAGCAGATCGACTTCGCGCGCTTCGCCCACCCCCAGGTGGTGATTGCCGACGATGCGCCCCGAGCGCTGCACGCGCCCCACGAGCACGCACTCGCCATCGAGCACGCGGCCTTCCTCGTGAACCCAGTCGCGCCCGCCGAGCGCGCCCAGCTTGTCGTCGGCCTCGAAGTGCGCCGCGATGCGCGCGACCCAGTCGGCGTGCGGCGCGGCGTCGTCGTCGGTAATGGCGATCACGTCGCCCGTCGCGGCTTCCAGACCGCGATTGAGCGCGGCCACCTGCCCCGGCTCCTCCACGGTCGCCACCTCCACGTTGAGCACCTGAGGCGTCGCGTGCCCGGCGAGGCAGGCATGCGTGGCTTGGTCGTCGGCACGCGCCACCACGACGATCTGATCCGGCGTGCGCTGCTGGCGCAGCAGCGCCGAGAGGCAGCGCGCCAGATCGTCAGGACGACGATACGTCGGCACGAGCACGGTCACTTTCATCGCGCTTTTCTCCGTTGTTTCAACTCGCGTTTTCGGCTGCATTTCGTCTGCAATGACATGGTCCGGCCGCTGTAGCTCCATTGCGCATCAGGCGCTCAGGTATTCCTGCACGTTGGCATAGCCATACGCGTACTTGCCGTGCGCGCGCGCCGACACCCCGTTGAAGACCCCGCCGGTCACGTGCACGCCCGCATTGCGCAGACGCTTGAGCGTATCGGCGATTTCGGCCTCCGTATGCACGCCCGAGCGCAGCACGAGGAAGGTCGATCCCGCATGACCGCTCAGGATGGCGGCATCGGTCACGGCGAGCACCGGCGGCGTATCCACGAGCAGGATGTCGTAGCGCTTCGCGAGCCCTTCGAGGTACTGGTTCAGGCGCGGCGACATCAGCAGCTCGGACGGGTTCGGCGGACGGCGGCCGCACGAGATGAAGTGCAGGTTGTCCACTTCGGTCGCGCGAATGGCCTCGTCCAGCGCGATCTGGCCGGAGAGCAGTTCCGAAAAACCATTGGCCTGCGGGCCGCCCAGGTAGCGCTCGAGCGCGCCGCGGCGCATGTCGCCGTCGATCATCAGCACGCGCTTGCCCGAGTGGGCCAGCAGCACGGCAAGGTTCGCCGTGAGGAAGCTCTTGCCCACGCCGGGCACCGAGCCGGTCATGACGACAACGTGATTGCGCGCATCCATGACGCTGAATTGCAGCGAGGTGCGCAGCGAGCGCAGGCTCTCGACCGTGAGGTCCTTGGGCGCCACGTTCGCGAGCACTTCACGCATACGCGTGCCGCCGCGCGTCGGGGCGCGCTTCTCCAGCGCGGCCTGCTCCGCCGAGAGCGGCACGAGGCCGTACACGGGCAGATCGAAGGTGCGCTCGATCTGGTCCGGATCGACGATGCCCTTGAACATGTTCCGGCGCATCAGCACGAAGCCGGTGCCGAGGATGAGGCCGAGCATCGAGGCCGCCGAGATGATGAGCAGCTTCTTCGGCTTCGAAGGGTTGCCCGGGCGCATCGCGGCGTCGACGATATGGACGTTGCCGCCCGTGCCCACGCGCTGCACCGAAAGCTCCTGAATACGATTGAGCAGCAGCACGTAGATGTCTTCCGCCACCTTCGCGTCGCGCTGCAACTGCACGGCCTTCACTTCAGTGGCCGGCAGGTCGCGGAACTTGGTGTCGTACTTCGCACGCTCGCCCTGCAATTGCGCGAGCTGCTGGCGCGCGGCGATCAGCAACGGGTGCTGCTCGCCAAAGCGTTGCTGGAGCGAAGCGATCTGCAATTGCATCGCCGAAATTTGCTGCTCGTACTGCACGCTGCCGTCCAGGTAGATCTTGGCTTCGTCGCTCGCGTTGATCGAACCCGACTTGCTCTGATACGCGGTGAGCGCGGCTTCGGCGTGTTCGAGATCGGCCTTCAGGCGCGGCTGCTCGCTGCGCAGGAAGTCGAGCATCTTGCTCGCGTCGGCCTGCTTGGTCGCCACGTGCTCGCGCAGATACGACTGCGCGACGGCGTTGGCGATATCGGCGGCCGCTTGCGGGTCGCTGCCTTCGAGCGCGATGTCGATCACACCCGTCTGCTTGCCCTGCTCCTGCACCTTGAGGGCGTTCTGGAACGCCGAGACCGCATCGAGGTCGTTCAGGCGCACGACCTTGAAGCGCTCGCCCGGGCGTGCCTTGAGCTCGTTCACGAGCAGCGTGACGCCGCCGCCCTGCACGCGCTGACCAACCGCGCCTTCGAGCAGGCGGCCGCCATCGGGCCCGGAAATCACGTAGCGGTTGTCGTCGAGCGCGGTGAGCGTGAGCTTCTTGCCTTCGAGCTCGGGCGCCACCTGGATCGAATCGATGTTGAGGACTTCGCCGCCCCATGCATAGTCCTTGAGGCCGAACCACGGATGCGAGGGCGTGCCCGGCGTCGCGAGACGCGCGGCGAGGCTGCCGATGACGGGCAGCGAGACCGGCGCGGCCGTGAAGTTCAGCTTGAACTGTTTGACGACCGGTTCGAGCACGCTGCGGCTCTGGATCATCTGGATTTCGGCGTCGGTTGGCAGGCTGCCCTGCTGTCCGCTGGTGACGTTCGCGCCGGACTGCGTCTGCGTGAGCGCCTGGGACGTGTAGTCCTGCTGCTCGACGCGGACCTGCGTGTCGGCCGTATAGATCGGCTTGGCCACGAAGCAATAGAACACGGCTGCACCGATCACCACTGCGGCGATCGCGATGAGCCAGCCGATGTCGTCAAAGATGACGCGCAGCAACTGGCCGAGGACGACGTCCTCTTCCTCTGTGCGGGCCGCCGGGGCCGGTTGACTGATGGCTTGTTGCGTACTCACGATTCGATCCCGTTTTTTAACTCGTGTTGCGAGAAAAGAATGCCCGCGCGCTTTTAGCGCGTGAGCTGCTTCAGGTAGAAGACCGTCTGGACAGTCGGCAACACCTGCTGCAACACACGGTTGAAGGTGGTCGAGGCGGCCGTTCCGACGTACACGACATCCAGCGGCTTGAGCTGGAATTGCGACGACAGCATGATCGCGTCGGGCTTGGTCATATCGAGTCGGTAGATCTCCGGCTGGGTTGGGTTGTCCTTCATGCCGCGCATCACGAAGATCTGGCGCGGGTTCGCGTCGGTGTCGAGAATGCCGCCGGCCGTCGTGAGCGCGTCGGCAATGGTGAGCTTGCCGCGGATCAGACTGGTCTGGGTCGGCGTCTTCACCTCGCCCATCACGAATATTCTGCTATCCGAACGATCCGGAATATTGACGATGTCGCCGTCCTGCAGCACCACGTTCTGGCTCTGGTCGCCGCCGTCGAGCATGGCGTTGGCGTCGAGTGTGTAGAGCTTGCCGTTGCGGGTGAGGCGCACGCGGTTGATGTCGGCGCCGTCGGTGGTGCCGCCCGAGCGCGTGATGGCGTCCACGAGCGTGAGCGGCACATCGCTCATGGCGAGCGGGCCAGGCGTCTTCACGTCGCCGGTCACCTGCACCTTCTGGCTGCGATAGGCGAGCACGCGCACGTCCACCTGCGGGTTCTTGATGTACGGCCCGAGGCCCGACGCGATCTGGTCGCGCAGCTGGCCCGGCGTCTTGCCCACTGCCCGCACGCGGCCCACGAACGGGAAGTAGATCGTGCCGTCCTTCGCCACGGTCTGCCCGTAGGGGTCGGCCTCGCCCGGCAGCGCGGTGGTATATGGCTGCTTGAGCGCCTGCCCCACGGTCTGCGTGGTGTTGCCGCCCGACGAGAACGTCGAGCCTTGCGGCGTCGAAAGCTCGGGGTGGTCGTACACCGTCACGCCCAGAATGTCCTGCGGCGCGATGTGGTACGTGTAATCCGAGGTATTCGCAAACTTGCCCGGGGGCACCTCGGCCTTCTGGGCCGACGCGGCGGACTGCGCCTGCTGCATCACGAGTTGCGACGTGATCAGATGCACGTCGTACTGCTTCTGCGGCTCGTCGTTCTTCTGCTCTTTGAGGCTCGACGTGTCGAGGTAATTGCCGGGCGCCGTGGAGCACGCCGCAACGAAGGCGCTCAACGCCAGAGCAGTCATCAGATTGAGTTTTTTCATTGGCATATTCGGCTCAGCCATCCCTTAACCAGTCGATCCATCAACTCCAGACTCTCGCGATACGCGACCTCATCGAGGCCATGCGGATCGGCGACATCCGAGTTTTCCCAATTGCCTAGCGCGTACACCTTGCCGCGCGCGGTCGGTTCAATACGCTCGACGGCACTCACCTGGTGGCGCTCCGTCACGAGCACGAGGTCGGCGCGGCGCACGAGGCGTGGCGTGAGGCGGCGCGAGCGATGCTCGCCGACCTCCACGCCGCGCTCAGCGAGCAGGCGCTGCATCACCGGGTCCATGTCCTCGCCGTCCAGCGCGCGCAGGCCCGCCGAATGAAACGCGCCCGCGTGCTTGCCAGCCCGATCGCGCGTCTGCTCGATAAAGCGCGCGCGAAATAGCTGCTCCGCCGCGGGCGAGCGGCAGACATTTGCATGGCAGACGATCAATACGTCCTTGAACATGGCCCGATGGCTCCTCAGTTTTCCTTATTGCTTCTTCAAGCACGGCGCTTGATGGCGCTTATGCCGGGCGTCGCTACGCGGAAACCCGCGTCTGCGTAGTCTGCGTAGTCTGGGTAGCGGCTTCGGCGCGCGCGCGGCTCGATTGCGCAGCGCTCGCGCGGCCCACCGCGTGATATTCGACGCCGAGTTCCTGCATCGCGGGCGGGTCGTAGAGATTGCGCCCGTCGAACACGATCGGCGTCTTCAGTTGTTCCTTGAGCGTCTCGAAGTCCGGCGCCTTGAACACCTTCCACTCGGTGGCGACCACGAGCGCGTCCGCGCCGCTGGCCGCTTCCATCGCGTCCTGTACGTAGGTGAGGCGTTCGAGCTGCTCGGGCGTCGTGGCCAGATCGAGTGCGAGCACGCGCCGCGCTTCGGGCATGGCGACCGGGTCATAGGCCACCACGCGCGCGCCGCGCGCGAGCAGCTCGGCGATCAGTGTGCGGCTCGGTGCTTCGCGCATGTCGTCCGTGTTCGGCTTGAACGCGAGGCCCCAGAGGCCAAAGGTGCGGCCCGTGAGATCGGAGCCGAAGCGCGTGACGATTTTCTGCGCGAGCACCTGCTTCTGGGCGTCGTTCACGGCTTCCACCGCGCGCAGGATTTGCAGCGGCTCGCCGAATTCCTCGGAAGTGCGCACCAGCGCCTTCACATCCTTCGGGAAGCACGAGCCGCCATAGCCGCAGCCCGCGTAGAGAAAGTCGTAGCCGATGCGCGGGTCGGAGCCGATGCCGCGACGCACCGCCTCGATGTCGGCACCCACGCGGTCGGCGAGATTCGCAAGCTCGTTCATGAACGAGATGCGCGTGGCGAGCATGGCATTGGCCGCGTACTTCGTGAACTCGGCCGAATGCACGTCCATGTAGAGCGTGCGTTCGCGATTGCGATTGAACGGTGCGTAGAGGCGCTTCATCAGCTCGCGCGCGCGCTCGCCGGGCACGTCGTCGTCGCAGCCCAGCACGATGCGGTCGGGGCGCGCGAAGTCTTCCACGGCAGCGCCTTCCTTCAGGAACTCGGGGTTCGAGACCACCGAGAACATCTGGCTCTCGCCGCGCTTGCGCAGCTCGGAAGCAATGGCGTCACGCACGAGCGCGGCCGTGCCCACGGGCACCGTCGACTTGTCGACGATCACCTTGAAGCCCTTCATGTGGCGGCCGATATTGCGCGCGGCTGCCAGCACGTATTGCAGATCGGCGGAGCCGTCCTCGTCGGGCGGCGTGCCCACCGCGATGAACTGCACGTCGCCGTGCGCGACGGCCGCCTCGACATCGGTCGAGAACGTGAGCCGGCGCGCGCGCCGGTTGCGCTCGATGATCTCTTGCAGGCCCGGCTCGTGAATCGGCACGACGCCTTGATTGAGCAGGTCGATCTTGTGCTGGTCGACGTCGAGACAGAACACGTCGTTGCCGATGTCGGCCAGACACGCGCCCGTTACGAGACCCACATAACCGCTGCCAATGATCGTCAGATTCATGCCCACCTCAAAAGTAATTGCCTGTTGGTGTCTATCCGGCCCGCGCCGTCATGCGCAGTGCATCCGCACCGCAAGAGCACGACTCGGGCCCGGCCCGCTCACTCAATATGCGTTGTGGCCGGCGAAGCCTTTCCACATGGTCATCGCCACGATGCGCAGATCGAGACCGAAGCTCCAGTGCTGCATGTAATGCAGGTCGAAACGCACACGGTCGCGCATTTTCTCCACGCGGTCGGTTTCGCCGCGATAGCCGTTGACCTGCGCCCAGCCGGTGATGCCGGGCTTGATGCGATAGCGCGCCATGTAACCGCGCACGAGGTCCTTGTAAATGTCGTCGTGCGCCAGCGCGTGCGGGCGCGGCCCCACCACCGACATCTCGCCCTTGAGCACGTTGATGAATTGCGGCAGCTCGTCGAGGCTCGTGCGACGCAGGAAAGCGCCCACGCGCGTGACGCGCGGATCGTTGCGGCGCGCCTGCGTGATCTGCCCCGCCACTTCCGCATGGACCTTCATCGAGCGGAACTTGTAGATCTCGAACTCGTTGCCGTCGAGACCTTTACGACGCTGCTTGAAGAAGACCGGCCCCTTCGAGGTCAGCTTGACCGCCAGCGAAATCACGCCCAGCAACGGCGCGAGCGCCACCAGCACGGCGCCGGCAAACACGATGTCGAACACGCGCTTGGGCAGCACGCGCAGATCCGTGACCGGCGAAGCCGCCAGATTGATGGCCGGCACGCCGAGCAGATCGACCACGGGCTGGCTGAAGAACGACAGGCTGCGCACGTCCGGAATGAAGCGGATGTTCACGAAATCGTTGCGCAACGCCATGACGGTGCGATGAATCGTGCGCTCCTTCGTGATCGGCAGCGCGAGCCACAGTTCGCGCACATCATGCTCGCGCACGTATTCCAGCGTGGCCCGCAGGTCGCGCTCGACTTTCACGCCATCGAGCTGCGCATCGCCATCGGCGTCGCTGTCCTCGTCGAACACGAGCGCGGGATGAAAGCCCGCCTCGGGGTGGCTCTTCATCTGCTCGATCAGGAAGCGCGAGCAGCGATGATCGCCCACCACGGCCACCGCCTTCTGGTTGTAGCCTTCGCGACGCAGGCCGCGCAGCACCATGTGCACGACCGTCTTCGAGACGATCAGGAACGCAACCGATGCGACCACCCAGTAGCCGAGCCAGATACGCGAAAGCGAATCGGCGCGGTGCACGCTGAACGACAGCAGAATGCCCGTGCACTCCACCGCGACCCACGCGGCGCACACGCGGGCCGCGAGCACGTAGAGCGACTTGCCGCGCCACGACTGGTAGATGCCGAACGCCGGAAACATCCAGATCGCGAGCACGCAATTGAACGCAAGCGCCACGCTCTCCGCATCGGAGAGCGCCGCGAATTTACCCTGGTGCAAGGCAGCCGCCACCAGGGCACCGGCGGCGATGGCGGCAACATCGATAATTCTGGCTAGAACGCTCAGCATGTCCGGCACCTCGGGTTAGAAAAAAAGAATTGCAGCCACGCGCTACGCATCATGGCCGCCGCTACAAAGACTTCAGGAATCAGGGAAATTGCACCAGGCTCGCCTGGCGCCGATAAAGCGCATCCGAATAAACCCTAATAAAGCACGATAAAAATTGAATGCGCAACGCCCAAAAGTATCTCCAAATGTTTCGTGGCTAACTGTCTATTTTTTGTGTGATTTTTTCGGCAACGTTTGCCGCAAATTGCAGATGCAAGTTGCTGGGCTGGCTCTCCGGAGCGGCAAAATTTTCCGCACTCATTGCACCGGACCCCGATTAATTTCAGGGCCGCCCGATCGGGTTCGGATCGGCTCCGCCATTTTTATTCGATTTTTTATCGTCGCCGCATTGTGACGGATTGATTATTTTCTATTTGATCCGAATATTTTCCGTTTTCTTCTTTACGAATCTATTTATATCGATTTTAAGCATGCTACAAATCGCAGAACCGAAACCCCTTTCAGGAGAATGAGATGACGGATACGGGTTCCGCAACGACATCGGCGCGCGCAACCGATGCGCGCGCCGAATCGCGCAACGCGCTGCAAGTCTGCCCTGTGGTGCTTGCGGGCGGCGCGGGTTCGCGGCTGTGGCCACTGTCGCGCGAACAGTACCCGAAGCAGATGATCAACCTCGTCGGCGAGCGCTCGCTGCTCGCGGATACGGCAGGCCGTCTCGACGCGCTAGCCGAGCGCGTCACCCTCGCCGACAAGCTGATGATCGTGTGCAATGAAGAGCATCGCTTCACCACCGCCGACCAGGTACGCGCGGCAGGCAAGGAAGCGCGCCTCATTCTCGAGCCGCTCGCGCGCGACACCGCGCCCGCGCTCACCATCGCCGCGCTGGCCGTGGTCGCCGAGCAGCAGGACGGCATTCTCGTAGTGATGCCCGCGGACCACGCGCTCGCGGACCTCGAAGCCTTCCAGGCCGCGGTTGCCGATGGTGTGCGTCACGCGGCCAACGGCCAGATCGTGACGATGGGCATCGTGCCCACGCGCCCCGAAACGGGCTATGGCTACATTCACGTGGGCGAGCCGATCGCGGCCGACGCTCAGGCAAACGGCGAGGCCGGTGCACGACGCCTGAGCGGCTTCGTCGAAAAGCCCTATTTCGAGCTCGCGCAGCAATACGTCGCCTCGCAGCGCTACTGGTGGAACAGCGGCATCTTCATCATGCGCGCCAGCACGTGGCTCAAGGCCATTCGCCATTTCGAGCCCGAGATTTACGAAGCCTGCGCAGCCGCCGTCAAGGACGGCAAGGAAGACGGCGACTTCTTCCGCGTGGACCGCGAAGCGTTCGCGCGCTCGCCGTCCAACTCGATCGACTATGCGGTGATGGAGCCGCTTTCCAGCGACACGAGCGTGGCCGGCGGCGTGGTTGTGCCGCTCGCCGCGGGCTGGACCGATCTCGGCTCGTGGGACACCGTGTGGCAAGTCGCATCGAAGGACGAAGCCGGCAACGTGGCGCAAGGCGAAGTGATGTTCGAAGGCGCGAACGATACCTTCGCGCACTCGGACGGACGCCTGATCGCCTGCCTCGGCACCGAGAATCTGGTGGTGGTCGAAACCGCCGACGCCGTGCTCGTGGCCGACCGCTCGCGCGCCCAGGACGTGAAGAAGATCGTTCAGCGCCTGAAGAAGCAACACCGCAGCGAAGCCGTCGCGCATCGTCTCGTGCATCGCCCGTGGGGCCACTACGACAGCGTCGACAGCGGCGAACGCTTCCAGGTCAAGCGCATCGTGGTCGAGCCGGGCGCGCGCCTGTCGCTGCAGATGCATCATCATCGCGCCGAGCACTGGGTCGTGGTACGCGGCACGGCACTCGTCACGCGGGGTGAAGAGCGCTTTATCGTTTCGGAAAACGAATCGGCGTACATTCCGCTGGGCGTGTCGCACCGTCTCGAGAACCCCGGCAAGATGCCGCTCGAGATCATCGAGGTGCAGTCGGGCTCGTACCTCGGCGAAGACGATATCGTGCGTCTGGACGATCAGTACGGCCGGCAGTAACGCCACGCTGAATATAGCTTGATGGGGCGCTGCGTAGCGCCCCGCAACGAATGCAGAAAGCAGACAAGCAATGGACGGAGACAACATAAGCGGCTGTAGCGGCTGGATCGTTCGACATAGTCGACGATTCAACCGCTACAGCCGTTTGTGCAAGCAGGAATGCAAGAAGCGATGCGCAATGTGATTACAGCGCTGATTACAACGGCGCGCTCGACGAGCGATGCAACCGATGCCACGACTGCGGCAACGAATGTGCAAGCAGGCGCGGACGTGCGCCCGCTCCTAGCCCAGATGCGTTCTGTAACGCGCGATGTGGTGGTGGCGGTCGGCGCCCGCACCGTTTGCGGAGGAAGTATCGTGCGCCTCGCCACCGTTGCGCAGCACGGCGGTCGATGCGTAGCGCTGCAACGGCGCAATGCGCACGTTGCCGGCGGCACCGTTGGCGCCGTTGGAACCGGCAACCCCGTTCGCCGCCACGACCGCGTTCACCGCGCTGGAAGCCACTGCGGGCATGGTGCGCGTGACCACGGCGGCCGATGCGCTGTTCGACGCGCTATTCGATACGTTGCTGGACACATACGGCAGCGCCAGGGCCGAGCCGTTGGCAGACGCGCTAACGCCGCCAGCGGAAGAAGCCCCTGCGGACGCAGGCAACTCGCGCTCGATCCATTGACGCGCCCACTCGAACGCGTAGTGCCGCGCCGCCTCGCAATCCTCGAACGGCGGCCCGATCAGGCCCGAGCGCTCCATGCGCTTGCCGTCCTTGATGATCTCCACGGCCGCGCGATACATGTCGTTGCGCGCGAACTCCACGCTCAGCTGGATCTCGCAGCCGCGCCACTCCACGGTCTGCACGGCGGGCGGCGTGGCGCTCGTCCACGGCATATCGCCTGCGGGCTCGATGTCCGCTTCGTTCTCTTCGGGCACGACGGTGCGGCTCGCAACGGGCGCGCTCACGCTCGCGTCGGCCTGACGCGGCACGGAACCCGACGCATGCGTGGGCTGCGAACGATGGGGCACCTGCTGCTGCGCATGAGCGGGCGTCCCGGACGGCGCTTGCCCATTGTCCAGGCTCACGAGTTGCCGGGTCATGCTCTCGATGGGGTTGGCAAGCGGTGCGTCGGCAACCGCCGCGGGCGCCTGCCATGCCTCGGGGCTCTTCCAGTAGACCGCAGGCAAGCCGTCGTCTTCGACGACTTCCTCGGCCACCGCTGCCACGGACTGTGCGGCCTGTGCACTCTGCACAGGCGCCTGGGGCTGCACGGGCTCGGGCACGTAGACGAAGCTACGGCCGCGCTGCACGAGCAGCTTGACCAGCTCGCCGAGCGTGCCGCTCACGTGCCACTCCTCGAAACGACGTCGGCAGGTCGGGCCGGACGGATAGCGCGCAGGCAGACGCGACCAGGATTCACCGGTCGTGAGGATCCACAGCACAGCATTTGCTACGACACGTGGTTCCGCGCGCGGGCGACCGCGGCGGTTCAGGCGTATGGGTGGTTCATCGGATACGAGCGCGGACACCAACACCCACTCGTCATCGCTCAGTTCTTCGAAATTCATGCTGTTCTCCACGCAGCCGGACCGGGGCTGCAGTGACGGAGCGTTCGCCCACGGATCTTGCTGTCCGCGTTGGCGTGCTCGGTTGCACCATATGCTTATATGACATGCTCATTTGCGTCCCCGGCTGCACATTAGCAGTGCGCGTATTCACGGAATTGACGCAAAGAACGTGGTCTCACTCGTGCAAGGGAGAATTTGTGCAGGAAGCATACCATCTGAAACCAGCCAATGAGGAGGGCCGTAATAAGTGTTACGGTTAGAAACAAAGTAACGCTTTTCGTGGCCCGCTTTATGCACAATAGCACTTGCAAATTGGCCTTCAAGCCCGCTTCGTGGCCGAGAAAAGCCCTTGCAGCAAGGCCTTTTTTCATCCTTTCGCAAGCCCTTCGCTTTTCCCGCCCCCTCGACATTCGATGCTCGCGCACTCGCATCTCGTGCCAGACCCCGCGTCGATTCCGAGGCCCCTTTCCTCTTCATCGATTCATCGCGGCGCAGGTTCCAGCCATACTTCGTTGTGCCAACAACAAATGACGTGGCGATGAAATCGGCACCCTGCGCGTGTTGGGCCCTGCATTTCATGCCCCGCGCATGCCTAGCCGTCGCGACGAACACGCCCGCGAACACGCGTTCGATTATGCGTACCGATGCAAAGCTCATTATGAAGACGCATATCGCTGATCACGCGGCCACTCAGCAAAGGCCGCGCGGCGAATGCGTCTATAGTACGAGAGGTTCAGTCATCAATTCGCAGTTATCCAGGAGATTCGTGTATGCACACTTCAGCATTGCGCAGCGCCCGCGCCCTGATTGCCGTGGCAGGTGTCGCCGCCGCTCTGCTCGCGCCGTGGAACACCGCCCAGGCCCAGCTCGGCAACCTGCTCAACCAGGCAGGCGGCAGCGGCGCGACTTCGGGCGCGGCCGGCAGTCTGGGAAGTCTCGGCAGCCTCGGCAGCGCGCTCTCGGGCTCCTCGCTCAGCTCGAACAGCCTCGGCAACGTCACCGGCTTGCTCCAGTACTGCCTCAAGAACAACTACCTCAACGCCGATACCGCCAGCGGCGTGAAAGACTCGCTGCTCAGCAAGTTGCCCGGCGGCGCCTCCACCACGGATAGCGGCTACACGCAGGGCAGCAATGGCATCCTCACGGCCGGCAACGGTCAGCAACTCGACCTCTCCAGCAACGGCCTCAAGCAAACCGCCACGCGGCAGGTGTGCGACACGATCCTGTCGCAGGCGAAATCGATGCTCTAACAGCAATCGCATGACGGCCACGCCCGCGTGCACGCGCGAGATGGCCGTTTTTTGCATGGCGCAAGCCCGGCTGAATGTGCGGCGCGGCGCAAAACTGCGCAATTTGCGTGCCGCACCACTTGAACACTGGCGGGGTTTGGGTGTCGAATAGATTCAAATGGAACGCAAGTGGTTTTTGTCACTCATGTACCCGCGCCGAAACACCGTGTTGCCTTTATTCGTCGTGCTTTGCGCGCTTTGCGCGGGGCTCGCCGCCCTCCTCACGCCGCACGTCGCGCAGGCGCAACCCGAGGACGAGCGGTTCGACTGCACGTCGAACCCGCATGAATTCATTTCGGCACTGATTGAAGAAAAGTCCATCGACCCTAAGCCGAGCCGGGTGGAAGCGAACTCGGTCAATGCGTTTCGCCCCGTGCACGGCAACCGCCTGAGTGCATTCGGCTTTCCCATTTACGTCGTGCTCGGCTACGCGCACGATGACACCCTCTTCCATCGCGGCGCGGGCAAGGAAATCGATGCGCCGGTTTATGGCGTCGTGGTCTCCGCGCCTGCGGAATCGGTCCGCACGCGCGTGCGCGAGGCCAACAGCGACGCCACCGTGCACTCAGTCGTGCCGCTGCTGCTCACGGCCATCGTATGCGGCGGCTGAGCCACCCGCGCGAATGTTCGGCACGAGCGCTCACGTGAACCGCCTCGGCCCGCCACACGCGGGCTAGGCGAAGAACGCCAACGCGCCCAGCACCACGCCCGCCGCGCCCACGCCCAGCGAAGCCCACATCAGCCATTTTCTGCGCGTAAGCAGCGTAATGGCGGTGAGCGCGATCGAAATCTGAATCAGCGTGGTCGCCTGCGCCCAGCGATGGTGGCCGTGCAGCAGCTCCTCCGCGTGAGCGTCGTTCTGCGCCACCTGCTTCTCCAGCAACTCCGCCTGCGCACGAATCGGCTCTTTCTCCTTGCTATAGCGGTCGGCGTCGGCGGCGAAGCGGCGCTGGGCTGCGGCTGAATTCGGCGTGAGCGCGGCGAGCCCGGCGCCCAATTCGGCGAGGTGCTGCTTCTCACCCTTGGCCTGATACCAGGCCCATTGATTCGCCGCTTCGGTTTTGCGAATGGCCGCTTCGTTCTTGTAATAGAGCGCGAGATTCTCGCTGTTGCCGCTCTGGTAAGCGAGGATCGCGCCGATCGAGGCGAGAATCGCGGTCATCACCGCCATGCGGCCCGGAAACGGGTCGCGCTCGCCATCGCCATGGCCCCCATGGGCGGCCGCCGCATGTTCGACTGCGTGATCGTGTGGACCATGCACTTCATAGTCTTCAGACATCCAACCACTCCCCGGTGTGACTTGAAACCCCCGCGCATCGCGCATGCCCCGCGGGCCGCGCTCGCGGAATGCTCAATTATCGTGAGCGCGGCCCGCTTGTCCAGCCCTGGTTACGCATGTCACAACCAGAAAGAAAATTGCATCCAATCGAAATTGAATTGAAAGTTAATTCGTCTTTAACTGGAAGGTTATGTCCGGCGCGCCGCACGCCCTGTCTTGCGGGAGACAGAATGAAAAAGGCCCGCACAACCGCCGCACGAGTGCGGTGGATTGCGCGGGCCGGTGCCCGGTGCGCGAGAAGCAGGCGCGTAAAACAGACGCGTAAAACAGACGCGAGAAGCAGACGCGAGAAGCAGGCGCGAAAGGGAGCGACGAATAAACGACAAATAAGCGCGAACGCTCAACCGCCCAGATAGGCGCGCTTGATGTTGTCGTTCGCGAGCAGATTGTCGGCGCTGTCGGCGAGCACGACGCGCCCCGTTTCGAGCACGTAGCCGCGATCGGCCACGTGCAGCGCCTTGTTCGCGTTCTGCTCGACGAGGAACACCGTCACGCCTTCCTCGCGGATCGCGCGGATGATGTCGAAGATCTGTGCGATCACGAGCGGCGCGAGGCCGAGCGTGGGCTCGTCGAGCAGCAGCAAGCGCGGCTTGCTCATCAGCGCGCGGCCGATCGCGAGCATTTGCTGCTCGCCGCCCGACATCGTGCCGGCACGCTGCTTCGCGCGCTGGTTCAGGCGCGGAAACAGCTTGAACACATGCTCGATGCCCGCTTCGATCTCCTGCTCAGAGGCGAAGAAGCCGCCCATTTGCAGGTTCTCTAGCACGGTGAGGCTCGGGAACACGCGGCGGCCTTCCGGCGAGATCGCCATGCCCATGCGCATGATCTCGTGCGTAGCCTTGCGCGTGATGTCCTCGCCCTCGAACGTCACGCGCCCCGACGAGGCGCGCGGCGTGCCGCACACCGTCATCATGAGCGTGGTCTTGCCGGCGCCGTTGCTGCCGATCAGCGTGACGATCTCACCCTTGTTCACTTCGATCGACACGCCCGCCAGCGCTTGAACCGCGCCATAGTGGGTATGGACATTTTCCAGCTTCAGCATCAGTCCTCTCCGAGATAGGCCTTGATCACGCGCGCGTCGTTGCGCACTTCGTCGGGCAGGCCGATCATGATCGGCTTGCCGTGCTCCATCACGAGGATGCGGTCCGATACGCCCATCACGAGACTCATGTCGTGCTCGATCAGGAGTACGGAGATTCCGAACTCGTTGCGCAACCCGTCCACCATCTGCTGCAGCTCGATCTTCTCCTGCGGGTTCAGGCCCGCAGCGGGTTCGTCGAGCATCAAGAGACGCGGATCGGTAATCATGCAGCGCGCGATTTCGAGGCGGCGCTGGTGACCATACGAAAGCGTGCCTGCCTCGCGGTTGGCCACCTGCTTCAGGCCCACGCGCTCGAGCCAGTACGCGGCGCGTTCGAGCGCCGCGCGCTCGGCGCGGCGGTACGCGGGCGTCGCAAAGAGGCCGCTCAGCATGTTGCGGTTCACCTTCAGGTGCTGCGCGACCATCAAGTTTTCCAGCACCGTGAGCTGCTTGAACAAACGAATATTCTGGAACGTGCGCACGAGGCCGCGACGCGCGACCTGGTGGCTCGGCTGCCCGGTAATAGCGTGGCCTTCCAGCACGATGTCGCCCGCGCTCGGCTTGTAGAAACCGCCCACGCAGTTGAACACCGTGGTCTTGCCCGCGCCGTTCGGCCCGATGATCGCGAACACCTCATTAGGACGCACGTCGAAGTCGATGCCGTCCACGGCAAGCAGACCGCCGAAGCGCATTTGCAGGCCTGCTACTTTCAACAACGCTTGTGCGCTCATTGCGGCAACTCCACGTGCGGACGGCTCGCGGGCAACAGGCCCTGCGGACGCCACATCATCATCAGCACCATCACCAGACCGAAAATCAGCATGCGATATTCGGCAAAGCCGCGCGCCACTTCGGGCAGCACCGTGAGCAGGATCGCCGCGAGCACCACGCCCAGTTGCGAGCCCATGCCGCCCAGCACCACCACGGCGAGAATCAGCGCCGACTCGATAAAGGTGAACGACTCGGGCGTGACGAGCCCCTGGCGCGCCGCGAAGAACGCGCCCGCGAGACCCGCGAACGAAGCGCCCAGCGTGAACGCCGAGAGCTTGATGCGCGTGGGATTGAGGCCGAGCGAGCGGCACGCGATCTCGTCTTCGCGCAGCGCCTCCCATGCGCGGCCCATCGGCATGCGCAACAGGCGGCTCGTCACGAACAGCGTGAACGCCACCAGCACCAGCGCAAGCAGGTACAGGAAGATCACCATGTGCTCGCCGCTGTATTCGATGCCGATCAGGTCGTTGAACGTCTTCGCACCTTCCACGCTTGCGCGGCGGGCCATCTCGAAGCCGAACACCGTCGGCTTGGGAATGCTGGAGATGCCATCCGGGCCGCCCGTGATGCTCGTGAGGTTATTGAGCAGCAAGCGGATGATCTCGCCGAAGCCCAGCGTCACGATCGCGAGATAGTCGCCGCGCAGGCGCAGCACCGGAAAGCCGAGCACGAAGCCGAACGTGGCCGAAGCAAGCGCCGCCAGCGGCAGGCATTCCCAGAACGTGAAACCGAAGTACTGGTTGAGCAGCGCATACGTATAGCCGCCCACCGCATAGAAGCCCACATAGCCGAGATCGAGCAGCCCCGCGAAGCCCACCACGATATTCAGGCCGAGGCCGAGAATCACGTAGATGAGTGCGAGCGTCGCCACGTCCACCGCACCGCGCGAGCCCATGAACGGAAACACGGCGCCGAACGCGAGCAGCACCCAGATCGCCACGCGCTGCTGGCGCGCACCGAGCGCGGGCGCCTTGGGAATACGCACCGAACTGGTTGCGCGCGCAAACATCGGCTTGACGAGCTGGAACACGAACACCACGGCGGCGGCGATCCACACGGGACGCCAGTGCTGGTGCAGCACGACCTGATAGCCGTCGAGCGTGAGCTGCAGGCCGAGGATCGGTGCGGTGAGAATGATCGTCGCAATGGCCGCGGCGAACGCGCCCTTCAAGGTCTGCGACGACGACGGAGCTTGTGTGACCCTGGCGGCCACGCGAACCGGAACAGTCTGACTCATGGCAATGGCCCTCACACCTTTTCGACGTCCGGCTTGCCGAGCAGGCCGGTGGGACGGAACAGCAGCACGAGCACGAGCAGGCCGAACGCCACGACGTCCTTGTACTCGGCCGGCATGTAGCCCGATGCGAGCGTTTCGGCAAGACCGAGCAGCACGCCGCCGAGCATCGCGCCCGGAATGCTGCCGATGCCGCCTAGCACCGCAGCCGTAAACGCCTTGATACCCGCGATGAAGCCGATATACGGATTGAGCTTGCCGATCGTGAGGCCGATCAGCACGCCGCCCACCGCCGCGAGCATCGCGCCGAGCACGAACGTGAACGAGATCACGCGGTTCGTGTCGATGCCGAGCAGGTTGGCCATCTTCATGTCCTCGGCGCAGGCGCGGCAGGCGCGACCCATGCGCGAGCGCGAGATGAAGAGCGTGAGCGCGATCATCAGCACGACCGTCACGCCGACGATCAGCATGCGCGCATACGGAATCGTCACGTCGAAGTTGCCGCCCATGTTGAAGTCAAGCGCGCCGGAGATGAGCATCGGCACCGACACATCGCGCGCGCCCTGCCCGATCTGCACGTAGTTCTGCAGAAAGATGGACATGCCGATGGCGGAAATGAGCGGCACGAGGCGCGGCCCGCCGCGCAGCGGCCGATACGCGACGCGCTCGACCGCGAAACCGTAGAGCCCGGTGACCAGCACCGAGACGATGAGCGCCGCGCCCAGCACGAGCGGCAGCGGATAGCCCGCCGAGACGCCGATTGCCGTGAGCGTGACGAGGCCCACATAGGCGCCGATCATGTAGATCTCGCCGTGAGCGAAGTTGATCATGCCGATGATGCCGTAGACCATCGTGTAGCCGATGGCGATCAGCGCATAGATCGCACCCAGCGTGAGCCCGTTGACGAGCTGCTGGGTGAACTGCGGAAGAAAATCATTCATGCGTAAGCCCCGCGGCGCAAAGCCGATTGAAGCCGATTGAAGCCGATAAGAGATCTTTGATGCGATCTTTGAAGCGGCCTTTGAAGCGGTGTCGACCCGAGTTTTTTGTATTTCGTTGCGCACGCAAGCACTGCAAAAACGCCCCACCCGCCGAGGCGGGAAGCGGGGCGTTCGCGGCCGCGCCGGCTGCGCAGCCGGGATCAGTTCGCGGCGGTCTTCGTGGCGTCCTTGTGCCACGTATAGACGACGAAGCGGAACGACTTCAGGTCGCCCTGCGGGTCGTACTCGACCTTGCCGATCGGCGTGCTGACGGCGTTCTTGTGCAGCCAGGCCGCGACCTTGGTCGGGTCGGTGCTCCTGGCGCCCGCGATGCCGCTGGCGATCACTTCGACGGCGGCGTAAGCCGGCATCTGGAACGGACCGTTCGCGTCGCGCTTGGCGTCGGCGAAAGCCTTCACCAGCTTCGCGTTGGCCGGGTCCGAAGCGAAGTCGGCCGGCAGCGTGACGAGCATGCCTTCCGAGGCCGGGCCGGCGATCGCCGTCACGTCCTTGTTGCCCACGCCCTCCGGTCCCATGAAGGTGGCCTTCACGCCCTGCTCACGCGACTGGCGCAGCAGCAAGCCCATTTCCGGGTGATAGCCGCCGAAGTAGACGAAGTCCACGCCCTGCGACTTGAGCTTGGTGACCACTGCCGAGTAGTCCGAATCGCCTGCATTGATGCCTTCGAACACGACGACGGGAATGTGCGCCTTGTCGAGCGCGGCCTTGACCGACGTGGCGATGCCCTGACCATACGACTGCTTGTCGTGCAGGATCGCGACCTTCTTCGGCTTGACCTTGTTGATGATGTAGGCGGCAGCAGCCGGACCTTGCTGGTCGTCGCGGCCGATCGTGCGGAAGACGTACTGGCGCTTCTTGCCTTGGGTGAGTTGCGGCGCGGTAGCCGACGGCGTGACCATCACCACGCCTTCATTCTCGTAGATGTCCGAAGCGGGAATCGTCGAGCCCGAGCAGACGTGGCCGACCACGTACTGGATGTGCTGCGAGACGATCTTGTTCGCGACCGCGACGGCCTGCTTCGGCTCGCATGCGTCGTCCATCAGGACCGCTTCGAGCTTGTTGCCGTTCGCGCCGCCAGCGGCGTTGATCTGCTCGATCGCGGTCAGGGCGCCCGCCTTGACCATGTCGCCGTACTGGGCGACCGCGCCGCTGAACGGGCCGGCAATGGCGATCTTCACGGTGTCGGCGTTCGCGGCTGTACCAAAAGCGAGCAGCGCGGCGGCCACGGAAATGGAAGTAAGGCGGTTAAGGCAGGACAACGGCGTCATCAGGAGCTCCTCGATTGTTTTCGGGTCAACCGGGCAGACGGCGTGACCTGCGCAAACGAACAGCACCCCAAGGACTCACCAGGGGGGACAACCAGGACGGGCCAAAAGACAAAAGACGCAACGGGGCCCGGCATGTTTCGGCCGCCTGGTAGCGGCTTCAGTTCGGAGAGACCGTGGATACAGCCTCTATTGCGCAAGCGATCCGCCTGCCCCGTTCGCTGCATTTAAAACCGGAAAGGTGGTCCGGCTTCAATCAGCGACCGGCGGATGCTATCAATAAAACCATCCCCTCCGCAACCGAGGGTTTTTTCGGATATCGATAGGGATATTGGCATATGTCAATTGATAAAAATCGCCCGTCGAGAGGCGAAAACCCTTGAAAAATCGGCGTGCAAAGGGGTTCGAAGACGTTGCGGAGCCGCTGGAGGCCCGTCTGGCGGAGGCTCGCAGAAATTAATTTCCCATCGGAAATTTTGATTTTCGATCTCCTTCTCCGGAAAATCACGGGAACGCGTCATCGATTATATTTATCCACCCGATCCATTATTTTAACGAGGCACCGAATTTTCGAGAAAACCATACACCAATGATAGTGAAAACCCTAAATGCAAATCACGCCAACTCATTGATTCCATTAACAAAAATTACATTTGCATTTCAATGAAATTTTGCGCCACCGGCGCAACCAACCCATAATCTCGCCGCGCACGCCGATCCATTATTTCCAATCAGAAACCAGGAAAACTTCCGGCTTCTCGCCGATTTTTCCTGAAAATCGCGGACGGGATTTACTGCCCGCCGCCGCAACACCGTCGCATCCGAGCACCATCCGCCCGGAACGCGTTCAGGACACGCGAGGGGCCGTGGTATGCTCGCAGCCTCGCCGCCGGTCCATGCACCATGGCGGCGCACGGCATGCGGGGCTCATGCCGGGCTGCGCCACGCGCACGCCCCGCGGACGCGATTCGCGATGGCGTGCGCGACGAGCTGAAGGCGGGCTAGACGCTGCGCGTGCGATACGCGCAAAAAGCCCGCCTCTTCACGGTTGGCGGGTTTTTCTGTTTACAGGAATCTCCCAGGGAATCCGAACAAAATCCCGGCGGGATGTAGTGATACACAGCGATACACTGCGGTACACACAAGCGATTCAGGCCGTCTTCGAATACTTGAACGTGCCCTGCGCGCTCGCGATCAGCAAGCGGTCGTCCACCCAGGCTTCCGCGCGCGCGAAGAAGATCGAACGGCCGCCGCGCTCGAGAAAGCCCTTGGCCCGCACGAACTGCCCGAGCCCCTTGTCGAGATAGTTGGTGGTGAGCGAAAGTGTGAAGCCGTGCCTCGGCGGTTGCCCGTGGTCCGCGAACAGACCCGCATAGCCCGCCGCCGCATCGAGCAGCGTGGCAATCGCCCCGCCTTGCAGCACGCCCTGGCGGTTGAGCTTCGAAGCGTCGATGGGCATGAGCAGTTCCGCGTAGCCCTCGCGCCACTGCGCGACGCTCACGCCGAGGGTTTCGAGAAACGGATTGTCGACGGCGAATTGCGGCATGCTGTTGTCCCCTTGATGATGTCGATAAGCGGTGTCGATGCGGCCCGGCGCCATGTGTGTGCCCCGCGTGTGCCATGCGTGCGCCTTGCCTGCGCCATGCATGCGCCATGCCTGCGCCGATAGCGCCGTGCCTGTTCGCTGCCGATTATAGGACTCCGCAACCGGCGCCGCAGCGGGCCCGGAGACACGGCCTACTGTTCAGAGAAAATCCGCGCAACTGTATATGGTTTAATGGACGCCCCCGGAGAACACTGTGCCTTTCCCCGCCGCCCACGTGCGAGCATCTCTCACCAGCCTTGCAAAGGACCTCATCATGACCGACAACACGCGCCCCACCGACTCCCTGACCCAGCAACGGGCGGCGGCGGCCGCCGCGGCATTGCCGGTCCCCTGCCCGAGCGTCGACGCGCTCGACCACATCCTGCCCGAGGAGCCGCTCCTCATGATGGGCGCCGGTCCCGTGCCCATCCCGGACGCCGTGGCGAAGGCCAACTCGGTCGTCATCAATCACCTCGGCGACACCATGGCGCGCGTCATCGACCAGGTGAAGTCCATGGCGCGTTATGTATTCCAGACGCGCTCGAACTGGGTGCTCGGCGTGGCCGGCCCCGGCTCGGCGGCCATGGAAATGGCGGTGTCGAATCTCGCGTGGCCGGGCACGCGCGTGCTCTCCATCGCGAACGGCTTTTTCAGCGGGCGGATGGCGGAGATGGCGCGCCGCGTCGGCGCCGAGGTCGCGACGCTCGACGTGGCCGACCGCGAGATCGTCTCGCTCGACGCGCTCGCGCAGGCCATCGAGCGCACGCGCCCCGAGGTCGTCACCGTGGTGCACGGCGAGACTTCCAACACGGTCTGGAACCGCCAGTTGAGGGACATCGTGCGCATCGCGAAGGCTTCGGGCGCGCTAGTCGTCGTGGACGCCGTCTGCACGCTGAGCACGATGCCGCTGGAAATGGACGCATGGGGCATCGACGTGGTCATCACTGGCGGCCAGAAAGGGCTTTCGTCGATACCCGGCGTTTCGCTGATCGCGTTTTCCGACGCGGCCTGGGAGCGCGTGCGCACGCGCACCACGCCCAACACGCATTGGTGCCTCGATGCCACGCTCGCCGAGAACTTCTGGCACAACGCGGGCTATCACTACACCGCGCCCGTCTCGGGTGTGCTCGCGCTGCACGAGGCGCTACGACTCGTCTGCACGGAGACGCTCGAAAAGCGCTTCGCGCGGCATCAGCGGTGCTCGTTTGCGCTGCAAAGCGGCGTGACGGCGCTTGGGCTCGAGCTCTATACGCCTGAAGCTTGTCGATTGAACTCCGTGGTCGGTATCGCGCTGCCCGCAGGCGTTACGCCGCGCGATGTGTGCGGGCATATCTCGCAGCAATATCAGGTGGAGATTGCTGGATCGTTCGGACTCCCCATCGTGCGCATCGGGCAGATGGGCGAGCAATGCCGCGAGCACCATCTGTTTCGGACCGTGCATGCGCTCGGGCGCACGATGTGCGATCTGGGTGTGAAGGTGGATCTGCCTGCTGGTGTA
Organism: Paraburkholderia tagetis; assembly: GCF_022213065.1. Classification (GTDB taxonomy): domain Bacteria; phylum Pseudomonadota; class Gammaproteobacteria; order Burkholderiales; family Burkholderiaceae; genus Paraburkholderia; species Paraburkholderia tagetis. The sequence continues at coordinate 330,094 of NZ_JAKLJA010000002.1, forward strand.
GCTGCGCTTGAAGAGTCTCTTTCGGCGGCACGTTGAAGGGTGGGCGGCTTTTTTTTTCGCGTTTCCTTGTTTTCGTGGTGGTCTATTAGCGTTGCCCCTGTGCGGGGCGGCACCTACTTTTCTTTGCAGCCGCAAAGAAAAGTAGGCAAAAGAAAGCGGCTCAAACCGCCAGTGTGACGCCGTACACCACTTGCCGTTAATCGAAGTGGTTCCGGGGCATCCGTCACCTCGCACATTCAACGTTAGTGACAAAGGACTCATTCATCCCGCTGCTCGCTACGCGCGCAGCGGTCGGGTCTGCAAGGGAAACCAGGCGTGCTGCCTGGGTACTCGAATACGCATGCGCTGCATCGATTCGTATGCATTCCTCTGGTTTTGGATTATGCCCCACGGCGCGCGCAGCGCCGCCGGAGGAATGAGCCCTTTGTCACTCCGAAAGACGCCGCGTGGTGACAGACGCTCCGGAACCGCTCCGATTAACGGCAAGAGGTGCACTGCGTAACACTAGCGGTTTGAGCGGCTTTCTTTTGCCTACTTTTCTTTGCCGCTGCAAAGAAAAGTAGGTGCCGCCCCGCACAGGGGCAACGCTAATAGACCGACACGAAAACAAGGAAACGCGACAGAAAACACCACCAAAAAAACCCCACTCACAAAGAACACCGCGCCCGCACACAAACAAACGCTGGCGCCTGCGCAAGTTCCGCATGAAGCTTGGGCGCCACGGCCTTCATCTCCGGCTGCGGCAGCGGCTCAACGAGTTGCTCGATCACCCAGCCACTCTCGACAAGCGCATTAACGATATCGGCCAGCGGCCTGCGATAAGCCTCCACATAGGGCTTGGGCTCCCCAAACCCACCCCAATGCAATCCAAACCGCGTGGTCTCGAAGTACGAGCGCCCGCCGCGCGTGCGCGTATCGATCCAGTCGCGCATGGGATGCGCCATCGAGAACACCAGCAGTGCACCGGGCCGCGCCACGCGCCGGAACTCCGCGAACGTGGGCGCAAGCTGCTCCACATAATCGAGCGCGAGCGAACAAACGATACGATCGAACTGCCCATCGGCGAGCCACGTGAGCGGCTGGCCCAGATCGCCTTGCGCCACCTCCACGGGCAAGCCCGCGCAATGCGACTTCGCGAGTTCGACCATCGCGGGCGTCACGTCGAATGCGTGCACCTTCGCACCTGCACGCGCCAGTTCGACGCTGACGATGCCCGGGCCGCAGCCCGCGTCGAGCACGCAAAGGCCCGCCACTTCGCCCAGCAGCGCGGCCGTGGCTGGACGCTCGTAAAGTGCGTTGTGCGGCTTTTCCGGCGCCATTTGCGCATAGCGCTGCGCGAACTGCGTGTAGTTCGCGCGGCCCGGCAGTTCGGGCGCGGCGTTCGTGGTGGAAGCGGCGTCGGTGTGGGAGTCGGGTGCGGAAGAGGCGTTGGCGTGGGGATCGTTCTGCATGCTGGCGTGACGGCGGTAAGCGACGGTAAGCGGTGGCAAGAGGCTGTAAAGCGGCTGTAAAGCGCGAAAGCGCTATTGTCCCGCGTTTTGCCGAACGCTGCGCACGCTCAGTTCCAGCCCCCGCTTCACGCGCGCGATGTCCACGCCCCCCGCGCCCGGCAAATCGGCGAGCGGCATGTAGCGCGCAGGCGTGTGCAGCAAGTAGGCCTGCAATTCGTCGATCACGATGCGGTCCGACGGGTCGTAGCCCATGCTCGTGAGTTCTTCGGTCAGCGCTTCGCGTTCGGTGAACGTCAGTTGATGCCACCAGTATGTGCGGCATGCGTGGGCATAGTCGGGGTCGGAGAAAAAGCGCCAATGCCCGAGTTCGTGGCTCAGGATCGCCGCGCGCACTTCGGTGTCGATCGCTTCGCCCGCGGGTCCCTTGCCCGTGCCCGGAATCGTGATGAGGAAATCGCGCGGCGAGGCGGCGCGCCACGTCATGCCGCCCTCGCCCGCCTCTTGCCGGATGAGCCCCCATTGCGCGAGCAGCGTCTGCAACGCACGCTCGCCTTCGGTCAGGCTCACATGCTGCCGCTGCGCCAGCTCGAAGAACTGCGCGATCTGCGCCGCGCTGAAGTTGTTGCCCGCCGTGAGCCCCGCCGGATCCTCGCCGAAACGGCGCGCGTTCGCGGCCACGGCGTTCATCGTTACCACGTGGTCGCGCGGCATGTCGCGCCGCTCGATCAGCGCCACGACGCGCGAGAACATCGCGCCCTGCGCCGCCAGGCTCGGCGCATGCAGCACGTAGAGGCCGGGCTGGTCCGTGACCGCGTAGAGCCGCAGCGTCGGGCCAGGCGGCAATGCGCCTGCGAGCTGCGCGAGCGGCAGGCGCATGACTTCGGGGTGCGGCTCGAACGCTCCGGCGAGCTGGGCGCTTAGCGTGGCCGTCGCCTGTGGCATGCCAGTTTCACCACGAAGCGCACCAAGTGCACCAAGTACACCAGGCGTACCGGATGTGCCAGAAGCACCAGCAGCACCAACGCCCGGCGCAGCGAAACCGGCAAGCACGCACACTATCGTTGCGCGCGCAACGTTAGCGATACCTGTGCACGCGCGCGAGCCGGCACCCGGCAGTCCGCTGGACATGCGCGAGAGCGCCACGTCGTTCAGTCGGTGACAGTCACGATCGTCACGCGGCGGTTTTCAGGTGCGGCCGGATTGCGCGTATTGAGCGGCTCGCTCGAGCCCTTGCCCACGGCGCTCAAGCGCTCCGCTGCAATGCCGTCCTGCTGCGTGAGGTAATCCACCACGGCCTGGGCGCGTCCCTGCGAGAGCGTCATATTCGTATCGGCGTTGCCGCGAGGGTCGGCGTGGCCTTCCACGCGGAACCGGTATGCGGAGAGCTTGTCGGACTGCAACGCGCGTGCGACCCTGTCGAGCGCGCCACGCGCCGTGCTCGTGAGGTCCGTGGAATTCGTGGCGAAAGTAATCAGCATTTGCGCCGATGGCGCTTTTTCCGGCCGCTTCGCCTTCGGCGACAACGCGCCCGGCTGCTGGTTCGAGAGCACAAAGCCGCGCGTGAGCACGTCGCCGGTAGTCTCGTTCGGCATGAGCGCCTTGGTGACCGACTGCTCGGTGATGTCCCTCTCTTTCATCACCTGGGCGTGGGCCGGAGTCTGCATCGCGATCGCAAGGGCGCAGCACGCAAGCGCGGCGGGCCACGCACGCCTGAGTCCCGCTTGCGAAACGTTCTTCATGAAAACCAGCATGTTATCTCTCCGTTGAATGCAATCTTGCGCATTGGCGCGCATCGGGCATTTTTAGCGGCGTTTCGAGGCCTTTCGCGGCTTATCGGCTTCCCGATCTCGCCGCGTCCCGACACGCGTTGCGCCTCATGCACGGCGCAGCGCGATTGCAGCTTGCCACGGCGCCTGCGCCGCGTCGAGCAGATCCGCGAAACACGGCCCGTCGAGCAGGCCGGCGCAAACGCGCAGCGTCGCCGCGACCGCGTCCGATCCTTCGCTCCACCATATGCTCGCGCCTGCCGCCGCGTGTGTGGCAAGGCACTCGCCCAGCGCAACGCCAGGGTTTTCGCCCTCCTGCACGCAAGCGTAACGCCACGGCGCATCACCTTCCCGCTCGAATTCCCCCACTCCATCCAGCGCACGTACCTGTTCGTCGAAACGTTCGAGGTCGAACGACGGTGCAAGCGTCGAAAGCGCGAGTTCGACCGCCGCATCGAACCATGCCTGCGCGCCGCGCAGCCAGTTCGCGAGCGACGCAGGCGCCATCGGCCGCGCGAGCGTGAACGGGAAATAGCGCCCCACGCGGTCCACGCCCGGCATCAGCACGCCCGCCCAAGCCTCATCGCCGCATAGCGTCCCGCCCAGCGCGAAACACCATACCGGCGCGTTCAAATAGAGCGGCAGCCACTGCGCGCCGTAGCGCGAGCGCGCCTCCAGCATGCCCGCCTGGACGCTGCGGTCCCACGGCTCGATAAACACCGCTGGCAAGCGCCGCGCGACAAAGTCGCCGTGCGTGCGCACCTTGCCGAAGAATCCCGTCTCGCTCATAGACGATCAGGACACCGGAACTGATCGATCATGCCGCGCCGGAACGGATTCGTCACGCTGCTCGCATCTAGCTCCAGTTGGACGTGCCGGCCATCCGAGACGAAATCGATCTTGAAGCGGTCGGGCTGGCCCATCTGCTGCAATTGTGCTTTATCCATCAGATGCAGAAGCGCCCACGGACCGTCGGCGCGCGGTGCGTCGCCAGCGCCGGGCGGCGCGAATTCCACGTGCGCCTGCCCCGTGCCCTTGCCGCTCGGCCACTGGAAGCCCATGCCCTCGTTCGCGCCCGGCTTGACGACCCATTGCTGGCCGTCCACGTCGAGCGTGAATTGCGTGATCGACGGATCGATCGCGATCGGCTTCACCGTGAAGCGCACCGACACATCGCGTCCGCCCGCGCGGAACAGCGCATCGCGAATCTGCGCGGCGCGCTGGAACTGCACCAGCACATCCGCAGGAATGCCAGGCGATTCCGTGCCCGGCCTCCAGCGCCACACCGGCCCCGACATATCGACGAAGTTCTGCAGATTCTTCTGGAAGAAGTCGTCTATCAAGCCGCCCGGCGCGAGCAGGCGGCCGAAGTCGTCGGGCGCGGCATCGCGTGTGGAGCTACGCACCAGCGGGTAGCGCCCATCGAGCGCCTGCTTGCACAACTGCCCGACGTTCGCGAGCCACAGCGCATTCAGACGCGCGCGCTCGCCGCCCGCCATGAGCGCTGTCGCGCCGGCCGCCACGTCGTTGGCGACTGCCGCGAGCGGCGCGGGCGCGCCCTGCGAGGCGAGCTTGAGCTTGGCGATGGCGTCGCCGGGCGGCGGCGCCAGGCCCTGGCGGCGCGCGGCATCGGCGGCCTGGAGGTAGGTGGCCGCGTCCTTGAGCGCCGCGAGTTGTGTGTCGAGCGGCGACGGTCCTTGCGCCCCTTGCGCCCCCGGCTTGCCCACGAGGTCGTGCAGTGCCTGAAAATGCGCATCGACCGGATTGACCTGCGCGGGCGCGCCGTTCGCGTTGTCTTCGGGGGCACTGCCGAGCGCGCTCTCCAGCTTCTTCTTCATCGCCTCGATCTTGCCGTTGATGAGCGCCCCCGCCTGCGCGCCGATCGATCCGCCACGGTTGAGATTGCCGAGCGTGGTCTCCTGGGCCGCCGCCGCCACCATCACCGCGCGCAGCGGCGAATCGGTGTTGCCGAGCGCATAGGCCACGCGCGCGCCCTTGTCCACGCCATCGAACGCAATCACGTCGATATCGCCGAGCAGCGCATCCCATTGACGGATGTATTCATCGTAGTAGAGCTGGGTCATTGCGGTCTTGAGGTCGTTGGCCGCCTGGGGCGTGAGCACCTGCTCCTCGCGCCCGAGCACCCAGTTGTCGCGCGCCACGTCGAGCACCGCCGTATCGCGCAACGTGAGGAACTTCGCATAGCCCGTGCGCGTAAACGCGCCGGGCACGCCGCGCGTGAGCGGCGCGCCACTCTTGCGCACCAGCACGAGCGCGGCGTTCTGGCCGCCCACGCTGGCCACGCTGAAATCGGGCAGACGCTGGGCGTCGAGATCGCGCCGCACGCTGTCGAACATGCGTCGCGCGAGCGGCATCTTCGCAAGGTTCGTGCGCGCCTGCTCAATCAGGTTCTTGTCGAGCGGCAGCGAGGGATCGAAAAACGCGGGCTCGAACAGCGCCGCAAGATGACCGTCGATGTCGTTGCGCTGGGCGTCGCTCGCATCGCGCAACGGGCCGCGCTGCCAGTCGATATCGGCCCACAGGCGCACCGCGTCGGCGTCGTAGTGCGATGGGTCGCCGAGCATCAGGTAGGCGCGCAGCACTTCGTACTGGAACTCGCCGTTGTTCGCATCGCCGCGCCGCAACTCTTCTTCCATGCGCCGCACCACGAGCGGCAGCAGCGTTTGGCCCAGCAGCCGGCGGTAGCTCGCCTGCGCTTCGAGCCCGAGCTTGTCGCCCTGGTAGAGCCCGAGCCGCGAGAGCCACGGCGCGCTCGCGTTGCGTTGCGCGTAGCCGCCCGGCAAGTCGCGCGCGGCGTTCAGGAGCGGCAGCAGCGCGAGCGGATTGTCGGTGGGCGGCGTGGCCTGCGCGAGTTGCTTGAGCGCCTGAACCTGTTGCGCCGCGTGCGCCACATAGGCTTCGTTGCGTTGATAGCTGATGAAGAACGCACCGAGCGCGAGCAGCGTGACGAGCGCGATCGCGCCAAGCGCAATGCGCTGGAGCCACGCACGCCGCCGCTCCAGCCTGCGGTTGGTGCCCGCGATCCCGGCCTCGTGAAAGATCACATCGCGTAGCAGCCGCGTGATGAAATACGCGCGGCCCGCCGATGCATCGGGCAACAAGACCTGCTGCTGGAGGCCCAGCGCCGCCGCCACGGCGCTCATGACCCGGTCGATCGGGCGCCCTTCCTGCGTGCCGCTCGTGAAATAGACGCCGCGCAACAGCACCGGCTTCTCGTAGCGCGACGCACTGAACGCATCGTTGAGGAAGGCCTGCAATACGCCTTCGAGCCCCGCGAACTGCTGCGGGAAACCGTAAACCAGCGCGCGCCGGCGCGTGTCCGTCTCCTGCTGCATGCGGTGCAGCACGCGCGCCTGCAAGCGCTGCGCCAGCGCTTCGAACTGCGCGGGGAATTGTGCTGAGATCTGCGCTGAGATCTGTGCAGACGCATCGTTCGGATTGCCTGGTTTTTCCGGGCTGCTGCCATCGTCGAATGCGAACGTCATGCCCCAGACCTGCTCGCGTTCGTCGCGGCCGAGGTCGTCGAAGAACTCGGCGAAGCCGGCCAGCAAATCGCATTTCGTCACCAGCACATAGACCGGGAAGCGCGTACCGAGCCGCTCATCGAGTTCCTTCAGGCGCTCGTGCACAGCCGAGGCTTGCAGCGCGCGCTGCGTGTCCGAGAGTTGCAGCAGGTCCTGCGCCGATACCGCCACGATCACGCCATTGAGCGGACGGCGCGGACGGTACTTGCGCAGCAGTTGCAGGAAGCCGCCCCATGCGGCCTGATCGGCGGCGGCGAAGCTGTCCTGGGTGGTGAAGCGGCCCGCCGTGTCGAGCAGCACTGCGTCGTCGGTGAACCACCAGTCGCAGTTGCGCGTGCCGCCCACGCCGCCCACGGCCTGATCGCCCAGTTGCGTCGAGAGCGGGAATTTCAGGCCCGAATGCGTGAGCGTCGTGGTCTTGCCGGTGCCAGGCGCGCCCACGAACATGTACCACGGCAGTTGATACACATACTGGCTGCCGAAGCGCCCTTTCACACGCGACTTGCGCAGAATGGCCATGGCCTCTTCGAAGCGCTTGCGCAGCGCGTTCACGTCGGCGTCCGATTGCTCCTTGCCGGGCGCCGCTTGCTCCGCGCCCTCGGCCACTACGCGCGTGAACTTCACGTTGGCGAGGCGCACGCGCAGCCAGCGCACGAACCAATAGAGCGCCCACAGCAGGAAGAGGATCGCGATCACGATCCAGCGGCTCGCGCTCGATTCGAGCGGCGCGCTGCCCGCCCACGCGAACAGCGGCCCTTCGATCCAGACGATCAGCGCAAGCGCGAGCACGCCCAGAAACGAGAGCACGATCTTGCGTCGCACCCAGTCCAGCAGTTTTTTGATCATGGCGTGGCTCCCGGTGCGAGCACGGCAATGTCCACGCGGCGGTTACGCGCGCGGTTGGCCGCGGAGTCGTTCGGCGCGATGGGCTCGGTGTCGCCGCGCCCTTCGGCGGTGAAGCGCGCGGGCGTGCCGGTGCGGGCGGCCAGCAGGCTCTTCACGGTCTCCGCGCGGGCCTGCGAGAGATGCCAGTTCGACGGGAAGCGCGCGGAAATGAGGCGCTGATTGTCGGTGTGGCCCGTGACCACGACGTTGCCGCGCACGTCCTTCAAGGCGTCGCCGATGCGCTCAACGATGGGCAGATACGTGGACGTCAGCTCCGCACTACCCGAGGCGAAGAGGCCATCGCCATTCACCTCGACGACCGTGCGGTCGGGTTGCTCGGTCACACGCACGAGGCCCTGCGCGATCTCGGGCGCGAGGAACTTCGAGAGCTTCGGCGCAGGCTTGGGCGCGGCCTCCATCTTCGCGACCATCACTGGCGGCGGCGCGACGCGGATCGCGTGCAGCGCCTGAAACACGCCATCCGAAGCGTCGTTGAGCCGGAAGCTCAGCACCAGATGCGCGACCACCAGCACGACGCAGGCCACGGCCGCCGCCACCCACAGCGGCACCAGTTGCAACAGCGGCTTGCGCTCGGCGTTCACGGGCTGCCATTGCGGCGAAAGCTCGCGCTCGATGGCGCCGCGCTGGCCACGGATCATCTGTTCGAGCCGTTCGCGCACGGCGTCGAGCTGCGTGCGCCCGCCGTCGATGAGGCGATAGCGTCCTTCGAATCCCAGGCCGAGTATCACGTACATCAGTTCGAGCACGTCGACGTTGGCGCCGGGGTTCTGTGCGAGGCGCTGGAGAATCAGGAAGAAGCGCTCGCCGCCCGAGGCCTCGTTATGGAAGGTCACGAGCAGGCTGCGGCTCGCCCATGCGCCCGCGCCCCAAGGCGTGCTGGAAATCGCCTCGTCGAGGAAGGTGCAGAGGCAGTAGCGCGAGGCGCCCAGCTTTTCGTCGTCGTAGCCGCTCGCGCGCCCCTGCGTCTCGAACGCGCGCATCATCTGGATAAGTTGTGTGCGCAACTGTTCCAGGTCGGGGTGCGTGGGTAGCTCCCGCAGCGGCAGCGCGAGGTCGATGAGCGGATTGGCCGCGCGCAGCAGCGGATTCAGACCGCCCGCGCCGGCCGGAATCGGCGCGACGCTCGCAGCTGCCGCCACGAACGGCGCGCGCGTGCCGCCCGGCGTCGGGATCAGGATCGTGGCGCCGGGGTCGGCGCTCATGCGTGGGTCTTCGGGTGACACGGTGCACGTCCTCCTCAATCGATGGCGCGCCTGCGCAAAGGTGTCGATGCCTTTAGCGGCGGATCGCCCAGAACTCCATCGCGAGGCCGGGGAATTCGCCCGCGACGTGCAATGCCATACCCGCCGAGGCCGCGAACTGCTTCCACAGTTCATTGCCGCGATCGAGCTCGAAGTATGTGAATCCCGCATGGAACGGCAATTGGCGCGGCGCCACGGGCAGCGCGCGCAAGCCGATACCGGGCAGTTGCAGATTCACGAGATCGCGGATGCGCTCGATCGGCCCGATCTTCACTTGCGGCGCGAAGCCGGTGAGGATGGCTTCGGCGGGCATCTGCGCGCGCACCGCGAGCACGAAGGTGGCCGAGGCGAACAGGTTCTTGTCGGGCACCAGTGCAACGCGCAGGCCGAACTTGCGCTCTTCCAGCGGAATCGGCACCGCATGCGGGTCCATGACCATGCTGAGCGCCGCGCGCAAATCGTCGATCACGGGCGCGAAGGTCTCGCGCAAACGGTCGTGACGATAGACGGGGTACGCATTGGGGCGCTTGTTCTTCTGGCTGAATGTGGCCAGTTCGCCCGCGAGTTGCACCACCATGCGATAGAGCGACTCGGGATGCAAAGCCGTCATCGTGGCGAAATGCGCCGCAAGCGGCTCCGCGCGGTTGATGAGTTCGAGCAGCAGGAAGTCGGAGACTTCGGCCACGCCCGTCACGCCGGGCTGCACGAGGCGCGCGGCCAACGCCTCGCCGCGCTGGTGCAAGAGACCCACGAGGTCGTCGGCGAAGGCGCGCAGGCGCGGCGCCACGCGGTACTCCAGACACGACGGGCTGTAGTCGGCTTCGAGCACGACGCGATTGTCGGGCTGCCGCTCGATCACGCGCGCGACGCCAAGCGTGGCGTAGGCGTTCGCCACGTCGGGCTCCAGCGCGAGGCGCACGCGCAGCTTGCCGATCTCCACCAGTGCCGCGCTCGCGTTCGGATCGTTGCTGTCCGCCACTTCGGCTTCCGCGCGGCGATGGCGCGCGAAATTTTCTTCGCTATCCTCATTGCCTGTTTCCGGCACGCCGGGCCGGCGCACCGGCAAGGCGAGCGTGACGAGCATGCCGCGCGTGCCCTCGGGGATGTCGAGCGGCTCGGGCAGATCGTCGTCGGCGGGCAGGTTGAAGGCCGTGCCGTCGGGGAAGACACCCGAGCATGCAAGCAGCGCGAGCTTGCCGAGCTTGAGCAGTTGCTCGTCGATCTCGAGCGACGCGAAGCCCCACGCATAGGGCCGCAAGCCGCCCGCGCGCGTCTCTAGCTGCGCCTGCAAATAGCGGTCATGCTGCTGCAAATGATGCGGCTGCAGAAACATGCCTTCCGACCAGATGACTTTGCTGTTCCAGGACACGTTGTTCTCGTCGTCGTGTGTTCGTCGTATGTATGAAAGGTGGCTGCTTGCGCCGATTTACGCGCGCTTCAGGCGGGCCCCGTTTTCGGTTCGGGCGGTTTGGGCGGTTCACCCTCGCCCGCCGTTCGTCCCGCCGTGCGGTCCGCTGCGCGCTCCGCTTCGCGGGCGCGTTGCAGGGCGTCCACCTGCGCCTCGTAAGCGTCGTTGAATGCCTTGCCGAAGAGCTTCTGGAAGTCGTCCTCCGCTTCGCGCGCGATGCCGGCGCGCAACTCCACGAAACGGTCCCAGAGCTTCGCCTTGCGGTTCGAGAGCACGCGGTCGAGCACGCCCTGCTCGCTCAACTGCGCTTCGAGCGTGGCCGGATCGAAGCGCGCGAGCACCTGCGCAAGCGCCGCGCGCATGCCCACGAGCACGGCCAGTTCGTGCGATTCGATATCGACGAACGCGCGCGCGACCGCTTCGTCCGGCGGCAGGTAGCCTTGCGCGCGGCCGGTGAGCATTTGCGCGAGCGCGCTGTCCACATCGGGGAAAAATTTGAGCGGGTTGTTGTCGCGCGCGACGATGAGCGTGGTGTCGAGCCGCGCCTCGCGCTTGGTCATCGAGCGCGCACGCAACACCGCCATGGTCCCGCGCAGCGCGTCGCGCAGCATCGCGCCGGCGAGCCGCGCGAGATCCGCAGCGGGCAGGTTCGGCGCGCGCCCAGGTTCGAGGCCCAGGCCTTCGAGCAGCGCCGCGAGCACGGCTTCGTTTTGCGCGGAGGCGGATGCGGGTGTGGGCGTGCCGTCTGCCTGCGCTGGTGATGGCGCGGGTGCCGGCGTGAAGTCCTGCGCGGCGGCGGGCGCAGCGGGTTGCTGCGGCGGCATCGGGTCTTCAGCCTCCGCCTGTTCGGCAAGCGATAGTTCAGGCTGTGGCTGTGGCTGTGGCTGCGGCGCATGTGACGCGGGCGCAAAGATTTGCGTCACGGAGGGCAGCATCTGGTGCGGCTGCGCTTGTGGTACGGCAGCAGGCTGTGAAGGCGGCGCGAAGACGGGCGGCGCGGAAGGCGTGGCCGGAGCAAAGAGATCGTCGAAGGGCGACGCGCCATGCGGTGCCGCGTCGCCAAGCAGACTCGCGGGCAGGCCCGTCGGCCCTCCCGCGCCAAGGCCGAGCGGATCGGCAACGCCAGGCATGGCGCCAAAAGTTTGCGACGACGCCGGCATCGGCGGCTGCACGAGCGGCGGCGCTGGCGTCATTTCCGGCGTCATCGCTGGCGTCATGACAGGCACCACATGCGGGGAAAAAGCGCCGGGCGTCGCTACGCCGGGCGTCGCAACACCAGGCGTCGACACCCCTGCATGCCCCGCCGCGCCGCCCGACTCCCACTGCGCGAGCGCAGCGGCGCCCGGCGCACCAACGCCCGGCGCATCGGCCAACGGATCGTAATCAGCCGGAATACCGCCCCCGGCAGAAAAAGCCGCAGCCGGCACGGCGGGCGCAAGCGAAGGCGGCGTGAGCGCCTGCCACTCGGGCGAGATGTGATCGCTCTCCGAACCGGCATAGCCGGGCCGCGCCACAACGCGCTCACCTGCTCCCAGACACGCCTCACCAAGCGCATCGAGCCCGCCCGAACCACCCAGGCCACCCACCCCAGCCGCATTGCCGAATCCGCCCGGCGCGAACGGGTTCTCGGGCAACGCCGCATCGTCGGCCTGCGGTGCGCCACGCAACACCTGCACGCCCGCGAGCGGATCGTGCCCGAAGGGTTTCGCCTCGTCCTGTGCGGCGGCCTCGGCCAGCGCCACCTCCAGCAAATACGCGCCGATCATCACCTGATCGCCGTGCGCGAGCCGCGCCTCGCGCGTGCCGCCCAGCGCGCGCTGGTTCAGCACGCTCGGGTTGGCGCCGAGATCGCATAGCAGATACTCGCCGCCCCGGCACTCCACGCGCGCATGCACGCGCGAGATCGCGCGCTGCTGGTCGGGCAGCACGAGCGTACAGGTGGTCGCGCGGCCGATCGTGCCGCCGTCCGGGCCGAAGCGCACCGCGATCGGTTCGGCGAGCGGCTCGTCGTTGTACTTCGCCACGCGCAGCGTGAGGATCGGATTGGTCAGTTGCATCGCATTACCCTGTTCTCCCCGTCGTTTCATCAGGATTGCAGATCACCTGATGAAACCTCAAGACTCGACTTTCTTCGTGCCATCGTCAGCGTCCGTGGGGTCGGTGGGCGCCGTGGGCGACGCGCCCTCGCCCGACCCCGCCGATCCGCCCGAATTCAGCAGGATCGGCGTGCCCGACACTGCAACCGAGCTCGGCCCGATCACCACGAACGCGCCGCCCGCCTTCAAGGTGATGCTCATGCCGGCCTCGATCACCACGTTCATGCCCGCCTTGATATGAATGTTCTGGCCCGCGTCGATGGCGTAGTTCGTCCCCACCTTCTCCTGAAGCTTCTCGCCGACGGTGAGCGAGGCCGTGCCGTCCACCTTGGCGTTCTGCGCACCCGTTACGTGGTCGTGCCGCTCGCCGCTCACCTTCACATACTCGTTCGCCTTGACCGTCAGGTGACGGTCGTTGCCGACGTTCATCAGCGCGTCGTTGATCACCCAGGTCTCATGGTCCTTCTGCGCATGAAAGAACAACTGCTCGGCGCCGGCCTTGTCGATGAAGCGCACCTCGTTATTACCCGACGCATTGGGCGTGGAGTTGCTCTTGATCGTGGCGACGGCCGAATTCGCGGGCAGCTTGTACGGCGGCATCAGGCTCGCGTTGTAGACGCTGCCCGTGACGAGCGGATGGTCGGGGTCGCCTTCGATGAATTCGACGATCACCTCCTGCCCCACGCGCGGCAGGAAGAACATGCCCCAGGTCTTGCCCGCCCAGCCCTGCGATACGCGCGCCCAGCAGCGGTCCGTGACCGTGCTGCTTTCGTTTTCGTAAAGCTGCTCCCAGTGGAACTGCACCTTGATGCGGCCGTAATCGTCGGTGAAGATTTCCGAGCCACTGTCGCCCACCACCACCGCCGTCTGCAAACCGCCCACCACCGCGCGCGGCGTCAGCCGCTCGGCGCGGAACTGGTTGTCCTTGCGCAGCGCCGTGAATGCACAGTCGAAGAACGGCAGCTGGCTCTGCCCCGGTGCCGCGCGGTTGGATACGCGGTTGGACACATAGGCATCCGAATTGACTTCATAGACCGCGCTCACGACCAGATACCCATCGTTCCAGCCATCCACGGGATGATCGCTCATTTGCAGCAACCCGCCCGGCCAGATGCCGCGCATCGTGGAGCGGCCTTCGATGCTGTCGTTGCGTGCCTGGCGGATCTCCACGCCCACGCGCGCGTAGCGGTCGCCGTCGGCGGGCGCGGTATGGCCGCTGAGATGCTCCTGCATCGTGTAGCTCGGCGCGTCGTAAGTCTGCGTGCGCGTGGCGCGCGAGCGCAGGCCGCCTTGCAGGCTCGACGAGGGCTTTTCGAAGTCGTAGTCGTTCGTCTCGTAGTGGCCCGTCTGCAACTCGCCGCCCGCAAACCACTCGTAGACGCATTCCATGTCCTCGCGTGCAGCCGCATCGCGGTCGCGGTACGGCATGCTGCGATAGTTCGGGATGGGGCCGTGCACGTCGCCCGCATCGGCCAGCACCATGGTCTGGCGGCCGCGCGCGTGCTCGAAATAGTAGTAGATGCCCTCGTGCTCCATGAGCCGGCTCACGAAGTCGAAATCGGTCTCGCGGTATTGCGCGCAATGCTCGCGCTTCGGATAGGTTGCCGTGCAGCGGTTCGTCACGTCCACGTTGTAGTCGTTGAGCACGCTCATCACGATCTCGGGCACCGTCTTCTCGTAGAAGAAGCGGCAATGCGAGCCGCGCGTGAGCAGCCACAGGCGCGGGCGCACGACGGCCTGGTAGCCGGCCATGCTGCCGTACTGCTGATTGCCCGGCGAGATCATGCGGAACACCGTGACGATGCCGTTGAACTGGCGCTCGCCGCCCGCGGGCAGCGCGAGCGCGATCGACAGATCCTGGCCGAGCACCTGCGCGGGCGTGACCGTGTTCTGCTCGCACAGCAGGTCCACGCGGTACTCGCTCAGGCGGCCCAGTTCGTCGCTGCCGGTCATGCGCAGGAACAGCAGGTTCGCGTCGGTCCCCTTGCAATTCACTGCCACGTTGCGGTTCGTATCTTGCGAGGTCATCTCAAGGAATCAGTCAGGGAATCATCGTTTTGACGGTGGCCGGGTTGACGATCGACACCACGCCGCCCCAGTTGCACATGCACTTCGAGACGTTGTCGAGCGACGGCTGGTTGCCGAGCAGCACGGTCGGCGCGCCGGGCGCCCAGGGCGAGAAGGTCGCGGGAATGCACGGCATGGGCGTGAGCACGCCGAGCGCCGCCGAGGTGGCCGCGGCCACCTGTGGATTGGCCAGCGACGAGCACACGCCGAACGGCATGATGTTGACCATCGGAATGTGGTCCATGATGTTCGCGGCGGGCGGGCCTTCGCCCATCACCTGATTGACGGGCAGCACCACGAGGCTCGACGGCGCGGCGCCGAACGAGCATTGCAGCGTGGCCCCCATGCTGACCTGTTGAGGCATGGTCGTTCTCCCAGGGCCGGTTCAGTCGAACGTATAAACAAACTCGCCGTCGCGCGCGCCCACCTGCACCTTCGCCACGCCGCCGCCGTTCATCATGCGCGTGAGGAACTCGGTGGAGACGCGCGGCAGCAAGGTGTTGGTCAGGATCGCGTCGATCATGCGCCCGCCGCTCTCCAGTTCCGTGCAGCGGCTCGCGATGAGCTTGACCACGTCGTCGTCGTAGAGGAACGGCACCTTGTGCGAGAGGCGCAGCCGCTTTTCGATGCGCGAAAGTTGCAGGCGGATGATCGCGCCCAACATCTCGTCGGAGAGCGGGTAATACGGAATCGTCACCACGCGCCCGAGCAGCGCGGGCGGGAACACCTTGAGCAGGGGCTCGCGCAGCGCCTTCGCGATGCCCTCTGGATCGGGCATCAGTTCGGGATCCTTGCAAAGATTCGTAATGAGGTCGGTGCCCGCGTTGGTCGTGAGCAGGATGAGCGTGTTCTTGAAGTCGATCACGCGGCCCTCGCCGTCCTCCATCCAGCCCTTGTCGAACACCTGGAAGAAGATCTCGTGCACATCGGGGTGCGCCTTCTCCACCTCGTCGAGCAGCACCACGCTATAGGGGCGGCGGCGCACGGCCTCGGTGAGCACGCCGCCCTCGCCGTAACCCACGTAGCCCGGAGGCGCGCCCTTGAGCGAGGACACCGTATGCGCCTCCTGATACTCGCTCATGTTGATGGTGATGACGTTCTGCTCGCCGCCGTAGAGCACTTCGGCGAGCGCGAGCGCCGTCTCGGTCTTGCCCACGCCCGAGGTGCCCGCGAGCATGAACACGCCAATCGGCTTGTTCGGATTGTCGAGGCCCGCGCGCGACGTCTGGATGCGCCGCGCGATCATCTCGGTGGCGTGGCCCTGGCCGATGATGCGCCGGTTCAGATTCTCGGCGAGCTTGAGCACGTTCTCGATCTCGTTGCGCACCATGCGGCCCACGGGAATGCCGGTCCAGTCCTGCACGACCGAGGCCACGGCCTGGCGGTCGACGGTGGGCAGGATCAGCGGCTCCTCGCCCTGGTGGCTCGCAAGCTCCGCCTGCAAGTCGCGCAACTCGGCGCGCAGCGCTTCGGGATCGAACGCTGGCGCGCTGTTCGCGCTGTTCGCGCTGTTCGCGCCATTCGTACCTTTCGTACCATTCGCGCGCGCTTCATCGGCGCCATTCGCAGTGCCTGACGCAGCCACGCCAGCGGCATTCGCGCCGCCCTCGACCTTGCCCGTTCGCTCGCGAAGTTGCGCGCGCAACGAAAGAATCCGCCGAACCAGCCCCTTCTCCGTCTCCCAGCGCGCTTCGAGTTGCGCAAGGCGCTCGCGTTCCACGGCGAGCTTTTCGCTGGCCGACGCTTCGCGCTCGCGCGTCTCGATGCCCACCGCCGTTTCGCGGCCGATGATCTCCAGCTCCGTTTCGAGCGCGGCGATGCGCTTGCGCGCGTCGTCCACCGAGGGCGGCGTGGCATGCTGGCTCACGGCCACGCGCGCGCATGCCGTATCGAGCAGGCTCACCGATTTATCGGGCAACTGGCGCGCGGGAATGTAGCGGTGCGAGAGCCGCACGGCGGCCTCCAGCGCCTCGTCGAGCACCTGCACCTTGTGGTGCTGCTCCATCGTGGAAGCCACGCCGCGCATCATGCGGATGGCCTTCTCTTCGTCCGGCTCGCCCACCTGCACCACCTGGAAGCGCCGCGTGAGCGCGGGGTCCTTCTCGATGTGCTTCTTGTACTCGGCCCAGGTCGTGGCCGCGACGGTGCGCAGCGTGCCGCGCGCGAGCGCGGGCTTGAGCAGATTGGCGGCGTCGCCGGTGCCGGCCGCGCCGCCCGCGCCCACCAGCGTATGGGCTTCGTCGATGAAAAGAATCACGGGCTTTTCCGAGGCCTGCACCTCTTCGATCACCTGGCGCAGCCGGTTCTCGAATTCACCCTTCATGCTCGCACCGGCCTGCAAGAGGCCCACGTCGAGCGCGCGCAGTTCCACGTCGCGCAGCGAGGGCGGCACGTCGCCCGCGACGATGCGCTGCGCGAAGCCCTCCACCACCGCCGTCTTGCCCACGCCGGCTTCGCCCGTGAGGATGGGGTTGTTCTGGCGCCGCCGCATGAGGATGTCCACCACCTGGCGGATTTCCTCGTCGCGGCCCACGATGGGGTCGAGCTTGCCGCTGCGCGCCTGCTCGGTGAGATCGGTGGTGAAGCGGCGCAACGCCTCCTGCTTGCCCATGGCCGCGGGCGGCATGCCTGCGGCGTCGCTCTCGCCGCCCGCGCCCGCGTTTGCATTGAAACCGTCGCTCGCGCCCATCGCCGCTTCGGGCGAATCGCGCAGCAAGCGGTCGAACTCCTCGCACAGCGCGTCTAGCTTGATCTGCTCGAACTGCCGCGAGATGCCATAGAGCGTGTTGCGCAGCGACGGAGTCTTCAGGAGTCCGACAATCAGATGGCCGGTACGCACTTGCGACTCACCGAACATCAGCGAGCCGAACACCCAGCCGCGCTCGACGGCTTCCTCCACCTGGGAGGAAATGTCCGTGACCGACGAAGCGCCGCGCGGCAGACGGTCGAGCGCGGCGGTGAGATCGCCGGCGAGCCGCGCCGGGTCGATCCCGTAGTGACGCACGAGCCGGTGCAGGTCCGAGTCCTGCAATTGCAGGATCTGATGGAACCAGTGCACGAGTTCGATATAGGGGTTGCCGCGCAGGCGGCAAAACATGTTCGCGCTTTCGAGCGCACGAAAGCCTAGCTGGTTGAGCTTGCCAAAGAGCGCTGCACGCTTGATCTCGGCCATGTCTTCATTCTCCCGGGTGAATGTCGAGCGCCGCTTGCTCTGTCGCTCGTTGCGCGTTTTCTCGTTCCTGCCTGCGTGTTCCTGCATCGGCGCCTTCGCCGGCGTCTGCATGGGTGCCTGCTTCTGCCCCAGCCTCTGCCCCTGCTTGTGCCCCTGCTTGTGCCCCAGCCTGCGCTCCTTCATGCTCCGCGCCGTGCCGCGTGCGCAAAGCGGCCCCGCTCGCGGGATTGAGCTTCAACTGACGCTGATCGCCGTTAGCCGCGCCGCTCAACACCCAGCTCGTGAGCCCGAGCCGCGCATGCCGGCCGAGCTTCAGGCGCGGCACGTCGGCCTCGCGCAGTTGCAGGTTCACGTCCCAGTCGAGGCCATCGCGCACGTAGTTGCGCACCCAGTCGGCGAGCCGCTCGAGACTCTCGCCGCCAGGCAGGAAGCGTTCGTAATCGTCCATGGAAAGCGGGCCGATCACGATGCGAAACTTGTGCTGGCAGTCCCACACGCGCGCACCGAGCAGCGTGGAAACGCCCAGCGCCGAGGAGCCGTCGCGCAGGCCCATGCGCGTGCGCGTCTCGGCGGGCAGCGGCATCCAGTGGCCCACCCACTGCTCGATCGACACGGGCAGCCGGAAAAAGCGCGCGAGGATCAGCGCGAGTCCCGCAGCCGGGCGCGTGCGCGCACCGAGCAGCCCCGCGAAATGCAGCTTCGCGAAATCGGGCACGGCGTCGCGCTCGCGCAGCGCGGGCTCGCCCATGCCGAACGTCGCGCCCACGTACATCGCGAAGCGGTCGCGCCCCGGCCGCTCCAGGCTCACCGCAGGCTGCGCGTTGGCCCACGCCCGGTAGAAGAGGCTCGTCATGCGATGCTGGAACAGGTCCAGAAAGCGCGCGAACGTGGGGTCGTCCGCATTGCGCTCGCGGTCGCGGATATATTCGGTCAGATGCGTGGGCAGCGCGCCATGCGGCCCGAGCAGGCCGAAGAAGTTCACGGCGAGGCGCGGCGCCATGCTCCCCTCACCATGACCGTGCTGCGAGAATCCGGCCAGCGTGGTGGGATGGAACACGAGTTCGGGCCGCTGCGTGAAGCGCACGGCATCGTCGCGCGGGCGCAGCGACTCGCCCACGCGCGGCCGCTCGGGCCACGCGTTTTCGATCAGGCGCACCGCCTGAAAAAAATCGAAGCGGTACGCCTCGTCTTCGAGCAGCCGCAGCACGGTCAGAGCGTCACGCATTGTCCCGCCCTCGCTGGCCAGCGCATGATCTCGCCGCGCGCCGTGGTGCGCACCACGGTCTCGGTGAACGAATTCATCGAGACGTACAGTGAAAAATACCGCGCCAGCACCGCCCCCAGCACGAACGCCCCCGAGCCTTCGAAGGCCGTCTCGTCGAACGTCACGCTCACCTGCTGGCCGCGCCCGAACACGATCGGCCCCGGCACCGGCAGCCGTCGCGTGACGGGCTTCGCCTCGACCGAGCGCACGCCCTCTATCTGGCGCTGCGCGGCCGGATCGTCGACGGGGCAATAGAGGCTCAGCAGATCGCGCAACGCTCGCGCGCCCGTGGACGCATCCGTGTCGAGCAGCGATTCGTAGTTCAACGAAAGATGGCTCAAGAGCCGCCATGCCACCGCGCCGTGCGCGAACGACGGCAGCGGCTGGCTCGGCCCGCTCACGCAGCGCACGCTCTCCACGGGTGCTTCCACGCCCAGCGTGAAATCCGACGCGCCGGTGCCCGTGGAAAGCGTGAGCGGCAAGTCGCGGTTGGTGCAGAGCACCTTGAGGCCGAGTTGCCGCAGATCCGCGCGATACGGCGCGTTGGCCGCATCGACGAGCGCGATGAAGGTTTCGCTGCCCAGGTAGCTCGTGCGCTGGCCGCGCTCGCGCGCGCGCGAGGACTGCAGCCGCCGCTCGCGGCGCACCTGGTAGTACGCGCTCGCCTGCTCGCCCGCCGAGAGATCGCGCGCATGATAGAACGGCTCGAAGCGCTGCTCGTCGTTCGAGCCCGCGCCATGACCCGTGACTTCCTCGATGCGGTAGATCTCGAAGTCGAGCGGGCGTGTGCGGTCCGCCATCACCTGATATTCGAACTGCGTGGGATCGAACGCGATGCGGTCGGCGCGGCGCGCAAACAGATTGATCGCCGGTGTGCAGTGCAGCGCGAAATGGCTCGCATCGAGCGTCTGTTCGAGCAGCGCGTCTGCGCGATCGAGCAGCACGATCACTTCCACTTCGTTTTCGGCGCATGCGCGCAGCGCGCCCTGCAAGCCGTCGATGGCAACAAACAGAAAGCGCTGGGCAAACGCGAAGTACTCCTGCAACAGGCGAAAGCCCTGAAACGACTGGCCGCTCACGGGCAGAAGCGCGTCCTCGTCGTCGAAGCCGACCGGCTTGACCGCGCTCTTCGGCAAGAGCCGGTGCCACGTCGCGGGCCGCGCGACCGGCAGCACCGCCACGCCCACCGCAGAGGCGAGCAGGCGCTCGTAAAGCCGCGCGGGCAGCGAATCCGCGCCGCGCAAATAGAGCGTGAGCGTATCGAGCGCGAGCTGACTGAATTTCACGCCGCCCGTGGTGCGCAGACGCAGGCGCACGCCGGCCTTCACGCCGGGCGGCAGCGCCATGTCCGCGCCGCCCAGCGCGCCGGTATGCGTGAAGAACTTCGCCTCCGCGATCTCCACGGGCCAGAGCGTGAGCGCGTGCGCCGTGCGGTATTCGCAGCGCGTCGAGCCGCTCTTGTCGAGCACGGCGTGCAGCGCGCTGCCGCGCGGCACGCTCACGCCGG
The DNA here is from genome assembly GCF_022213065.1 of Paraburkholderia tagetis. Lineage (GTDB taxonomy): Bacteria > Pseudomonadota > Gammaproteobacteria > Burkholderiales > Burkholderiaceae > Paraburkholderia > Paraburkholderia tagetis. Next base: position 350,517 of record NZ_JAKLJA010000002.1, read on the forward strand.
CCGCGAGCGCCGGATGCGCGAGATCGGGCTGCATGCGCACCACCGCCATGGATGGCGTGGGCGCGAGGTAATGCGGATAGACCAGCTCCGTGAGGTGCTGCGTGAAGCGCGGAAACTCGGCGTCGATTTTCAACTGCACGCGCGCCGCGAGAAAACTGAAGCCTTCGAGCAGGCGCTCGACATAGGGATCGGCGCAATCGAGCCCTTCGAGGCCGAGGCGTGCTGCCACCTTCGGAAACTCGCGCGCGAATTCGCTGCCAATCTCGCGCAAATGCGCGAGCTCCTGGTTGTAATAGCGGATCAGGTCGGGATTCATCGTCCCGCGCCCTGGTCGATCACGCGCACCTCGCCGCCTTCGAGATCGAGTTCGGTGCGAAAGTAGAGCCGCTCCGGATACGGATGGGCCCACAGGTCCCCTTCGATCGTGAACGCGACCGTGTTGTGCTGCCCCGTCGTCTCCTCTTGCAACACCGCCGTCACCTTCACGGTATCGCGCAGGATGCGCGGCTCGAACGCCACAATCACATCGCGTATCTGCCGCTCGAGGCGCGCGAGGTTCATGCCCGATGCCGTCTTGCCCGCCATATCGGGGAAGCCGTAGTTGAGCACCGAGCGCTCGACGAGCGGCCATGCCGAGAGGTCCTGCACGCTGCCCAGACCGCTGGCATTGAGCAGCCACGCGAGATCGCGCTGCACGGCCATGCGCAGCGCGCGCATCGACAGCACGCGGCGCTCGCGGCTCTCGACCTTGGCGCCGGGCTCGAAATCGGTGAGGCGGTCGAGCAGCGCGGGCTGCAACCGGTCGCGGCCCGTCGGCTCAGTCATGGTCTTGCGCACGCTCTGGCGTCACTTCGCCCGTGCACGCCACTGCATCGAGCACGAGCGTGCGCACGTCGAAGAGCGCGTAGTCGTTCTCGTCGGTCGTGAACATGCGCTGCCCGAGCGGGCGCGCCTCGTCGAATTCGCCGGCCCCCGCTTCGATCCCCCCTTCCACCCATTCAGTCGCGCGCGCGAGCGCCAGCGCGTTATCGGTTCTGCCTCTGGCTGCGTCGGCGGCATTGGCGGCCAGCGTGCCGGGATAGCGCACCGGAATGAGCCCCGCCGCCTGGCCCTCGTTGGCCCACGTGAACACGGCCGGCATCCACACGCGATCGCGCAGATCGCCCGGCGCCTCGAGTTCGATGCGGTGGATGCGCTCGAACGGCACCCAGTAATAGCGGCCATTGAGGATCACTTCGAGCGTGGGGCCCAGACGCGCGTCGGCGTCGGCAAGCCACGCGAACGGCTCGTTGTTGAGCGTGCCCGCCGTGGGACGCGCCGTCTCCAGCGCATTGGCGCGACATGCGGCGGCCGCCTTGAAGTCGCCCGCGCCATCGAGGCGCAGCGCTTCGATCAGGAGTGCGAGCCATGCGGTCGGCTCGCCGAAGATGAGCGGCGCGCGCCGCCCCGCGAATACGTCCTCGCGCAGCGCCTCGCATTGGAGCGCGTCGCGATAGAGCTGCACCATCGGCAGCGCGGCGGCGTCGAGGTCTCCCACCACGTTGAGCTGCGTGAGCGCGCGCTCCCACGCGCCCTGCACGGCCAGCAACTGAAACAGGAACACGCGATATGACGCGTTGGCCGGATCGTTGCGCACCTGGTTCTGCAACTGCTTCAGGCACGCGTCGAGGTCGCCGGCGCGCAAACTCTCTTCTGCGGTCATTGTGATTTGCTCCGTCAAGCCAGACTACGGGCGTCGATCATGTCGAACATCGGCTTGAACCTGCCGGGCGGCATGCACGCTCCCCCGCGCGCACGCCGCCGCTGACTGCTTACTCCGCGACGTTCTTCGCGATGTCCCACTTGGTCTCGACCACGCCGCCTTCCTTCTCGCCCGTGGCGCTTTGCGGCTGATACTCCACGTGGTACTTCTCGAAGTTGAGCGTGACATTCTCCGTGAACCGGTCCTCGCCGCCCGAGCCGCCTTCGCTGATCGACGAAATCAGCACCTTCGTGAAGGTAATCTTGAAGTACTCGAGCGGATTCTTGCCGCCGGCCTTGCGCACCGTGAGAACCGCGGTCGGGTAATGGCTGCCGTTCGCGCATGCGCCCATCAGCACCGGCGTGGCCTTGTCGAGATACTTCGTGAACGACAGATCCTGCACGTTCACCTTGCCCGCGCCGCCGCCCGTGCCCAGGTGCATCGTGCCGCTCTGCGACAGGCCCCAGCTCCATGCCAGCACATCGATGTCTTCCTTGTGCGTATTGTCCTGCGACTCGCCCTTCACGTCGCCGATCTTGATGAAAATATCAACGGCCATGTCTGTTCTCCACTTAGAAGGTTCGCGTCAGTTCGCGTGGATGCGCGCCGGTACGCGTGGGTTTGCATGAGCTCACGTTACGCCGCCTTTGCGGACGGCAACTTGGACACCAGCCGCAACGAAACCGTCAGGCCCTCGAGCTGGTAATGCGGACGCAGGAAGAACTTGGACGTGTAATAGCCCGGATTGCCCTCGACTTCCTCGATCACGACTTCGGCTGCGGCAAGCGGGCGGCGCGACTTCGTCTCCTCGCTCGAATGCGCGGGGTCGCCGTCCACGTATTGCAAAATCCAGTTCTGCAGCCAGCGCTGCATGTCGTCTTTCTCCTTGAAGCTGCCAATCTTGTCGCGCACGATGCACTTGAGGTAATGCGCGAAGCGGCTGCACGCGAACAGATACGGCAGGCGCGCGGCGAGATTCGCGTTCGCGGTGGCGTCGGGGTCTTCGTATTCGGCGGGCTTGTGCAGCGATTGCGCGCCAATGAACGCCGCGAAGTCGGAGTTCTTCTTGTGCACGAGCGGCATGAAACCGTTCTTCGCGAGTTCGGCCTCGCGGCGGTCGCTGATGGCGATCTCGGTCGGGCACTTCATGTCCACGCCGCCGTCGTCGGTGGGGAACGAATGCACCGGCAGGTTCTCGACCGCGCCGCCCGATTCGATGCCGCGAATGCGCGAGCACCAGCCGTATTGCTTGAACGAGCGGTTGATGTTGGTGGCCATGGCATAGGCCGCGTTGGCCCACGCGTACTTCTTGCTGTCCGCGCCCGCGGTGTCTTCTTCGAAGGCGAACTCGTCGACCGGGTTGGTCTTCGCGCCATACGGCGCGCGCGCAAGAAAGCGCGGCATGGCAAGGCCGATATAGCGCGAGTCTTCCGATTCGCGCAGCGAGCGCCAGGCAGCGTGCTCGGGCGTCTGGAAGATTTTCGTGAGGTCGCGCGGATTGGCCAGCTCCTGCCACGAGTCCATCAGCATGACCGATGGATCGGCGCCCGTGATGAAGGGCGCGTGCGAGGCGGCTGCAATCTTGGCAACCTGCGTGAGCAGGTCGACGTCGGGGCCGCTGTTGTCGAAGTAATAGTCGGCCACCAGCGCGCCGTAAGGCTCGCCGCCGAACTGGCCGTACTCTTCTTCATAGAGTTTCTTGAAGAACGGGCTCTGGTCCCACGCCGTGCCCTTGTACTTCTTGAGCGTCTTGTGCAGATCGCTCTTCGAGATATTCATGACGCGAATCTTGAGCGTCTCGTCGGTCTCGGTGTTGTTCACCAGATAGTGCAAACCGCGCCACGCGCTCTCCACCTTCTGGAACGCCTCGGTATGGATGATCAGATTCACCTGGTCGGTGAGCTTCTGGTCGATCTGCGCGATCAGCGACTCGATGGTCGCGAGCACGTCGCCCGACACCACGTTGGTATCGCGCAACGCCTGCTCGGCCAGCGTGCGCACGGCCGTCTCGACGGCCTCCTTCGCCTTGTCGCTGCGCGGCTTGAATTCCTTTTCCAGCAGGCTCGCGAACTCGCTGGCTTCGAGTGCTTCGCCGCCCTGCCGGGCTTCCTGCTGCTGGGTGCTGGGTTCGGCCATGTCAGACTCCCCCTCGATGGATGACTAACTAGATGGTTAACGGACGAACGGACGAACGGACGAACGGACGAACGGACGAACGGACGAACGGACGAACGGACGAACGGACGAACGGACGAACGGACGAACGGACGAACGGACGAACGGACGAACGGACGAACGGATGAACGGACGAACGAATGGACGAACGCGCCCGGTCATTCCTGCGGCTTCGGCGCGGACGCCAGCGCCTGCAACAGCGCCGGATCGCTCAACAGTTTCTGGATCAGATCTTCGGCGCCCGTCTTGCCGTCCATATAGGTCAAGAGGTTCTGCAACTGACCGCGCGCCTCCAGCAGCTTCGCGAGCGAATCCACCTTGCGCGCGACGGCGGCCGGCGAGAAGTCGTCCATGCTTTCGAAGGTCATCTCCACCGCGAGATTGCCCTCGCCCGTGAGCATGTTGGGCACCTGCACGGCCACGCGCGGCTTCATCGATTTCAGGCGCTCGTCGAAATTGTCGACGTCGATCTCGAGAAACTTGCGGTCGGCCACCGGTGCGAGCGGCTCGGCGGGCTGCCCGGACAGATCGGCCATGACGCCCATCACGAACGGCAAGTTCACCTTCTTCTCCGAGCCGTACACCTCTACGTCGTACTCGATCTGCACGCGCGGCGCCCGGTTGCGCGCGATGAACTTCTGGCTGCTTTCTTTAGCCACGGCCTTTCCCCTCGTCGATGCCGCGGCGGCGCGGTGCGCCGTGTGGCGGCGTTGCTGAACCATGCCAGGGCCCGCTCACGCCAGGGCCTGTTCACGCTAATAACAAGCCTTCATTCCTCGTTCTGGACGCCGCCGATGTTGCGCGCCTGCGCGAGCCCATCGGGCGCGAGGTCCTCCAGAATCTCCATGAAACTCTTGTCGACGAGGCGGCGCGCCCGCTTGAGCAGCATGGGCACCGGACTCCCCGGCTCATACGTTTCGTAGTACTTGCACAGGCGGTCGAGCGTGCGCAGCACATCCTCGCGGGTGGCGATCTCGTCCGGCGGCCGCGCGGGCGCGGCAGGCGTTGTCGCGGCGCCTTCTGCTGCATTTGCTGCTGCATTTGCTGCTGCATTTTCTGCTGCATGTCCCGCCGCCTCGTCCGCTACCGGCGACGGCGCGGGCTCGTCGGCCACACGCTCGCCCAGAAACGCCGCGGCGTGGCGCAAGAGCCGCGTGAGCGGATCCAGATCGATTGCGCGCGCCGCGCCCACATTGCTCATGAGCACCGTCTCGATGCGCATCGCGGCTTGCACCGTGTGCCGCAAAGCGGCGAGCGACTCCCGCGCACTCTGTCCGGCATCGCCGATCGCGAGGTCGATCGAACTGAGCGAGGGCGCGCTCACGCCGGCCGGCACCGCAATCTCGCCAGTCGCGTATTCGACGTCGCGCAACGTCACCTCGCCGTGCGCCCGCGAAATGGCGAGCGGCGCTTCGCGCACTTCAGTGAGCGTGGTGGCGGCGTCGACGAGACCCGCGAGCGCGTTCACGCGCGCGGTGGGGTCGTTATCGTCGTCGGGATCGAGTTGCGGATAGAGATGCGCCCAACGCTGCTCGAGCAGGCAGGCGATCAGGTCGAGGCCTTCGCTAAAACCGCCGAAGCCAGCGCGGTTGAGCAGCGCGCGCGCGAGATGCGCGGCCACGCGCAAATCGCGGCTTTTCTCGAACAGGGAAAGCGCGAGCCCTTGCGCCTCTTTCCAGTCGGGCGGCACGGCTTCGACCACGGTATTGCCATACTGCGCGTCGGGCTTGCCGTGCACGACGCGCTCGAGCTCGAGGAACGCCGGGTCGTATTCGACGTCTTCCCCGCAGGGCAGCTCGGACGAAAGCTCCGCGAGCAGCGCCCCGGCATCTAGCATGGCCATGGTCCGTGATCCGTGTGGAATCGGTTATGTTCTGGGTATTGCCCAGGCAAGCGCATTAAAGCGGATAGCCGTTTTCGTGGTGTGAAGTCTGAGCCCCTCTTTCTGATAATTCCTTGCTCAGCCGAACCCAATTCGTCAGCACGGGCGGTCTCGCGGCTTAACGATCCGCTAACAGAATAGCACGACGACTGCAAAATAAAAGCGTACCGCAGTGCAAACGATGTGCCCGTTTTTTCATAAATTCGACACGCATTTAATTTACATGTCTTTCAAGTTCCATGCTGTCATTCAGGAAACTTTCGCACCCGCGCGCCCGGCCTTTTCCTGCCTGCTCACGCATGATATCGGCACGCATTGTCGCACAGTGGAATCGCTCCCACACCAAGCGTTTTAGCCCTTGTTTTCCAGGGGTTAACCATCATGCAGGATGGCTAAAAAAGTGACGATCCGTCCTGGTTTCGCAGCGCCGCAAACAGGTGAAGTTCGCTAACCTTGCCTACCGAACGATCGTCCTTTCTCCTTTGCGATGTTCGATAACGCAGATAACTTTTTATAGACCGTGAATCTGAATTCTTTATGTCAATCACATAAACCCATGGCTCGTCTCTTTAAGCATTTTTATTTCGGTTGAAGCTAGATGTTTTAAAACCCATCACCGCCGATTTTCACGCTTGTCAGACGCCCAGCCAGCTAATAGACTCGACATGAAAGCTGCACGGCCAATCCAACGATTCATGCAAGCTGCGCGAGCATCACGCGAAGCCGGCCTAAAAACGCGATACGAGGGAACAACGTGTCGAACATCGAAAGCGCAGCGCTCATGGAGGGCCTGGAGAGTCCATGCACACTGCCCGACCTCTGGCAGCGGCGCACTGCTCTGAACCATGCCGAAATGGCTTCGCTCTACACCATCGTGCGGCGCGCGCTCACTGGCTATCACCCGTTCGAACTCCAGGCGCTGGCCGAAGACAAGGAAGAACTCATCTCGCAGTTCCTCTTCAGCAAGGTCTTCCGTCTCGAGACCCCTTCAGCCGAATTGATGAGTTTTCCTGCACATAGTGCGCCCTCGAATAGCCATGCGGTATGCAGCTATTTCCGCCGCTATCTGATTGACTGCCTGCGCAGCGCGAGCCACCGGCGCAACGTCTCGATCGACGAAAACGAGGTGCTGGCCGAACTCGATCAACACAGCACGATGCACGCCGACCCGGTGGGTGCCGCACTGTTTCAATACGGCCTCAACGAAGACAGCGTGCGCGCGTCCGCCGCGCGCTTCATCGCCGGTCTCGACGAAGCCGCGCGGCTGCTGCTCGCCGGGACGCTCGGCTGGCTCTCGGCCGAGAAAGGCGGACTTGCACAAATTGCCGCGCGCTACGGCATCGCGTCCTATCACCATCGCGCGCGCAAACTGGGCGTCACCTTGCGCAAAGGAGCGATGCCCGCCGACTTCGCGCGCACCGGCATCGGCAACTGGATCGAAGAGACGCTGGGTATCGAGATCGCCGTCGAAAACCGCATCGCGCTGCTCGCCGTGCTCGGCATCCTCGCGGAGCAGTCGCAGGTGGTGCACGGCGCGCCGGGTGTTCAGCGCGCGCATCCACACGAACACTCGCACGAACACGAGCACGGCGCACGCGTCGCGCCCGAGCCGCCGAAGCCTCGTGTGGCGCATGTCGTGCACGGGTCGCACGGGTCGCACCATCGCGATCACGAAATTCACGAGTGACCATGGGGAAGCCCGCAACGAGACGGGAGCGCGCGTGCAACTGGCCTTCGCAAGCCTGACCGATCCCGGCGGGCGGCAGCGCAACGAAGACTCGCTTGGCGACTGGTCGAGCGAGCGACTCTTCTACTGCGTGATCGCCGATGGCGCGGGCGGACACGGCGGCGGCGACACGGCATCGGCCATCGTGGTCGACACGGTGCTTGCCGATCTGCGCTATCTCACGCTTGCCGAACTGCCGCCCACGGGCGAGCGTCTTGCTAATGCGCTGGCGCATGCGAATGCCAATATCGTGGAAGAGCAATCGCATGGCGGCCCTGCATTGCGAGACATGCGCTCTACTGCCACGCTGCTGGCAATCGACCGGGAGCGGCGCACCGCCGCGTGGGCGCATTGCGGCGATACGCGGCTTTATTGCTTTCGTGCGGGCAGGATTATTGCGCAGACGCGTGACCACAGCATGGTGCAGGACATGGTGGATGCGCGGCTCATTAGCGCCGAAGCGGCGCGTCATCATCCGCGTCGCAATGTGCTGTTTTCCGCGCTTGGCGCGCTGGAGGGGCTGAGTATTGCGGCACTGCCTGGCACGTTCGAGTTGCGCGGGCGCGATGCATTTCTGATTTGCACCGATGGGTTCTGGGAATATGTTGAGGAAGCAACGATGATCGAGACGCTCGCGCAGGCCGCGAGCCCGCGTGCGTGGCTGGAGGCGCTGGCCGCGTATGTTCGGGCTCATGCTAGAGCTGGGAACGATAACTTTAGTGCGAGTGCGGTTTGGGTCGGGGTAGGATGATGCGTTCGAGGCGCCCTGAGGGTCGGGCGGGCCTTCTTTTCGGGTTTTCTTGCTTTCGGGTTTCCTCGCTTTCGCGTTTTCTTCGCGTTTCCTTGCTTTCGTGTCGGTCTGCCAGCGTTGCCCCTGTGCGGGGCGGCACCTACTTTTCTTTGCAGCCGCAAAGAAAAGTAGGCAAAAGAAAGCGGCTCAAACCGCTAGTGTGACGCAGTACACCACTTGCCCACCATCGGAGCGGTTCCGGGGCATCCGTCACCTCGCACCTTCAAACATAGTGACAAAGGGCCCGCACATCCCGCTGCTCGCTACGCGCGCAGCGGTCGGGTATGCAAGGGAAACCACATGTACTGCACCGGCATTCGAATATGCATGCACTGCATCGAGTCACATGCATTCCGATGGTTTTGGATTATGCCCCACGGCGCGCGAAGCGCCGCCGGAGGAATGAGCCCTTAGTCACTCTGTTGTACGGCGCGTGGTGGCAGACGCTCCGGAACCGCTCCGATAATGGGCAAGTGGTGTACTGCGTCACACTAGCGGTTTGAGCGGCTTTCTTTTGCCTACTTTTCTTTGCCGCTGCAAAGAAAAGTAGGTGCCGCCCCGCACAGGGGCAACGCTAATAGACCGACACGAACACAAGGAAACGCGAAAGAGCCCAAAAAACAAACAGAAACCCTAAAAATCCCCACACCCATGCTGCCCATTCAACAGCAAGCAGCTATTCAGATTAGGCTGCGAACGCACGCGCTTCCACTCGACCGCGAGCAAATCCTGCCCACTACCAGGCGGCGCAGCCGTAAACAGCGGCTGATTCGACCCAACACAAATATTCGTACCCTGCAGATTATTCTCATAAACGAACGTCTTCTCGCTCATACCAAAGAACGACTGCATCGCACTCACCGCCAGCGGCATATCGAGTGCATACGGCAGCGTCACATTCAGCGCGCCTGGCGCATTCTGCACGATATAACCCACACTCGAGAGAAACGCCGGATCGATCGCATATTGCCCCGGCAGCGAACCACTGGTCGCGCTGGTCGAAAGCGCGCCGCTTAGCGAGGAAGTCGTGTCGCCATTAACGAGACCCGTCGTGCTGTAACCAAAGTTCGGATTCGGCGCGCCGTAGATCTTTGTTGCTCCGTTCGCGGTGACGATTACCGTGGGCCGCGCAACGTACACGAAGTGATCGCCCGTGAGCGGCACGACGCCGCCCCAGCTACATCCCGCACCAAAGGTACAACCGTAGAAGTTCGGTTGCGCGGTGTTGGGCTGCACGTTGCCGCGTGTCTCGCCAATCCATGTCGAGGCCCAGATGCGCCAGCCGTTGGTCGCGCTCACGCTGCCGGTGCCGTTGGCGGTGAAGACGCCGTTCTCCATCACGAGGTCGATCGTGCCGCCCGAACTCAGGTTCGTGTCCTTGCCACCCGTCGGGCCGTTCGGCGAGGCCATGCCGCCGCCAAGCCCAATGCCTCCCGTCGCGGCCTGTGCGAGCAGGTTGCCGGTGAGGCTCGAGTTGGTCGCGTCGATGGTCGTGGCCGTGTTCGATGCCGCGTCGAATGAACGGCTCACGATCGGTCCGATCACGAAGCTCGTCGAATTCAGGAAATTCACGTTGCCGGCGTTGAGCATCGCAAGCACGCCCACGGCGTTCTCGGGATCGTTGAGCGTGAAGGTCCCCGGCCCTACCAGCAGCAGCCCCGCCGTCTGGATGCCGCCCGGGTCCGTGACCGCGCCCGCCGAGGCAAGCGTGAGCGTATTGCTGCCGAGCGAGATGCCGTAAAGCAGTTGAATGCCCTGGCTGACGCTGCCGGTGTTCATCAGCGTGAGGCTCTGGTTCACGGTGGGCTTGGAGAGCGATGTGCAAGGGCCTTGCGAGGGGCATAGGCCGCTCACGGTGATGAGGCCCGTCTGCGTGCTCGATCCCAGCATGAGCGTCGAGAAGCCGGAGAACAGCGCATAGGTGGCCGCGTCGATGCTCAAGCCCGCCGCGCCGGTGCCGAACAGCGTGATCGGTATGCCGTCTTCCGCGGTGAAGGCGAAGGTCGTCGGGTTGACGCTCGCGGGCATGAGCGCGAGCGTGCCGCCTGAGGATGCGATGGTGGCGCCCTTGTCCGCGAAACTCGTCGTGGTGCCGTCGTTGGCAGCGCGCAGCGCGACCGTGCCGTTGGGGCCGGCGTTCACCTGCACGGGGCCCGATGTGTAGAAAAAATTGCTCGATACCGGCACGGCGCCAAAGGCCAAGCCCGCGTCGGCGGTATTGGTCGAGCCCGCGATCGAAATCGTGGTGTTGGGCGCCGTGGCCGCGATCGTGCCGTTGTAGACGAGCGTGCCGTAGTCATACTGGATGTTGCCGCCGCTCGCGCTGGTCGTGGGGCTCGTCACCACGCCGCGGATGTCGATGGCGCCGCCGCCGTTCGAGACGATCTGCGCGCCGTCCGCGATCAGCACGCCCTGCGCGTTGGAGCCCGAGCCGCCGCCGTGGATCGAGAGCGTGCCGCTGCCGGTGGTGATGTTGACGGGAGGCGGCGTCGAGATGCTCACCAGTCCGACGGAACTGGAATCCGAACTCGCGGTGCCGAGCACCACGCCGGTCGACGAGAGGCCGACTGTGGGCGTGCCCGTGGTGAGGCCGGTGGTGAGGCCCGTGGTGAGGCCAATAAGCGCGATCGTGCCGCTGGTCGAAGCGATATCCGTGCTGACGAGATCGACACCGATGCTGCCGAAGCGCGTAGCGGGAACGCTGCCGTTGATCGCAATCGCGCCGCTGCCGGTCTGGATCGAGGGCTGCGCCGTGGTGCTGCCGCTCGCGGTATAGCCGCCGCTCAGAAGCGTGCCGTATGCCAGGCCGGTTGCGCCAGTCGTCGTGCCGCTCAACGTCACATTGCCGCTGGTGGTCTGGATCGAGCTGCCCAGAGTCAGGAGGCCATAGCCATCCGTATAGGTCTGGCCCGGCACATCGTTCGTTATCCCGATCATCTGCACGCTGCCGGCCCCGGTGCTGACCAGTGTGTTCGATAGCCCAACGCCGTACCCGCTCGTGTTGACATTCGCGGTGCCCGTCAGCGTGAGCGCGCCGCCCGTCGTCGTCAGATTCGACGCCGTGATATTGACGCCGGTTCCATAGGAACTCGTCGTCGTGCCCGTGATGCCGATCGCCCCATTGCCGCCGCTCGTGCTCAGGGTGCCGCCCGACATCGTGAAGCCAGACCCGCCATAGTTCGATGTCGCCGTGCCGCTTATCTGAATCCCGCCCGCGCCATTGAGCGTCGCCGAGTTGATCGACACGCCATAGACATACGCAAACCCCACGCTGTTGCTCGCCGTGCCGTTGATGCCAATCGCGCCGCCGTTCGCGGCAATCGACGTATTCGAGAGCTTGACCCCGCTCCCCGGCCCGTTTTGCATCGTGCCCGTGAGCGTCACCGCGCCGCTGCCCGTGACGTCGATGGCGGGCGTGTTGCCCGAGCCCATGCCCGAGATGGATACACCGCTATAGGTGGACGACGAACTCACCAAAGTGGCGTCGCCGATCCCGGTCAACTGGACCGTGCCACTCGTCGTCCCAATCGAACTCTGGTTCAAGCTGACGCCGTTGCCGGCGTAGAGCGAGGTGCCTGCGATCGTCACGTTGCCGGCGGCCGAATCGATCGTGCTGTAGCCGATGGTGACACCGTCGCCGAACGGGTTCGTCCCCGAGATCTTCACGGCGCCGCCGCCCGTGGTGATCGCCGACTGCTCGATATCGACGCGCGCGAGTCCCGCGTCGCCAATCGTCAACGCGCCGCCGTTCGTGGCGATCGTCACGGCCGAGATCTGCACGCTGCTCGTGGGTGAAGTGCCGCCCACGTTCGCATCGAGCACGAGATTGAGCGGTCCTGAAGTCGAAATAATGCCGTAGCCGATCGAGATCCCGCCCGAGGCATTGAGCGCGAGCGTGGCGCCGGCGCCGCCGGTCTTCAGGATCGGCGTCTGCACATCGATGTCGCCCGCGCCGTATAACGACGACGCGTTGGCCGAGACCGTCACCGAGGTGCCATTGTTGAGAAAGCCCGTTAGCTCCGAAACGTAGATCTGGGACGTCGGGCCGCTCGAACTGAAATCCGGCGAGGTCGGCGTAACCGGGCTGCAATCCACACAGTCCGGCACAATATCGACGGCATAGGGGTCCATCGTCCACGTGCCGCCTTGCCCATGCGGCGCCGATGCATCGATCGTTGCGCCCGCAACGTCAACGTAATGACCCGAGGTCTCGATCAACCCGCCATCGCCGCCCTGCGCGCCGCCGCGCGCGGTCAGCACGCCATACAGCCGCGCGGCCGTGGTCCCATACGCCACGATATGCCCACCGTTGCCGTTGGTGAGCGCATCCGCATGAATCTGCGCGTTCTGATCCATCCACATTGCGTTGGCATTGCGAATCGTCGGGTCCGCGCCCGCCGCGCCGCCGCCAAAGCGCACGCTCCCGCCACCGGCCGCGCCGCTCGCGTTCACATTCGCGCCCGCGAGCAAGCCCACGTTGTAGCCCGTCACGTCCACCTGCCCGCCCGTGAGGCCCGCGCCGCCCGAGGCGTCGAGCGTGCCCGAGACATAGGTCTCGCCGCTCGTGCCGCCGTCCAGCACGATATGGCCGTTGCGCTCGGCAAGACTTTGCGCGCGCACGATGCCTTGCTGGTTGATGATCGTGCCCGCCAGCGCGTCGGCGGTCTGCGCGCTCATCACCACGGTGCCGCCGTCGGCGGCAAGTGTGCCCGTGTTGCCGAGGTACGCGTTGGCCGCGCCCGAGTTGATCTTCAGTGTGGTGAGCCCGTCGCCCGCGAAGTCGAGCGTGACGTCGCTGCCCGCGCCCATCGCCACGGTGCCGAGTTTCGCGGCCACTGTGCCGCTATTGGTGACCGAGCCGCCGAGCAGCGCAATGGTGCCGCCGTCCGCCGCCGTGATCGACCCGGCGTTGACCACCGCACCCGGCGCATTGCCGACGAAATGGAAATTGCCCGCCAGGAAGTCCGCGTTCGAAATGCCGAGCGTGGACGCCACGAGCGAGCCCACGTTCACCGAAGACCCCGGCGCGAAGATCACGCCCGCCGGATTGACGAGAAAGACGCGGCCGTTCGCGCTCAAGCGTCCGGCAATGCTGCTCGGGTCGTTGCCCACCACGCGGTTGAGCAGCGCCGATGAAACCGATGGCTGCGCGATATTCACGGCCTCGCCCGCGCCAATCGAGAACGTGTTCCAGTTTACGATCGCGTTCGGTGTGCTCTGCGTGATGTTCATCTGCGAGGCGCTGGGCGAACTCACGGTCACGCCGCCCGCCACCACCTGCGCGCCCGTGGGGTTGGCCAGCGCCGAGGTCGCCCAGGTGGCGCCGAACAGCGCCGCCACGATGCCGCTACGTTCGTTCATCGCACACCTCGCCTGCAAGCTCAAAACGTCTTGCTCAACTGCATGTAGAACGTCGGCAGTTTGTCGTTGCCGGTCGTGTCGGGCGAGGTCGTGCGCCACGCCACGGTGCCCTGCCATGCGAATCCATATGGGAGCGCGAGGTAGGCGCCCAGGCCCGCGCCGCTGCGCGTGATGGTGTTCGGCCCCTGGTTCGGGCGCGGATTCGCGTTGTACCAGCCGGTGCCGAAGTCGAAGAACGTGAACGCGGTGATCTTCGAGGTCACTGCGTAGCGCACTTCGGCGGTCGCGACGAAGCCTTCGTCGACGAGTCCTTCGGAGGGCGAATAAGCGCGCACCGCGTGCGGCCCGCCCAGCAGAAAGCGCGAGGAATTGTCGAGCGTGGTGGCCGCCCATTGCCCCGAGAAGCCGAAGAAGAGACTCACTTTTTCGGTCACCGCGTTCAGGCGGTTGGCGAAGAAGGTCGCGCGCACTTCGTTGCCCGCAGTGTTGCGCCCGAACCTGGATGCGTCGATGGCCTGGTTCAAAGCGTCCTTGAAATGCAGGCTGCCGATCAGCAGTTCGATATCGGCACTGTTGAAGCCGCCGCCAAAAAACGCGTCGCGGCTCTCGTAGGTGAGCCCCACGCTGCCTTCGGCCATCGAGCGCCGGTTGTGGTCGTTGACGATGCCGATGTTGTCCGAGAGATCGCGGTACTCGAGGTTCGCGCGCGCGAGCAGGTTCTGGTTGCGCGTGCGCAGCAGCGGATGCGTGAGCGTGAGGTCGACCACGGTGGCGTCGCCGGTCGCGTCGAGCGAGGAAAATTCCTTGCCGAGCGTGTAGTTCAGGCGCGCCACTGCCACGCCCACACGCGTGCCGTAGGCGTTCACGGGCGCCTCGTAGCCCACGCGCCCATACGCGGTGTCGAGCCGCTCCGAGCCGAGGATGCGCAAGTCGAGGTTGTCGCCGATGCCGAACGGCGAGTTCAGCCGCGCGAGCGCGCCGAGGCGCCAGGTGCCGCTCGAGGAGGCACCGTAGTTGTCGAGATCGACGGCGAAGGTCCAGCGCTTCGCGGGCGCGACGCTGATCGTGAGGTCCACGGTGCCGGGCTCGCTGCCCGACTCGATGGCCGAGGTCACGGTGATGCCGGGCAAGTCGGAGAGCAGCAGCATGGTGCGCTCGAGCACCTGCTGCTGGAGCGGCGCGCCCACCGGGATCTGCTCCACGCGCTCGCGCAGCAGCGACTCCTTGATCGGCGTGCCTGCCGCCACATCGAGACGCACATGCCCCACGCGCCCTTCGAGCACGCTCATCGTCACGTCGCCCGAGGTCACGTCCTGCGGCGGGATCACCACTTGGGCGAGCACGTAGCCGCGCGCGCGATAGATCTGCGTGATCTGCGCGGCAATCGCCTGGAGGTCGGCGAAGTTCACCTCGCTGCCGATCTTGCCCTGCACGGGCGCGAGCAGTTCCGCGCTCGGGATGGTGTCGTTGCCCTTGAGCGCGATGCCCTTGAGCACGAAGCCCGCCCTCCCCGCCCCGCCCGGCTGCGCGGGCAGCGCGCCCGGCGACGGCTCGGCGGGCAAGGCGCCCGCGCCGCCCGGAGGCGCGGGACGCGTATCGCGCGGCTGCGTCTGGTTGAGGATGCTGCCTGCGTTGGGCAACGTCTGTCCCCAGGCGATCGCGCTGCTCGCCGAAGCGAGCGCGGCAATCGTTCGGATTGCTATGTTCATGTCATGTTCCGCGCGCGATGGAAAGACGCCAGCCGCCCATCAGGTCGAACGGCGCCCAGAAGAACGGATGGGCGAAGCGCGGCTCCTTCATGACGGCGAGCTGCGCGGCGCGCATGGCGTCGATCGCTTCGCTGCCCTGCGAAAGCTGCGCATAGAACGTGCGCATGGTGATGGCGGTGGACTCGTCGGCGACCGGCCACATCGACACGATCAGGCTCGTCGCGCCCGCATAGAAAAATGCGCGCGTGAAGCCGAGGATTTCGTCGCCGCGCGCGATGCGCCCGAGCCCGGTCTCGCAGGCCGAGAGCGTGACGAGCGCAACGTTGTTGAGCTTGAGGTTGTAGACGTCGAGCGCGAGCAGCGAGTCGGGGCCGTCGGCGGGCTGCGTGGTGGGCGCGAGCAGGATGCGCGAATGCAGCGGGTCGATGGTGTCGGCCTGGGCGTGCGTGGCGACGTGCAGCACGCGCCCGGCTGGCGCGCTCTCGCGGAACTGCACGCGCGTGGCGGCGCTTTGCAGGAACAGTTCCTTGCTCGCGAAGAGCGGCGCGATGCCCTCCACCTCGGCTTGCGCGCCGGGCAGCGCATAGGCGGGCGCGATCTGCGGATTGCCGAACGCCACGAGGCTGCTCGCCACTTTCTGGCGACGCGTTTCGAGCTGCATGGCGATGCTCGCCGAAGGCTCGAGCGCGACGGGATGCTGCTCGATCAGAAAGCCGCCGGGGCCGTGCAGCGCCTGGAACGGCAGATAGTGCAGCGCGCCGTGCGGCACGATGATGAGCCGCTCGCCGGGTTGCAGCGCGAGCGGCGCGATGAGCAGCGCATAGAGCTTGTCGCCGTAGGTGATCGCGCTCTGGCGCCGGTGCACGATGGCGTTGCGCACGTCGGTCACGGCGGTGTCGATGTCGGCGCGCTTGAGCGGCAGCGTATGACCCAGGAGACCGCTCTTGCGGATCACCCAGACCACGAGCGTGTCCTTCAGGCTGTGATATTCGACGATGGCCTCGTTGGGCCGCAGCGCATCGCGCACCGCCTGGAGCGTCGGCACGGCGCCGACGAGCTGCTGGTCGTCCACGCCTGCTTCGACGCGGTTGCGCACCACGTCGAGCAGCGCGCGCGCCCGGCTGCGCTCGGAGAGATTCCACGCGCTCTCGTAGTCGCCCGCATCGACGCTCAGCTTGATCGCCTCTTCGAATATCGACTGCGTGTCGCCGAAGAGGCCGGTCTTGAACTCGTCGCTGCGAAAGCGCGCGCGGATTTTTTCGGAGTCCTCCACGGCGTGCAGCCAGGCTTCGCGCGCGTGGTCCTTGTCGCCGAGCGCGAGGTACGCGCGGCCGATGCCTTCGTGCACCCAGAGGTTGTCGTAGCTGGCTTCGCCCGTGCCCCCGCCCGCGAGCTGCGCCTGATAGGCCTTGAGCGCGTCGGCGGGCTTGCCTTCGGCGAGCAGCAGCTTGCCCTCGATGCGGCCGTAGGCGGGCGCGAGTTCGGCGCTCGCGGGCGGGCCCGCCGAGTCGAGCGTCTTGCGCGCGGCGGCCGTGTCGCCGGCGGCGATCTGCGCGTTGGTGATCGACATCAGCACGAGCGGCTTGAAGCGCGGCGAGGCCGTCTGCAAGGCGTCGTCGTAAGCCGCGAGCGCCGCCGCTGCGTTGCCGCGGCGCAGGGCCACGTCGCCCAGCACCTTGTTGGCCGGCGCGAACACCTGGTCGGGCTGCTTGGGGTGCGCGGCGAGTGCTTCGCGTGCGTACTTTTCGGCGTCGTCGAGGTCGCCCGCGTAGCTGTAGGCAATCGCGAGATCGCGCTTGGAGAGCGCCACGAGGTCGGCGTTGTCGGTGCGCTCGGCCACCACGAGCGCGCGCGCCGCCGCGTTGATGCTGTCGCGGAAGTCGCCCCGCTCCGCCGCCGCCACCGACATGCTGCAGTAGTCGTAAGCCGGCAGCGCGACGCGGTCGCGCGAGAGCAGCAGACGCCCTTCGTCGGTGAGCGATTTGAGCGTTTCGGCATCGCGCTCGCGCTCGGCGGCCTCGCGAAAGCCCTGGGACTCGGGCGCGAGGCCGGCAGCCGGCGCGTCCGCCGCATTGGCGCAGCGCGGCGCGGCAACACCGAGCAGCAGCGCGCACAGCGCCGCCGCCGCCGCCCGTGCGAGCGGCGCGCCAGCCTGCCCGGGGGCCAACCGAGGTTCGAGTTGGTTCACTTCGCTTTCCTGCAGGAAAGAAACATCACGCGACCGGGCCCAGAGCGCGCAGCCGGCGCGAGTCCGGCGGGCCATTCATAGGAGTTAAACGAAGCGGAGTCAGGGTTTTTGAAAGCACCCGTAAAAATTCTGTCGACACTTTCAAAATCGGCCGCGTCGGATCGTCTAGAAGTCGGATGGGCGAGTGCCCAGCCTCGCCTGCCACGGAACTCTGCCAGATGAGCAGCATGAGCAGCATGAGCAGCAGCCCTGACGACAAGACGGTGATCGTGTCCGCACCCAGCGGGCAGGACGCGCCACGCGCGGACGACGCAACGGTGATTCACGACGCATCGACGCACGCGCCGCCAGCCAGCGAGGCGGCGACCATCGAGGCGGCGACGAAGGCCGTCGAAGCGGCGCCCGCGCAGACGCCGCCGCCACCGCAGGCCACCCAGGCCAGCATGCAAACGCAGCCGGTCGAGGCGAGTTCGAAGGACTCGACGGCTTCGACAAACGTGGCCAGCGCAACGGGCTCAACGGGCTCGGCAAGCTCGCAGCCCACCGCGAACGCCGCGACCGCGCCCGAAGCCGGCCACCAGGCCTTGCCCATCAACACGCGCATCGCCGAGTTCGAGATCGTGGGGCTGATCGGCGAAGGCGGCTTCGGCATCGTCTATCTCGCCTGGGACACGCTGCTGCGCCGTCACGTGGCGCTCAAGGAATACATTCCGGCGGCGCTCGCCGCGCGTGTGGCCGGCAGCGCCGAAGTCACGGTGCGCTCGCAGCGCCACGAGGACACTTTTCGCGCGGGGCTGAAGAGCTTCATCAACGAAGCGCAGCTGCTCGCGCAGTTCGATCATCACTCGCTCGTCAAGGTCTACCGCTTCTGGGAAGCCAACAGCACCGCCTATATGGTGATGCCGTACTACGAAGGCGAGACGCTCAAGGAGACGCTGCGCCAGCTCGGCACGCCGCCCACCGAAGCCTGGCTGCGCGGGCTGCTCGCGCCGCTCATCGACGCGCTCGCGGTGCTGCACGACGCGCAGTGCTTCCATCGCGACATCGCGCCCGACAACATCATGCTGCTCAAGGGCAGCCAGCGTCCGCTGCTGCTCGATTTCGGCGCGGCGCGGCGCGTGATCGGCGACATGACCCAGGCGCTCACCGTGATCCTCAAGCCCGGCTACGCGCCCGTCGAGCAGTACGCCGAGGTGCCGTCGATGAAGCAGGGTCCGTGGACCGACATCTACGCGCTTGCGGCCGTGGTCTATTACGCGATCGAGGGCAAGACGCCGCCCGCCTCCGTGGGCCGGCTGATGGGCGACACCTATGCGCCGCTCGCCACCACTGCGGCGGGACGCTATGACGACGCCTTCCTGCACGCCATCGACCACGCGCTCGCGGTGCGGCCCGAGGAACGCCCGCAGGACGTGCGCGCGCTCGCGGCGGAACTGGGCATCGCGGCCGGTGGCGATGCGGCGTCGGGGCGCGCGGGCGCGGGGCTCGAGTTCGCGCAGCCCTATGCCTTGCGTGAAGGAGAAACCGCGTTGCCGTTGCCGGGGTCCGGTGTGGCGGCGGGGTCCAGGGGATCGGGATCGGTGGCTTCGGTGGGATCGGTGGCTTCTTCAGCGGCGTCCGCTGCGTCCGCTGTGCCATCCGCGGCGGCGGCTAGATCGGCGGCGGCGGGATCCGCAGCCAGATCGGCGCAGGCTCGCGCGGCCACCGCTGCTTCGATTACGCCAACGCCAACGCCAACGCCAGCGCCAGCGCCAGCGCCAGCGCCAGCAGCCCGCAAACGCGCGGCGCCGCTCGCGGCACTCGGCGCCGGAGTGGCCATCGTCGCCGCCGTGGGCGCCTGGCTGGCGCTGCGGCCAACGGGGGCGCCGTCGCTCGTGACCCGGCACGTCGACATGCCCGCTCCAGCCCATGCGCCGCCCTCCACGACGCCCGTCATTGCCAGCGCCGCCACCGGTCTGCCGCCCGTGCCGCCGCCCTCCACAGCTGCCTCGCCCGGGGAGACGACCGCCACCGCCAGCGCAGCCACGGCGGCAGCGCCGACTGCGTCCGCCAACACCCCGCCGCCAGCCGCCGCGCCCGCGTCCTCAGCGCCCTCAGCCTCGCTTGCGCCCCCGCTTGCACCCTACACGCCGGCCAACGAGTTCGAACGCATCGTGACGCTGGCAGACCCATCGATCGACGTGCACACGACGTTGCGCAGCACGACCGCGCGCATCAAGAAAGACTTCCTGCAGTTCCAGGTGAGGAGCAACCGCGCGGGCCGCGTCTACGCGTTCATGGTCGATCCTCAGGGCAACTATCTGATGCTGCTGCCCAATGGGCGCGACAAGGCCAACACGATCGCCGCCGGACAGACGCTCACGCTGCCGCGCGCGAGCTGGCCGATGCTCGCCGACGCGCCCGCCGGCCCGATCCACTTTCTCGTGATCGTGTCGCCGGAGCCGCGCGACTTCTCGGAGGCCGGCTTGCACCCGGGCGACGTTTTCGCCGATTTCCCCGCGCGCGCCCAGCAGACCGCCGCGGCACGACGCACGGCCAACGACTCGCCGTTCGCGGGCAAGGCGCGCTGTGCGAAATCGGACGCCGGGGCCACCGGTTGCAACAGCGCGTTTGGCGCGGCGACGTTCGAAATCGACGTGGTCGGCGGCAGCGGCTAGGCCGCCTGCCGCCGACCTCCCGATGGTGTGACCGACGCGACCGACGCAACCGACGCGAACTACAGGAGGCCGTCATGGACAGATCGCTCTTTCTGCTCGCGGCGGCAGCGGCAACGGCCGCGCTCGCCGGCTGCGCGGGCAACAACCAGGCAAGCTCGGTGATCATCGGGCCGCCCACGCAAACGCAGGCCGGCAAGGCACAGCCACAGGCGGCGGCAACGCAGACGCAAACGCAGACGCAGACCGGCAAGATCCAGGCGGCAGCGGCAACGCCAGCGCCAGTCATGTCGCCCACCGCGAACGCCATGAACGCCATGAACGCCATGAGCGCCGCGCAATCGCCATCGGCGTCACCCAAGGCCGCGAGCCCGGCTGCTACGGCTGCCATGCCCACGCCGCAGCCGGCCACGCCAACCACTGCCTCTGGCACTGCATCGATCGCATCGGCCGCACCAGCCGCACCAGCCGCGTCACCACCTGCCGTCACGCCGCCCTCGCCGGCAGTCGACGCGCCTGCCGCCACATCGAGCCCACCGATCGTCAACGCGCCCACCAACGCACCCGCGCCCGCAGCCGCCTTCGCCACGCGCCACGCGTGGTACCAAACCGCACGCTTCTCCGACCTGCCCGGCTGGAGCGCCGACGACCTGGGCGGCTCGCTCGACGCCTTCAAGCACAGTTGCGGCGTGCTCGGCTCGCGCAACGGCTGGGCCGCGCCCTGCGCCGCCGCGCGCGGCGTGGATGTCCACAGCGCCGCCGCCATCCGCCGCTTCTTCGAGACGTACTTCGACGTCTACCAGATCCGCAACACCGACCGCAGCGGCGACGGCACCATGACCGGCTATTACGAGCCGCTCCTGAACGGCAGCCGCCAGGCCGGCGGCGCCTACGTCTACCCGGTCTACGGCGTGCCCGAGGACATGCTCTATCTCGACGCGCGCCGGCTCGGCGGCGCGGCGCGCGGCAGCATCACGGCGGCACGCATCGAGGGGCGCACTGTGATTCCGCTGCCGGGCGCGGTGCCGGGCGCGGTGCCAGGTCCAGCGCCCAACATCGCGAAAGGCGTCTACGCGCTCGACCTGCGCGACAGCGTGCCCGATATCCGCGACAAGAAAATGCGTCTGCGGCTGGACGGTGCGCGCATCGTGCCGTACTACACGCGCGCCGAGATCGAGCGCGGCGCCGCGCGCGCGCCGGTGCTCGCGTGGGTGGACGACCCCGTGCTGCTCTATTCGATGCAGGTGCAGGGCTCGGGCAAGATCCGCATGCGCGACGGCACGATCCGCCGCGTGGCCTACGCCGAGCAGAATGGCCGGCCCTTCGTGCCGCCCGTCGCGCGCGCGGGCTCGGGCACGGGGGGACGCAAGCTCAAGGTGCGCGGCATCGAGATGGAAATCGATATCGCCGACGACGACAGCGGCAGTGGCAACAGCAGCGGCAACAGCAGTGGCAGTGGCAGTGGCAACAGCAGTGGCAACAGCAGTGGCAACAGCAGTGGCAACAGCGGCGGCAACGGTGCTGAGCGGGTCGCCAGCGCCAACGGGCCGCAAGGGTCGCAGGACGGCGGCGCGTCGTCGACGGGCGCGAACGACAGCGACGACGACCAGCCCACTTCACCGCTGCTGCGCGGCTTCAAGCTCGCCAGCGCGGGCCCGTCGATGAGCGGTGCGGCGCGGCCCGCCGTCGCGAACGCGCAGCACCAGCCCGCAAAGTCCGCGAGCGGCAGCGCCGGAAGCACGGGTAGCGCGGCCACGAGCGGCGGCGCGGGAGCAAACGTGAGCGCCGGCGCGGGCACAGGCGCGAACATCGCCGCGGCGCTCGGCGCTAATGCGCAACCGAAGCACGCCTTCGCGATCTCCGATCCGAGCTACGTGTTTTTCCGGCCCATTCCCGACTCGCCGAACGGGCCGATCGGCGCGCTCGGCGTGCCGCTTTCGGCGGGCCGCTCGGTGGCTGTGGATCCGCGCACGACGCCGCTCGGTTCGCCCGTGTTCGTCGCCACGCGCGACGACCCGCAAACGCCGGGCGCCGTGAATCGCCTGATGATGGCGCAAGACTCGGGCGGCGCGATCCAGGGCGCGGTGCGCGCCGATTACTTCTATGGCTTCGGCCAGTCGGCGCAAGCCGAGGCGAGCCGCACGAAAGAGCGCCTGCGCATGTGGTTGCTGTTGCCGAAGGGCCTGCACGTGGCCGCGCAGGAATCGGCGACCAGGACGCGCGGAGTGCCCGGCCAGTCGAGCGCGGATTGCCTGGTCGCGGACCCGCAACTGTGCGTGGACGACGATACGGGGGATGGGCAGTAAGCCGAGCCTCGCGAGGCGCACTTTGCGAAGGGGCCGCTGCGTCCGCCGACCAGCGCGGCAGCGAACAAAACGGCGAACACAGGAGCGAACACAGCGGCGAACGGCCGATCCGGCGCATTGCACGCCGGATCGCCGGATCGCCGGATCGCCGGATCGCCGGACCGCCGGACCGCCGGATCGTCACACGACATCGGAAGATCAGAAGGTGTGACGCAGCCCCGTTGAGACGGCGACCTGATCCTGCGTGGCCGAAGCCGAATTCAGACCGTTCAGGTGCGCGCCGACGCCATACGGATTCGCGCTCACGTGCTGCCAGTCGCCCTGCAGGTACACGCTGGTGCGCTTGGACATTGCGTACTGGGCCTGGAGGTTGACCTGGTTGAAGTTGGGATTCTCGCCCGCGCCGAAATTCGTGCGCGTATAGGTATAGGAGCCCGCCAGCGTCAGCATGGGTGTAAGCGCGTAGCGCACATTGCCCTCGATGTTTTGCAGACGGGCGCTGTTCGCCTGGAGACGGATCGGCAGAGCGGTGCCCGCCTGCGCCGCCGAAATGCTGCCGCCGAGCGCATTGCTGAGGTTCGTCTGGGTATAGACGACGCCCGCCGTCACCGGGCCGACTGTGTAGCCGACACCCGCGCCCGCCGTGCGTTGCGTGCCCGCGGCGAAGGGGGCGCTGCCCGTGACCGCGCCGGGGCTGCTGGTCGAGGTCGCCAGATGGTTGATGTCGTTGTTCAGTTGCAGGTAGCCCACCCCGACGTTCAGCCCGCCATAGCGATAGCTGGCGCCGGCGCTATATGCGCGGTTATTGGCAAACTCCCCCGCCGTATTGGAAAAACCGTACAGGGCGCCGAACTTGAAGCCGCCGTAATTCGCGCTCGTAAACTTGACCGAATTGTTAATGCGGATTGTGCTGTTCAGGTTGTCGTTATCGAAGGGATGCGCGGCAATCGTGCCGCCATAGGGCGAAGCCGTCAGCGAGATCGGCGCGACGAAGTCGATCACGCTGTCGTACTGGCGGCCTAGCGTGACCGAGCCGAACGCGTCGCTCGCCAGACCGACGAATGCCTGGCGGCCGAACAGACGATTGTTTTGCAAGGCACTGCCGTTGCTGATGCTGAAACCGTTTTCCAGCGTGAAGACGGCCTTGAGGCCGCCACCGAGGTCCTCGGCGCCGCGCAGGCCCCAGCGGCTGCCGTTGACCGTGCCGCTCGTCTGCTGCCAACTGCTGTGGCCGGCCTGGTTGTTCGCGTAAGTCACGCCGGCGTCGATCAGCCCATATAAGGCGACGCTGCTCTGTGCGTGCGCAGCCGTCGCGAACACGCCGGTCAAAGCGGCGGCGACAATGGTCTTTTTGGTCTTTCTCATGTTTTAAACCCGTTTAATACGATTACTCTGAATCGATTGAATTCCGCGACGAAAAACGAAGCGCCGCCTCCTTTTACAGAACGTTTACAGCCGCAACAGGATGCGGCTTTCCCGTGATCTCAAAAGGCCGGTGTTGTGGTGAAAAGACATGGGGGATTGGCGCGCGTCAAGAATCCCGCCCAGGCAGCAATCACGCCTGGCCAGGCCCGATGCGAAAGCGAATCTGCCCGCGAGCCCGACGCCGACGCCGACGCCTTATCCCGGTTATCATCGCGCTCTCCTGGCCGCCTCGCGCCCCGCGCGGCGAAGCCATTCCCGCAGACGATCCGCCAAGCCATGCCCCACACCTCCTTCGACGCCGTGCTCTTCGACTGCGACGGCGTACTCGTCGACTCGGAACGCATCACGCATATCGTGCTGGTCCAGATGCTGGGCGAACTCGGCTGGACGCTCACCGTCGACGAGGCGATGGGCATATTCGTGGGCAAGATGGTGAAGGACGAGGCGGCGCGCATCGAGCGGCACACCGGCTTTCGCATCACGCAAGCGTGGCTCGAAAATTTTCGCGCGCGCCGCAACATGGCGCTCGAACGCGACCTCGTGGAGATACCGGGCGCGCCGGCCGCGGTACGCGCCGTGCACGCGGCCTTTGGCGGGCGCATTGCGGTGGCCTCGGGCGCGGACCGCCACAAGGTCGAGCTGCAACTGCGCAAGGTGGATCTGCTCGACTGCTTCGACGGGCGCATCTTCAGCGGCCACGAAACCCCGCGCAGCAAGCCCCATCCCGACGTCTACCTCGCGGCAGCCGCGGGCCTGAGCGCCGCGCCGCAGCGCTGCGCCGTGATCGAGGACACCGTGACGGGCGGGCGCGCCGGTCTCGCGGCGGGCGCAACCGTATTCGGTTACAGCCCCGGCGGGCCGGGCCACAGCAGCGCGCAGGCGCTGCGGGACGCGGGCGTCGCGCACGTGTTCACGGATATGGCGCAACTGCCCGCGCTGCTCGCGGGCTGGGGCAGCACCGTGAATCTCGCGTGAAGTTGGCGAGCAACCCGAAGCGGCACTGAAAAAGCGCGGCACTGAAAAAGCACGCTCGCGTCCGTTCCACTACCATCTCGAAATAGTTTTCACCGGCCCGATACCGCCTGAAAAGCCGCTTAAGGCACCGCTAAACGGTCCACTAAACGGGCCGCCCAAAAAAAGATAGTTTGCTATCGAATTGCTTTCCGCTATCATCGCGCCGATGTCGAATCTTCATACCTTACGTCTTGCCGTCAGCAGCACGCTCGTCGTGGCGGCACGCAAATGGCGGCGCACGAGTCACGGTGCGCTGGCCGCCTATAACGTCTCCGAAGCCTGCGCCGCGCCGCTGCTCACCGCCGGGCGTCTTGGCGAGGCCGTGCGCCAGGTGACGCTCGCCGAGCACGTGGGCATCGAAGGCCCCTCGCTCGTGCGTCTGCTCGACCAGCTCTGCGCCGCGGGCCTCGCGCGCCGCGACGAAGACCCCGACGACCGCCGCGCCAAAACCATCTCGCTCACCAAGGAAGGCCGCGCCGTCACCGCGAAGATGGAAGAAGACCTGCGTGCGCTGCGCGCGCGCGTGCTCAAGGGCGTGAGCCGCGCCGAGCTGGAAACCACGCTGCGCGTGCTCAACGCCTTCAACGCGCCGGACCCGGCCGACGCCCCCCTTCACGACTGAAAGCTGCCCGCGGCCTCATGACTTACCCTTCCCTGCGCGACTGGCTTTTCTCGGTCAAGACCTTCGCCGCTTCGATGCTCGCGCTTTATATCGCGCTGGTGTTCCAGTTGCCGCGCCCGTACTGGGCCATGGCGAGCGTCTATATCGTCTCGAACCCGTTCGTGGGCGCCACGCGCTCGAAGGCGCTCTACCGCGCGCTCGGCACCGCGCTGGGCGCCGCCGCCGCCATCACGCTGGTGCCGCCGTTCGTCGAAACGCCGCTGCTGTTCAGCGTGATCGTGGCGCTCTGGACCGGCACGATGCTCTATCTCGCGATCTCGGACCGCACCGCGCGCAGCTATGTGTTCATGCTCGCGGGCTACACCATGCCGCTCATCGCGCTGCCCACCGTGACCGACCCCTCCACCGTGTTCGACGTGGCCATCGCGCGCACTCAGGAGATCACGCTCGGCATCATCTGCGCAAGCGTGGTGGGCAGCAACATCTTCCCGAGCCGGCTCGCGCCCACACTGATCGAGCGCGCCGATGCCTGGTTCCGCGACGCCGCCTTCTATGGCCGCGAAACGCTCTCCGGGCAGATCGCGGGCAAGGCGCTTTCGGCCTGCCGCCAGCGGCTCGCCGCCACGGTGAACCAGCTCGAGTTCCTGCTGAGCCAGTTGAGCTACGACCACACGCATCCGGAGATCCTCGCGCGTGCCGAGAACCTGCGCGGGCGCATGCAGCTTTTTCTGCCGATGATTTCCGCGCTCGCCGACCCGCTCATCGCCTTGCGGCGCGATCTGCACACGTGGCCCGAGGGCCTCGACGCGCTGCTCGCCGACGCGGCGAAATGGTTCGACGCCCCGCTGCCCACGCGCGCCGCCGAGATCCACGACGACGCGGGCGACCCCATCGCCGAGAGCCTGCGCGCACGCGCGGCCGCGCTGCAGCCCGCGCGCGACGCGCTTTCGAGCTGGGAAGGCGCGCTGCTCTCGAACGCGCTGTGGCGTCTGGGCCAGGTGATCGACGTCTGGCAGGATTGCCGCACGCTGCGCGCGCTGATCGCGCACGAAGCGGGCACGTGGCGGCCGCGCTACCGGCACTGGCGCCTCGGCGGCACCGAGCGCTTCTACGACCGCGGCCTCATGCTGTTTTCGTGCCTCGTGCCGATGAGCGCGATTCTCGTCGCGTGCTGGCTATGGGTCAGCTCGGGCTGGCACGACGGCGCGGCTGCCGTGACGCTCGCGGCGGTGGCCTGCTGCTTCTTCGCCGCACTCGACGAGCCCGCGCCGCTGGTGTTCCGCTTCTTCGTCGCGACCGCCGCGAGCGCGGTGTTCGCGGGCCTCTATCTGTTCGTGGTGCTGCCCAAGGTGCACGACTTCGCGATGCTCGTGCTGCTGTTCGCGGGGCCGTTCATCCTGATCGGCACGCTCATTCCGCGTCCGCAGTTCAACATGGTGACGATGCTCGTGGCCGTGAACACGGCCACCTTCATCAGCATCCAGGGCGCTTACGAGGCCGACTTCTTCGTCTTCCTGAACAGTAATATCGCGGGCATCGCGGGCCTGCTGTTCGCCTATGTGTGGACGCGCGTGACGCGCCCGTTCGGTGCGGAGCTCGCGGCGAGGCGCCTGTTGCGCTCGAGCTGGACGGACGTGGCGCTCTCCGCCGGCGCCGAGCCCATCGCCGACCAGCGCGATCTGGCCTCGCGCATGGTCGACCGTCTCATGCAGCTGATCCCGCGTCTCGCGGCATCGGACGAGCACCGCCATCCGTCGATCGAGAGCTTTCGCGACCTGCGCATCGCGCTCAACGCGCTGGACCTGCGCCGCTCGCGCCGCAAGCTCGACGGCGACGTGCCTGCCGCCATCGACCGCGTGCTCGCGGGCGTGAGCGATCATTACGCACGCTGCGCGCAGGCGAGCGAGCGCCAGAGCGCGCCGCCCGCGCTGCTCGCCACCATCGACGACGCACTGCATCGCGTGGCCGCGCGCAGCCGCGCGCAAGAAGCCGCCGATGCTGCCGATGCCACCATCGATGCCGCCACCGATGTAGCCACCGCTACCGGCGGCGCGCAAACGCCACCGCCCGCGCGCTTCTCGCAACGCTGGTTGCGCGACACGCTGCACGCGCTCGTGGGGCTGCGCGTCTCGCTCTACCCCGCGCTGGTGGGCCAGCGTCCGAGCGGCGATCCTTCAGGAGCCAATCGATGAGCGCACAACCTTTTTATCCACTTTCCCTATCCGCACCATGATCGGCGAAATCGACCTCTTCGGCGTGTTCGTGCCTGCCGTGCTCGTGCTGATGCTGATCGCGTACCTCATCAATGTCGTGATCGGCAGGGTGCTCACCCGCGTCGGCTTTTACCGGCTCGTGTGGCATCGCTCCATTTTCGATCTCGGCATTTATGTCTTCGTGCTGGCCGTCGTCATCATCGTGTCGCATCGCTTCGTGAACTAACGTGAACGTGAAAAAAAACCTGTTCTCCGCAGGACAGATCCTGCTGACGCTCATTGTCGTCGTCGTGGCCGCGCTCGTGCTGTGGCGCATCGTCAACTACTACATGTTCTCGCCGTGGACGCGCGACGGCCGCGTGCGCGCCGACGTGATCCAGGTCGCGCCCGACGTGGGCGGCCTCATCACGAGCGTCGACGTAGTCGACAATCAGCCGGTCAAGCAAGGCCAGGTGCTGTTCGTGATCGACCAGGCGCGCTACTCGCTCGCGCTGCGCCTCGCGCAGGCCGCGCTCGAAAATCGCCAGGCCGCGCTCACCCAAGCGAAGCGCGAATACGCGCGCAACCTCGGGCTCGGCAATCTCGTCGCGAGCGAAACGCTCGAGGAAAGCCGCACGAAAGTCGACCAGGGCCAGGCCGCCGTGGCCGACGCCCAGGTGCAGGTGGACACCGCCAGGCTGAACCTGCAGCGCACGACCATCGTGAGCCCCGTGGACGGCTATCTGAACGACCGCGCGCCGCGCGTGGGCGAGTACGTCACGGCGGGCCGCGCCGAACTCTCCGTGGTGGATATGCATTCGTTCCGCGTGGATGGCTACTTCGAGGAAACACGCCTGCACGGCATTCATATCGGCCAACCGGTGGAGATCACCGTGATGGGCGAGCCGCGAGCACTGCGTGGCCACGTGCAGAGCATCGTCGCCGCCATCGAGGACCGCGACCGCCAGCAAAGCGCCAACCTGCTGCCGAACGTGAACCCCGCGTTCAGCTGGGTGCGCCTTGCACAGCGCGTTCCGGTGCGCGTCGCGCTCGACGAAGTGCCCGACGACTTCCGCATGATCGCGGGCCGCACGGCCACCGTCGCGGTGCGCACCGAAGAAAGCGACAAGCAAAAAAGCAAGGCAAGCGTTAGTGGCACGAGCAGCGCAAGCGGCGCGGTGACCGCTTCGAACGCGAGCGCCACCGCCAACGCGAGCGCCGCTTCGCAGGCCGGCGCCGCTTCGAATGCGAGCGCCGCAACGAACGCAAGCGTCGCGCCCGTGACGGCGAGCGGAGCTTCGCAATGACGCGCCGCAGTCTCTGGCGCGCCTTCGCGCTCGCGCCGCTTACGCTCGCGCTGGGCGCGTGCATGAACCTCGGCCCCGACTACAAAGTGCCCAAGGACGCGCTCGTGAACGCCCCGCTCGCGCAAGGGCCGATCGACGGCGCCGACCATGCGCCCGTTTCGCAGGGCGAGGTGCCCAACGACTGGTGGCGTCTCTACGACGACCCCACGCTCGATCAACTCGTCCAGCAAGCGCTGCAGTCGAACACGAGCCTGCGCGAGGCCGCCGCGAATCTCGCGCGCTCGCGCGCCGCGCTCGAAGTCGCCAATGCGCAAGGCGGATTCTCGGGCGGCGCACACGCCGGGTTCCAGCGCGCGCAGGAATCGGCGGAGCAATTCCTGCTGTTCAACAAGCTGCCGGTGGCGAACCTGGGCGACGTCGGCATCAACGTGTCGTATGAAATCGATCTGTTCGGCAAGCTGCGCCGCGGCGTGGAAGCCGCAAGCGCCGAAGACGAAGCCGTGCTCGCCGCCGCCGATCTCGCGCGCATCACCGTGGTCGCCGATGTCGTGCAGGCCTATGTCGGCGCGTGCTCGGCCGGCGAGGAACTCGCCATCGCGCAGCAGTCGCTCAAGCTGCAACAGCAGCGCGTGGCGCTCACGAAGCGCCTGCGCGACGCGGGCCGCGGCAACCAGACCGAGGTGACGCGCGGCCAGACGCAGGTGGACACGCTCGCGGCCGACATTCCGCGCTTCGAGGGCCGCCGCCGCATCGCGCAGTATCAGCTCGCGATGCTGCTCGCGCACGCGCCGTCCGATCTACCGCCGGCCGTGCTCGCATGCAACCGCCTGCCGAAACTCAAGCAGCCGATCCCGGTCGGCGACGGCGCGGCGCTCCTGCGCCGCCGCCCCGACGTGCGTGCGGCCGAGCGCCAGCTCGCGTCGTCCACGGCGCGCATCGGCGTGGCGATGGCGGAGATGTATCCGTCGGTCAGCATCGGCGCGGGCGTGGGCTCGATCGGCCTCGCGAGCGATCTGTTTTCGTCGAAGACCAATAGCTGGTCGTTTGGACCGCTAATTAGCTGGACCTTTCCGCTGAACGGCCAGCGCGCCCGCGTGCGCGGCGCCGAAGCGGCCACGGCCGGCGCGCTCGCGCACTTCGACGGCGTGGTGCTCAACGCGCTGCGCGAAACGCAGACGAGCCTCGTCACCTATGCCACCGACGACCAGCGCGCCGACGCGCTGCGCACGGCCTACACCTCGGCGCAGCAATCCGCCGACGAAACGCACCGCCTCTACGCGGCGGGCCGCGAGTCGTTCCTTTCCGACCTCGACGCCACGCGCACGCTCACGAGCGCGCACGCCCAGGTGGCAGCGGCCGAAGGCCAGGTGGCGCTCGATCAGGTGAAGCTGTTCCTCGCGCTCGGCGGCGGGTGGGAACCGGATCAGGAGAGGCCGGCGCCGGTGGCATCGGGGGCGGCCGGTCAATAAGCCACAAAAACGCCGCATCGCGCCCATGGGCGCATGATGCGGCGCTCATGGGTTGTCAATGCACCATGCGCACCGGCGGCGAGTAGCTGCTCGCCGCGCCGCTTTCCGACGTGCCTTCCATCGCAGGTCCGTAACCGCTGCCGTTACGCGCGTCCAGACGCGCCTGGGCCGCCTCGTAGTCCGACGGATAGAACGGCGAAACCACGTTCGGCCGCCAGCCCACCGATTCGAGTTGCTTGAGTTCGTTGCGCACCTGTTCGCGCGTGACAGGACCATTCTCGGGCTGCGACTGGGCGAAAGAAATAGCCGGTGCTACGAGCACCGCGGCAAGCGCAACAGCCTTGATCAGCGACTTCATGACAGTACCTCCGGTAACTTGATATATATCGGCCGGGCACGAGCCGCGAACCGTTGAATACAGTCTAGAAAGTCCCCGGCACGGGATAAATGGCGGGACGCCGAATTCACTGTTTTCGCAATACGTATAATCGCGTACTTCGCGACCCTGGAGCAGGCACGGGATATGCGCGCTACCCAACCCTCTAAAAGGAGGTAGCGATGGCGACATGGAAACCGGATCCGAGCTTCTACCCTTCCGCACGCCTGGCGGCCACGGCTACGCCGGAAACGCTCGCATGGGTCGCGAGCTTCGACCCCACTAGCCGCGTGCCCGACTCGCTCGACGTCGTCGACCTCGATCCCGCCTCACCCGAATACGGCCAGATCGTCCATCGCCTCGCGATGCCGCACACCGGCGACGAACTCCATCATTTCGGCTGGAATGCGTGCAGTTCGTGCCTATGCCCGAACGCGCCGCACGCGCATACCGAGCGTCGCTACCTGATCGTGCCCGGATTACGCTCGTCGCGCATTCATATCGTCGATACGAAACCCAACGCTCGCCGCCCGAAAATCGTGCGCGTACACGAGCCCGAAAGCGTCGCGCAGCGCGCCGGCTATAGCCGTCCCCATACGGTGCACTGCGGACCGGACGGCATCTATGTGACGGCGCTCGCCAACGCCGAGGGCGAAGCGCCCGGCGGCATCTTCCTGATGGACCACGAGAGCTTCGAGATTCTCGGCCAATGGGAAATCGAGCGCGGCCCGCAGCAGCTTGCCTACGACGGCTGGTGGCATCTCGGCTACGACACGCTTGTGACGAGTGAATGGGGCCTGCCCGCGACCTTCGAGAATGGCCTCGTGCCCGAAGTGCTGCTTGGGGGCCAGTACGGCCACCGGCTGCACTTCTGGGACCTGCACACGCGCCACCACAAGCAGGTGCTCGACTTCGGCGCGGAGAACCAGCTCGTGTTCGAATTGCGGCCCGCGCACGACCCCACGAAACCCTATGGCTTCGTGAATTCCGTCATCAGCCTCAAAGACCTTTCGGCCTCGATCTGGCAGTGGTATCGCGAAGGCGATCGATGGGCGGCGCGCAAGATCATCGAGATTCCCGCCGAGCCCGCCGCCCCGGAAACACTCCCGCCCTTGCTCAAGGGCTTCGCCGCCGTGCCGCCGCTCGTCACCGACATCGCGCTCTCGCTCGACGACCGCTTTCTCTACGCAGCCTGCTGGGGCACGGGCGATCTGCGCCAATACGATGTTTCGGATCCCGAACATCCTGCGTTGACGGGAAGCGTGCGCATCGGCGGGATCGTCTCGCGAGCCACGCATCCGCGCGCGCAAGGCCGGGCGCTGAACGGCGGTCCGCAGATGGTGGAGGTGAGCCGCGACGGACGACGCGTGTATTTCACGAATTCGCTGTACGGCGCCATCGACGCGCAGTTCTACCCCGAAGGTATCGACGGCTGGATGGTGAAGCTCGATGCCGCGCCCGAAGGCGGGCTCGACTTCGACGAACGCTTCTTCGTGGATTGGCCGAAAACGCATCGCCCGCATCAAATCCGGCTGGAAGGCGGCGACTGTTCGTCCGATTCGTACTGCTACCCCTGAGCGCGATATGCAGGGCGACAAGCAGGGCGACAAGCGGGGCAACATCCTGAGCCACACGCGGGGCAACATGCAGGGCAACGCGGCATGAGCAGCCTGTTCGGAGCATTCGGCGCATTCGGCGCACATTGGGCCGCCTGGAGCGCCGTGGTGGCCAGCGGCGTTTTTCACGGTGCGAATCCCGCGATGGGCTGGCTCTTCGCCACCGGGCTCGGATTGCAGCGCGGCAGCCGCACCGCCCTGCTACTGGCGCTGCCGCCTATCGCGCTGGGCCACGCCGCGTCCATTCTGTTGTTCACGAGTTCCATCGCGGTGCTGGGCGCGTGGCGACCTGTGCTTATGCATGGCGGCCTGCACTGGGTGTTGGGCGCACTGCTGATTGGCTGGGCCGCGTGGCAGCATGTGTGGGGACACCGCCATCGCGTGCGCGTGGGCATGACGGCCGGCTTTCTCGGCCTCGCGGCATGGTCCGCGCTGATGGCTACGCTGCATGGCGCCGGTCTCATGCTCATGCCCGCGTTGTTGCCGATCTGCGGCGGGGCCGCGGCTAATGGCGGCGCGGGTGCCGGTGCAACGGGGCCGCTCGCGGTTTCCGTGGCGATCACCGCGCTGCATACGCTTGTGACGCTAGCCACGACCGCGGCCATCGCGTTCGCCGCCTATGAGTATGTGGGACTCGGCATGCTGCGGCGCGGCTGGGTCAACTTCGACTGGCTCTGGCGCGGTGCGCTGGTGCTCACCGGTACGGTGATGATCGCGAGTGCGTGAAGGATGTGCTGCCGTTGCGCAAGCGCTCTTCCGCCGCAAGCCCGTGACCATTTTTCGGATATCGGATCAGCAGCAGGACATCAAGCGCGCGGTCCAGATGGCACGCGAATTGACGGAGTAAATGATGACCACCACATATAGCCAATTCGACGCCGCAGACTATCTGGACAGTGAGGAGACGATTGCAGAGTTTCTCGCGGCGTCTGCAGAAGATCCCAATCCCGACGTGCTGCTAGCTGCCATTGCAGCAGTTGCCCGTGCACGCGGAATGGCTAAAGTTGCAGCCGATGCGGGGCTCGGTCGCGAAAGCCTGTATAAGGCGCTCGCACCCGGCGCACATCCGCGCTTCGAAACAATCCAGAAGGTGCTACGCGCGCTCGGTGTTCAAACTGTTTTCAAACCCCTTCCATGAAAACTCAAGTGACTCGAACGACTACCTGAACGGCAAAAGAGTAATCGTGACCGCATAAGCATCGCGCCCCAATCTGCCCGCCCCAAAGCGCGTCTCTCAATGCACCAGGTGCAGCCAGCAGCGCTGAGTGCCGCCCAGCACCCAGCGCGCGAGCCATGTACCATACGGCGCTCGCACTCGTGCGCAACGCATTGAACCGTATTTGCCGGAGAAGAACCCAATAATGTCGACCATCACCACGTCCTCGGCCCCCGAGGCGGCCGCACCGGGCATGGAAAGCACCACCCGCCCCGCTCACGCAGATTGCGCGAATCATGCAACGGCCGTTGCCAGAGCCGCCCTCGAAGCGCGCTACGGCACGCCCTGGAGCGCGCCGCTGCCCGCCTGGAACGCGACGCTCGACTCGCTGCTCGCGCACCGCTCGGTGCGCAACTACACGAACCAGCCGCTGCCCGCGGGCACGCTCGAAACATTGATCGCCGCTGCGCAATCGGCTTCGACCTCATCGAATCTGCAGACGTGGAGCGTGGTCGCCGTCGAGGATCCCGAGCGCAAGGCACGCCTTTCCAAACTCGCCGCCGGCCAGTCGCAGGTCCGCGAGGCCCCGCTCTTTCTCGTCTGGCTCGCCGACCTCAACCGTCTCGAAGGCGCCGCGCAGCGCACCGGCGCGAGCGCGGAAGGCCTTCACTATCTGGAGACGCTGTTCGTCGGCGTGATCGACGCGGCGCTGGCCGCGCAAAATGCCGTGGTGGCGCTCGAGTCGCTCGGCATGAACGCGGTCTATATCGGCGCGATCCGCAATCAGCCGGAACAGGTGGCCGCCGAACTGGGCCTGCCGCCGCGCGTGCTGCCTGTATTCGGCCTGTGCGTAGGCTATGCCGACGAGTCGCGGCCCGCGCAGGTGAAGCCGCGCCTGCCACAGCCGGTCGTGCTGCATCGCGAGCAGTACGATACCCATTCGCAACCGCACGGCATCGAGCAATACGACGAGGTGATGGGCGCATTCCAGACCTCACAGGGCCTCAGCGCAGCAGGCTGGACCTCACGCTCGCTGGCGCGCTGGCGCAGCCGCGAATCGCTGCATGGCCGCGACCGGCTGCGCGACGCCCTCCATGCGCTCGGCTTCGAGTTGCGCTGAAGTCGTTCGCACAGGTCGTTTGAACGATAGTTGAGCGCACAACGTTATGTGCTCGACCTGTCGACAATTGAGCAGGCAACTGAGCAGGCAATCGAAGGAGCAACGCAGATGAAAATCGCCATCATGGGTGCAGGCGCGGTGGGCTGCTTTTACGGCGGCATGCTCGCGCGCGCGGGCCACGACGTCGTCCTGATCGGGCGCGCACAGCATGTCGAGGCCATCGAGCGCGACGGCCTGCGCCTCGAAGCACTGAGCTTCGACGAGCACATCGGCCGCCCGCATCTCACCGCGAGCACCGAGGCGGCCGCCGTGGCCGGCGCCGATCTCGTGCTGTTCTGCGTGAAATCGAGCGACACGGAAAGCGCCGGTGCCTCGATCGCGCCGCATCTGCGCGCCGATACCCTCGTGCTCACGCTGCAAAACGGCGTGGACAACGCGGAGCGCCTGCGCACCGTGATCCCGCAGGACGTCGCGGCCGCCGTCGTGTATGTGGCGACGGAGATGGCCGGCCCCGGCCACGTGCGCCATCACGGGCGCGGCGAACTGGTGATCGAGCCCGCGCGCGGCAGTCTGGCGGCCGAGCAGGCCCTGACCCAAGCGGGTGTGCCCACCGAAATCTCCGCAAATGTGCGCGGTGCGCTCTGGGCCAAGCTCATGGTGAACTGCGCGTACAACGCGCTTTCGGCGATTTCGCAGCTACCTTATGGACGCCTCGTGCAAGGCACGGGCGTACTCGACGCGATGCAGGACGTGCTAGCCGAATGTGTGGCCGTGGCGCGCGCCGATGGCGTAACCTTGCCGCCAGACGTGAGCGCGAGCGTGAGCCGCATCGCCGAAACCATGCCGGGACAATACTCGTCCACCGCGCAGGATCTCGCGCGCGGCAAGCACAGCGAGATCGATCATCTGAACGGCTTCGTGGTGCGTCGCGGCGCGGCGCTAGGTGTGGCCACGCCGGTCAACCGCCTGTTGCATGCGCTCGTGAAGCTCATCGAGGACAAGGCGCAAGGGGCAATCTGAAGCATGCGCTTCAGTGCGGTTTAATGCATGCGGTTTAATGCATGCGGTTTAATGCATGTGCTTTAATGCGCTTTCATGAAGATGTGGTCTGCACCCCGCTGTATGCGGGGCGCGCGGTGCATCATGCGCCCGACGCTTCGCGCTCGAAGACGAGCAGCGTCGAAGTCGCCGACGCGTAGAGCTTGCCGGCGGCATCCGTGATCGTCGCCTCGGTGAAGGCCGCGCGGCGGCCGATGCTCAGCACGCGGCCTTCGGCGCGCACCGGACCGGTGCTCGCGGTCATGGGCCGGTGATAGGCCACTTTGAGTTCGAGCGTCGTATAGCCCTGATGCGGCGCGAGACGCGAGTGCGCCGCGCAGCCGCAGGCCGAATCGAGCAACGTGGCCGCATAGCCGCCGTGCACGGTGCCAATGGGGTTGTACGCATGCAGCCCCGGCACGCCTTCGAAAACCACACGGCCCTCTTCCACTTCCACGAGCTTGAAGCCAAGCGTTTCGCCGATAGGCGCGCTGCGGCCGCTCACGAGCATGCGCTGCAGTTGTTCGAGGCCGGTGAGGCCGGCGGGCAATTCGGCAACGAGGTTCATTTGAAACGTCTCTCCGTCGGGGGGATCGTGCGGCGCGCCGGGATGCACCCTGATGCAGGTTTAATGCACCGGAGGACCCGTCGCGCCAATGTCCCGACATGATAGCGTTTCACGAACGATCGTGCTTAAACCACCCTTCGAACCGAAGATGCACTCGAAGATGCACTTTTTTGCGTGGGCAATTCCAGTACGGCCTCGGTACGGCCTCAATACGTTTCGAGGTGCAGCCGCCCTTCTCGCTTGAGCCGCTCCCACAGCGCATCCCACGCCATGCCGTGCGCTTGTGAGATCTCGCCGAGCACTTGCAGCACGCCATCTTCCATGCCCTTGAGCCCGCACACGTAGATGTGGGTGTTGCCGTCCTTGAGCAGGTGCGCCACGTCCACGGCACGCTCGCGCATCGCATCCTGCACGTAGCGTTTGGCCTGGCCCGGCGTGCGCGAGAACGCAAGATTCGTGTCGATGAAATCCTTCGGCAGATTCATCAGCGGTCCGAAGTATGGCAATTCCTGCTGCGTGCGTGCGCCGAAGAACAGCATGAGCTTACCTGTCGCGCCTTTGAGCCTGCGCCGGCGCCGGTACTCGGTCATCGCGCGCATGGGCGCCGAGCCCGTGCCGGTGCAGATCATCAGCAGATGCGAGTTCGGATGGTTCGGCATCAGGAAGGTGTTGCCGAACGGGCCGATCACGGTCACCACGTCGCCCTTCTTCAGGTCGCACAGATAGTTCGAGCACACGCCGTCCGTGGCGTTGCCGCTATGGTCGCGCGTCACGCGCTTCACGGTGAGCGAAACATTGTTGTAGCCGGGCCGCTCGCCGTCGCGCGGGCTGGCGACTGAGTATTGGCGGGCATGATACGCGCGGCCATCGGCGCTCGTGCCCGGCGGCAGGATGCCGATCGATTGCCCTTCGAGCACCGGAAACGGCATCGTGCCGAAGTCGAGCACGATGTGGTGGATGTCGCTTTCCGTGGCGGCATCCGTGAGCCGGTAGTTGCCGACCACGGTAGCCGTGGTCGGCGCCTTGTGCGTGTACAGATGCACGTAGGGCCTGGCCGCCGACCACGGCGGCACCGTTGCGCCTCGCACCATGTCCGAGCCGGAGCCCGGCGCTGCGTCGCCGGTTTTCTCCGTTGCGGCCGCTTGCGATGCGTCCGCCGCGCTTGATCCGGCCGATCCCGCCGATGCACCCGATGCATCGGGCGCGCCCACCGTGGGGTTCTGGGTGGGGAGTTCGTCCCAGCCGAACTGCTCTTCGATCCCGTAGGCCTCAGCCTTGAACACATTGCGCCAGTTGTCGATCGCACCGGTCGGGCACGGCGGCACGCAGGCCATGCAAGCGTTGCAGACGTCCGCTTTCACGACGTAATTGACGCCGTCGTGCGTGATTGCATCGACCGGACAGGTCTCTTCGCAGGTATTGCAGCGAATGCAAATCTCAGGATCGATCAGGTGCTGCCTGAGGATCTCCACGGAAACCGGACCGTTCATGATTGTCTCTCCCGGCCCATGCAAAGCGGACCGCCAACTGTGCGTTCAGTTAAAGCGCACATACTCGAAATCGACGGGCTGGCGATTGATACCCATCGCCGGCGGCGCAATCCAGTTCGCGAACTTGCCCGGCGCCACCACGCGGCCCATCAGCGATGCGACATAAGCCCGATCCTCGGCCGTGGGCAGCCACTTCGCCTCGTTCGCGGCCCATTGCGTCTCGTCGATCACGCGGCCGTCCGGCGCGACGCGCACCCCCGCGAAGGTGCCGATCTGGCGATTGAACGCCTTGTGCGGCACGCTCAAGCGAAAGTCGATGCCGGCCTTCTCCAGCACCTTGTTCCAGCGATTCACGCCTGCTACGGAGTCCTTGATGTAGTCGTCGCGCAGCACTTCGTTCATGGCGTTGAGCATCGGCACCTCGCGCTCGACGAGCTTGCCCTCCTGCACGTCGAGCAGGCGATATGTCTGGCCTTCGAGCTGATGGTCGTCGTCGCGTTTCGTTTCCTCGTAGCGGCCCTTCAGGCCCGAGCTATAAAACGTAGCCGCGTTCGACGAGTGATCGGCGCCGAACAGGTCGATCGTCACCGAGTAGTGGAAATTCAGGTAGCGCTGGATCGTTTCGAGGTCGATCACGCCCGCGGCGCGCAAGCGGCCCACGTCGTCGGTCTTGAGTTCGTTCATCACCTGCGCGGTGCGCTGCACCACGCGCGAGACGCCCGACTCGCCCACGAACATGTGATGCGCCTCTTCGGTCAACATGAATTTCGTGGTGCGCGCGAGCGGGTCAAAGCCCGATTCGGCCAGCGCCGAAAGCTGGAACTTGCCGTCGCGGTCGGTGAAATAGGTGAACATGAAGAACGCCAGCCAGTCGGGCGTTCGTTCGTTGAAGGCGCCCAGGATGCGCGGATTGTCGTCGTCGCCCGAACGGCGCTCGAGCAATGCTTCGGCTTCCTCACGACCGTCACGGCCGAAGTAGCGATGCAGCAGATAGACCATCGCCCACAGATGCCGCCCTTCTTCCACATTCACCTGAAAGAGATTACGCAGGTCGTAGAGCGACGGTGCGGTCAGGCCCAGGTGGCGCTGCTGCTCGACCGAGGCGGGCTCGGTGTCGCCCTGCGTGACGATAATGCGGCGCAGGTTCGCGCGGTGCTCTCCCGGCACGTCCTGCCACGCGGCCTCGCCCTTGTGCGCGCCGAAATGAATCTTGCGTTCCGCCTCGCCGGGCGCGAGGAAGATGCCCCAGCGATAGTCGGGCATCTTCACGTGATCGAAATGCGCCCAGCCGCCGGCGTCCACGCTCACCGCCGTGCGCAAATACACGTCGAAGCCGTGCGAGCCCTCGGGTCCCATGTCGCCCCACCACGAAAGAAAATTCGGCTGCCACTGCTCCAGTGCGCGTTGCAGCGCGCGGTCGTCGGCGAGATTGACGTTGTTGGGGATCTTTTCGCTGTAGTTGATGGTGGACATATCGGTTCCTTGCGGCTATGGCGAATCAGGCTGGAGCAGGGCTGCTCGAACTGAAATTGGGCTGAAGTCGGGCTGCACTCACACGCGGGCGAGGTCGAACTGCGCCTTGCTGCCCTTGCCGTACACCTTGAGGGCGCCCTTTTCGCCTACCGCGTTGGGGCGATTGAAAATCCAGTTCTGCCACGCGGAGAGGCGGCCAAAAATGCGCGTCTCCATGGTCTCGACGCCATTGAAGCGCAGATTCGCTTCCAGGCCCGTGAGCGCATCGGGCGACATGGCGGCGCGCTCTTCCAGTGCGATGCGGATCTCATCGGCCCAGTCGATGTCGTCGGGCGCGGTGGTCACGAGACCCAGGCGCTCCGCCTCGAGCGGCTTCACCGGCTGGCCGATCTGCGCACGCGCAGCATCCAGCGGCTCGGCCTCGCCATAGAAGCGCCGCACGAGACGCGACTGCTGGGTGACCATCGGATACAGCCCGAAATTTGCTTCGGATAGCGTAATAACCGGCTCTTCGTCTTCGTTCGAAGGCAGCGCCGCCATATAGCTGCGGTCGGCGGCAAAGGCCAGCTCCGCAAAGGTACCGGCAAAGCACGAGCCCGGCTCGATCAGCGCGAAGATCGAACGCGACGAGACGTCGATGCGCGCGAGCGTGCGGCGCAGCATGCCGATGGTCTCGCGCACGAACCAGTGGTCGCGGTGTTCGAGCAGCGTGGCGTCGGCGGCCAGCACACCGCGCGCGTCGCCTTCGGTCTTGAAGATCCACGTGCCGATGTCGAGTTCGTTGGTGCGCATCGTGAGGATCGCGTCGTCCAGCTCGCGTGCGAACTGCAGCGGCCACCACGCGGCGCCGGCCGCGACAATCGCCTCGATGCCTTCGGGCAGCGGCGCTTTCGCGGTATCGGGCGCTTTCACGGTAAAGGTGGCCGTGCGCTTCGCGCGATCGATCGCCACTTCTACGCTCGCGTAGCTCAGACCGCTCTCGCGCTCGACACGCTCGATGCGCGTGAGCGCGATGCCCTGCGCGCCCTCTGCAACTTCAGGCCGGTCGCTTTGCGCGGCCAGTTCGAGCGCGCGCGCCTGCACGGCCTGGCTAAAGCGGTTGGGCTTGACCACGTCGTCTACGAGACGCCACGCTTTCGCGCGCTCGCCGCGAATGCCCTCCGCCACGGTGCAGAAAATATCGGCGCGGTCGTGACGCACACGGCGCTTGTCGGTGAGGCGCGTAAGACCGCCCGTGCCGGGCAGCACGCCGAGCAGCGGTACCTCGGGCAGCGCCACCGTGGACGAGCGGTCGTCCACCAGCAGGATCTCGTCGCAGGCCAGCGCCAGTTCATAGCCGCCGCCCGCGCAGGCGCCGTTCACAGCGGCAATGAATTTCAGGCCCGAATGCCGCGAGGAATCCTCGATGCCGTTGCGCGTCTCGTTGGTGAACTTGCAGAAGTTGACCTTCCATGCGTGGGTGGAAAGGCCCAGCATGAAGATATTGGCGCCGGAGCAGAACACCCGGTCCTTGAGGCTCGTGAGCACCACCGTGCGCACTTCGGGGTGCTCGAAGCGGATGCGCTGGAGTGCATCGTGCAGTTCGATGTCCACGCCGAGGTCGTATGAATTCAGCTTCAGCTTGTAGCCTTCGCGAATGCCGCCGTCTTCGGCAATGTCGATGCCGAGTGTGGCAACGGCGCCGTCGAAGCTGAGCTTCCAGTGCTTGTACTGCGAGGGGTCGGTGCGGTAGTCGACACGCGCAACGGTCGATTGTGCGACCGGCTGGGCGACGGCGGTATCTGGTGCGGCCATGGGGCGTCTCCTTGGTCGACCGGAATCCGTGCTGAAGCGCCGGCTCCGGTCTCATGCAAAGCTGAGTGTGCACTTCGTTTCAATGAACGATAGTGCACCACACACCCCATGTAAAGCACTTTAATGCATCTTCATCGCTGTAGCGGGTAAACATGAAGTCCAGTGCATACCCCGCCTGCTCCACCGGCCAGCTTCAGTCGATGCGCGCCGGCTCCGCGCCAAGCCGGGCCGCCAGGCGGTCGCGCAGTTGCAGATAGGCGTCGGCGAGGGTTTTCTCGCTGGTGTCGAAGC
The DNA here is from genome assembly GCF_022213065.1 of Paraburkholderia tagetis. Lineage (GTDB taxonomy): Bacteria > Pseudomonadota > Gammaproteobacteria > Burkholderiales > Burkholderiaceae > Paraburkholderia > Paraburkholderia tagetis. Next base: position 392,000 of record NZ_JAKLJA010000002.1, read on the forward strand.
GCATGTCCGCGCGGCCGTATAGCTCGCTGCGGCCCGCCAGAATGCGCTTGAGGTCATCCATCGCCTCGCGGTTGCCGGACATGGGCCGCAGGTCGCCCTGCGCGACCACCCGGCGCATGTGCTCCTCGGGCGCCGCCTGGAGCCAGACCGTGAAGCAGTGCGCAAGCAGCGTGTTGAAGGTGGCGGGCTCGGAGACGAGGCCGCCCGGCGAGGCAATCACGGCGCGCGGATGCTCGGCGACCACGGCCTCCAGCGCGCGCTGCTCGTAGCGCCGGTACGCGCTGGCGCCGTAGAGCGAGTGAATCTCCGAGGGCGGGCAGCCAGCCAGTTGCTCGATCACGCGGGTGAGCTCGACGAACGGCACCTTGAGCTCCTGCGCGAGCATGCGCCCGAGCGTGGACTTGCCCGCGCCGCGCAGGCCGATGAGCGCGATGCGCTCGTTGCGGTGCGGGTCGGCGGGCGCCTGCGAGAACATTTCGGCGAGCGCGATGCGGGCGCGCCGCAACGCGGCCGGGTCGCGCCCCTGCAGCAGCTCGCGAATCAGCAGCCATTCGGCCGACGAAGTCGTGACATCGCCTGCCACCTCCGCCAGCGAGCAATTGAGCGTGGCCGCGATCTGCCGCAGCACCAGTACCGAGGCATTGCCCACGCCCGATTCGAGATTCGCGAGATGGCGCTCGGACAGCCCGGTTTCCGCCGCCAGCGTCTTGCGCGTCATGCCGCGGCGCGCGCGCAGCATGCGCACGCGCTCGCCCATCGCGGTCAGGAACGGGTCGCGTTCGCTGCGCTCGCCGCGCCCCGCGTCAGCCGTTTCATGAGCGGACTCATCCGGCTGCGGCTCGGCAATGTAAGTTTGCTTCATCTTCAGACACCTCCCAACCCGATTTTATGTACTATAGTGCTTGACATGCATTTTACTAACCGCTAATTTTCGCCAAAAGACGAGCCGGCGACAAACGCAGATGCTGCGGCCGATCGCTCTGCATGAACCCGGAGTAAGTGCAGAAGCACTAACTCGGGCAAACAGGAGACACGCATGTCCCAGCAAGACTTCGAGCGCCTGATCGCAGGCGTCACGAAACAGATTGCCGGTCGTCCGCTGGATGATGCACTCGACGCGTGGCTCAACGCTACCTGGCCGAACGGCAGTCCGACCTTCGCGGCACTCGAGAACGCTTGCCGTCAGGGTATCGCCCAAGGCTGGATGTGCCAGCGCGAGGCCGGCGGGCTGCGCTACGGGCGCGTCTTCAAGCCGCTGCCGGCCACGCATGATTTTTCAGTCGATGTCGTGCAGATGAAGGATCTTGCCGGCCCTCACCATACGCACCCGCATGGCGAAATCGATCTCATCATGCCGGTCACGCCCGGCGCGACATTCGACGGCCGGCCCGCAGGCTGGTGCGTCTACGGTCCGGGCAGCGCGCACCATCCAACCGTCGCGCACGGCGAGGCGCTCGTGCTCTACCTGCTGCCCCAAGGGGCAATCGAGTTCACACCAGCGCCGGCCTGAGCGACAGGCACCAGCCTGCACGCCTGAATCGCCGCTCCGCCGAAAGAACAGCGCCGGGTTGAACACCGCCGGGTTGCATACCGAATACCGCTGGGTTGAATACCGCCGGGTTTAATACCGATTTACCAGGCAATCCGAATTGACTGACTTAGCAGCTTCATAACGACCGAAGATCGACAGCGCCACGCACACGCAAGGCCATGGCCAGCGAGGCAACACGATTCGAGGCAGACAGAGCGGAGACAGCATCGTGGAAACCCAAGCAGCGTCGCCGGCCGCTTCCGTGGTCTCGGTGGCTTCGGCGGCCTCTCTAGCCCCTGCCGCCCCCGCGGCCACACAACCACCGAGCGCACCGGCCTGCGTGCCGCCGCCCGCGCAACTCAACTTCGCGGCGCACCTGTTCGCCCTGAACGCGATGCGCGCCGGCAAGCCCGCCTATATCGACGACACCTGCACGCTGTCCTACGGCGAACTCGAAACGCGCGCGCGCCGCTTCTCCGCCGCACTACGCACGCTGGGCGTGCGCGCCGAAGAGCGCATCCTGCTCGTGATGCTCGACACCGTCGAATTGCCCGTGGCCTTTCTCGGCGCGCTGCACGCGGGCGTCGTGCCCGTGCTCGTCAACACGCTGCTCACCGCCGCCGACTACGCCTACATGCTCGCGCACAGCCGGGCGCGGCTCGTGATCGCGTCGGGCGCGGTGCTGCCTGTCGTGAGCGACGCGGTGAGCGCCGCGGTGAGCGCCGCGCTGGAGCAACTCACGCTGGAGCAACGCACGCCCAAGCAAGCCAATTCCGATGCGGATTGCGAAGCCAGCAGCGCGGACTACGCGCTAGTGGTTTCGCAGCCGCTCGCCGGCGCGCCGCACTACCCGTGCAGCGCACACGTCTTCCATGAACTGATCGAAAGCGCCCAGCCGGCTACGCGCGCGGCGCCAACCAACGGCGACGATATCGCTTTCTGGCTCTATTCGTCGGGATCCACGGGCAAGCCCAAGGGTACGGTGCATACGCACGCCAATCTCTACTGGACCGTGGAAACCTATGCCAAATCCGTGCTCGGCATCGGCGAAAGCGACGTGGTGTTTTCCGCCGCCAAGCTGTTCTTCGCCTATGGGCTCGGCAATGCCCTCTCGTTTCCGCTCTCGGTGGGCGCGACCACGGTGCTGATGGCCGAGCGCCCCACCGCCGACGCCGTCTTCGCGCGCCTCGTCAAGCATCGCCCCACCATCTTTTACGGCGTGCCCACGCTGTACGCGAGCATGATGGCGTCGCCCAACCCGCCCGCGCGCGCCGATGTCGCGCTGCGCATTTGCGCATCGGCGGGCGAGGCGCTGCCGCGCGAAACCGGCGAGCGCTTCAGCCGCCATTTCGGCAGCGACATCCTCGACGGCATCGGCTCCACCGAAATGCTGCACATTTTTCTATCGAACCGTCCCGGCGAAGTCGAATACGGCACCACGGGGCGCCCCGTGCCCGGTTATGAAGTCGAATTGCGCGACGAATCGGGCCAGCCCGTGCCCGACGGCGAAATTGGCGACCTCTATATTCGCGGCCCGAGCGCGGCCTTGATGTACTGGGGCAATCGCGAAAAATCGCGAGCGACCTTTCTGGGCGAGTGGGTGAAGAGCGGCGACAAGTACCGGCGCATGCCCAACGGCTGCTACGTCTATGCGGGCCGCAGCGACGACATGCTCAAGGTGAGCGGCCAGTATGTCTCGCCCATCGAGGTGGAAATGGTGCTCGTGCAGCACGAAGCCGTGCTCGAAGCGGCCGTGATCGGCGTGGATCAGGACGGGCTCGTGAAGACCTGCGCGTTCGTCGTGCTCAAGCAGGAAGCGCAGGCGCAAGCGGGCGCCTCGCCGGAAGGGCATGCGGCGCTTGCCGCTGCGCTGAAGGCCTTCGTCAAGGCACGGCTCGCGCCGCACAAGTATCCGCGCGAGATTCTTTTCGTCGACGATTTGCCGAAGACCGCGACCGGCAAGATCCAGCGCTTTCGTCTGCGCGAAGCGTATCGGCCCCGCGCATGAGGCACGCGTGCGGCGCTCGTTAGCAATCGTGAGGCGATCGTGAGGCAATCACGAAGCCAGCGTGAGGCCATTCACCGACATCATCGAAGCCATGAACGCAAGCCTGTTTGCAGCCCTTCCCGCCACCGCCCGGCGCGGCGCACTCACGATTGAATATCGCTGGGTCGGCTCGCATCGCGCGGCGGCGCCAATCGCCGTTTTCCTGCATGAAGGCCTCGGCTCAGTCGACATGTGGAAGGACTGGCCGCATACGCTATGCGAGCGCCTCGGCATGCGTGGGCTGGTGTATTCGCGGCCCGGCTACGGGCGCTCCACGCCGCGCGCGCCCGACGAGAAATGGCCCGTCGACTTCATGGCGCATCAGGCCCACGACGTACTGCCCGCGCTGCTCGATGCACTCGGCGTGAGCGCCGCCGAACGTGCGCGCATGTGGCTCATCGGTCACAGCGACGGCGCATCGATCGCGCTGCTCCATGCCGCGCGCTTCGCGCACGCGCTCGCGGGCGCCGTGGCGATCGCGCCGCATGTGTTTGTCGAAGACATCTCGGTGTCGAGCATCGCGCAAGCAAAAACCGCCTACGAAAGCGCCGGGTTACGCGACAAGCTCGCGCGCTATCACGACGACGTCGACTCCGCGTTCTACGGCTGGAACGACATCTGGCTCGATCCCGCGTTTCGCGCCTGGAACATCGTCGGCGAACTGGCCGCCATTCGCGCGCCGCTCCTCGCCGTGCAGGCGCGCGACGATCACTACGGCACGATGGCGCAGGTCGAAGCGATCGGCGCGCAGGTGCCTCATGCGCGCGTGCATGTGCTCGATACGGGTGGCCATTCTCCACATCGCGACGCCCAGGCCGCGCTCGACGAAGCCATCGTGCAATTCATTCTCGCGCCGCACGCCCGTGCGGTCTCGGCCTGAGCGGTACGCGAAGCACCGTTCGCAGACCATCGGCGCTCCCGCACGCCCAACACTTCGCGGGCCGTCACGCGCCATAACGCGCCATTTGCAAACCATCCAATGCAAGCGACATCGCTCGCCCCATGCCATCAGGTGCCGGCGTGGTGGGGTGGCGGCGTGCGGCCGAATGTGATGCCCGGGGTCCTTTCCGGCCCCATCTGCACGCCACAATAATGTTATTGTCTTCATTGCCACAGCAGCCGCCCCCCTGCACTGGGACCGCTTCACATGAGCGCCCTGCATGCGCCTGGAGACACATGTGCAGTCGAGGCCGGCGGCGAAATCGGCATCGAACAATGAGCGATTCCACCCTGATGAACGTATCGAGAATCACGATGCGCGCGCGCCGCAGTTGGGCGGCGCTCAAGCCGCGCATGGTGCGGGCATTCGCGCCCGCCATGCGCAACCTCCAGTACGTCAAGCGCCGCATGCGGCCGCTCGCCGTGGTCGCGAGCCTCGGCTTTCCGCTTTACTACTATGTGTGGAAAGACCTGTTTCCGCAGCCCTACGAGAATCTCGCGCTGCGCCTGATTGGCGCCGCGCTGTTCGTGCCGATTCTCTTCTTCGAGCGCTGGCCCGCCGCCGTCAAAAAGCTGCTGCCCTGGTACTGGTATATCGCCACGCTCTATGCGCTGCCGTTCTTCTTCACCTTCATGCTGCTCAAGAACAACGGCAACGAGGTATGGGTCGAAAGCGCGCTGATAGCGGCCTTCGTGATGGTGCTGCTGCTCGACTGGCTCATGCTCGTGCTGCAGTTTCTCGTGGGCATCGGGCTCGCGTTGATCGCCTATGTGCTCACGACCAACCCCATTGTCCTCGACTCGATCTATCTCACCCACCTGGCAATTTTTTCATTCGCCGTGGCCATTGGCGCGGTGGCGAACTACGACCAGGACCGCATTCAGATCGAACAGGAACGCGCCATGCTGGCTACGGCGGGCAGCGTCGCGCATGAACTGCGCACGCCGCTCGTTGCCATTCGCGTGGGTGCGGCAGGTCTCATGCGCTACCTGCCCGCGCTGCTCGACACTTATGCCCTCGCCCAACGCAACCGCCTGCCGGTGCCGAAAATACGCGTGGCGCATTTACATTCGATGCAGGGCGTGGTGAGCCGCATCGAGCAGGAGGCGCTTCATTCGAACGCGATCATCGACATGCTGCTCGCTACCGCACGCTTCTCCGGCACGAACATGCAAAACGCAACGGTGTGCTCGATTGCGCATTGCGTGGAAACCGCGCTCGCGCGCTATCCGTTTCGCGAAGGCGACCGCGCGCGCGTGCATTGCAATCTGCGGCCCGATTTTGAATTCGCCGGATCCGAAATGCTCACGGTGCACGTGCTGTTCAATCTGCTCAAAAATGCATTCCGGCACATGGGCAGCATCGACGGCGCGCATATTTCCATCCGGCTCGAAGCGGCAAATTCCGGCAATCGCACTCATCGACTGATTTTCAGCGATACCGGGACCGGTATTTCGTCTGAAGTCTTGCCGCACATCTTTACCCGCTTTTATACTTCAACCACCACCACCGATGACGTGTCGCTCGGAGCAGGAATCGGGCTGGCATTCTGCCGCGATGTCATGCAAGCGATGGGGGGAGCAATTGCCTGCTCTTCGGTGAAAGGCAAATACACCGAGTTTGTTTTGACATTCCCAGCGCCATGACGAAAGCCACCCCGAAAGCCATTCAGCCGTTTTCCTGGCCGACCACTGCCGCCTTCGTCGACGACAGTGCGGCTTTTCTATCGAATCTGAGCCTGCAACTCGCCCCGGATCTGGCATTCCGGCTGTTCAGCTCGCCCGCGGAAGCCCTGAAATTTCTGAACGGCCGCGCGGCGCAGGACCGGCCCGCTTCGCCCATTTTCAGTCCCTATCTCGACCGCACCGAAGAAAACGATGCGCACCAGGTCATTGCCATGCGCGTGGACGCGATCCGCTCGCTCGCGCACCGGCCGGAGCGCTTCGACTCCGTCTCGGTCGTGGTGATCGACTACGACATGCCCGAGCTCAACGGCCTCGAGTTTTGCCGCCGCCTCGCCAATCCGGCGCTCAAGAAAATCGTGCTCACCGGCAAAGCCGACGAGCACGTGGCCGTCAAGAGCTTCAACGAAGGCCTGATCGACCGCTTCATCCGCAAGCACGAAGTCGACGCAGTAGAAACCCTGAATCAGGCGATTCACGACATGCAGGCCGCGTATTTCGACAAGGCCTGCAGCACGGTGCTCGACGCGCTCGCCGTTTCCGAATACGCGTTCCTCAAGGACAGCGCGCTCGCCGCGCACGTGCAAGGCATTTTCGAATCGCTTGGCATCGTCGAGCACTATCTCTCGTACCAGCCGCACGGCCTGCTCATGTTCGATGTGCAGGGCACGGCGTACCTGCTCATCATCCATACCGAGGAATCGCTGCGCGGCGTGCACGAGATCGCCGTCGAGCAAGGCGCGCCCGCGTCGTTTCATGCCGAACTCGACAGCCATCGCAGCGTGCCCTACTTCTGGCGCACCGAAGGCTACTATCCGGCGCAATGCGAGCAATGGCAGCCGTATATGCATCCCGCATCGGTGTTCGTTGGCGAGCGCCGTTACATCTACGCCGTCGTGAAGAATCCCTCGGGACTCGCGCTCGACAACGTGCAGCCCTACGACGCTTATCTGCAACAGCTTGACCGGGAAATCCAGGCGGCGTGGGATTCGCGCTGAATAGTGCCATCTAGTGCTGACTAGCGCTGATTCGTGCGGAGTTGCACCGAATCGTGCCCGGCCATGCTGAATCGCGCACGCCACCCAGGTGTCACCTTCGTGTCACCTTCGCGTTACGCTTGCGGACGGCTCATGCCATCATCGTCATGCGGCCACCGGCAAGTCCGCGAGCGCTCGCGGCTGCCGTACGCGCATGCGCCCGGCGCCGCGCTCCATGAGACGGCGCGTCGAAGGCCAGTTCCACATTTGCACTTCGTCGCGTATCGCCTCGCACACGTCCACGATGCGCTCGAGCTCCGACTCGCTGAGCGCCGCGTTGATCGACAGGCGCACGAGCGAGCGGTTCTGCGCCGTTGCGGGCGCACAAAACACCGACCCGAAGATGCCGCGCGCTTCGAGCGCATCGCGCAGCGCGATGGTTTGCGGCTCCGGCCCGGCCTCGAGCGCGATGATCTGCGTTTCGCTGCCGTTGAGGTTGTACCCGAGTTCCGCGAGACGCATGCGCACATAGCGCGCGTTCGCCGCCACCCGCGTGCGGCGCCAGTCGTCGCGCTCGATCACGTCGAGCGTGGCCGCGAGCGCGGCGGTTTCGTGCGGCAGCAGCGTCGAGCTAAAGATGGCCGGCAACGCCTCGCACTTGAAGTACTCCTGAAAGCGCCGCGAGCAACTGATGATGCCCGCGCGGCCCGCGAAAGCCTTCGCGAGGCTCGCCGTGCGGAAGTGCACGCGCCCGGCGAGGCCCAGCTCCGCGACGAGCCCCGCGCCATGCTGGCCATGCGTGCCGAGCGAATGCGACTCGTCCACCACGAACACGCAATCGTGCTCGGCGCACACGTCCGCGAAGGCCTGCAGCGGGCACACGCTGCCGTTCGTGCTGTACACCGAATCGACGATCACGATGCCCGGCCCGTAGCGCTGGATCCGTTGCTCGAGATGCTCGACGTCGTTATGGAAGAAACTGATGGCCTTCGCCCCCGCGCTGCGAATACCTTCCCACAGCGACATATGCGCCATCATGTCCACGTACACCGGCGTCTGCGCATTCGCGATCGACTGGATCAGCCCCGTGTTGGCCGCGAAACCCGACTGGCACAGCACGCTCGCCTCGGCGCCCATGAACTGCGCGAAACGGTCTTCGAGGTTCAGTTGCGGGCAATCGTCGCCGTGCAGGAACACACCCGACATCAGCAGGCCGTTGCCCTCGGAACGGATGCTCATGCACATTGCATCGAGAATCTCGGGATGACGGGCGATCGACAGATAGTCGTTGCTCGAAAGGTGTAAAGCGTCGGCGTCCGGCACGCGCCCCTTCATGATGTGCCCGCCCGCCCAGCTCTGCTGCACGCGTTCCGTGTAATAGCGGTTGACGCGTGCAGCGAGAAAGGCCGGCAGCGCCGCGTCGTTGTTGTGTGCATTGCGCCAATTGTTATTGCCAACTTTCATCTCAGGCTCCTTGTGGTTAGTGGCCGCCCTCCCAAGCTGAAAAGCAGCTTCCCCCCGAAATCCCGCGGGACGGCTGGCCGATAATTGACCCGCGCCGAAGCACCATGCGCAAAGCGGCATGGGAACTCCAGTGATGAGTCTATGAGTGCGGTTACGAATGCGAGTGAAGCGAAACCTGACGGGCGCGCGCATGGCGCGAGGGGCAAGACGCGGCGCGCACCGGCTGCTGCTGCGTGCACATGCACACGGCGCGCCATGGTGCGGGCGGCCCGAAGGTCCGTGGGGCGGCTGGCGTCCTGCGCTGCGAACCCGCCGGCACGGCCTGGCATCGACGCGTCCCGCTTGCGCTTGCACGCGCACGAGGGGCCGCGGATTTGAAGGCAAATGAAGACGCGTGACGCCGTGAGCGGGCGTCTCGACATCCGCACGATTCCCGCCTTGCGTGATCACCACTGGTTACCAAGGAAGAGACGCCTGCCCGAAGAAAGCGGTGCCTGTTTCCGGCGCTGCGAAGAAGGCAACGCACAGCCGGCGGGAATGAACGTTGCGTTAAACGCCACTCCCATCTGGGAGTGATTATCCTTTAAAAACAGAGACGTGGCTTACCCGAATTGCATCAGATGCGCTATGCATACCGAAACGACTGCCAATCCGCGACACGCCTCAGCGAACCGTTGCTGAAACATCCAATTCGCATAGATTGGAAAAGAGACAGGATGATGAATTAAATCCAGCGCGCAAAGAGGGGAAACACCAAGAGCGCTGGGTCGCCGTCTGGTTTTAAGGGCCGGTTGGGCGACCGTATCGACTGGCATTATGTGAGCCTTTTATGACATCAACTGCGGGAATGCTAGCTGCTAGGTCATGGACGCGTTATTCGAGTGACGCCATGCGCCATGCGTCTTCGGTCGAGGCCTGGTCTGACCGGATGCATCAGGCATGGAAAATGCGCACCCGCCCGTAACTCCGACAAATAAGGGTAGGTGCTGTACGCCAGCCCGGGCGGAATCGGGGAACAGGACAAAACACGGGCGCACGGCGTAACAACCGTGCAAGGAACGGCGGGGGCGCGCCGCACAGGTAAACGACGTATGGCTACCGTATTACTCGTCGACGACGACATCAACGCACTGAACGCGCTCAAAGAGCTAGTCGGTCAGGAAGGCTATCGGGTAAGGACCGCCGAGGACGGGACGGACGCGCTCAGAACCGCGCTCGCCGACCCGCCCGATGTCGTGATTTCCGATTGCATGATGCCGCATATGGATGGCCTCGCGCTGATGCGGGAAATGCGCCGCAACAGCATGCTCGCGGGGGTGCCGCTGGTGCTCGTCTCCGCACTCGTCACGCCGCCCGCCGACGCGGATCTGTTCGGCTTCCTGCGCAAGCCCTTTGCCGTCACGCAGCTACTCGACATCTTGCACCGCGTCGCCATGCCCTGAGCGAGCGGCGCGCGTAGTCGGCACATGGGCGCCGCATGGTGCCTTTTATTACCCCCTCCCCGCGCGGCACAAGCGTTGCGCATTCACGTGACGTCCTCTACCGGGAGAAAGCACATGAACGACTACGCAGGGCGCTCGCAAGACGAGCGCGTGGCCCGACGCAAGCGTGCGAAGCAGCCCTCTCAGGAACCGCCGGGCGGCGACATGGCGGTACCCGGCACCGAACCGGACCGCAGCCACAGCAGCGGCGAGCTCTCCGAGCAAGGCAAGGAAGTCTGGCGCAAGGGCGCCGGGATCGATGGCGGCGGCAAGTCGAACGAGAAGTGAAAGCACGCGCGCGTGTTGCGGCACGCACAGTACGCTGGCTTCCGGCCAATCATTCGCAAAACGAAGTAATTTTTGCTGGACCTCGTATAGGGCGACGGCTACGCCGGCCTCAACGCGGGTGGGCCAGAATGCGGCTCTCCTCGTCGACTTCGAGCAAGACGGTCTCGCCTTTGCGCGCCGCGGCTTCGAACCTTGCGATCACGACCGGCCCCGCATCGGTCTGAACGCTCGCGAGGTGCACGGCGCCCGGCTCGCGCGCCCCAACGCGGTGGCTCACGGTGGTCGCGGCGCGCACCGTGCCGCTCGACACCACCGGCTTCGTCCATTGAGCGCCGCCGCACGCGGGGCACAGGTAGCGCGCGGGAAATAGCGTGGTGCCGCACGCGGCACAGCGAAACACTTCGAGCTTCATGGTCTGTTTCATTACGAATGTCCTGCCGCTTCGAGCACCACGGCGTTCGCGCACATGCCGTAGCGGTACTCGACCATGCCATAGCCGCTCACCAGCGCGAGCCGTGCGCGCGCGACCTGGCGCTCGCCCGCCGTGCCACGCAGTTGCGTGAACGCTTCCACGAGGCCGTGCATGCCGCCCGCCGCCCCGGCCTGCCCCGCTGAAAGCTGGCCGCCCGAGGTGTTCACCGGCAGCGTGCGCGAGGCGATGCGCGCAATCAGCGCGCGCAGATCGCCGTCGGGCGCGAAACCCAGGTCCGCGAGCTGCACGAGCGCCATGACCGGATAGTCGTCGTAGACCGAGACCACGTCCATCCCGGCCGGCGTCGCCTGCGCCTCGCGCCAGAGTTCCGGGGCGAGCGCCGCCAGCGAAGTTTGCAGGCCGTCGCCCATCTGATGATCGGCGTTATAGCGGCATTGCAGCGCGCGCACGCGCACATGCCGCCCCGGCTTGACGAGATCCGCGCGCGCCACCACGACCGCATTCGCGCCGCACACCACCGGCACGCAATCGTAGCGGCCAAGCGGAGCGGCCACGACAGGCGCATCGAGATAATCGTCGAGCGTGAGCGGTGTGCGATAGACCGCGAGCGGATTAAGTGCGGCCCACGCGCGTTGCGCCACGCATAGCGCGCCATAGTCGGCGCGCGCGAGTCCGAAGCGCTCCGCGTGCTGTTGCGTGAGCATCGCGAACAACGCGTTCGGGCCGCCGCTTTCGAGCGGACGCAGCCAGGTCCGCGTGGTGAGGTTGTAGTGGTCGACCAGGCGCCTGAAATCGGCCGGCTCGAAACTGTCGCCCGACACCAGCACGATGACGTTCGCGTCGCCGCACTGGATCGCGCGAATCGCGTGTTGCAGCAGATTGATCGCGCTCGCGCCACCGTGGCAATCGTCCATGCACCAGCGCGGCGAGAGGCCGAGTCGCCATGCAAGATCGATCGCGTGATCGGGGCCCAAGGTGAACGACGCCACGCCCAGCCCGTCGATCTCGCGCGCGGCGAAGCCCGATTGCGCGAGCGCCGCCGAGAATGCCTGCGCGAGCAGATCGCCCGTCGAGAGGCCGCCCGCCTGACGGCGATAGGGCACCTCCACGCCCGCGCTCAGCAAGACGCCGTCGTATCCGCGTGATGACATTGGTTCGTCTTCCTTATCGTGCGCTGTTGTGTGTGCTGTTACGTGTGCCATCGCGCGCGGCGCTGCGTACCGTTTCCCGCGTGCACAACAACGCGATCACCGTAATCGCCCCCATCGCCATCAGCATCAGCGCGACGGGCCACGCCGCGTGATACTTCGCGAGCAACGCGGTGGCGACGAGCGGCGAAAGCCCGCCCGCGAACACCGAGGCAATCTCATGACCCAGCGCCATGCCCGAGTAGCGCACCTCGGTGCTGAATAGCTCGCCCATCAAGCTCGGCTGCGTGCCGATCATCGCACCATGGCACACCGCGTTGCCGAGCAGCAGCGCGAGCCAGATGAGCATGGGCGCCTTGGTGTCGAGCAGCCAGAAAAACGGAAACGCCACGACGATAAGGCCCACCGCGCCAATCAGATACACGGGCTTGCGGCCGATGCGGTCCGAGAGCCGGCCCCAGAGCAGCATCGCGCCGAGTTCCACCGTCATCGAGACCATCACGCCCGCGAGCATGACCGCGCCCGGCACGCCGATAAACTTGCCGTAGACCAGCGAGAACGCGAGGAAGATATACGAGCCGCCGTTCTCGGCCACGCGCAGCCCCATGGCGACCAGAATCGCGCGCGGATGCTTGCGGATCGCGTCGAGCACCGGCATGTGCGAGGTCTTGCCCGCTGCCTCGGACTTCGCGAATTCGGTGCTCTCAGGCAGCGTCGAGCGAATATAGACGCCCACGCCAAAGATGAGGATGGAGAGCAGGAACGGCACACGCCAGCCCCAGCTCATAAAGCTGTCGTGCGGCAGCATCTGCACGGCGAAGAACACCGCCGCCGAGAGCACGAAGCCGCCGCCCACGCCGATCTGGCTCCACGACGCGTAAAAGCCGCGCTTTTCGGGCGGTGCCGACTCGCTGATCATCAGCACGCCGCCGCCCCACTCGCCGCCCGACGCAATGCCCTGCACCACGCGCAGCAGCACGAGCAGCGCCGGCGCCCACAGGCCCACCTGGCCGTAGGTGGGCAAAAGGCCGATGAGGAAGGTTGCGCCGCCCATCAACGAGAGGGTCCAGACCAGCGCGCCCTTGCGCCCGTAGCGGTCGCCGATATGGCCGAACAGCACGCCGCCGAACGGGCGGGCCGCGAAGCCCACGGCAAAGCCCGCAAACGCCGCGAGCGTGCCGATGAGCGGATCGGTGCCGCGCGGAAAGAACAGCTCGCCGAACACGAGCGCCGCCGCCGTGCTGTAGAGAAAGAAGTCGTACCATTCGAGCGCGTTGCCCGCGACCGACGCCATCACGATGCGGCGCAAAGCGCGCGGATCGAGTGCATGCACACTCGTGCGCGCGTCTGCATGCGACGCGTCGGGTGCACCGGCGGAACAGGTTTGGGTGTTTGCCATGCTGCCTCCTCGTGCCTCTAATGGGCTCTCGTGACTTGCTGTGCCGCCGTGTCTCATGGGCGGCGATGGAAATGCTGCGCGCTCGCTGCGCTCAGGTCCGCCTGAGCCGGTAGCCCGACGTTTCAAGATCCCACGCGGTGGTGGTGATGCCGGTCTCGCGCAGCTTGTACTTCTGGATCTTGCCGTTTTCCGTGCGCGGCAGATCGGCCACGAAGTCGAGATAGCGCGGCACCGCGAAATACGGCAGACGCGGCTCGCAATAGCGAATCAGGGCGAGCGCATCGAGCGCCGCGCCTTCGCGCAGCACCAGCGCGGCCATGACTTCGTCCTCCGCAAACTCCGACTTCACCGCGTACACCGCGGCCGTCTCCACCGCCGGGTGACTCAACAACACCTGCTCTACTTCGTATGACGAAATATTTTCTCCACGGCGCCGGATGGCATCCTTGAGGCGATCGACGAAACGATAGTAGCCGCTCGCCTCGCGCACCACGCGGTCGCCCGTGTGAAACCAGAGGTTGCGCCACGCCTCCACGGTTTTCTCGGGCATGCCGAAATACCCGTTCGCGAAGGCGAACGGTGTGTCGGCGCGCAGGATCAGCTCGCCCGCCTCGCCGTCCGGCACTTCGCGGTCGTTGTCATCCACCACGCGCGCATCGAAACCGGGCACGAGCTTGCCCATATAGCCCGCGCGCTGATCGGCGACACCACCGCCGAGCACGAAGTTCGTCTCGGTCGAACCGTAACCGTCGAGCAGCGCGATGCCGCTGCGTTCGGTGAATTCCTGCTGGAAGTGCCCCGGCACGCCCGGCGCCAGCGCGATACGCACGCGGTGCGCCTGCTCCTGAGCGGACGCGCAGCGGCCCAGCAGAATCGGCACCATCGCGCCGAGCACGTAAGTCACGGTGGCGCGGGTTTCGATGAGCGAGGCGAAGAAACCGCTCGCCGAAAAGCGCCGGTCGGCGACCAGTTGCGCATCGGAAACTAGCGCCTGGAAGAACGCGTTAAGCGCGTTCGTATGAAAAAGCGGCAAGCACGTATAGAGCACATCGCCGGGCACCACGCCCAGATGCCCCGCCGTAAGGCGCGCCCACCAATAGAACTGCGCGTGCGGACAGATCACGCCCTTCGAGAGACCCGAGGTACCCGAGGTATAGAGAATCGCAAGCGCGTCGCCATCGCCGATGCACGGCGCGGCGAGCGGCTCGCCCAGCGGCGGCAAGGGCCATACCGCAATTTCGCGCATCGCCGGAGCGCCGGCCGCCGGCGTGCCTGCCACCGAAGCACCGGCCGCCGCAGCGCCGCTGCGGTTGTGCGTTTCGCCACCTTCGCCGCTCTCAATCAGCCAGATCGATTCAAGCGCATGCGTTTGCGCATCGATCGCGTGCACCGCGCCCACGAGATGCGTTTCGGCCACCATGAGGCGCGCGCCCGAATTGCGCAGGATATGTTCGAGTTGCATGCCGCGCGAAGCGGTGTTGATGGGCACGACCACGGCGCCCAGCCATCCGCAGCCCAGCACGATCTCCATGAACTCGCTACGATTCGTGCACAGCAGCGCGACGCGATCGCCGCGCCGGACACCGTGCGCGGCCAGCGCGCCCGCGCGCCGAGCCGCGATTTCGAGTGCCTGAGCGCCGCTCCAGCTTGCCTTGCGGTCCGAAAACAGTACAGCATCACCGTTGCGTGCCGCGCGCGCCGCCAGCAAGGCCGGCAAGGCAAGCGATTCCGCCTGCTCCATCTGCTCCGTCGCGCCGGCGAGCGCGGCGCCCGAGTTCATGCAGCCCATCAACCAGCCTCCTCGCGGTCTCACCAAATCGATGAGCCCAGTCTAGGTTTGGGCTAAGATATCTGTCAAATTCATCAATATTATCAACATCATAAACATGGCTGATTTCAACGAAGCCGACCTGAACCTGGTGCGCGTGTTTCAGGCGATCCTCGAAGAACGCAGTCTCACGCGTGCGGGCCAGCGTCTTGGCCTGTCACAACCGGCCATCAGCTATGCACTGGGGCGGCTGCGCGTGATGTTCGACGACCCGCTATTCGTTCGCTCTCCTGATGGCATGCTGCCCACGCCCACCGCGCAGCAACTCGCGCTGCCGCTCGGACGCGCGATTGCGTCGATACGCGAGGCGCTGCGTCACGGCGAGCCGTTCGATCCGGCCACCAGCTCGCGCGAATTCCATCTTTCGATGACGGACGCAGGCGAGCAGTTCTTCCTGCCGCCGCTATGCGAAATGCTTCAGCGCGTGGCCCCGCACGTGAAGCTGGAAGCGCGCCAGGCGCCCGTGGCCGAGGTGACCGAGCAGTTGCGCCTCGGGCAGCTCGATCTCGCCATCGGCAATCTGCCGGCGCTCAAGCCGCACACGCACAGCGCCCTGCTCTTCGACGAACCCTATGTGTGCATGACGCGCCGGCGCGCGGGGTTGCCTGCGCGGCGCATGTCGCGGGAGCGCTTTCTGGATATGCAGCACATCATGGTGGTATCGAGCGAGAGCAGCCACCGTACCATCAACGATTCACTGCGTGCGGCGGGCCTCGAACGCAAGATCGCGCTGCGCGTGCCGCATTTTTCGGTGGTGCCGCAAATTCTCCGGCGCACCGACTGGATGGTGGCCTTGCCGCGTCGCGTTGCGCGCTTTTTCAACGAGTACGATCAGTTCGTTATCTATGATTTGCCGGTGGATATGCCGAGTGTGGAGGTCACTGTGCATTGGCATGAGACTTTCGATAACGATGAAGGTAATCGTTGGTTTCGTGAGTTGACGGTTCAGACGCTGCGGAAGGTGTGAGGTGAGCTGGTTGCGCTGCGCGCGGGTTGTGAGTTTCCTTGTGTTTCCTTGTGTTTCCTCGTGTTTCCTCGTGTTTCCTCGTGTTTCCTCGCGCTTCCTCGCGTTTCCTCGCGTTTCCTCGCGTTTCCTCGCGTTTCCTTGTGATCGTGTCGGTCTATTAGCGTTGCCCCTGTGCGGGGCGGCACCTACTTTTCTTTGCCGCGGCAAAGAAAAGTAGGCAAAAGAAAGCCGCTCAAACCGCTAGTATGACGCCGTCCACCACTTGCCTGTAATCGGAGCGGTTCCGGAGCGTCTGCCACCACGCGCCGTACAACGAAGTGACTAAGGACTCATACCTCCGGCGGCGCTGCGCGCGCCGTGGGGCATAATCCAAAACCAGTGGGATGCATGCGAACCGATGCAGCGCATGCGCATTCAAATGCTTGGCAGTACGTGTGGTTTCCCGTGCAGACCCGACCGCTGCGCGCGTAGCGAGCAGCGGGATGAATGAGTCCTTTGTCACTCAGTTTAAAGGTGCGAGGTGACGGATGCCCCGGAACCGCTCCGATGATGGGCAAGTGGTGTACTGCGTCACACTGGCGGTTTGAGCCGCTTTCTTTTGCCTACTTTTCTTTGCGGCTGCAAAGAAAAGTAGGTGCCGCCCCGCACAGGGGCAACACTAATAGACCGACACGATCACAAGGAAACGCGAAAAAAAAATCGCGCCCAATCTAATTACGTACCACCACCCCCATCCCTTTCATACTGCTCCGATAGCTCGTGGGCGCGAAAACGGCGGTCAGCCCCGCCATCATGAAAACGATAGCGAGATGCATCAACCATGCGGTAGTAAAGCTCGCACCGGCATCGCGCAGCCAGCCAACCAGCCACGGTCCGCCGGCGGCGACCAGAAAACCCACCCCCTGCACGAAAGCCGCCAGTGCACCTGCGTGCCGTGCATCATGCAAATGATCGAGCGTCACAATCAGGCTCAGCGAGAAAAAGCCACCCAGTCCAAATCCCGCGCATGCTACCCATAGCGACGGCGAAAAGCCCGGCACGATCGCGAGGCCGGCGAAACCCAGGCCCTGGAGCCCCATCGTCAGCCACAGGATCTGGCGCCGGTCGTCGGAGCGGCGCGCGAGCATCGGCATCACGAATGCCGACGTCGCCTGGCACAAGGCCATCCACGCAAGCAGGTTGCCGCTTGCCTGCGGGCTCGTGCCCAGTTGGCGATAAAAGGACGGCAGCCATGTGACGAGGCTCGAAAAGCCGCTGTTCGTAAGGCCGAAAAATATCGCCAGCTCCCACGCGCGCCGATTGCGGACGAAGCGCGCAACCGACGGCGGCTTGCCGGCGACGGCGGCCGTGTCGTGCGGTGCGCGCGCCAGCCACAGCGCGAGCATGCCGAAGGCCGGTACGGCCCAGATCGCGAGCGCGAAATGCCAGCCGGCATGGGCCGCGAGCCACGGGCTCGCTACGGCGCCGATCGCGCCTCCGCCGACGAGCGACGCCGAATAGAGACCCATCGCGACCGGCACGCGATGAGGGAACCAGTGCTTCGTGATGCCAGGCATCAGCGCCTGGATCGCCGCGACGCCCGTGCCCGCGATCCCCGCGCTGACGATGAGGCTCGTTCCGCTGCTCACCCAACCGCGCAACGCGCAGCCGAGCGCGAGCAGCGACAGCGCGAACGCAAGCGAGCGCCGTTCGCCGAAGCGCCCCGCCAGCCCGAAGCCGAACCAGCCAATCACGCCCATCAGCAGGAACGGCAGCGTGGTCAGCAGCGCCGCAGAGCGGAATGTGAGGCCCGTGTCGTGGCGCAAGAGATCCAGTACGGGGCCGACCGAGGTCAGGAACGGGCGCAGATTGAGGCCCACGAGCACCAGCATGGCCAGCGCACCGGCCGATGCGCGGACCGCATGCGAGCACGCCGTGTTCGAGGTAGAGGAATTGGACATCGTCGCTTCGCTGCTTGTTGTGGGCATCGGTGCTTCGGGATTATTCATGGTCGTAGCGCGACTTCACCTCAACCTTCGTCCTGCGCAACCGGCGCAATCGGCGCAATCGGCGCAATCGGCACTTCGAGCCCGACCTTCACGCGGCTCATGCTCACGAGCGTCTTGAAGCGCTTCACGTTGTTATTCGAAAAGAACAACTGGCGCGTGAGTTCAGTGTACTGATCCATATTGCGCACCGCGAGAATCAGAACGAAATCCCATTCGCCCGCCACGTAATAGCACTGCTGAATCTGCGGGCACTGTGCGAACGTGCGCTTCATGGCGTCGAGCAGATCGATCTGCTCGCTTTCCACTTCGACGGTCACGACAATCGTAATGGGATGGTCGACCTTTTCGGGCGCAACGATCGCCGCGTAGTGATCGATCACGCCTTCGTCGGCGAGGCGCCGCAGCCGGCGGTTCACCGCAGCAGTCGAGAGATTCACGCGCGCGCCCAGTTCGTTCTGCGGAACCTGCGCGTCGCGCTGCACCTCCATCAGCAGCTTGCAGTCGAAAGAGTCGAGATGGGTCGCCATTTACGTGAGGTCCGCTATTACCCGTTATTCCCTAGGGAAGATCGATATTTTTTTGCGCGTGCAGCCGCAATTATGAGACTTTTTCGCGCTCCCTGCGCAATATCATCTCTGGGTCGGCGGCGTTCGCGCCGCACATTCAAATCGTCGAGGCCATGCCCGGCCCAGCAGGAGCAACGTCACATGCCGATCGCCAATCCCCGCGCCGCTCGCAGTTATCCCGAGACGCTGCGCGCCATCCTGAACATGAAATCCGGCGATGAAAGCCGCGCGTGGCTCTCGAACTGGGCGTTGATCAACGCGGAGCCGACTCCACTTTGGGACCTGCCCCACGCTGCCGCGCAACTCGGCATTGCGCGACTCGCCGTGAAAGACGAATCGCTGCGCTCTCCGCTGGGCAGTTTCAAGGCGCTCGGCGCGCCCATTGCGCTGATGCGGCTGATCGTGCGCCTCTGGCCCACTCATGACATCGATCCGAAAGCGTTGATCGAAGGCCGCAATCGCGAGTTGGTGTCGAACCTCACGGTCATCAGCGCCACCGACGGCAACCACGGCAAAGCGCTTGCCGCAGCGGCCCAGTCGATCGGATGCCACTGCGTGATCGTCCTGCACGCGAACGTCAGCGCGGAACGCGAGCAGGCCATTGCGGCCTATGGTGCGCGCATCGTGCGCATCGCCGGCAATTACGACGAATCGGTCGAGCATGCGGCCCAACTCGCAAAGACCAATGGCTGGCATGTCGTGTCCGATACTTCATACGAAGGCTATGAAGCGATTCCGCGCGATGTGATGCAGGGTTACGGCACGATTGCGGCGGAAATCATCGAGCAATCGTGCGCGGCGGCGAGCGAGCCCGCTTTCACTCACGTCTTCCTGCAAGGCGGCGTGGGCGGACTCGCCGCCGGCGTCGCCAGCTACCTGTGGGAGCACTATGGCGCGAATCGCCCGCGCTTCATCGTGGTCGAGCCACGGCAGGCCGATTGCCTCTATCAAAGCGCGCTCGCGGGACGCGCCGCGAAAGCCACGGGATCGGTCGACTCGGTAATGGCCGGCCTCGCGTGCGGAGAGGCATCGCCGCTCGCATGGCAGATCCTTCAAGCGTGCGTCGACGACTTCATGCTGATCGAGGACGACGACGCCGTGGCGGCCATGCGCACGCTCGCCGCCGTCGCCGTAGCAAGCACCGGCGCAGGCACCGACGCAGGCACCGACGCGGACACCGACGTGCCCATCGTTTCCGGCGAATCGGGTGCCGCCGGCCTGGCTGGCCTTGCGAAGCTGATGCGCGACCCCGCCCTCGCCCGTGCGGTGGGACTGGGCGCCCAGTCGCGCGTCCTGCTGATCAGCACCGAAGGCGCGACGGCGCCCGGCGTTTATGCGGAACTCGTTGGCGTGCCCGCAGAAACCGTGGCCGCGCGCCGCAACGAATGGACCGCGCGATTGAACGCACAACGTGCCATGCAACTGGCGCACCAATAAACCGGCATTGACGATCGACGAGAACGAATCCATGGAAAGCACGCTGCAAGGCCAACTCAAGAGCTGGCGCCGGCATCTGCACCAACGCCCGGAAACCGGCTTCGAGGAAGTCAATACGTCCGACTATGTTGCGAGCATCCTCAGGACGCTGGGCCTCGAAGTCCATCGCGGCATTGGCGGCACCGGGCTCGTGGCGAATCTCACGGTCGGCAGCGGCAAGCGCGTCATCGGCCTGCGCGCCGACATGGATGCGCTGAACATCGCCGAATGCGCGCCCGGTCGCGAGCATGCTTCGCTCAACGCGGGAAAAATGCATGCGTGCGGACACGACGGCCATATGTCGATGATCCTCGGCGCCGCTCGCCTGCTGGCCGAACGGCGCGATTTCGACGGCACCGTGCGCTTTATCTTCCAGCCCGCCGAGGAGCACGGCCGCGGCGCCAAGGCGATGATGGCGGACGGCCTGTTCGAACGGTTTCCCGTGGACGCGATTTTCGGTGCGCACAATATGCCCGGCATGCCGGCCGGCAGCTTTGCGACACGCGCGGGCGGCATCATGGCGAGCGAGGATAACTTCGTTATCCATATCAAGGCGCGCGGCACGCACGCGGCGCGCCCGCATATGGGCGTGGACCCCATCGTGATCGCGTCGCAAATCGTGCTCGCGTTGCAGACCATCGTTTCGCGCAATCTCGACCCCAGCCTGCAAGCCGTGATTTCATGCACGGAGTTCATCACGGACGGCATCCGCAATGTCATTCCGTCGAACGTGCTCATCAAGGGCGACACGCGCAGCTATTCGAAAGCGGTGCAAACGCTGCTCGAGACGCGCATGCGGGAAATCAGCGTGGGCATCTGCGCGACGCACGGCGTGGAGTGCGGCTTCGAATACACGCACGAATTCGCGCCAACGGTCAATTCGCCCGAATATGTGGAGGTTGCCGTCAACGCCGCGCGCAATGTGGCCGGCGAATCGGCCGTCGATGCGAACGTCCAGCCGATGATGATCTCTGAAGATTTCGGCGCTTTTCTTCAGGCCGTTCCCGGCAATTTCGTCTTTATCGGCAACGGCGATGTGCCGGAGCGCGGAGGCGTGCCGCTGCATAACGCGAGCTACGATTTCAACGACGACATCCTGATGACCGGCGCGCGCTATTTCGCGGAACTCGCGCGGCTTGAATTGCCGGTTCGCTGAGCGCCGCGATCAAGGCCACGCTTAATACCGCGCCTAATACCGCGCCTAATACCACGATTAATACCGCGATTAATGCCACGCTTATCAGGCCTTCTGCGCGAACGGACGCCACCCGTCGTGCCGGAACGCCGTGGCGAAAAACAAGACCTGATAGCGGATCGCGTTCGACCAGTACGACCACGTATGTCCGCCGGGACGCTCCACATAATCGTGCGGCACGCCCAGCGCAATGAGCTTGTCGTGCAGCACGCGGTTCGACTGCACGAAATAATCGCTCACGCCGCAGTCGATCGTGAGCGCGATATGCGCATGCTCGAAGCTGCTCGCGCCCTCCACGATGGCGTTGCGGGTCCAGAAGTCGGCGTGGCGCGCGGGATCGCCGAATACGCGCTCGATGCCGGGCTCATCGTCGCAATTGCGCGGATCGACCGCGCCGCTGATGCTGCCGGCCGCGCCAAACGTCTCCTGATGATCGAGCGCGATGCGCAGCGCGCCGAAGCCGCCCATGCTCAGGCCCGTGATCGCTCGCCTCTCGCGCGAGGCGAGCGTGCGGAAGTGCGCGTCGATATACGACACCACTTCGGTGCCCACATAGGTTTCGTAGCGGCTCGCGGGATCGAACGGGCTGTCGATATACCAACTCTCGCGGCCGCCGTCCGGCATCACGAGCATCACGTGATAGCGGTCCGCCAGCTTGCCGATCCGCGTGTTCGAGGTCCAGTCCGCATGGTTGCCGCCCGAGCCGTGCAGCACGTAGATCACCGGATAGCGCGTCGCCCCGCTGCTGCGCGCGTAATCGTCGGGCAGCACCACGGTGGCGCCGAATGCGCGGTGCATCGCCGCGCTGGGGATCGAGACCACTCTCGTCTGAAAAGCCCAGCCTGGAATACTCACGCATAGCCCAAACAGCGAGGCCAGAAACAGCGCGAGAAACTTGAGGGGTCGAAACGCGCGGGCGGTATGCATGAGTGGTCGCTCTGGTTCAGACTGCCACGAAATACCACGAGGTACAGCACGACGGACACAACGGCTGCAACGACTCTAGCAACGGCCACTTACAACCAAATTTCGACGAACCCTACGACTACATTTACGCGCGGCACGGATTATGAAAGCCGGGATTATTTTGTTACACCTCTTACCCGAGCCACCCCCACCCGTTACAGAGACCTTTCATGCGGGTCGCTATACTCAGCACCGGCTCAAAAACAAGTGGATTATCCATGTCGAAGAAAATTATCCCGATGGTTGCGATTGCGGCACTGGCCGCTGCGGTTTCGTTGCCCGCCACGGCTGGCGACATGAATAACGCGCTGGGCGGCGGGCTTGGCGGCCTGGCCGGCGCGGCGATTGGCGGCGCGGTGGGCGGCCCCACGGGTTCCGTGATCGGCGGCGCAGTGGGCGGCGGCGCAGGCGGCGCGGTCACGTCGAACCGTCGGGAACGCACGGGCGCCATCATCGGCGGCGCACTGGGCGGCGGCGCGGGCACGGCAGCGGGCAACGCCATGGGCGGCCGCGGCGGTGGCCTCGTTGGCGCGGCGCTGGGCGGCGGCGCAGGTGCAGCGCTTGGCGGCAATATCTCGCGCTCCAATTCCTACGCCAACGATTACTCGCGCGGCTATCACGGCCATCATCACCATCACAAGCACCGCGATTGGGATTAATGCGGGATCAAGCCCGCACTGGGCTTGAAATATCCGCGACTTACTTGCCAGCGCTTCTAACTCGTTGCGCTGCGCAACGGGCGCCTCAGACCCAGCGGCATTGTTACGACGAAAGCCGTAACGCCGCCTGTTCTCGATGCAATGGCGATAAAAAAGGCAGCGGCCCTTGCGGAGCGCTGCCTTCCTTCGCTGCCTTCCCTATATCAACCGCGTCATCAACGGCGCGCCACCTGCGCGCGCGCCTGGCTCAATCGGTCACAATCAATCGCGATTGGCCTGGAGCACCGTCAATGCGGTCATATTGATGATGCGTCGCACCGTCGAGCTCGAGGTGAGCACGTTCACCGGCGCATTCACGCCAAGCAGGAACGGCCCGACCGCCACGTTGCTGCCCGCGCCGGTCTTCAGCAGGTTGTACGCGATGTTCCCCGAATCCACGTTCGGGCACACCAGCAGGTTCGCCGCGCCCTTGAGCTTCGAATGCGGCAGGATGCGCTGGCGCAGGGCTTCGTCGAGCGCGCAGTCGCCGTGCATCTCGCCGTCCACTTCCAGATCCGGATTCTGCTCGGTCACGAGCTTGAGCACTTCGCGCATCTTCGAGCCCGAAGCCGAGCTGCCCGAGCCGAAGTTCGAGCGCGACAGCAGCGCGACCTTCGGTGCGAGATTGAGCCATTCCATCTGGCGCGCCGCCGCCAGCGTGAATTCGGCGATCTGCTCGGCGTTCGGGTTGTCGTTGACGTGCGTGTCCACGATGGCGACCGTGCGCTTGTCGAGCAGCAGGATGTTCATCGCCGCGTAGGTCTTCGCGCCGCGACGCATGCCGATCGCTTCATCGACGAAACGCAGGTGGTCGTGATACGCGCCCACCGTGCCGCAGATCATGCCGTCCGCGTCGCCGAGGCGCACCATCATCGCGCCGATCAGCGTGAGGCGGCGGCGCATTTCCACGCGCGCCATTTCCTTCGAGATGCCATCGCGGCAACGCAGTTCCCAATACGTGGTCCAGTACTGGTGGAAACGTTCGTCGTACTCAGGATTCGTCACTTCCACATCTTCGCCCAGCTTCAGGCGCAGGCCGAACTTCTCGATGCGGGCCAGCAGCACTTCGGGGCGGCCGATCAGGATCGGACGTGCGAGCTTCTCGTCGACGATCACCTGCACCGCGCGCAGCACGCGCTCTTCCTCGCCTTCCGCGAACACGATGCGCGCCTTCGCGCCGTCACGCACGAACTGCTTGGCCGCCGCGAAGATCGGCTTCATGAACGCGCCCGAGTGGTAGACGAACTGTTGCAGCTCGTTCGTGTAGGCGCTGAAGTCGTCGATGGGACGCGTCGCCACGCCGTCTTCCATTGCGGCCTTCGCCACCGCCGGCGCGATGCGCACGATGAGGCGCGAATCGAAGGGCCGCGGAATCAGATACGTCGGGCCGAAGCGCAGATCGTAAGCGCCGTAGGCTGCGGCCACCGAGTCATTGACCTCTTCTTCGGCGAGCTTCGCGATCGCATGCACCGCCGCGATCTCCATGTTGCGCGTGATGGTCGTTGCGCCCACATCGAGTGCGCCGCGGAAAATGTACGGGAAGCACAGGACATTGTTGACCTGGTTCGGGAAGTCCGAGCGGCCCGTGGCGATCACCGCGTCCGGGCGCGCTTCGAGCGCAACCTCGGGGAAGATTTCCGGCGTGGGGTTGGCGAGCGCAAGAATGAACGGCTGGTCCGCCATCTTCTTGACCATTTCCGCCTTGAGCACGCCGCCAGCGGAGAGGCCGAGGAACACGTCCGCGCCTTCGATCACTTCGGCAAGCGAGCGCGCGGAGGTGTCCTGCGCGAAGCGCTCCTTGTCCGGGTCCATCAGCTCGGTACGGCCCTGGTAGACCACGCCTGCGAGATCGGTCACCCAGATGTTCTTGAGCGGCAGTCCCAGATCCACCATCAGGTCCAGACACGCGAGTGCCGCCGCGCCTGCGCCCGAGGCCACGACCTTGACCTTCGAAATGTCCTTGCCCACCACTTTCAGGCCGTTCAGGAACGCAGCCGAAACGGTGATGGCGGTGCCGTGCTGATCGTCGTGGAAGACCGGAATCTTCATGCGATCGCGCAGCTTGCGCTCGACCGTGAAGCAGTCCGGCGCCTTGATGTCTTCCAGATTGATGCCGCCGAACGTCGCTTCGAGGCTCGCGATGATGTCGACGAGCTTGTCGGGGTCGCTTTCGGTGACTTCGATGTCGAACACGTCGATGCCCGCGAACTTCTTGAAGAGCACCGCCTTGCCTTCCATGACCGGCTTGGAAGCCAGCGCACCGATATTGCCGAGGCCCAGCACCGCCGTGCCGTTCGTGATCACGCCCACCAGATTGCCGCGCGCCGTGTAGCGGAACGAGTTCTGCGGATCGGTGACGATTTCCTCGCAGGCCACCGCCACGCCCGGCGTATAGGCGAGCGCGAGATCGCGCTGGGTGACGAGCGGCTTGCTCGCCGTGACCGAGATCTTGCCCGGGGTGGGGAATTCGTGATACTCGAGGGCGGCCTGACGTTCGGTCTTGTTCATGTTCCTCACTCCAATATGGTTCCGGCGCCGTGGCAGCGCGCCGGTTGCGTTCGAATGAGGCAGATTCTAGAGAGCCGGCATAACGACCCCATTTTGATTTAGTATGGGGCCATTATTTTTTCTGATGCCCCTGGAACCGCGGATCGTGTCATTCAGTACCGAAGAAGTAACGAGGCGCCTGAACACGCGCCTGAAAATGCGCCATCTGGTGCTGCTCCTGCAGATCCGCCAGCACGGCTCGCTCACGCGGGTAGCCGAGCACATGGCCACCAGCCAGCCGGCCGTGACCAACGCGCTGGCCGAGATGGAGAGCATGTTCGGTGCGCCGCTATTCGACCGCTCGCCGCGCGGCATGACGCCTACGGCGCTCGGCAATGTCGTGCTGGCCCGCGCGCAGGCCATGCTGCACGATCTCGATCATCTCGCGCGTGACATCGAAGCGGTGCAGGCGGGCCACGCCACGCGGCTGCATGTGGGCGTGATCCCGTTTATTTCGGGGCGCACGCTTGCCGCGGCCATCCGGCTCGCGCAGTCGCGCCTGCCGCAGCGCGTGACCATGACGATCCACGAGGGCACGACCGATACGCTGCTACCGCGCCTGCGCGACCACACGCTCGACCTCGTGATCGGGCGCGCTTCATCCACCGCCGACGTGAGCCAGGTGCGCTTCGACGTGCTGTATCAGCAGACGCCGCGCTTGATCGCGAGCCGGCGCCTCGCCGCGCGGCTCGGGCGCAGCAAGTCGAGCTGGCAGAAGCTCGCGGAACTCGAATGGATCCTGGGCGCGCCGAACACGCCCATGCGCGAGCAGATCTCCGACCTGTTCCTGCATGCGGGCGTGGCGCCGCCCGTGCCGGTCATGGAGAGCTATACGTCGCGGCTGATTGGCGAAATGATTGCGGCGAACGAGAACGCCGTGTCGATCGTGCCCGCCGATATTGCCGAGGAACTCGTGCATATCGCGGGCGTGGCGATCGTGCCGTATACCTTCGACTGGACGCTGCCGCCCATCGCCCTGTTCACGCGCGCGGGCGTGCAGCGCGAAGTGGATACCGTGTTCGGGCAGGCGCTGCGCGAACTGTATCTGGAGGTGGAGGCGGGGCGGCGGTGAGGCGCACCGCCCCCTCAATCCCGCAACCCCGCCCCACCCCTCAAACCCGCCCCCCTCAAACCCGCATGCTGCCCGTGTTTCTCATGCGAAACACGCCGAACTTCGCTGCTTTCCGATGCGAAACACGCCGCTTCGGCGGCCAGGCCGTCGGTCGCGTGATTTAGGTGTTTACCCGCGAGCGTATTGTCAGCGCATTATCGATATGTCGATAATGTTCTCATGGATGTGAAAACTGCAGTGCGCGTCTTCGACGTGATCAACCTCTTTGCCGAAGTCCGGCAACCCATGATCTACAGCGAGATCGCGCGTCGAACCGAGATTCCCCTATCGAGCTGCCACGCGCTGTTGCAGACGATGGTGGCCAAGGGCTACCTCTACGCACCGGGCGTGAAGGCGGGCTATTACCCCACGCAGCGCCTCTTGCATGTCGCACGCGACATCTGCAACGAGGACCCGCTCACGCTG
The DNA here is from genome assembly GCF_022213065.1 of Paraburkholderia tagetis. Taxonomy (GTDB): domain Bacteria; phylum Pseudomonadota; class Gammaproteobacteria; order Burkholderiales; family Burkholderiaceae; genus Paraburkholderia; species Paraburkholderia tagetis. Next base: position 419,158 of record NZ_JAKLJA010000002.1, read on the forward strand.
ATGTTCCAGCCGCTGCTCGCCACGCTGCGCGACGCAACCGGCGAGACAGCCGCGCTGGCGACGCTCGCGGGCAATCGCGTCGTCTATCTCGACGTGATGGAGTCGCGCCAGAAGATCCGCTACAGCGACGAACCGGGCGGCTTCATGTCCGTCACGAGCGCGGCCGGCAAGGCGCTGCTCGGGGCGCTGGCGCCCACGCCACGGCGCAAGCTGCTCGACAGCAGCGAGCCGTTGACGGTAGCGCCCGGCGGCTCGTTCGTTGATCGCGCAACGTTCGAGCGCGAGATCGAACAAGGCGTGACGGACGGCTGGCATCGCTCGACGGGCGAAAGCATCGAGGACGTGGCCGGCCTCGCGCGGGGCTTTCTGATTCACGGCGAAGCGTTCGCGCTCGTCATCGGCGCGCCCAAGGCACGCCTCCTGAGGAACGAGCAGCAGGCCGTGCAGGCGCTGCTCGAGGTATTCGCGCAAATCCCGCCGTCGCTGCTGGCCGCCTGAGGGCTCGCTTGCAGCGCCAGCGCGGGTGACGGCGCACATCGGCATGGCAAGGGTTGCGCCAGTGCGCTTTGGCCGCGCGGTGCACGACGCCGTGCACTACGCAGCGCACGACGCAGTGCGCGGCCTTGCCGGCTGCGCGGCAAGGATGTGGAGGAACGAAGCATGCGTTGGAAGAACCGGCCGAAAGGCTCGAACTGGGGCGACTTCGGCCCCGACGATCAGTTGGGCCGCCCCAACCTCATCGGTGCGGAGCAGGTGCTCAAGGGCGCGCGCGAAATTCGCGCGGGGCTCACCTTCACGCTTTCGCTGCCGCTCGACTTTCCCGGCGAGAGCAAGCTCAACGTGCGCCGCCATCCCCCCGTGCTGCGCCCGACCTTCCGCGACGGCCTGCCCTATGTGAACTTCCCGTTCGCGCGCAATCAGCCGGACGCCACCGATGTCGTGAGCGACGACCAGGTGCTGCTCTCGCTGCAATATTCGACGCAATGGGATTCGCTCGCGCACGTGGGCGCGCGCTTCGACGCCAACGGTGACGGCGTGGCCGAAAGCGTCTATTACAACGGCTATCGCGCGAACCAGGACATCGTCGGCCCGATGGAATACCGCGCGCAAAGCGGTTTCGAGCCGCACGCCTGCGGCGGCGAGCACAGTCACGCCGATGTGCTCGGCATCGAGAACCTCGCGGTGAAGGGCATGCAGGGCCGCGGCGTGCTGATCGATCTGGCCGCGCATTTCGGGCGCGAATTTCGCACGGTCGGCTACGACGACCTCATGCGCGTGATGCAGGCGGATCAGGTCGAAGTGGAGCCCGGCGACATGCTCGTGCTGCGCACCGGCTTCGCCGAAATGGTGCTGGAGATGAACCGTCAACCCGACGAGACCGTGCTCGCGAGCCATTGCAGCGCGCTCGACGGCCGCGACGAACGCCTGCTGCAGTGGATCACCGACTCGGGCATTGCCGCGCTCGCCGCCGACAACTACGCGGTCGAGCGCTATCCCGCGCGCAAACCCGCCACGCCAGGCGAGCACCCGCTCATGCCGCTGCACCACCACTGTCTCTTCAAACTGGGCCTGCCGCTCGGCGAACTCTGGTATTTGCGCGATCTCGCCGCGTGGCTGCGCGAGCACCAGCGCTCGCGCTTCATGCTCACCGCGCCGCCGCTGCGGCTGCCGGGCGCGATGGGCTCGCCGGTCACGCCGGTCGCCACCGTCTGAAATCATTCAGTATTCCATGATTTTTTCGAGCAACCTCGACCCGCATTCCCGACATGGCTAAAGAACGAGTTTTGATCACCGGCGGCGCCGCCGGTATCGGCGCCGCGTGTGCTGCCCGCTGCGAGGCAGACGGCTATGAAGCGGTCGTGATCGACCGTGTGGGCAACGGCATCATCGCCGATCTCTCCGACACGCAGGCCACGGCTGACGCGCTCGCGCAAGCACTCGCAGGCGGCCCGATCACACGCCTTGTCAATAACGTGGGCGTCGTGGTTCCGGCCGATGCCGAGCATCAGACGCTCGAAGAGCTGGAGCGCGCGTGGGCGCTCAACGTGCGCTGTGCGCAGCAGTGCATGCAGGCGCTGCTGCCCGGCATGAAGGCTGCGGGTTTCGGGCGCATCGTCAACATGTCGTCGCGCGCCGCGCTCGGCAAGGAGCTGCGCACCGCGTACTCGGCCACGAAGGCCGCGCTCATCGGCATGACGCGCGTCTGGGCGCTGGAGCTCGGCGCGTTCGGCGTGACCGCCAACGCCATCGGCCCGGGCCCCATCCGCACCGAACTCTTCGACCGCGCCAACCCGCCCGGCGCGCCGCGCACCCAGGCCATCATCGACGCGGTGCCGGTGAAACGCGTCGGCACGCCCGACGATGTCGCGCACGCGGCCTCGTATCTGCTCGACGCGCGCAGCGGCTTTGTCACGGGCCAGGTGCTCTATGTATGCGGCGGCATGACAGTTGGTGTCGCGGGAGTCTGACGATGGAACCCATCGACCGTTCCGAAGTGCATCACGTCGATCACGCGCAGGCCGCCCAGCAGCATGACAGCCGGCGCGCCGGCATCGTTGGCGGAGGCAGCATCGGCGTGGCGTTCGCGCTGCAGTTCGCGCGCGCGGGCTGGCGTGTGCGCCTCTTCGACCCCGACGAAGCGCGCCGCGCGGCTGTGCCCGCCGAAATCGCCGCGCGTCTCGCGGACCTCACACATTTCGCGCTGATCGACGAAAGCGCGGCGCAAATCGCTGCACGCGTGGAGGTGGTCGCCACGCTCGAAGCCGCAGCCGCCAACGCCGATCTCGTGCAGGAATGCGCGCCCGAGCGCGCCGAACTCAAGCGCGAGCTCTTCGCTCAACTCGACCGCGTGGCGCCGCCGCATACGATACTCGCGAGTGCATCGTCGTTTCTCGCGACGTCGAAATTCGTCGACGAAACCTTGCCGGGCCATGCGCGCTGCCTCGTCGCGCATCCGGGCAATCCGCCCTATCTCGTGCCCGTGGTCGAGATCGTGCCCGCACCGTTCACGTCCCCCGCCGCAACCACGCGCGCCATCGCGCTCTATCGCGAAGCAGGCCTCCTGCCCGTGCGCGTAAAAAAGGAAGTGGCCGGCTTCATCTTCAACCGGCTGCAAGGCGCGGTGCTGCGCGAAGCGTATTGCCTCGTGCGCGACGGCGTGGCCTCGGTCGACGACATCGACACGGTGATGCGCGAAGGGCTCGCGCCGCGCTGGTCCGTGATCGGCCCGTTCGAGACCGTCGACCTGAACACGCGCGGCGGCATTGCCTCGCATGCGCAGAAGATGGGGCCATCGTATGAACGCATGGGCGCCGAGCGCGGTCAGCACGACCCGTGGACGCCCGAACTCGTCGCGCAGGTGGAAGCCGCGCGGCGCGCGGCGCTGCCGCTCGATCAATGGGATGCGCGCGTGGCCTGGCGCGACCGCCAGCTCATGCGTCTCGCGAAGCATCGCAAAGCCATTCCGCCCGCCGAGGATTGACTCATAGGCGAACCACACTGCTCGCGTGAGCACGACGTCACCGCGAGAGAGACCAGAACTACTACGACCTGGAAGAGACAGACTCATGCAAAGAATCACCGCGTTTTTTACCGAGCTGATGCGCCGGTACTTGCCCGATCCATTCGTGTTCGCGATCGGCCTCACATTGCTCACGATGGTACTGGCCGTGACCGTGCAAGGTCAGGCCATTACCGCGCTCACCACGAGCTGGGGCAAGGGCTTCTGGGCCCTGCTCGCCTTCACGACGCAGATGGCCGTGATTCTCGCCATGGGCTACGTGCTCGCGACCGCCCCGCTCACCGACCGCTTGCTCGACCGCCTCGTCTCGCATGTGAACTCGCCGCGCATGGCCATCATCGTTGCAACGCTGGTGGGCGGTGCCGGTAGCTGGCTGAACTGGGGCTTCGGCCTCGTGGTGGGCGGCATCGTCGCGCGCAAGCTCGCGATGCGCGTGAAAGGCGTGCACTATCCGCTCATCATCGCGTCGGCATACAGCGGCTTCACACTCTACGGCCTCGGTCTTTCCGCCAGTATTCCCGTGCTGATCTCCACCAAGGGCCACCCACTCGAAGCACAGATGGGCGTTATTCCGCTCTCCGAAACGATTTTCTCGCACGCCATGCTCATCACGAGCCTCGTGACCATCGTCACGCTGCCGCTCCTGAACGCCTGGCTGCATCCGAAGCCGGGCCAGCCGGTAAAGGAGATCGATCGCGCGCACGAGACAGCGCCCAAGGCTGCCGCCCCAGTGCTCGAGATCGACGAAAGCGGCACGCTTGCGCATCGCCTGAACAACAGCCGCCTGCTGAGCTACGTGATCGGCCTGATCGGCATGGGCTATGTGGCGCTGCACTTCGTCCAGGGCGGCTCGATCGACCTGAACCTCATCAACTTCTTTATTCTGTTTCTCGGCATCCTGCTGCTCGGCACGCCGATCCGCTACGTCGAAAAGCTCAATGAAGGCATTCGCACGATCAGCGGCATCATTCTTCAGTATCCGTTCTATGCGGGCATCATGGCGATCATGGCGTCCTCGGGGCTCGTCAACACGCTCTCCTCGGCCTTCGTGAAAGTTGCCACGCCTGGCACGCTGCCGTTCTGGGGCTTGGTCAGTTCGTTCGTCATCAACTTCTTCGCGCCCTCGGGCGGCGGCCACTGGGTCATCCAGGGACCGTTCATGATCGAGGCGGCCAAGACGATTGGCGCATCCGTGGGCCACACCTCCGTTGCCGTGATGCTCGGCAACGCCTGGAACGATCTCGTGCAGCCGTTCTGGATCCTGCCGGCGCTCGCGCTTTCGCGACTCAAGCTCAAGGACATCATGGGCTATACGGTCATCATGATGTTCTGGATCGGCATCGTCTATTCGGTGGCGATTCTCGCCTGGGGCTGACCATGCCATTTCTGATCGAGACATTCGACAAGCCGGACCACGCCAACGTGCGAGCACGCGAGCGCGCGGCGCACCTGGCCTACCTCGCGAAGCACGAGCCGCTGCTGCTCGCCTGCGGCGCCAAGCTCAACGACGACGGATCGACGGCAGGCGGCGGCATCTATATCGTCGACCTGGACACGCGCGAAGAAACCGAGCGCTTTATCGCCGAAGACCCGTTTTCGCTTGCGGGGCTCTTCGAACGCGTGAGCATCGTCCGCTGGCGCAAGGCCTACGTGGACGGTGTGTCTTATCTCTGAGCGAGCGCGGAGCCTATTGGCGCGACGCAGCGCCATGAGCGCAGTACCATAGTCTTTCGGCGGGGCGTACCGGGGCGGGCCGGTACGACTCCGGGCTCCGGGCTCCGCCTTCATGACGCCGAGGCTCGCTCATGCCACCTCACCCGAATGCGCCAGCGCGCACGGTTTTATTCGGCGCGTTTGACCGCCACAATTTCGGCGACCTGCTGTTTCCACACGTTCTCGAGCGCATGCTTGCGCCGCGCTCCGTGTGCCACGCGGGGCTAGCGACACGCGATCTGCGCGCCTGTGGCGGTCACGCCGTGCGCGCGTTCGGTGCGCTTGCCGCTGCCGCGCGCGATATTCCGCTGAACGTCGTCCACGTGGGCGGCGAATTGCTGACCTGCGATGCGTGGGAAGCCGTGGTCATGCTTTCGCCTCCGGGCAGCACGCAAACGCTAATCGCGCAAGAAAAGGCCTGGAAAGACGATCCTTTGGCATGGGCGCAGATACACACAGGCGTGGCGGCGCGAGCGCCTTATCTGCTTTCCAGAGCCGCGTTTGCGCAAGTGCAGATCGATACACTCCTGTTCCATGCGGTTGGCGGCGTGGATCTTGAGCGTCGCGATGCACCATTCCGTGCAGAGGTGCTAGAAAAACTCCGGCACGCCGATCATCTGAGCGTGCGCGACCGGCAAACCCGGGATCAATTGCGTGTGCAAGGCATCGACGCACAACTCATTCCCGATCCCGCCGTCATGGTGGCCGAGTTGTTCGGCGCGCGGATTTCGAACCGTGCCGCGCAAGGCGCCGTAAAAACCGTCTTGCAGACCTTCCCGCAAGGCTATATCGCGATCCAGTTCGACGCGGGCTTCGGCGACGACGCCACACTGGACAGACTCGCGTGCGAGATCGCACGGGCGGCGCGGAAAACGAAATTCGGCATCGTGCTGTTTCGCGCAGGAGCCGCGCCCTGGCATGACGACCTCGACATCTATGGCCGCCTTGGCGCGCGCATCGAAGGCACGCCCTTTAGCGTGTTCGCTTCGCTAAATCTCTGGGATATCTGCGCGCTGATCGCCCACAGCCGCATCTATTGCGGAAGCAGTCTGCATGGCAGGATAGTCGCGATGGCATTCGCGCGGCCTCGCATCAATCTCGCTCACGCAGCGGACGCGACGCGGCCAACCAGGCAAGCCGCTTTCGCGGCAACGTGGGAGCCAGCGGAGATCGCCGCAACGGCGAACGCACACGAGGTCGCAGAGGCCATAGAGACGGCGCTGAATGTCGACGCGGCGTTATTGCGACACACGGCGGACGACCTCGTAGGCCGCTACCGAACAGCGTTCGAAACGTTTGACACGTTCATCGAGTAATTCGCATGCCAAACGAATCGAACGTGTAAAGCGAGCCCATGGATCGAACCCACAAAGCGAGCCCACAAAAAACAACCGGCCCGCCGGCGAAATGTGCCTCGTGAGCACATTTCGCAAGGCGGGCCGGCCATGCTTCTTTGCGGAAAACGCGAGAGAGGACCGGCCGATCCGCCGCTCGCGCTTTACCGGATTCCGATCAGACGACCGGGCTTCGATTAGAAGCGGTGACGCAGACCAACCGTTGCAGCGACCTGGTTCGGCGTGGTCGACGGCGACAGCGTGTTGATCATTGCAACGTTCGAAACGCCGTTCAGCTGGCCAGAAGCGTGCTGATAAACGCCTTCGACGTAGACGTCGGTGCGCTTCGAGAGCGAGTAGTCGGCTTGCAGCGAAACGGTGTGCCACTTCGGATCAGCCGAACCCACGTTGCTCGTGAGCTTGCCGTCCGTGAACGTGTACGACGCATCCAGGCTCAGAGCCGGCGTCAGTGCGTAGGCGCCGTTCAGCTCGAAGTTGTCGAGGCGCAGGCCCGTGTTCGGCTGCGTGAACGCGATTTGCGTGCTGCCGCCCTGGCCGCCAGCGATCAGGCCTTGGTATTGCGTGTGGGTCCACACGAAGCCCACCGTTGCCGGGCCATACGTGTAGTTCACGCCCGCACCGAAGGTGCGCTGCGTTTCAGCCGACAGGTTGAAGTTGTTGCCGCTGCCTGCCGAGTTCGCGCCGTTCGTGTTGCTGTTCGTGCGCGAGTTGTTCATCTGGAGGTAAGCAGCCGCGAAGTTCAGCGGGCCGTTGCCATACGATGCGCCAACGCTCCATGCGCGGTTGTTCGCGAACTGGCCAGCGTCGTTGCTGAAGCCGTACAGGCCGCCGAACTTGAAGCCAGCGTAGTTGGCGCTCGAGTACTTGACCGCGTTCTTGATCGAGAACGAGTGGTCGAGGTTATCGTTGTCGAACGGGTGAGCAGCCATGTTGTTGCCGAAGCCCGAACCTGCTTCCGAGAGCGGCGACAGGTAGTCGACCATCGAATCGTACTGGCGGCCCAGCGTCAGTGCACCGTACTGGTCGCTCTTCAGACCGACATAAGCCTGGCGGTTGAACATCGTGCCGGCTTCGGTGTCACGGCCGTTGTTCAGGTTGAAGCCGTTTTCCAACGTGAAGATCGCATGCAGACCGCCACCGAGGTCTTCGCTGCCCTTCAGGCCGAAGTACGTGTCGGACAGGGCGCCGCTGCCCTGGTTCCATGCTGCGTGGCCGCCAGCATTGTTCGCGTAGACGATACCCGCATCCAGCGAACCGTACAGCGTGACGCTGCTTTGTGCGTGAGCCGAAACTGCGAACGCGCTCAGGACGCCCGCGATGATCAAAGTGTTCTTCATGACTTTCCTAATGTGACATTCAGACCGCGCTGAAGTGGCCCGGGTACTGGAACCACCCCGGCAATCTCGGAGCGAAGTTTAAGTGCCAATCCATCAGGAACGGTCTGCTCACACCTTGGAACAGACAATTGCAGAATCTGGAAATATCGGCGATTTCAGGCTTAAAACCTTGTACAGAAAGGAAAATTCCAGACCATGCCGTCATCGGGCTGTCATGAACGTGTGGCAATCACGCTACGTCGCTGCTAAATCGGCGATTTGGATTATTGTTGAATTCGCACCAATTACGACCTGACCTGCGTGCCAGTATTCCGCGGTCTGAAAAACTCCGGAGCAGTTAATACAGACTTTTAGGGGTGGCCCGTGTCTGCGGCCACCCCTTTTTCTTTGGTGCGCCTACAAGCAGCGCGACCTCAAGCCCCACCACTGGGCGCGCTAATTGCTCATACCACTACTGAAAGCCTGCAACTCGGCCCACAACGAGGCGCACAACGGGGGCGTACAACGCGGCGCACAGCGGCCAGTCACGGGATTGATTCGAACATGGAAAAACAATCAGGATAACGGATGATTCGGCGCGAGAGACCTGTGCGCCAATAAACCAGCGATAAATCCGCAAATCAAGGAGGAACTGTACCGTGAAGACGAAACCGATGCTTCTCGCCGCCATGCTCACCGGCACGGCCCTGCTCCCCGCGTGCGTGGTGGCACCATCCGAGCGGCCAGCCGAACCGCCGCCGCGCGTGGAAGTCGTGCCGCCCGCGCCATCGCCGGGCTACCAGTGGGTAAAGGGACACTACAGTTGGGAAGGCGACCATTGGGGCTGGATTCCCGGGCACTGGGCCGAGTAGTCCCGCGCCATTACACCTTTCAATTTCCTTTATTGACTGAAGACATTTTGCTCTGCTGCGAAAAACGTGTTGACGCGTCGCGCGTGCGCTACCTAGAATTTAAAAATCTTCACGAAAGGGGCTAACGCCTTGGACACCTGCAGTAGTCGATCTTCGAACTGTTTCGCTGCCTGACCGGCAGGACGTCCGCGTTTTTTCTCATCGCCACCGTCCCGCCAGCAGGCAGACGGTGCGCGTCGCAGTAACACTCCCGTGCACCCACAATTCAGCGCCGTCTGGACGCAGCGTTCGCGCGTCTGTACGGCTGGCGTTGCGCGCCTCCGCCCGCAACGGCGTTCGTATGCGTCTGCTCGCCGGAGCGGCTGCGCGCGAACGCGTGGATCGACATGCGAGGGGTCACGCTCTCCGAGCCCGCGTCGCCTTATTCGCGCGCACGACGCGCGCACGACGCTTCACCCCGACAACTCAAAACACGGGAACGCCATGTCCACTCCAGCCAACTTCACGCAGACGAACGTATCGCCGCCACGCAGCGCCGTGCTCGACGAAGCCCACGTGGGCGACATCAAAGGGGCGCTCGGCACCATCTCCCATTACGACCTCGCGCCGCGCGCGGGCTGGTGGCCGCGCCTGCGCACGCTCCTTGCCATCCTCGGGCCCGGCCTCATCGTGATGGTGGGCGACAACGACGCGGGCGCCTTCGGCACCTATACGCAGGCCGGCCAGAACTACGGCACCACCCTGCTCTGGACGCTGCTGCTGCTCGTGCCCGTGCTCTACGTGAACCAGGAAATGGTGCTGCGTCTTGGCGCCGTCACGGGTGTCGGCCACGCGCGTTTGATCTTCGAGCGCTTCGGCAAATTCTGGGGCGCCTTCAGCGTGATCGACCTGTTCATCCTCAATGCGCTGACGATCGTGACCGAGTTCATCGGCATCGTCTTCGTGCTCGATTTCTTCGGTATCCCGAAGATTGCGGGTGTGTGCATTGCCGCCGCGCTGACCATGGCAGCCGTGAGCACAGGCGACTTCAGACGCTTCGAGCGCTTCGCCATCACGCTGTGCGTGCTGAGCCTGCTGCTCGTGCCGGTGCTCGTGTCGATTCATCCCCCCGTTGGTCAGATGGCCCGCGACTTCTTCGTTCCTGGATGGCCCGCTCACTCGAAGCTCTCCGACGTGATGCTGCTCGTGATCGGCATCGTCGGCACCACGGTTGCCCCGTGGCAATTGTTCTTCCAGCAAAGCTATGTGATCGACAAGCGCATTACGCCGCGCTACATGAAATACGAAAAGGCCGATTTGTGGATCGGCATCTTCTTCGTGCTGATTGGCGCCGTGGCGATGATCGCGTTCTGCTCGCAGCTTTTTGCCGGCAAGCCCGAATTCGGCAATTTCACCGATGCGGGCGGCGTGATCGCCGGCCTCGAAAAATATGCGGGACGCACCTCGGCCGTGCTGTTCGCAATCGCGCTCTTCGACGCAGCCATTATCGGCGCGGCGGCGGTGTCGCTTTCGACGGCGTATGCGATCGGCGACGTGTTCAAGATCCGGCATTCTCTGCATCGCGGCGTTGGCGACGCGAAGGGCTTTTACCTCGTCTATTTCGGCATCGTGGCCGCCGCGGCCGCCATCGTGCTCATTCCGGGCAGCCCGCTGGGCCTCCTGACCGAAGCCGTGCAGACGCTCGCGGGCGTGCTGCTGCCAAGCGCGACAGTGTTTCTGCTGCTGTTGTGCAACGACCGTGCGGTGCTAGGACCGTGGGTCAATTCGAAGGCGCTGAATCTGTTCACAGGCGCGGTCGTCTGGGTGCTGGTCATGCTCTCGATCGTCCTCACGGCTTCGGTCATGTACCCCGACATTAGCGGCGAGACGATCATCGTTATTCTTGTATCCGGAACGCTGCTGGCGGTGGCCGGCCATGCAGCCATGCTCGGATGGCGCTGGCTGCGCGGCGAGAGCGCACCTCAGAATCAGTGCTGGCCGCAAGGCGCGCGCGATATGTGGCGCATGCCGCCGCTCGCTGAACTGCCGCCGCCCAATCTCACGCTCGCCAAGCGCGTCTGGATGGGCGCGCTGCGCGGCTATCTGGTCGTGGCTGTGATTCTCGTGATCGTTAAGGTCGTGCAGGTGTTGTTGTACTGATTTTTTTTGTTTCCTTGTTGTCGCGTTTCCTTGTGTTCGTGTCGGTCTGCAAGCGTTGCCCCTGTGCGGGGCAACACTAATAGACCACCACGAACACAAGGAAACGCGACAACCAAGAACCCGCGAAAAAAAAGCAATCTCAATAGCCCCACTACACCCTAAGCAGCTTCCGAGCAATAGTCCGGCATGCGCAGCGCCGCCTCATCAGCAACGAGCACCTGCGGAATAGACTCCTTGAGAAAATCAACAAAGGTTCTGATCTTGGCATCGAGATATTGCCGCGACGCGTACATCGCATACACCGTGAGCTTCTGAAGCCAATAGTCAGGCAAGACCCGCAGCAACGAGCCGCTACGTAACGCGGGCACCGCGCTCGACATGGGCAGCGACCCTATGCCCACGCCCTCGCGCAATGCGGCGGCCAATGCGTCCGGAACATTCACCTGGAACGTCGAGGGCGGCAATTCGAACGTATGGGCTCCGTCCGGCCCTTCGAGATGCCATCGGTCACGGGGAAAAACCGGCGTGAGAAGCTGAAGGCAGGCATGATCCGCAAGCTCGGCGACGCTGTGCGGCGTTCCGCGCTCGCGTAAATACCCAGGCGAAGCGCACAGCACGCTATGCACCACGCCCAGCGTCTGCGAAACAAGCGCCGAATCGGGCAGCTCCGCCGAACTCAGTTGCAAGGTCACGTCATACCCCTCGTCGAGCAAATCCGGAACGTGCTGCGAGAGCGTGAGCTCCACCGAGACCGAGGGATAGCGCTGCTGGTACTGCATGACGGCGGGCACCACGTAGGCCTGCCCGAAGCTCGTGGTGGCATGGACCCGCAGCCTGCCGGACGGCAGCGCCTGCGCGTCGCCCGCCTCGGCTTCCGCCTGGTCGATGTACGCGAGAATCTGCTCGCAACGCCGCAGATAACGCTCGCCAGCCTCGGTCAGCGCGACGCGGCGCGTGCTCCGGTTGAGCAGGCGCGCTTGCAGATGGGTTTCCAGGCTTGCCACCGCGCGCGACGCAAAGGCCGTCGTGATATCCAGGCGATGTGCGGCGGCCGTAAAGCCGCCTTCTTCGGCAACGCGGACGAAAATCCGCATGCAGTTCAGCGTATCCATCTGATGAAAGAAAACAGGGTGGGCGTGGGGCGCCGGATTTGCCGGACCGGCTTGGCGCACGGGACGATGGCTGTGAACCCGACCCCATGCGATCTGACACCGGCAAGCTTACCATTCATGCCCGAGCGGCGCGCGCGATGCGCTGCCCCTGCCCGCTATTCCCCAGCCGTTTCCCGCGCCGCAACTACACGACGTTCTTTTCGACGATGGGACGATTCTCCAGCACACGCTCCCAGCTCAGCGACGATAGATCCAGCGTCGCATATTTGCCGCCAATAATAAGCTCGCTCACACCGCGCCCCGTTGCCGGCCCCTGCTGCAGGCCGTGGCCGCTATAGCCGTTCGCGAACACGCAGTTTTCGATATCGGGGTGATAGCCAATGATCGCGTTATGGTCGAACACGTTGTACTCGTAGTAGCCCGACCAGCAATGCTCGACGCGCAGCGCTTCGAATTCCGGCACCCGATGGGCCAGCGTCGGCCAGATGACTTCGTCGAACAGGTTGTGATCGACTTCGTCGAGCGGAAGATCGTTCGGGTCGTTCTCTTCGCTCGGCGAGGTTCCGGTGATATACGTCGTGCCTTCGGGCCGAAAATAAACGCCCGTGGGATCGATGAGCAGCGGGCTGTTCGCGAGCCGTGCCGGCGACGACACGTTGAAAATACTGCGACGCCGCGCGTACACCGGAATGTCGATGCCCATCATTACGGCAATGCGGCGCGCCCACGCTCCCGCGGCATTCACGAGCGTATCGCAGGCATGGCGCTCCCCGTTGCTCGCCAGCACGTGCGTAACTTTGCGACCATCGAGTTCGAGACCGCTCACCTCCGCAGCGACGTATCGCGCACCCAGCGCCTGTGCCTTCTTGCGCAGCGCCTGCACGAGTCCATAGCCGTCGAACCAGCCTTCTCCGCTGAGACCGTAAGCGCCGGCAGCAATGTCGTCCACGTTCAGCCAGGGAAATTTTTCTTTGAGCGCGTCCGGCGAAAGCAGCGCGATATCCGCGCCCAGGCGCTTTTGCAGCGCGTGGTTTTCGCGGAGCGTGGCTTCGCCCGTCGGCGTGGCTAAAAACAGGTAGCCGCCCTCATGCAGATCGATGCACGGCTTGTGGCCCTCCACTTCGAGCCGCTCGCCAATGTTGCGGAGGAATTCGATGCCGTACAGCGACATCTGAATGGACAGCGGCGTGGAGAACTGCTGCCGGATCGAAGCCGCCGATAACGCCGACGACGACCTTGCATAGCTCGGGTCACGCTCGATAACCGTGACCGCAATCGTCGGGTCCGACGCGCGCAAAAAGTATGCAATCGAGCTACCAATGACCCCGCCGCCAACGATAACGACTTTTGCGCTCACGACTTGCTCCGCAGTGCGATTTTCTTAGTCGATGTTGAAATCGATGCCTTGTGCAAGCGGCAGCGCAGACGAGAAGTTCACGGTATTCGTCGCGCGCCGCATATAGGCCTTCCATGCATCCGAACCCGACTCGCGACCGCCGCCGGTTTCCTTCTCGCCGCCGAATGCACCGCCGATTTCCGCTCCGCTCGGGCCGATGTTCACATTGGCAATGCCGCAATCGCTACCCGATGCGGAAAGGAAACGCTCGCTCTCGCGCAGGTCGGTCGTGAACACGCACGACGACAAGCCGTGGTGCGCCGCGTTGTTGGCCTCGATGGCGTCTTCGAAGCGGCTGTACTTGAGCACGTAAAGAATGGGCGCGAAGGTCTCGGTGAGCACGACCTCGGTTTGCGAAGGCATTTCGACAATCGCCGGGCGCACATAGAAGCCCTTTTCGTTGCCCGCAACCGCATGGCGTTCGCCGCCAAAGACCTTGCCGCCTTCGCTGCGGGCCTTCGCGAGCGCAGCCTGCATGCGATTGAACGACTGCTCGTCGATGAGCGGCCCCATCAGCGTGCCCTGCTCCAGCGGGTTGCCGATCGAGACCTTGCCATAGAGCGTCTTCAACCGCTCCACGGCCTGCTCATAGACGCTCTCGTGCACGAACAGGCGGCGCAGCGTCGTGCAACGCTGGCCGGCCGTGCCCACTGCGGAAAACAGAATGCCGCGCAGCGCCAGCTCCATGTCCGCGGTACCCGAAACAATGCCCGCGTTGTTGCCGCCGAGCTCCAGAATCGTGCGGCCAAAGCGGCGCGCGACTTCCACGCCCACCGCACGGCCCATTTCGGTGCTGCCGGTGGCGCTCACGATATTCGAGCGCGGGTCGGCCACCAGCTTCGCGCCAACATCGCGCCCGCCGTTGACGAGGCGCGTGAGCCCTTCGGGCGCGCCGCCGAATTCCTTTAGCGCGTCTTGCAGAATCTTGTCGACGGCCAGCGCGGTGAGCGGCGTCTTCTCCGAAGGCTTCCAGATGACCGCGTTACCGCACACCAAGGCGAGCGCGGCATTCCACGACCACACGGCGGCCGGAAAGTTGAACGCCGAGATGACGGTGCAAACGCCCATCGGATGCCAGCTCTCGGCCATCCGGTGACCGGGACGCTCCGACGCAATGGTCAACCCATACAGTTGACGCGAAAGCCCCACCGCGAAGTCGCAGATGTCGATCATCTCCTGCACTTCGCCCAGCCCTTCCTGAAGGATCTTGCCGGTCTCGAGGGTGATGATGCTGCCCAGTGCGTGCTTGCGCTCGCGCAGCTTGTTGCCGAGCACGCGAACCAGTTCCCCGCGTCGCGGCGCCGGCACGTTGCGCCAGGCCTTGAACGCCTCCTGCGCTTTCGCAAGCGCAGCGTCGGCATCGGCGACGGACTGGCTCGCCACGCGGCCAATCAGCTCGCCATTGATGGGCGAATGAACGGCGATATCGCCAGCTTCCGCGAGATGGGAGATGCCAAGTTCCGAAAGGATGGTAGATGCTTTCACTGAGAAACCTCGTCGATGTTTCCGATAGGAAATATTGATGCTTCGGGAAACTATACACGCTCATGCCCGCGATGCGTCAAAAATTTCGCATCGGAAACAATGGTGCTGCGAAGATCCAAAGGGAAATTGTCGGCAGCCAGCAGGCGGGCATCAACCGATATCTATGCACGACCTGATGCGCTTTAGTCATCAAGCCTGTAAAGACGGGGGAATTCAGGGTGGGCGGGGCCGGAATGAACGGGAGCAACGCGAGCGATGGTGGTCGTTGCTCCGCGCGATGCGATGTGTGCCCCGTTCAGAACTGAGCGATGTGCTGATACTGACTGGCGTTGCGAGTGGCCTGCATGGCCGCGCGATATTCGGCGCCCAATGCCTGCTGGGCGGCCTGCGCGGCTTCGGCGACGCGAATGTCGATCGCCTGGATTTCCCTGAGCGTGGCGAGCGCGGCAGCCGATTGCTGTGCGCCAAGCGACATGAGCAGCGGCGAGCGCTCGCTCGCAAGCTGCGCGGCCCGCTCCCATTCGCCCACGGCGGCCGCCTGTTCGATGTCCCTCGTGAACTGCCAGATGCGTTCGATGTGCGCCGGTGCTTGCATGACCTGTGACCTCGATGGTGTCACTTACTGTTGGTGGCCATCGCGCCCGCGCTATTCTGGCCGCCGAAGAGCTGCGTGAGGTATTGCTGATTGTTGTTCATCGTCGCCATCAGCGTGTTGAGCGCCGTGAATTGCGCGTTGTACATGCTGGTGAGCTGCGATTGATACGTCGACAGCGCCGTTTTTTGCGTCGAGAGGTTCGTCAGGTCCGAGTTGATCGCGTTAGTACGCGTCTGGATCACGCCGTTGCTCGACAGGTAGCCGGCGATGTTGGTGTTCAGTTGCGCGGCCACGCCGTTAGTCGAGCTGAACAGTTTGGCCACCGTGGCCTGGTTGTTCTGCAACGCGCTGCTCAGCGTGGTGCTGTCGACCGAGAGCGAGCCATCGGCATTGAGCGTGACGCCGATCGTCGCGAGACTCGTGGTCGTGTTGCCGTTCTTCACGCCGGTCGCGACGATCGAAGCCAACTGGTTCTGCACGAGGTCCAGCGTCGAGTCGCCCAGCAGCGGACCCTGCGAAGTCGCAGTCGAGCTGAATGCGGTGAGCGTGCTCATGGTCGTCACGAGCGTGTTGTAGAGCGTGACGAACTGGTTGATCGCATTCGACTGCGAAGTCGTGTCCTGAGCGATGGTGAGCGTCTGCGGCGACTTGCCCGTGGTATCGACCGACGCGGCACTCAGGCTCAGCGTGACGCCCGCCAGCGCGGAGGTGACCGAGTTCGTCGCGCTGGTGACGCCGGTGCCGTCGAGGGTGAAATACGCGTCCTGCGCGGCCGTCGTCTGGGTCCAGTTGGGCGTAGCCGGCGACCCCGACGACTGGACATTGCTGAGCGTCGACTGGTTGGCCGCGAGCTGCGCGCTGCTCGCGCTCGAGGTGCCGTTGAGCGAGGTGCCGGCGTTGCCGGTCACCGCGAGGCCATTTAGCGCGTCGCCCGAATTCGAATCGCTCACCTGGATGCTGATGGCGTTCTGCGAGCCGGTCGCGTTCGCGTGCAGGACGAGGTGGGCCCCGTCCGTGCCGTTCACGACCGTGGCCGTCACGCCGGGATTGTTGCTCGCGCTGTTGATGGCGGCGGCAATGCCGGAAACGGTGCTGTTGGAGCCATCAAGGGAAATCGTGGTGCTTGCGCTGCCGATGGAGAGCGTCATCGTGGCCGGACCCGAGGCCAGTGCCTGGGTCGCGCTATAGCCTCGCGATGTGAGCACCTGTGCGGTCGCGACCTGGGCCACGTCGATCGAATACGTCCCGGCGACCGCGCCGCTGGCTGCCGAAGCCGTGATGCCCGTGCCGCTCATGGTGGCCGTGAATGCGTTGACCGTCGTGCCGTTCGAGAGCGACGTGAGGCCCGCCTGCAACGCCGAGAGTGCGGCGGAGAGCGTGCCGTAGGCGGAGATCTGCGTGTTGTCCAGTTGCTGCTGCGCGGCCAATGAGGCGGCCTGGCCGGCGATCTTGCTGTTCACGAGCGCCGTGACGAGCGAACTCACGTCCATCGACGAATTGCCGGTCGAGCCGCTGATGATCGACTGCGCGGCTTGCTGTAACGCGGTGTTGGTCGCTGCCGTGGTGGCGGCGGCCAGATTCGAGTTCGAGGTACCGGATACGGTGGACATGAAGAGGCTCCGTGCGCCGGCGATGCCGGGTGAATCGGTTCAGGTCTGTAAAAACGCCAAACGGGAGGCGATGCTCCCGGTTGGCGAGCGTTGCGCGCCCCGGGTATGGCGGGCGGAGCGCGCAACGCTTACTGCTTGAATCGCATGAAGCGCGTATTACTGCAGGAGCTTCAGGATCTGCTGCGGCTGCGAGTTCGCTTGCGCGAGCACCGAGATGCCGGCTTGCTGGAGCACTTGCGCCTTGCTCAGTGCGGCGGTTTCCTGGGCGAAGTTGGCGTCCTGGATTTGCGACTGGGCGGTCGACAGGTCGGTTGCCTGGGCTTGCTGCGTCGTGCTGATTGCCGAGAAGCGGTTTTGCGCGGCGCCGAGCGTTGCCTGGAGGTTGTTGACCGTATTCAGTGCGCTGTCGATCGACAAGATGCCTGCGCTAGCGCCAGCGGCCGTGCTGATATCGACGTTCGACACTTGCTCCGGCGTGTTCACGGTGTTCACGCTATCGACCGCCGTGTTCGTGAGATCCGTTGCCGTCTTGACCAGCGTGGCCGAAGTGGTAACACTCGCCGGCGGGCCTGCCGTGTAGCCGGTCGCAGCCGTGTAGGTCATATAGCTCGAGAGCGGCGAACCTCCGGCGCCCGGCGCGGCCAGTGCGGTGCCGTTCTGATCGTAGAACAGCATGTTGCCCTGGCCGTCAGCCTTCACCGTGACCGACGTGATGGCGTTTGCCGTGCCGGCCGGCACTTGCGTGCCGCTCGAGTTGATGCTGATGTTCTGAATGGTGCCGAGCGTGGTGCCCGCAGCGATAAGCGTTGCCCCACCCGTGCCATTGTTGGTGTTGATGGTGCTGATCGAGGACGACGGATCGATCGCGCTGCCGACCTTCGCTTCGATCGTCGAAGGCAGATTCGGGTTAGCGTTCGCCGTAACCGTGAACAGGTTGCCGGAAGCCGTCGAGCTGATGCCAACGCCATTCTGGTCCGTGAACGTAAAGCCGCCCTTGCCATCGGCGACGATGTTCACCGCCGTGATCGTTGCACCCGACGTGACAGCGGTGCCGGAGCTATTCAGGCTCAGGTTGGAAACCGAACCAAGCACCGAGCCGGCGCTGGCAAAGCCGCCGCCCAGGGTTTCAGCCGACACGTTTTGCGTCAGGTTCAGGTTGATCGACTGGCCGACGTTCGCACCGACCTGGAACGACACGCTGCCCAGCGAGCCATTCAGGATGTTCATGCCGTTGTACGTCGTCTGCGACGCAATACGGTTGATTTCCGAAACCTGCTGCGAGACTTCCTGTTGCAGCGCCGCGCGATCGCTGTTGGTCATGCTGCCGTTCGATGCTTGCACCGCCAGCTGACGAATACGCTGCAGGCTGTTCGTCAGCGACGACAGGCCGCTCGATGCCGTTTGCACCATCGACACGCCGTCGTTCGAGTTCGACACGCCCTGATTCAGACCGTTGATCTGGGTCTGCATGATGTTCGAGATCGCAAGACCCGCTGCATCGTCCGCTGCGCTGTTGATGCGCTTGCCCGACGACAGACGCGTGATCGCTTGCGACAGCGCGCTGCCCGAGCCGGTCAGGTTCTGCTGCGCGATGAGCGAGTTAATGTTGCTATTGATTCCGAGCATGGAAATTCTCCTTGGTAGGGCTGAGCCCCCGTTTGCGCCACGGCTACCGCGGCGTCGGCGGACTGTCTAACGCTTTGTTTCGACCGCCATGCTTGGGGTAACGACCTTCCACCTCGGAACTTTAGAGGGACACATGAAAAAATCTGATGTTTTGCGAATCCGGAGCATAAAAAGTTCGGAAACCGCTCCGCCAGATCACGAGCAAAGGAATTTAAATATTTGATTTATTTGAACAATTAAAAGACGAGGCCCTGCATGGGCAGGCCGGGCACGCGTGATGCGCTTCCTCGCGCGGCGTGCCGTGATTCCCGCACGACCCGCCGGCGCCCGGCTCTGGAGACGCGATGAAACGCAGACGAATGCGGATTGCGGGCGCGGCCGTCACCGTTTTTGCCCTTGCCGCCGGTGGCGCGCGCGTGGCGCACGCGTGGGAGGCTCCGCTCGATTCGGTGTCGACACCTTCACCGCCCGCAGGCGACGCTGTGGCGGTGGGGCAAGGCGCCAGGCTCGCGGCAATCGGCGACTGCATGGCGTGCCACACCGCGCAGGGCGGCCAGCCCCTCGCGGGCGGACAAGCGCTACAGACGCCCTATGGCGTGATTTATTCGACCAATATCTCGCCGGACAAGAACACCGGCATAGGAAGCTGGTCGCTCGAGGCGTTCGCTCGCGCCATGCGGCGCGGCGTGTCGCGCGATGGTCATCTGCTTTATCCGGCGTTTCCGTACCCTGACTTCACGCACACGAGCGACGCCGATATCGCCGCGCTCTACGCGTGGCTGATGAGCCGCGAGCCCGCCAACGCGCCTGCGCCGCACAACGACCTGAAATTCCCGCTGGGTTTCAGGCCCGTCATGGCGATGTGGAATCTGCTCTTCCTGCATCCCGGCGCCGAAGCGCCCTCGCCCCGCCCCGAAGCGCCAGAGGTTGCCCGTGGGCGGTATCTCGTCGAAAGTCTCGGACATTGCGGTGCGTGCCACACGCCGCTCGGCCGCCTCGGTGCCGAGCAGCGCAACCGCGCGTTGCAGGGCGGCACGATAGAGGGCTGGGATGCGCCCGCGTTGACGGATCTTTCGACACGCCCAATGCCCTGGACGCAAACCCAGCTAGTCAGCTATCTGCGCACGGGCTACGCCAGTGAACACGGCGCCGCAGCCGGTCCAATGCGTTCGGTCACGCGCGCGCTTGCCGACGCCTCTGTTTCGGATGTCCAGGCAATCGCCGCATACCTGATGGTCATGCAGCCCGCGCCGCCGGTCGCCCCTGCGAATTCCGCCGCTTCTGCGACCACCGCTTCTACGCCCCGCGTGCCGCTTACGCCCGGATCCAGCAGCGGCGCAAGTCTCTTCGCCGCGGCCTGTGCATCGTGCCATGGCGAAGGCACGCCAATGGAAATGAGTGGCGATAGCCCTTCCCTGTCACGCTCGACGAGCATCAACGCCGACAGCCCGCGCAACCTGGTCCGCATCATGCTCGACGGCATCGACTGGCAGGGAAGCGAGGCCGCGCACTTCATGCCGCCTTTCGCCCAGACCTTCACGGATGCGCAGATCGCCGAGCTCGCCAACTACACGCGCACGCGCTTCACCGCGCGAGGGCCGTGGCCCACGCTCGACGCAAGCGCAGTGGCGCGTCTTCGCAAGGAAAGCCCGTCACGATGATCACACTCAACGTCAATGGCGTCGCACGCACGGTCGAGGCCGATCCGTCCACGCCGCTGCTTTACGTGCTGCGCAACCAGTTGCAGCTCAACGGCGCGAAGTTCGGCTGCGGGCTCGGGCAATGCGGCGCGTGCACGGTCAGCGTGGATGGCGAGCCGGTCTTCTCGTGCCTGATGCCAGTCGCGGCGGTCGGGGAGCGGCGAGTGCTGACGATCGAGGGGCTCGGCACCGAGGATCATCCGGGACCGCTGCAACAGGCGTTCATCGACCAGCAAGCCGCGCAATGTGGCTACTGCATCGCAGGAATGATCATGCGTGCGCAGACCTTGCTGGAGAACACGCCGCACCCGACCGATGAACAGATTCGCCGCTACATGGAGCCGAATCTCTGCCGCTGCGGGACGCACATGCGGATACTTGCCGCGATCCGGCAAGTCGCGCTTCGCCCGTCGGACGCGAGCGAAGGAGCGAAGTCGTGAGCAACGCACGCCGATGCTCCGGTGCAACGCATCGCGGCCCCGATGCACCCGATGCACCCGATGCGCCCGATACATCAGACGCACCCGATGCACCAAGTGCCCCTGGACGGCGCCGCTTCCTGGTAGGCGGCTCGTTGATGGTCAGTTTCGCCATCGTGCCGGGCGGGCTCGCCCTTGCGCAAACCACGACTGAAGCGGGCACCTTCAACACGAGCGCTCCCGGGCTGCCAGGCAGTCTCAAGACGACACCGCTGCTCGACGCCTGGATCAGGATCGCGCCCGACGGCCAGGTGAGCGTATGTACCGGCAAGGTGGAACTCGGCACCGGCGTTCGCACGGCGCTCCTGCAAATTGCCGCCGAAGCGCTCGATCTCAATCCTGATGTCATTCAGTTGATCACCGCGGATACCGCCTCGACGCCGAACGAGGGCTACACGGCAGGCAGCCACACATTGGCCGATAGCGGCACCGCCATCCTCCATGCCGCGGCTCAGGTGCGGATGCTGCTCGTCGCGAGCGCGGCATCGCAGCTTGGCGTCGATGCCCCCCTGCTCGCCACGCGCGATGGTGCGATCCTGGCTCCCGATGGCCGGCGCGTGAGCTATGGCGAAGCCGTCCGTCATGCAAACCTGCATCAGGACGCGCAGCCCGATGTCCCAACGAAGCCCCCAACGCGCTATGCCGTCATTGGCCGCACGCTGCCGCGCGTGGATATTCCCGCGAAGGTGACGGGCGGTGCCAGCTATGTTCAGGACCTGCGGCTGGCTGGCATGGTCCATGCCCGCGTCGTCAGGCCTCCTGCCTATGGCGCAAGCCTGATATCGGTCGACAGCACACGCGTGGAGGCATTGCCGGGCGTCATGAAGGTCGTGCGCAACGGCAACTACCTCGCCGTGGTCGCCGACGACGAGTGGCGTGCGATCGTCGCGATGCGCGAACTCGCCCTCGCTGCGCGGTGGCAAGCCGGCGCGCCCCTGCCCGATCCGCAAACCGTCCACGATTTCCTGATGAGCCTGCCGTCACAGGACATCGTGGTGGCCGAACAAGGCGTTGCCCCAGCCGCGATCGCGCCCGCCGCGACATTGAAAGCGCGCTATTCCAGGCCTTATCTGACGCATGGCTCGATCGGCCCATCGTGCGCACTCGCACAGATCGATAACGGTGTCCTGACTATCTGGACTCACACGCAAGGCGTCTACCCGTTGCGTGAGGGCCTCGCGCAAATGCTCGCGATGCCGCGCGAGAAAGTGCGCTGCATTCACGTCGAAGGATCGGGCTGCTACGGCCACAACGGCGCGGACGATGTCGCCGCCGACGCCGCGCTCATCGCGCGCGCGTTGCCGGGCCGGCCGGTGCGCGTCCAGTTGATGCGCGAACAGGAACACAAGTGGGAGCCGTTCGGTCCCGCGATGATCGTTCAGGCAAGCGCATCGCTCGATTCAGGCGGTAGCATCGTCGACTGGCGTTACGAGCTATGGAGCAATACGCATAACAACCGCATCGCGAATGCGGGACGTTTGTTGCCCGCACAACTTCTTTCGCCGCCCTTCACGCCGGCTCCGCCCAAGCCGATCCCCATGCCCGAAGGCGGCGGCGATCGCAACAGCATTCCGCTCTATCGTCTGCCGGGCCTGCATGTCCGTTATCACTTCCTGCCCGATATGCCGATACGCGTGTCGGCCATGCGTTCGCTCGGCGCGCACATGAACGTGTTCGCGATCGAGAGCTTCATCGACGAGCTCGCCGGCGCCGCACAGGCGGATCCCGTTGCGTTCCGCCTCAAACACCTCGCTGATTCGCGGGCCCAGGATGTCATTCATGCGGTGGTCGAGCGATTCGGCTGGCAGCCGCGCATCGCGCGCGCCGCGCCATCGAGCCTGCGGCCGCACGGCGCCGGTTTCGCGTTCGCCCAGTACAAGAATCTGATGGCCTACGTTGCCCTCGCAATGGAGGTGACGGTCGACCGCGATACCGGCGAGGTTCGCATCGAGCGCGTCGTCGCAGCCGTCGATTGCGGGCAGATCGTCAATCCCGACGGTGTGCGCAATCAGATCGAAGGGGGCATCCTGCAAGCCACGAGCTGGACGCTTTACGAACAGACGCAGTTCGACCGGCAGCACATCACGAGCTTCGACTGGAGTACCTATCCGATCATGCGGTTTTCATCGGTGCCTGGACAGGTGGACGTCGTGCTGATCGATCGCCCAGGCCGCCCCTTTCTCGGGGTCGGCGAAGCGGCGCAAGGTCCAGCCGCAGCGGCACTCGCGAATGCGATCCACGACGCGACCGGTGTGAGGATCCGCGACCTGCCGCTCGTCGGGGCAACGCAGATCGATGCGCTCAAGGCGTAGGGAGCGGCGCAGTGCAACCGGAGCCAGCGATATTCAACCGCCCACGACTGAATTCGGTCATGGCGACATTTAAGCATTGCCTGCGGAAGATGGACCGGACGTTCAGGGTGCGTCAGGGTCGATCGTGGAAGAACAGGTCGTCAACCAGCTTGCGCGCCGCGCCGTATCCGCCCATCAGCGCCGCGGCCTCCGCCACGAAAGGCCGTCCGTCCGCATCGCAGAAACGCAGCGGGGAAAATAGCGCAACAGCGTAATCTGCCTGAAATATATTGACGATCGCGATGTACCCAGGAGTGCGCTCGCGCCTGCTCGGGTAAACGTTGAAGTCAGACTCGATCGAAATCTCCAGCCTGAAGCCTTCATATTCGTAGATGCGCGTCATGTTTGCCCCCGCCCCTTCCTGCGCCGGCTCCTGCCGGCCCCCATATGTCTTCGAGCCACGACAGATCCCGGAGACTTCATTCGCGCTCCCGCATGACAGGCAAGCGTATGCCCGATGTCCGCGTCGGCCGGCGCCGCGCCGCCGCGCTCGCCCGAATCGTATGTTGCGCTGCTGGAGCCCAGAAATAAAGCAGTGGTTAGGGGTGTTCGATTATGCCAATCCCGCCGCCCAACCCATAGCTACATGGAGGAAGCACTCGTGTTCGCGTAGTTCACGTAGTTCGTGTCATTCGCGTGTATGGGGGCGCCGTGCCGCCCGCCATCAGATATCGCCGGGCTCCGCTGGGCCGGATGCCACTGTGGATTCACGTATGCGCATAATGGTTTGACGCGAGGTTTCCAGGCGACGCGCGATCTCGCTGATCGAAACGCCCTTCGCGAGCAGGTCGATGACATCCTCGCGATCTTGCGGCGAAAGCGAGCCCGGCCGGCCGGTTGGTCGCCCGCTCTCCTGCGCGAGCTTCAGACTCGTGCTGCTGCGCGCGCTTCTCGTTTCCGCCTCCAGGCGAACGACTGCCTTGAGCATCTTGACTGCCTGGGGCTTCGGACGACCCGCGAGATCCACGTTGCCAAATTCGACGCAGCGCACCGCAATCATTTCCTTACGGCATTTTTGCAAGGTCGAAAGCACATCTCGGGCACCGCTTCCCAGACACGAAAGGTCGAGCACGACAATCTCGTCGCCGGGCGCGACGCGCCGCAGCAGGCCGTTCAATGCGGTGCGCTCCGCCGTGCCAACAAAGGGCCGCACGTTGTCGACCGCTACGCGGCCAAGCGCGACGGTATAGCCCGCCCTGTCGAGGCGAATCAGTTCCTGTTCGGGGAAACGGCGATCGGCTGGGCCGTTGATGTAGAAGTAGGTTTGCGGCAATAGAGTCTCCAGTCATGGGCGATTGCCGCTGCCGGAGGCGCGCCACACCGGTTTGGTGCGCGCCAGCCAGGCTGCGGGGCGTCAAGCGTGCCGCAGGCGGGCAACGACAGCCAGCAGGTCGTCGAGCAGCACGGGCTTTTTCAGGTGGGCGTTGAAGCCTGCATTTTCCGCCTGCTGTATTTCCACTTCGTGGCCAAAGCCACTTAACGCAATACAAATCGCCGATTTCATCGTTGGCCTCTGACGCAGCTTCGCGACGAATTCCATGCCATCCATACCCGGCATGCCCAGGTCGGACAGCACGATATCCATCGTGACATCCGGCGCATTCCCATTGAGCATTTTCAGCGCCTGCTCGCCGCTCGTAGCCGTTTGCACGGTCGCGCCCTCGCCTTCGAGCAAAAGCTTGAACGTTTCGACCGTGCTCGGATCGTCATCGACCATCAGGATATGCAATCCGTGCAGCGAATCGACGCTCACGGCATGATCCGTTTGCGTCTCCGCCGCCGCCCAGTGCGTGGGCAGCGTCACGGTAAAAGTCGTGCCGTGCCCGATGCCCTCCGATTGTGCCTGCACCGTGCCGCCGTGCAGCGTCACCAGATCCTTCACCAGTGCGAGGCCGATGCCAAGGCCCGCGCGTCGCATCGTCGAGTCGCGGCTCTGCTGGTACATCTCGAAGATATGCGGCAACAGCGTGGGCTCGATCCCGCTGCCCGTATCGGCCACCTGCAGCACCGCTTTCGCACGCTCATCCACCTTCAGCGAGACATTCACGGCGCCCTGGGTCGTGAACTTCAGCGCATTGCTGATCAGGTTCCAGACGATCTGCTCCACGCGCGTGAGATCGGCGTGAACGATCACGGGCGCCTCGCTGATCGAGAGGTTTAGCGCGATGCCGCGCTCCTGCGCTTCCTCGCGCACGGCGCTGCACACGCGCTGCACGATCTCGCGCATGTCCACGACCGTGCGCACTACCGAAAGCTTGCCGGTGCGCACGCGCGAAATGTCGAGCAGGTCGTCGATGATCTGCGCCTGGCCGATCACCGTGCGCCGGATCGTGTCGGTGGCCCGCGAGAGGTTCAGGTTGCGCCGCGTCTCCGGCGCGCGCGCAATCAGCTCGGCGCTGGCCGAAATCAGATTGAGCGGATGCTTGAGCTCGTGCGACACCACCGCGAGAAACTCGTCGCGGCGGCGCTGCGCGTCGCGCTCGCCCGCTTCCCTTGCTGCTTCCCTTGCCGCCTCGATATGCGCGCCGCGCGCCTTCGAGGTGGCCGTGCGAAATTCGCTCAGGTCGCGCTCGATCTTCGTAAAGCCGCTCAAACCCGGCTCGTCGAGACGCGAAAGCACGCCGCTCGCACGATCTTCCGCATGGCGGCGGCCCGTGATGTCGATGAACGAAAGCACCGCGCCGTCGATGCGGTCCTCGGTCGTGCGGTACGGCACGAAGCGCGCGAGATACCAGTGCCCGTCGGTGCTCCGCAGTTCGCGCTCGATGAGGCGCAGCGAATCGAACGCCTCGGCGGCATCGTCGGCGAGCTTGTCGTATTCGAGCCGGTGCGTGATGTCGAGCAGCGAGCGCCCGATATCGGACGCGATGATGCTGAAAACATCCGTGGCGCGCGGCGTATAGCGCTTGATGCGGAGGTCGCGGTCGACGAAGATCGTGCCGATATCGTTCGCGGCAATCAGGTTCTGCAAGTCGTCGTTGATCTTGCCCGTTTCCTCGACCTTCGACTTGAGCTCCGCATTCACGGTGCTCAGCTCTTCGTTGATCGATTGCAGCTCTTCCTTGCTGGTTTCGAGCTCCTCGGTGGCCGAGCGCAATTCCTCGTTGATCGCCTGAAGCTCCTCGTTGGAGGCCTTCAATTCCTCGGTGGAGGTTTCCGACTGCTCGATGGTCGACTGCAACTGCTCCTTGGTGCGTTGCAGTTCGCGTTCGAGCTGGCTGATGATTGGGTCTTTCTCGGCGTCGCCGGGCGAGCTTTCTGCCATGCTCATACTGTTCTCGACTTCATCGAACAGCACGAGCACGAAATCGGCGTTGGCTTCGGGATCGTGCACGGGCCGCGCCGTCATGTTCACGATATACGAGCGCCCATCGCGCTCGATGCGCACGCGCCGCGCTTCCACGCTGCGGTTCGTGTGCAACGCCTGGTAGATCGCGGTGCGCAGTTCGACGCGCAATTCGGGGCGCACCACGGCCACGATATTGTGCGATGGTTCGCCGCCCGAATACTGCAGGAAGCGCCCCGCGCGATCGGACAGATGCACGATTTCCGAATCGCGGCTCACGAGCACGCTCGGCGGCGCGTGCTGCTCGACGAGACGCTGGTGCAGGTCGCCGAACGAGAAACGCCGGCGGCCCGGCGGCTGCACCGTCGTCACGACGGGCCGCGCATTGCGCGGACCGGAGGGCGTGGCCGGCACCGGTCGGGCGCCGCGCACCGCCCTGTTCGCGCGATAGATGCGGTTGCGCTTGTCCACCACGCTGAACAGCGAGCTCACGCTATCCGCCGATTCGGAGCTGCCGAGAAAGAGAAAGCCGCCCGGACGCAAGGCGAAATGAAACATCTTGAGAATCTCGATCTGTGCTTCGCGGTCGAGATAGATCAGCAGATTACGGCAGCAGATCAGGTCGAGGCACGAAAACGGCGGATCGCTCAGCACGTTGTGATGCGCGAACAGCATGTGCTCGCGCAGTTCCTTCTTGATGCGGTAATGCGCAGCGTCTTTCGAAAAGAACTGGCGCGTGCGGGCAGGCGGAACATCGCTCAGAATCGCGTCGGGATAGAGACCGGTGCGCGCAAAGGTAATCGCGCGTTCGTCGATATCGGTGGCGAAGATCTGGAAGGAGGGGCTCTCGGGTGTCTTGAACGAGCGCTCCTGCAACAGCATCGCCAGCGAATAGGCCTCTTCGCCGGTCGCGCAGCCCACCGACCACACGCGGATGCGATCCTCCTCGCTGCGCCCTGTAAATAGCGCCGGCAGCACATCGCGCTCCAGCATCTCGAACGCTTCCTTGTCGCGGAAGAAGTTCGTCACGCTGATCAGCATGTCCTGGAGCAGCGCCTGGGTTTCGTCCGGATGCAGATGGAGATAGTCGCGGTATGACTGGAGGTCGGTGATGCCGTTGACCTGTAGCCGGCGCTCGATCCGGCGCATGATGGTCGCGCGCTTGTAATGCCAGAAATCGTGGCCGGTACGTGTGCGCAGAATGATCATGATCTCGCGCAGCGCGCGCTCGGCGGCCTCGCTGGCCAGGTTCTGCTCGCGCCCGTCGCGCTCCGGCTCACCCTGCTCCAGCTCGCCTTGCTCCAGATTCGGTAGACGAATCTCTTTTGCGCTCAGCCACAGATCCATCAGCCGCTGCGGCATCTCCGCGGCGGTGAGCACGAAATCGACCATGCCGGTGGAGATAGCACTGCGCGGCATGCTTTCGTATTCGGCTTCGGACGGATCCTGCGCGAGTGTGATGCCGCCCATCTCCTTCACGCGCGAAAGGCCCGCAGCACCGTCCGAACCCGCGCCGGACAGCACGATGCCGATCGCTCTTTCGCGGTGCGCCTCGGCCAGCGTGCGGAAGAACACGTCGATGGCGGCGCGGCGCCCCTCGACCAGCTTGATCGGCGCGACCCGCAAATAATCGTCGACTATGGTCAGCTCGAACGACGGCGCAATCACGTAGACATGATCGGGCTCGATGCGCGTGGGTTCGGTCACCGCCAGCACGGGCATGGCGGTCGCCTTCTGCAACAGCTCCGGCAGATCGCTGCCATGGTCGCGCGCCAGATGGACCACGACCACGAACGCCATCGAGGAATGCGCGGGCAAGGCTTCGAAAAACTCCAGAAGCGCAGTCAACCCGCCGGCCGACGCACCGATTCCGACGACCGGATGCTTTGCCTGCCCACGTAGATGGGACTCTTGATTCTCCGCCATGACAGGCTCATCTCTCAAAAATATTCTGCCACCTGAACGGGGCAAGATCCGGTCCTGATGGAAGACGCGTTGCACGGGATTCTGTCCCGGCACCTACAACGCACACTGTGCAACTTTCGGACAGGTTGCCGCCGCGCTGCACTGCTCGAACACCAACTCACGACTCTTCTGATGATGTACCTGATAGATACGGTTCACCACGACGACACGCTGCATATTCTTGCAGTGATATAACTGCTGCCTTGCTTCCGTCATCTGCTTGTTCTCCGCTGATTAAAACGTATGGGGACCGGCACCGCCGCCTGTAACAACGGCTGCTGCCCCTCAGTTCCATGGCGAGCAATCGTCCTGCTGATTCAGCCGCCGCATCCACTGCGCGCGCCGATATTCCTGCCGGTAGTGGCAGGCCACGAAGATGCTTGCCATCGCCAGTACCGCGAACCCGATCACCATACCGACCCAATCCACATCGCCTCCTTCAGCATTGTCCATAGGCTCCGGCCGTGGGCAATCGCTTTCCGGCACGCGTGCCTGACCAGCAGGATTCAAACGGGAAACCCAGTTCATCCATACTCCGCTGCTATCGAGCACACAGCCCGCTGCGGTCTACGCAAGCGCGAAGGACCAGCAACGCGTTGCAAGAAGCAATGCCGTCGCGGATGAATCCAGAAGAGAGTTGACGGTAGCGAAGCCCGTTCAGCGCCGTGCCGCGATTCGCAGCAAGCGATCGCCATCAGGCGTGAGGCGGGGACTGGCGCATCCGGGCGGGACCCGATCCAGTACGACGAATTGGCGCGCCAGCAAGGCATCGCGTTCTTCGCTTTTGAGGTCGATACGGTCGTGACTGGCCTTCACCAGTACGCGTGTGGCGAATTTATGTAGGCTTAGCATTGGAGCTCTCAGATACTTATAATGTTTTTCTCTATATTCAAATAGAGGATGTTTCGTCATACGTAATTCGTACTACAATCTTTTAAAAAGATCCTCATGTCCCTCATATGAGGAAATAGTCATACTCAATAGCGGTTATTGAACTGCCTTGATCGTCGATACTGTTTCTAACGCGGGCGATGCGTTCAAGGAAAGTAACGACGATTGATGGGTAGTCCCTGTACCCACCAAGCAGCATAGCGCGGACAACACATCGTTGCCAGCGAAACTAGAGTTTTGATTCTAACTTCAATTTCGATGCCTGGCATGTTCATAACTTGTGCATTACGGACACGCAATGCTGCCGACGGGAGATGACGGCCGCAGCCAATGCGGCATGCCATGCAGATCAGGCGTTGCGGCCGTCATCCGCCGTGCAGTGGCCGGCTAGTGCTCCGACTTCGTTGGCCGGGAGACTGCCTTCAGCGTGGTAGCCGCACCTGCGCCATCGGAAGTGGCAATGTCGCCGAGCGATACGATGCCGACCAAATGCTTTTGGTGATCGAGCACCGGTATGCGGCGGATTCGCCGGCCTGCCATTTTCCGCTTCACTTCATTGATATCGTCGTCTTCGTAACACCACTGCACGTGCTGGGTTGCGATATCAGCCACAGGGGTAGACGGATCGACCCCTGAGGCCACGGCGCGCACCGCGATGTCCCGGTCCGTTACCGTGCCTATCAGTTCCTCCCCCTCGCATATGGGGAGAGAACCCACTTCGAGGTCCGCCATCATCTGTGCCGCCTGGCGGATCGTGTCGGTTGCGTGAATTGAAACTGCATCGTGCGTCATCACTTGCGCTACCTTCGTCATCGCCATCTCCATCAAAAAGTTACCTAGCAGGAGCCGCATCGCAAATGCCAGCCCCTCCGGTTCTTTTCGCAATCGCCGCAGTCGCGTTCGAAACGGGCGCATTACGAACAGGCTCGTGACATGTACTTTTCAAGTTTCCGGGGCCTATCCTTCATACGTCATATCCGGGCCGAAATCGACGTCTGGCGATCTCCCGTTCCGGCAAAGCCGACAGCAGCCGCAACATCAACCGCTATTTCGCTCGCCCCAAGCCCAGCCTGGTCGCGCGGGGAGGCGTTTGCGTTTCAGTCATACCGTGATCGGAGCAGCTGGGGGAAGCCATGTATTTGCACGACGAATCGGCACGCGAGCTCGCACATATCCGCACCATGGTGCTGCGCCTGGAGCATCTCGTTCAGCATGGGGAAATCGGCCGGCACGCCACGGTCGTGACGTCGACGGACTATTGGCGCGCCCGCGTGAAAACCACCGCTCGCAGTGCGCCACAGTTGCAGCCGCAGGCCGCTACGCTGCTCGCATGGCTCGACGCAATCGATGCCGTGCTCCTGGATTCGATGCGCTGACGAGCGGCTACGGTTCGGGCCGCAGAATGATTGACGGACGATTGACGGACGGGTCGATGGGCTGAGCGGCGCCCCGCATTCGCCGCATTGAAGTTCACCACGCCCTTCCCTGCGCGGCTATGCCCGCCTGTGCCTGAACTAGCGATATCCCGTCGTGCCCACAAGGCCATCGATGACGGTCGAGCCTGCTTTGAGCGAAAATACGGCCAGATCGATCTCCGCAAGTTCGGCAAGGACCAGACAACATGACTAGCAGCGCTTCAGGCGGCTCCAGCAATGCGGGCGGCACGCCTTTGACCGTCGTGGGTATCGGCGCTTCGGCCGGCGGCGTTCCTGCCCTGATCAACTTCTTCGACAACGTGCCTGACTCGATGGACATGGCGTTCGTCGTCATTCTGCATCTGTCCGCCACGCACGAGAGCCACGCCGACGAGATCCTGCAACGGGTCACCTCGATGCCGGTGGCGCAGGTCACCGACGCGATGCTCATCGAAAAGAACCACGTCTATGTGATCGCGCCGGGCAAGCAGTTGCGCCTCGCGGACGGCTATTTGCAGGTCAACGCCCAGGCCGGGCATGGCGAGCGTGAGCTCACCATCGACAAGTTCTTCCGCACGCTTGCCGAGGCGCACGGCACGCGCGCCTCGGGCATCGTGCTTTCGGGCACGGGCTCGGACGGCGCGCTCGGGCTGGGTCACATCAAGGAAGCCGGCGGCGTGACGATCGCCCAGGACCCCAACGATGCCGAATACCCCGAAATGCCGCAGCACGCCATCACCACGGGGCAAGTGGACATCGTGCTGCCCGTGGCCGACATGCCGAAGCGGCTGCTGGAGCTGAGGGACAACGCGCAAAGAATCAACCTGCCCGCACTCGATCGCGCCGAGCTCCAGGAGGCGCTGCCCGAAGCGCCGCGTGGCGGCGCCGAGCGCGTGCTGCAGGACATTCTCATGCACTTGCGCGTGCGCACCGGCCATGATTTTCGCCATTACAAACGCGCCACGGTGCTGCGCCGCATCGAGCGCCGCCTCCAGGTGAACGGCTTGCCCGATCTCGAGAGCTACCGCCATTTCCTGCGCAATACGCCGGACGAGACCACGGCGCTGCTCGCGGACATGCTGATCGGCGTGACGCAGTTCTTTCGCGACCGCGATGCGTTCGACGTGCTGCGCCACACGGTGATCCCGGACCTCTTTCGCACGGCCCCGAGCGACGAGCAGATCCGCGTGTGGGTCGCCGGCTGCTCGACCGGCGAAGAGGCCTACTCGATCGCGATCCTGATGGCGCAAGCGCGCGACGCCGCGGGGTCCGCGACCGCCACGCAGATCTTCGCGACCGATATCGACGACACGGCCATCATGCGCGCGCGCTCGGGCTCGTACCCGAACTCCATCGCCGGCGACGTGCCCAGCGATCTGCTGCGCCGCTATTTCGCGCCCGAAGGCTCGCGCTATGTCATTTCGAAGCCCGTGCGCGAGCGCATTCTCTTTGCGGCCCACAGCCTGCTGCGGGACCCGCCGTTTTCGCATCTCGCCCTGATCTCGTGCCGCAACGTGCTGATCTACCTCGATCGTGCGGTGCAGCGGCAGATTCTCGAACTGTTCCATTTCGCGCTGCGCCCCGACGGCTATCTGTTCCTCGGCTCGGCCGAATCCGCGGATGCCGCCGACGACCTCTTCGCGATCGTCGACAAGAAGCACCGCATTTACCGCGCGAGAAGGATCATCAATCGCGCGAAGCAGATCGTGGCCTTCCCGTCGCTCGCACAATCGAGCGCGGTGCCCGAGGACGTGCAGTCCACGCTCGCGGGTGCGGCTGCGCCGCAGCCGCCCGAGCGGCGCGGTTTCTCGTTTTCCGCGTTGCATCAGCGCGTGCTGGAGGAATACGCGCCGCCGAGCGTGATCGTCGACCGCGATTCGACCATCGTGCATCTCTCGGATAACGCCGGCAAATATCTGCGCCACGCGGGCGGCGAACCGTCGAGCAACATCATGTCCGTGGTCGTGCCCGAATTGCGGCTGGACTTGCGCACCACGCTGTTCCGCGCGCTGCAAACCGGCGCGAGCGTCGAGGCGCGGCGCGTGAAGATGGTGCGCGACGGCCGCACGTCGTGGATCAACATGACCGTGCGTCCATTCCACGATCCCGGCGTGAATGCCGACTTTTTCCTCGTGTTGTTCGACGAGGTCCAGGAGCGCATGTCGGAGGAAGGCGAGGCCGACAAGGGCGAGGACCCGGTGCTGATCCAGCTCGAACAGGAATTGCAGCATAGCCGCGAGCAGCTCGCGACCACCATCGAACAGTACGAAACGTCCGTCGAGGAACTGAAGGCATCGAACGAAGAGCTGCAGGCGATCAACGAGGAACTGCGCTCGGCGACCGAAGAGCTCGAAAGCAGCAAGGAAGAGCTGCAATCGGTCAACGAGGAACTGACGACGGTGAACGCCGAGTTGCACGCGCGCGTCGAGGAAACCGCGAAGGCCAACGACGACTTGCAGAACATCATCGTGTCGACCGAGATCGCCACGGTTTTCGTCGACAAGAAAATTCAGGTCAAGCGGTTCACGCCCAGCGCCACGCATATCTTCAAGCTGATCGACTCCGACATCGGCCGGTCGCTGTTCGACGTCACGCATTCGCTCAAGCATCCGACGCTGGCCGAGGACGTCAAGGAAGCGTTCGAGACGCTCAAGCTGATCGAGCGCGAGCTGCAAAGCCAGGACGGCCGCTGGTATCTGATGCGCCTGTTGCCCTACCGCACCGCCGACGACCGCATCGACGGCGCCGTGCTCACGCTCATCGATATCACGGCGCGCCATACGGCCGAGGAGCAGGCCCGCATCGGCGAGCAGCGCCTGCGACTCGTTGCGCAATCAACCAATGATTACGCGATCATCGTGCAGGATCCGGCGGGGCGCATCGTGAGCTGGAACGCGGGCGCGGAGCGCATCTTCGGCTTTACCGAAGACGAGGTGGTTGGCGAGGATATCGCGCTGATCTACGAGAGCGCCGACCGCCAGGCGCAAGTCCCCGCGCGCGAGCGCGAAATAGCCGCGCACGAAGGACGGGCCGACGACGAGCGCTGGCACGTGACCAAGGACCATCGCCGCGTCTGGTGCAGCGGCGTCATCACGCCGATCGCCGACGCTTCGTTCCAGGGCTTCGCCAAGATCGTGCGCGATCTCACCGAGCGCAAGCAATGCGATGACGCGCGCGAAGTGGCGCTCGTGCACGAGCAGAAAGAACGGCAACGCGAGACGCTTTCGAGCCAGCTCAAGGACGATTTCATTGCGGTGCTCTCGCATGAGCTCAAGCATCCGCTCAACCTCATCGGCATGAAGGCGGAAATGCTGCCGCGACTGCCGCAAACCCGCGGCATCGACATCGTGCGCGAAACGGCGGACGCCATTCGCCGGGCGGTGCGCAATCAGGCGCAGATCATCGACGACCTGCTCGATCTCTCGCGGGTGCGCACCGGCAAGCTCGCGCTCGATCTCGATCAGGTGGACATTGCCCAGACGCTGCGCGGCGTCGGCCAGGCGCTGGAGAACGACGCGCTCGCGCGCCAGATTTCCATGACGCTCGACGGCGCATCCGAGCCCGCGCTGATCCGCGCCGACCACACGCGCTGCGAGCAAATCCTCTGGAACCTCGTGTCGAACGCCATCAAGTTCACGAGCGCGGGCGGGCGCATCGAGCTGCGCCTCGAGCACGAAAACACGATGGTGCGCATCGACGTGATCGATACCGGCGACGGCATCGAGCCCGCGGACCTGCCCTACGTGTTCGACATGTATCGCCAGGGCGCGCGTACCAGGACGGGGCTCGGCATTGGCCTCGCGCTCGTCAAGCAGCTCGTCGAAATGCATGGCGGCCGCGTGGCCGCGCATTCGGATGGCCACGGCCATGGCGCGACCATGACGGTATGGCTGCCGTCGATGGCCGAGTCCGGCGCCACGCCAGGCGAGTCGGCACCGCCCACGGATCCGCTCACCGGCGTGCGCATGATGCTCGCCATGAGAGACCCCGAGGTGGCTGCGTCGCTTGGCAGGCTGCTGGAGCTCGAGGGCGCATCGATCGTCACTGCGGCAGACGCGGCGCAGACGTTGGCGGCGCTGGAGAAAAACCCTGTGAATATCGTGGTGGCCGAGATTCACGGCCCTGGCCCGCACGACTTCGCCAGGCGCCTGAAGGCCAATCGCCAGCTTCAGCACGTGCGCATCGTGGCCGTGACGGAGCACGACCGCGAAGCGGACCGGCGCGCGGCGCTCGATGCGGGATTCGATGTCCAGGTGAGCAAGCCCATCGACTTCCCCGCGCTGCTGCAGGTCCTGCGCGACTTGATGCCCGAGACCTGATTGCCCGCGGCGGCCGGCTCAACCGCCCGCCGCCACGACGCGGCGCAATTGGCGCACGAGTTCCGCGCGGCCGGCACGGGGCAACTGACGTCCCACGGCAATGCGCTGCCAGCCATCGGAAAGCCAGATCGCGGCATCGCCGTCGTCGAGCATGACGGAGAACCTGGCCGCGCTTAGCCGGTATTGCGTGCGCCGGCAGCGCTCCTCCACTTCGACCAGCACGAAAGGCGGCGCGAAGGTGAGGCGCTCGCCGTCGGTCGCGTGCCGCGCATAGACGAGAAAAGCGCCGCCGACCAGGCCGACGCAAAGCGCGGAAAAAGGCAATGCGAGCCACAGACCGAAAGCCAGCGCCGCCGCCCCGCCCACGGCGCACACGAGCGCCATCAGCAGCACCGTGGCGCCCAGCGACTGGCGCGGCGTGAGGGAGCAATTGCGCTTGATGCGCCACTCGCAGAGCGGCGCACCGTCCTCGTCATCGAAAGGACCGGGCCCGCCCGATCGGCGCAGGCAGGGATTCACAGGAAGTTTCTCGCTCATCGTGCACCCGCTTTTTTGAGCCGCTTTCTGGAAGCATTTACCAGGGCGCATCGCGCGTGCCGGCTTCCCGGGCCGCACGAGGCACCAGATCACGAAGCACGCGATCCGGCACGCGCAATGCGCTTCCTCGCTCTGCAACCACGCCCGAGGAGCGATCATGAGTGCGACCACCCCAGCCGACCGTGCGCATGAGCATGCGGGGCCGCCGGCCGGCCTCGCGCGCTGGTTGCGCACGACGAACCACAAGGACATCGGCACGCTGTACCTGATTTTCTCGTTCACGATGTTCCTCGTGGGCGGCGTGTTCGCCCTCGCGATACGTGCCGAGCTGTTCTCCCCCGGTTTGCAGTTCTTCCGGCCCGAGTTCTTCAATCAGCTCACGGGGCTGCACGGGCTCGTCATGATCTTCGGTGCGATCATGCCCGCCTTCGTGGGCTTCGCGAACTGGATGATCCCGTTGCAGATCGGCGCGCCCGACATGGCGTTCGCGCGGCTCAACAACTTCTCGTTCTGGCTGCTGCCGGTGGGCGGCGCGCTGCTGCTCGGCTCGTTCATCACGCCAGGCGGCGCCCAGGCGGCCGGCTGGACCATGTACGCACCGCTTTCCGAGCAGATGGGCCCCGGCATGGACTTCACGATTTTCGCGGTTCACATCATGGGGGCGTCGTCCATCATGGGCGCGATCAATATCATCGTGACGATCATCAATCTGCGCGCGCCGGGCATGTCGATCATGAAGATGCCGCTATTCGTGTGGATGTGGCTCATCACGGCCTATCTGCTCATCGCGATCATGCCGGTGCTGGCCGGCGCGGTCACCATGCTGCTGTTCGACCGGCACTTCGGCACCAGCTTCTTCAGCGCCGCGGGCGGCGGCTCGCCCGTCATGTATCAGCATGTGTTCTGGTTCTTCGGCCACCCCGAGGTCTACGTGATGATCCTGCCCGCGTTCGGGATCATCTCGCAGGTAGTGCCCGCGTTCTCGCGCAAGCCGCTCTTCGGCTATAGCTCGATGGTTTATGCGGGCGCGTCCATCGCCGTGCTTTCGTTCCTGGTCTGGGCGCACCACATGTTCACGGTCGGGCTCGCCGTCACGGGCCAGCTCTTCTTCATGTACGCGACGATGATCATTGCGGTGCCCACGGGCGTGAAAGTGTTCAACTGGCTCGCCACGATGTGGCGCGGCGCGCTCAGCTTCGAAACGCCGATGCTGTTCGCCATCGGCTTCATCTTCGTGTTCACGATGGGCGGGCTCACCGGGCTCATGCTCGCGATGGCGCCGATCGACATTCAGTACCACGGCACGTATTTCGTGGTCGCGCACTTCCACTATGTGCTCGTTGCCGGGTCGCTATTCGCGCTCTTTGCCGGCTGGTACTACTGGTCGCCGAAATGGGCGGGATGGAAATACGATGAATTGCGCGGAAAAATTCACTTCTGGCTGACGATGATTTCATTCAACGTCACGTTCTTTCCGATGCATTTTCTCGGGCTCGCCGGGATGCCGCGCCGCTATGCCGACTACGCCGGCCAGTTCACCGACTGGAACCGCGTAGCGTCGATTGGCGCGTTCGTCTTCGGGCTCGCTCAGGTGTATTTCCTGCTCGCCATCGCGCTGCCGGTGTATTTCGGCAAGCATGCGAAACTCGAACCCGCGGGCGCGTTGCCGTGGGAGGGTGCCGAGGGACTCGAATGGACCGTTGCCAGCCCGCCGCCCTATCACACTTTCGAGAATCCGCCATTCGTCGAATGAAATGGGTAAAACTCCCGCTCCATGGAGCCGGGCTCTGGCGTCGAAACAGCCCGGACAGCACCGCCGCCGCTGCTTCGGTTTTCGGTTCACAGGCGGCCAGAACAGGCTCATAGTCTGAAAAAGCCGGTACGCTCGTCTCCAGGCCGTATCGCTTCTGCCGAAAGCGGAATGCAGCATCGAGCGATATCGCGGGAGCCTGTCATGGCCGAATTGCAAACGTCCCCAATGGAGCCGGTAATGAAGCCGGTAATGGAACCGGTAATGGAGCCGGTGAATGTGCCGATCGTCGCAATCGGAGCGTCCGCGGGCGGGATTATCGCGCTGCAAAAACTGTTTCAGGCGCTGCCGGCCAATTTGCCCTTTGCGCTTGTTGTGTTGCAGCATCTGCCCCCCGGCCATCCCAGTGGTCTTGCCACGCTGATCGCAAAATGGACCCCCGTGCCCACCCGGGCCGCTACCAACGGGGCACGGCCCGAGCCGAACTGCGTGTACATCCCCTCGCCCGATGACATCCTGACGCTCGAAAACAGCGTATTTCGCACCAGGCCGGCACAAGGCGGTGGCCGGCGGCCTGGCATTGACACGATCGACGCATTTCTTGAAAGCCTCGCGCTGCATGAGGGACGGCGTCCGATTGCCGTCATTCTCTCCGGCACGGGCATGGACGGGACGGCGGGGGCCCTCTGCATCCGCAAGGCCGGAGGCATCGTCATCGTGCAGGATCCGCTCACGTGCCTGCATGACGGCATGCCGCTCGCGGTGATACAGCGGGGCATTCACGATCATGTCCTGCCCGTGGGGGCCATCGCCCGACAGCTCATGACCTGCTCCGATCCTCGCTACACCAGACCGGCGCGCTCGGCTGGCTACGCAGGTGTCATGTCGGGCACGCTCAACCGGATTATTGCCATGATCCGGCAGCAGGCCGGATTCGATCTGAGCGGGTACAAACCCTCACCGCTATTCTGGCGAATCCAGCAGCGCATGGAAACGCGCAAGGTCTGGTCATTCGACGACTACGCCTGCCTTGTCGAAGATGATCCGGTCGAACTGGAAGCGCTGGTGCGCGGCATTCCGATCCACGTCACGGAATTTTTCCGCGATGCCGAAGCCTGGAGCGCACTTCATGAAAGCGTACTGACACCCCTTGTTGGTACGAATGCGGAAAAGCGGCCGATACGGGTGTGGACGCCGGCATGTTCAACCGGTGAGGAAGCCTACTCTGCCGCCATGCTTCTGGATGAAATCGTTCAGGAGGACAATGCACAGCGCGACTTCCAGATCTTCGCGACCGATGCAGCCCCGGAACTGGTGGCGACGGCCAGTCGGGGGCTTTTTCGCGAAGACGCGCTGGCAGCCATTCCGGCCGCGCGCCGCGCGCACTACTTTTACAAGGCCGGTGGCGCACTTCGTGTAAAGCGCTTCCTGCGCGAAAAGCTCGTATTCGTCCCGCACGATCTGATTTCGGATCCGCCTTTTTCCGCGCTCGATCTCGTCACCTGCCGGAACCTGCTTATCTATCTGGAACCGGAAACGGTCAAGGACGTGCTGTCTATCCTCCACGGTGCGTTGCGCATGGGCGGATTCCTTTTCCTCGGGAAAAGCGAACCCTACCAGCTCGATGGTCAAGGCTTCGAGACAGTCTCCCGGCAATGGAACATCTACCGGAAAGTGGGTCCGATGCCCGGGCCCGAACGGAAGATCACATCGCAACGCCCCGGGTCGAGCCGTGCAACTCAGGCGAGATCCGCGCTTCGCGTCGCCCGGGAACGGTTCGATATTCCGTCCGTGCTGATTGACGACGAATGCAGCGTTCTGCGGATCTATGGCAACACGGAAAACATCCTCAGCCCGCGCGCCGGCGAACCCACGCTCAAGCTGACGGACCTCGTGCCGCAGCAGTGGGCGGGGCATCTTCACCTGTCGGTGCGGGAAGCGCTTGCCGAACGCGAGCCGCTCACGCTGACGAATCTGCGCGACCGCGTCACGGGCGAAGATTCGATGAGCGTGCGCCTGACGCCGCTGCAAACGTCAACGAGCAATGTGTGGGACCGGTTGCTCGTGACGTTCATACGCGAACCGCATGCACGCGAACGGTCCGACGCGGACGACGCGGACGACCCGCATGCCATGCGATCGAGCCCCGACGGTGCCGTTAATGTGGACTGGAAAGATCAGGCCTGTATTTCGCGCGAGGAACTGGAGGCATCGCGTGAAGAATTGCAGGCGCTTAACGAAGAACTGAAAGCCTCCAATGAGCAACTGAACGAAAGCAACGAAGAACTCAACGAAGCAAACATCCGGCTCCAGCAAAACATCGCGCAACTGGCGATGCAAAGCCGCGTGCTGCAATCCGGCGCGGTGATGACGCTGTTTCTGGATCAGGACTTGAAGCTGCGCTGGTTTACCCCGGCCATGCGGGAGGTGTTTTCGCTGAAAACAGGCGATGTCGGACGTAGCATTGCGGACCTCGTCCCCCGGTTCGAGGACAGGGCTTTTCTGAAAGATATCGATGATGTTCTCCAGGCCGCCGAACCACGCGAAGCCGCCGTGCGCAACAACGAAAACAAGCATTACCTGAGAAAGATATATCCCTACGTGTCGGAGGCAGGCGCTATCGCGGGCGTGGCGATCACGTTTGCCGACATCACCGCGCGCACGCGAGCCGAGGTTGCGCTGCGCCGTAACCAGGCCTGGCTATCGGCCCAGAAAGACGCGTTTCAGGCGGCGATGAATGGCGCGTCACTCGACCGGTCGCTGGGAATATTGATTCGCACGCTTGTCAGCCAGGCGGATGACGACCGCAGATGCGCGTTCTATATCGCGGATGGGAACGTCCTGCACCATGTCGTTGGCATGACGGCGTCCTACGCGCGTTGCGTGGATGGCTTTCGCATTTCCCCGGAGTCGCTCGCCTGCGGACTGGCGGTGGCCATAGGCGAACCTGTCATTACGCCTGACGTGCTCAATGAACCGCGGTGGCAGTCATGGACATGGCTCGCGCAACAGTTCGGTTATCGCGGCTGCTGGTCGTTTCCGGTCGAGACATCGGAAGGCAATCTGGTGGGATCGCTCGCTATGTATTTTGAAAAGCCGCGAGCGCCCTCCGCGGTGGATCTCGAACTGGCGGCTGCGTTTACGCAGACAGCTGGGATCATTATATGGAGATATTTGCAGTCGGTTTAGGGGGACTGGGTTGTCGCGTTTCCTTGTATTCGCGGTGGTCTATTAGCGTTGCCCCTGTGCGGGGCGGCACCTACTTTTCTTTGCAGCGGCAAAGAAAAGTAGGCAAAAGAAAGCCGCTCAAACCGCTAGTGTGACGCCGTCCACCACTTGCCGTTAATCGGAGCGGTTCCGGAGCGTCTGCCACCACGCGCCCTACAACAGAGTGACTAAGGACTCATACCTCCGGCGGCGCTACGCGCGCCGTGGGGCATAATCCAAAACCAGAGGAATGCATACGAATCGATGCTGTATGTGCGTATTCGAGCGCCCAGGCAGCACCCTTGGTTTCCCCTGCATACCCGACCGCTGCGCGCGTAGCGAGCAGCGGGATGAATGACTCCTTTGTCACTAACATCGAAGGTGCGAGGTGACAGATGCCCCGGAACCACTTCGATCACAGGCAAGAGGTGGACGGCGTCACACTAGCGGTTTGAGCCGCTTTCTTTTGCCTACTTTTCTTTGCGGCTGCAAAGAAAAGTAGGTGCCGCCCCGCACAGGGGCAACACTAATAGACCACCGCGAACACAAGGAAACGCGAAAAACCATGCACCCCGAACCAGCCCCTATGCGACCACCAGCCCCTTTTCCTTCAGCCACTCGGGATTGAAAAGCCGGGACCGATACAACTCGCCACGATCACACAGCAGCGTCACGATCGTATGCCCCGGCCCCATCTCCCGTGCAAGCCGCACAGCGGCTGCAACATTAATGCCCGTCGAGCCGCCCACGTAGAGCCCCTCCTCGCGCAGCAGCCGATAAACCATCGTGACGCACGATTGATCGTCGATCCGGTAGGCGTCGTCGATCGGCGTGCCTTCGAGATTTGCCGTCACGCGGCTCGAACCGATTCCCTCGGTAATCGAATTGCCTTCGACCTGAATCTCGCCGGTTTTCACGAAGCCATACAAACCACTGCCATGCGGGTCCGCGAGGACGATCCGCACACTGCTATCCTGTTCCTTCAGGAAGCGTGCCACGCCGGCAAGCGTGCCGCCCGTACCGGTGGCGCTAACGAATGCATCGACCGTGCCAGCGGTATCGCGCCAGATTTCAGGCCCAGTCGTCTCGTAGTGCGCCTGGCGATTGGCCAGGTTGTCGAACTGGTTCGCCCAGATCGCGCCATCCAGTTCTTGGGCGAGCCTTCCCGCGATCTTCTGATAATTGTTCGGGTCCTTGTACGGGGCCACCGGCACCGCGCGGACTTCAGCGCCCAGAACGCGCAAAAGCTCCATTTTTGCGGGGGATTGCGTCTCCGGAATCACGATCACGCAGCGATAGCCGCGAGCCGCGCAAATATGGGCAAGACCGATGCCGGTATTGCCCGCTGTGCCTTCCACCACGGTGCCCCCGGGCCCGAGTTCTCCGCGCTGTTCGGCATCCTGAATGATATAGAGCGCGGCACGGTCTTTGACGGAGCCGCCCGGGTTCATGAACTCGGCTTTCCCGAGAATCTCGCAGCCGGTCTCCTCGCTGATCCCGGCCAGTCTGATAAGCGGCGTATCGCCCACGCACCCGGCAAAACCTTTTCGCACATGCATACCGCCTCCCGCATCGCGTCATACTGAATTGAACGCCTCGCCATTGTCGGTGTCCGCGCTAGCCGCTGCGACCCATCAGCAAAGCGTCGGCGCTCAACACAAGACGCAGACGGATGTATCCAAGCATCGAGTCCAGGCCATTCGTGAGGGCGCTGTAAAGCGCTTCGGCAAGCGACGTATCCGCACCCTTGGCGCGAAGCGTGCGCAAGCGCTCTTCCTGTTCGTGAACGAGAACGAAGCCTCGACGAATTCGAGTTTCGAGCAAATCGATCGTGGCGAGATCGAGCTCGCATACCTCGCAAACTGGCGGCCGTTCCGATTTTCGCGTTCTATCCTTCGGACGCCCCGATAAAGCCGGCTTATTGCGTGCCTCGTGGCTGGTGAGTTGGGTGGTAAGTTTATCGAGCAGAACGAGCAATGTTGCCGGGTCGAAAGGCTTTCTCAGCATACGCGCGACGGGGACAGGCGGGACCGTCGTCTTGCTGGACATCAGGACCACCGGGATGCGCTCAAAGCCCGGAACGGCCTTGATTTTTTGAACCATGGCTGCCCCGTCCATCACGGGCATGGTGATGTCGGAGACAATCACGTCCGGATGCCGTGCAACCGC
Source organism: Paraburkholderia tagetis (assembly GCF_022213065.1). Lineage (GTDB taxonomy): Bacteria > Pseudomonadota > Gammaproteobacteria > Burkholderiales > Burkholderiaceae > Paraburkholderia > Paraburkholderia tagetis. Next base: position 461,966 of record NZ_JAKLJA010000002.1, read on the forward strand.
AAGCCGCAGCGCTTCGCGGCCGTCGCTGGCCACCGTCACAGTGTGGCCTGCGCCGTCGAGCACTGCGCCCAGCGACTGACGCACGTTTGCATCGTCGTCCACCAACAAAATGCGACTCACCGGCGACCTCCCTTATCGCCCTACTAATCGCGCATCGCCTGTTCCTGGCATCCCCGTGCGGCCTGGTATGTCGCGACTCAGGCGAAGACGAAGTACTTGCGCACCGTCTCCACCACCTCCCAGGTCCCTTTCATGCCGGGTTCAATCACGAACACGTCGCCAGCCTTCAGGTGCACCGGCTCCTCGCCTTCCGGCGTGATAATGCAGTAACCGTCGAGGAAGTGGCAGTATTCCCATTTCTCGTAGTTCACCTCGAACTTGCCCGGTGTGCAGATCCAGGTGCCCATGATCTTGCTGCCGTCTTTGGAGAGGTAAGCGTTGAGGTTCACGGTGTGCGGATCGCCGCCGATGCGCTTCCACTTGGTGGCGTCAACGACCGGAGTCGGGCAGGTTTTGCGCAAAACGGTGATGAAATCGGACATATCAGCTCCAGACGATCGGATAAGAGGTTCATCACCTTAGATCAATCGCGCTACTCGGGCTTGTACGGTTCCGACACCGACTCGTCTATTTTCGACACGCGTCATTACATGGAGCGTTTCTCTTGATCACCCTGAAGACGTTTCTCGACGAGAACAAAATCCACCTGATGTTCGAATTGAGCCTGTGGTTCAAGGCAATTTTTGCGCTTTCGGAAATCGTTGCCGGCGCAGCCACCTGGTTCGTTCCGCAGCGGCTTGTGCTGACGTTCGTGCTTTGGGTCACTCGGGACGAGTTCGCCGAAGACCCGCACGATTTCGTCGCCAACTTTCTGCTTCACACCGCGCAGCATCTTTCTGTCAATACCCAGCGATTCGCGGCGATCTACCTGCTCGGACACGGCGTGATCAAGCTGTGGCTGATCATCGGTTTGCTGAGGGAGAAACTCGGGTATTTTCCTGTTTCGATCGGCGTCTTCGGCTTGTTTATCGCCTACCAGGTCTACCGGTTTACATTCACGCATTCGATATGGCTGCTGCTATTGACGCTATTGGACGTCGCGATTATCGCCCTCACGTGGCACGAGTATCGACACCTCCGAAACGACCGGAAGTCCGTTACGAAGGCCTGACCTGCATACTTACGCTCAACACACCCAGAGGCCCACGAACATGGCCGCAAACCTCGCACACACCTGGTTGACGCTCAGTCCCGCAGTCGCCGCGGCGAAGGCCGCCGGTCGCCCGCTAGTCGCGCTGGAGTCGACCATCATCGCGCACGGCATGCCCTACCCCGAGAACGTCCGCACCGCGCGCGAAGTAGAAGCGTTGGTGCGCGACCTCGGCGCCGAACCCGCGACGATTGCATGCATCGGCGGCCGAATCCGCATCGGTCTTGCCGACGACGACCTGGAGCTGCTCGGCAGCGCTGTGCAAGTACACAAAGTCAGCCGTCGCGATCTGCCAGCGGTGCTCGCCAGCGGCGGCCTCGGCGCCACGACGGTGGCCGGCACGATGATATGCGCCGCCCTGGCCGGTATCGAGGTCTTTGTCACCGGAGGCATTGGAGGCGTACATCGGGGCGCGCCGGAAACCTTTGACATCTCCGCGGATCTTCAGGAGTTGGCGAGAACATCGGTGGCCGTGGTCTGTGCCGGCGTGAAATCCATTCTGGATATCGGGCTCACATTGGAGTATCTGGAAACGCACGGCGTGCCGGTGCTCAGTTGCGAGCAGGATAATTTCGCTGCGTTTTACACGCGCGACAGCGGCTATCGCGCCGATTTCAGGCTGGACGACGCAGCGGACCAGGCACGCTTCATCCGCACCAAGTGGGACCTGGGCCTGGTGGGCGGGGTGGTGTTGAGCACGCCGGTGCCGCAAGCAGCGGCGATGCCGGGCGAAGAGATCGAGACCCTGACCCGGCAGGCGCTAGCCGAGGCCACGGCGCAAGGCATCACCGGCAAGGCCGTGACACCCTTCCTCCTCGCGCGCATCAAGGCGCTAACGGGTGGCCGCAGCCTGGCGACCAATATCGCGCTCGTGAAACACAATGCCGAGGTCGGGGCGAGGCTGGCGCTCGCATTGGCCGGCTCGGCAGATTCGGCAGACTCGGAACATGGGGCGGGCCAGGCGTAGGCGCGCCCCTGACGCGAAGCATCATGAAGCCGAAGAGGCAACGAGCGTGCGGTGTTCGCGCTTGCCCGCATGATGCCTCAAGGTCTGCCGATGCGCGCCGGACGCTGGAGCGTTCCGGTACGACGCGAACCGCACATTGACGCGATGCGAACGCGCGAGCATCGAATGGCGATGATGCAGCCGCGTGTCTGCGTACCAGTGCGGCGCGACGGTCGGCGTTTCGTCGCCGTTCAGCCACCGGCGTATCGTGACGAGGTCCGCCGAGCGCCCCCACGATGTTTGCGAGCCGAGCAGCGCGATCATCACCTGGCCGCCTGGCATGTTGGCATCGACCACGATGCAGCGTCCCGCCTCGCGGGTATAGCCGGTCTTGGCGACCAGCACGTCCCAATCGGCTGAGCGGACGAGCGGGTCGGTGTTGTGATAGAAGCGCGTCCTCGCGCCGATCTGCTCTTCGTAACGGGGAAGCGTCGTGTCTTCGCTAATCAATGGATAGTGCGATGCGGCGGCCGCCATCTTCACGACATCGCGTGCCGTCGAGAGATTGTCCGGCGAGAGCCCGCTTGGATCGTCGAAGTGCGTAGCGGCCATCTGCAACGCGCGCGCCTTTTCATTCATCTTCTGGATAAACGCGGGCTGGCCGCCCGGAAACGCACGCGACAGCGCAGACGCCGCGCGGTTCTCGGACGCCATGAGCGCGAGCCGCAGCATCTCCGCGCGTTCCAGCGATACACCCGTCGGCAGGCGCGACCCGGAATGCTTGAGCCGGTCGATGTCGTCATCGTCGACGCTCACCCTGTCTCCCAGCGGCTGGGCGCTGTCCAACACCACCATGGCGGTCATCAGCTTGGTGAGCGAGGCAATCGGCTGGGCGTCGTCGGCGTTCTTTTCCAGCAGGACCTTGCCGCTCCCGACGTCGTAGACGATCGCGCTATGCGAATAGAGGAAGGGCGTTTGCGCCCACGCGACGAGAGGCGCAGACGCAAGCACTAGCGCACCGAGGGAGTGTTTCATGGCATTCACACCTTGGGACGGCAATCAAGCGATGGCGGGTCCAACGTGCAGGTCGATTCCCGATAACTAAACTGTAGTGGCTGGCGGCCGGAATGAGTGTGTGAAAGAAAACAGAATTTGCGTGCCTGGAAGTCGGGTAGTCGCCGGCCGATCACCAGACAATTCGGGTGTTGGGTAAAGCCGTTTTGAGGTCGTCGACATTGGTGACCTTGGTGCCATAGAGAACGAGTTCCCGCAGCCCGGTCAGGCCCTTCAGTACGTCGACGTCCTTGACCGGCGCGTTGGCGAGATACAGCTCTCGCAGACCCTTGAGCCCCTTCAGCGCATCGATGTCCCGAACCTCGGTGCGAAACAGATTGAGCGTTCGAAGGCCCTTGAGATTGCTCAGTGCATCGATGTTTTCGACGCTGGTATCGGAGAGATTGAGTCTTTGCAGGCTCGTCAGGCCCTTCAGCGCGTCGATATTCGTGACGGGCGTGCGGGCAAGAACGAGTGTGTCCAACTGGAGCAATCCGCGCAACGCGTCGATATCCTCGACCTTGGAGCCGTCGAGCACGAGCGTCTTCAGGTCGGGCATGTCCGCCAGCACATCGATGTCGCGGACGGGCGTATTCGCGAGATAGAGCGCCTGCAAATCGTGCAGATCCTTCAAGGGGTCGAGGCGCTCGACTTGTGTCTCGTTGAGATCGAGTAGTTTCAACGTGGTCAACTGACCGAGCGGCTTGATATTCCTGACGTTTCTCGCGCCACCCAGTTTGAGTGCTTCCAGGTGAGGCAGCTTCGCCAGCGTATCGAGGTCGCGAACCTGCGTATCGCGCAGATCGAGTTGCCGCAGGTCGGTCAAGTCCTTCAGCGCGTCGAGATTCGACACGCGGGTCTCCCAGAGATTGAGCGATTGCAGACTCGTCAGTTCTTTGACCGCATCGATGTTCTGGACCTGAGTGCGGTGTATCACGAGTCTTTTCAGCGAGCGCAGGTCCTTTAGCGCGTCGATGTTCCAGACCGGCGTGCCCGTGAGGTCGAGCGATTCCACATCGTCCAGGTCTTTCAGCGAGTCGATGTTGTCGACCGTGGAGTCCGCGAGACTCAACTCGAGTTTGCGGTGAATCCTGGCCAAATGCGGAACCGCGGCGGCGAGCTGAGCCGTCGTCAATGTCGATTTGGCCCGCAGTGCCAGGCATCCGGACTCGCGGGTGAGCGCCGAATCGCCAGCGTCAATGCACGCGCCCGTGAAAAATCCCAGCTCGCCTAGCGCCCGTTCATCCAGCTTTTCCCGAAATGGGCTGAAGACCACCAACAGGCTCGCGAGCAAAATAACAATGCCTGCGCAGATGACCCAAAACTTCGCACGACGCGAGACCGATGTGCGTGCGCCTTGCGCAACGGGTTCTTTGTTGGAGGGAGGGAATTCGGCCACAGTGGTCTCCGTTTGGTGCTGGATCGGCCCATTCTATTCGAAGCGGGTTGAATCCCGTTTTTCGACCTTCCCTGGCAACGCTCGCCCCACTCCTCCCATCAATCCCGCACCGGCAACGTGGCGCGCGCCGGCTCATCCCTTGGGGTGCTTCATGTTTTCCGAGTCGACGGCCGCGTGCCATTCCTCGTTCGCCTCGAACGGTTCCAGTTCCTCGTCAATGGAAGCCCTTGCGCGCTCGGCGGTCGCCCGCGCGTCGTCGGCCTCCAGTTCCGAGTCCTCGTCGACAACCTCAGGGGGCCGGATCATCTCCCTGATCATCGCGCGCAATTCGGGCGTATCCCATGGCAGGTGATGCTGCGTTTTCACCTTGATGTAATGCCTCACCTCCGCATCCTGCTCCGGAGTCAGAGGCAACCCCCTGAATGTGCTTTCCGGGCCGAGGTCAGTCATGGTGTCCTCCTGTCGCCGCGATCCGAATAATCATCCTAGTGTAACGCCGGCGCCATGACGCTGCCTGGATTCACTTGCAGGCATCAGACATCGAAGTACAGATAGAACTCCCAAGGATGCGGCCTCATCCGGATCGCGTCGATCTCGCGCTTTTTCTTGTACTCGAGCCACGTGTCGATCACGTCTTCGGTGAAAACATCGCCTCTGCGCAGAAACTCGTTGTCGGCTTCCAGCGCCTTGAGCGCTTCATCGAGCGAACCGGGCACCTGGCGCACGTCCTTCGCTTTCTCGGGCGGCAGATCGTAGATGTTCACATCGAGCGGATCGCCCGGATCGGTCTTGTTTTCGATGCCGTCGAGGCCCGCCATCAGCATCGCCGCGAATGCGAGGTATGCATTGGCCGATGGATCGGGACAGCGAAACTCCACGCGCCGCGCCGCCGGCGAATCCGAGTACGTAGGAATGCGCGCCGCCGCCGAGCGGTTGCGTTGTGACATGGCCAGATTCACCGGCGCTTCGTAGCCCGGCACGAGCCGCTTATACGAGTTCGTGGTGGGCGCGCAAAACGCCATCAGCGCCGGCGCATGCCTGAGCAGGCCGCCGATGTACCAGCGGCACAACGCCGACGTGAGCGCCCAGCCGTGCGCGTCGTAGAACAGATTCTCGTTGTCCTTCCAGAGGCTCTGATGACAATGCATGCCGCTCGCGTTGTCGGCGAAGAGCGGCTTGGGCATGAAGGTCGCCACCTTGTCGTGCTGGCGCGCCACGTTCTTGCAGATGTATTTGTAGATCATCACGTTGTCGGCCATGCGCGTGAGCGTGGAAAAACGCATGTCGATTTCGTTCTGCCCCGCCGTTGCCACCTCGTGGTGATGCACTTCCACCTGCACGCCGGCCTGCATCAGCAACAGCACGATTTCCGAGCGAATGTCCTGCAAGGTGTCGTGCGGCGGCACCGGGAAATAGCCCTCCTTGAAGCGCGACTTATAGCCGAGATTGCCGCCGCCATATGCGCCTTCGTCGCGGCCGGTATTCCAGTCCCCTTCGGCGGAATCGAGGTAGTAGTAGCCGCTGTGCGCGTCCTGGCCAAAGCGAATCGAATCGAAGATGAAAAACTCGAGCTCGGGCCCGAAGTAACAGGTCGTGGCAATGCCGGTCTGCCGCAGATAAGCCTCGGCCTTCTTCGCAATGTGACGCGGATCGCGCGAATAGGGCTGATGCAGCACGGGATCGACCACATCGCAGATCAGCGAGAGCGTGGGCGTCTCGCTCACCGGGTCGATGAACGCAGTCGTGGGATCGGGCTTGAGCAGCATGTCGGATTCCTGAATTTCCTGGAAGCCGCGAATCGACGAACCGTCGAAGCCTATGCCATCGGCAAAGAGCCCTTCGTGCACCTCGGGCAGCGTGATGGAGAAGTGCTGCCAGAGACCGGGCAGATCGGTGAACTTGAGGTCGACGATTTCGATCTTGTGCTTGTGCAACTGATCGATGACCTGCTGCGGGTTTTCGGGCCGCGAAACGCGATAACTCCCGGCGTCGACGGAGACCTCCAACGAAGATGAACCTTTGGAATTGGACATGAATGCCTCCCGGCGTGACTGCTGATGGATGCAAGCGCCTTCGGGCGGGCGTCGCCCGCGTGATTCGCCGCGCGCTGACTGGAGCATTGCTCGTGCCGGCCCGGCGGGCCGTGGCGTTTCTCGGCCGGGGCGAATTCTTCCGAACTCTTCGTTAGGTAATTAAATGCACGCTTTTGGGGGGCGGGATTGGTCGGGGTTTTTTTCGTTGTTCCTGGTTTTTCGCGTTTCCTTGTGTTCGCGGTGGTCTATTAGTGTTGCCCCTGTGCGGGGCGGCACCTACTTTTCTTTGCAGCCGCAAAGAAAAGTAGGCAAAAGAAAGCGGCTCAAACCGCCAGTGTGATGCAGTGGACCACTTGCCCATTATCGGAGCGGTTCCGGAGCGTCTGTCACCACGCGCCCTACAACAGAGTGACTAAGGACTCATACCTCCGGCGGCGCTACGCGCGCCGTGGGGCATAACCCCAAACCAATGGAGTACATGCGCATCGATGGGTGCATGCGTACCCGAATGCCCAGGCAGACCCTTGGTTTCCCGTGCGGACCCGACCGCTGCGCGCGTAGCGAGCAGCGGGATGAATGAGTCCTTTGTCACTACGTTTGAAGGTGCGAGGTGACGGATGCCCCGGAACCACTTCGATAATGGGCAAGAGGTGGACGGCGTCACACTGGCGGTTTGAGCGGCTTTCTTTTGCCTACTTTTCTTTGCCGCTGCAAAGAAAAGTAGGTGCCGCCCCGCACAGGGGCAACGCTAATAGACCGACACGAAAACAAGGAAACGCGAAGGAGAGCGCGAAGGAGAACGCGAACGAAAACGCGCCTCGTGCATTTGCAATCTCCAAATCGCTAGCGCGAAAATCAATTGCTACGCGCCCGCGTCCTAATCTGCACAAAATCGGCAGCAATGTGCGCGCTACCGTAGCGCACTTCCATCTGCTTCAACTGCTGTTCAACAGCAGCGAGATACACCGCACGCGGTTCCGACGCCGGACGCAGCGCATCGAACAGCGGCGCAGGCGTAATCAGCAACACAACCATCTCGGTCCCGAACGGCTTGTCGATAATCCAGTCGCCCGCGCTGCCGACCGTCGCCGAAAAACCCGGCGGCGCCTGGTTATCGCGCTCGTGATTGCTCGGCACGAGATGCACGACGCTGCCGTCGAGCGCGTAATAGTCCACGTTGACATACGAGTCATAGTGCGGCGTGGTGATGTCGACGATGAGCGGGCTGCCCTGCATGAGTTGCGCGTCCAGCGGCCGCGTGTGGATCGTCGCCTCGCCGCCTGCCTGTCGATTGGCGCGCCAGTACGGCGCGAACGCGTTCACGACCTCGCAGTTGTGGTTTTCGATGGCGCTCACGTCAAGCCTCGCGCCCTGTGCACCCGGTATTTGCGCGAGTGCGTCGCGCATGCGCGCCATGCCGTCGCCGGCACTGGCAAAGCCCCGGACCTGGAGCGCCTGCGCCGGCAGCGACGCCGTCAGCGCCGAGCACGGGATACGCGAGAGCGTCGAATCAAGCGTAGCCAGCGCCGCCGCGCCAGGCACGGCGGCCACCAGGGTGGTGCTTGCTGCGGGTGTTTGCGCCGCCGCGCTTGCGGCAGGGGCATTCGCCACCACGGCGGCCGACGGGGCCGCGTTCATGGGCGCGGCGGTACTGGAAGCGCTTGCATGCGGCGCTTCATTGCCGGATAGCGCGCGGTAGCCAATCCAGAGGCCTGCGGCAAGCACGATGGCGCCCGCGCCTAAGGCACCCACCCGCGCACCCACCCGTGCACCCATCCGTGCACCCATCCGCGCGCCAGCAAACGCCGGCGCGTGCGCGTGCGCGCCCATGCCCTCGAGAAACTGATTGATGCTCGCCGTGCGCGCGGCCCGGTCAAACGACAGCGCGGCGCTCAACGTGCGCCATTGGGTGCGATCGAGCCCCTGGGGCCGCTCGGCGCGCATCTTCTCGCTGCGCGCCTGGGTCGCCGACTTGCGCTTGAACGGATGCGTGCCCGTGAGCAGTTCGTAGGTCACGCAGGCGAGCGCGTAGACATCGTCGCGCGGGTCGGGCTCCCGATGCTCGAACATCTCGGGGCTCGCATAGGCGGGCGTGATGCCGCCGAGCGTCGCCGGATCGAATACGGTCACGTCGGGGTCTTCCTCGGGCCGCTGGAACACGCGGGCAATGCCGAAGTCGATCACCTTGACGTCGCCGCTATCGGTGAGAAAGACGTTGGCGGGCTTGAAGTCGCAATGCACGAAGCCGCGCTCGTGCGCATACGCAAGCGCCTGCCCCATCCCGGCGATGATGGGCCGCGCCTGCTCGAATGGCATGCCCGCAAAGCCTTGCGCGCGCAGCACCTTGCTGAGCGGCTTGCCGCACAGATACTCCATCGTCAGATAGACGAGCGGGCCATCGCGGTCGAAGTCGTACACCGTGACGATGTTCCGGTGCGCGAGCGTCTGCGCCTTGCGGGCCTCGCGCTGAAGCGCGATCAGCGAGGTCGGCTGGCCGCGAAACTGCACGTTGAGCACCTTGATCGCAATGTACGGTCTGCGGTCGGACGCTTCGAGCTTGCGCAGGTCGAGTGCCTTGTAGACCGTGCCCATGCCGCCCACGCCAAGACATTCTTCGAGCACGAAGCGCCCATTGAGCGTGTCGCCAATGCCCTTGATGTGCTCTTGCTCGTCGGGCGTCTGGGGGGCGCGCGCCGGCTGCGCACGGGCCACCGAAGGGCTCTCCTGGATGCGGGTTTCGTCGCTGGTGGTCGCCGTGCTGTCCTGGCGGCGTTCGATGCGCCGGAGGACTTCCGTGTAGACGGCATCGGGCAGCGGACGGACCGTCTGCGTCGCGTCCATCGCTTCGCGCAGGCGAGCGCCATTGGCCGCGTCAACCGCGAGCATGTGGTCGATCTCGGAGTAGAACGCCTCGCGTGAAAGCGTCCCGCTCTGGAACGTCTGGATCAGCTGCGAAAGGCTCATCATTCGTCTGCCTTCAACTCAGCTTCGGGCTGGCCGGCGCCGCTGAATTTGCGCTTGCGTTGAGCAGCACCACGCTGCGCGCGCAGCGTTTTCGCCCTGTCTGACGGGAGATTAGTCTGCCGCAACGCGCAGCGCAATCGGTGCCTGAACTATGCGGGGCGGCCGCAACGCGGGCGAAATGCATCGCGTGTTGCTGCGAACCCAACGCCTTTGCAGCGCTCTGTTGGGCGCGGACCATCTGCGCCGCCGCCCGCGCACGCTGCCCTGCATGGCGCGCGAGCGCGCCAGGGCCCGTCAGTCAAGGCGCTCGCGTCTTGTGCGGCGAGCGCCACGGCGCTGGCACATCCTGTGCATTAAGAGAACCGAGCCCGCAACACACTGCAGCTCAACTACCCACCCCCGTATTGCCCTTCTGGAGAACTGTCATGAGCAAGCTGATGATCGCCGACCTGAGCGCCACCCAAGAACTCGACCGCCGCGCCATGAGCGCCGTGCGCGGCGGCCACCTGGGCCTCTGGCCCGTCTACTACCCCACGCCGAGCGTGAAGGTCGACACCACCACCTTCAGCGCCGAACAGCTGATCGGCCAGACCAACAGCATCGTGAGCAACACGGGCAACGACGTCGCGTTCGCGTCGGGCATCAAGTCGACGGTCAACCCCGTGCAGAACGCCCACAACACGATCAACTTCTGATCGCGCCGCGGCGGGACGACTGCAACACGCTCGATCGATGCATCGCGCCCGCCGGTTCCGATTCACCTGTTTTCACTATTGGAGGCTTGCCATGTCTTCCATCGTCATTCGCGAGCTGGCCCCCGGCACCGAACTCGATCGCCGCGCCATGATTGCCGTGCGCGGCGGCGCCAACTACCCAGCCAATGGCTACGGTCCGATTGCCAGCATCAACGTCTCGCCGACTATCCAGCAGAACATTCAACAGATTCAGGTGGTCAACGTCGCCGCGCTCAACAATATCGGTTATATCGGCGCGGGCTTCGGGCCGCTGAATCTCAAGGTCGATCCCTCGCAATACGCGAGCACGGGAGTAACGCTTTAGCCGACGCTCCACGCCATAAAACGCAGACGGTGCGGGGTCCCGTCTGCGTTTTCACGTGCACCGAATGCGAGGCGCTGCGCGCCTTTCGAAAACCCTGTTGAAGACCTGGCGGCGCGCGCTCACAATCACATAAGCACACAATCACACAGGCACGCTGGCGCTTGCACCGGCGTGCTGCCTTTTCCCTTTGCTTGCGCTCTCATGGAGCAGACCATGGGTATTCTCGTCATCAAGGATCTTCCCGAAAGCGTCGATCTGGACAAAGAGGCGATGGCCGCGATCACCGGCGGCGCACGCATCGTCTCGCACGAAGCGCTGCTCGCGCCGCGGCCGTTCATCGGGCTGCACGTGGGCGTCGTGGGCGTGCCAACGCCGCGCGGGCTGGCACCCGTCACTGCGGTACCGCCGCGCCCCACGCTGTTACGCTGATTCCCCGCCTGTCTCACCACCCACCGATACGCCGCCGCGTGCCCCGCCAAACGGGACACGCGGCGTGTCATGCGGCGGGTCATGCACCGGATCATGCGGCGCGCGTCATCATGGCCGGACGATGAGTTGCCTGAGGAAATACGCACCAAGAACCATCGCCGTGGCGGAAGAAGAAGATTGCAATCGTGCGCGCGGGATGAACGGCCTCGACGCAAACGTAGCGCAGCCGGTTGTCCTGCATGCGGCTAAAGCGCACCACGCGCGCGTGCACATAGTCGTTCGGCGCGAGCCACTTGTCGACGAGAACGCGCAGTGAAGATCCGGTGGGGTTCATGACGATCTCCGAAACACGGAGCGATAGCGGAATCCGAACACGACGATCACGCCGCCAGCAGGGCGAACGCATCGCGGTGCGCCTGAGCGCGGCGCGCGCGAACCAGCGCGCTGACAACGCCAATGGCGGCAAGCGGATGGGCGAAACACGTGCGGACCTGTTCGCTGCGGCCCTTGCCGTCCACGCACCACGTGCAGAAGTGCTCGCAGTTATTGGTCAGCAGGCGATAGTGGTCTTCGCCCAGACGCGAGCGCGCCCGCGCGACGGCTGCGCGGCCCGCATACGCGGCAAACGGATGCGCGACGACGGAAACTTCATGACCGGCCGCGAAGCGTTCGAGCGAGACTTCTTCGATCGGGCCGCGATGCAGCGACGTGCACAGACCCGCATAGTGGACGACCCGGCCCGCGCCAACATAGATGCCGTGATGGCTGTAGCCCGCGCGACGCGAGACGAGATGGGCGCCAAGCGGCAGGTCCCCGGCGGCGCTGATGTCTGCGCTGCTATTCGTCGGTTGAAGGTCGAGGCACATGGCTGAGTCCGTCTGGCTGGTTGAGGGCTTCCCGTGGTGCTATACGGTTTGCCGGTTGCCAACTATCCTGCATCAGCCATGCCAAGGCGCTCGCCCACGGCCGCATAAGGCTTTGCGGGAAAGCGCACGCCACGCTGGCGACGGCCTGTTAGCCGGTCGCCAACGAATTCGCCTCAGATCTGTTTGCGTCGATCCACCAGTTCGCCTCCAATCTCTCAGCTGGAGCGGAACGCCACAAGTGTCGGAGTCCTGACAACGTTGCGAGGTCCAGGTGTTGGCGCGGCGATGACCATTGCGCAATGGGGTCACGTGGCACTAGCATGCACAGAACGCTCGGGCACCCAGAAGCGTCCCCAAGCGCCTCGTCCAGCAGGGCTCTCAGCGATATGCAGCGATATGGCTCGCCCAGCGCGGGCGCGCGCTCCGCACTGGCATGATGCTTGCACGGTATGGGCGCACAGCCGCGCGCTCGCGGCCATCATCTGGATGGAGAACACCATGACCTCGCTCGCGATCACCGACCTTCACCTGCAACGCGATATCGACCACAAGGCGATGTCGTTCATCCGGGGCGCGGGTGCGCCGTGGGTGTTCGGCTGGATTCAGCCGTACCAGCCCGAACAGCCCTCCGCGTTCGGGCCCGTCATCAATCTTTATCAGACCAACAACACGTTCTACGCGAACCAGGTCGTCAATCAGTATCAGATGCTCGACGTGACCAACTCCGGGGCCAATTCGAACGTGACGGTGGGCGTGGGCCAGAACGGCAAGAACCACGGTCTCGTATAAGGGGTCTGCGGGTCTGCTGTATAGGGTCTGCTTACCTAAGGAGGCACGATCGTGACAGCCGGATTGATGTGGACCTCGGCGTCGCGCACGGACGTGGGCCGCGTGCGGGCGCTCAACGAGGACGCGTGTCTCGATCTGCCAGCGCAGGGCCTCTGGGCCGTGGCCGACGGCATGGGCGGTCATACGGCGGGCGACCTCGCCAGCCAGACGATCGTGCGTGCGCTTGGTGCCCTCGGTGCGCCTGGTGCGCTCAGCGCGCTCGGTGCGCCTGCGGCATCGAACTCGCTTGCCGCCATCAAGAGCGCCGCTTGCAGCGCGCTGCAAACGGTGAACCAGCAACTGCGCGAGGAAGCGGCGCGGCGGCGTGTGCGCGTGATCGGCAGCACGGTTGCCGTGCTGATGGCGAGCGGGCGCGAATGCGGGTGGCTGTGGGCGGGCGACAGCCGCCTCTATCTCTATCGCGACGCACGCCTCGAACCGCTCACGACCGACCACAGCCACGTGGCCGAGCTTCAGGCACAGGGGCACCTGAGCGCCGAAGCGGCGCGCCACCATCCCTCGCAGCATCTGATCACGCGGGCCGTCGGCGCCGCGAACTGGCTCGATCTCGACGAAGGCCATCTCGCCGTGCGCGACGGCGATTGCTTTCTGCTTTGCAGCGACGGCCTCAGCAACGAAGTGCAGGCGGCCGAGATGGCGCGCGCGCTCGAAGGCGGCGACTGCCAGCTCGCGACCGATACGCTCGTCGACATGGCCTTGCAGGCGGGCGGGCGCGACAACATCACCGCGATCGTCATCCGGGTCGAAGACCTCGACGCCGCGGATCATACGCTGGTGAATCCCGCCGTCGTGTCACCGTGAAGCACCCAGCCGTTGGCTCGCGTGTTCGCGTTCAGGATTCCTTTTCGCGATCCGTCTTGTCCGCATGACGAAAATCCTTCGAGTGGATGCCGTGCTTCTTGAGCAGCATCTGTAGATGCGAGCGGTTCATGTCGCAGCGGCGCGCCAGTTCCGCCACGGTGCCGCCGGTTTCATGCAGGCCGCGCTCGAGAAAGGCGCGCTCGGCTTCGTCGCTCGCGGCGCGCTTCGCGTCGCTGAGCGAGAGCGGCGAGCCGTGCCCATCGACTTCGGGCAAGGCCGCAATCGCAGGCCCAGGCCCGGTCACGGGCCGGATATCGTCGGGCAGATGTTCGAGGTCGGCGGTGTCGCCCGCGAGGCACGACAGCCGGTAGACGACGTTGCGCAGTTCGCGGATATTGCCCGGCCACGCATAGGTGAGCAGGAAATCGCGCAGCTTGGGGGTGAGCTTCACGGGGCGGCGCTTGAGCTGACTGGCCGCCTCGTCGCCGAACCACGAGATCAGCAAGGGAATTTCGTCGCGGCGCTCGCGCAACGCGGGCAGCGTGACGTGAATGACGCTCAGGCGGTAGAACAAATCCTCGCGAAACTGTCCCTGGGCGGACAGCTCGCGCAGGTTCCGGTTGGTCGCGGCTACGATGCGCGTGTCCACCGCAATCGGCTCGTCGGAGCCCACGCGCTGGATCTCGTGCGCTTCGAGCACGCGCAGCAGCTTCACCTGCCCTTGCAGCGGCAACTCGCCAATCTCGTCGAGGAAAATCGTGCCGGTGTGGGCGCTCTCGAACTTGCCCTTGCGGTCGCTCGACGCGCCTGTGAACGCGCCTTTGCGATGGCCGAACAGTTCCGATTCGAGCAGGTTGTCCGGAATCGCGCCGCAATTGACCGAGATATACGGGCGCTCGGAGCGCGCGCCATTGGCGTGGATCACCTTCGCCATCAACTCCTTGCCGGTGCCGCTTTCGCCATCGATCAGCACGGGCAAGTCGGTGGGCGCCGCCTTTTCCGCCACCTCCAGCGCCGCCAGCAGCTTCGGGTTGTCGCCGAATATGCCTTCGAAAATAAAGCTTCGCGCGATGAGCGCCTCGCGCCGCCGATGCGCCGAGGGCGAGAGCGCTTCAGGTTTATCGAGCGATTCGAGCGATTCAGGCGCATCGGACACATCGGACACATCGGCCGCCGCCTCGATGAAGCGCTCCTTGCGCGAAAGCTGCATGACTTCGTCGCGCAGCGCGTTCGACTGGTTCAGCAGCTTCTCGATCTCCGCGCGTTCGAGCCGCGGCGCCCAGCGCAAGGTGGAGCGCAGGATCTCGATCTTCTCGAGCAGCCCGGCATACGAGAGCGTGGAGTTGCCGAATCCATGCGGGTCGAAGAGTTTCATGTCGCACTCAGCTGTTTCTGGACGAGCTGGTAGTACATGCCCTTGCGCTCGACGAGTTCTTCGTGCCGCCCCTGCTCGACGATGGCGCCTTCGTAGAGCACGAGGATTTTATCCGCCCGCATGATGGTGCTCAGGCGGTGCGCGATGATGAGCGCCGTGCGGCCCTGGAGAATATCGTGCATGTTCGAGAGGATATTGCTTTCGGACTGGGTATCGAGCGACGAGGTGGCTTCGTCGAATACGAGCAGGCGCGGGTCGTGATAGAGCGCGCGCGCGATGCACAGGCGCTGGATCTGCCCGCCCGAGAGACCCATGCCGCGTTCGCCCACCACCTGTTCATAGCCTAGCGGCATCTTGCTGATGAATGCGTGCGCGTCGGCCATGCGCGCCACTTCCTCCATGCGCCGCCAGTCCGGGCTCGGGTCCCCGCAGGCGATGTTCTCCGCGATCGTGCCCGAGAACACGAGATTGGTCTGCATCACATAGCCCACCTGGGCGCGAAAATATGCGTGGTCGATCGCGCTCATGTCGTAGCCGTCCACGTTGATCTTGCCTTCCGTGGGCGCATAGAAACCCACCAGCAGCTTGGCGAGCGTGGTCTTGCCCGAGCCGCTGCGCCCGACGATCGCCACCATCTGGCCGCGGCCAATCGAGAAGCTGATGTTCTCCAGCACATAGGGCGTTTCGTTGCCGCCATAGCGGAAATACACGCCGTTGAATTCGATGTCGCCCTGCACGTCGGGCAGCAGCACGCGCGAGCCGAGATCGGCGGGCTTTTGCTCGGGCTCGATGTCGAGCACGTCGCCCAGGCGCTCCATGGCTACCGCCGCATCGTTCATGAGGCTCCACAGACCCACGAGGCCCATCAGCGGCGCGAGCACGCTGCCCATGAATGCGTTGAACGCAATCAACTGGCCGATGCTCAATTCCTGATTGAGCACGAGCGTAGCCCCCACCCAAAGAATCACCACCGTAGTGGCCGCGTTGAGCAACTGGCTGCCGAGGCCCACCAGAATATGGAACGCCTGCGCGCGATACTGCACTTCGAGCGACTTCGCGTACTTGCGCTCCCACTTCAAGCGCACCGCTCTTTCGATGCCCATGCCCTTCACGGTCTCCACGCCGCCGAGCGTTTCCATCAGCATCGAGCGCGCGTCCGTCGATGCAGCGAACACCTCGCGCGCATAGCGCTTGATGCGCGGCGTGGCAATCGCGGTGAGCGCCATGATCGGTATGACGAAAGCGATCAGCAGCAGCGTGAGCTTCACGTTGTAAAGAAACATGATCGTGAAGTAGATGAAGATCATCAGCAGATTGAGCGCCGTGGTCACCGTCGATTCGGTGAGAAACGCGCGGATTGTCTGGTTCTCCTGGAAGCGCGCGAAGATATCGCCCGTTTTGCGGCGCGCGAAGAACGAGAACGGCAGCGACATCGTGTGCTTGAAGAATTGCGACATCATCGCGAAGTCGAGACTGCGCACCATGAAATTGGATAGATGCGCGCGTATGGTCGCCATCAACTGCGTGAACACGTGCGAGATGATGAGCCCGACAATCAAGAGATGCAGCAGGCTCACGTTCTGGTGCACGATCACGCTGTCGAGAATGCTCTGGATGATGAGCGGCGGCACCACCCCTAACATCTGGATCACGAAGGTCGCGAGAAAAAGATGTGCGAGGATTTTCCGGTACGGCAGCAGATAGCCGATGAAGCGCACCCACGGCGAGCGTGACGCCGCCTGCGCGCCCGTGGTGTCGCCGGCAGTGAACAGCAGGCAGGTGCCGTTCCAGCCGCGCTCGAACGCTTCCACGCTCAGCTTGCGAAAGCCCAGCGCCGGGTCGGCCACCCTCACCCACTGCTTCGACACGCCATAGACGACGATATAGTGGTAGCCCTCCCAGTGCGCGATAAACGGCAGCTCGAAGCCTTGCAACGCCTCATAGGTGCACTGCACGCCGCGCGTCGTGAAGCCGAGCGCCTCGCCGGTGCGCGCGAGGCTTTCGAGCGTCGCGCCTTGCGTCGTCACGTTCGCGAGATCGCGCAGCTTGCCGAGCGTCATCGCAATGCCGTAGTGGCGGCAGATCATCGCGAGGCACGCCGCGCCGCAATCCATCTCCTCCGCCTGCTCGACCAGCACGAAGCGCTTGATGATGCGCTCGTTGAATTTCGCATCCGCGCCGGTGTCGATCGCGAGCGGGTGACGGCGGCGCTCCGCCAGCTTCTTCTGGCGCTGCAACTCGCGCTCGCTGAAGCGCACGCGTTCTTCCAGCACCTCGCGCAGCTTCGGGTTGCGTTCGAGCATGAAGTGCACGGTCTTCTCGGGAATCACGAGCAGCCGCACGTCGGTGAGCGCGCTCACGCTCGCTTGCTGGTCCTGGCGCAGCAAGCACGCGCGTTCGCCAAAAATCTCGCCCGCGCCCAGCTTGCCCAACTGGTACACGTTGCCGTCTTCCTCGCGCGCGATGCTCACTTCGCCCTGACGCACCACATAGAGCCGCATGTCGCCGCCCGCGCCCTGACGCACGATCTCCTTGCCCGCGCTCACGCGTTTGACGCCGACACTCGACACATATTCTTCGAGTTCTTCGCGCGAGAGCTTGCCGCGCAAATCGAAAAGCCGCGAAACGAAGCCGCCAGCGGAGCTGATCGCCACATAGCTCGTCACGAACGACTGCGCGGCCGGGTTCGCGGCCAGCAACGGTTCGAGCGCCGCGCGCGGGATGCAGAGCACCTCGGTCTTCGCGGAGGCGCGCACTGAAACCTCGTGCCAGTAGTCGCGCAGCATGGCGATTTCGGCGAACACCTCGGGCGCCTTGCGCACGCCGAGGCTGGTTTCCTTGCCGCGCTCCTCGGCGATCAGGCGCACGGAGCCCGAGCGAATCACGTAGAGTCCGGCCGCGGGTTCGCCGCGCTTGCACAACGTGTCGCCGAATGCGTAGCTGCGCGTTTGAACCTGCGCGGCGAGACGGTCGAGCTCCTCGCGCGAAAAGAGCGAGAGCGGTTCGACCGTTGCGAGAAAGTCCGCCAGCGTGGGTACGCTAGCCGGTGCGGGCGCCTGGGTATCCATCTGCGGGGCTCTGCGCACTCAATGCGCGTCGATGATGTGTTCTTGCGCGCGCTCGGCCAGCCATTCCTCGCGCAACAGCCGGCGCACTTCGGAGGAGACGTCCGCATCCAGCGTCGCCGGATGGTTCGCGCTCACGCAGAAGATCTCGAAGAACGAGCCGTCGGGCGCGGGGAAGGGTCCGAGCAGGTCCCCCACCTGCGCGTTGAACACCTTCGCTTCGATGTCGGTCTTGAGCGAGCCGCGCAGCACCTTGCCGATCACGCCGCCACGCTCGCTCGTATCGGCAATCGAGTGTTCGTGCGCCATTTCGCCAAATGCCTGCGGATCGTCTTCGAGAATCGACATCACTTCTCGCGCCTTGCCTTCGGTGTCCACCACGATATGGCTTACCTCGATGCTGTCGAACTTCGGCGAATTGAGCTTGAAATAGCTTTCGATGGCCTCGTCGCTGCAGATCTGGTCGAAGGTCTTCTCCTGATAGAGCGTGTCGGTAATGAAGCGCTCGAATTCATCGAGGCTGATGCCGAATACGTCCAGATAGCGATTCATGTCCGCCGCGCGGTGCAGTCCGCGCACGCGGCGGAACTGGTCGGCGCGCTGCTGGATTTCGTCGGCGCTCACCTGCACGCCCATTTTCTTCGCCGCGATGACGGTGAGCCGGTCGCGCACCTGCTGCTCGACCAGACTCTCGAATTGCCCCGTGAGCTTGAGCACCCGGATGAAATCCTCCGTGCCGATCACCTCGTCGTCGATACGTACGATTGCGGTCATTTCGTTCCCCTGAGTTCCAGGTCCTGATTCGTGAGTGCCGGGTTCCGGCCCGCCCGCCCCGCCAGCTTCAGCCCGCGACCTGCCGGAACGGGTCCAGCGCGAAATCGATGAGCCGCCGCTCGCGCACGACAATCTCGGCCGTCGCCGTCATGCCATAGCGCAGCGGATACGTCGTGCCGCCAATCGAAAAGTCATCGCGCGCGAGACGGACGCGCCCTTCATAAACCGGTTCGTGCGTTTGCGCCTGCGGCTTGGTGGTCGGCGAAATATATTCGAGCGTGCCATCCACCACGCCGTAGCGCTGGTAAGGAAATGCGTTGAACTTGAGCTTCACGGGCAGCCCTTCGTGCAGAAACGCCCGGTCCTGCTCGGCAATCGCCACTTTCACGACCGGGCGCGCGTTGGCGGGCGCAATGCCGCCCAGCGGCGTGTTGGCCTGAATCTTGTCGCCGGGCTGCGTGGTGGTCACGTCCGTGATGACGCCCGAGACCGGCGCGAGCACGAGCAGGAAGTTGTCCTTGTCGATGTTCTCGAAGCGGATGCGCGCCGCCGCGTCGGCGGCCAGCCGCGCCGTCTGCACCTGCAAGCGCAGCTTGTCCTCGGTATTGGCGATTTCGCGCTCGGTGGCGTCGTATTCGATGCGCAGATTGGTGAGCGTCTCGGCGCTGCCCTGAAGCTGCGCTTTCGCCTGCGCGAATTCGTGGCTCGTTTGCGCCTGCAACGCGGCAAGCCGCGACTGGGCAATCCGGTAGTTGTTGTCCGCCTGCAAAAACGCGCTGCGCTTTTCCGCGACCTGGCTTTGCGAGATCCCGCCGCCGCCGGGCAGCGCAAACAATCGCTCGTACTTGTCCTGCTCGTCCTTCGCGAGGTCGCGCACGTGGCGCGCGTTGTCGATGTTGCCGCGCGCTTCGTCCAGTTGGGCGTTCTCGGCCTGCTGCAATTTGCTCGTGCCTTCCGCAACGCGGGTTTCGTGCGCATGCTCTTCGACGTCGATCTGCGCCTTGAGCGCCTCGGCCTTGCGCTCCATGAGCGCCTTCTTTTCGGGGAACGCCTTCCACTCGTGCTCGGCGTCGTCGAGCTTCAGGCGCGCGTCGAGCGCATTGGTTGCCGCCTGGATCGCACCGCGCGCATTGATGCGGCCAATCACGTCGTCCTTCTCCACGGGCTGGCCCTCTGCAATATAGATATCGACCAGTTCGCCATCCACGGGCGCATAAATGCGGCGCACCTCGGACTCGGGCGAGAGCGTGCCCTGCGCGCTCACGATCACGTCCGCGCGGCCGACGAACGACCAGGCGAGCCCGCAGATCACGAGCGCCACCAGCGCGATGATGGTCGCCTCGATCAAACGCCACGGCCGCGCGGTCAGGATCGCGACGCCCTCCTCGCTGTGGTCGTCGAGCGCCTCGCCAAGCGGCCGGGGCGACTCAGGCGCTGCATGTACCGCGTGCACTGCATGCACCGTCTGCGCCGCGTGCACCCCATGCGCTGCGTGCACCGTCTGCGCCGCGTGCATCGTCTGCGCCGCGCGTGACTGGAGCGTTTGCCGCGCCGCGCGCAGGCGCTCAATGAGCCGGGGCAGCTTCACCGTGGTCTCCTGCCGATGCGCGCTTTTCAAGCCCAGCCGCATGGGCCGCGAATTGCGGCGTGGCGAAGTGCGCCGCCGCGAGGCGCTCGCGCACCGCCTGCACATGGCCGGCGTGCGCCTCGCTGTCGATCTGCTGGTACTGGTCGAGGTCGGCGCGCACGGCGTCGAGCCCGCCAAGCCGTGGGTAGCGTTGCGCGTAGTCGGTCAGCATCGCGGCGAGCCCGTCGAGACGGTCGCTCTCCAGCGCCCCATCGATCGCCTGCTTGATGCGCTCAAGCGCGGCCACGTAGACCGAATCGTCGCTTTGCAGCTTGCGCAAGTGGCTGAGCGCATCGGCATAAACCGCCGCAAACGCCGGCACGTAGGCCGAAATCCGGTCGAGCGCGCGCTGATGTTCGCCGGGGTCGTCGTTCCAGCGGCCCGTGATAGCCCGGATGGGCGCTTCGTCGCGATAGATGCGGATCGGCGCTTGCGGACCGCCGCGCCCCAGCACGAACGATTCCAGCGCGCCCATCCAGCCGATGTTCTCCACGAGCGGCGCTGCGTCCGCGTTGTGGCGCGCAAGCGTGCGCATCTGCTGCACGATGGCTTGCGCGCGATCGAAGGCGCGCTCATTGATGGCGGCGATCCATTCGGGCACCTTCGCCTTGACGAGCGCTTCTGTCCCCATCGCGCGCCAGGCGGTGTCGTCCGGGTAGCGTGCGAGGTGCTGATCGGCGATACGTGCCGCGCTTGCGTATTGGCCGCTCGCCAGCAAGGCTTGCATGTCGCGCTGCGGCGCGCCCTGGAAGTACGTCACGGCAACCAGCGCAACGAGCGCGGCCAGCACGCCGCCGCCCCACCAGCCAAGGCGGCGCATGTCGATGCGCCCGCTGCCGCCCAGCGCTTCGCTCAACTCGCTGAGAAAGACTTCGAGCCGGCCGCGCCGGCGCCGCGCGTCCGGTGCCGATTCGGGCGCGCGCGCGGGCGCATCGGGGTTGATCTCGTCGTCCTGCGCGGGCACCGCCGTGCAGAAGATGTCGAGGAACGAGTGCGCGGTGCCGACGAACGTGGTGCGCTCGGGATCGGATACAAAGTCGGACGCTGGGTTGGGCGCTGAATTGGGCGCTGGGTTGGCTGCTGAATCGGCTGCTGAATCGGCTGCGGAATTGGCCGCTGAATTGGCCGCTGAATTGGCCGCAAAGTCGGCGCCAGCACCGGCGGCGGCATGGGGATCGCCAGCAGGTGCGTTTGCGCCGGACTGGCGCGTCGCCGTCACGGTGGAGTCGGTTGAAGACGCGCTTTCGAGGCCGACGCGGTAAGCGAAATGGTCGCCGCCGAACGCGAGCCGCTGCCCTTGTGCCAGCCGCACCGCGTGCTCGGCGAGGCGCTCCCCGTCAACGAACGTGCCATTGGTGCTGTCGAGGTCTTCGACGTACACGGCGTCGTCCTCGGCGTAGATGTGCGCGTGGCGCCGCGAGAGGTAGTTCACCTGATGCGGCCAGGCCTCGCGATACTGGGCGAAGGTCTCGTCGGCCTTGCTCACGAGAAACGGGAAACTGCTGATGACGATGGGCTGCAAACCCAGATCGCCGCGTTCGGGCGTGAGCGTCACGATGGCCGCCCGCACCGCCGCGCGCGCCGCGCGAGGGACGAAGCCCACGCGGTAAGTGAGCGTGCCCGCAAAGCAGAGCGCGTCGCCGTCCTTGAGCACGTGGGGCTTGTGCGTGACTTCGATGCCGTTGACCGCCGTGCCGTTCTTGCTGCCCAGGTCGGCCACGTAGGCCACGCTGCCTTCGCGAAAGATACGCGCATGACGGCGCGAAAGGTCGACGACCAACTCGGGCCGCGCGGACGCAAAAGGCGGCTGCGTGCGCCCCACGGCGAACAGATCCTTGTCGATGCGGATTTCGCCCAGTTCCGGGTGGGATATCGGCCGAAGCACGATATCGAACGGGTCGAGTGGGGTCTGCCTCTGCACCATCGAAGCGGCACTCGAAGCGGCAATCGAAGCGACGTCAGGCACCATGATTCCGCCAACGATCAGCATTGGTCCGCCAGAGCGCGCGCAGCACGAGCGCTGCGCGCGCACCCACGATCCGTGTGAAGCCGCGCGCCCTGCACATGGCGATCGGAGTGTGAGAAAAGTGTAGGCGACGGATTGCGGGAATCAAACACCTGGCGCGTCTTGCCACGTTGCGCGCGCTCACCTTGCTCACCCTCGCTCACCCTCGCTCACCTTGCCGGGGCGGCGGCCACTGCGGCGGATGCCACGTTGGTCACTTCGACAGCCGGCCACCCGCCGCCGATTGCCTTGTAGAGCGTGACGGTGTCGCTCAGGATCTGTTCGTGATTGGCGAGCAGCGATAACCGCGCGGAAGCGAGCGAACGTTCGGACTCCAGCACTTCGAGCTGCGAGACGAGCCCTTCCTTCAACTGGGCCTCCACTTGTGCCGCGACCATGCGCAAACGCTCGTTCTGCTGGAGCAGTTCGGCGCGCTGCTTTTTGTGCGCATCGAGATTCACGAGCGCGTTTTCGACTTCCTCGAAGGCCGTGAATACCGCCTGACGATACTGCTCTTCAGCCACCTTGCTTTGCGCCTCGGTCGTCTTGATGTGCGCATGCACGCCCGGATCGAACATCGGCAGGTTGATGCTCGGCATGAAGCTGAAGGTGAAGGCCTTGAACAGATCGGCGAGCGAGAATGCGGCCGTGCCGCCCCGCCCCGTGAGGCTGATGCTCGGCAATTGCGCGAGCCGCGCGGCGCCGACTTCATCATACGATTCGAGAATGCGAAACTGCGCGGCCACCACGTCGGGGCGGCGTGCAAGCAACTGGGCGGGCAGCCCCATGGGCACGTCGGGCAGCTTCACGCGCTGGCGCAACTGTCCCGCCGGCATCTTGAACTCGCCCGCCGGCACGCCAATCAGCGTGGCCAGCGCGTTTTCCTCGGTATCGCGCGAGCGGTGCAGCTCGAGCAACTCGTTCGCGAGCCCGTTGATTTCGGCGCTCTGGCGCAGCACTTCGGTCCTCGGCGCCACGCCATTTGCATACATCTGCTCGTAGATCGTGAGAATCTGCTTGTTCTTGTCGAGCGTCTGTTGCTCCTCACGGATTTGATCGTCGAACTGGAGGATCTGGAAATACGTGGTCGCCACATTCGCAACCAGCGTGAGCCACCCCGCGCGCCAATCCGCTTCGCTCGCGTGGTATTCGGCCTTCTGGGCCTGCACGCCTTTTTCGACCTTGCCCCAGATGTCGATGTCCCAATTCACTTGCGTACCAACGCTATAGGTTTTCGTGAGCGTTTGCCGCGTGCTCTTTTCGTAATCGATACCCGCGCCCGCATCGAGTGTGGGCAGCGCGCCGGCCTGCACTTCGCCAATCTGCGCACCGGCCACGCCAATGCGCGCCGCGAGAATCTTGATGTCGACGTTGCCCGAGATCGCCTTGTCGATCAGCGTGTTCAGGTACGGGTCGTTGAAGGCTTTCCACCATTGCGCGTCGACGGTATCGGCTGCGGAAACTGCGCCGTGCGCGCGCGCCCAGGTTTGCTTGGCTGGCATGTCGGGGCGATGGTAAGCAGGCGTGCTGAGATCCGAGCAACCGCACAGCAGCGCCGCACTCAATCCCGCCGAGCCCATGAAGCGCGCCAGCAAACGCATCGTGCCGCAACGCGCAGGTGTGGAGAGCGGCGTGTGCAACGGCGCGTGCAACGGCGTGTGCAACGGCGCGTGCAACGGCGAAAGCGGTGTGTTCACGATCGACTCCTTGAGCGGAACGCGACGGCGAGGCAGTGTGGGGATGGAAAGCGAAGGAGGTGCCGTGGAAGCGCTTTCGCTTCCACGGCTTGCGGCACGATCAGAAGAAGTTGATCGTGTTCTTGGCCGTCTGCACCGGATTGACTGACGAATGGATGCCCGACACGAACGCCACATCGTTGCCTGTGTTGCTCACGATATTGTTGGTCTGGCCAATCAGCTGTTCGGCGCTGAAGTTGGTGGTGTCGACTTTCACGCTCGGCGTCGGATAGTAGATCGGCAGGCCCAGGTAGCCGCCGCGCACGGCGCTCATGGAACGGCGGTCGAGTTCCTGGGTGGCGCTCAGGTCGGCGATCATCAGCTTGCTCATGACAGTTCTCCAGATAGGTAAGTGCCAGGGATGTTGGCGTTTGAGCTGCAGTCTTGCGGGCTCGCTTCCCTTAATGCATGAGCTGTGCCAATTGCGCGGCTGCGTATCGGCAATGCCGCGCAATGCCACGCAACGCCCGTTGCATAAGGACTTCGCCGATGGTCATGGAGATGCCGCGCACCTGAGCCGGTGCTCGCGAGCCATGCGCGCCGATGGTCACCGATGGTCACTGATGGGCGCGCGCCAACTCAGCACGCGAATAGTGTTGGCGCGGCGCAGACACTGGCGCGCCGCGTGTTGAGCAGGCTGAAAACCTGGCAATAAACTTCGTATGGATCACTTAACGTATATCGTGATCTTCTTCGAATAGATCGGTGGATTGTGCGGAATGTGATGAGCGTCGCCCATCAGCAGTTGTAGCGTGTGCTTGCCCGGCGGCAACTGGATCATGGTTTCGGTTTCGCCCGCGCCGAAATGCAGATGGTTGCGGTCGGAGGGAATGGGCTGATCCATCGGCGGCAGGTCGGCGTCGATCAGCAAATGGTGATGCCCCGTGTTCTTGAACTCGACGTCCTTGGGCGCCACGCCCATGTAGCGCAACCCGAACCAGACACGAAACGGTTTCCCGGCCTGCATTACCTGGCCGTTGTTGGGCCAGCCGATATAGGCGATGGCCTTGGGGTCGGCCTGGGTCGTGCCCGCGTGCGCCGCGCCACCAAGGAGCAGCACGAGGCTGGCCGCAAAAACACGCACAAAGACAAGAATCCTGTTCATGGCATGCACTCCCGCATCTGGCCGCGGACGGCCAGTAAGCCCTGCTCCGCTACTTCACCGTGATCGTGATCTTCTTCGAATACACGGGCGGATCGTGCGGCACGTGGTTGTAGTCGCCCATCAGCAACTGCAATGTGTGCTTGCCCGGCGGAAGTTCGATGCGGGCCTCCGTTTCGCCCGCGCCGAAATGCAGATGATTGCGATCCGACGGGATCGGCTGGTCCAGCGGCGGGAGGTCCGTGTCGACGAGCACGTGATGGTGGCCCGTGTTCGCGCGGTTGACGCCCTTGGGGCAGACGCCCATATTGCGCAGACCCATGCGTACCCAGAACTTGCCGTTGGGAATCGTTGCGCCGTCCGGTGGCCAGATGATGTAGACCTCGGCGCCCGGTGGCGATGGCGTGCGCTCGGCAAACGCGAGACGCGGTATCAGAACAACCGCTGCCAATGCCAATAAAGTTCTTCTTCGTTGCATCTCGTTGCTCCTTCTTCGGCGATCGGCACGCGGCTTCCTGGTCCGGCGCGTGATGTACAGCTTAGGTCGGATTCCCCCGGATGCACATATATCGACGCGTGCACGCCACGTTCGTCGCAAACGCTTCATTCGTCTCATGCATCGACTGCACGCGTGCTATTTTGTAGTTGTATACGAACAGTGCTGGTGTCTGTACCGTACCCTGCGCGTTAGGGAGAACGAACATGTGGCGGCGATTGGTGCCTGTGTGCCTGTTAGTCTCGTTCAGCCTGAGTCCTGCGATCCGCCCAACCCTGCCGGTCACGCATGACCGTTCGGCTCCGGCAAACACGCTGCACGCCGTGTCTGTGCGAACGCATAACAGCTACGCGCGTGCGATACCCGCGGCCCATTTCGGTCACGGCTTTGCTGTCACGCGCGTTGGCCTGATGCCCAAGGACACCTCGGAAGAGTACGAGATCACGTTCTGGAATTCGATCAAGGACAGCCAATACGCGAGCGATTACGAGGCGTATCTGAAGGCGTATCCGAACGGGCGCTTCGCGCCGCTCGCCCAGGCGCGCCTTGCACGCTTGCGCGCAGCGGCATCGAAAGCGCCCGCTGCGCCAGCAGCACACGAGGCGAGCGGCGCGGCCAGCGCGACGCCTGCGCCAGCCGCGCAAGCGAAGACCCCGCCACCCGCAGCCGTGCCGCCGGCCACCCAAACGAAGCCAGCGTCCGCTGCCGCAGCGGCGGTTCCCGCAGCGGTCCAAGCAGCGGTTCAAGCGGCGGCGCCTGCGAAAACCCATGTCGTCGCCGCGAAGCCGGGGCTGCACGACATTCAGGACTGCCCCGCCTGTCCGTTGTTGATCGCGGTAACGCCGGGCAACTTCATGATGGGCAACGAAACCGACGACCCATCGGAAAAGCCCGTGCACCGCGTAGCGATTGGCCACGGCTACGCGCTCGCGAAATATTCGGTGACCGTGGCGCAGTGGAACGCGTGCGCCAACGCCGGCGCTTGCCCGCACTTGTCGAGCGATAGCAATGCCGCGCCGAATGCCCCCGTGCGCGACCTGAGTTGGGACGACGCGCAGCAATACGTGAAATGGCTCTCCAGGATCAGCGGCAAGCCCTACCGCCTGCCGACCGAGGCCGAGTGGGAATATGCCGCGCGCGGCGGCACCGCAACGCGCTACTGGTGGGGCAACGAGATGCGCAAGGGCACGGCGAACTGCAAGGATTGCGGGCCACCGTGGCGCGTGGAAGCCCCCGACGACGTCGGCTCGTTTACCGCCAATCCCTATGGCTTTTACGACATGGCCGGCGGGGTCTGGGAATGGGTCAGCGACTGTTGGCACAACTCGTACAAGAACGCCCCCGACGACGGCCGCTCATGGGACGAGCCCAACTGCCAGACGCGAGTGATCCGCGGCGGCTCCTGGCGCGATGGTGCAGGCTATATGCTGAGCGCCACGCGTTTCAAATACGACAGCAGCGTGCGTTACAACGCCAATGGATTTCGTGTGGCGCGGGACATGCAATAGCGCTATAGCGCTATTGCGCTATTGCGCGGCCACGCGGTGCAGGTGTCGTCAAAGACAGTCCGAATCATGTAAGCACACCCGTAAGGCTTCGACTTCCCTACGTGGAGGCGCAGCATGGCTTGCGATGTTTCGCTCACCCGCCGAACCTTTCTCAAGGCCATGGGCAGTGGCGCATTCACGGTCTCGGTGAGCTCGATCACGGCATTCACAGGCGCGTGTTCTTCGCAGCGCACGCAAAGCGAACCCACTGGAACGATCGCCCCGCACACCCACGCCACGCCAGAAGCCAGCGCACCGGAACAAGCCGTGAATGGCATGCCCGCATGGGCGCCGAAGCCCGGCAAAGCGCGCTGGCGCATCGAAGGCGTGCGCAAAGTCACGGGAGCGAAGATTTACGCGCGCGACTTCAAGGCACGCGATTTCGAGGGATGGCCGAAACAGGAAAACTGGCTATACGCGCTCCGATGCAATTGCATCGACAAGACGGTCGAGGGATTCGACCTCAGTGTATTGCCGCGCGAGCTTCGTCCCATTGCCGTGATCTCCAACGAGACGCTAACCAACCATCACATCTCTCTCTCGACCAAACCTGATCCGAGAAAGAACAAGGATATCTATCTTTTTGCGCAGCAAGGCGACCCGGCGGATTGCTATGGTCAGCCCGTCGCCCTGTTGATCTTCGAAGATTTCGATACCTGGCGCCACGCGAAAAAGCTGCTCGAATTCAACGAAGCAGTCATTCGCTATGGCGCAACGGTATCGCGGGGCAACCAGCCGCCGCCCTTGTTTTCGCCGCCCAAACTCTATGTGCGCGACGACGACAAATCGTTCTCTAACCTCCACATGGCTACGGACACCCATGGCAATCCAACTGACGCTTTCCGCAGCCAGTGCAAAACCGTAAGCGACGAGATTCACGATCTGGCGAGGCGCAATGTCGAAAGCAGCGCCTGGCGCCGGTTCGACGGCACGTTTCAGACGCCTGCAATCGACCCTGTCTTTATGGAACCGGAAGCGGGACTGGCCTGGTATCAGCAGGATTCCGGCGTGCTGCAACTGGTGCTCGGCACACAATCGCCGCGCGACGACGCCACCTCTGCCGGCAGCCTGTTTGCCAATAGCAAGATCCCTATCGATCACGTGCACGTGACCGGTTGTTATCCCGGCGGCGGCTTCGGCGGCCGCGATAAATCGTATTTCCCGCTCTATCTTGCGCTTGCGGCGCCGTTTGCGAAGGGGGCATTGCGCTGGCAGCAGTCACGCTACGAGCAGTTCCAGGTGGGCCTGAAACGATCCGAAACCGAATTCACCGAGTCCATCTGGGTCGACGGCAATGGCAAGCTCCAGGCATTGGACAGCACGTTCAAGCTCAATGGCGGCGGCAAGGCCAACCTGTCAGGCGCCGTGGGCGACCTCGCGGCGATGAGTTCGATGAGTTGCTACGACATTCCGCGCGCGATTGCGCAAAGCTCGGTGACCTGGACGCCCGAGGTGTTCGGTGGTTCACAGCGCGGCTTTGGCGGCCCCCAGGCCTTTCTCGCCATCGAAACGTTGCTGGATGAAGCTGCTCAATCCCTGCACAAGAGCCCATTCGAGATTCGCCGCGACAATCTGCTTGTCAAAGGCCGTGGCAAGACGCTGACCGGCGCGCCCATCCTGTTCGACCTGCAACTCGAAGAACTGCTGAACCGGCTCGAAACTCACGCGCTGTGGCGTAACCGGGCAAGCACCCGCGCGCAAAGGCACCAGCAGGGATTGCGCTATGGCGTCGGGCTCTCGATGTCGAATCAAGCCTATGGCACCGGGAAAGACGCGGTGTTCGCGATGGTGCAGATTCAGCCGGACGCGGGCGTGCGCGTGCTGACGCACTACACCGATATGGGCAATGGCGCGGCAACCACGCTGGGACTCGCACCCGCCGCCTGGCTCGGGCGCAACGCGCAAGAGATCGTGATGAGCGAGGTCGAGGCATTCGCCTCCATGACGGATTTCAACTACCGGGCGCTCGGCCAATGGCCGGACGACAGCCGAAGCTATCCCATTTCCGGGCCGTTTGGATCTTCGAGCGCGTGCCTCGGTGCATTCCATCACTATCAGGCCGTGGATCGCGCGGCCATGGTCTTGATGTTGCAAAGCGTGCTGCCCGCCGCGCGCCGGATATGGGGCAACGCGCGCATTGCGCCGCAAGCGCTCAAATGGACGAATGGCAAGCTGACTGCCCCTGGCCGCCCGTCGCTCAGTTGGCCCGCCTTGCTCGACGAAATCGGGCGTACCCAACTGGCCTCCGTGGCGGCCGTCCACCTGACCTACGCCGGTGATTTCTGGAAACGTCAGTACACCTTCAAGTCTGGAGCCGCCGAGATGGACTGCGACTTCGTGGCAGTCGGCACCGATACGCGCAACCTCAAGCCGTTGCCTCACGGTGCGCTGATCGCCCCGCACGACACAGTGGGATACGGCCGCACGAACTATGCGCCCGCTGCCGCGCTGGTCGCGCTAAGCGTCAGCCCCGCTAGCGGGCACATCAAGATCGAGCATGTCGTCACCACGCTCAGCGCCGGGCGGTTGATTTGTCCTGAGATCGTCGAAGGTCAATCGCAAGGCGCGGTTGCGATGGCGATCGGCAACGTGCTCAGCGAAGCGTGCCCGTTCGGCGATCAAGGCCCCGGAAACGGCAAGTGGAATCTGGACCAGTACCTGATCACGCGCATGACCGACGTCCCGATCCAGGAGCTGATCACGCTGCCGCCACCCGCGGACAAGGATCGCCATGAGGCACGCGGAATCGGCGAGGCCGTCATGTGTCCCATCGCACCCGCGCTGCTCAATGCGCTGGCCATGGCAACAGGGCGCCGCTTCAGGCAAACCCCGGTGACGCCCGCGATGATTCGGGAGGCACTAGCGTGAGCGAACGTGCGGTGCAGATTCACGTAAACGGGCAAGCGATCACGGTTCCCGCAGCCGATGCCGATATGAGCCTCGCTGAATTCCTTCACGAACGCATGGACCTGACGGGCACCAAAGTATGCTGCGGCATCGGCGTGTGTCGTGCGTGCACCGTAGGCATGCGTAGCAGCCAGGACGCATTGATGGAAAAAACCCTGGCATGCGTGACGCCGGTCAGCGCCGTTGCGAATCAGTACATCTATACCGTGGAAAGCCTCGCGCAAGGACCCAGGCTCTCGCCGCTGCAACAGACCTTCCTCGAATCGTTCGCGTTTCAATGCGGCTACTGCACGCCCGGTTTCCTGATGGCCGCCACCGCCATGCTCGAACATTTAAAGGCGTACCGCGCCGATCAGCTCGAAGCGGCCATCGATACCTGGGTGGGCGGCAATCTGTGCCGTTGCACCGGCTACGTCAAGTACCGCGATGCCATCCGCAAGGTCGCGCAACAGCACATGAAAGGCGGAGCGTGAAGATGCGTCGCGCGATCCGGCTATTCGCCCTCTCCTGCATCATGGCGATGCCGCTTGCGGCATGGGCTCGTGAACAGACATTGCTCGAATACGCCGGGCAATGCGCAAGGGAAATCGGCGAAATTCCCGCCTTCGACTGCAACGACGGCACGGACATACCCATTACGATCAACGGCAAACCTCCCGCGCACAATGAATCCCCACGGCTATGCGACAAGCCCTCACTGCTTCATCCGGATTCCGAAGTAACGGGACAGTGCATTCCGTACTCGAAAATACTGAATCTGTCGCGCGGCAATACGCAGATCTCCGCGTACTGCCGGCGCAACACGCTGCGCGCCGACAAGGATCCAAACTATGACGAAGTCGTCATCGTGATGCATCACTCCGGCAACGGCAAGACCTGCTGGTTCCAATCCTTACCCGCTTCGGGTGCGAAAGGATTCGATGCGACACGTGTGCCGCCACCCAACGAGAAGAAGCCGCCGCCAGGCCGGACCTCCGCTGTCGAATTCTGGACGAGTCCCGCAAAGGTTGCCGCAGAGCGCCCTGGCTGCGTGTCCTGCCACGATGCAGGACCGTTTATCTTCAGCCCCTATATCGGGCAGGTCTGGGACAAGGTGCCCACCGACCCGTGGGGGCGCTATTCGAACATCGGTGCGGCATTCTCATCGCATCGCCTCACGACGATCACCACACCGGGTAACGCCTGTATCGGCTGCCACCGGATCGGCAGCGAACAGAGTTGCACGGCTTATATCGGCCTTTCGGCGGGCAAGTTTGCCGCGCCAGGGAACGACACGCTCGCCAACCGTTATCCGCTTAGCCACTGGATGCCGACCGACAACACCATGAGCGAGGCGCAGTGGAATGAGGCAAACGTGAAATCGGTCGAGGCCTTGCTGGCCTGCTGCAATGACAAGGCACACAAAAACCCGAACTGCAGCTTCAATCCGGTTCCTGCGAGTTCGAACGCCAGGTAAGGCGGCACGATGTATGCGGCTGTCGATGGTGCGGCGGGCGTTCGGGAAACCCGTTTTCCCGTACCCCGGTCAGGGCGCGTCAATATTGATGGCGACTCCGTGGCGTTTCGAACACCTCTTTTCCTTCCTCAAGGTACGCGTAACTCCATCCGTAGCGCAGTAAAGCGGCAGATATTGCCTCTCGATATCTCGAGAGGACGACTATCGAACTGGAGTTACATCATGAAGTTCATTTTGATCACCTGGCAAGCGCTCCGCCTGGTCGGCGGCCTGTCTGTGCGCGTGGCGGCATTGCTCCTCTGGTCTGCAATTGCGGCAGGCGCTGGCTGGATGCTCGTGCATCTGCCGGACGTCTGGTATGACCATCTCGGGAACCGGTCGAGCACGGGCTTCGCTGTTGCCGCCATCATGGCTTACGCCTTCGTGGCTGGCGCGTTCTTTCTCGAGTTTTCCTGCGGCGTCGTGCAAATGCTGGTGGACGTATATAAGGAAACCCTGAATTTCGTGCAGCTAAACCGGGCAGCGGCTGCAATTCACCGTCCCGGGTAGCAGCCAATCCGGCCGGGAATGACTAGAATTCAGGAATGGTCGCGTTCCAGAAGGAGGCTGCCATGACTCAATCAATGATCAGCTTTTGGGTGGGTCTTCTGGTGCTCATTGTTGTTGCATGGGCCCTGTCCAGCCGCTACCGGCGCGATCACCCGACAGAGAGCCTGGACCACTGGCTCGACACCCACCATATGCGCTGGCTGCATCGCAAGCACTAGCGGGCGGCGCTCCCCGGCGCAGGGGAGCGCACATGCCCCTCTCGCTGGCATTCGAAAGCGCGCCGACGGCCATCGCCACCACGTTGTCCGTAAATCTCCATTTACGGACGGGGGCGCGGGCATGACTTTTTAACATTCCCTGCATATTCTTCTTTTCCCGGCTGAGGTAGTCACAAAAAACGGATACCAAAATGGTCGTACAAAGGCTTTCGATCCAGGCCGCCAAGGGGAAACTGCAGGTTATTCCGGTGTGGCAATGCCTGGCGAGGAACGGTGCAAAAGTTCGTCGCTGGAATGTGAGCGTCGATTGCAAGACCGGCGTCGAGTCGATGACAATCGATATCGCCGTTGGCGGGCCTCAGTGCACCGCAAACATTATCGCCACGCTTGGCACGGCTCCGCTGGACATGACGGTGACCCCGCTTCCGCTCGCGTGGGCTCGAAACACGGAGCGCGGAGAGGGAGACCCGTGCGCAGCGGCAAATCCACGCCCGAATCCCCGTTTAGAACCGAAGCTGACTGTAGTCGAACGCATCACCGATCGTATCGCCACTCCCATGCAGGATTGATCGTGGGTGCGTCGCGGCGCAAGCCACAACGGCACGAGGCATAGCACATGATGAAGAGGACATACGAGCGCCACGGCTTCACGCTCGAAGTAACGGTCGAGTCGGACTTCATCTTTCGGCCGGCTGAGCGAGCGATCGTGTGCCAGGACTATGTGGCGATGGTCCGCGTGTTTCGCGACAGTCACGTCATCGCGGCCCTCCCGCCGATCAGGTTGGGCACGGTCGACGGTCAGCCCTTTGCTTCAGAGGTCGATGCGTTGATGAGCGGATACGGCGCGGGCCGCAGGATAGTCGACAATCTGCCCGGCAAGGATGTCTCGCGCCCCCATGATGGCGGCGCGGATATTCGTTAAAGCCGGGTGCATATTTGCACCCGGGCCTTCTTAAAACCGATGTCGCAAGGCTGCACGAACGACAACCTGGTGATTGTTGGTTGAGTCACCGAGACTTCCGATATTCGCAACCGCAGCCGCCCCCGTCGACGAGGTTCCGGAAGCACGCTGCCATGCACCTTCCAGATACACGTCCGTGCGTTTCGACAGGAAGTAATCGCCCATGACGCTCACCTGGTTGTAGTGCTGGTCGCCAACCGTTTGCCCATTGGTTTTCGTCACGCCCGCGCCGTTCAGGTAATCGTAGGCGGCCA
The DNA here is from genome assembly GCF_022213065.1 of Paraburkholderia tagetis. Classification (GTDB taxonomy): domain Bacteria; phylum Pseudomonadota; class Gammaproteobacteria; order Burkholderiales; family Burkholderiaceae; genus Paraburkholderia; species Paraburkholderia tagetis. Next base: position 495,647 of record NZ_JAKLJA010000002.1, read on the forward strand.
TCACTGCAAACGCCGGTGTCACCATGTACTTGGCAGTGAAGTCCACGTTATTGAATCGCGCTGTCGCGCCTGCGAATCCGGCGCCCAGATTTCCATACTGGGTATTCGTGTACGAGGCCGCGAGGGAAAGCGAGCCGATCGCGTAACCTGCGCCGGCACCGATCACCTGATAAGCCGTGGCGCTCGTATACCCCTTGTTGAGCGACCAGGCAAGTTGCGAGCTACCGTTTGCATTGTCCGTAAAGAAACCCGAGCCCGCCGTCGCCGAAGTCGGATTCTTGAAGTATTCGTAGATAGCACCGAAACTGAACGGGCCATTCGAATAGGCCGCGCCCACCGAATAACCGCTGTTCGCGGTGGTATTGCCTGCCACGCCACCCACGCTGTATTCGCCACCGAACGTGAATCCGCCGTAGTTCTGGCTCATGAAGCGCACCGCGTTGTTCACCCGCACGGAGTTGCCCGTGTTGTCGAGATCGCCGGGATGCTGGAATGCCGCCGAACCGGCCTGTGCACCTTGCGAAGTCAGGGGTTGCAGGAAATAGATAATCGAATCATATTGCCGGCCAAACGTCAGGCTCCCGAACTTGCTGCTGCTCAATCCCACAAAGGCCTGTCTGCCGAGGAACGTTCCTCCTTGTGCTGACTGGCCGTTGTTGATATTGATTCCGCCCTCCAACGTGAAGATGGCCTGAAGACCGCCACCCAGGTCCTCAGCGCCTTTGAATCCCCAACGACTGCCGTTAATTCCGCTTGTCGAATCAAGGAAAAATTTCTTCCCTCCTGTCGCCCCCCCGGCGTTATTCAGAAACATGACGCCTTCGTCGACGATGCCATACAGCGTCACGCTGCTTTGTGCGAAAGCGGGCGCGTTAGCCACCGCGGACAGTGCAGTCACAGCCGCAAAACCGATCAGGCGTCGTTGTGCATTCTTTTTCATCGCGAGTTTTCTCCAGGTCCTCGATTCGAGGTTGTTGTCGATTCGTTATACTTTTCAATCCGGAATGATTTCCGGTAATTCAATGCGGCGCGCCCTGCCGGGCGGCCGCTTTGCAGCCGCTTTGCAGCCGCTTTGCAGCCGCTTTACAGCCTCTTCGCAGCCGCTTCGCAGCCGTTCAGTCCGCCGGCGTCCTTGTTTTTGAAGCCGTGTGAGCATCCGCTTCGTTTTTGGCGGCAGGCTCCGGAATCGCTTCGATCCGGCCCATCACGAATACGAACGACACGATGCCGATTGCGAGGATGACGCCCGCCACGAGGAACGCGTTGGTGAACGAATTCGTCGCGCCAACGATGAAGCCCGTCACGATCGGCGCGGCTACGCCCATCAGGTTGTTGACGAAGTTCATGATGCCGCCGATGGTGCCCACGCCGCCCTTCGGCGCAATCAGCGAAGGCAGCGACCAGCCGACCGGCGCCGCCGCCGCGAGACCGCCCAGCGCAATCGAAATCCAGAAGATCGCCCAGCCGGGATTGGTGGTCTGCGTCGCGCCGAATACGGCGAGGCCGAACAACATGCCCGTCACCAGCACCGCCCTGCGCACGCGCGTCTCGTCCTTGCCTCGTGCGATCAGATGATCGATCAGCCAGCCGCCGACGAGCAGATCGGTCGCCGTGGCAACGGCCCACGGAATCGCCGCAAAGCCAGCCGACTTGAGAATGCTCATGTGCATGGTCTGGACCAGATAGCCCGGCAGCCAGGTCAGGAACAAATAAAACGAGTAGCCGTAGGCGGCGAACCCGATCGTCAGGCCCCACACCTTGGTCTTCGTCAGCAGATAGCCGAGCATGCCGAATACGCTACCGCCCGGCGTGCCTTCGGGTGTCGCGCCGCCCTGCTGGATATAGTCCAGTTCTTCCGCCGATAGCCGGCTGTCCTTGCTCGGATCGCGATAAATAATCAGGAATGCGACGAAATAGGCGAGGCTCAGCAGCGCGGTCACGCCAAAGCCCCAGCGCCACCCGGCGTTCACGACAACAACCGCGATCAGCGGCACGCCAATCACATTCGAAAACTTCGCTGCGGCGTCGAAGATGGCCGTCGCGAGCGCGCGTTCGTTGCGCGGAAACCAGTAGCCCGTCGCCTTCGAACTGACTGGGAACCCCGGTGCTTCCGCAATCCCGAGCACCGCGCGCGCGGCGAATACACCGCCGAAGCCGCTCGCGAAGACGGTGATGGCGGACGCCAGGCCCCACAGGAACGCACCCAGCCGGCCGATGCGCGTGACGCCGTAGCGGTCGAGCAGAAGACCCGCCGGCACCTGCAACAAGGCGTATGGCCAGAAGAACGCGCTGAACAACAGGCCCATCTCGCCCGGCGAGAGGTTGAACGCCTCCTTCATCTGTGGCGCCGCCACCGAGAGGTTGATGCGGTCGAAGTAGTTGATGAGCACGCCAATGCCCAGCAACAGTCCTATGGCCCAACGCCGGTTGGGGATACGTTTTCCTGATGCGATTGCCATCATCGTCTCCTTGAATATCTCGTTCTGGTTGCCTGCTTTTGCCGCCTGGGGGACGGGTAAAAGACAGCGCTATCTCACGTAAGCTGCATAAAGCGCGACTGCCTTTACGCGCTCGCCCACCACACAACCGCATCCCTGGCGCTGATGGACCAGCGAGCGCACGGCGTCGACGGTCGGGTCAGCGGCTTGGCAACCGGGGGGTTCCACTGCGGCAGCCCGAGAAACGCGAAACCGGGCCACGCCGTGGCCCCCGCGCAGCACGGAGGTAGCGCTGTCTTACATTCACAAAAAAGCGCGCCCTCGTGCGCAATCCCTTCCGGCTGCCTTATTAGGGGCACCTCCATTGCATTGGAGGCAAGACAGCGCTATCCTAAATTGATCGTGGCGACATCGACACTCAGGAAAACCCGCAGCAGCGGCCGGTCCACGCTCGAAAAAGTGGCCCGGCACGCCGGCGGGAGCAGGTGCGCGCGCCCTGGCACGGCCTACCATCCATACTTGAGTTCGACGCCCGCGTAGTCGGCGTTGTGCCCGCCCGCCTGGCGAATCGAGTTGCCCACCTGGAAATGCACGGCTTCGATCGCCCCAATCAGGTTCGGCTCGATCGTCCAGTCCGCACGCAATTGCACGTACATGCCGGTCCACAGACTGCCCTTGCCCGCGGTGCCCGGCACCACCTGATTCGCTTGCTGATACACGGCGTCGCCAGTCGTCTCGCGCCACTGAAAACCGAGTGCTGCAAGCAGCGCGAGGTCGTTCGTCGGCTTGAGCGTGATGGACGGCTTGATGTGAATAAGGTTCGAATATCCCGTATAGCCTGCGAGCGTAAAGTAGTAGCCGTTTGGAAACAGCGTATTAAACGTCTCGATGCGGCCGTCGTGCGGGTGCCGGTCGCCCGACGCCGCGTCGATCTGCACCGCGATGTGCGGCGACCACGGCAGGTCGAGCTTGTAGCCCGCAATCGATCCCACCGCCCACGCGAAGATCGTATTGTTGCCGACCGTACCCGTCTGCAGCATTGTTTCGACATCCCAATCGAATCGATCGTGCGAGCCCGAATAGCGCACATCCCAGACGTCGCGGCGCTCGGGGCCGCGTGCATCGAGAAAGCGCGCGTTGCTGCGGTTATAGCGCGACCAGTAGCCGGAAAGGTCTCCCGGTCCGACTGACTTGCGTTCGAAACGCACGCCGCTGAAGGTGAGATCGCGGTTCGAGACGTCATCGAACACCGTGGCGTCGCGGTTCTGCACGGGCTGCGTCGCGTAGGCGATAAAGCGCCACTTCTGGTATTCATAGTCGGCCCAGATCGCGTCGTAGGCCTGGCGCACGTTCGGACCATCACGCACGGAGATGAATCGCTGAAGGTCGAATGCCATCTCCTGGCGGCCAACACGGAACTTGAACGTGCCGCCACCCAGCGCGCCAGTGTAGGTGACGAATGCCTGTTCGAGATCGAGCGGGTTCTTGTCCACCGGCGTGACGACGTTCTTGCCGAACGCGCGTGCGTCCTCGAACTGGACAAAGAACTGCCAGTGATCGGCAAGATGGGCATCCGCATGAACCTCGATGCGTTGGATCAGATACGTATCCGACTGGGTGCCAATGCCGAACAGCGGAGCGTTGTTGCTCTCCACACGTTCGCGCAGGTTCACGCCCAACGACAGGTACGAGGCGGGATCGCCGCCAAGCGGTATGTACTTGAGGCTGTCGAGCGGCTTGCGCGGCACACAGGGATTCGCGAGCACCGACCAGTCTTCCTGCCAGCGATTGAATAGCACGGCGGGCCGTTTCGCATTGCATGTGGCTGCCGAAGTATCGGCGCTCGCCGTCGCACCCGCAGGGGTATCGGCGGTGGCGCTCAGCGCCGTGGCGGACTCCGTCGCCGTATCCGCGAACGCTACGTCGGCGCCCACGAACAACAGCCCTGCGATGACCGTGGCGCTCCCGGCCTTGTCGAATCGTCGCTTGCGCATCGTGCTCGATTCCATGGTTTCCCTTGCCGTTACCGGCTTGTGGTTATGTTGGTCGGCCCGCGCGCGCAGCGAGCGCAATCGCTGTCGCCTCTCCCGGTGCTGCGCATTCATGCTCATGCGCGCCCCGGAGTGGTCACGCGCTCGCGTTCTCCGGTGGTCAATGCAAGCCCCAAGAGCGCACACGCGGGCACGAGCAGCGCCCAGAAGCCCACGTAGCGCCACCCCATCGCCCCCGCCACCGCGCCTGCCGCGAACGCGACGATTGCCGGCATCATCTTCGCGAAGCGCGCGCGCGCCGTCGCGCGCACGCTTTCGTCCGTGCCCGCGGACAGCATGTCGACCACATCGAGAATCGCCTGCGTGACATTGCCCGTCATCACGGTATTGGGCACGCCGGGTCGATTGATCAACTTCGGATGCGCGTTCTGCACGCCCATCGCGATCGCGCCGACCACGCCCGCCACAATGGCCGGCAGGCTGTCGGGCGTGCTGACCGGCGTCGCCCACACGCCGGCGAAGCAAAAGCCGAACATCAGTACAGCCTGCACCGCATGGAGCAGGCGCGCGCCCTGACGCGCATGCTGCCCGGAAAGCGAGCGCACGAGCAGGCTGCTCAGCACGACGCCGCAGACAAACGCCGGAAACACAATGAGCTTGAGCATGACGCCCTGGCCGAAGCCCGCGACGCCGGCGCCGATCAGCACGAAGTTGCCCGTCACGTGCGCGGTGAACAACCCGAACAGCGCGACGAAGCTCAGCGTGTCGACATATCCGGCAATCGCGGCAAGGATGGTGTCCTCGGATTTCATTTCGACACGCTGGCGTGGATCTCGGCGATATAGCCGCCCGGGAACTGGACGATCGCGGCTTCGCGCCCATCCGAGGTGAACGGCGGCACGAGCACGTTCACGCCCGCGGCCTTCGCCTTTTGCAGCGTCTCGTCGAGATTCGATACTTCGTAGCCCGTAGTTTCTCTTCCGAACGGGTAAGACAGATGGCCGTCGGTCACGAGCACGGTCATCTTGCCGAAGCCCGATTCGATGCGAATGCGGTGATAGGTGTCGTTCGGCCGGCCAATTTCGATGCCAGGCGCCTTGAGGTCATCGGACACCACCTTGCCGTGCGAGAACTTCACGAAGTCGTGCACCAGCTTGTGCAGGCTTTGCGGCGAGACGTAGACACGGTTCTCGGGAACCGTCTGCAGCGCGTCGTAGTGCGGCGCCTGGGTATGCCAGTACAGCTGCATGTTCACGCCGCCCGGCCACTGGATCACCACGTCGCGGCCAATCGGGTCGGGGAAGGGGTCGACGATCACATCCGCGCCATGCGCGCGCGCCGCCTTCACCGCCGCGTCCATGTCGGTCACGAGATAGCCCGTGCGCTCCGCGCCGAACGGGTACGGTGTGGGCGTCTTGAAGCCGAACACCGAGATCGTGCCCACCGGCGTGAACACGAGCTGCGACATCGTCTGGCTGGGCGTCGGTGTGACCTGGAAGACGCCCTGCTTCGACTTGCTGCCGCCGAACGTCGCGACGAAGCTGTCGGTGAAGCGGTCGTAATCCTCGGGCGCGACGTACACGTGTGTCGTGTCGTACTGCGGACCGACGGCGACGGCTGGCGTCCCGGGCGTCAGCACGGGCGGCTTGGCGAACGACGCCGGCGCGGCGGTAAGGCCGCCTGCAATCATCACGGCAAGCCATGCCGAGCGAATGGTCTTCATTACACAATGTCCTTGTTGTTTCGTCATACTGTTCAATCGACTTGCTCATCGCCGAGCATCGTCGCGAGCACGAGCGCCGCGATCAGGCCCAGATGCTCGAAGAAACTGTTGAGCGCCATGAAGCGCGCGATGCCGGCCTGGTTCCAGAAGTCATTTGCGACCAGCATTGCGACGACGGTCAGCATGCCGAGCCCGCCCGCACCTATCCACGTAAAGCGGCGCAACACTACGCACAGTGAACCGATGATCTCGACAGCAACAGCCAGCGCCGCCCAGAGCGCCGCCGGGTGCAGGCCGAAATGCGCCTGCTCCGCGACGGCGCTGTCGAAGTGCAGCGCCTTGTCGATGCCGCCGATCAGGTAGGCCGACACGAGCGCGAGACGCACGAGCGGACCTACCCACGGTTGAGAAAGCAGCACACGAACCCAGGCAGGGCTGCTGCGCCCGGTCATGGCCGACATCTCAGACGGCCCAGCAGGCGCAGCCCAACGCCCCCCAGAAGCCCTTCGCATCCGAGGTCGGCAACGAGGCGCTCCACGCTCCCGCGTGCGCATGACCGTGCACGTTGCACGCGCTTGCGCAACCGCACATTGCCGATGCGGCAGCACGCGCGAGCGGTGCGCCGTCGCGCTGCATGGCGTTCGAGCCGCCCCATGCACCGTAGCCGCCATACTGGCGCACCGGCGACCAGTCGGGCATCGCCGGCGGAATCGGCGCATCGTGTTGCGAGAACGGCCCCGCGCCCCAGACGATCCTGCCGCCGACCACCGTCAGCAACGCGGTGGTGTCGGCGATATCGTCCTCGGCACACGCGAAGAAGTCGCGGTC
>NZ_JAKLJA010000020.1 GCF_022213065.1 Paraburkholderia tagetis
AGCGTCTGGGACGCGTGTTGCTGAACGACCCGGCCACGGGCGTGATGCGTCACGCGGATGCCGGCTACGAACTCGCGCAGCAGACGGCGCGTGAAGCGGGTCTCAAGCTGCCGATGCTGGGCAAGTAAGCGGCTGATAAGCGGTTAGTGCGCACCGCTGGCGGGGCGGTGCGTACTGAATATAAAAAAGCGCTGTGCGGCTTGATTTGCCGCGCAGCGCTTTTTTCATTGCATTGGCAAGTCGCTCACCGCTTCACCAGCGCAATACCCGTAGGCTCGGCAGTCAAATAGCCAACGCACGCCCCAAACCGGTCCTTGTAATTCGCGCGCACGAGCGGATCGAGCGTCGCCATGACCTTGTCATGCAAGGGCGACTCCCAATCCCCCGCATGCTGGAAGTTGCTCATGATGTAGGTCCAGCCATTGATCTCGTCCACCGCGTGCAGACCGGTGGATTCGGCGCCGGCTGGACAGGACAGCACGCGCGTCAGCGACTTCGTATCGACGTTGTACGCCCAGAGGAAGTTATTCACGTGCAGGCTCGAGTCCTCGCCGATAAACAGCGTGCGCATTTTTTCGGAGAACTTGAGATTGTCCGGATTCGCGATCTTGTCGGGATTCGCGAGGTTGCCGAGCGCGTCTGCGGCGGCAAGGTCCTCGCCCACCAGCGCAGCCGGCGCGCTCATGTCGAACGGCACCCAGTCGCTGTCGATGGCGGCTCCCGACGTATCGCGCTGGCCGCCCTGCAAATTCAGCGCGTAAACCGCGCCCGCGGCAATCTTCTTGTCTAACGCGACATCGCGCGAGACCGCATTGCCCTTGACCATCGACGTTTCGATTCGCGACATCGCGCTATAGACGACTTTGTCCTTCGCGTTGACGGTCGTGCCCTCGAGTTTCGTGAACGCCATGCTGGCGCCGAGCAGGGCGGCATAGCGGTGCGTTTCGAGAAATGCGGCGGCCTTTTCCATGCCCGGCTTCACGCGGATCCAGTTGAACTTGCCGCCGAAGTGAATCTTCGTGAAGCTCGCATCGGCGGGGTCGGCGGTCGCGATGTCCATGATGTCCGATGCCTTCAGCGTGCCGGCAAGCGTCTCGATCTCGTCGCTCGTCGCGTGACCGATGCGGATCCATGTGAGCGTCGCGGACCCGGCGCCGGCCGACGACGTCTGCGTCCACTTCGCGACATACAACGTGCCCGCCGAGAGGTCGGCGGGTTTGTCCGCGACGAACATGAACAGGCCGCCGTTGGTTGCGTCGTCACCCATCATGACCGTGCGCTGATCCGGCATCACCTGGACCAGTTCGTGCGAGATGCGGCCGAGACAATAGTGCTTCTTCACCGTACCTGTGCCGTCCGCGTTGACGGTGATCTCGGGCAGGTGGCCGTAGTGATACGGGTTTGCCTTCGTCTCGTCGCCGAACGTATTCCTGCTGAACGCTTTGAATTGCGCGTCGGTTGCCGCCTTCGCTGCATCCGGCTCGTATTCCTCGCTCGAGAGGTGCGTGTTCCAGGGCGAGAGGCTCGCGCCGCACGTGATCCAGAGGCCATGCGCGTTCGAGGTGTCGACGTTGTGATACTTGACGAGCTTCAGCGCGCCCGTCGCCGGATCCTGGTCGAGCGTCAGCACCGCGATGGGAGAGGGCAACTGGCCGTATTGCGAAACACTGGCCTGGTCGCGCGTCGTGTACTCGAACTGCACGACCGCGAACACCGTGTTGCCTTTGACGCCGGGAACGCTGGCGTTCTTCAGCGTGAGCAGCGAGCTGCCGTCCGGGCAGTCCGAATAGAACTGGCGCTCCTTGCCCGCGACCGAGCGGTCGATGATCGGCTGGTTGTCGATATCGTAGTAGCCGCCCGCGAGGATCGTGCCGCCATTGCCGTCCGGCACCCTGTCGCCTGTCACGAAGAACGGCTTGTACGCGAGCTTGAAGTTGCTCGACGAGCCATCGGAGAAAGCCACCGAGAGCGTCGAGCCGACCGTCGTCGTGGCCATCGCGGCTGCGTCGGCGAGTGTCGGCGCGGCCATTGCCGAGAACGTTGCGGCGGCGAAGGTGGCCGCGACTGGCGCGGCCGCCGGGCTGTTGTTGCCGCCGCCACACCCCGTCAGCAGGGCGGGCAGCGCGGCACCGGAAAGCGGAAGCATGGGTGCGCCGGCGAGAAACTTCAGCAGTTGACGGCGAGAAGTGTTGGGCAACGCGGGCATGGAGGATTCAATTGGGGTTGTTTGAATCCAGTAAGGTTAGTGTTTGATTATGAAAGTTAAGTGAAAAGAAATTGTCGGGTTGAGCATGGGAGTGGCGCTCTGCGCAATGAGCGCCCGTGTATAGGAGCCGTGGACTACCGGCGTTGCTGCCGCTCGTGCTGGCTCCCGGTTTGCGTCCTCAGGCCGTCACGCTTTCGGCAGCCTCGCGCGGCGCGGATGTGAGCGTGTCGATCTCCACCGGCACGCGCCGCGCGACCGCGCACATCAGCTCATAGCCGATCGTGCCTGACGCCTCGGCCACCTCATCGACTTTCACGTTCTCGCCCCACAGCTCCACTCGCGAGCCGATGCCCGCATTCGGGCAGGGCGTGAGATCGACGGTCAGCATGTCCATCGACACGCGGCCGACCACGCGCGTGCGCACGCCATCCACAACGATGGGCGTGCCCGTTGGTGCGTGACGCGGGTAGCCATCCGCATAGCCGCACGCCACCACGCCAATGCGCATGGGCCGCTCGACCTCGTAAGTGCGCCCATAGCCGACCGTTTCCTGCGGCGCCAGCGTTTGCACGCCGATGATCCGGCTCGCGAGCGTCATCGCCGCGCGCAGGCCGACGCCTTCGATATGCCGCGCCGCGCCCGTGGGCGACGCGCCGTAGAGGATCGTGCCGGGACGCACCCAGTCGCGATGCGCGCGCGGATGCCAGAGCACCGCCGCCGAGTTCGAGAGCGAGCGCTCGCCGGGAATGCCCTGCGTGGCGGCGTCGAAGCGGTCGAGCTGCCAGTCGATGGCGCCGCCGTCGGCGTTCGCGAAGTGCGTCATGAGGGCGATCTTGCCGATCGTGGGCATCGCGCGGGCGCGTTCCCAAGCCGCGCGAAAAACGTCGGGCCGGTAGCCGAGGCGGTTCATGCCCGAGTTCATCTTCAACTGGATGTCGATGGGCTGCTGCGTGCGGGCCGCAGCGAGCAGCGCGAGCTGCTCGTCGCCGTGCACAGCCACGGTCAGCCGGTGCGCGATGGCCGTGGCGACATCGGCGGAATCGAAAATGCCTTCGAGCAGCAGGATGGGCTTCGTCCAGCCCAGCTCGCGCACGCGCACGGCCTCGTCGAGGTCGAGCAGCGCGATGCCGTCCGCGCCGGCCAGCGCCGAATAGATGCGCTCGATGCCGTGGCCATAGGCGTTGGCCTTGACGACGGCCCAGACGCGCGCGCCCGGGGCGCTTTGCTGCGCGGTTTGCAGATTGTGACGGACGGCTTCGGGATGGATGCGGACGGAAATCGGGCGCGGCATGAGCGATCCTGCTGGCGAGGGTTAGTGACGTTGGCTAGTGGATTCTGCAATCGTATTGATTTTCTCCCAGTTATTTTTAATGTATTTTTCTGGGAATTTGGATTTATCCACTGCCTGCGCGTCACTCGCCGTTCGCGCCCCGTTGCCCGGGCGTAGCGCTCGGGCTACGGCGTTCAGGCTGCGATCACGTCGATGCGCAGCGCCTCGCCGCCTGCTGCGACCTCGAACAGACGGTCGATGTTCGGGTGCGCGCCGGGGCGGTTGCGCGCGTCGGCGGTGTGCTCGGCGAACACGGCGAGGCCATGCTCGGCCGCTTTCGCGTCGAGCGCACCGAAGGCCTGCTTCAGATAGTGGTAGACCGCGAGCGAGCCCTGCTTGCCCGGCTTGTTCTCGATGGTTGCCACTACGGCGCCCTGGCCGTTCACGAGATCGATGCGCTCGATGCCGTCGATGGCGGGCAGTTGCGCGAGGTTATCCTTGAATGCGTTGCCTGGCTGGATCACTGAAAACACTCCGTTGGTTCGATGAGATGCGTGGGGTCCGTATCTTAGCTGAATGAGCTGGCCGATTGCTTTGGCAGCACGACCCGTGGCCACGGCGCCGAGGATTGTGGTGCGTTGCCGGGCCCGCGACAAACAAGGACGCGGCGAGTGGTTGATGACGGTCCGCCTCAGTTTTGATTCGGTATCCTGCTCAATAGCTTCATGCGCCCCGGCGGCTCGAAGTAGGTTCCGAAGCGCACGAGCCCCGCTTTCTTCAGATGACACGTCATCTCGAAGCTCACGAGCACGCCGGGGTCGTCGTTTTCGAGGATCAGCACGTCGATCGAACGGATGCGCGGTTCGTACTTGAGCAGGGTCGCTTCCATCTGGTCCCGGAGCTGATGCGCCGAGGCGGGGAGCGCCTTGTAGATGTTCGTGAGGTCCGGCAGCCCGTAATCGGGCAGGTGCTTGAGCGCACCGGCCCGTGTGTTCAGGATGCGCTGCACATTCTGCTGCACGCTCAGGCATTCGAGCGTGCGGTCGTCGTGGCGATCGAGCGGCTCGCCGCCAATATGCCCGAGCAGCATGTCGTAGAGGGAGGGGCCTGCGGGCATTCGTTCGTGCTCCCTCTTACGTAAAATCGATCGTCAGGTTGCCCTCAGGCGAGCTCGCCAGATGGATCCGCGCTGGCAACGCTCCACTGGCCATGCGGGATAGCAGCTCGCGCGAAACGGTGGGCAGCACATTTTGATTGAGAAACGCGTCGACGTTGCGTGCGCCCGTGTGACGTTCGAGACAGCGTTGGGCCATCGCGTCGATCAGCGAGTCGTCGCAGGCAAACTCGACATTGTGTTGGCGGCGCAGGCGCTGCGCGACTTTCGCGAGCTTCAGGCGCACGATCGCGGCGAGCGCTGCCGCATCGAGCGGCCGGTAAGCGAGCGTCTGGAATCGCGCGAGCAGAGCAGGCTGAAAATGCGCGAGCAACTGCGGACGGATGGCGTCGAGCAGCTCCGCATGCGAGACCGCCGGATTGTCGCTTGATGCCTCATCGATCTGCTCGCTGCCGAGATTGGACGTCATCAGGATCACGCAGTTTCGGAAGTCGATCTCGCGTCCCTCGCCGTCGCGCATCGTGCCGCGGTCGAAGACCTGGTAGAACAGGTCGAGTACGTCACGGTGGGCTTTCTCCACTTCGTCCAGCAGGATCACGCTATAGGGCCGCTGTCTCACGGCTTCGGTCAGAATGCCGCCACGCCCGTACCCGACGTAACCCGGGGGCGAGCCCTTCAACTGCGAAACCGTATGCGATTCCTGGTATTCCGACATATTGATCGTCGTGAGCGCCGCTTCGCCGCCGAACAGCACGTCGGCGAGCGCGAGTGCCGTTTCGGTCTTGCCGACGCCCGATGGCCCCGCGAGCAGAAAGACGCCGAGCGGCGCATGTTCGTTCTTTAGACCGGCCTTGGCGGTCCGCAGGCTCTCTGCGAGCGCCGCGAGCGCATCGTCTTGCGCGACCACGCGTGCGGCCAGCCGCGCTTCGAGCGCGAGCAGCCCGAGCAATTCGTCCTCGACGAGGCTGCCCACCGGCACGCCCGTCCATTCGGCCACGACGCGCGCGATGGCCTCGGCGTTGACATCGGCGAAGATCAGCGGTGCCTTGCCCTGTGCATTCGCGAGCGCTTGCCGCGCATGCGCGAACGCGGCGGCATCGCGCGCCGATGGATTGGCCGCACGCAGCGCCTCGACAGCGCGAACCCGTTCGAGCTCAATTTCGTAACGTGCCTGCAGCGCGGCCAGTTCCGCCTGTGCGCCGGCGAGCGCCGTGTTCAGCGCCTCTTGTTGCGCGCTCGCTGGCTCGATGCCGGCCTGGCGGTCGGCCTCGAGCGTGGTGTTTTCGAGTTCGAGTGTGGCCACGCGTGCGCGCGCGCGTTGCAGTTCGGCTGGCGGCGACTCCAGTCCCATGCGCACGCGCGCGGCGGCCGTGTCGATCAGATCGACCGCCTTGTCGGGCAACTGCCGCGCCGGGATATAGCGGCGCGAGAGCTTCACTGCGGCCACGAGTGCTTCATCGCGGATGTGGACGTCGTGAAAGCGCGCGTAGCGCTCCTTGAGGCCGCGCAGCATGAGGCAGGCCGCATCGTCGTCGGGCTCTTCGACCTTGATGATCTGGAAGCGGCGCTCGAGCGCGGCATCGCGTTCGAAGTATTGCTTGTATTCGGACCACGTCGTGGCCGCGATCGTCCGCAGTTCGCCTCGCGCGAGGGCGGGCTTGAGCAGGTTCGCGGCATCGGCGCCGCCGGCGGCGTTGCCGGCGCCGATCAGCGTATGGGCCTCGTCGATGAATAGCAGGATGGGCACCGCCGAAGCCTGAACCTCGTCGATCACGTTCTTCAGGCGCTGCTCGAATTCGCCTTTCACGCCGGCTCCCGCCTGTAGCAGGCCCAGGTCGAGCGTGAGAATACGCACCGCGCGGATCACATTGGGCACGCTGCCTTCGGCCACGCGCAGCGCGAGGCCTTCCACGAGCGCGGTCTTGCCGACGCCGGGCTCGCCCACGAGGATCGGGTTGTTCTTGCGGCGGCGCGCGAGCACGTCGACCATCTGCTGGATCTCGCGATCGCGTCCGAAGACTGGATCGATCTTGCCGTCGCGAGCCTTCTGCGTAATGTCGATGGCGAAGCGGGCGAGGGCGTCGCCTTCGACCTTGTGGACGGTGGCGGTGAGTGGTGTGCTGCCTGTTGCGCTTGTATCTTTCGCCTGTTGCGTTTCAGTGGTGGCGAGGGGTGCGGTGCTTTCCGGCACCGATGCCGGCTGCTCATCTACTACCGCTTCGCACGTGCGGTTGCCCAGACGTGGCAGCAGACGCCGGATCTGCGCGCTGGACATCGAGAGCAACGGCCAGGCGTTGCGTGCGCGCAGGACATGCGGTGCATCGACGATCGCCTGCAGCAGATGCGCCGAGCGGATGGTGCCATCGTTCGCATGGTTTGCTTCTTCGGCTTCGGAAGCGGCATGCAAGGACGCGTCCTGAAGCACGGTGGCGAGTTGTGGCGAGAGTGCGGGGCGCCCGCGCAGGCTGCGCGGCAGATGATCGATCGCGCCAATCAGGGCGTCCCACACAGCGTCGATATCGATGTCGTAATGCCGGACGATCGCAGGAATGTCCCCGTCGCCGGCTTCGATGAGCTTGAGCAGCCAGTGCTCGACGGTGATCTCGTCGGCGAGCCGCGTCTGGCAAAGGCTCGCGGCCGCCTCGAGAGCGCTCGCGCAATGCGGGTTGAGCTGGTGCAGCAGTTGGCTGGTGTCCCGAGGGGATTTCCTTCGTTCGTCGCGCATGGGCATGTCTTGGGTTGTCGCGCCGGCTCGCGCTGGTTCGCGCTGATTCGCGTCGGTTCGCGCCGGTTCGTGTGCTGGCGTTTGCACCAGGTCGCATGGGCCGGCATCGGAATGCCGGCCCGCGACAGGGCATCAGGAACGCTCGTTCCAGGTGTCCTTGTGGATGATGTTGCCGTCCTTGTACGACCACGTGATGGTCTCGTAGCGCAGTTCGACTTCCTCGAGGTGGTTGTGCTTCTCGTAGGCGGGCACCTTGATGTCGAGCATCTTCGGGCGAACCGCAACGATCTTCACGTTCTCGAGCTTCGTGTTGAAGTACTCCTTCTCCTTGCCCGCATCGTCGATCTTGTACCACTTGATCTCAGCGGATTTGAGCGTCTGGCCGCTCGTGACCGCCTTGTACAGATAGGGCGTTGACGCGTCGGTTTCCTTCGTCAGCGTGATCGGCGCATGCACGCGCGTGCCGGTCAGCTTGCCGGTATTGCCATCGGTCGGGATATGCAGACTGTGATCGAACGCGGTGACCTCGACGCTGCCCTCGCGGCCTTGCACCGTGACCGAACCCTTGATGTCCGCGCCGCCGTCGTCCTTGAGCCACATATAGGCCGGAATTGCCATGTTTAACTCCCTCTTACGATCTGATACGTACTGCTGAATTTACCCGGAGTCTTTCTTTCACCCACCGGGCCTCACGATCCCGAAGCGAAGCGCTTCGGGGGCCAATAAATTCACTACTGCGCGCTACTGTGCGGAGGGCGCTTGCTTCGCCGCGTCCGGGACCAGCGTGATTTCGACGCGCCGGTTGCGCGCGCGTCCCTCCTGCGTGTCGTTGTCCGCGATCGGGCGCGTGTCGCCGTAGCCCTGAATCGCGAATTGCGTCGTGGAAAGACCGGAGGCGTCGACCAGCCAGTCGCGCACGGCGGCAGCACGTGCAACCGAAAGCCTGAGGTTGCTGGCCGGGTCGCCCACGTTGTCGGTGTGGCCGGCCACGAGGATCCGCTTGCCGGCGTGCGCCTTGATCATCTCGAGCGCACCGACCATTGCACGCGTCGAACCCGCCTTGAGTTGCGCCTTGCCGCTGTCGAACAGCGACATGCTGTCGAGCGTGACCACGGCGGGTGGCGGAGCGGGCGGCGCATACGAAGCGATTGCATGGTTGAGCGGTACGATCAATTCCGCGCCGTGATACATGCCGAACGACAGCCGCAACGGCACGCCCGTGCGCGCATATCGGTCGAGCTGATCGCGATCGGCGACGAGCGAGGCCAGCGCGTCACGTTTCGCTGCGTCGTGCTCGGACGGAATTGCGCGGAAGCGCGTGAGATCGGCGTCTATCTTGGTTAGCAATACTTCATTATTTTTAGCGGTGCCCCAGAACGCCACGGCGGCTGCGCAGGCGAGCAGCGCCAGCGCATGGCCGAGCGCGGCCATGCGCGGCGCAGTTTGCCGCTGGACCGGCATCGATTCGATCAGCGGTTGGGGCAGCGGCCAGGGCAGCGGCGACGCGGCGATGGGCGCTGGCGCCACCTTCGTGCGCAGTTCGACTTCGCGCTCCCACGGCGAGTCGGGCCCGCTCGCGGGGCCGCAGTCGATCCAGCCGGCACCGTGCAACGGCCATGGTGCGGCGGGCTGCTGACGATCGAGAAGCGTGCCCATCACCACGCGCTGCGTCCAGTCGACGATCAAGGCGATGCCAGCGGAACGGGCGGTTCGGGCCACAGCATCCCGAACGCGGGAGGTCTCCTGGACCGCACCTTCTGCGGCACGGACCGCCGACTCGAACGCGCTAGTGCCGTCCAGTAGCGTTGGCGATGCCACGCCATACCACTGTGGCGCATCGGTTACGTGATCGCGCGTGACGAGCGCGATCGGCCCACGGCCGGCCAGACGCTGATAGACGGCCACATAGCCTGGCAGGCGCGTGCCGAGCAGACGCGACGCGTCGGCCATGGCCTGCCTGACGAGGCGTAGCTTCTGCGCGAGCGCATCGGCGTTCGCGTGCAGCGCAGGCGCGACACTGAGCACGACGCCATCGGGAGCGCGGCCGTCGCGCCACTGTTTGACCGCAGCGGCCAGGCGCGGCAGCGCGTTCGGTTCATCGACGCGCAGCCAGATCGCGCCGTTGCCCACCCATGCGAGGCGCGCGGTGTCGTCGCGGTCGAAGAGCGCCGCGAGCCCGTCGCCGGTGAGCAGCACGAGCGGCATGCTGGTGTGCATGCCGTCCGGAATCGCCGAGATCACCGTGCCGAGCGCGGCGAGCACCTGGGCATTCTGCGCACTCGCATGGGCAAGCTGCCGGGTTCGCCACGCGAGCATGGCGCATGCGGCGAGCGTACCGACGATCGTCAACGCCCAGGCCGCACCGCGTTCGAGCGGCAGCACGAGCCAGATCAGCGCGAGCGTGAGGGCGAACGCGAAGAGGACGAGCAGCCTGAGCGGATAGCCGCGCCCTTCATTGACGGCCGGGGTCACGGCCGAGGCTTCCCGGACAGCAGTTGGGCAAGCTGCATATCGAGCGCGCCATGCCAGACGAGCCAGACAAGTATGGCGACGATGGCGAGAAGACCTGCGCTCGCCCACGGCGAAAGCCGGTGCAGCCAGTCGGGAGCCCGTCGCGCGGTGTGATCGGACGTAAACGGCTGGGCTGCGGCCGGGCGCAGCCTGGCGATCTTCGCGTGCAGTGCGCTCACGAGCGCATCGAGCTTCGCTTCGTCCTCGCGCGCGTAACGGCCGGTAAAACCCATGCCGAGCACCGCCGAGTAGCACTCGAGGAGATCGACGTGGGTGATGGGCTCGCGCAGACGCTGCTCGAGACGGTCGAATACGCGTTCGCCGGCGTCATGAATGCCGAAGTGCTCGACCTGAAGCGGATGGAGTTCCCAGGCAGAGCGCGTTTCGTCCTTGAAATAGCGCAGGGCGATTTCGTCGAGCAAACCGCACAGAGCCATTTCCGCGTCTTTGCAGACGTCGTCGGGATAGCGGCGACGATGCAGCGCATCGGCGAAGTTGCGCACGAGTTCGCGGCACTGTTTCTGCATCTCGCCGATGGACTTCGGCTTGCCGCCGGGCGCAAGCGAAGTGACGTACAAGGCCGCGTCGCGCAGCAGATCGCGCATGCCGGCACCCGATGGATGTGCTTCTTTCGCGGGAGCGCCCGGCAGCAGCGCGGGCTCCCGTCGGCTGAGAGTCAGGGAGATCATGAGCGCAACACCGCGTAGAGTTCGAGCGAGGCATCGGCCACCGACGCCGGAAGATAGACCTGGCACGCACGCGCCGCGAGCATGCGTGCGTGCGCCGCACTGCTCGCATCGAGCGCGAAATACTGATTGTCGAGACGCACGGGAATCGCGGCCGGCACGCGCTGAACGGCCTTGAGCGCAATGCCCGGCAGTGCGGCATTGACGATATGCTCGACATCCTCGGGCGCGCCGATCTTGCACAGACGCGGCACCTGCTCGACGAGATCGAAAGCGGTGGACGACGCATTGACGGAGAGATACCAGTCGACCGGACCCGAGACGAGACGCTCGTCATGGAACTGGCCTGTCCAGGTAGTGGGCGTCTTGCGTGCGAGGCCGATCGAGATCACGCGCGAGGGAATGATCGCGTCCAGCAACTTGCGGATCATCGCTTCGAGCTTCGCGAACACTTCGTCCGCGCACGCGTGATCGTAGGCCGGGATATCCGCGAGATTCGACTGGGTCGAAAACGTCATGAGCGCGCTGACGAGCCGCGCGAGCGTCAAATAGAACTGCTCGGGTGGCCGTGCCGGATTGGCCGCGAAGTGCCGCAACTCGGGCCACGCACCGTGAATGCAATGCAGGAGCCAGAAGAGCTGCACGTCCGCCACGCCGTATTCGGCGACCTGTCCGACGCGCTCGCCACGACGCGCACCGAGTGCCGCGCTCTTCGCCTGCAGGATGTCGCCCAGACGATTGATGCGCTCGATGTGCAGCGGATGGCTGCCGAGCGTGAGGCACGGCGGCACGAAGCGATGATCGACCTTGAAGTGGCCGTTTGTCGTGCGCGTGAGCCGCGCGATCGCGCAGGTGATGTCGTCCGCTTGCGGTTCGAAGTCGAAGAGCAGCCGCACGGCGAGGCGCTCGGCTGCGATCTCGGTCTCCGTGCTGCCGTTCAGATCGTTGACTTTGATGAACTCGCGATACGCCCGGCGAGGGCGCGCCAGCGCCGTCTCGTCCATGCGGCAGTTGTTGCCATTGGCGTCCGGCAGCGCGAGAGCCGCGAAAATGCCGACGCTCTGCACATCCGCCGGCAAGCCGCGCGTGAGATCGCGGGCCGGCGGCAAAGCGTCGGCCATGGTCGTATCGAAGGGCGTGCCGTCGGCAAAGCGCAGCTTGAGCGCAGTGAGCTTCAGGCGACCGGATTCCAGCGCTTCCTCGTCGATGGCGACATCGAGTGTGCCCCACGCGCAGGCAAGCGTGGCGCTCGCGAGCTGTTGCATCGCGAACCCCATGTATCGATCCTGCTGCTGAAAGTGCTGCTGGGCGAGGATGAGCCCCTCGTGCCACAACGGTTTATGGATACGCATACGCGTGGTTGTCATCGCTATTGTTCGATTTATGAAGGCGAGATTTCGCTTTCCCCGTAATCGCAATCGCTGTGAGGCGTGATTGCAATGCGCGCAATCATGCCATTGCATAGCGATTGAGGCGATGAAATGCGCGTATTTTTGAGATCGTGAATCCTGCCGAATTAGAATGACGGCTCTAAAATACGGCCGTTTATCATGATATTTGTCAAACAAAAATGCCGATAATTGGCGCGATCGTTGCTTTGTTAACTGTGAAATCTGCGTATCTCTAATTGCAATTTGGAGATGCGAGAACAAGTTTTATCCTAAATGCTCTATGCATTACGAATAAATGCTATTGGACTTTTCTCGCATCAAGGGAGTGGCATCTTTGACGGGATTGAATTAAGGCCGTTAAATAGCAGGCGCATAAAACGCCGCTAGAACAACGACCGCTATACGGGGTGCCGGAAGCCTGTTTCCGAAGCTGGCTCATGCTGGCTGGAGAAGCCGCGCCATCCGTCGTAACGGACGGGTTTCTGCGGAACTCTTTCCTACCCTGTATGGAGTCCTGATGGATAGCTTCCAGCGAGAAATTCCGAAGTCCAGAGTTTCTATCACGCTTGACCTGCACACCGGAGGTGCGCAAAAGAAGGTCGAGTTGCCGCTCAAACTGCTTGTCGCCGGTGATTTCAGCGCCGGCCGCGAACAGGCGCCCCTTGCGGCGCGAAAGAAGGTCAACATCGACAAGAACAATTTCGATGCGGTGCTAGCCGACTATGCACCGGACCTCAAGTTCTCCGCGGACAACACCCTGGCCGCCGATGGCACCGAGTTGCCGATCTATCTCTCGTTTCGCTCGATGAAGGACTTCGAGCCCGAGCACGTGGCGCGCCAGATTCCCGAACTGCGTGCGCTGCTTGCCATGCGCAACCTGCTGCGCGACCTCAAATCGAATCTGCTCGACAACGCCACCTTCCGCCGCGAGTTCGAAAAAATCCTCAGAGACAAGGGGCTATCCGAGAAGCTGCGCGGCGAACTCGCGCAAATCGCCACGGCGGCGACGCAAAAGGAAGGTCATGCCTGAGCGAGGCAAGGCCAAGATGGCCTTTACCGCGTTTCAGAGTCAGGTAGCCCCACGCAAGCAGACAGGAAACGACATGAAGCAGAACGAATCCCATCAAGGCGCGACGGAAACGGTCGTGCTCGACGCACCACAGGGTGCCGGAGACAGCGTCTACGCGGCACTGTGCAGCAAGATCAACTTGAAACCCGTGGCCGAAGCGCGTCCGCTCGAGGCCTTTCGCGACAGCGACATGCTCTCGGAAGCCTCGGCCGACGAGCGCATTGCGCGCGGCATGGGCGCCTTCCTCGAACTGATCGCGAAATCGAGCCAGCCCGTCGATCGCCTCGACAAATCGCTGCTCGATTTCCATATCGGCCAGATCGACCGCCAGATCAGCCGGCAGTTAGACGCCGTCATGCACAGCCCGCAATTTCAGGCGCTCGAAGGGCGTTGGCGCGGCCTCAAGCTGCTCGTTTCGCGCACGGATTTCCGCAAGAACGCTCGGGTCGAAGTGCTCGACAGCTCCAAGGACGCCTTGCAGCGCGACTTCGAAGACACGCCCGAAGTCATCCAGAGCGGCTTGTATCGCCAAACGTATATCGAGGAATACGACACACCGGGCGGCCAGCCGATCAGCGCGTTGATCAGCGATTACGAGTTCGAAAATTCGCCGATGGATATCGCCCTGCTGCGCAATATTTCGAAGGTGGCCGCGGCGGCGCACATGCCTTTCATCGGCTCCGTGGGCGCGGCGTTCTTCGGCAAGAAGTCGATGGAGGAAGTGGCCGCCATCCAGGACATCGGCAACTATTTCGACCGCGCCGAGTACATCAAGTGGAAAAGCTTCCGCGATACCGACGACGCACGCTACGTGGGCCTGACCATGCCGCGCGTGCTCGGACGCCTGCCTTACGGCAAGGACACCGCGCCCGTGCGCGCGTTCAACTACGAGGAAGCGGTGCGCGGCCCGGACCACGACAAGTACCTGTGGGTCAACGCATCGTTTGCGTTCGCAACCAATATGGTGCGCAGCTTCGTGAACAACGGCTGGTGCGTGCAGATTCGTGGCCCGCAAGCTGGCGGCAAGGTCGAGAACCTGCCGGTGCACCTCTACGATCTGGGCACGGGCGTGCAGCCGAAGATCCCCACCGAGGTGCTGATTCCCGAGACCCGCGAATTCGAGTTCGCGAATCTGGGCTTTATCCCGTTGTCGTTCTACAAGAATCACGACTTCGCGTGTTTCTTCTCGGCAAACTCGGCACAAAAGCCCGCGCTATACGAGACCAAGGAAGCGACGGCCAACAGCCGCATTAACGCGCGCCTCCCGTATATCTTCCTGCTCTCGCGCATCGCGCATTATCTGAAACTGATTCAGCGCGAGAACATTGGCACGACGAAGGATCGCCGGCTGCTGGAACTCGAGCTGAACAACTGGATCAAGGGCCTCGTGACCGAGATGACCGACCCCGCCGACGAACTTCAGGCCTCGCACCCGTTGCGCGAAGCGAAAGTGACGGTCGAGGACATCGAAGACAACCCCGGGTTCTTCCGTATCAAGCTCTTCATCATCCCGCACTTCCAGGTCGAGGGTATGGACATCGGGCTGTCGCTCGTTTCGCAGATGCCGAAAGCAAAGAGCTGATTCGACGTTTCCTGTATGAGCCGCCGGGGCGCCCATGGTTGCTCCGGCGGTGTTGTTGTCGCTGTGTTTCCGGGAGGAATTCCATGTCGATGGTCATGCCGTTGCAGGCTTATGAATTGAAGCTGGCGCCGCATCCGGCGCCGTTCTCGATCCTCAAATTCGCTGGCGTCGATCGGCTTAGCCAGTTGTACAGATACGAGATTGAATTCACCAGCCCGATGGCGGGTATTCCAATGGAGCAGGTTCTTGGACGCCCGGCCAGATTCGTGATTGACCCCATCGACCCGAGCATCGGCTACCTGCGCAAAATGTTCGGGGATAACGCGGAGCAATTCAGCAAGAAGCCACCCGCGCAAACGGTGCACGGCATCATCACGAAGTTCGACGAATTCGAAACGTCCGCCGACGAAACGCGATACCGCGTCACGCTCGAACCGAAAATGGCCGATCTTCACCGGGGTGTGACGAGCCGCCTGTTTCAGAAGCAGTCGGTTGAGGAGATCATCACCGACACGCTTCGGCACTATGGTTACCGGGCTGGTGTCGACTTTGTGTTCAAGATGCGGCATAAATACAAGCGACACGAATACATTACCCAATATCACGAAACGACTTTCGCGTTCATCCAGCGCATCTGTGCAGAAGAGGGCATCTGGTTTCGCTGGGAACAGAAGAAGGATTACGCGGTGGTCGTGTTCGGCGACGACGTGGATGCGTATGGGCGCAAACAGCGCACGGTGCCGTATCGCCGCGACTCGGGACTCGAAAGCGTTGGTGCAGAATCGATCAAATCGCTCAGGCGACGAACCCGGCGGGTGCCGGAGGCGGTGCGTCTGCACGACTATAACCATCGGCAGGCCGATGTGTCGCTGCTGGTCGAAGAGAACGCAGCGCGTGGGGACAAAACCACTGACGCAGTTGACTATCACTGGGGCGAGCATTACGAGACGCTCGAGGAAGGCAAGCGCATTGCCCGGTTGCGACACGAGGCGTATCTGGCAGACCAGATCAGCTTCGTTGGGACCGGCAATCCGTTCTGGCTGGAAGCCGGTGAGGTCATGCGGGTCGAACCTGCCCAAGTCGATGCGAAACACGGGATCTTTGTTACGTCCGTGCGCTCGCACGGTGCGCGCAATAAATCGTATCGGGTGACGTTCGAGGGGATTCCTTCTGACCGCGTATGGCGCACTTCGATGGCGTCGATTCATCGGCCCGTGATCGATGGCATTCTGCCGGCGCGTATTACGTCACCAGGCAATTACAAATATGCGTACCTGACCGAGCAGGGCTGGTATGTCATCAAGCTGCCGTTCGACCTCGATGAATGGAGTCCGGGCGGTACCAGCCGGCCCGTGCGGTTTGCCAAGCCGTATAGCGGGAACGACTATGGGCATCACTTTCCGTTGATCGATTCGGCGGAGGTGGCGCTTGATTTTACTGCCGGGGATCCGAATAGGCCCGTCATCATCGGTGCGATGCATGACAGCTTGCATCCGGATCTTGTCAATAACCTCAATAACACACGCAATCTCATTCGCACAGCCGCGCAGAATGAGATGCGGATGGAGGATAAGGAGGGTATCGAGCATATCCATTTCACGACGCCGTTTCAGACCAGTGAGCTCAATTTGGGGCATATGGTTGACTCCGGGCGCAAGGAACGGGGGCAAGGCGCGGAGTTGCGCTCGGATGGGCATGTGGCGGTGCGGGGGGCGAAGGGGGTGCTGGTTTCGGCGGAGGCTCAACCTGCCGCGAACGGGCAGCAGCTCAACATGCAGGGCGCTGTAGGCTTGCTTGAGCAGGCCATGCAGCAGATGGAGGCCCTCTCTGAAGCCGCTGCGTCGGCGCAGGCGATCGCGGCGGATTATCAACGTCAGCGAGAGCTTCTCGACGGAACGTTGAAGGATCTTAAAAAGGCGGGAATTCTGCTTAGCGCGCCTGATGGGATGGGCCTTGCGTCGGGCGACAGCCTGCAACTCAGCGCGCAGAGCAATCTGATAGCGACGGCTGGGGGTAACGCAGATATCGGTGTCCTCAAGCGCTTTGCGGTTGCAGCGGGCGAACTAATTTCGCTTTTTGCACAGAAGCTCGGATTGAAGATCATTGCCGCGAAAGGAAAGGTTGAGATTCAGGCGCAGAGCGACGATATGAACTTGCTTTCCGCTAAAGATATGCGAATCACCAGTGCTAATGGCCGCGTCACCATTGAGGCAAAAGAAGAACTTCTCCTCAAATGTGGTGGATCGTATGTCCGGATCTCATCAACTGGTATCGAAGACGGCACACGTGGTAACCGCACGATCAAGTCAGCCGCATTTAGTCGGCAGGGACCGAGTTCGCTCGCGGAGACGGTTAACAACTGGACGCGTGCACCATTTGATGAGGAGTTTACGCTGAAGTGGATTTGCAGCAACGAACCCGTCAAAAATCAGAAATTCTCGATAATTCGGGACGATGGAAGTGTTATTCAAGGAAGCACAGATTCGGCAGGAAAAACGAGCTTGCAGCGCGCGTTGTTTGTTGAAAACGTACGCCTTCGGATCGACGGTGAATTAGCATGAACCCAATGGGTTTCGGCTTGATACAAGCCAGCCATGGTTATTAAAGGGACTCCCAGAATATGGCAACAAATGAACGCATCATCCCCGCCAGAATTGCGGAAGATGGATCCGTCCACTATACGTCGGTGACTTCACCCCCGGACAACAGCACGGCGGTTTGTTACATGGTTCCTCAAAGGGTAATTCCCGTGATTTTCGTCCCAGGAGTTATGGGAAGTAACCTGTTCGCAACCGCTGGGCCATATAAGGGAACGCCGGTTTGGTTGGTAAATCGCCAGCTTGACGTGTTCCTGAAATGGGTGGGTCGTGGACCTGAAACGCGAAAGCAAAAGCTGGATCCAAAAAATACGGTTGTCTACGATGGTGGCGAGATTCCGTCCGGAACTGCGCTGAACGAAGCAGAATTGCGCCGCCGCGGTTGGGGCACGGTGGCACAAGCAAGTTATGGCACTTTTTTGCCGTTTCTGGAGAATACCCTAAACGATGCCCACGCTTGGGAGTCTGGCCTTCGGGTCCAGCTCATGCGTGATCTCGTGGCCACGGCGCCGGGCGTCAGTGTGCTATCGCGGGATGAAGTTGCTCTATCGTACAAGTACTGCATGCCAGTGCACGCAGTCGGGTACAACTGGCTTCAATCCAATGCGGACTCAGCAAAACATCTTGCGGACAAGATCAGGGAATTCACAGGTCACTACAAGAGACAGAACAAGATCTGTGAGAAAGTCATTATCGTTACCCACTCAATGGGTGGGCTGGTTGCACGCTACTACTCTGAAGTTGATGGTCATCGTGACAACGTATTGGGAATTGTTCATGGTGTCATGCCCACGACAGGGTCGGCAACTGCATACAAGCGCGTAGTGACTGGCAGTGAAGGAGTTGCTGGTCCAGTGCTTGGCCCAGACAACGCAACGGTGACGCCCGTGTTTGCACAATCACCCGGACCATTGCAACTGCTTCCGGCTGCGGAGTACGGGATGGGCTGGCTCAAGATAAGGGATGGGAGCAACCTGATTTCGATGCCGGTGGCCGACCCGTACGCCGAGATCTATCTCCGGCGTGGAACATGGTGGGGTCTTGTCGATGACAAGTTGACCAGTCCGTTGGGTCGTGAAAAGACAACGATCGATGCGGATTGGGCTGCATACGTAGCTTTAGTTAGCCAAAGAGTGCAGCCGTTCCACGAAATTATGTGTGGGAAATTTCATCGCGCAACGTACGTGTTCTATGGCGACGACCAGAAGCACCGAACATGGGGAGATATTGTTTGGCAGAGGATGGGAGATTCTGGCGGAATCTATAAGGACCAGAATGCGTCGTTAGATAGAATTTTGGACAGGCAGCCGTCGAGAAATTCTGGGACGGGAACACAGACGTTTAGTCAAAAGGTCGGCCGCTATCACACAGCTATCGACTTCAAACTTCAGAATCCCCAGGAAAATGGAGACGGAACTGTGCCGATCCGATCCGGTTGTGCACCTGCAGGCGGATCTGGCGTGCAGGTCTGTGTGGCGTATCAGGATGTTGAGCATGAGGGAGCATACAAGGGCCGTCCACAGCAACTCTTTGCACTGTGGGCGGTCACCCGCATTGTTGCAAACGTCAAAGGTACATCGCTGGAATATAAGTGATGAAATTTCGCGCGTGCATATGGTCGTTTGTACTTCCGATGCTGCTGGTTAGCGCGTGTGGACGCCAGCCGGCTCCTTTGACCGAACAGGAAAAACATAACGTGAGTGAACTGACCCGAAACCTGAAAACGCGTTGCGTGGGCCGATATCTGATTGACATACCTGCCGATGCGCTGGCTTCGGGCGGTGCGACGGTTCAGGGTGTAAAGATCGAATCGGCGATGATGTCACGTGATGCCTATCTTCAGGAGGTTGCAAGCCGAAAGGTAGAGCTTAGGGAAACCAAAAGTGTTGATCCGTATCCTTTTATCTACGAAGATGAGGAAATAGATGGTCCAAACACACACTACTTTATCTATCGTGGAAACGTGAGTGATGGTCCAGCGAATCGCGTTTTCGAAGCATACAAATGGGAAAGCGGATATCGTTTCAAACTAGGAATTGAGGGGGTGGATTTCCTTCATCCCGATCAGACAGATAAGATTTATATTCAGGAGTTGCCGGTCAAGAACGACGTTCCAGAAAAGAAACGTCTCGTGTTCGATCTGGTAAAACGGTTACGTTGGCGCGCTGACGATGAAATTCCATCGGAGCCCGGCCTCTGCTTTCTTGGTGCATTTTTGTATGGCAAGGCTGGAAATAGCGAGGATGCTTGGGCGCAGTTTGTGCTCAACGGAAACCGTGATGTGAGTATCGGGATGGAAAGTAACTCCGGTGTTCGCGAACCGAATACGCTGCTTCAGCGCGGTGATGAAATCGACCGTGACTTGAATACCGTTGGGGGTAAAACCGTACGTAAAGGCACAGTCGCGTTACAGGGTATGAACGCGGAGGAGTGGCTCTTTTCCGGTAAGACGGATTTAGGGGTCCATGGCAGTCAATTTACGCTGGAGGCGAATTCTATGACGAGTAATGCCCGGGCACCGTTGTTGACTCTCGATTTGTCGACAGGATCTCTTAACGCGTTTATGCAGGATCGGATAAAAGTCGCATCCGTGAGTGAAAGCGAAGCGATTGCATTGTGGGACGTGGTCTCACGCACTTTGCGCCCGCGTCCCAACGGATTTTAATGCGACGGTGATGGCTGTAGATTGTGCCATGGTGGCATCAGAGGAGCCAGTGCCCGGTCATCACGAGGAGGGTTGGTTGGATGCGGTTTGCCTTGTGGGGAATAGTGAAGATTCTGAAGAACGTAACGGGGACGTCGCTGGAGTACACGGCATGAGTTTTCGCCAACTCACGTCGATCGCGCTGGTGATTGCACTTATTGCCGCCTGCGGAAAATTTTCCCAACCGCTTACCGAAAAAGAGAGAAATACCGTGAGCAAACTGATCTCGGACTTGAAACCGCGCTGCGTGGGGCGCTATCTGATTGACATGCCGGATGACGCATTATCAACGGGTTACGTGTTCATTGAGGGAGTCGCCGTCGCGACGAAGCGAATGTCGTCCGACGAGTTCACTCAAGAAATGGACGCGCACGAGGCAAGTCTGAAGGCTAAGAAGAACACATATGGCTATCGAGTCCTATACGATTATGGACAGGTGCCAAACACGCCGTATAGCCGTTATTTCATTACGTTGGCTGATCTTGACGATACCGCTGATTTGAGTCGCGCTATTGAAGCGTATAAATGGGATGCGGGATACCAGATCAAGCTTCGAATCGAGGCATCGGACTGGATAAATTCCAAATATAAAGTAAAGGTACATAACACACCTTATGCCGTACCGGACTTGAATCTAAATGACGTTCCGGAAAAAACCCGTTTGGTTCTCAACCTGGCTGAGAATGTTCGGGGTCGTGCAGACGACGAGATTCCTACCGAGCCTGGTTTGTGCTTCAAGGATGGATTTTTACCGCGCAAGGCCGCTAAGGGCGAAGATGTCAGTAGTCTCTTCGCGTTGAAGGATCGGCCCGATGTGTATTTTCAAATGAAAACCGACACTGACATGCGAGAGCTACAGAAGAACTCCCTCCCAAATCGTCTTTCACAAATAAAAGTAGACATGAAGGATATTAACGGTCGAATTATCAGGGCTGCGCCGGTAATGGTTGGAGGCATCAAGGCTGATGAATTTCTGATCTCTGCCACAACGGAAGCCAGGATTCCTGGGCATTTTTTCAGAGTTGAGGCGAATACCACGGTTGGGGGAGCCACGACACCGTTCCTCGTCCTCGAGATGAAAAACGGGGGATTCAATGGCTTTACGGCAGATCGTCTGGAAACGGCTTCGCTCACAGAAGATGAAGCGATTGCGTTATGGGATGTCATATCCCGTACTTTGCGTCCACGTCCCAACGGTTTCTGAGGAGAGAGTAATGGCCATCGATTTTGCCCTGTTGCCTCCGGAAGAGCCCGTATCCGAAAGCCTGCCATCGCGGCTTTTCTGGACCGTTGCGTTCCTGGTGATCGCGATAGTCGGCGTCTTCGCAGTACTGCTTCTCTGGCCGAAAGGAGAATCGACCGAGACTCCGTGGTTCTGGACGTGCGTAACGGTCTATCCATTCGGTCTCTCCGCGTTCGTGGTCCTGCGACGCTATAGCGTCTATGAGGGACGTCGACTGGATGCAATCGCGTGGAACGACGCTCGGGCAGATTACGTGAACGGCGTATTTGATCGGGCAAGCCGACCACTCGGCGTCCTCGCGGCGAACTGCAGGTTCTCCTGTCAGGCGGGGGAAGATGATTTTGGAAAATTACTCGATGGGTACATCAAGCTTGAACCACGAACCGCCCCCAAGCCCGATGTCCCCCCTGTCGCCGCGCGCTGGTTCGAAATTTTGGACACGAAGGGTATCCCGTTGAAGTGGGATGTCGAGCGCCGGGATCACGTTTTGTCGTGGGCATTCAGTACTGTGACCGACACGGTTGCTGATGCCGTCCGTTCGTTGCCTCTGGAATTGATGCTGAAAGTCCAGTTGGTGCTGCCGGGTATTGCAAACACAGACGAGGCGCTGGCGATATGGAACAGGCAATGGGCGAAGGCAGATGTTCGCCCGGCTCAAACCAGAGTGTTGGGTGAAACGCCTGACCTGATGTATGCCGATACCTGGCTTGATAGAGCGAACGAAGGGCTCGACTGGGAAGCACGGCTTCTCGTGTTTGTAAGATTGAACGCCGTTCCTGGAGCGCTTCCGCCCGACCAGAGTGCGGAAACTGTGGTTGCAGTCCTTCTTGCACCGGAGGCGGTATGCGGAAAATTCAAGCTTTCACCTGTTGCCATGCTGCATAGGCCGACTCGAGATGATGACTGTTCCGTGGACGATGCCCTCGCGCACGCGATGCGATGGGGATGTATGCAGCCAGCGGAACTAAAGCATGTATGGAAGGGTGGCGTTGGTGCGGATAACGCCAACGCGGCGACGAAGGCGATTGTCAAGGTAGGTATTAGCGCAAAAACGGCGGATATCGACTACATGGTTGGTCGTGTCGGCGAGGTTGCGCCGTGGTTTGCTGTTGCATGCGCAGCCGGTGCTGCGGCAGCGGATCGCACGCCGCAACTGGTGATGGCAGCAGGCAAGGCTGGAACCTGTTTCTCGGTCTTGCGAAATATCCATCGAGAAATTGGCGTGCACAGGTAGGGCCATGCGCCGCTCTGGCTAGCGGCGCACGAATTGTTCCATCAATCAGGAGATAGCATCATGACAAGGCGGTACGACATTATGAAAGGCGACCGGACTACGGCGGACGGTACGGTGATGGGTGGTGATCCGAACGACAGGATCGGTGATCGCGAGCAGGCGTACGAACAGGACGAAGTGTGGTGTCCATGCTGTCAGTCGACTGGACGTATTGTGTGTAGTGGTCCACGTTTTTCAATGAGAGGCCCCGACGGCAGAGAAGGAGCCCTTAGTGACGATCTGTGTGTGTGCAAGTGCGATCCTTCTCCTCGTCTGCTTCCGTCCCAATACTCGTCTTACGTGGACGTTTGAGCGCGTGTGTCGAAATCATCATGATAGACGCGCCGCAGCCGACAGACTGTCAATGGGTCGGGATTGATCTGGCGTCGGAAGTCCAATTTCAAATGTAATTGACTATGTTTCGCAAGTTTCAACTCGATATTCTAAGCGTCGCCATCCTGTTGGTCCTGCCCGGGCTAATGATCTGGGTCCGGGGTGACGCATGGTTGGGCCTGCACTCTGCCGAAAGTCGGGCAGGGTGGATCGTGGTTCTTTGCGTTCTATTTGCTGTGCTGTTTCTCGGGTTCAGTTTCGACTCGTCTTCTCGACCCGCGGTAGCTGCACGACGTGTCCGGTACTGGGTCGAGAAGCAACTCAATTCGTTACCCAAGCTGCACGGTAGCGTTGGTCTTGCAGACGGCTCGAGCGCGTCCGCACTGAAGAACCGCCTTCGTGACCGCCACAACCGCCACTGGCGCGACCGCGACCGCTGGATCCTCATCGCCGGCGACGAGCCCCTCGTCAAGCGCCTGGCCCCCGGTCTCGTCGAAACCGGCTACGTAATCACCGGCGATACCGTCCTGCTCTACGCGAAGCAAACCAGCACCACCCTCGACACCGCCTGGCTCGACCAGATCCGTCGCATGCGCCCCGGCCGTCCCGTCGATGCGATCGTGGCGGTGGCCCGCAACCGCACTTCTCCCAGGACTCCATTCGACGCCGATGAACTCGCCCAGCGTCTCGCCCGCCACGCACGCGCGTTACGATGGGCCGCGCCCGCGTATTTACTGAACGTAACGGATTTCGGCACCGAGCCAGCGGGTCCGGACGAGGCCATCGGCTTCACATGGTCGAACGCGCGCGTGAATGTAGCCGAGATTCAAACGTCGCTGCGCGACCTCGCACACAATCTCGCGGATTCAGGCGTAGCGCGCGTCGTCCAGGATCGTCACGACCGCTATCCGGCCGAGTTGTCGCAACACATCGAGACGCTTGGTGGTGAACTGTCGGGGCTCGTCTCGCAGACGGCCAACTCGCGCTACTGGCGCCAGTCCGTGCACGGCCTTTTGTTCGCGCCGCTCTTTAAGGAGCGCAAACTCGGCCCGCCGGCCCGCAAGGAAAAGACAGGCGAGGAGGAAGACGAAGTCATCGCCCCACAGCACCGCACAACGTGGCAAACGATTGCGGACCACAGCCGCAAGATTCATGGCCGCCGCGTCGGCTTCTCGCTCTCGACTACGGCCGCGTGGGCGACGTCGTCCATGATCGGCCTCTGGATCGCGGGCACGATGGTATCGGGCTTCACAAACCGCGCGACAATCGGCGCGGCAGGAAGCGCATTAGCGAAGCTCTCGGCTGCGCAGGACCCCACGCTTGCGATGCAAACGCTAGACAATCTCGACAAGCAGATCGACACACTCGAAACGCACGAACGCGAAGGCGCCCCCTGGACAACACGCTTCGGTCTGAACCGCGACCGCGCCTTGCTCGCAGCACTGTGGCCAGGCTACGAAGACGCTGCCAATCGCATCCTCGTTGCCCCGATTCGCCAGAAGCTCGAAGACCGTCTGCGCCAGCTTGCGTCGATGTCCGACGAAGAGATCGCGAGCGGCGGCAGTGTCCAGACGCAAGCCGCTTACGACACGCTCAAGGCCTACCTGATGCTCGCGAAGCCGGAGCGTGCCGTGGCGTCTTTCCTGACTTCGCAACTCGCCGCAACGGCGGCGCCCGTGCGTCCGCCTGATTCGCCACTTTCGTCGGGCACATGGGAAGACCTGCGCCAGCACACCATCGCTTTCTTTGCCGATCACCTGGGACATCGAGTATCCACGAGTGGCTCGTCGCTTGCCATCGTGCCGGATGGCGGCCTGGTTGCAGCCACGCGTCAGACCGTGATCGGCGTGCGCGGCATCCAGAATTCGACGGACACGGTCTATCAGCAGATTCTCGACGACGCGAAGCCGAAATATCCTCCAGTGTCGCTGGCCACGCTGCTCGGCGACACCACGGGCAGGGGGCTCTTCAACACCGCGCAGACGATCCCGGGCGTTTTCACGCGCGAGGCGTGGGAGCAGCGCATCTCGAAGGCCATCGACGATGCAAGCGAGCAGGGCAATGTTGCCAGCGACTGGGTGCTTTCGGATACGAAAGCCGCGAAGCACGCCCCGTCGACGCTGAAGGCCGAACTGCGCCAGCGTTACTTCGACGACTACGCGCGGGCATGGGAGCAGTTTCTCAACAGCCTGCGCTGGCAGCCCGCGCCGACGCTCTCGGCCACCGCCGATCAACTCACGCTGCTGGGCGATCCGCAACGCTCGCCGCTGGTGGCGCTCATGAATGCGATCGTGTATCAGGCTGGTGCCGGCGTGATGGCGCAATCGCTTTCGGATACGTTGATCAGCAAGGCCCAGCAACTCGTCGGCGCCGACAACAAGGATCCGTCGAAGCAATCCCAGCCTCAGCTCGCGCCGCTTGCCGTCGCAT
The DNA here is from genome assembly GCF_022213065.1 of Paraburkholderia tagetis. Taxonomy (GTDB): domain Bacteria; phylum Pseudomonadota; class Gammaproteobacteria; order Burkholderiales; family Burkholderiaceae; genus Paraburkholderia; species Paraburkholderia tagetis. The sequence continues at coordinate 25,135 of NZ_JAKLJA010000020.1, forward strand.
TCGGTCCGATCCTGCGCTTGACAGGCAGCGATCTCGTTTCCATCGCACCGGCGCAGTCCGGCAAGGTGGCCGCGCAACAGGCGACTACCGGCGACCTGAGCCTCGCGCGCTATCTGGAGCGGGTCACGGCGATGCGGCTGAAGGTGCAGCAGATGGTGGCGAGCCCAGATACGGAGGCGATGTCCCGCGTTGCTGCGCAGGCGGTGCTGCAAGGCAAGAGTTCGGATATTGCCGATAGCCGCGACTATGCAAGCCGCGTCGCCGCGAGCCTGGGCGAGCAATGGGCCGGCTTCGGCCAGTTATTCCGGGCGCCGCTGAACCAGACGTGGCAGGCGGTGGTGCAGCCCGCTGCTGCGAGCCTCAACGATATCTGGCGCGGTTCGATTCTGGCTGACTGGAACCAGGCTTTCGGCGGCCGCTATCCGTTTGCTGATTCGGATAACGATGCATCGCTGCCCGAGATGGCGCGCTTCATGCGGCTGGATAACGGTGTGATTGCGCAGTTCGTCGCGACGCAGCTGGCTGGCGTCGTCGAGCGACAGGGAGACCGTTGGGTGGCCGCGCAAGGCGCGGATCGCGGCATGCAACAGGATGCGTTGCGGCTCGACCCGGCGTTCCTCGATGGCCTGAACCGGTTGATGCGGGTATCGACGGTGTTGTTCCCTTCTGGCGATGCGCATATCCGCTTCGATCTGCGTGGCGTGCCGGTGCCGGGCATTACCGACATGCGGATTGTGTTGCCGGGCAACGAGCTGCACTACTTCAACCAGAAGGAGGCATGGGTGCCGTTCGAGTGGCCTGGGCAGTCGCTTGAGAACCTCTCGCACATCGAGTGGCAGATGGAGCAGGGTGGATTGCGCTCCGCCCTCGATGTGCAAGGGCGGTTCGGGCTGATCCGGTTGCTGGAACGGGCGAAGGTCTCCCAGCAGGACAACGCGCGCTATCTGCTGACGTGGGCGCCCGATGCGAGTCAGGGCGTTGCGCTCAAGGTCCAGATGCGCAGCGAGGCGGGCGCGGGTCCGCTCAATGTGTTGCAACTGCGGCACTTCGTGCTGCCCACGCGCATTTTCGTAACGGGCAGCGCGAAGCCCGGCCCCAAGGTTGCGGCCAGTGGTCCGCCACCGCTGCCGCCGGCTGCGCTCGTCGCCGCGAAACGCGCCGCCACGCCGTTGCCACAGGGTTCAGTACCGGAGGCTCAATGAAGCTCGGAGAATTGTTCAGAAGCCTCTTCCCGGCACGCGAAGATGCCGGCGCGCTCACGCGCACGCGGCTCGATGCGTGGGCGCCGTGGCTACAGCCGCTCGCGGGCGAGGCAGGCATCGGCCGCGATCCCGGCTACGAGGATGCGTTCTTCGAACTCAGGGACGAGGCAGGCAAGCTCTCGGGTATCGACGAGAGTCTGATCGTTCGTTCCTGCGAGCAGCTTTTGAAGGAGACCGGCAAGGACCTGCGTCTTTCGGGCTACTACGCATTTGCGCGTCTCCGCCAGGATGGACCGGCTGGCTTCGCAGATGGGCTGGAATTGAACGCCGCGCTCATCGACCGCTTTGGCGAAGCCATGCTGCCCGCGCGCGCCGAAGCGAGGAAGGGCGCGCTCGAGATGCTGGCATCGGCGCGCGTGCTGGATCTGCTCGAGAGCCGTGGCGAATTCGCGCCGATGGATCTCGAGCGCGCGCTTGCGGCGCTAGACGTTCTGGTGACGCTCACGAGCGACTGGCCCGAGGCCGCGCGACCCAATCTCCAGCCGCTCGTGTCGCGTTTCGAGAGCAAAGAGGCTGCGGCTAGCGGTGAAGCCGATTTTCCTGCGCCGTTGGCGCCTGCCGTGGCGAGTCCTTCGTCCGGCTCGATCAAATCCGCGCTCGATTTGCTCGGTCAGGCCCGCGCGATGGCAGCGTGGCTGCGCGATCAGGAAAACGGCTATTTGCCATCAGTGCGGCTCCTGCGCAGTGTCCGCTGGGATACGATCCACGACGTGCCCCCGTCGAATGCCGCGTCGCATACGCGGCTCGTGGCGCCGCGCGCCGAGTTGCGCCAGCAGATGAAACGGCTTGTGTTGCAGAAGCAGTGGCATGAATTGCTCGAACGTGTCGAGGGTGCCTTCATGGAGGGCGTCAATCATCTGTGGTTCGACCTGCAGTACTTCCAGCATGTCGCCCTCGATCATGTGGGCGCACCCTACAACGCGTGGCGCGAGTTGTTGCGCGCGGATTTTGCGCTGTTTCTCGAACGATTACCCGGTATCGAGCGGTTGTCGTTCGACGACGGCACGCCTTTCTCCGACGATACGACGCTCGAATGGATTGCGCGGCATGCGGTCGTGCGGGACCTGGAGGCCGGGGAGAGCGTTGTGCCCATGCCCGTGTCGGCCGATAGCGAGGATGGGCGTGCTGGCGACTGGCCGGAAATCGAGGCACAGGCGAGAGATCTGGCCGTGCGCGACGGTATTGACGCGGCGTTCGCGTGGCTCGAAGCGTTGCCCGGCTTGAAGACCGATCGCCACCGCTATCTGCAACGGTTCGTGATGGCGCGTCTCGCCGATTATGCGGGCCGCGCGGACACGGCGCTCGCGCTGCTTGTCGAGCTGGATTCGTCTGCGAAATCGCTGCCGCTCGTGCGCTGGGATCCCGCACTCGTCTTCGAGATCAAGCATCAGTTGCTTCGCGCACTGAAAGCGGCGAGCAACCGTAAGGACTCCGACAAGCCGGTGCTCGCGCGTCGCATCGGTGAGTTGCAGAGCGAGATGACGGTACTCGATCCCGCCCGCGCGTTGTCGCTGGCCCAGTAAGTCCGCGGACGGCGGAACACCTCACAGGAAAACCCAGATGGACGACCCAATCCTGCGCTATTACGAAGCCGAAATGCGCTATTTGCGCGAGTCCGGCAAGGAGTTTGCGAAGGCGCATCCCGATCGCGCGCGCATGCTCAACCTCGATCGCGTGGGCGACCGCGATCCGTATGTCGAGCGGCTTCATGAGGGGTTCGCCTTCCTCACAGGACGCCTCCAGCAGAAGCTCGACGACGAACTGCCGGAACTCACCGAAGGGCTCGTGAGTCTGCTGTGGCCACACTATCTGCGGATGATTCCATCGCTTTCCATAGCCGAACTGGTGCCGCTTCGGGAGACGCTGCAGCGAACCGAAGTGGTGCCCGCCGGCGTGGCGGTGCGTTCCGCGCCGATTGGCGTGCCGCCCGCGCCAGGTGCCGAGGGCACGACGCCGCGTACCGTGCAGTGCCTCTATCGCACCACGCAGGCGGTGGCGTTGCAGCCGCTCACCATCACGCATGCTGGACCAGCCGTCCGGCACGACGGCCGCTCGGTCATCCGGCTGGGCTTCGAACTCCATCGTTCGGCGAAGTGTGACGAGACGGATCTTTCACGCCTGCGCCTGCATCTGAACGCCGATCTGCCGGTAGCGTTCTCGATGCATCTCGCGCTGACTCGCCAGGTCGATACGGTTCTGTGGCGCATTCCTGAAGTACGAAACGGTGACGCCGTGCCGCTTTCCGGAATCACTATCGAACCCGCGGGATTTTCGACCGAGGAGCGGCTCTGGCCCAAGGCCGATGCTGCATTCTCGGGTTACCAGCTTCTGCTCGAATATTTTTCGTTCCGCGAAAAATTTCTCTTTGTCGATCTGTGTGGTCTGGATGCAGAAAAGCTGCCTGCGGGCGTAACGCGTTTCGAGCTCGAGTTCGTCCTGAAGGACGCGTACCCGTCGGACCAGCGTTTCAACAAGGACAATGTGCGGCTGTTCTGCTCGCCGGTGATCAATCTTTTCGAGCTCGATGCGGAACCCATCGAAATCGACCATCATGAAACGGAATATCGCGTTGTGCCTGCCGGTCATCATGGCGAGCACGTCGAAACGTATTCGGTCGATGCGATAGAGACGCTCGATCACGATACGGCGGAGCGACACGAGTACGTGCCGTTCGCGACGTTCCGGCATCGCGGGGGCATGTTGAGGCACGAGGCGCCGGAGCGGTATTTTCACGCGCGCGTGCGTCCCGGCGTTTCAGGGCTGCATGAAACATGGGTCGTTTTCGGCGGACACGCCTGGGAGACCATGGAAACGTTGCCGGAGGAAAGCCTTTCGCTGCGCGTGACCGGCACCAATGGCATGCTGCCGCGTAAAGGATTGCGCGAAGCCAGCATCAGCGAACTTGCCGAGAGTACGGCGAGCGTCGCTGGCGTGCGCAATCTCGTGGCGCCCACCTTGCCGCTTTATCCGCCCACGGGCGACCGCTTCCAGTGGCGCCTGCTCTCGCATCTCGCACCGAACTTCCTCTCGATGATGAACGCCGAGGTGCTGCGCGGTGCACTGGCGCTCTACGACTGGACCGACGACGAACTGAACCGGCGCCGCCTCGCCGGCATTCTCCGGGTCTCGCAGGAACAGTTAGAGGAAGTGTCGGGTGGCGCGGTCGAGCGCGGCGTGCTGATCGAGGTGACGCTCGATTCCCATGCGTTCGCGGGCGAGGGCGACGTGATGCTGTTTGGCGAACTGTTGCATCGTTTCTTCGCGCTGTATGCGGAAATCAACCTGTTCACGAAGCTCTCGATCGTGAGCCTGCCGTCGCAGATTCGCACGGTCTGGCCGCGCAGCAAGACCCAGAGGGCGCCGCTATGAAGCCGCAGGACCGTGCCGATCTGGAGCCGCTGGTGGCGTCGTTGCTTGCACGCGCGCCGCGAATGAGCTTCATGCAATTGTGCCGCCTGCTCGAGCGGCGTTCGCCCGATCTTCCAGGATTCGGAACGCGCGACACACCGGAGCAGGAACCGGTGCGTTTCGGATCGTGGCCGCGCGTCGGGTTTCCGGCGGGCGAGGTCGTTGCGGTCGATTTCGGCGATGGACTGGACGACGCCGATGCGCAGATGCCGCCCACCGTGCGAACGACATTCATGGGCCTGTACGGCGTCGACGCGGCGATGCCGCCGCACACAATCGACGATATCGTCCTGCGGGAAGAAGGGCATGAGGTGGTCGAATCGTTTCTCGACCGCTTCAATCACCGCTTTGTCACGCTGCTGTACCGCGCATGGAAGAAGTACCGGTATCCGGAAAGCTTCGGCCCGGGCGGAAGCGATGCCCATTCGCGCAATCTGCTGTGTCTGGCCGGATTCGGCTGGGGCGAGAAGCCACAGCGCGCGGGGCTGCCAGACTCGCGCGTGCTCGCGTTGCTCGGCCTTCTCGTTCAGCGTACCCGCACGCCCGAAGGGCTCGCGGGCGTCATCGCGCTCACTGCGCCCGGGGTCGAGGTGCGCGTCGACGAATTCTATACGGCGTATGCAAGTGCTGGCGCGCCGAAGCCACTTACTTCGAATAACGAAGTTTCAAGCGATGCGCAGGTGCGCCATGGCCTGGGCGGAGGCTACGTGCTCGGCAAGCGGCTTGCGTACCGCAGTCGCGCGGTGCGCGTGACCTTGCGTCCGGCAGACGCGCAACAGGCCCACGATCTGTTGCCCGATGCATGGCTGCATCGCGACTTGAAGGCCGTTGTTCAGCTCTATATCGGCGTGAAAGCCGATGTCGTTTTGCGCATGGCGCTATCGACGCGGCTCGTGCCCGCATCGTCCATCGCGACGGCCCATGCCGGGCTTTCGCCGCGTCTTGGCTGGACCACGGTTCTGCCGGCAGAGAACGAACGCATGATCAATATCGGGCTTGGCGTCTGCGAAGCCATTCCGGCGCCCGCGCCCAATCCGTATCTGACTCCCCACCATGTTTGAGCAAGGAAACCCGATCATGTCCCGACGCCGCGCTGCCGTTGTCGCTTTGGCTGTTGCACCCATCCTTTTGCTTGCGGGGTGCGGCGCGTGGCAGGCCGTCTCGGATGGTACGTCGAACGCGCTTCGCGCGGTCTTTTATCGCCAGGTCAAGGTGCTCAACGTCGATCTCGCGGCACGCGACGCACTGAATCCAGACGACGCAGGCAGATCTACATCGGTGGCCGTGCGCGTTTATCAATTGAAGGACCGCAAGGTTTTCGATGGCGCGTCATACGACGATCTAATGAAGAGCGACAAGACCGTGCTGGCGCAGGACCTCAATTCGAGCATGGCGGCGGTGCTGAATCCGGGCGCGTCGGCGAGCTTTACCGAGCCTTTGCAGAAGAGCACGCAGTATGTGGCCGTTATCGCGCTGTATCGCGTGCCGGGTACGGACAGCGCGTGGAAGCGCGTGATCGAAAAGAAGAAACTCGATCCGGAAAAGCCGCTGAAGCTTGAACTGGTGGCGAATCAATTGCAAATAGCCGGTGATGCCGGCGGACAGACTGCCACGAGGTAAGTGTGGTCGTTAGTTAGTCGCCCCTGAACAATGCGATTCTCGTGTCGCCGACGTGACGCCGGCACGTTGGCGGCAGTGCAGCAGTTGAACAGGGCAGCGAGAACAAAGACACAAAGAAGCCGCAGCTTCCTCAGGATCATCCGGAGATTGTGACCGGCGCCGCACAGCACCGCGTGCATCGCATCGCCGAGCGCGCCTTTGAGCCAGTTGCGATCAAGTTTTCCGTCTGTCTTCATATGACCGATGGCTGGCTCGATCGCGCTGCGTCGTCTGATCATTGCGCGTAGTCCGCGTGTGATGCCCCGGCGCAACCCCGGGTGGTAGATCCTCACGCCGTCGACGGCGACACCCTTGTAGCCGCGGTCGACGATGGCGACTTCTGGCGTGTCGTCGCACAGGATTGCCGCCTGCTCCAGCGCTTCAGCCAGCGTATGCCCATCGTACGGATTGCCTGGCATCGACCGCATGCCAACGACCAGGCCTTCCTTGTGGGTCGTTGTGATCGACACTTTCACGCCGAATTCGTAGGGCGTGCGGGCCTTGCCCTTGGCCAGACATTCAACTTCCGGTGCATGCAGCGCGTAGAGCTTGTTTTTGTCCTTCGGCTTCTGCGCCAGGATGCGCTTCGTGCGGCCAATCAACTCCTGCAACGCCACATGACCCGAGTCTGGTACCTGAGAGAGCTGTCGCTCCACATCACGCATCACCCGTCCAACGCGCGAACGCAGCGTGCGCAATGCCTTTCTCATGCGTTTGTACTGCTTCGCGTGAGCATAGCGGCCAATCTGCAGTCCTAGACGCGGCGCCTCACGGTTGTAGTTCTGCCTCAGTTTCATACCGTGCCGTGCCGCGGCCTTCACCAGATGTTCGCGACACCTTTCGAGCAATCGCGAATCGGTTGGGTGGGCAATCGCCTTCTCCATGACGGTCGTATCAACAATCACACGCTTGACGCTCGAGGCCCTGATCACGCCAGCACGCTTTGCTGCTTCGATCGTCTCGGCCAGCAACTCTTCAACACCGGCTTCGCCCAGTCGCTTGCGCCAACGCGTCAGGCTCGACGGGTCGATTGGCGGCTCCGTCTGCAGGTACGTTTCGCCCGTAAAGACCTGCCAGTAGGGGTTCTCAACCCATTGCCAGACGACCTCCTCGTCGGAGAGGTCAAAAGCGTGTTGCAGGTAGAGCAACCCCGCGATCAGGCGCGGCGAACTCGCCGGCCGGCCTTTGCCCGACACGAAGCTCCCGGTCATTGATGCGCCAAGTCGCTCCCAGTTGATCAGGTCGGCCAAGCGTATCAACGGATGCTTCAGGTTGATCTGTTCGCGCAGCGGTTGGCGGAAGAAATCTCCCTCCGTCACAGGCGTCTTCGGACCCATCCGCACCTCGTCGAAAAATGCAGGATTCTCGCGTTAATGTGCCAGGTTCCTGCAAATCTCACAACACCATTTCGGCCTCACAGCTCTGCCGCACAAGGCGCTCCGAATTGTTCAGGGTCGACTAGTTAAAGACGCGGCTTCCGTTCAAGCCCTTCACAACACATTCAACATCGCCAGCGCCGTCTCCTGCAAATGCGGGAGCACGCGCTTCACGGCCGCCTCGGCGCTTTCATTGCCGATCGGCATATTGGTACTGAGCGCGGCCACCACCTCGCCGCTGCGGTTGCGCAACGGCACGGCCACACCGCGCACGCCCACCTGCAACTGCTGCTCGATGAGCGCATACCCATCGGCGCGTGCGCGCACGATTTTCTCGCGCAACCGCGCGGCGTTCGTGATCGTATGCGGTGTGAACGGCGCGAGTTCGACCGTATCGAGCCACGCCGAAACCGCCTGCTGATCTTCCTGATGCGCAAGCAGCACCACCCCCGGCGAGATCAGCGGTGCGGGCACGCGCGCGCCGAGCACGAAGCCCGTGGTCATCACGCGCGAGACGCCGTTGCGCGCGATCACCACGAGATCCCAGTCGTCGAGCACGCTTACATAGGCCGACTCGTTGAGTGTCGCGCTCAATTGCTGCAAATAGGGCTGCACGGTACGCGGCAAACGCGCCGAATCGAAATACGACCAACCCACACGCAGCACACGCGGGGTGAGCCCAAAAAGCCGCCCATCGGTGTACACATAACCCAGCGATTCGAGCGTCAGCAAATAGCGCCTGGCGGCAGTGCGCGAAAGTCCAGTGCGTTCGGCGGCCTGGGTCGCGGTCATGCGCGCATGCTGGCTGTCGAAGGCCTCGAGAATCGCGAGGCCTTTTTCGAGTCCGGCGATCCAGTCGCGTTTGGCAAGGGGCATGGTTTCCATTCGTGAGTGGAGAGCGCAAAGGCCGGGCATGCGCCCGGCCTCGATGGCAAGCTATGGAACGAGCGCGGCGCGATTACGCTTTCGCAGGCTTCATGCTCGCGGCCACGATCAACGAGATCAGGCAGCCGATGGCGAGATACGCGGCCACCAGATGCCACGAGCCGCCGCCAAAGCTCACCAGCGCCACGGCGATGAACGGCGTGAAGCCGCCACCCACCACGCTCGCGAACTGATAGCCCACGCCCGCGCCGCTATAGCGGTATTCGGCGCCGAACAGTTCGGTGAAGAGCGGCTGCTGCACGCTCACCACCATGTCGTGCGCGAGATTGGCGAGCGCCACCGAAAAGATCACGATCCACACGGTCGAGCGCGCTTCGAGTGCGAGGAAGAACGGCACCGCGCTCGCAAGGCCGATGAGTGCGCCAATCAGATAGATGCGGCGCAGGCCGAGCCGGTCGGCGAGCCACGCGAAGCAGGGGATGGTCACGCACGAGAGCGCGCCCACAAAGAGGCCGATACCGAGAAACAGATCGCGCGAGAGGCCGAGATTCGACGTCGAGTAGCTGAGCGCGAATGCGGTCACGATATACATCGTGAAGAGTTCGGCGAGGCGCAGCGCGACGATATAAAGAAACGCTTTCGGATGACGCGTGAGCGCTTCGAGCACCGGCATCTTGAGCTTGCGATGGCCATGCTCGACCTTTTCCACGAACTCGCGCGACTCGTCCATGTTCGAGCGCACCCACAGGCCCACGAGCACCAGCGCCACGCTGAAGAGGAAGGGCAGGCGCCATCCCCACGAACGGAATGCCCCGTCGCCGAGCAGGTGGCTCAGCAGCGCCACGATGCCCGTTGCGAGCACGAGGCCCACGCCATAGCCCACTTGCACGCCGCTGCTGTAGAACGCTTTCTTGCCGGCGGGCGCGCTTTCCACGGCCATGAGCGCTGCGCCGCCCCATTCGCCGCCCACGGCGAAGCCCTGGATCGCGCGAAACAATACGAGCAACACCGGCGCCCACCAGCCGATCGAGGCGAAGGTGGGCAGGAAGCCAATGGCGGCCGTGGAGAGGCCCATCATCATGACGGTGAGCACGAGCATGCGTTTGCGCCCGAGCCGGTCGCCGTAATGGCCGAACACCACACCGCCGAGCGGCCGGAACAGGAAGCCCACACCGAAGGTGGCGAAGGCCGCGAGCGTGCCCATGTTGCGACTGATGTTCGGGAAGAACTCGGCGTTGAAGACGAGCGCGGCAACGATGCCGTAGAGCAGAAAGTCGTACCAGTCGACGACGGCGCCAACAAAGCTGCCGAGCGCGGCCTTCTTCGCCTGGCTGCGCGCGCGTCCGGCGTTGGCCGAATCGGCTGCGCCCGTGGTGTCGAGGGTGGGGGTCATGAAGTGTCTCCTTACGCTGGTCTCATCATGCAAGACCGTCTGCCTGGGTGCCGCGACCGTGAAACGGAGCATAGGACCGCATACGCGCCGGGGCAATGCGCCAGGCGCACGTGGTGCGCGATAATCGCCCTAATCTGTGCGATTATCGAACGTTTTGCGGGTTAGCACCAAGGCCGACGAGGGCAATGCCGGACCTCCGCTTTGGGCAAAGTGTACGATCTGGTTAAAATCTGCGTTGCCCTTTTCCGTCCGTCTCAGGAGCCTTCCGCATGTCGTCCAACTCCCGTTCCGCCGCGCCGGATCCGGCCAATCCGCTCGGCATGGCCGGTCTCGAGTTTGTCGAATTCGCAGCGCCCGAGCCCGCGGCGCTCGAAGCGCAACTCGCTCAACTGGGTTTCAAGGCCATTGCGCGCCACGTGAGCAAGAACGTCACGCTCTATCGTCAGGGCCAGATGAATTTCCTCGTCAATGCCGAACCCGATTCGTTCGCTTCTCGTTACGCCGAGGAATACGGCATGGGCATTTGCGCGATCGGCGTGCGCGTGGACAACGCGCGGCGCGCCTTCGAGCACGCGCTGCGGCTGGGCGCCTGGGCGTTCGAAGGCGAGCGCGTGGGCGCCGGCGAGCTGCGGATTCCGGCCATTCAGGGCATCGGCGACTCGCATATTTATTTCGTCGATCGCTGGCGCGGGCGAGGCGGCCAGCATGGCGGCGTGGGCGATATCTCGATCTTCGATATCGACTTTCGGCCCATCGATGTCGCCACTGCGCAGGCCGATCTCGAACATGGCGGCACGGGCCTCAAGCGCGTCGATCACCTCACGCAGACGGTGGGCGCGGGGCGCATCGGCGAATGGCTCGACTTCTATCGCGACCTGCTGCATTTCCGCGAGATTCACGAGATCAACGCGAACTGGCATGTGGCGCAGGAGTCGCGCGTGATGGTGTCGCCGGACGGCGAGATCCGCATTCCGGTGTACGAGGAGGGCACGCATCGCACCGAGCTCATGCACGACTATCTGCCCGATCATCCGGGCGAGGGCGTGCAGCACATCGCGCTCGCGACCGACGACATCGTGCCGTGCGTCGATGAGTTGAAGGCCAATGGTGTGGAGTTCGTCGAGCCGCCCGCCGCCTATTACGACTCGGTCGATGCGCGCTTGCCGGGCCATGGCGTCGATCTGGATGCGCTGCGCCGCCATCATGTCCTGATCGACGGCGAGATTGGCGCGGACGGCGTGCCGCGGCTCTTTTTCCAGACCTTCGTGAAGCGCCGCCCCGGCGAGATTTTCTTCGAAGTGGTGCAGCGCAGCGGTCATCATGGTTTCGGCGAGGGCAATCTCGACGTGCTCGCCAAGGCGCGCACCGTTGGACCGTGACCACGATTTTGGCCAGTATGTGTTCGTGCACGGTACCGGGATTGTTGCGGCAATCCGGGCCCGGCAAAACAAGGCCTCACGGCGTACCGGTCAGCGCACGTGCAACGGGTAGGTATTTGGCCAGGATGCTTGGCATGACGGCGGCCTCGGCCTTCGACACCGGGGGGAACGGTGAAATATAAGAGGTGCCGTTGCGCCGCTCATGCGCCTTCGTGATGAAGGCAAATTCTTGGGAACTCACGCCTAGCGAGGTGGACACGCGCTGGATGGCCAGATTACGGCCCGCTTCTTTTGTGCGTACCTCGTAGAACTCCAGAATGGCCTGAATCACCTGGAAATAGCCTTCGTAGGCCAAGGTGAATATCTGCATATACCGTCCGGCGTCTAATCCCTCGGCAGCGGCCTGATAGTCTGCTGCGTTACGCAGAAAGCCCGCGATCGCCCCAGGGGTTGGGGCAACCACCTCGAAGGCTTTCGTCTGGATGAGGTTTTCGTATTCGGCTGGGCGCGACATCACAGTACCCTCAGGATAGGTCCTTGAATGATTTGGGCCATGATGGGGTCAGTCGTTACCAGCGCGGCCCATTCGGCCGGCTCGTATAAAGAGAAGTTGACGGGGCGCAGTAAATCTTGCTCGGTCTTGTGCAGAACCTCGGATAGTTCGAGGAGAGGGGCACTCCCGACGACAATCAAGTCGATATCACTCCGGGCGCTGTCAGTGCCCTTGGCGACAGAGCCAAACACGAACGCCGAATTGATGCGGTCGGCAAACGGCTCAAGAGCCTCTTTCAGCGGTTCCACTACGGCAAATGACTTGCGCGCGATGCTCAGTAATTCTGGATAAAGGGTGAATTCGGTATTTGCACGAATGCTTCGCTGTCGCCCCCGCCTGGCGTCTTCCCGCAGTACGCCGACCTCGACGAGACGATCTATCTGCTTTTGAGCGCTTCCGCGCCCACTGTCCGCCAACCGCAGCAGTTCTTGCAGCGTAAAACTGCGATCGGGCTGCAGCAGCGTCGCACCAAGCACGTGTTGCAAGCCGGGTGTGAAGAGAAAGTCGGCAAGACTCACAGCGAATCCTCATTTTAGGGATGATTGTCCTCATTCTAAGGATTAAGCACCAAATCCTCAATAGAGGGATATATATCCCTGTTTTAAGGATGTTCGCGCTGGCGCGGGCGAGCACAACCGATGCACCACCGCAGCGGCACATCGGTCCACTCTCATCCTCCAAACAAACCCTAACAAATACGCCAAGTTGTTTGACAACTAGGCGGGCCGAATGCTACTGTGCCGGATATCGACAACCCTCCATCCAGCACGAGGCCTCATGAATGTGTCCCCGATCGTCGAGAGCGAATTCGCCTCGACCGTGATGGCGGTGCCCCCTCTGGCACGCCGCTCCGACTTCTCGCTCGACGTCGAACAAAACCACAAGCTCGTCCGCCATATGGAAGCGGGCGGTCTGCGCACGCTGCTGTACGGCGGCAACGCGAACCTCTATCACGTCGCCACGAGCGAGTTCCGCGAGTTGCTCGACATGCTGGCGGAGGTGGCCGCGCCCGAAACGCGCGTGATCCCGGCCATCGGCCCGGACTACGGCAAGATGCTCGACCAGGCGCGCATCCTCGCGCAGACGAAGTACCAGACGGCCATGGTGCTGCCGCTCGCCGGCTTCACCACGCCCGCGGGCGTGGAGGCGGGCCTCACGCGCGTCGCCGACATGGCCGGCATCCCGCTCACGCTCTATATCAAGAGCGAGAACTATGTCGATGTCGACACGCTCGCGCGTCTGATCGACCGCGGCACGCTGATTGCGGTGAAGTACGCCATCGTGCGCAAAGACCCCTCGAACGATCCGTATCTGCGCCGGCTGCTGCAGAGCGTGCGGGCTTCGCAGGTCGTCTCGGGCATGGGCGAGCGTCCGGCGCTCGTGCACGTGCGCGACTTCGGCCTGGCCGCATGGACCACGGGCTCGGGCTGCATCGCCTCGCGCGCCGTGATGGCGCTGCTCAAGGCCGCCAAGGAAGGCCGTGCGGACGAAGCGCAGCGGCTCTACGACGCCTTCATGCCGCTCGAGACGCTGCGCGACGACATCTCGCTGATTCGCGTGCTGCACGACGCCGTCACGCTCTCGGGCATCGCCGACATGGGCTCGATCCTGCCGCTGCTCTCGCAGTCGCCGGCCGAGGCGCTGCCCGCCATCGGCGCGGCCGCGAAGGCGCTGCTGGCGTTCGAGCAGTCGCTGACGGATTCGGCGCAAGCGGCGCACGCCTGAGCGTGGTCACACGCCTGAACCTCAACTGAATCGTTAATGAGCGGAACGAACATGCAGATCACTGGAGCAATGCTGCTGGGCGCGCAGGCGGTGCGAGGCCAGGCGGGCGAGATGCGCGCGTTTGCGCCCGCGCTCGGCAAGGATATCGAGCCGCCATTCGGCCTCGGCGACAAGGCCGATGTCGCGCGCGCCTGCGAACTCGCGGCGCAGGCCTTCGACGCCTTTCGCGCCGCGCCGCACGAAACGCGTGCCCAACTGCTGGAGGCGATTGCCGAGCGCATTCTCGGCATCGGCGATGCGCTGATCGAGCGCGCGCATCTGGAATCGGCGCTGCCCAAGGCGCGTCTGGAAGGCGAGCGCGGCCGCACGGTCGGTCAGTTGCGCCTGTTTGCATCGCTGGTGCGCGACGGCCGCTGGTGCGGCGCGGTGCTCGATTCGGCGCTGCCCGAGCGCAAGCCGCTGCCGCGTTCGGACCTGCGCGCGCGACGCATCGGCGTGGGCCCCGTGGCCGTGTTCGGCGCGAGCAACTTCCCGCTGGCGTTCTCGGTGGCGGGCGGCGACACGGCGTCGGCGCTCGCGGCGGGTTGCCCGGTCGTCGTGAAGGCGCACCTCGCGCATCCGGGCACCTCGGAGCTGGTGGGCCGTGCGATCCAGCAGGCGGTCGCCGACGTCGGCCTGCCCGAAGGTGTGTTTTCGCTGATCTTCGGTAGCGGCAATGAGCCTGGCGAAGCGCTCGTCGCGCATCCGGCCATCAAGGCGGTCGGTTTCACGGGCTCGCGCCGTGGCGGCCTCGCGCTCGCGCACATTGCGGCGCAGCGCGCGGAGCCCATCCCCGTCTACGCCGAAATGAGCAGCATCAACCCGGTGTTCGTGCTGCCGGCGGCGCTCGCCGCGCGCGGCGAGTCGATCGCGCAGGGCTTCGTCGAGTCGCTCACGATGGGCGTCGGCCAGTTCTGCACGAACCCGGGTCTGGTGCTCGCCATCGACGGTCCCGAACTCGACCGCTTCGTGAAGGCCGCAAGCGCCGCGCTCGGCCAGAAGCCGGCGCAGACCATGCTGACGGCAGGCATCGCCAGGACGTATGGCGATGCCGTGGCGGCGCGCAAGACGGCGCAGGGTGTGGAGCAGTTAGCCGTGGGCGCGCAGAGCGATGCGCAGTGTTCCGCGCTGCCGCTGCTCTTCAAGACGAGCGCCGCTGAATTCCGCGCGCAGCATGCGTTGTCGGACGAGATCTTCGGGCCGGCCTCGCTCGTCGTGGCCTGCCGCGACGAAGCCGAACTCGCGCGCGTGGCGGAGCATCTCGAAGGCCAGCTCACCGCCACGCTTCAAATCGATCGCGGCGACTACGCGATGGCCGCGCGCCTCGTGCCGGTGCTCGAGCGCAAGGCGGGCCGCATTCTCGCGAACGGCTTCCCGACCGGCGTCGAGGTCTCGTATGCGATGGTCCACGGCGGCCCGTTCCCGGCCACCTCGGACGCGCGCACGACCTCGGTGGGCGCCATGGCGATCGAGCGTTTCCTGCGCCCGGTCTGCTACCAGGACCTGCCGGCGGAACTGCTGCCGGCCGCGGTCCAGGACGACAACCCGCTGGGCCTGTGGCGTCTGCGCGACGGCGAACTCGTGCGCAAGTAAGCCCGGTACGCCCGGCAAAACCGGCGAAAGGTGCTTGCAGCAGGGCTGCGGGCGCCTTTCTGTCAGGCATCCCTGCAAACGTCCAGCAAAAGGCTCACAAAGCGTCTTATGTTGCTTGACAACTTGATGTGTGGTTCGGCATCCTTTGACCGCAGTTCAGTTGGCGAATGCGTTGGCACATGCGCCGGCACATTGCCTTGCCAAAACCCGCAGTAGAACTAAAACGGTTGCACACAACAAATTCCATAAACGGATGTAGGAGAGAGACGCAATGTTCGATGGACGCTTGAAGGCCAGGGTGCTGGCCGTATGTGTGGCGGCTTCGGCGGTGTTCGGCGCGGGTGCGGCGCAGGCCGATCCGGTTTCGTTGAACATCGTCGACGTGGCGGGCAATCTGCAGCTCACGCAGAAAGCCTTCGAAGCATTCAAGGCGAAGAACCCGAATCTCGTCTCCAATATCACTTACACCAACGCGCCGGCGCCGCAACTGCCCGGCAAGATCAAGGCGATGCAGGCGGCCGGTCGCGCCGATATCGACCTCGTGCTCACGGGCACCGACGCACTCGCTGCCGGCATCGAGCAGAAACTCTGGACGAAGCTGCTGCCCGATCAATCGGCGGGGCTGGCGGGTGTGCTCGACAAGTACGCGCCGGGGCCGCGCAAGATGCAGGAGCTCGCGCAGGGCTACGGCCTCGAAGTGTCGTATATGCCGGCGGGTCCGCTGATCGAATACAACCCCGCGAAGGTGGCCAGGCCGCCGCATACGCCGCAGGAACTGCTCGCCTGGTGCAAGGCGAATCCCGGCAAGCTGATCTATGCGCGTCCGGCCAACTCGGGTCCGGGCCGCACCTTCCTGATGGGCCTGCCGTACCTGCTCGGCGACAAGAATCCGCAAGACCCCATCAACGGCTGGGACAAGACCTGGGCGTACCTGAAAGAGCTCAATTCGTGCGTGCCGTACTACCCGGGCGGCACCTCGGCGGTGATGAAGGAACTGGGCGAGGGCACGCGCGATATGACCTTGACCGTGACGGGCTGGGACATCAACCCGCGCGCGCTCGGCATCGTGCCGGCCGACTTCAAGGTGCAGGCGTTCGACAACATGACGTGGGTGAACGATGCCCACTATATGGTCGTGCCCAAGGGCGTCTCGAAGGAGAAGCTCGCCGTGCTGCTCAAGCTCATGAACTTCATGCTGGAGCCGCAGCAGCAGGCCATGACCTATGACGACGGCTACTTTTACCCGGGCCCCGCCGTGAAGGACGTGACGCTGGCCATGGCGCCGAAGCAGAGCCAGGACGTGATCGCCAAATATGGCCGTCCCGAGTACGCGAAGTGGCTCACGGCTTATCCGCACGTCCAGCCGCTTTCGGCGCAGGCGATGGTTGCGGCGTTCCAGAAATGGGACCGCGAAATCGGCTCGCAGAAGTCGCAGTAATGGATTGCGCAGTAGTGGATTGACGAATCAGTGATGGGCGGGCAGCGCCTTTTTGTGCGATCTCGTGCAATCTCGTGCAATCGCGCGCGCGGGTGCCGCCCGTTATCCATGCTCAGGTAAGTGAATTTCGCGTTTCAGGAACGTGTCATGAAGCATTCATTCGATCGTCTGCGTCTGGACTCGGTGTGCCGCAGTTTCGCCAACGCGGAAGGCGCGCAGCTCGCGGCGCTGCGCAACCTCGATCTCGACATTCGCCGCGGCGAATTCATCGCGCTGCTTGGGCCTTCGGGCTGCGGGAAATCTACCGCGCTCAACTGCATCGCGGGCTTGCAGCCGCTCACGAGCGGCAGCATCTGGCTCGACGATATGCGTATCGACGTGTTGCCGCCCGAAAAGCGCGGCTTCGGCATGGTGTTCCAGAACTATGCGCTGTTCCCGCACATGAGCGTGCTGGAGAACGTGGGCTTTGGCCTGAAGATGCAGGGCGTGCCGCGCGAGGAAGCGAAGCGCCGTGCGCGCGAGGCGCTGCAACTCGTGCAACTCGTGGGTCATGAGAGCAAGTTGCCGGGCCAGCTTTCGGGCGGCCAGCAGCAGCGCGTGGCGATCGCGCGCGCCATCGTGATCGAGCCGCCGCTCGTGCTGATGGATGAGCCGCTGTCGAATCTCGACACCAAGCTGCGTATCGAAATGCGCGCGGAGATCCGCCGCATTCACGGCCAGCTCGAGCGCGCCACGATCTACGTGACGCACGATCAGGACGAAGCGCTCTCGATGGCCGACCGCATCGTCGTGATGAAAGAGGGCGTCGTGCAACAGGTCGCCAGTCCTAAGGAAATTTACAGCCGCCCCGCGAATCTGCATGTGGCGCGCTTCATGGGCTATCGCAACGTGCTGCCGTTTGCCGTGGCCGGCGAGCGGGGCGAGCACATCGCGCTGTCCGCGTCGGGCATCACGCTCACGGGCGTGCCGATGGATGACGCCATTGCGCAGGCGGGCGGCAACGCGATTTCCGTGGCAATGCGCCCCGAAGACTTCGAGCGTGCCAGCGCGGGCGATGCCAATGCCTTCGACGTCGAAGTGGAGATGGTCGAATACGGCGGCCGCGACTCGCTGCTGCTCGCGAATGCGCCGTTCGGCAAGCTGTGGGCGCGCGTGGCGGGCGAGTTCGAAGCGGGCGAGCGCGCCACGCTGCGCGTCGCGCCTTCGCGCGTGCTGGCCTATGCGGAGCGCGCATCATGAGCACACTCGCCACCTCGTTGCGCAAGCAACCGCGCGATGCGCGCGGCTGGCTGATCGCGCCCGCGCTGGGCTTCATCATCGCGATGTTTCTTTATCCGTTCGCTTATGGGCTCATGCTGTCGTTCAAGCCGATGAACGGCGGCGGCATGTTCGCGAATTATCTGCAATTCATCCACGACCTCTCGCTGTGGCCGACGGTGTTCGTCACGCTCAAGCTGGCGCTGCCCGCGACCATCATCAACGTGGGGCTTTCGCTGCCGGTGGCGTTCGCGCTGCGCCGCAAGTCGCGTTATCAGAAGCTCGTGACGACGCTGCTCGTGATTCCGGTCACGCTCGGCACCGTGCTGATCGCCGATGGCATGCTGAGCTATTTCGGCCCGAACGGCTGGTTTCCGCAGGCGCTGCACGCGCTGCATCTCTACACGAATGAAGAGATTCGCCTCACGCACAACTACTGGGGCGTGCTGATCTCGCTGATCGTCTCGGGTTTTCCGTTCGCATTCCTGCTGACGCTCTCGTATGTGACCGGCATCGACCCCACGCTCGCGCGCGCGGCGGCCACGCTGGGCGCGGGGCCGTGGCAGCAGTTCCGGCAGATCTATCTGCCGCTGCTCGCACCGGGCCTCACGATGGCCGCGTGTCTCTCGTTCGTGCAGGCGTATTCGGTGTTTCCGTCCGCGGTGCTGCTCGGCGCTCCCGCCGGTCCCACTCGCGTGATTTCCATCGCGGCTTCGGAAGCCGCGTTCGAGAGCTACGACTATTCGCTCGCCTCGACCATCGCCATCGTGATGGGCTTCGTGCAACTGATTGTGGTGGCCGCGATGCTCGGCGCGAAACGCTACTTCTATTCGGGCCCGGTAAGTGGGGGGAAAGGCTGATGGGCGCACATCAACACAACGCGGCGCGGCTCCACGCGGGCGCGCCGTCGCACGAGGAACGCCCCGCGCCCGCCACCAAGGCGCCGCAGACGAAGCCCGCGTCGCGCCTGCCCGACGTGCTCTGGAAAGTATTCGTCTGGGGCGGCATGGCGTTCTTCCTGCTCAACGTGCTGCTGCTGATCGCGACGGTGGGCGTGAACTCCATCGCCACGCGCTGGTTCGGCACGCCGCTGCCGCAAGGCTTCACGCTGCACTGGTATGCGCAGGCGTGGCGGGATTTCCAGCTCGGCAGCGTGCTGTGGGTGACCTTCGAGGTGGTGGGGGCGGTCGTGCTGCTTTCCATCGCGCTCGGTGTGCCTGCGGCGTATGCATTGGCGCGCGCGCAGTTTCCCGGCAAGCGCATCGCCATGCTCGTGTTCCTGCTGCCGCTGATGGTGCCGCCCGTCACCTACGGCATTCCGATGGCCACCGCGATGTACCACTTCGGCCTCGCCGGCACGCTGCCCGGCGTGATCTTCGCGAACCTCGTGCCCGCGCTGCCGTTCGTGATTCTCGTGATGACGCCGTTCATCGAGCAGATCGATCCGAATCTCGAGTCGGCCGCGCGCATTTTCGGCGCAAACACGCTGCGCTATTTCCGTTGCGTATTGCTGCCGCTTCTCGTGCCCGGGATGCTGGCGGCGGGGCTGCTCGTGCTGGTGCGCACGATCGGCATGTTCGAACTCACCTTTTTTACCGCCGGACCCGACACGCAAACCCTCGTCGTCGCGCTGTACTACGCAGTGTTTTCGACGGGCGTGCGCGCGCCGCAATCGATCGACGCCATGGCGATGATCTACATGGCCATCACGCTCGCATGGGTGCTGGTCGCGCTGCAATTCGTCAGCCCGACACAGCTCGTGTCGCGCGTGAAGGAATCGCGCTAGCGGAGCGCTGGCAAATCGATTGATAGACGCACCGAAACACATCCGCGGAAACACCAGGAGCCAAGGCAACATGAGCAACAAGCGAAAGACCCCCGAAGAACTGCGCAGCCACCGCTGGTATGGCGTGAACGACCTGCGGTCGTTCGGCCATCGCTCGCGCACGGCGCAGATGGGCTACAGCCGCGAGGAGTACGCGGGCAAGCCGGTGATCGCGATCCTCAACACGTGGAGCGAGATCAACCCTTGCCATACGCACTTCAAGCAGCGCGTGGAAGAGGTCAAGCGCGGCATCTGGCAAGCGGGCGGCTTTCCCATCGAGCTGCCGGTGCAGACGCTCTCCGAGCCGTTCCAGAAGCCCACCACGATGCTCTACCGCAACTTCCTCGCGATGGAAGCCGAGGAAACGCTGCGCTCGTATCCGGCCGATGGCGTCGTGCTGATGGGCGGCTGCGACAAGACCACGCCCGCGCTGCTGATGGGCGCGATCTCGATGGATCTGCCGACGATTTTCCTGCCTGCCGGCCCGATGCTCAACGGCAACTGGAACGGCGTGACGCTCGGCTCGGGCTCGGACACCTGGAAGTACTGGGCCGACCTGCGCGCGGGCAAGATCACTGAAGACGACTGGAAGGGCGTGGAAGGCGGCATCGCGCGCTCGCCGGGCCATTGCATGACGATGGGCACGGCCTCCACGATGACGAGCGCCGCCGAGGCGCTCGGCTTCACGCTGCCGGGTTTCGCCTCGATTCCCGCGCCGGATTCGCGCCATGCGCAGATGTCGGCGAAGACGGGCATGCGCATCGTCGAGATGGTGTGGGAAGACTTGAAGCCCTCGGACATCATCACGCGCAAGTCGGTCGATAACGCGGTGACCACCTGCCTCGCGCTCTCGGGTTCGACCAACGCAATCGTCCACATGATCGCGCTCGCGCGCCGCGCGGGCGTCGATCTCACGCTCGCGCAGTACGACGAGATCGCGCGCCGCACGCCGGTGCTCGCGAACATCCGCCCGACCGGCAAGTACCTCATGGAGGACTTCTATTACGCGGGCGGGCTGCGTGCGATGCTCAAGGAGCTCGGCGAGCTGATCGACGGCACGCAACTGACCGTGAACGGCAAGACGCTCGGCGAGAACATCGCCGATGCGCAAATCTATAGCGAGGAGGTGATTTATCGCCGCGCGAAGCGGCTGATGCCGGACACGGGTCTCGCCGTTTTGCGCGGCAATCTCGCGCCCGATGGCGCGGTCATCAAGCCAGGCGCGGCCGAGCAGCGCCTGCATGTGCATACGGGCAAGGCCGTCGTGTTCAAGGACTATAACGACATGGCCGCGCGCATCGACAGCGAAGAACTCGATTGCGACGAGAACAGCGTGATCGTGCTGCAACACGCGGGCCCGATCGGCGCGCCGGGCATGCCCGAGTGGGGCCAGTTGCCGATCCCGCAAAAGATTCTCAAGAAGGGCGTGCGCGACATGCTGCGCATCTCGGACGCGCGCATGAGCGGCACGAGCTATGGAGCGTGCGTGCTGCACGTGGCGCCGGAATCGTTTATCGGCGGCCCGCTCGCGCTCGTGCAGGACGGCGACATGATCGAGCTGAACGTGCCGCAGCGCCGCCTGAACGTGCTGATCTCCGACGAGGAGATGGCGCGCCGCAAGGCCGCGTGGGTGGCGCCCGAGCCCCGCTTCACGCGCGGCTACGGCGCGATGTACCAGATGCACGTGATGCAGGCCGACAAGGGCTGCGAGTTCGATTTCCTGCAACGTGACGGCGCTGCCGGCTCGTGCAGCGGCGGCGGCGAGCCCGAGATCCACTAAGCGATCTACGGCCGGACTCACGGCGGGATGCGCGCTCCATCGCGGGGGAGACAGCTTCGGGAACGGAGATTAGTAGCAGGCATGCAAAAGCATGCAAAAGCATGCAATACATCACAACGACTACAAGGCAGGAGTACAGATGAAGAAGACCATTCTCGCATCAACGCTTGGACTCGCTGCACTGGGCGCGCATGCCCAGAGCAGCGTCACGCTGTACGGCATCGTCGATGCCGGTATTGGCTATCAGAGCAGCGCGACGTCGCTGGGCAAGACCTCGGGTGGCCGCTCGCTCGTCAAGATGGCTCAGGGCATCTGGTCGGGCTCGCGTTTCGGCTTGAAGGGCAGCGAAGATCTCGGCGGCGGTACGCGCGCGATCTTCCAGCTCGAAGAAGGTTTCAATCCGGCCAGCGGCACGGAGCAGACCACGGGCATGATGTTCAGCCGCACCGCGTATGTGGGCGTGGCGAACCAGCAGTACGGAACGCTCACGGCGGGCCGCCAGTATGCGCCGTACTATACGCTGCTCTCGCCGTACAGCCCGACCACCTGGCTGACGGGCGCCTATGGCGCGCACCCGGGCGATCTGGACTCGCTGGATACGATCTACCGCATCAATAATTCGGTGGTCTATACCTCGCCGAATATCGCGGGCTTCACCGTGAGCGGCATGTACGCGCTCGGCGGCGTGCCGGGCAGTACGGGCGCGGGCCAGACGTGGAGCGTCGCGGCGAACTACATTCACGGCCCGGTCGGCCTTGCCGTGGGCTTCGAGCGCTTGACCAACTCGACGAGCGGCGGCGGTGCGTGGGGGGCGAATTCCACGGCCAGCAGCAACGGCGAGCCGGGTGTTTCGGGCATCACGAACGGCTTCCAGACGGCGCAGGCACAACAGCGCTTCGCGGTGACGGGCGGCTACGCATTCAATTCGCAATGGGATATTTCGGCATCCTATTCGAATGTGCAGTACGTCGCGGGCGCGGGCTCGAAGTTCTTCGATACGCAAATCTGGAATACCGGCGGCGTCGTGCTGCACTACAAGCCGTTCACCACGCTCGATCTCGCCGCCGGCTACAGCTACACGCGCGCGACCAAGGCGAACGGCATCACCAGCGCAGCTTCGTATCAGCAGTTCAACCTCTCGCAGTACTACACCATTTCGAAGCGCACGGGCCTGTACTTCGTCGAGGCGTACCAGCGCGCGGGCGGCCAGACGCTGGGCACGAATGGCGCGGGCAACATCATCAACGCGACCGCCGATATCGGCGATGGCCAGAACGGCGCGCCGTCCTCGTCGCGCAGCCAGTTCGCGGGCGCGATCGGCATCGTGCACCGCTTCTGATTTTCATCCCTGACTTTCACCTTTTTATACTCCGACGCAGTCTTCGCGGCGGCGCCATTGCGGCGCCGCCGCTTTTTTTTTGTGTCTGCACTTTCATGTGCGAGGGTGGGTGCACCGAAACGATGTCAGGTGCCCGTCCGGTCTCTGTCAGGTGCAGTTGGCGGTGCTGCGCTATCATGCAGACCCGCACGCCGCGAACCCGCGGCGCGGCGGCGTCTGTCCACACGAATAACACACACCTGACTAGACCGATGTTCGACTTCCATCTTTCCGGGGGCGTCCTGCTCCCGCACATGCAGGCGCTCGACGTGCTCCAGCTTTGCGGCATTGCCATTGCGCTCGTGCTCGGCGGCATGGTGAAAGGGGTGACCGGCATTGGCGTGCCGCTCGTCGCCATGCCGATCCTCACGCACTTCCTGCCCGTGAAGCAGGCCGTTCTGCTGCTTTCGATGCCGATCATTCTCGGCAACATTCCGCAGGCGCTCGAGGGCGGGGAACTGTGGAAGACGGTCAAGCAGATCGCCGCGCCGCTGATCGGCACCGTGATCGGCAATATCGTGGGCGTGGCCGTGCTGATCCGGCTCGAGCCGCATCACGCGCTGGCCGCATCGGGGCTCACGCTGATCGTGGCTGTCGTGCTGCTGCTCGCCGCGCCGCGGCTCACGCTCGCTCCCTCGATCGTCAAGCCGGTGGGCTTCGCGCTCGGTTTCGGCGCAGCGCTCATGGAGAGCATTGCCTCGGTGCCCGGACCGCTGCTCGCGATGTATCTGATCGCCACGGGCGCGACGGGCCGCGCGTTCACCAAGCAGATCGCGATCATTCTCGTGGTGTCGGTGCTCACGCTGGTCACCACGTTCAGCAGCGGTGCCCACGCGAGCGGCGGCGACCTCGCGATTTCCGCCGCCGCGAGCGTACCTTCCATCGCGGGCATGTTCCTCATCCGGCCGTTGCGCGACAAGCTGCATCCGATGGTGTTTCGGGTCGTCGTGCTGGTGTGCGTGCTGGCGGCGGCGGTGCAGATGATCATCAAATCGGGGGGTGCTTTAAGTGGCCCGCGCGGGGCGACCCGCGTAGAAATAGAAAAAGCGCCCACATGGGCGCTTTTTCATACGCATCGCGAAGAAGATTCGCGATGCGTTCGAGGCAGACCCGCCGTCACGCTTTCTTGCCGCGCTTTTCCACCGGCGTGAAATCGATGCTCGCGAAACTGCCGCCCTGATAGCGCTGGGCGACGGCATCGAGCGGATTCGCTTTGGCGAGAATTTCAGCTGCAAAGTCCTCGGCGTTCTGTTGCGGCTCGAAACCCAGACGCGTGGCATCGTCATTTTCGCCGCTTTGCACCCAATAGTTGCGCGTATTGTTCGACACGCCCCACACCACCGCGAAGCCGATCGATTCCACATTGATCACGCGATCGACGAGATGGAACAGGTCCTCGTGGCCGAACCACGTGCTCAGATGGCGGAACTCGGTGGGCTTCGGCAGGCAACTGCCGATGCGCACGTTCACGGTCTCGATGCCGTGCTTGTCCCAGTAGAGCCGCGCGAGCGATTCGCCCCACGCCTTGCTGAGTCCATAGAAGCCGTCGGGGCGAAACGCGCAATCGAGCGTGAGCTTGTCTTCCACCGGATACATGCCGATCGCGTGATTCGAACTCGCGAACAGGATGCGCTTCGTGCCGTGGCGGCGCGCGCCTTCGTAGACTTCGACGAGGCCGCGCAGGTTGTTTTCGATGATCTCGGGCAGCGCTCGCTCGACGCTCGTGCCGGCCATGTGAATCAGCACGTCGACGCCTTCGAGCAGACGGTCGACCACGGCGGGATCGCGCAGGTCGCCGTGCATGACATCTTCGCCGGACACGAGCGGCTCCAACGGCTTTGAGCCGGCCGCCGAGCGCAGATTCACACCGCGTTCGAGCAGGCCCTTGCGCAAGACGGTGCCGAGCTGGCCGGCCGCGCCGGACAATGCAACTTTCTTCACAGTGGGGTTACCTCACATAAAAACGCTGAAAGCCGGCGCCCGGGCGTGCTTTGGGCGCCGGCCGATGAAGCGGTCACGCTTTCGCTTTGTGCGCCGGCTGGAGCGCGGCGCCAACCGCGTTGTTGCGCTCGTTGTCCTGGTGCTGATTCGTGATCAGCCGCCACGCGACCACCGCGCCGATCAGATCGAACAGCATGAGGCACACGAACAGCGGGTTATAGCCGATCGTACTCGCCATCGCACCGACGATGAGCGAGAACACCGTCGCGCCGAGGTAGCCGAACATCCCCGAGAGGCCCGTGGCCGTGGCGACTTCGTGCTGGCCGAAGACGTCCGAGGCGAGTGTGAACAGGGCGCCCGAAATGGTCTGGTGCGCGAAGGTGCCGACGCAGAAGAGCGCGATGGCGGCATAGGGGCTCGCGACGAGGCCCACGCAGGCCGGGCCGATCATCAGCACCGCGCCGGTGGTGATGACGAGCTTGCGCGAGGTGATGAGCGAGCAGCCGAACCGGCGCATGAACAGCGGCGCGAGATAGCCGCCGACCAGGCAGCCGAGGTCGGCGGCGAGAAACGGCATCCATGCGAACAGCGCGATTTCCTTCAGGTTCATGTGGCGCACGGTGAACATATAGAGCGGAATCCACGCGCCGAAGGTCTGCCATGCCGGCTCCGCAAGCATGCGCGGGATGCCGATGCCCCAGAAGCGGCGCTGCTTGAGCACTTCCTTCCACGACGGACGCTTGCCCGCAGTGCTCTGTTGCGCGGCGTTCTGGCCCGCGCGGATGTACTCGGCTTCATCCTGCGAGAGCCTCGGGTGTTCGGCAGGCGAGCGGAAGCACACGAGCCACAGGGCCACCCAGACCAGCGCGACGCCGCCGGTCAGCACGAACGCGAATTGCCAGTTGTACTTAAGAATGCACCAGACCACGAGAGGCGGAGCGATCATCGCGCCGATCGACGTGCCGGTGTTCAGCCAGCCCGTGGCGACCGAGCGCTCCCTGGCCGGAAACCACTGGCTGATGGCCTTCATGCCGGCCGGGAAGATCGCGGCTTCGCTCACGCCGAGCAGGCCGCGAAAGAACGCGAGCGAAGGCCAGCTGGAGGCGAGGCCGTGCAGCATATTGGCGATGGCCCAGCCGAACGCGAAGATGGCGAAGCCGATCTTGACGCCCACGGAGTCGAGCACGAAGCCGGCGATCGGCTGCGAGAGCGCATAGCAGGCCTGGAAGGCGGTCACCACGTATGAGTACTGCTGCGTGGACATGTGGAGCGTTTCGGTGAGCGTGGGCGCGGCCACGGAAAGCGAACTGCGCGCGAGATAGTTGAAAATCGTGCCGATCATGATGAGGCCGACGATCCACCACCGAAGCCCCTTGATAGTCTTGCGTTGCACTACTCGTCTCCTGTCGTTCCGAAGTGAGCCAAAGCCCGGACTCCGGTTCCATGCAAGCGGGTTGCTGCCTGGAAGTTGTGTGCCTGTCCTCGCCGGCAGCGCGCGCCACGTTGTCATGCGACCCGCTGGGCGGCTGCCGCTTTACTGGCGGTTTCCCGTTCGCTACTCATCCGCTTTTCCTCCGCATTTCTTCCGCATTTCTTCCGTTTGCCGGCGCGCTTTGTCTGGCCGGGGCGGATCGGTATCGGGGTCGCCATGTAAGACATCATTCTATTTGCAGCAAAGTTGTAAAGCAAATTTTGTATCGATGGGGATTTCCCTGGGGCGTGCGGTGAATCGGCGGGGCCAGCGTCTTGCCGGCTCGCGGGGGCAGATCTGAGCAAGCACATCACGCACGTGCCTGCCGGGCGAGTCGGGTTGTCGGATGACTGGGCAGCGGCCGACGCGCGCCGGGATGGTTGACAATTGCTTTGTTGTATTACAACAATGATGGCATGGCGCTCGACAGTTCTTGAGCCGCCCGCGTGCGCGGTCCCCCGCGTATCCAAAAACATGGACGAGACACGATGAACTCACCTGCCATTGCCGTTAGCGAACAAGCCCTTGAACAACTGCGCCATATTTCCACCGCGACGCTGACCACTCAGCTCTTCAAGCACGGGCTGCGCAACGTCTTCTTGCAAGGCGTGAAGCCGCTTGCCGCTCCGTCGCCGGGCGCACCCAATCTCGTCGGCCCGGCCTTCACGATGCGCAACATCCCGGCACGCGAGGACCTCGATCAACTGAGCGCGTTCCAGAATCCCGAGCACCCGCAGCGCAAGGGTGTCGAGACCGTGCCTGCCGGCGCCGTCCTCGTGCAGGATTGCCGCGGCGTGACCGATGCTGCGTCGATGGGCTCGATCCTCGCCACCCGCATGAAGGTGCGCGGCGTGGCCGGCATGGTTTCGGACGGCCCCGTGCGCGACAGCGGCACGATTGCCGCGCTCGGTCTGCCGGTTTTCTGCGCGGGCGCCTCGGCGCCGCTCAATTTGTGCCGGCACCACACGGTCGATCTGAACGTGCCCATCGGTTGCGGCGGCGTGGCCGTGTATCCGGGCGACATCATCGTCGGCGACACCGATGGCGTGGTCGTGATCCCGCGCCACCTGGCCGAAGCCGTGGCGCAGGCCGCGTGGGACCAGGAGGAGCTCGAGTGCTTCATCACCGAGCGCATCGAGGCGGGCGCGGCGCTGCCCGGCACCTACCCACCGAACGAGGCGACGCTGGCCGCCTACGCCGAGTGGAAACAAACGCGGCGCTGAGCGCGCCGTTACGTGTCAACACGTGCCGTCACGCGCCAGGCTACGCTTGGGCCACGCCACGCCACGCCGCGCCAAAATTTTTCTCTTTTTCCGATACGAAATGGCGAAGTTTCAGGATCAGGACGTCATCGAAATCGTGCGTGGCGGCTCGCGCCTGCTGGTTGCGCCGCAAGCTGGCGGGCGCTTGCTCTCGTGGCATCTGCACGGCGCGCCGATCATCCACTGGCCCGACCCGGCCGACTGGAGCCAGCCCGCGCTGGTGCGTGGCGGGAATCCGCTGCTGTTTCCTTTCATCGCACGCCATCGCGTGGATGGGCGCATCGGGCTATGGCGCGACGCGCGGGGCGTGGTGCGCGAAGTGCCCATGCATGGTTTCGCGCGCGACTTGCCTTTCGAGGCGCAAGTCGATGCGCAAGGCCACGGCGTGCGCATGACGTTGAGCGACAGCGCGGCGACGCGCACCGGCTTTCCGTTTTGTTTCCGCTTTGAAGCCGTTTATCGACTCGTGGATGAAGCGACGCTCGACGTCGAGTTGATCACGACGAACACGACAGAGGCTGGCGCAGCCGCCACGCGCGATGCCCGCATGCCGTATTACGCCGGCCATCATTTCTATTTTTCCTTGCCGCATGCACAGCGCGGCGAGGCGACGCTCGCGCTGCCGCGCAACGTCTATCGGCACCAACTGGCGGACGGCACGACGACGGCGCCCGAGGCGGGCGCCGCGCGCTACATGTTCGACGACCCGCGAATCGTCGACCGGTTTCATTGCCTTGAACGCGAGCCGGCGTGTCCGGTGCGCATCGAGCTGCCCACGCTGAAGCGCGCCATCGAAATCGATCTGCACCGTCCCGGCTCGATGCCCTGGTACGCCGTTACATCGTGGACGCTCGCACCCGATTCGGACTTTTATTGCGTGGAGCCCTGGCTCGGCCTGCCCGATGCGATTCACAGCGGCCTCGGGCTACGCTGGCTGGAGCCGGGGCAGACGGAAACGGCTTCGTTGCGCATCGGCGTGAGCACGCTCGATTGAAGGGAGGGCCGGTGGGCTCAATGCGGGCGCCGTATGACTTACAATCCGGGACATACCTGACAACTCACCGCGTAGCACCAGACCATGGCTGAGCAGAAAGCGCCGAATATGCCGGCGCGGATTTACAGCGACATCCTGAACCGCATCATCGAAGGCGAGTACAAGGAAGGCGAGCGGCTGCCGACCGAGCACATGCTCGCGGAACGCTTTGCGACCTCGCGTCCCACCGTGCGCGAAGCACTCGCGCAGTTACGTGCGGACGGCATCATCGCCACGCGCCACGGCTCGGGAACGACGGTCATGCGGCGCCCCGACCCGGACGTGCGCCGCTTCGCGCCGCTCGAAACGTTGTCGGACATCCGGCGCTGCTACGAGTACCGCGTGGTGGTCGAAGCGGGCGCGGCGGCGCTCGCCGCGCAAAAGGCCGACGACGCCGATATTGCCGCGATTCGCCGCGAGTGGGACAACCTCCAGACCATCATTGAAACGTCGGGCATTGGCGCGAAGGACGACTTCGCGTTTCATATGGCCGTTGCCCGCGCGTCGAAGAATCAGTTCTTTATCACCGCGCTCTCGGGCATCCAGGAGCAGATGGTGTTCAGCATGAATCTGTCGCGCAACCTCTCGCTCGTGAAGTCCATCGAGCGGCAGCGCATCGTGCAGCAGGAGCACCTGGAAGTGCTGGAAGCCGTTCAGGCGCGCGACGCCCAGCGCGCGTCGCAAGCCATGCGTGACCATCTCGAGCGTGCGGTGAGCCGCATGTTCGGCTCCTGATGCGCGACTGAAGGCGCGGCGAACCGGTGGCGCGGCTGCACTCGCGCCGCGCCGCGCCGTGTCCTGTCCTTCTACGAGCCATAAATGAAAAAGCGGGCTCCGCTTGCGCGAATCCCGCTTTTTTGCCGACCGCGACGCCCGTTCGGGCGCCCGATCAACGACGCCGAAGGGCGTCGATCCAGCTCTTACACTGCTTGCTTCGCGCCACGCGTGGCTTGAGCCGCAGCCTTCGATGCAGCCTTGGTGACCGCTTCGAAGTTGCTTTCGACCATCTCGGTAGCCTGCTTGGCGGCCTTGTTCACCGAGTCGTAGGCGCCTTGCGCAGCCGTGATCGCCGACTTGAATGCCGCGACGGCGCTTTCCGAGCCGGCGGGGGCGTTCTTCGCTGCGCTGTCGATGAGCGACTGCACGGCGTGCTGCTGCTGTTCGAACTGGCTTTGCGCAGCTTGCGAGAATTCCGCGTGCGCGGCCGAGACGATCGCGTAGACGTTGCGGCCATAGGCCAGTGCCTTGTCGGCGGCCGGTTGCGCGAAGCCAGCTTGCAGTGCGAAGAAGCCTTGCGGATCCTTTGCCGAGAGCGTGCGCTGGGCGTGTTCCTGGCCTTCTGCGATAGCTGCGCGAGCCGTTTCGATGTTCAGTTCGGCGAGCTTGACTGCGCCTTCGAACGCTTTGTTCGTGAGACCGAAGAGGGCTTCAAGACCGGCTTTCTGGGTGGCGGCGAATTGTTCGGGGGTAGGCAGAGTCATGTCGTCGTTCCTGAGGGTGGACCGGTAGGCGTCGGTTCCGGTTACGAAAAAGAGAAAACTTTCAGTCGATCACCGTATTGGTGCGATGCAGCAATCGAGTTCATGATATCTCAAAACAAAGACGTGTCAAGGAAATTTTTGTGCGTCGCAACATTTCAGTAAACGCTTGATTCGCATTGAGAAATAGAGATAAGGCGAAGGCGTCCTGAAAGCGACATCCGGTGCGCAGAATTTCCTATGCGAAACGCATGCTTGCGCACATTGCGCGAGGTCTGGCGCGCCGAACAGCGGCGGGCGACCATGGTCCGACCAGACCGGTTCCACCGATGAGAGCCGGGAATCCGATGGCGAGATCGTGCGCAGTGCCTATACGCTGCATGCCGACGACGATGATTTCGGCCAGGCGGGCAATCTCGTGCGCAACGTCTTTAACGACGCGCAACGCGCGCAACTCATCGAGCAGGTGGTGGCGAGCATGAGCGGCGTGCGCAGTCCGGCGCGCTTCTGCGCGGCGCGAGGCGAGGGCGCATAATGCGCGGATCGCCGTGCGCGCAGCCAATGGTGTCATGCCAGGCGTCATGCCGTCATAGGTGGTTCTGTGCAGTCCGCATTGCGCGCGATGGAATAAATTCGCTGAACGGCGCGTTATTCCAGACTGAAACATTACGGCATGCCCACGTGAAAACGTCCCTTTCCGCTGAACCCCGTTTCGAGACTATGGCCTCCGCGCAAAAATACACGCGCGTCGCCGTGCTATTGCACTGGTCGATCGCCCTGCTGCTCCTTGCTAACGTCGCGCTAGGCCTGACTGCCGCGCTGTTGCCCGACGGTACGCTTTCCGACGAATCGATCCGCTTCGTCATCGACACGCACAAATCCATCGGCATTACCGTGCTGGGTCTGGCGATCCTGCGCGTGCTATGGCGCTTCACGCATCGTCCGCCTCCGCTGCCCGCTGAGTTCCCTTCATGGGAGCGCACGGCGGCGCACGCCGCGCACATCGCGCTGTATCTGCTCATCTTCGCGATGCCGCTTTCCGGTTGGCTGCACGATTCCGCCTGGGTGGCCGCCGCTTCGCATCCGATGTATCTGTTCGGCCTTTTTCAGTGGCCGCGCATCGGCTTCATCATGAATCTCGACGCCGCGACTAAAAACCAGTTGCACGATCAGTTCGGCGCGCTGCACACGGCATGCAGCTATGCGCTCTATGGCGTGCTCGCGCTGCATGTCGCAGGCGCGCTGAAGCATCAGTGGATCGATCGTCATTCGGTGCTGCGCCGGATGATGCCGTGAACGACGAAAAAAGGACGGTCTTGAACGACTCGCTAGACCAGGCGCTCGCCCGCACGTCGCCGCGTCTCGCGCCGACGCGAACGCCAATTGCCAGCGTCGCGATTCATCTGGGCGTGATGGTGCTCTGGTGCGTGTTGTTTGCGCGCGCATTTTTTCTGCAAGGCGTGGTTGCGTGGTCGACCGGCATTGCCTACGTGATCTACGACACATTGCTGCTCGTGTTCGTGGCATGGCAGGCGCGCGTGCTGCTGCGGCCTGTGGGCGTGGCGGCTATTCCGGCTGCTTCGGGGGTGCCGGCTTTGCAGCCGGGTTCACAGCCGATTGCACAGCCGATTTCACAGCCGACCCTTGGCGTGATCGTCGCCGCGCACAACGAGGCGGCTGTGTTGCCGATCACGCTCGACGCGCTGTTCGCGCAGACCTGCGCGCCGCAGCAGATCGTGATTGCCGACGATGGTTCGAGCGACGGCACCGCCGCGCTGCTCGCAGAGCGCTACGGATTGATCGATCCCGGCGAAGGTCGCTTGAGCACGCCTTCGCCTGGCTATCCGAACCTGCGCTGGCTGAGGCTGCCGCACGGCGGCAAGGCGCGTGCGCTCAATGCGGCGCTCGGCGCGATTCGGACCGACGCGGTGATGACGGTCGATGCCGATACGCTGCTCGAACCCGACGCCTGTGCGGCCATGGCCGACGCGTTTGGCCGCGAGCCCGCGCTCGTGGCGGCGGCGGGGCTGCTCACGCCGGTTTGCGGCACTTCGCCGAGCGGGCGCTTTTTTCAGTGGTTCCAGACCTACGAGTACATTCGCAATTTCATCTCGCGCTTCGCGTGGATGCGCGCGGACAGTCTGTTGCTCGTCTCCGGCGCGTTCGCGGCCTTCCGGCGCGACGCGGTGATGGCGGTGGGTGGTTTCGACCCGCATTGCCTTGTAGAGGATTACGAACTGATTCACCGGCTGCGACGCCATTCGGCGCGCGAAGCGCTGGGCTGGGACGTGCGTGTGATCGGTGCTGCTCGCGCCCGCACCGACGCGCCCGGCACGCTCGCCAGTTTCCTGCGGCAGCGCCGCCGCTGGTTCGCGGGCTTTTTGCAGACCCAGTACTGGTATCGCGACATGACCGGGAACCGTCGCTACGGCAAGCTCGGCCTCATGATGCTGCCGGTGAAGGCGTTCGACACCGTGCAGCCCATTTACGGCCTCACGGCGTTCGCGCTGTTGCTCGGTTTTCTCTTCGACGGGCGCTTCACGATCGTGTTGCCGGTGCTGGCGGTGATCGTCGGGAAGATTGCGATCGACCTCGCGTTCCATTTGTTTTCGTTGCATCTGTACCGGCGCTGGAGCGGAGACCGCACCCGTTCCAGCTTCGGCATGGCGCTGCTTGCGGCGATCTTCGAGCCGTTCTCGTTCCAGTTGATGCGCCACGCCGGTGCTGCGCTCGGCTGGCTGCACTTCCTGCTCGGGCGGCGCAAGTGGGGCGTGCAGCAGCGCACAGGCCTCGGCGCACCGCGGGGGCGTGGGACGGCGGTGTAGCCCGTTGCCCTGAATGCGCCTGAGCGTGCCGCAGCGTCCGCATATCGGTCTGCACACGGTATTCTCCTCGTGACAAGCGAAGCGCGAGCCCTCGCGCGTTCTTCGACACGACACAGGAGGCAAGCCGATGAAGCAAGACGACCCGACCGTACCGGACCCGCAGGGAAAAGACGAAGCGCCAGCGCTAAGCGGCTCCGATCATAACGGTCCGGACGATCCTGCACGCAGGCGCGTGCTGGGCGGGATCGCAGCGGTTGGTGTGGGGCTTGCGCTCGGCGGCTGCCAGTCGCCCGAGCAAGGCGCGGGCGCGGTGCCGCGCAGTGCCGGCGATGCGCGCCTCGACGCGGCGCTGCGCGACCAGGTGCGCCACATCGTCGTGATCTATGCGGAGAACCGCAGCTTCGTCAACCTCTACGGCAATTTCCCGGGCGTGCAGACGCCACTCTCCGGCGTGCCTGCACAGCGCTATGTGCAACTCGACCGCGACGGCAAGACGCCGCTCGCGCAATTGCCGAAGATCTGGGGCGGCCTGGTTCCGCAGGCGCAAGAGCTCGATGGCAAGCGCTACATGATCGGCGAGCAGGCCATTACCGGCCTTGCGAACCGGCCGTTTCGCATCGGCGACGCGCAGGGCAATCCGTTGCCGAACGGAATCAAAACGCGCGATCTTATCCATCGCTTCTACCAGAACCAGATGCAGATCAACGCGGGCCGCAACGACCAGTTCGCCGCGTGGGGCGATTCGGGCGGCCTCGTGATGGGCTACTACGAGAATTCCGCGCAGACGCTGCGGCTCTGGAAACTCGCGCAGCAATACACGCTTTGCGACAACTTCTTCATGGCGGCGTTCGGCGGCTCGTGGCTCAACCATATCTATCTGATTTCCGCGCAGGCGCCGTACTATCCCGACATTCAGTCGAGTCCGGCGAAGTCTCTCGTCTCTGTGCTCGAAGGCGACGATCCGCTTGGCACGCGTCTGAAGCTCGCGCCCAGTTGCCCGTCTTCGGCGCTTGGCGGGCCGCCGAAGTTCGTGAACGACGGCCTCTTCACGCCCGACGGCTATGCGGTCAACACGATGGCGCCGCCGTATCAGCCGAGCAGTGTGCGGCCCGCTGAAGGCGGCAATCCCGCGTGGGCCGATCCGGCCAATCCGCGCGTGATGCCGCCGCAAACCTACGCGACGATCGGTGACCGGCTCTCCGCCAAGGGCATCGACTGGGCCTGGTATAGCGGCGCCTGGCAATATGCGCTCGACCATCGCGACACCGGCGCGGTGCCCGACTTTCAGTATCACCACCAGCCGTTCAACTACTTCGCGAACTATGCGCCGGGCACGGCCGCGCGCGCACGGCACCTGCGCGACGCGGGTCTGGGCGACGAGCCGGCCACGAACCGCCTGCTCGCCGACATCGACGCGGGGCGGCTGCCCGCCGTCACCTTCTACAAGCCGCAGGGCAACCTGAATATGCACGCCGGCT
Source organism: Paraburkholderia tagetis (assembly GCF_022213065.1). Lineage (GTDB taxonomy): Bacteria > Pseudomonadota > Gammaproteobacteria > Burkholderiales > Burkholderiaceae > Paraburkholderia > Paraburkholderia tagetis. The sequence continues at coordinate 59,573 of NZ_JAKLJA010000020.1, forward strand.
ACGCCGACGTGGCGTCGGGCGACCGCCACATCGCCGGCGTGATCGAGCGTCTGCAGCGCAGCGAGTACTGGGCGAATACGGTGATCGTGATGACGCACGACGAGAACGGCGGCTGGTGGGATCCGGTCGCGCCGCCGCAGGGCGACCGCTGGGGGCCGGGCTCGCGCATTCCGGCACTGGTGATCGCACCGTTCGCGAAGAAGGGCTACGTGGATCACACGTTCTACGACTCCAACTCGATCCTGCGCTTCATCAGCCGCGTGCACGGGCTCGCGCCGCTCGACGGCGTGGCGTCGCGCGAGCGCGCCTGCGCTTCGCGCGGGCAGACGCCGCCGGGCGATCTCACGGGGGCGCTCGAGCTGGCGTGATGTTGTGACGGGCCGTGCGGGCGCGGGGCGATACGGGAAGAGCGGATACGAAACGCGCTCGCGCTCGCCGCACACCCTGGCGTCCGCACGTGGGTTGCTCATTGGAAACGCAGTTGCTGCTTCCGTGACTGAATCGATGAACTACTCGTCCGATCAATGAGTTGGCGCGATCCCCAGGCGGTTATCAACAGAGTTGTCCAGAAAAACTGTGGACAACTTTTTCGCGCAAAATTTGTGCATCGGTCATGACTTTGGCGCACTTGCTGTTTCAAATCATGAGCTTGGCGTAAATGTCCCAAGGTTGCCCACAAGGCTGTGAACAAAATCTGTGGACAAGCGCGGCGCCGATGTTCGTATCGGCGGCAAATCTGCTGCAATCGGAAACGGTGTGCACAATCCGATACGCATCAAATACTTGCCGTACTCGTCCCGGAGTTACTCACAGGGCTCTCAACAAAATCTGTGGATAGCGCACCCAGATGCTGATACGCCTTGCAGCCGCCTTGCGCGAGGCCTGGCTTCCGCTCGATAATCGCCCTCGATACGCTTGTTCGCGACGTCTCGCGCGTTGCAACTTCTCCTCCCACTCTGCGTCGCGCCGTGCTCAAAAACTCGCGCTTTGCCGGTCTTCTGCGTATTCCCGGTTTTCTGCCGCTCGCCGGCGCCACGCTGATGCTGGGCGTGGCGATGTCATTCACCGCACCGTATTTGTCCTTGTTCGGCGTCGAACGTGCCGGCATGACGCCGTTGCGGCTTGGCGTGTTCATGACTGCGATCGCGGCGAGCGGCGTCATCGCCAGCACGGCGGCGGGGCGCTGGAGCGACGCCACGGGCAAGCATCGGCCGCTGTTGCTCGCTTCGCTGTGCGCCGCCACGCTTGGCTATCTATGCTTGTGCATCGTGCGCGACTACCGCTGGCTGCTCGCGGTGGGTATCGCGTTCATCGGCGCGGGCGGCTGCGCGCTCTCGCTTGTCTTCTCGTTCAGCCGCGCGGCACTGCCCGCCGCCGACGACGCCGAGCGCACCTTCGCGAGCGCCACCTTGCGCACGATTCTTTCGGCGGCCTGGGTGTTCGGGCCGGCCGTTGGCGCGCTGGTGCTCGCGGCCACCAGTTTCTACGGACTCTTTCTGTTCGCGGCGGCGAGCTTTGCCGCCTGCGGCACGATCGTCTGGCGCATGCGCGAGCCGCGCCATGACGAGCACGCCACACAGCATCTGATGACGCGGCCCACGGCGGAGGAGGTGGCCGGTGAGCTAGCCGAAGCGGCTGTTGCGCCCTACGAAGGGCAGCCGCTCAACCAGGCCGAGGTGCAGCCCGCGGTGAGGCAGCGCGTGCATGCGAGCGCGCCCGACGCCTCGCAGAGCGACATCATGCGCGCGGTGGTTGCGCTTACGCTCATCGGCCTTGCCGCCAACGCGACGATGATCGTGCTGCCGCTCTATATCGTGCACGGCCTGCAGGGCACGCGTATCGACGTCTCGATCATGCTCGGGCTCGGCGCGTTGATGGAAATTCCCATGATGCTCGCGCTGGGCGCGAAGGCGTCGCGCCTGAACAAGTTGCGCTGGCTCGCTGCGTGCGCCGTCGTGCACGCCGTGTATTTCGTGTCGATGTCGGCGGCACCCGGCGTGCATGCGCTCATCCCCATGCAGATCCTCAACGCATTCGTGGTGGCCGTTACGTCCTGTCTCGGCATGACCTATGTGCAGGATCTGATGCCCGAATCGCCCGGGCGCGCCACGGCGCTGTTCTTCAACGCCGCGCGGCTGGGCTCGATTCTTTCCGGCGTGCTCTCGGGTCTGCTCGTGCAGGCGTTCGGATATCGCGGCACGTTTCTGTTCTGCGGCGTGCTCGCGCTTTGTGCACTTGTTTTGTTCGCGGTTCCGGGCGAGTTGTATCCGCAAATGGCGCGCGCCGCGCGGCGCCATGCGAGAGAACGTTTCGGCTCGCGCTCGGGGCGCGCCGGCAGCAGCGTTGGCAATGCCCGCAGCTTTGGAAGCGCGAAGCGGCGCAACGAAGTGATTGGCGATCCTGATTAATTGCCTGCGAACGAAAAACCGCGCAATCGCCGCGCCGCCTCGAAGCACTCCATTCGAAGCATTCAATGCATATAGGTGACGCGGCGCGAGCGGTGGCTCAGCAGCAGGCCCGCGTCGAGTAGCGCGATGGCGAACCAGCGCGCCGTCTTGAGCGTGCCGCTCACGCTGGGTTCATGAAACCTCCGGTCGGCTGGAATGCGTGCTTTGGCACTGACTCCGGCGCCATGATGCTGCAAGTCCGATTCAAATGCAAAATGATTCTCATTTGCCAAATGTGTCCGCAGAGACGGGCGGATCCACTAGTGCGCCAGAAAAGACTCTTCCAGGCTGGCCGCTTAATTCGGGGGCCGGAAGGGGCTAAAGTGCCGGCCATGCGTGTACCAGCGCCGCTGGCGCATCGTGAGAGTTGGCCCCGACCGCAAGCGGTCGGGGCTTTTTTTTGCAGCGCGCAAACGCGCGCGGGGCGGGGCTGGCACGGTTCCAGGGCCCTTGCGCCGATGCATAAGTTATTGAACCGAAAGAAACAAGTAAGGTATTATTCGGGCCGCACGGAGCGACCACATGTCGCTCCCGGTTGGGTCCAGAAGGTCGCAAGGGGCACTTTTCGGATCAAAAAACATGCGTGCACAGGAATTTGTTGTATTTCGTCTTAGTATGAATTTGAATAAAAACAATGACTTGTATCAAGCATTGATCTGGTTCGAGTTGTTGCGCTGCAAAACTTCCGTATTCCGATTACCCTCGTTAACCCTTGAACGTGTGTTGCATTTCGCCTCGTAGCTGACAAATCCGTTACAGCCTGTCTGGTCCGATTTTCACCCCACGTCAATCTTTCAAGTTGCTTGCGCACAAGTCCGTGCGCCGAGGAAGCTATTCGCTCCGCATTTTTAAGGTCCCGTTGAAATGCATTCCGTTCCATTCCTGAGTCTGGCGATCTGGATTCCCATCCTGTTCGGCGTGGCAGTGCTGCGCGTCGGGTCGGATCGTCATCCGCAGCGCGCGCGCTGGCTGTCGTTGATCGGCGCCGTCGTCGGCCTGCTGTTGACCTTGCCGCTGATCACTGGTTTTGACAACCACCTTGCCGGCATGCAGTTCGTCGAATTCCGCAACTGGCTGCCCGACTTCGGCGTGGCCTGGCGTCTCGGGATCGATGGCATTTCGATGTGGCTCGTCGTGCTGACCGCGTTCACCACGCTCGTGATCGTGATCGCCTCGTGGGCGTCGATCACAGTGCGCGTCGCCCAGTACTTCGGCGCGTTCCTGATTCTCTCGGGCCTGATGGTCGGCACCTTCGCGGCAACCGACGGCATGCTGTTCTTCGTGTTCTTCGAAGCAACGCTGATTCCGCTGTACCTGCTGATCGGTACGTGGGGCCACGCACGCCGCAGCTACGCCGCAGTGAAGTTCTTCTTCTTCTCGCTCGCCGGTTCGCTGCTGATGCTGGTGTCGATGCTGTACCTCTACAGCCAGTCGCACACCTTCGACATGTCCGCGTGGCATGACCTCACGCTCGGCCTCGTGCCGCAGATTCTCGTCTTCATCGGTTTCTTCGCGGCCTTCGCGGTCAAGGTGCCGATGTGGCCGTTCCACACCTGGCTGCCCGACGTCCACCTCGAAGCGCCCACCGGCGCGACCGTGCTGATGGCGATGCTCAAGCTCGGCGGCTACGGCTTCCTGCGCTTCACGCTGCCGATCACGCCCGACGCCGCGCACTTCTTCGCGCCCGTGATCATCACGCTCTCGCTCGTGGCCGTGGTGTACTCGAGCCTGCTCGCGCTCGCGCAGACCGACATGACCAAGATGCTCGCGTACTCGACGGTCGCCCACATGGGCCTCGTGACGCTGGGCCTGTTCCTCTTCAACCAGATCGGCACCGAAGGCGCGGTCGTGCAGATGATCTCGTATGGCTTCGTCTCGGGCGCGTTGCTGCTCTCGGTCGGCGTGCTGTTCGATCGCACCAGGACGCGCACGATCTCGGCCTATGGCGGCGTCGCTAACGTGATGCCGCGCTACGCCACCTTCATGATGCTGTTCTGCATGGCCAACCTGGGCCTGCCGGGCACGTCGGGCTTCGTGGGCGAGTTCATGGTCATCATGGGCGCGATTCGCGTGAACTTCTGGGTCGGCGCAATTGCCGCGACGACCGTCATTCTGAGCGCTGCGTACACACTGTGGATGTACAAGCGCGTGATCTTTGGCGCTGTGGCGAACAAGAGCGTTGCGAAGCTGGCCGACCTCGGCCGGCGCGAAATGCTGATCTTCGGTTCGCTCGCAGCGCTGGTGCTGGCAGTGGGCCTCTACCCGAAGCCCATGACCGACGCGATCGAGCTCTCGGCGGCGAACCTCGTCACCCAGGCCGGTCGCTCCAAGCAACCCGTCGACGATGGCGCGCCTGCTGAAGCAGTGCGTGCAGGCACAGACGTTCGTGCCGCGCAACACTCGCCGACGTAAGAAAGTCAATGATCAGTAAGGAATGACGGCGCACCTGCGCGCCGCCCCGCCGCGAGGCGGCGCGGCGCGCGAGTGCGTCTAGAAGTTTTCGAATTTTGAGATTCGAAAAGAGCCGCTGCGGATCGACGTCAAGGCCGAAATAGAGCGCGATGGGCGTGTGTTCCCGAGGTGCGACAAACCTCGTGAACACATGCGACATAGTGTCTCGATTTGGTTTGGGCAAAGGTCATTTTCTGCATTCATTGATTGTCTTCGATCAGAGCGGCTGTATGATTCGGGCGCGCTTCCTTTGTCGGATGTCAGAGGATGTGTCCGGAACTATTCAATGAATGTATTTCAGGCAAACGTGATGAAAAGAACGACCTTGCAAAGGTTACTGCTTCCCGTCAGTGCCGGATTGGCCATGTGTCTTTCCGGATGCAAGATGGAGCTCCTTGACCCCAAAGGCAGCGTGGGCATGGCGGAAAAGTCGCTGATCGCGACCTCCACCTGGGCCATGCTGATCGTAGTGATCCCCGTGATCGTCCTGACGCTGTGGTTCGCGTACCGCTACCGCGCCTCGAACCGCAACGCCACCTACGCGCCGAAATGGTCGCACTCGACGGCTATCGAAGTCGTCGTCTGGACCATCCCGACGCTGATCATTCTGTTCCTCGCCGTGCTCACGTGGAAAACCACGCACGAGCTCGACCCCTACAAGCCGCTTGAATCGAACGTCAAGCCGATCAACGTCGAAGTGGTCGCGCTGGACTGGAAGTGGCTCTTCATCTATCCGGACCTCGGTATTGCCACGGTGAACCAGCTGGCTGTGCCCGTTGGTACGCCGGTGAACTTCAGCATCACGTCCGACTCGGTGATGAACTCGTTCTTCATCCCGCAGCTCGGCACCCAGGTCTATGCGATGGCCGGCATGCAGACGCGCCTGCACCTGATCGCGGACGAAGCCGGCGACTACGCGGGCCTCTCGGCGAACTTCAGCGGCAAGGGCTTCTCGGACATGAAGTTCCGCACGATCGCAACGAACCAGCAAGACTTCGACGCATGGGTCCAGAAGGTCAAGACGTCCTCGACGTCGCTTTCGATGGATCAATACGCGACGGTCGCGAAGCCGAGCGAGAAGGCTCCGGTTGAGTACTTCTCGACGGTCGACCCGAAGCTCTTCAACAACATCATTGCGAAGTACAACAACGGCCACGTCACGAATTTCAGTGACCCGTCGTGCGTGACCAAGGGGTAAGCGGGCATGTTCGGAAAACTCACACTGGATGCCATTCCGTATCACGAGCCGATTATTGTCGGCACGATGTTCGGCATGGCGCTGATCGGCGCCTTCGTGCTTGGAGGCATCACTTACCTCGGTAAGTGGAAGTATCTTTGGACCGAGTGGCTGACGAGCGTCGACCACAAGCGTCTGGGCGTGATGTACATCATCCTCGCCCTCATCATGCTCGTGCGCGGCTTTGCCGACGCCATCATGATGCGTACCCAGCTCGCGATCGCGTACAACGCACCGGGCTATCTGCCGCCGCACCACTACGACCAGATCTTCACGGCGCACGGCGTGATCATGATCTTCTTCATGGCCATGGCCTTCATGGTCGGCCTGATGAACATCATCGTGCCGCTGCAGATCGGCGCACGCGACGTTGCGTTCCCGTTCCTGAACTCGCTGTCGTTCTGGATGACCGCGGTCGGCGCAATCCTGCTGATGATCTCGCTCGTCGTGGGTGAGTTCGCGATGACCGGCTGGCTCGCGTATCCGCCGCTTTCGGAGCTCGCATACAGTCCGGGCGTAGGCGTCGACTATTACCTGTGGGCATTGCAGATCTCGGGTGTCGGCACGCTGCTGACCGGCGTGAACTTCTTCGTCACCATCATCAAGATGCGCGCTCCTGGCATGACGATGATGAAGCTGCCGGTGTTCACGTGGACGGCGCTGTGCACGAACGTGCTGATCATGGCCGCGTTCCCGGTCCTGACCGTCACGCTCGCGCTGCTCGGCCTCGACCGCTACCTCGGCATGCACTTCTTCACGAACGATGGCGGCGGTAACGCCATGCTGTACCTGAACCTGATCTGGGCCTGGGGTCACCCCGAGGTGTACATCCTGATCCTGCCGGCGTTCGGTATCTTCTCGGAAGTCGTTTCGACGTATGCCAAGAAGCCGCTGTTCGGCTACAAGGCGATGGTCTACGCGACCTGCGCGATCATGGTGCTGGCGTTCCTCGTGTGGCTGCACCACTTCTTCACGATGGGCTCGGGCGCCGATGTGAACGCGTTCTTCGGCATCGCGACGATGATCATCTCGATCCCGACGGGCGTGAAGATCTTCAACTGGCTGTTCACGATCTACCGCGGCCGCCTCGAGTTCAACTCGTCGGTGCTGTGGACGCTCGGCTTCATGGTCACCTTCACCATCGGCGGCATGACCGGCGTGATGATGGCGATCCCGGGCGCGGACTTCGTGCTGCACAACTCGCTGTTCCTGATCGCGCACTTCCACAACGTGATCATCGGCGGCGTGCTGTTCGGCTACCTCGCCGGCATGAACTACTGGTTCCCGAAGGCGTTCGGCTTCAAGCTCAACGAGAAGCTCGGCAAGCGTGCATTCTGGTTCTGGCTCACGGGCTTCTATGTCGCGTTCACGCCGCTGTACGTGCTCGGCTTCATGGGCGCAACCCGCCGTCTGAACCACTACGACAATCCGGCATGGCATCCGTGGATGCTCATCGCCTGGTTCGGCGCCGTGCTCGTGCTGATCGGCATCGCGCACCAGTTCGCACAGCTGTATGTGTCGATCCGCGACCGCAACCTGCCGGAAAACCGCGACCTGACGGGCGATCCGTGGGGTGGCCGCACGCTGGAATGGTCGATCTCGTCGCCGCCGCCGTCGTATAACTTCGCAGTCATCCCGCACGTGAGCGAGCTCGACGAATTCGCGCACATGAAGGAAATGGGCCGCGAAACGCCGGACGTCGCGAACACGAAGTACACCGATATCCACATGCCCTCGAACACGAGCGCAGGCGTCTTTATCGGCTTCTTCAGCCTGGTGCTCGGCTTTGCTGGCATCTGGCACATCTGGTGGCTCATGATTGCTGGTTTCGTCGGCATTCTTGCGACGGCGATCGGCTACAGCTTCCAGAAGAACGAGGGCTACTACATCCCGGCCGCCAAGGTCCGGGCAGATGAAGAACTGCGCAATCGCGCACTGGTCAAGGCGTTCGCTGACAAGCAGCGCCGCGGCAAGGTTAAAGAAGCACTGGAGGCCAACTGATGTCGACGCATACAAGTGCGGCCGCACTCGCGGAGCACGATCACCACGATCACCCGCCGTCACACTCGGTGTTCGGCTTCTGGCTGTACCTGATGACGGACTGTATTCTGTTCGGCTCGCTGTTCGCAGTGTTCGCCGTGATGCAGAACCAGTTCGCGGGCGGCCCGACGGGCAAGGACCTGTTCGATATTCCGGGCGTCGCGATGGAAACGGCAGTGCTGCTGCTGTCGTCCATCACGTACGGCTTCGCGATGATCGGCGCGTACAAGAAGCGCACCGGCCAGGTGATGTTCTGGCTGGCCGTCACGTTCTTGCTGGGCGCGACGTTCCTGTACTTCGAACTGCATGAATTCGCGCACCTGATCGAAGAAGGCGCGGGCCCGCAGCGCAGCGCGTTCCTCTCGTCGTTCTTCACGCTGGTCGCCACCCACGGTATCCACGTGACGTTCGGCATGATCTGGATGATCGTGCTGATGGTGCAGACCCTGAAGGCGCCGGTAATCGGCGAGCGCGAAATTCGCCGCCTGTCGTGCCTGAGCCTTTTCTGGCACTTCCTGGACATCGTCTGGATCTGCGTGTTCTCTTTTGTTTATCTTGCGAGCGTGATCTAAATGAGTGCTCATTCCATCCACGAAGAAGAAAGCCACGGCAGCCTCAGCGGCTATCTGGCAGGTTTCGTCCTGGCGGTAGTGCTCACGGCCGCTTCGTTCTGGCTCGTACTGCATGGCGGCTTCTCGCGCGAAACCGCGCTGATCGGCCTCGCCGTGCTGGCAGTCGTGCAGATCCTCGTGCACCTCGTGTTCTTCCTGCACATGAACTCGTCGTCGAGCCAGCGCTGGAACGTGACCGCATTCGCCTATACGGTGCTGACGGTGTTGATCATCGTCGGCGGTACGCTGTGGGTCATGCACAACGTCGGCATGAACATGATGTCGCGTTGATCCCTGGTCTGTTTGCGTCCGGCGCTCGCGTCGGGCGCAACGGTCAGGCAAACGCCGCCTGGGCTTCGGCCCGGCGGCGTTTTTTATTTTGGATCCGCGATTTCGCTTCAGTCGTTGAAGCGCTGCCGCACGATTTGCGCGACCGCCTTGCCGAGCTTGTGGTGCTGATCGGCTTCGTAGTGCACGCCATCCGTGGGGCTGACTTTCACGATTTCCGCTGCGTCGAGAAACGCCGAACCGTATTTCACCGCCACGCGTTCGTAGAGCGGCGCCAGCAGGCGCGATTTGGCCGCGCCGCCCGTGAAGATTTCGCCGAGGAAGCCCACTTCGTCGATCGGCGCCGGCGCGATCAGCAGCACATGCGGCGTCGAGCCGCCAGGGCCGGCACGGCATGCCACGAGCGTTTCGAGCAGCGCGTCGACCGAATTGGCGATGTCGGCGGGCGTGACCGAAAAACGCGCCTTGAGGTCGTTGGTGCCGAGCATGAGCACGACGATGTCGAGCGGCAATTGACTCTCCAGACACGGCCGCAGATACGCGAGGCCGTTCTTGTGATGGCCCGCGATCGGGTCGTCGTGAACCGTGGTGCGCGCCGGCAGGCCTTCTTCTATCACTTGCCACCCGTTGCCGAGCGCCGTGGCCAGCACACCGGGCCAGCGGTCGGCGGGCTCGAAGCGCTCGAGCACGCCGGGCAAGTTGAGCGGCTTGGTGCCGTGGGTATTGGAATCGCCGTAACAGAGCAGGGTGCGTAACGACATGAAAGCCTCTCCAGATGGTGAGTTTCCGATGTGAAACGGCCGGGCAGCGCATGCCGGACAGCGCATGCCGGGCGTCGCATTTCAGGCGGCATTCGCTGCGCAAGGCGCATGCGTGCCGATGAGCAATGACACTACGCTAAACGTGAGATTACTAGACGACTGGTCTATTCGGTCTGTAAGATGGCAACCCATGAACGCAGCGCCAGCCGTTGAAGTGCGGCAACACATCCTCGATACCGCCATGCCCATCTTGCTGGGCAAAGGTTTTTCGGCAGTGGGTCTCAACGAGATTCTTGCCGCCGCACGCGTCCCCAAGGGGTCGTTCTATCACTATTTCGGCTCGAAAGAGGCATTCGGTGAAGCGTTGCTGACCTCGTATTTCACGGAGTACGAGGAACGCCTCGAGGCACAGCTCGCGAATCGAACGGGCACGCCGGCCACACGGCTCATCGGTTATTTCGAAGCGTGGCGCGTGGCGCAATGCGCGGACGGTCCGGACGGCAAGTGCCTCGCAGTGAAGCTTGGCGCGGAAGTGAGCGACCTTTCGGAGCCGATGCGCACAGTCCTGCGCCGCGGGACGGACGAGATTGTCGGGCGCATCGCGGCCTGCATCGAGGAAGGTCGAGCCGACGGGTCGCTCGCGGGCGTGAGCGATGCTGCGGTAACGGCGGCGGCCCTTTACCAACTGTGGCTTGGTGCGACGCTGATGGAGAAGATCCGCCGCGACCGCAGCCCGCTCGACGCTGCGATGGCGACTACGCGGCAGTTGTTGAACCTGCCGCCGGGCGCTTGATCGCATACGATCGACGCCGCCTGGCAACAGAGCCGCAAGGCAGGATTCCAGTGAGCCGGTGCCCCTGAGCGGGCGCCGTGCAGAAACATAGAAGGGCCGCCTGGTGCGGCAAGTGAATAGACGACCGGTCTAATAGCATGTGTTCAGCACGCCATGCCGACCGGTTTCGTAGGGTGCCCAAGCGCCCGGACGTCATCGAAAAGAGGAACACCGATGAAGGTACTGATCGTTTTGACTTCGCACGAAGACCTCGGCAACACGGGCAAGAAGACCGGTTTCTGGCTGGAGGAATTCGCTGCGCCGTACTACGCGTTGCGCGACGCTGGTGCGCAAATCACGCTGGCTTCGCCCAAGGGCGGCCAGCCTCCGCTCGATCCGAAAAGCAGCGACCCCTCGGCCCAGACCGAGGCCACGCGCCGCTTCGATGCCGACGCCGCGGCGCGCGCCGAACTTTCCAATACGAAACGTCTCGCCGACGTCGACGCAAGTGCGTTCGACGCCGTGTTTTACCCCGGTGGCCACGGCCCGCTGTGGGATCTCGCGGAAGATCCGGTCTCGATCGCACTGATCGAGAAGACGATTGCGGCGGGCAAGCCGGTCGCGCTCGTGTGCCATGCGCCGGGCGTGCTGCGTCACGTGAAGGGCGCGGACGGTCGGCCGCTGGCAGCGGGCAAGGCGGTCACGGGTTTTTCGAATAGTGAAGAAGCCGCCGTGCAACTGACCGATGTGGTGCCGTTCCTCGTCGAGGACATGCTCAAGGAAAGCGGCGGCAAGTACACGAAAGCCGCCGACTGGGCGCCGCACGTTGAGATTGACGGGCTGCTCATCACAGGGCAGAACCCGGCTTCGTCGGAACCGGTAGCCCAAGCCCTGCTCGCGGCGCTGCGCAGCAAGTAAGCATGGGCTGGCCGCCGTTTGCGATTCATTGCAGCAGGCGCGGCCAGTCGACCCTCGAGTTTCTTTACCGGATGCCTCGCACGCGAATCGCATCCGGTGGACGCGCCGGTTTGCCGCCAGTTTGCTGGTAGTGGGCCGGCGTTCAATGGATGAAGGCAGCGCGTTCATTGCTGCCGCCGTCCGCCCCTAATCTCCATTTCCTTTCGGCAACGCCAGACATTTTGTGTTTGGCCGCGGTCCGGCTGTGATTTTGCAGCGTATGGCCACTCGTTTGGCCAGCAGTTTGCTACCAGCCGTGCCGCCAGTTGCTGCCGACAGGAAATCCCGATTTTTCATCCCGGCGCAGGCGCTGCGTGTGTTGCGGCTCGCGTCAACCCGTCACCGTCACTAGACCGGAGTCGGCCACTGGAGTGGCAACTTCGATCGACACAGGAGAGCACTAGATGTCCGCATTGTTCGAACCGTTCAAGCTAAAGGGCGCAACCCTGCGCAACCGCATCGCCGTTCCGCCGATGTGCCAGTACATGGCCGTCGACGGCATGGTCAACGACTGGCATCACGCCCACTATGCGCAAATCGCGCGTGGCGGCGCAGGCCTCGTGATCGTCGAGGCCACGGCGGTTTCGCCGGAAGGCCGTATCACGCCGGGCTGCACGGGCATATGGAACGACGAGCAGGCCAAGGCCTTTGCTCCGACGGTCGCGGCCATCAAGGCGGCCGGCGCGGTGCCGGGCATCCAGATCGCGCACGCGGGCCGCAAGGCGAGCGCGAACCGTCCGTGGGAAGGCGACGACCATATCGCCGAAGGCGATGCGCGCGGCTGGCAGACGATCGCGCCGTCCGCGATCGAGTTCGGCGCGCATCTGCCGAAAGTGCCGCGCGCGATGACGCTCGACGACATCGCACGCGTGCGCGAAGACTTCGTTGCGGCGGCCAGGCGTGCGCTCGACGCCGGGTTCGAATGGCTCGAACTGCACTTTGCGCATGGCTATCTCGGCCAGAGTTTCTTTTCGGAGCATTCGAACCAGCGCAATGACGCCTATGGCGGCAGCCTCGAAAACCGCAGCCGTTTCCTTCTGGAAACGCTGGCCGCGGTGCGCAAGGTCTGGCCGGAGCACCTGCCGCTGACCGCACGCTTCGGCGTAATCGAATACGATGGCCGCGACGAGCAGACGCTCGCCGAGTCGATCGAACTGGCCAAGGGCTTCAAGCGGGAAGGGCTCGACATGCTGAGCGTGAGCGTGGGTTTCTCCACGCCGGCTGCACGGGTTCCCTGGGCGCCGGCCTTTCTCGCGCCGATCGCGCAGAAGGTGCGCCGCGCGGCGGGTCTGCCGGTGTCGTCGGCATGGGGTATCGGCACGCCGGAACTGGCGGAACGTTGCGTTGCCTCGGAGCAACTGGATCTGGTGATGGTCGGCCGCGCGCATCTCGCGAATCCGCACTGGCCGTACTTCGCCGCGCAAGAGTTGAAGGTCGAGCGCGCCGCATGGACGCTGCCCGCACCTTACGCACATTGGCTCGAGCGCTACAAGGTTGCTTAAGCCGGGCGATGGGCAATATTGTCCATCGGAAATTTCGTTGACGATAAGGAAATATCGATGAGCATTTATCTCTTTGCCAGCATCACGCCGAAGCCTGAGCACGTTGCCGATATCGAGGCGGAACTGCGTCACATGGTGGCGCAAACGCGCAAGGAAGCGGGCAACCGCCGTTACGACCTGCTGCGCCGTGCGGACGGCGCTGCGGGTTTCTACATCTACGAAACCTATGTGGACGAGGCAGCGGTGCAGGCACATCGCGAGAGCGCGCATTACGTGGCGTTTCGCGGCAAGATAGGCGACTGGCTGGCCGAGCCGGTCGACGTCAAGGTGCTGGTGGGCGTGGACATCGCGGCCTGAGACCGCGCATGAAGCTGCGCGTTGCGCGGCGGTCAATTTCCGGGCTCGCCTGAGCCCGGAAATTGATTTGATAGTCCTGTTTTCCCATCCGAACGGACTGGCCGTATAGCCGAATTGCGCCCGGCGTGCTGTATAAATATACAGTAGAATCTCAACCCAGACAGCCCGCACCGGGCTGCGAGCTGCCGGGCCGCGCCGCCCGGCCCCACGCGTTTCATCCAGCCGGAATGCCAGCGCAAGTGAGCGATAACCGATCCATTCGTATCCGCGGTGCCCGCCAGCACAACCTCAAGAACCTCGACCTCGATCTGCACACCGGCCAAATGACGGTCGTGACCGGGCCGTCCGGCTCGGGCAAGTCCAGCCTCGTGTTCGACACCCTTTACGCGGAAGGGCAACGCCGTTACGTCGAAACCTTCAGTGCCTATGCGCGTCAGTTTCTCGACCGCATGGACCGGCCGCAGGTCGATCGCGTCGACGGTGTGCCGCCCGCCATCGCCATCGACCAGACCAATCCCGTGCGCAGCTCGCGCTCCACGGTCGGCACGATGACGGAACTGAACGACCATCTGAAGCTGCTCTACGCACGTGCCGCGAATCTCTTCGACCGCGTGACCGCGCAGCCAGTGCGCCACGACACGCCCGAGACGATCTACGCGGAGTTGCGCTCGCGCACGGCCGCGGACGATCCGCGTCTTGTCGTGACGTTTCCGGTCGAACTGCCTGAGACGACTACCGAAGAGGAAGTCGCGCAATGGCTTTCCGCGAGCGGCTATACGCGCGTGCAGGCGCAGCGCGAAGTGAAAACCGCCGACGGCACGCGCAAGATGCTCGACGTGGTGGCCGATCGCTTCCGCTTGCAGAACGCCGAAAAGAGCCGCGTGATCGAGGCGATCGAGGCGTCGCTCAGGCGCGGCGCCGGACGCGTGAACATTTATGTCGTATCGGAAACTAACGCCGCCGCCGATGTTTCCGATGCGAAACCCGAGCCGCTGATCTGGCGTTTTTCCACCGGCCTCCATTGCCCTGACAGCGATCTGCGCTATGCGGACCCGCAGCCGGCACTGTTCTCGTTCAACTCGGCCTACGGGGCGTGCGAAGCGTGCCGTGGCTTCGGTCGCGTGATCGGCGTCGACTGGGGGCTTGTGATTCCCGACGCGCGCAAGACGCTGCGCGGCGGCGCGATCAAGCCGCTACAGACGCCCGCGTGGAAGGAGTGCCAGGACGACCTGATGCGCTACGCCGCAAAGGCCGGCATCCCGCGCGACACCGCATGGTCGGAACTGACGCAGGAGCAGCGCGACTGGGTGCTCAACGGCACCGCCGACTGGAAGGGCAGCTGGCAAACGCAGTGGTATGGCGTCAAGCGTTTCTTCCAGTATCTGGAGTCGAAGGCGTACAAGATGCACATTCGCGTGCTGCTTTCGAAGTACCGCAGCTACACGCCGTGCGAAACGTGCGGCGGCGCGCGTCTGAAAACGGAGGCGCTGCAATGGCGTCTTGGCACCGAGGAAAACGCCAGCGAAGTGCTCGCGCCCGAGGCGCGATTCATGCCGCAGGGCGTAGCGTGGTCGCGCGCGCAGCTCGAAGCGTTACCCGGTCTCACGCTGCACGACGTCATGCTGCTGCCGATCGAGCGCATCCGCCGTTTCTTCGACAGTCTTTCGTTATCCTCTGCATTGCTCGACGATGCGCTCAAGCTGCTGCTCGCCGAAGTGCGCACGCGGTTGAAGTATCTGTGCGACGTCGGGCTCGGCTATCTCACGCTCGACCGCCAGAGCCGCACGCTTTCGGGCGGCGAGGTGCAGCGCATCAACCTGACCACGGCGCTGGGTACGTCGCTCACGAAGACGCTGTTCGTGCTCGACGAGCCGAGTATCGGCTTGCATCCGCGCGATCTGAACCGCATCGTCGAAGCGATGCAGCGCCTGCGCGACGCGGGCAACACGCTCGTGGTCGTCGAGCATGATCCTTCGGTGATGTTGGCCGCCGACCGTCTGATCGACATGGGGCCCGGCCCCGGCGAGCGGGGCGGCACGATCGTCTACGACGGCACGCCGGACGATATCCGCGCGTCCGGCACCTTGACGGGCGAGTATCTGGGCGGCCACAAGGTCGTCGCCGACGCCTCGCACTGGGCGCGCCGTGCCGTCGATGCGAACACGTCGCGCCTCGTGCTCGAAGGCGCGAGCGAGCATAACCTGCGTGACGTGACGGTGGAGTTCCCGCTGCAGCGGCTCGTCTGCGTGACGGGTGTGTCGGGCTCCGGCAAATCGACGCTCGTACAGGACGTGCTGTATCCGGCGCTCGCGCGGCACCTCGGCAAGGCAACGGAAGCGCCGGGCGTCTATCGCAATCTGAACGGCGCGGAGCAGATCAGCGACGCCGTGTTCGTCGACCAGTCACCCATTGGCAAGACCGCGCGGTCGAACCCGGCCAGCTATGTGGGCGCGTTCGACGAGATTCGCAGGCTGTTCGCCAAGGCGCCGCTTGCGAAGCAGCGCGCCTATACGGCGGGCATGTTCAGCTTCAACTCGGGCGAGGGGCGTTGCCCGACCTGCGGCGGCTCGGGCTTCGAGCACATCGAAATGCAGTTTCTGAGCGACGTCTATCTGCGTTGCCCGGACTGCGACGGCAGCCGCTATCGCCCCGAAGTGCTCGAAGTGAAGATCGAGCGCGGCGGCCGCACGCTTTCGGTTGCCGACGTGCTGGATCTCACCGTCAGCGAAGCAGTGCAGTGCTTCCATGAGGATGCCGAAGTATTGCGCGTAATTCAGCCGATCGTCGACGTGGGTCTCGAATACGTGAAGCTCGGGCAACCCGTGCCCACACTCTCGGGCGGCGAGGCGCAGCGTCTGAAGCTCGCGGGCTATCTCGCGGAAACGGCGCAGGCAAAAGGCAAAGAGAGCAAGGAGAAGGCGGTGGGCGGACGCCTCTTCATGTTCGACGAGCCCACCACAGGCTTGCATTTCGACGACATCGCCAAGCTGATGCGCGCGTTCGGCAAGCTGCTCGCGGGCGGCCACTCGCTGCTCGTGATCGAGCATAACCTTGACGTGATCCGCGCCGCGGACTGGCTGATCGACCTCGGCCCTGAAGGCGGCGATGCGGGCGGCGAGGTGGTGTGCGTGGGCACGCCGGACGACGTGATCGCTTGCCCGCGCTCGCATACGGGCGCGGCGCTCGAACGTTATGAAGCTGCGCTCGGCAACGGCGTCGGGACGCTCGTCGCCGAGGAAGAGGGCATTGCGCTGCAGACGGCGTTGCGCGCGGCGCAGGCACGCCGTGAGATTCAGGGCGAGGACGTGGTGCGTATCGTGAACGCACGCGAGCACAATCTCAAGGCGCTCGACGTCGACATTCCTCACGGCCGATTCAATGTCATTACCGGCGTCTCGGGCTCGGGCAAATCCACGCTCGCGTTCGACATTCTGTTCCATGAGGGCCAGCGCCGTTACCTCGAATCGTTGAATGCCTACGCGCGTTCCATCGTGCAGCCCGCAGGGCGGCCGGAGGTCGATGCGGTCTACGGTATTCCGCCCACGGTTGCCATCGAGCAGCGTCTCTCGCGTGGTGGCCGCAAGAGCACGGTGGCGACCACGTCCGAGGTGTGGCACTTCCTGCGGCTCCTGTATGTGAAGCTCGGCGTGCAGCATTGCGTGCACGACGGCACGCCCGTGACGTCGCAGAGCACCGATGCGATCGTGGCGCAACTGCTGCGCGAGCATCGCGGCCAGCACGTGGGGCTGCTCGCGCCGCTCGTCGTGAATCGCAAGGGCGTATATACGGATCTCGCGAAATGGGCGAAGGCGCGCGGCAATACGCATCTGCGCGTCGATGGCGAATTCGTGCCGGTCGCGCCGTGGCCGAAGCTCGACCGCTTCCGCGAGCACACGATTGAATTGCCGGTCGGCGATCTCGTGATCGAGCCGGAGAGCGAGGCGCAATTGCGTCAGTTGCTTGCCGCGACGCTCGAAGCGGGCAAGGGTGTCGTGCATCTGCTGGTGCCACTCGATGGGCTCGATCATGCGCTTGGCAACGGCAATTCGACTGCGAGCATCGGTGCGGTAAAGGTCCTGTCGACGCGGCGCGCTTGCCCTGTATGCGGCACGAGCTATCCCGAACTCGATCCGCGCATGTTCTCGTATAACAGCAAGCACGGCTGGTGCACGACCTGCGTGGGCACCGGTCTTGCGCTCACGCGCGAGCAGCGCGCGGCCTATGACGATACCGTTCTTGCCGCCGACGATCGTGGCCGTGAACAAACCTTGCCGTCCGAGGAGCAGGAGCCGGATGGCATGGTCGACGAGCCGTGCCCGGATTGCCACGGCACGCGCCTGAATCCCGAGGCACGCGCGGTGACATTCGACGAGCATGCGATCGTCGATGTCGCGCAGTGGACCGTGGCCGAAACGCGTAGCTGGATCGAATCGCTCGAATTGAATGGGCGCGATGCGCAAATCGCGCGCGACGTGGTGAGCGAAATCCGCAGCCGCTTGCAGTTTCTCGAAGAAGTCGGGCTCGGCTATCTGAGCCTCGATCGCGCTGCGCCGAGTCTCTCGGGCGGCGAGGCGCAGCGTATCCGCCTCGCGGCGCAGCTCGGCAGCAATTTGCAGGGCGTTTGCTATGTGCTCGACGAACCGACCATCGGCCTGCATCCGCGCGACAACCAGATCCTGCTCGATGCGCTGCGCAGTCTCGGCGAGAAGGGCAATACGCTAGTCGTCGTCGAGCATGACGAAGACACGATCCGCCGCGCGGATCACATCATCGATATCGGGCCGAGCGCGGGCAAGCGCGGCGGACGCGTGGTCGCGCAGGGCAACGTCGCCGATCTGGCTGCGCAGGCCGATTCCGTCACGGGCCGCTATCTCGCGCATCCGATCGTGCATCCGTTGCAGCCGCGCCGGGAAGTAAAGCCGGCGCGTGCGGGTCGCGAGTCCGTGCCCGAGCAGTGGCTCACGGTGCACGGCGGCAAGCTGCACAACCTGCGCAACGTGACGGCGAACATTCCGCTTGGCCGCCTCGTGGCGATCACGGGCGTGAGCGGCTCGGGCAAGTCGACGCTCGCGCGCGACGTGCTGCTCTCGAATCTGCTCGATGCGGTGGGGCGGTCGGTGCTGTCGTCGCCGGCGGTGCGTCGCGCGCGCAAGGCAGTGAAGGAAAGCGCACCGAGCGCACCGAGCGCGGCCGAGCGCCGCTCGAGCGTGCTGGCGCGCACGAGTGCCAAGCCGAAGCTCGAGGTTTCGCATACGTGGCAGGGCTGCGACTCGATTAGCGGATGGGAAACCATCGACCGCGTGCTCGAAGTCGACCAGACGCCGATCGGAAAAACGCCGCGCTCGTGTCCTGCGACCTACATTGGCGTGTGGGACGCGATTCGCCGTCTTTTTGCCGATACGCTCGAGGCGCGCGCGCGTGGTTATAGCGCGTCGCGTTTCTCGTTCAATACCGGCGATGGCCGCTGTCCCGCGTGCGAAGGCCAAGGCGTGCGCACGATCGGCATGAGCTTCCTTCCCGATGTGAAAGTGCCGTGCGATGTCTGTCACGGCCAGCGTTTCAATCCGGAAACTTTGGCCGTGACGTGGCGCGGCCGGAACATCGGCGAAGTGCTGACGATGGAGATCGACGAGGCCGTGGAGTTCTTCGGCGCGATCACGAACATCGCGCATCCGTTGCAGCTCATGAAGGACGTCGGGCTCGGCTACCTCACGCTCGGCCAGCCGTCGCCGACGCTCTCGGGCGGCGAGGCGCAGCGCATCAAGCTCGTCACGGAGCTCTCCAAGGTGCGCGACGACGTCACGCGGCGCGGCCAGAAGGCGCCGCACACGCTCTACGTGCTCGACGAGCCCACCGTGGGCCTGCACATGGCGGACGTGGCGCGCCTCATTCGCGTGCTGCATCGTCTCGCCGACGCGGGGCATAGCGTGGTCGTGATCGAGCACGACCTCGACGTGATCGCGGAAGCCGACTGGATCATCGACCTCGGTCCCGAGGGCGGTGTGGGAGGCGGCACGATCGTCGGCGCGGCGAATCCGGAAGGGCTCGTGAAGGTGGCGGCGAGCCATACCGGTGTGGCGCTCGGGCCGGTACTCGCGCGCACGGCGAACAGCGTGCAACCGTTGCCGTCTTGCGCAGCGCGCGATGACGGCGCAGGCGAAGCCGCTGCGGACAGCACGCGTGCGGCGAATCGGCGAGCAGCAGCCTCATGAGCGCCTCATAAGCGCCTATAGGTGCGATCGTGCCGGACGCCGGCGAGCGCCCCCGCGCGGGCCTCGCGGGCGTCAAACCGCTTGATCTGGGCGGCTCGCGCAAGGTATCATGGGTTCCGCTTGCAGCAAGTCGCCGTGCACCTTTGCGGCACATTCTGGCGAGTGGAGCAGCGGACCTCAGATCCCCTCCGACCCGGTCGCGGGTTTTGTACCCAGACCACCTCATCAGTGCAGCAGGGCTTCGCGTCATCTGGCGAAGCCTTTGTCTTTTCAGGGCAGACGAATCGATATTGATCGACGCCTCGTCCTTGCGATGCGAGAGGAATTATCCGATGTTCGACCTCGACGGTGAGGCGCGCGAACGGCTCATCCTGTGGATTAAACGCCGCATGGAAGAGTACGACATTACGCTCGAAGATCTTGAATTATCCATTGCCGAAAGTGAACGGCAGCCGATGTACCGGGATGCATATGGCAATACCTGGAATGGGGAGGGCGACATGCCGTCGTGGTTGTTGCGCTACAAGCATGCCGGGCAGGACATAGAGCATTTCCGCTGCTAGTGGTCGTGGGCAAAAACGATACATGGCGTGCCCGGCCTGTGCGGCGCACAATTCGCTGATCCAGCGGACTGGCTGTCGGACTGCTTTAGCCATTTCAGGCAATATTCAGTATCGTTTTAAAAATGCGTTTCGGTGGATATCGCCCATTTAATCAATGGCGCATCGTATTCGCCCGTTCCGGTTTGACCATAAGCGGTTCAAGTGCCTATTTGTCGGAAGATCGTTGATCTTGCCGATTGGCCGCGCCATGCAGTTGCGCAACAATGCCGGCCATTGCGCTTATGCCGTATCCAGGGGGCGAATATGGTGTTACTGGTGGTGGGTCTTGCAATCTTCATTGCCATGCATTTGATTCGCGTCGTAGCCGCGCCCTGGCGCGAGGCGCAGATCGAGCGTTTCGGCATGCCCGCCTGGCGCGGCTTCTTCGCGCTGTTCTCGATTCTCGGCATCGTGCTCATTGTCTCTGGCTACGGGATTGCACGGCGCTATCCCGTTCCAGTCTGGCTCCCGCCGTTCGGCATGGCGCACGTTACTGCGCTTCTGACCGCGATTGCCTTCGTGACGATCGCGGCTGCCTGCGTGCCGGGCAATCACATCAAGCGCGCGTTGGGCCAGCCATTTTTGAGCGGTGTAGCGCTGTGGGCGTTCGCGCATCTGCTCGCCAATGGCACGCTTCACGCCATCGTCCTGTTCGCCGCGCTGCTGGTGTGGGCGCTGATCAAACTGCGCGCGGACCGGCGGCGCGATCGCGAGGCCGGTGTCGTCCATGCGCGGGGCACGCTCGCGCGCGACGTGCTGGTCGTCGTGATCGGGCTCGTCGCGTGGGCGGTATTCGCTTTCTGGCTGCACGGCGTGTTGATCGGCGTGCGCCCGCTCGGCTGACGCGGTCCGAAAAAAAGAAGCCTGCTCGAGGCAGGCTTCATCAAGGTACAACTCGGAGTTCCGCGATCAAATCGCAGCCGTTGCGATGTCACAGATCGAAGAACACCGTTTCGCGTTCGCCCTGCATGCAGATGTCGAAGTGATAGACGATATTGCCGGCCTGCTCGCTGCGGCGCGCGACCAGCGTGTTGCGACGCGCTTCGGGTACCGAGGCGAGCACCGGGTCGGCGGCATTCGCAGCGGCTTCGTCGTCGAAATAGATGCGCGTGAACGTGTGCGTGAGCATCCCGCGCATCATGACGATCACGTTGATGTGCGGTGCTTCGTCCGCATGCTCGCGGCCCGGCTTCACCGTGCGCACGATGAAGCGCTGCTCCGGATCCGTGCCGGTGCCTACGCGTGCGAAGCCGCGAAAACCGGTTTCTGCCACCTGCGTGCGCGACGCGGGGTATTGGCCATTGGCGTCGACTTGCGAGAACTCCAGCATGGCGTCGAAGACCGGTTTGCCATCGCCGTCGATCACACGGCCCATCAGCGTGATGTGTTCACCGGGCGTTTGCGTGCCCGCCATCTCGGGCGTGAAAAGGCTCTTGAAATCGAAGTCGTATTGCTGCGGGCACAGACCGTAAGCGAAGTACGGGCCGACGGTTTGCGAAGGCGTTTCTTTGAGTGCCATGATCAACGCTCCATGGGAGTCTGGTTCGGGCCGCGCAGCACGATGTCAAATTCGTAGCCGAGCGCATAGCCTTCTTCGGTGGTGTCGAGCGAAAAGCGCGAGACCATGCGATCGCGCGCCTGTTCGGGCGTGCCCTGGAAGATCGGGTCGTCGGCGAGCAGCGGATCGCCGGGGAAATACATCTGGGTGACGAGGCGCGAGCCGAAGTAGTCGCCGAACAGCGAGAAGTGAATATGATTCGGCCGCCACGCGTTGGGATGATTGCCCCACGGGTACGCGCCCGGCTTGATCGTGAGGAAACGATAACGGCCTTCGTTGTCGGTCAGGCAGCGCCCCGCGCCCAGGAAATTAGGATCGAGCGGCGCATCGTGCTGGTCCTGCTTATGGACATAGCGCCCCGCTGCGTTGGCCTGCCAGATTTCAACGAGCGTATTGCGCACCGGCTTGCCGCCGTCGTCCAGCACGCGGCCCGTGACGATGATGCGCTCGCCGAGCGGTTCGCCATTACGCGCCGCATTGCGCGTGAGATCGTGGTCCAGCGCGCCGAGATCTTCCGCGCCGTACACGGGCACATGCAGATTGCGCAATTTTTCCTTTAGTGGAATCAGCGGAAGGGTGGGGCCGCGTTTGACCGACGAGCGATACGGCGGATGGACATACGCCGGATGCGAGTCGAAATCGCGCGGCGACAGGATGGACTCGTCCATGTGGGTGTCTCCTGGCAGGATTGTGAGAGGAAGGTGCGCTTTCGCGGCGGACGGTCGCAGCGCGCGCATGCAGCCACTTTATCCAAGGCGAAAAGTTATGCAAAATGACGTTTTCTCGCGTCTCGTATAACCAAACGTTATGCAAAACCGGCTTGCGGACTCACGCGTCAAATTTCGCCATCTCCAGTGCTTTCTCGCGGTTGCGCAGTTCGGCAGCGTGCAGCAGGCGGCCGAGAGCCTTTCGATTACGCAGCCCGCGGTGTCCAAGACGATCGCCGAGCTGGAGTCGGCGCTTGGCGTGAAGCTGTTTGAGCGCGGACGGCACGGGGCAGTGCCCACGCGGGAGGGGCAGCTTTTCATGCCGCACGCGAGCGCGTGCGTGAGCGCGCTGCGCCAGGGCGTTGCGCTGCTTGCGCGCGAAGAGGGCGCGGTGGCGGCAACGCTCGACATTGGTGTGTTGCCGACGGTGGCGACGGCGCTCGTGCCCGCTGCGCTGCGGCGCTTCGCCGGCGAGTGGCCGCGCGTGAGCGTGCGGCTCATGACGGCAGCCAATGCGGAATTGCTCGAGCGCCTGAAAGCGGGGGCGATCAGTTTCGCGGTCGGGCGGCTTGCGGATCCGGAACGCATGGTGGGCCTGAGCTTCGAGCAGCTCTACAACGAACCGCTGGCGGTGGTCGTGCGCTCGGGGCATCCGCTCATGCAGGAGGCGGGAGCGGCGCTGCCGCTTGCCCAATTCCCCACACAGTTTCCGCTTGTGCTGCCGCCGTTCGGGACGCTGATTCGTCAGGCCGCGGACGGTCTGCTGGCCGCGTGGGGCGCACCTCCGCTTACCTCGTTCGTCGAATTGCTTTCGGTTTCGGTGGGGCGTGCCCTCGCGCTCGAAAACGACGCGGTCTGGTTCGTGCCGTCCGGGGCCGTCGAATACGATTTGCGCCAGGGAACGCTAGTGCGGCTGCCGCTGCCGAGCGCGGGCGGCGAGGAGCCCGTCGGCCTGATTCAGCGCACCGATACGCAGCCGACGGCCGCTGGGCGCGCATTGATCAATGCGGTGAGAGAGGTGGCGCGCGAACGCGGCGCGGCAGCGCATACGAAACCGGCGGTGCGGCGTGGGCGCCACCGTCCGGGTGCCGTCAGCGGGACTAAGCGGGACTAAGGGCGACGCCCAGACTCCGCCAAGGGCCGATAAAGCGCTTGCGCCTCAGGCTGCCGAAAGTTTCTTTTTGGAACGGGCTGGCTTGGTGGGGGGCGCAGGCGGTTCGGCGGCTTCGAATGCGCCGGGCACCGCAGCGCCCGTTGACATCCAGAGCACCAGCGCGTCTTCCTTGCTGGTGGAAACGGCGAAGTGGCCGGTGCGGCTGTCGAAGTAGAGGCTGTCGCCGGTTGCGAGATGCGTGGGGGTGTAGAGCTCGGTGTGCAGGCACACGCTGCCGCTGATGACGTAGATGAATTCTTCGCCCTCGTGCCGTCCCCAGTCCTCGAACGCGTCCACCGAATGGGCCGTGATGCGCACGAGAAACGGCAGCATGGCCTTGTGCGCGAGCTCCGTGGCGAGCAACTCCATCTCGTAGCCGCGATACGCGTGCGGCTTGCCCGCGCCGCGCCGCGTAAGCGCGCGCCGGCCGCCGAAGTCGAGCTTCGGTGTCGAGCCGAACAGTTCGCCCAGATCGATCTTCAGGCCGGCAACGATTTTCTGGAGCACGTCGAAGGTGGGCGACATCAGCCCGTTTTCGATCTTGGAAAGCGTGGAGCGCGACACGCTGCACACCTGGCTCGCGTGTTCGAGCGTCAGGTCGAGGGCAAGGCGGGCGGCGCGGACGCGGCGGCCGAGGTCTGTGGTCGACGAAGCCGCCGATTGCGTGAGCGTGGTGTCCATGAGTGGTGAGAAGCGGGAGCAAGTGTTCTGGCACGTTTCCGATCATAGCAAACTGACGCTTTTAGGAAACATCGGCCAGATGGCTAACGTTTGCTGTCTGAATGGCGGCGCCACCCTAGCTTGGAAGATCGTATTGCTTCGATTCAAACCGTTCAGGGAACCGAATTAACTATCTTTAAAGATTGCCATGGATCTTGTCGGCGTAGCAAAGGTCTTTCAAAGAGTAAGAATTTGAATAGAGCCTCGATATGCGTCGCGGAGTCACGCGACGAACCGTATGGCGATCCTTGCTATTTGATTTGACGACATCGATCAAGTCTGGACTGGAGAAGAAAATGCGCGACGAACGTCTTGAACTGTTGTTGGCCATATCGAGAAGAACGCTCGGTATCGAACGCTTCGAGTTGACTGGCATCCAGACCGCGGACTGCCACCTGGTCAGTGCGGAAGACATTGGCCGTGCGCTTGAGTCCGCGTATGACGCAGGACTGATCGTCGGCAGACGCGTTGGCTATGCCGAATGCATGGAACAGTCCTGAGTGATCCTGCGTTACAGCGCACTGGCGCGAACGGCAGCGCCAGGCGCAATTTCCCGCACGTTTCCGGCCTTGCCGAATTACGCACGGCATTTCGCCAAATCATTTGCTTCGACCCAATCTCCAATCATTTCCCGGTTGGCCACCATGCTGGCGGCTCGATGTTTCCGATAGGAAATTATAGTTGTCGGGCTTCCGCATGACGTGATAACGGGACGCAATTGCGGTGCTCTGCTCGCCAGCCCCCCGTCAAAAGGCGTTGCGGGCGCGTCGTCTGCTCCGGCTTGCTGCGCCAACTTCCCCCGTGTATAGTCGGTTCACCAGAGTTTGTTTCTTATCGGAAATAAAGGATCGGTCATGGACGCAGCACGCATTCTTGCCGACCTCGGCATTTCAGAAGAAGCCGGGTCGGGTGACATCGAGGTGAGATCGCCGATATCCGGCGAGTTGATCGGGCGGGTGGCAAGCCAGTCTGCGGCCGACGTCGACGCGGCGCTCGCTCGCGCGCAGGCGGCGTTTCTCCAGTGGCGTAATGTGCCGGCGCCGCGCCGCGGCGAACTGGTGCGCCTGCTGGGCGAGCGGCTGCGGGCGCGGAAAGAGGCGCTCGGGAACCTGGTGTCGCTGGAGGCCGGGAAGATCCTTCAAGAAGGGCTGGGTGAAGTCCAGGAGATGATCGACATCTGCGACTTCGCCGTTGGCCTGTCGCGGCAGCTCTATGGTCTGACCATTGCGTCGGAGCGCCTGGGGCACCGCATGGCGGAGAACTGGCATCCGATGGGCGTGTGCGCCATCATCTCCGCGTTCAATTTCCCCGTCGCGGTGTGGTCCTGGAACGCGGCGCTCGCGCTCGTCTGCGGCGATCCTGTGATCTGGAAACCCTCGGAAAAAACGCCGCTCACCGCGCTGGCCGTGCAGAAAATCATGGGCGATGCGCTGCTTGCGTTCGGCGACGCGCCACAGGGGCTCGTTTCGCTCGTGGTGGGCGGGCGCGATGTCGGCGCGAAACTCGTGGCCGACCCACGGGCTGCCATCGTCAGCGCCACCGGCAGCACGGAAATGGGCCGCTCGGTTGGCGTGGCCGTCGCTCAGCGTTTCGGACGCGCGATCCTCGAACTCGGCGGCAACAACGCAGGTATTGTGACGCCGAGCGCCGACCGCGAACTGGCCTTGCGCGCGATCCTGTTTTCCGCGGTGGGCACGGCCGGGCAGCGCTGCACGTCGCTACGGCGCCTGTTCGTGCACGAAAGCATCCACGACGCGACACTCGAGCGGCTCAAGCAACTCTACGCAAAAGTTCCGATCGGAAACCCGCTTACGTCAGGCACCTTGATGGGGCCGCTCATCGACGCTCACGCGTTCGAGTGCATGCAGGCCGCGCTGGAGCGCGCGCGATCCGAAGGCGGCGTCGTCACGGGCGGCGAGCGCGTTGCTGTCGACGGTTTGCCGAACGGCTATTACGTTCGGCCCGCGCTGGTCGAGATGCCGGCGCAAAGCGCGATTGTCCTCAAAGAAACGTTCGCGCCGATTCTCTACGTCATGAAGTATCGCGATTTCGGCGAAGCCGTCGCGGCGAACAATGCGGCGGCACACGGTTTGTCTTCATGCGTATTTACAACGGATCTACGTGAGGCAGAGCGTTTCCTTTCGGCATCGGGCAGCGATTGCGGTATCTCTAACGTCAATATCGGGCCGAGCGGCGCCGAAATCGGCGGCGCATTCGGCGGCGAGAAAGAAACGGGCGGTGGCCGCGAATCAGGTTCGGATGCATGGAAGGGCTACATGCGGCGCGCGACCAACACGGTCAATTATTCGTCGGCGCTGCCGCTCGCGCAGGGCATCGATTTTTCGCTCGATTGATCGTCCCATCTCGGGCGACTGCGCCGCGCCATGCGCAGTCGCCCGCTCCGAAGTCTCGGCACCCGCATCAGGCAATCATGCGTCGTACAGGCAGGATCCAGGCGATACGCCAATTTATTCTGGATTGCAGATTAAATCGCGCGGTGCGACCCATGCTCATGAACTGACTAGCCCATCCCCGCGATCACGCACCGGGGATGTGTTCGTTGGGAGCGTCAGGCGAGCCGGCGTAGCGGTTCGAGCGACCAGCCGTGCGGCACGCCATGTACGGCGAAGAACCACGCGGCAACCCACGAAGCCGCCACGACGATCAGATCGCATCGGCCGCTGCGCCACAGGTTCAACGAGTGGCGCCGCACGATCCAGGGCACGCCGAGGGGATTCGGCCAGTCCGCGAACAAATGGATTAGCCCGCCACACGCGAAGCCGAATGCCGGCGCGGCAACGGCCAGGTGTCCCAATCCGCGATACGACCACCACAGCAAGGCAATCCAGCCGACGCCCCAATGCGTGAAGGTCCGATGGGTGATCCAGAGCCGGCGCTTCTTTCGCCACCACGCAACTTCCAGCCAGTCGGGCGCGGTGCCGCCGGCCACGCCCGCAATGAACGCCAGTGCGGCATAGAGATGCCAGGGACTGTCCGCCCCTGCACGCGTGACGATTGCAGCGGCGATGACGCCGGCGGCCCAGCCGGTGGCGTGATGTGCGGTCCCTGATGCCATGAAGCGGTGTAGTGCAAAGTCGAAAGAGGGCGCAATCTTCGCAGATGCGACGTCTTCGTGACAGGGGGGGGACGCGCAGAATTTTGTGCGCGCTATTCGAGGCCTCAGGTCGTGCAGCGCGCCACGTAGAAGCGCAGTTCTTCCTCGGGCGGATCGTTCGAGCTGGACGCGCCGTGCGTCACGCGAATCACCGATCCGTTACCGTTCGGCGTGAGCGTGACGAAGTACGATGCGTTCGAGCGCGACCCAACCGTGAGTTCAGTGGCGTTGCCGGAGTGCGATTCATGCGCGCGCGGCAGGCGGCTTCTGAGGCAGCTCGCGATTGACGATGGCGGTCGTGCAGAAGACGCGTAGACCATTGCGTTGCCATCGGAGGCGGTGCTGGGCGGCGACGATCCACAGGCCGCGACGAGTGCGAGCGGCAGGGCGGCGACGAGGCGTTGCGTGAGGATATTCATGACATGGGCGTCGTAGCGAATGCAGGGTGAAAAGCAACGCGCGATGCGCTGCGGCGAACGTGCTCATGAGTATATGCACGTGTCTGACAGTGCAGGGTCACACAGAAGTAAAAAGATGCAACAGAGAAGGCGCTACATGCCGAGGCTCGCAGCTCCTTGCGATGGCTCTACTGTAGTTCGTACTTGGCGGCATGCTTGATCGAAAACGACTGCGCGAAGTTATCGTTGTCGAACGGGTGACCGGCCAGGTTGTTGCCGTAGCCGAGGCCCGCTTCCGAAAGCGGCGCCAGGTACTGGTTCATCGAGTCCGGGCGAGCCATACAGGGTTACGCTGCTTTGCGCGTGTGCGCTCATTGCAAATGCCCCGAGAACGCCTGCGACGATAAAGGTTTTTTCATGTTTATAACGCCGGACTGTACTTGGGAATCTCACGAGGAACGATTGCTGCGGTTCCTTTGGTCTGTGCAATACGTTTTCAGAACTGGAATGGCCGTATTGATTTTATAAGCTCCTGCCTGGAAAGGTTTTTTCTGAATGGTTAAGAGGCGCGACAAAGCGCCAATTCGAGACCATGTTGTGTGCGTGCGACGTTCGTAACTGGCTTATTGGGCGTGCACAAGCGCCAGAACGACCTTTATTGCAGGATATTTCGGCTGGTTTGTGAAAGGCACTGTTCCGGTTTGTGATGTCTATAAATGTGCATTCTGGAGTTACAATTTGCTCAGCCCTCGACCAAGGGTGGTCTTTTTCATCTTTATACGCGGCTCTCGGGCCGCGTTTTTTTTTGACTATCGTTATACGGACGCTTCTAGTTAAATTTCAGGCGTGAAAGACAGTATTGCGAAAAGTGGCGCTGGACATGGTGCCGCATTTGAACCTGCGTGCGTCGCGACCTTTTTTAAAAGGCCGCTTTAAAGGGTCGATCAAATCGCAATCCCGGCGATTGGTGGCGAGATGAAAATGGCCTCGGAAGGAGGGTGCGACCGCTGGTTGGGCGCTTGCGGTTAAAATTCTGCCCCTGCCCGTGACGTAACGCGGCAGTCTTCGCAGAACCCGATGGAAACCGCCATGACCGATTCTTCGCCCGCCGTCTCTTCCGCAGACACTTCCGAGGATACTTTTCAGGATCCGGGCGCCGACTCGTCCGAAGTGATCCAGGACCCCCGCCTGTGGCACAAGGACGGCTGGATGGCGCGCGTCATCAAGAACGAGGACGACGACGGCTGGGCCGTCGAAATGATCAAGGACGGCGAGCCGGAGCCCGCGCTGGTCGGCCCGTGGACCATGGGCCGCGACAAGAAAAATCCGAAGCCGCTCGACACCTCGGCGTTCAATACGCTCGTGAAAACCGCGTCCGAAGTCTTGCGCCGCCACGAGCAGCAATTGCATGCGATGCTGCACAAGCGCGTGGGCCTGCGCACCGGCGACGGCGACATCGACGTGACCCTCGATATCGTGCCCGACGAATACGAGCCCTATGCGGTGCTCACGGCACTCGACGCGTTTGGCGAGCAGATCGCGCAGGTGCGCGTCGCGCCCACCTTCAAGCTGACCAAGGCGCGCGCCGAATCGTGGGCCGAAGGCGGCTTCGGCCGCATCGATTGACGTAAGGCGAGCGGGGCGCTCAGTCCTGCTGGCAGAAAATTGCGGTCAGCAGCGGCCCGGCATGATAGACGATGGCGGTGTTGCCAACCGCGTCGAGCGCCGCTTGCACCCTGCCTTGCGTGGCCACGACCACCGCGCCATACGCCGACCGGGCGATCGGCTTGCCGCTGCCGGTCTGGAAGAGCGGGTCGTTTTGCTGGAAGCCCACGATCGCGAACACGTTGAAGCCGTAGGCAGTCAGTTGCTGGCCGTGCGCCGGCCAGAACGCGTTGATCGAATTGCTTTCGACCTTCATGGGCTTGGCGTCGATCAGCTTCTGGTCGATGAGTCCCGAGATGAAGTCGTGTGCCGATTCCTTGCAGGTCAGCGAATCGTCGAGCGCTGCGGCATGGCCGGTGAGCGGTACGAACGACAGCGCCCCGAGCAGAAAAGCAGCAAAAGTAAGACGTTTCATTGAAATTCTGGCGAGTAGGCTGCGCTGATGCCCGGCATTCCCATGCGATGCCCGGGGGCCGGAGCGAAGGGTTGCACTCTACGCGGGTTCGGGCGAACTTGCTGCCGGCGCCGCAGGGGCGATGCATCTCGCGGCCCATGCAGTGGTCCATGCAGCGGCCCGTGCACGATGCGGCCCCGCTCCCTTTCAATTTCGATTCGGTGGCCGGAAAACCTGCAAGTTTTCTGGAAGCCGTATATTATTTCCCGATTATGACTGGAAAAGACAAACCTGCCAAACCGGCTCCGCGAGCGGTGCCGCAGCCGCGCACATGGGACGCGCGCGCAGCGCGCTGGCTCGTGACGCCGCTCGTGCCTACCTGCGTCACCCCCAACCATCTGACCACACTGCGCCTGCTGATTGGGCTTGTTGGCGCCTTCTATCTGGCGCACGGCGACTTTCTCCACGTCAATATTGGCGCATTTCTGATTGTTTTGTCGAATTTCGTTGATCACACGGATGGCGAGCTCGCGCGGATCAGCGGTAAAACCAGTCGTATCGGCCATTTCTACGATCTCGCTGCCGATGCGGTGACGACCGTTCTGCTGTTTCTCGGCATGGGTTACGGGCTCGGTGCCGCAGCGGCCGCAGCCGGGGCTCCCGCGACCGAATGGCGGGTGCCGCCCGTGGTGCTCGGCGGCGTTGCCGGCGTGGCGGTTGCCGTGATCTTCTTTCTGCGCATGCGCATCGAGGAAATGGCGGGCAAGGCCGGCACCCAGCAGGCGTTCGTCGGCGGCTTCGAAACGGAAGACGTGCTCTATCTGTTGCCGCTCGTCACGCTCACCGGAATCGTCGCGCCGTTCGTCGTGGCGGCCTCCATTGGCGCGCCGCTCTTCGCCGTCTACGTGGTGCTCGACTACTGGCGCGTCACGCGCCGCGCGAGTTCGGGCAAGGAAACCAGTCAGGTCTGGATCAGCAGATGAGTGTGCAAGCAGAAGAAGAACAAGTTGCGCCCGCCCGTATGGCTGGCGGGCAGGCCGCCGGGCCGGACATCGCGATCGGTCGCGCGCTGGGCAAGCTGGATGCCGGTCAGTTGCGCGACGAATACATGAGTCAGGGCTCGTTCCTCTATCTCTCCGAATTCCTGCCTCCCGACGCGACGCAGCGGCTCGTCGACGCCGCCAATGCGCTCATGCCCGAGGTCAATCGCAATTTCATTCCGGGCCACAAGGCCGGCGGCAGCGTGAGCCGTCACACGATCGACCGCTTGCAGCCATATATCGCGGAACTGTACCGCTCGCCGAAGCTCATTGCGTGGCTCGAAAAGATCACGGGCGACCGGCTCCAGCTTTCGCCCGAAAACGATCCGCACGCCTACGCGCTCTATTACTACACGCGCGCGGGCGATCATATCGGCTGGCATTACGACACCTCGTATTACGACGGCCGCCGCTATACCGTGCTGTTCGGCGTGATCGACGAGTCGTCGTGCATTCTCGATTATGAGTTGCACACGCGCGACGACAGCAGGCCCGACGAACCGGGCGCCGTGCAATATCCGCCGGGCGCGCTCGTGCTGTTCGACGGCGACAAGCTGCGCCATCGCGTGACACCTAGCCGCGATGGCGAGGTGCGCGTCTCGCTCACGTTCGAGTACGTGACGAATCCCAACATGCGCCCGTGGCGGCGCTTCATCTCGAACATGAAGGACGCCATCGCGTACTTCGGTTTTCGCCAGGTGTTCCGCAAGGCGCTCCAGTCTGCGCGTGCCGGTGGCGGCAAGGCCGGAGGGTCAGTGTGAGTCGTGTGGCCATTCTGCTGTTGTCGATCGGCACGGCACTCTTCATTGCACTGCTCGCATGGCAGGGGCTCGGCTCGGTGACGGGCGCGCTCGCGGCGGCAGGTTGGGGGCTGGCGCTGGTCGCCGCGTTCCACGTCGTGCCGCTCGCGCTCGATGCGGGCGCGATCGCCGTGCTGTTTCGCAAGAGCGAACAGGTCGACCAGCGCGATGCGCTGCTCGCACGCTGGAGCGGCGAGTCCGTGAACAGTCTGCTGCCGGCGGGGCAGATCGGCGGTCCGGTTGTCATGGTGCGTCAGCTCGCGCAGCGCGGCATGGCCATGCGCGACGCAGCCGCGGCCATCACGGTGAGCACGACGTTGCAGGCGCTCGCACAAATCGTCTTCGCGGTGTTCGGCATCGTGCTCTTCTCGGTCTACGCCGCGAACGACGCGCCGCGCGATCTCGGCGTGGCCGCGCTGATTGCCACCGGCGTGCTCGGCGGCCTCATCGGGCTGTTCTATTTCGCGCAGCGCCGCGGGTTGTTCGGCCGCGTGCTGCGTCTCGCTTCGAAAGTGTTCGGCAAGCGCGACTGGTCGTCGCTCACCACGCGCGCCGACGCTATCGATGCCGCCGTCAAGGCGCTCTATGCCGATCGCGCCCGCACGGCGGCCAGCTTCGCGCTGAGCTTCGTGGGCTGGCTCGTCGGCACCGTGGAGGTGTGGCTCGCGCTGCGCTTTCTCGGTCATCCCGTCGGCTGGGTCGATGCGCTGTTGCTTGAAAGCATCGGCCAGGCCATTCGCGGCGCGGCTTTCGCCATTCCGGGCTCGCTCGGCGTGCAGGAGGGTGGCTATCTGCTGCTCGCGCCGCTCGTCGGCCTGCCGCCCGAGGCGGCGCTCGCACTCTCGCTCGCCAAGCGCGCGAGAGAGATCCTGCTCGGTCTGCCGGGCCTGCTTTATCTGCATATCAGCGAACGTAGCTGGCAACGCCGGCGCGCCGTGCGCGTGCCCGCTGTCGAAGTCGCCGATTGATTTTTTTCTCCCAAGGAACGCATGCGCGCCATCATTCTCGCGGCAGGCCTCGGCCTGCGCCTTCAGCAACCCGCTGGAGAACAGTTTCCGAAATGTCTGCTGCAATTCGAAGGCGTGACGCTGCTCGAACGCCATCTGCAGATGCTCGAGTCGGCGGGTGTCACCGAAGTTGTGCTCGCGCTCGGCTTCCAGCCGGAACTGGTCGAGGCCGAACTCAAGCGCATTGGCTGGCCGCATGAGGTCGAGGTGGTGCTCAATCCGCGCTTCGACCTGGGCAGCGTGCTCACGGTGCATCGCACGGCGCAAGCGCTCACGCGTGGCGGCGACGTGCTGCTGATGGACGCCGACGTGCTCTACGACGAGCGCGTATTCGCACCGCTCGTGGCGGGCGAGGCGCCGGCCAACCGCCTGTTGATCGACCGCGACTTCGAGGCCGGCGACGAGCCCGTGAAGCTGTGCCTGCGCGATGGCGTGCCTGTCGAGCTGCGCAAGCAACTGGCGGTCGGACTGCAATACGACACGATCGGCGAATCGGTGGGTTTCTTCCGCCTGAACGAAACGACGGCGCGCCGCTTTGCGCAGATCGTCGAGGGCTATGTCGATACGGATCGTGCGAACATGCCGCACGAAGAAGCACTGCGCGATTTGCTGCTCGAACGCGGCAGCGAATTCGAAATCGCAGACGTCACCGGCGCGCCGTGGATCGAAATCGACTTCCCGAACGACGTGACGCGCGCCACGCAAGAAGTGCTTCCGCAATTGGCACCGGTCGTGAGCCGATTGAAGCAGACGGCGGTTTGACCGCGAGCTGAGCGGCGTTTTTCGCCGCCGCCATGACCCTATGAAAGGGCCGCGAAGTCCGTTGCCGCATGAGTGCGGCGGCGAGCTGCGCGGCCCTTGTGCTTTTTTCGGCACCCCTGGCATTTTTTGTGCGCTGCTTCATCTGTTGCGGCCACACCGTTTTCGGCAACACGGTGCCATAATGGCAGCTTTACGCCATCAGCCACGCTGATTGTCGTTCCTGCCCATGCCCCTTGCTCTCGGCACTTTCATCGTTCCGCTCATCGTCGCGTGCTCGATGTTCATGGAGAACGTGGACGCGACGGTCATCGTCACATCGCTCCCCGCGATGGCCCGCGATCTCGGCCAGAGCCCCATCACCCTCAAACTCGCCGTCACGAGCTATGTGATCGGGCTGGGCGTGTTCATTCCGATTTGCGGCTGGGTGGCCGACCGTTTCGGCTCGCGCAACGTGTTTCGCACCGCCATCGGCATTTTCATGGCGGGCTCGCTGCTGTGCGCTGCGTCCAGATCGCTCGAAATGTTCGTGGCGGCGCGCTTCGTGCAAGGCATCGGCGGCGCGATGATGGTGCCGGTGGGGCGCATCATCATCTTCCGCTCGCTGCCCAAGTCGGACTTCATTCGCGCCGTCAACTATCTCACCGTGCCGGCCTTGCTCGGTCCCGTGATGGGGCCGCCGCTCGGCGGTTTCATCACGACGTATCTGCACTGGCGGCTGATTTTCTTCGTCAACATTCCGATTGGTGTGCTCGGCATCTGGCTCGCGAACCGGCACATTGCGAACATGCACGAGGAGCATCCGGGGCCGCTCGACGGGTTCGGCTTCATCCTCTCCGCGGGCGGCGCGTCGCTCTTCATGCTCGGGCTCTCGCTCGTGGGCGGAGCGCTGGTTTCCAATGCGAAAGCCGTGACGATGTGCGTGGTTGGGGCGCTTCTGCTGGGCGGCTACTGGCTCTACGCGCAACGCGCCGAGCGGCCGGTTCTCGATCTGAAACTTTTGCGCATTCCGAGTTTCAACGCCAGCGTGGCGGGCGGGTCGCTGTTTCGTATCGGCCTTGGCGCCGTGCCGTTCCTGTTGCCGCTCACATTGCAGGAAGGGCTCGGCATGACGGCGTTCGTTTCGGGCGCCATCACTTGCGCGTCGGCATTCGGCTCGATCTTCATGAAATCCGTCGTCTCGCACGTGCTCGGCCGCTTCGGCTTTCGCCGCACCTTGATCGTCAACGCCGCGCTTGCGGGCGTGTCCATCGGCATATATGGGCTGTTCACGCCGGGCACGCCCGTATGGCTCATCTGGCTCGTGGTGCTGTTGGGCGGCGTGTTTCCTTCGCTACAGTTCAGCGGGCTCAATTCGCTTGCTTACGCCGATATTCCGACCAGGGACATTGGCCGCGCCACCAGCGTCGCCAGCGTGATCCAGCAGGTTTCGCTGGGCCTCGGCGTGACCATCGCGGGGATCGTGCTGCAAGTTTCGCATCAGATACAGGGGCATTCGACCATCGTGTGGTCCGACTTCTGGCCGGCGTTCTTCGTTGTAGGGCTCTTTTCCGTGGCGTCGATTCCGGTAACGATGCGTTTGCCCGCCAATGCGGGCGAGGAAATCGCGCGCGGACGGCGCGGGCAAAGCTGATCTGTCCAGCCGACTTCGCTTCTGCTTGCGCGGGGGAAGGCTATCGGCGGATGGCCTGATCGCAAACGATTTCTGCGCGTGCTATAAGCGCAGGATCCGGGCTGAAAGTCGCTTGAAGCGCCGGGTCACAAGCTGGTGCTCGATGAACCGAATCATGGAGGTCACTCAATGAAGCTGGTCGATAGAACGAAAATTTCCACTGCTGCCCTCGCACTCGTTTCACTTTCTGCGTTATCCGCGGGCTTTCTCGAAGCCACGCCCGCAATCGCGAAGGATACGCAGCAACGTCCCGCCGTCCTGAACGCATCGGCGGTTGCCGTTGCCGACAAGTACGCCGCCGACGCAGCCGAGCAGATCTTCAAGGAAGGGGGCAATGCCGTCGACGCGGCGGTCGCCATTGCCTTCTCGCTGGCCGTCACCTATCCCGAAGCCGGCAACATCGGTGGCGGCGGCTTCATGACACTGTACGTGAACGGCAAGCCGTATTTTCTCGACTATCGCGAACGCGCGCCGCTGGCCGCCACGCGCAACATGTACGTCGACGACAAGGGCAACGTGATTCCGGGCAAGAGCCTCTACGGTTACGACGCGGTGGGCGTGCCGGGCACCGTCGAGGGCATGTGGGAAGCGCAGCGGCGCTTTGGCAAGCTGCAATGGAAGCAGGTGCTCCAGCCCGCGATCAAGTACGCGCGCGACGGTTTCGTCGTCGACGAGCAACTGGCCAAGCGCCGCGAAGACGCGTCAAAGGAGTTCGGCGGCAAGACCAATTTCGACCAGTTCTTCGGCGAAATGAAAGACGGCGTGACGTTCAAGCAGCCCGATCTCGCGGACGTGCTCACGCGCATCGCGAACCAGGGCGCGAAGGACTTCTACGACGGCAAGACCGCTGACCTGATCGCGGCGGCGATGAAGGGCCACGGCCTCATCACGAAGCGCGATCTGCAGGAGTACAAGGCGGTCTGGCGTCAGCCGGTGGAGGCCAGGTGGAATGGCTATGAGGTGATCACCGCGCCGCCTCCGAGTTCGGGTGGCGTGGGGCTCGTTCAACTGCTCAAGATGAAGGCGATGCTCGCGCCGCAGTTCAAGGACGTGCCGCTCAATTCGCCGCAATACATCCATCTGATTGCGGAGATCGAAAAGCGCGTGTTCGCCGATCGTGCGCAGTATTTGGGCGACCCCGACTTCTACAAGGTGCCGGTCGCGCAACTCACCGCAGACGCCTATCTTGCCCGGCGCGCCGCCGACGTGGACCCCGAGAAGCCGTCGGACACGAAGGGCGTGCAGCCCGGCCTCGGCACGTCAATGCCGGAAAAGGCGGAGAGCACGCACGGCAACAAGATGCCCGAGAAGGCCGAGACGACGCACTTCTCGGTGGTCGACAAGTGGGGTAATGCCGTGTCGAACACCTACACGATCAACGGCTACTTTGGCTCGGGCGTGGTGGTGCCGGGCGCGGGCATCGTGCTCAACGACGAAATGGACGACTTCTCGGCCAAGCCCGGCGTGCCGAACATGTTCGGCGTGGTGGGCAGCGATGCCAATGCGATTGCGCCGAAGAAGCGCCCGCTCTCGTCGATGTCGCCCACGATCCTCACGAAGGACGGCAAGGTGGCGCTCGTGATCGGCACGCCGGGCGGCTCGCGCATCTTCACGTCGATCTTCCAGGTCATCAACAACATCTACGACTTCAAGATGCCGTTGAAGGACGCGGTTTCCGCAATGCGCTTCCATCATCAATTGCTGCCGCCCAACACCATCTTCTGGGAGCCGTACCAACCGATCGACGGCGATCTCGCCAAGCAGGTCGAGGCCAAGGGCTATGTGCTCAAGGGCCAGGACTTCAGCGGCGACATTCAGGCGATCCGCATCGATGGCGATACGCCGGAGGCGGTGGCCGATCCGCGCGGACGCGGCGTGACGCGCGTCGTTCAGTGATCTGGCGATGCGCACGCGTTTTATACCCTTTATTGGGGATTCGGCGGCTTCGATCATCGCGTAGTATGCAAGCTCCGGTGGCGTGAAAACCCAGCCGGCGTGTGTTTTTCCGGGCGGCGCTTGCCGCCCGTTTTTCTTGTGCGGAACCGGATGCGCGCGCGGGTTTTCCTGAATGTGACGGGCCCGCTAAATACGCTCTAAGTTTTGCGGCTGCCCGGATGTCTGCGCACGCAACCGCAGCGGCAAGCGGACCCACTCTTTTCGGGTCCTATTGCGGCGCCGACATGCCGTCGCGGGCCGCGTCGATCAGGCCGAGCGCGGCTTGGGCGTTGCCGATCCGCTCCACCGCGAGCAACGCGAATCGCGCGAGAAAAAGCGGCGCATTGGCCTCGCCCAGTTCGGTCATGGTCTTGCACAGCCGCGTGTAGACCGTGTCGAGTTCGCTGTCGGTCATGACGTTCTCCAGTTCAGATGTCTTAATTTCCGGTCCTGTGCGCAACGCGCCTCAGGTCCGCAATGCGTGGTCAAGGGCGTCGAGCGCGCGTTGTGCCAGCGTATCGCCGGCACCTTGCCAGCGGCCGAGCACGTGGCCGTCGGGGCGCACGAGATAGAGTGTGTCCGCAACGGCGCCATACATCGGAAAGAGCCGGCCGGTGCTGTCCCAGCCGCATTTGCGTGTGATATCGACGGGCTTGTGCCGGGCGAGCGGCACGAGGGCGAACGGCACTCCGCGCGCAGCGCACGCCGCTTGGAGGGCCTCGACGGCGGGCGGCACCGCGCCGTCGGCGCTGAAATGGAACGCCGTAAAGCGCGGCCCGATGAGATCGGTCAGATGGCCCTCGTCGATGACGCCCCGATCCACGATCGACACTGGGCATTCGGGCAGCACCGCGCCGGGCGCAGGGCCGCTGGCGAGCGTATCGGAAACCGCGTTCAGCCGTGAGGCCGTATAGGCAATCGAGGACGTCTGGCGCGGGTTGATCAGCGAGCGCACGCCGGGGTGTTTGAGCGCGAGGCCCAGCACGGCGGTGCGCATCAACTCGAACGCGAACGAAGGGGGCGCCATGAATTCGGTGCTCTTCGTGCCATAGCTCAAGTTCTCGTGCGCCGCGAACACGCGCTCGTCGGAGTAGCTGTCGAGCAACTGCTCGCCCGCGCGCCCCCGCACCACCCAGGCGAGCTTCCATGCGAGGTTGTCGGCGTCGTCGATGCCCGAGTTCGCGCCGCGCACACCGAAGATCGGCACGAGGTGCGCTGCGTCGCCCGCGAACAGCACGCGGCCGTGGCGATAGCGCTCGAGCGTGAGGGCGTTGGCCTTGTAGATCGTGATCCAGATGGGCGACCACGGCGCGGTCTCGCCCATCATATCGAGCAGGCTTTGCACACGGGGCATCACGTTTTCCGGCTTGACGGCCTCGTCGGCGTCCTCGCCGTCGCGCAATTGATAGTCGATGCGCCAGACATTGTCGGGCTGCTTGTGCACGAGCACGGTCGAGCCGGGGTTCGAGGCGGGGTCGAAGTAGGCGAGGCGTTCGGTGGGGCGCGGACTATCGAGCAGGATGTCGACGATCACATAGCGGCCCTCGTAGCTCGTTCCCATGAGCTTCAGGCCCAGCGCGTCGCGAACCGTGCTGCGTCCGCCGTCCGCGGCGACGAGCCAGTCGGTCTGGGCCTCGTATTCGCCTGCGGGTGTCGCGAGCGTGAGCGTCGCGCCGTGCGTGTCCTGCCTCACCGCGGTTACCTTGGTGCACCAGCGAATGTCGATCAGGTCGGCATGTCGCTCCGCCGCATCGAGCAAGAACTGCTCGATGTGGTACTGGGCGAGGTTCACCATCGGCGGCAGTTTCTGGTTTTCGTCCTGCGGCATCGTGAAGTGCAGGACCTCATCATTACGATAGAAGCTGCGTCCGCCAGTCCATGGCAGCCCCTTCGCGAGAAAGCTGTCGAGCGCGCCGAGGCGCTCGATGATCTCGAGACTGCGGCGCGAAATGCAGATCGCGCGGCTGCCATGGCAGACCGAGTCGTCGGCCTCGATCAGCACCGAGCGCACCCCATGCTTCGCGAGTCCGAGCGCAATGGCGAAACCTACCGGGCCGCCGCCGACGATGGTGACCGGATGGCGCGCTTTTTCGCGGCCGTCGACGAGTTCGGGAAGGCGAGCGTCGTATTGCCTGGCCTCGAACGGATAGGGCTTGAATTCGGTGCTCATGGTGCGGCGCCTCCGTGCGTGGCGGGACCGTTGCCGATCGGAAAAAAGACGATACGAGGCGCATCAGAGGAGGCGCGCTGCGCGGGGCCGCCGCGCAATCAGAAACCCGGCGGCGATGCATGCAGTATGGAGTGCGACCGGCGCGGCGCTGTCCTCATTTTGGGTACAGCATGCCGGCCAGGCGCCGCAGACGCAGCGCGCGATGCGTTCAGCCCTTGTTTTCAGCCCTGGTCTTTGGCGAGGCAGAGCGCGAAGAGCTGACGCTGGCTGGAGATGCCGAGGCGCTGGTACGCGCGCTTCTGATAGGTCACGACGCTGCTCGGCTTGATGCCCATGCATTCGGCGATTTCCGCGGCGCTTCTGCCTTCCAGCACGCCGCGCAGCGCGTCGAGCTCGCGCTTCGATAGCGCGGGGCACAGGCCGCGCAGCCGCGCGAGCATCAGTTGCGGGATGCCCATCTGGCTCTGGCCGCGTAGGGCGTAGTGATGCTTCGTGGCCTCGCCGATCAATGGCGCAAGCGACTCGACCAGCTCGACTTCGGCCGGCTGGAAATTGCCTGCATCGCGCTCGCGATAGAGATTGACCGAAAGCCAGA
Source organism: Paraburkholderia tagetis (assembly GCF_022213065.1). Lineage (GTDB taxonomy): Bacteria > Pseudomonadota > Gammaproteobacteria > Burkholderiales > Burkholderiaceae > Paraburkholderia > Paraburkholderia tagetis. Next base: position 99,498 of record NZ_JAKLJA010000020.1, read on the forward strand.
TGTCGGCGGCGGGTTGCAGCAGTAACGAGAGCCGATCGGAAACATTGGGCGTGGCGTAGCACGCGTGGCGATAGCCGTCGTGCGTGATGTCCGCGCTCGATTGCCAGTGCAGCACGAGTGACGAGCCTGGCTTGCCGGCCCCTTCGCCAACGTGGCCGCCGACGATCTGCTGATTGCCGTCGAGCGCATAGAACAGCCGCGAGTAGGTGTCGGCGACGTCGCGCAGGAACCGGCCGCCGCGATGGTCGGCGACCGAGACGGTGCGCGGGCGGTTGCCGAATTCGTATGCGAACACCGTGCATTGCGATACCGACGTGGCTGGCCCGAGCAGGCTGAGGACCTCGGCGGCCAGTGCGTTGGTGTCGTCGCGGCCAATCGCGGAAATGAGGCTAGTGACGCGAGACAGATCGAATTGGCCCGTTTGTCTCGGTCGGTCAAGACGCCAGTGACGCATGTTTCTGAAAGGAAAACGACTGAAATCGGCTGCGGGGGCAGGACGGCCCAGAGTAGCACCGATTCTCCGCGCCTGCTAAGCCTCCCGTGCGCTGCCTGCAGGGAAGAAAGGGGTGGATCGGCGCTCTGACGGTTTGTGTGACCAGTCGTTGGGCGCCAAGCAAGAAACCGCCCAGTTAGGGTAATCTCCATACTCGTGCTGCAAGTGCACACAAGTTTCCTTTCTGATCAAAACGTCTTCGCGCAGGAAATCCCGATATGTGGACGCTCCCCACCGCCATCCCACCCGATTTCGGTACCGGGGCGGTATTTTTCAGCGTGCTGGTAACGCAGCTCGGCGTGCCGGTTCCCGCCGCACCGGTGCTGATATTGGCGGGCACGATGGCGGCGGGCGGGGCGGCCTCGTATGTGAGTCTGCTGCTGGCAGCGGTCGTGGCGACGTTGTTCGCCGATTCGCTCTGGTTCACGGCGGGCCGCATGCGCGGACGCCGCCTGCTCAATTCGCTCGTGCGCTTCTCGCTTTCGCTCGATACGACGATTCGCGTTGCGCGCAATGTGTTCGAGCGCCGTGGTGCGCCCATCCTCGCGGTGGCGAAGTTCGTGCCCGGCCTGGGACTCATGTCGGCGCCGCTGCTTGGCACCACGTCGATGGACGTGCGCCTCTTCCTGCTCTGGGACGCATTGGGGGCAACGCTGTGGGCCGGCACCTGGCTCATCGGCGGCGCGGCGCTGCACACGCAAATCGCCCGGTTCGCGATATTCGTGCGCGCCAACGGCTGGACCATTTTCGACGTGCTCGCGCTTGCGGGCCTGATATTTCTCGCGTGGCGCTGGGTGCGCCGCCTGCAGTTGCGCCGCTGGCTTGCCACGCATCGCATTTCGCCCGATCAACTCGACGAGATGATGAAGTCGCCCACGCCTCCGATCGTGTTCGATGCGCGGCCGCAGAGCGTGCGCGAGAAAGAGGCTTATCGCATTCCGGGCGCGCGTCCGCTGAATCTGGATTCGACCGAAGCGCTTAAGCCTGAGCTGCTCGCGCGCTCGATCGTGGTGTATTGCGTGTGCCCGAACGAGGCAACGGCCAAGCGCATCGTGAGTCAACTACGCAGCAAGCATATTTATCACGCTCACGCGCTCAAGGGCGGCCTCGACGCATGGGAGCGCCACGGCTATCCCGTCGAGCCGCTGTCTTCGGAATTCCATGGAGCGCATGCGCGCGATGACGAGGATGACGAGGAATTCGAAGCGGGCGCCGAACAGGAGTTCACGGTTCGGGCCAGCGTTTCGGAGTAGTTCATCCCCTCTTGCGTGCTATGCGGCGTTGGCGCTTGCGGGGCCGCTGCATGGCGTGCCTTGGTCGTATCGTCAGGCGCGCTGCCGGCGCTGTTCGCTGCGCGGATTCGGCACCACGGCCGCAATGGTCGCGAGCACGGCGCTGCCAAACTTGATGCAATCCGGCACAAATACCGGACGACGCCAGCTTGGCGTGGTCCGGTTCGTCGGTATTTATCGCGGGGAGTGAAACGCTCGCGCGGATTGCGGCGGTTTAACCCGTGGTGTCCTTGAGCAGCCGGGCGCGCGCGGAGCCGAGCGATTCGAAGCGGCCGTGGGTGTCGTCGAATACGGAGATCGTGCCGTGGCCGATGTCGTACACCCAGCCCTGTACCTGGAGCAGGCCTTGCGCCACGCGAGCCGCAACCGCTGGGTGAGTGCGCAGGTGCGTGAGTTGCAGGCGAACATTCTCCTCCACGAGCGCCTGCACGACCTGATCTTCGTCGCTCAGCCCGCGGATTTGCACGACGCTGCGCGCCGCTTCGGCGTTGCGCAGCCAGGCCTGCACCGTAGGCATGTCCGCAGTGGCTCCGGGGCCGTCGGCGAGGCCCTTCATGGCGCCGCAGTCGGTGTGGCCGCACAGCACGATCTGCCGCACGTTCAGTCCGAGCACGGCGAATTCGACCACCGCCGAGACGCCGCCGAGCATTTCCCCGTAAGCCGGCACGATATTGCCGATGTTGCGGCAGACGAACAGCTCACCGGGGCGCGTTTGCGTGATCAACTCGGGCGAGACGCGCGAATCGGCGCAGGTGATGAACAGCGTGTGCGGGGCCTGGAAGTTGGCGAGGCTACGGAACAGTTCCTTGTCGCCGGGAAACACGTTACGAGCGAACTCATCCACGCCGTTGAGAAGGTGCAGCAAATCGCAGTCGCACGATTCGGAATGGCTGTCGTGCGAGTGGGTATGGTCTGGCATGGGAGTTTCTCTCTTTATCATGAATCGACACATTCGAATGGCAACAGCGGCAGTTTAGGCCGAGTTACGTCCGATCGCTGCGTTCCGGTTTCGGAAAATTCCGGCCGAGCGTACGTTTTCTCGTTTTCCGATCGTCATCTGTATGCACGAGCGCCTATCTGCACGTAAAACACGGCGTCGCGCACGAATGCGCTGCGCGTCGCCGGCCTGCCACTCTTCTCAACAAGACGTAGTTTCTCACGTGCGAGGCGCGGGTTATACCGCGTCGAGCCGCGAAGTCGTGCGTCCGTTGCGCCGGGCGGCGTCCCTCATTCGTCATACGACCGACCAGCCGGTTGGTCCGGCTTGCACGAGCATGCTAGTGAGCGTTGCGTTGCCCAGCGAACCACGCCGAGGTCGGAAGGCGTGCGTCTAGCCAAGGCCGGCGGGGCAGCATTGTACTCGACGCGCAGAGATATGCGAGGGGGCGGGCGGAAGAGGGGTGTCGGGCGCGAAGGCGCCGGGTAGTGCGCAACCGGATCGACTTCCGGCGCTGGCTTCACGCAGTCGGCAATAAATTTGGACGTCGAATGAGTTTTGCTGGTGTTTTGCTGGTAGCGGGCACAGATTGAGCCTTGATCGGCGAGCAATGAGCCGGGCCCGTAGCCCTTGCGCAAAGAGCGCGCCGACGTCGCGCTGAAACTGCACGCAATACGGGCGAGCGGGCGAGCGGGCGAGCGCCGTCGCAAAGCAAGGCGTTCGCGCGTCGATGCGTTTCACGATTCCATGACGTGGTGCGCGGCGCTGGCACGCCGGCCTGGCATGAAGTACCACACGCCGGCGAGCACCTGCAGCACGATCAGGCCGATCCAGACTGCTTGATGCGCGACGACCGGATAGTGGCCGTCCACGGCGCTCCAGCGGCTGAGCACGGCGCCGATTGCGATCTGCGCGGCGAAAATGCCGATGAAGATGACGAGCGTGAACGTCGTGTTGACGCGGCCGATCAGGCGTGGGGGGAAGTATTCGGCGAGCACGGCGTAAGTGAGGATGCCGGTGCCGCCCAGTGCGCCATACGCGGCCCACAGTAGCGTGGCGGGCAACGGCACACGGGCCGCGAGCAGTGCCTGGACGAGCACGAAGAGCGCCATCGTCACGCCGGAAAAGCGCGCGACGCTCACGCCGTATTGCTCGAAGGTGCGCGCGAGCGCGCCGAACCCGATGTTGCCGGCGATGAATGCGCCGCCAAGCACGGAAACGAGCGAAGCCGCGCGCGAGGCCACGTCGACGGTGCCGGCGGGCGCCATGTCGCGCAGGAAGGCGCCTACCCACAGCGACTGCATCGCGTAAAACACAATCTGCGTGAATGCGGAAAACGTCGCGGTCTTCCAGAACCCATGGCTGCGCAGGATGTGCGCGGTGCCCTTGAATTGCTCGAGTACGCTCGCCTGATGATGCGTGTCGCGCGTGTGCGGGCCGCCGATCCAGATGATGGCGGCGACTACCACGGTGAGCACGGCGAGCCCGACGCTCACGCTGCGCCACGGCGCAATCGTGAGTAGCCAGGAGAGCGGAGCGCCGACCGCAACGCCGCCGAGGCCCCCCACGGCCATCACGAGGCCGTTGACGAGCGTGAGTTGTGCCACCGGGAAGTGCTGGGCCGTGGCCTTGAACGCGCCGCCGAGGCAAACCGAGACACCCACGCCCACGAGCAGGCGCCCGGCCATCATCGCGCCCATGCTGTGCGAAAGCCCGAACACGAGTGCACCTGCGGCGGCCACTAGCATCACGCACGCGGTCACGCGGCGTGCGCCGAAGTGGTCGAGCAGCACGCCGCCGGGGATCTGCGCGCCCGCGAAGCCGAGAAAATAGAGGCTCGTGAGCGTGCCCAGATCGGTGGCGGTGAGGCCCATTTCATGCGTCAGGAACGGCGCAAAGCCAAGGTTGACGCCGCGAAAAAGATACGAAATGAAATAGCCGAGCGCGAAAACGGCGAATACGCGCAGTCTGAGTGCGGTCATGATGCGTGTACGGGACCCGAAGCCGGATTGAATATCTGGGTCAGATTATTGGCGAGAAGCGGGCTGCGAGGCCAGCGAGAGATTTCAGCCGCAATTGTGAGTAAAATTTGACGTCATGTCCCGATCGCTTCCTCCTTTGCAGGCTCTGCGCGCGCTAGAAGCGGCGGCGCGCCGGCGTAGTTTCAGCCGTGCGGCCGAAGAATTGCATTTGACGCACAGCGCTGTGAGCCACCATTTGCGCGCCCTCGAAGCGGAACTCGGCGTCGAGCTGTTTCGCCGCGCCGGCAGCCGCATGATTCCCACGGCAGCCGGCGCGCAGCTTGCCGACCGCGTGCGGCGCAGTCTCGAACAGTTGCGCGAGGCGCTCGACGCCACGCGTCCGGGCGTGAGCGGCGTCACGCGGCTTGAATTGAGCGTGATGTCCGATTTCGCCGCGGTCTGGCTGATACCGCGTCTGGGCGACTTCTACGACCGCCATCCCAACGTCGATCTCTCGTTGCGCATGCACGCCGACGTCACACCGCCCGATCCCTATCCATTCGATATCGGCATCTGGTATCGGCGTGTGGAGGAGCCGGGGTTTCAGATCCGCAAGCTGCTCGACGACCAGGTAGTGGCCGTTTGCAGCCCCGCGCTGCTCGCGCGCTACCCGGCGTTTCGCATCGAAGACCTCGCCTCCATGCCGTTGTTGCGTTTCTCGCGCCGCTCGTGGCGCGACTTCTTCGACGCGGCAGGCGTGGCGGGCGACGAGCCCGAACGCGGACCGGTATTCGACGACGCCGGCCTCCTGCTGCAGGCCACGGTGGCCGGACAAGGCGCCGCCACGGCGCGCCTGCAGCTCGCGCGCGGCTTCATCGATCGTGGCGAACTGGTGCAACTGGGGCAGGTGCGCATTCCCGCGTCGCTGGACTATTACTTCACCTGGCGCGAGGGGCACCCGCGCGAAGCGGCGATCCAGCAGTTTTATCGCTGGGTGAAAGCCCAACTCGCCAATTAACAGGTGCTATTTTCTTTCATCAGTAAATGCGGGTAAAACCTGTGTTCGCGCTTGTCAACGACACGCGAACCAAACGCGTTGCTCGTCAATAAGGATGCACAATTCCGTGTGAATCCAAGGTTCAAATGCGGGCATATGCCGGCGAGTGCGGTTGTGAGTGCGGTTGTTATTCGCAACGCATGCACCTGATTGGCGCATATGCTGAATGGGCGGTATCGGCCATCCATGAAAGGAATGGGTTTGCTGTAAATGCTATTCAATAGCATTTCATGATCCGGACATGTTCCTGCGTGTGGAGCAGCGTGCTGGTGCGTGTGTCGGACCGGCAAATCCTCTGCTGAAATGGACGAAGTGGAGGTAAAGTACATTGGAGCGAAATGGTGGGGTAACACCTTTCGCATCAAGTCTGACTTAAATGGAGTATCGTTACTCCCCAATGCGACTTTCGCGGCGAGTTCAGCCGAACGTCGCCAGAGAATCAGCCGCATTGGCAGCGTCTGTTTACCGGTAGTGAATGGTATGTAGTGCCCGGCCCTCGCGGGCCATCAAAAAACTGTGACAACAGGAGAAACCGCATGAAGGCTATTCAGGCGTTCACACTGGCAGCCGGCGCATTGCTGGTCGCCGCTTCGCTCAACGTCTATGCGCAGGACGCCGCAAGCGCGCCTGCCATGGCCCCGGCCGCTGCGGCGACCGCCCCGACCGATGCCGCCAAGGCCGACGTCAAGCAGTCGAAGGCCGATCTCAAGAAGGCTCGCGCCGCTAACCGTGCACTCTCGCGCAAGGTGCGCGCAGCGCTCGCCAAGGACAAGAACATCAGCGTGGCCAACATCACCGTGCGCGCCAAGGACGGTGCCGTCGTCCTGCAAGGCACCGTGCCGGAGCAGGGCCAGGTCGACCACGCCACGGACGTGGCGAAGGGCGTCGCTGGCGTGAGTTCGGTCAAGAACGCGCTGACGATCCGTCCGGTCGGGACCTGATCGCCGGTCGGATGCATGCCGGGCGCCCTGGGCGGCTGGCATGTGTCGCGTCAGCTGCACGGGAATGCATCTGGAACGGGTACGAACCGGCCCAGATGCATTCCCGGTTCACTCTGAATGGAAGCCGCACCTGCAATCCGCGAACGGGATTGCAGGTGCGGCTTTTCTATTGATGCCGCGGGGAAAGTCAGGGCTCGATGTAGTGCATCTGCGGCGACTCGCCCATCAGGAGCGCATGGTTCGCGTCGGCGACCGCACGCAGATAATCCCAGAGCGACGTGATGCGCCGCAGCTTGCGCAGATCTTCCCGGCTGCATAGCCAGAAGCGCCGCGTCACGACAATCTCTTCGGGCAGGATTGCCACGAGCCGCGGATCGGGCTCGGCCATGAAGCAGGGCAGGATGGCGAGCGCGCTGCCTTGCAGCGCGGCATGGTATTGCGCGATCACGCTAGTGCTGCACAGGTTCGCCGTGACGTTCGGCACCGTGCGTTCGAGGTAGAGCAGTTCATGGCTGAAGGCGAGATCGGCGACATAGGTGATGAACGCGTGATGGCGCAGGTCCGCCGCCGAGAGGATGGGCGCATGCCGCTCGAGATATTCAGGTGTCCCATATAAGCGCAGACGGTAGTCGCACAGCTTCGTATAGACGTACTGGCCGCGTTCGGGGCGCTCGAGCATGATCGCCAGATCGGCTTCGCGCTTCGAGAGACTCACGAAATGCGGAACCGGCAGCAGATCGATCGACATGTCGGGGTGCTTGCCGGTGAAGCGTGCCAGTTGCGGTGCCAGGAAGAAACAGCCAAACCCCTCGGTCGATCCTACCCGCACGTGTCCCGAGAGCGATTGCGCGCCGAGCGCGAACTGCTCGCTCGCCGATTGCACGGTGCTTTCGATGGTATCCGCATAGGCCAGCAGACGTTGGCCTTCGGCGGTCAGCACGAAGCCGCCCGAGCGCGATTTGTCGAACAGCACCGTGCCCAGCGCCGCCTCCAGTTCGCGCACGCGGCGCGCCACCGTCGTGTGGTCGACGCCGAGGCGGCGGGCCGCGCCGCTGGCGCGCTGCGTGCGCGCCACCTCCAGGAAATAACGTAAATCGTCCCAGTTCAGCGTCTCCATCGGTCTCGTTGTGTTTTTTTGCATATCGGATGGGCTTTTTCGTCTCTATACCGTGGATATTCGAATAACTATACTCGGTTGCAGGCCAGTGCAATACACGGTCGCCTATAAAGAAAGAACGGAGACAAACGATGCACATGCGTTCGATCCCCCCGAAGGGGCGGCAGTGCTGTTCCGACTTCCGCACATATGCGCTCGCGCTCCGGCTGATTCCAGTAAAAATTAGATCGTAATCCTGTCTACCCGGCTACGTCCGGACCGTTCGGACCTTTCAGAGAGAGTTCAAGATGAACGCAGTCACCCAGGCATCCAACGCTCATGTCTCGACCGTCAAGCTGTTGATCGATGGCGAGTTCGTCGAATCGAAAACCACCGAATGGCGCGACATCGTCAATCCTGCCACCCAGGAAGTGCTCGCGCGCGTGCCGTTCGCGACCGTCGAGGAAGTCGACCAGGCCGTCAAGAGCGCGCATGCCGCGTTTGCGACGTGGAAGAACACGCCGATCGGCGCGCGTATGCGCATCATGCTCAAACTACAGGCGCTGATTCGCGAGAACATGTCGCGCATTGCGCAGACGCTCACGGCGGAGCAGGGCAAGACGCTGCCCGATGCGGAAGGCGATATCTTCCGCGGCCTCGAAGTGGTCGAGCACGCATGCTCGATCGGCACGCTGCAACAGGGCGGGTTCGCGGAGAACGTGGCGGGCGGCGTGGACACCTATACCTTGCAGCAGCCGCTCGGCGTATGCGCGGGTATTACGCCGTTCAATTTCCCCGCGATGATCCCGCTGTGGATGTTTCCGATGGCGATCGTCTGCGGCAACACGTTCGTGCTCAAGCCCTCCGAGCAGGATCCGCTTTCCACCATGCAACTCGTCGAACTGGCCGTGCAAGCGGGCATTCCCCAAGGCGTGCTCAATGTGGTGCACGGCGGCAAGGAAGTCGTCGACGCGATCTGCTCGCATCCGCTGATCAAGGCGATTTCGTTCGTGGGTTCGACGGCCGTGGGCACGCATGTCTATCGCCTCGGCAGCGAGCACGGCAAGCGCGTGCAGTCGATGATGGGCGCGAAGAATCACGCGGTCGTGCTGCCCGATGCCAACCGCGAACAGGCGCTCAACGCGCTGGCGGGCGCGGCGTTCGGCGCGGCGGGCCAGCGCTGCATGGCCACGTCGGTTGTCGTGCTCGTGGGCGAGGCGCAGCAGTGGGTGCCCGATCTGGTCGAGAAAGCGAAGGGGCTGAAGGTCAACGCGGGCAAGGAGCCGAAGACCGATGTTGGCCCGGTTGTCTCGCGCACCGCGAAGGCCCGCATTCTGAGCCTGATCGAATCGGGCGTGAAGCAGGGCGCCACGCTCGCGCTCGACGGCCGCGACGTGAAGGTGCCGGGCTACGAGAACGGCAACTTCGTCGGCCCGACGGTGTTCACGAACGTGAAAACCGATATGGATATTTATACGAACGAGATCTTCGGACCGGTGCTCGTGGTGCTGAGCGCGAACACGCTCGACGAGGCCATTGCCATCGTCAACGCGAATCCGTTCGGCAACGGCGTGGGCCTCTTCACGCAAAGCGGCGCGGCGGCGCGCAAGTTCCAGAGCGAAATCGACATCGGCCAGGTGGGCATCAACATTCCGATTCCGGTGCCGGTGCCGTATTTCAGCTTCACGGGCTCGCGCGGCTCGAAGCTCGGCGATCTCGGTCCGTACGGCAAGCAGGTCGTGCAGTTCTATACGCAGACCAAGACCGTTACCGCGCGCTGGTTCGACGACGCAACCCTCAACACCGGCGTGAACACGACGATCAACCTGCACTGAAGCGCCGCCGCGCCTGATTAACCATAAAGGGAGAATCGCTCATGAAAATCGGTTTCGTCGGGCTGGGTCACATGGGTGCGCCGATGGCGCTCAATCTGATCAAGGCGGGGCACGCGCTCACCGTGTTCGATCTGAGCGCCGAGGCGTTGCAGACCCTGGTCGATGCGGGCGCAACGAAATCCGCTTCGCCCAAGGCCGCTGCCACGGGCGCCGAATGGGTCATCACGATGCTGCCCGCAGCGGCGCATGTGCGTGCCGTGCTTTCCGCCGAAGACGGTGTGCTGGCGGGCATCGCGAAGGGCGTGACGATCATCGATTCGAGCACGATCGATCCGGCGAGCGCGAAAGAATTCGGCGCGCTCGCCGCGAGGCACGGCAACACATTCGTGGATGCGCCGGTTTCGGGCGGCACGGGCGGCGCGGCGGCGGGCACGCTCACGTTCATGGTGGGCGGCAGCGCCGCGCTCTATGAAAGCGTGAAGCCCGTGCTCTCCGGGATGGGCAAGAACATCGTCCATTGCGGCGAGACGGGCACGGGGCAGGTCGCGAAGATCTGCAACAACCTCGTGCTCGGCGTCACCATGGCGGGCGTTGCTGAGGCGATGGCGCTGGGCGAGGCGCTCGGCATCGACTCGAAGGTGCTGGGCGGCATCATGAATACGTCGACGGGCCGCTGCTGGAGCTCCGACACGTATAACCCGTTCCCGGGCGTGATCGAGACGGCGCCTTCGTCGCGCGGCTACACGGGCGGCTTCGGCACCGATCTGATGCTCAAGGACATGGGCCTCGCAACCGATGCCGCGAAGAGCGTCCACCAACCCGCCTATATGGGTGCGCTCGCGCAGCAGCTCTATCAGGCGATGAGCAGCCGTGGCGACGGCAAGCTCGACTTCTCGGCCATCATCAAGCTCTATCGCGGCGAGAAGGATTAAAGCGGCCCGGAGTGTCGTGCCGTAGCGTTCCGGCGCGTGCCATCGACGGCACGCGCCGTTTTCTTTTAGGCCTTTTCGATTGCCGCCATGCGCGCTTCGATGCGCGCGAGCAGTCGCCGGAACCACCGGTTGAGCAGCGTGTTGGAGGATGCCATGAGCGTCGAGCGCGCGAGAATGCGATAGACGTCGTTGCGCGTGAGCTTGGAGGGCCGCGCGGGATCGAGCCAGTCTTCGTTGCCGACCAGCAGCTCCAGCGTCTCGAGACCGATGAGGATCGGCCACAGGCAGGCGAGCCGCAGACGCACGGAGAGACGCGGCAGCGCGAACGTATAGTCGATGGCCGCGCGGAAGTGATCGAGGGCGATGCGCACGAGCCCGAACATCAGCGGTCGGGCGCGCGCCGAGGTGCCGGGGTGCAGCAGGTCCTCGGGCGTGAGACCGGCCTGCGCGAGCATCGTCGCGGGCAGGTAGCAACGGCCGATGCGCAGGTCCTTGCCGCAATCGCGCAGCACGTTGACCATTTGCAGCGCCTTGCCGAAGCGTATGCCGCGCTGGTACATGGTCGCGCGCAGCGAAGCGTCGAGCGTGCGGGGCAGATGCATATAGGTCATCTTCGTCCAGAACTCGCCCACGCAGCCCGCCACGAGGTATGTATAGCGATCGAGCGCGTCCCACGTGCCGAGCGCGGCCACCTTGCCCGAGCGTTCGTCGGGGAAGGTATTCAGATCGAATTCCATGCCCTCAGTGAGCGTCGTGACGATCTCGCGCACGGCGATGCGGTCGGCTTCGTCGAGTTGCATCAGCACGTCGAGTGCGCCGCCGAGCGATTCGAGCAGCAGTTTCTCGTCCGATTGCGTCTGCTGGCCCGCGACTTCGCCGGCGATGCGTTGCAGGGCGTCGTCATGCGCCGCGCCGTTGGCCGCGCGGGTGGCCGTGCCGTTGACGCATTCGCGCAGCGCGAGCAGCAGCGCGAGGCGCTGGGGCGGCGGGATCAGCGATGTATCGGCGATGGTGTCGGCCGCGCGCGCGAGCAAGTACGCCTCGCCCACGGGGTCGCGCATTCCGGCGGGCAGGATGCGCATCGTGAGGTAGAACGAGCGGGAAACGCCTTTGAGCAACGGACCGAGCAGGAAGGCCCGATTAGAATTCTGCATGTCGGTTGGGGCAGTGAAACGGCAGCCGCATTGTAGCGTGGACGAGGCGCTTCGCCACGACGCCGCCCAGGCGCCTCAGATCATCAGCTCGAGCGAGTGATAGAGCCGGCGCCGCTCCGGGTCCTGCGAGGCCTCGCCCGCGTGGATCGCCTCCTTGAGGCAGGAGAGAAAACACTCGGCCGCGGCCGAGAGCGGCACGCCGCGGCGCGCGACCACGCTTACCACGGTGCGGTCCACTTCCTCCTGAAGCGTGAGCGCGCGCAGGTTATCGCGCGCGAAACGCGTCTCCACGAGCGGCCAGGGGAAGATGCTCGCCATGTCGGTGTTCATGATGAGCCCCATGGCCACCACGAACGAGTGCGCGAGATGCACGGTGTGCGGCAGCGGCAGGCCGTGGCGGCGGAAGACGTCGTCGGTGACCATCTCCTTGCTCGCCGGATCCCAGTTGAGCAGCCATTCGCAGTCCTGCAGTTCCTTGAGCGACTGGACATGCTCGAGCGGATGGCCCTTGCGCACGACCACGGCGGATTCGGTGGCGAAGATGGGCGTCTGCGTGAATTCGGCGTGCAGCGAAGCGAGGCCGGGCTTGCCGAGCGAGAAGTCCAGCGTGCCATCGCGCAGGCGCGGCATCACGATATTGAGTAGTCCCTCATAAAATTCCAGCTGCATCCCGGGCATGCGTTCGCGAAAGCGCGTCACGGCGTCGGGCAGGAACGAGAGCGCGAGCCAGGGCGTCACGCCGATGGACAGCTTGCCGCTACCCCGCCCGCGCCGTGCGTCGAGCTCGTCCTGGGCGCGCGACATCTGGTGCACGATGGCCCGCGCATGCACGAGCAGCGCCTGGCCGGCCTCCGTGAACGCGATGCCGTTCGCGTTGCGCGTCACGAGCGCGATCTGCTGCTCCGCTTCCAGCTCGCGCACGGCCTTGGTCGCGGCGGCGGGCGAAATGCCCAGCGCGCGGGCCGCCGCACGAATGCTGCCGGTGTCGGCCATGGCGACGAGCGCCCTGAACTGGTGGAACTTCATAGGTGGAAACCCGAGTGAAAACCTGCGGTTGGCGGGGTAACCATTTTAGGACTGTCGGCAATAAAACGACGTGATTATCCTGAACCGTCACGCAATGTATGCCTTGAACGCTGGAGACGACGAATGAACACCATGGCGATCCCCCCCGCAATCGCGGATATCGAAGCAGAGATGATCGCGTTGCGCCACGCGATCCACGCGCACCCGGAACTCGGCTTCGAGGAATTCGTGACGAGCGATCTCGTCGCGGAACGGCTCGCCGAATGGGGCTACGAAGTGCATCGCGGGCTGGGCGGCACGGGTGTCGTGGGCACGCTGAAGGTGGGGACGGGCAAGCAGCGACTCGGCCTGCGCGCCGACATGGACGCGCTGCCCATCCAGGAAAATACGGGGCTCGATTACGAGAGCCGCGTGCCCGGCAAGATGCACGCGTGCGGCCACGACGGCCACACGGCCATGCTGCTGGCGGCGGGCAAGCACCTTGCGCAGTCGCGCTCGTTCGACGGCACGCTGCACCTCATCTTCCAGCCCGCCGAAGAGGGCCTTGGCGGCGCCAAGCGCATGCTCGACGAAGGCCTTTTCGAGCGCTTCCCCTGCGATGCGGTTTTCGCCATGCACAACATGCCGGGCTTCCCCACCGGCAAGCTCGGCTTTCGCCCGGGACCGTTCATGGCGTCGTCGGACACGGTGATCATCGACATCGACGGGCGCGGCGGCCACGGTGCCATGCCGCACAAGGCCATCGACCCCGTGGTCGTGTGCGCGAACGTGGTGCTTGCGCTGCAGACCATCGTCTCGCGCAACGTGCCGCCGCTCGACATGGCCATCGTCACGGTGGGCGCGATTCACGCGGGCGAGGCGCCCAACGTGATTCCTCAGACTGCGCAGATGCGGCTCTCGGTGCGCGCGCTGCGTCCCGAGGTGCGCGACCTGCTGCAAGAGCGCATCACGACGCTCGTGCATGCGCAGGCGAGCGCCTATGGCGCCACGGCACGCATCGATTACCAGCGCCGTTATCCCGTGCTCGTGAACGACGCGCAAATGACGGCGCTGGCGCAAGACGTCGCGCGCGAGTGGCTGGGCGAAGACGGTCTCATCGACGATCTCTCGCCGCTCACCGGCAGCGAGGACTTCTCGTTCCTGCTCGAGCAATGCGCGGGCAGCTATTTGATCATCGGCAACGGCGACGGTGAAGGCGGTTGCATGGTCCACAACCCCGGCTACGATTTCAACGACGACTGTCTCGCGACGGGCGCCGCGTACTGGGTGAAGCTCGCCGAACGCTTCCTGAGCGCCTGAGCCGGGCCATCGCGCCAAGCGCGCATTCGATCAAGACTTAAAGACATGAGGAGACCTACGATGACTGCCACTTCGCTGAACACACAGACGCATGCCGATGCGCACGGGCATACGCGCGCGTCGCGTGCGAAGGCCATCGCCGCGATCACGCTTGGCAACGGCCTGGAGTTTTTCGACTTCACGGTCTACAGCTTCTTTGCGACGACCATCGGCGCACTGTTCTTTCCGGTGCATGGCGCGCTGAATCAATTGCTGCTCGCCGTGGGCAGCTTCGGTGTGGGGTTCATCGTGCGGCCGCTCGGCGGCGTGATGATCGGCGCGTTCGCAGACCGCGCGGGCCGCAAGGCGGCCATGACGCTTACGCTGTGGCTCATGGCGCTCGGCTCGGCGATGATTGCGTTCGCGCCCACCTACGCGCAGATCGGCCTCGCCGCGCCCGCGCTGATCGTGCTCGCGCGGCTCGTGCAGGGCTTCGCGGTGGGCGGCGAGGTGGGGGCCTCCACCTCGATGCTGCTCGAATACGCGGACGACCGCTCGCGCGGTTTTTACGGTAGCTGGCAGTTCGTGAGCCAAGGGCTCAACACCGTCTGCGGTGCGCTGCTCGGCGTCGTGCTCTCTTCGGCGCTCACGCCTGAGGCGCTCCAGAGCTGGGGCTGGCGTGTGCCGTTCGTGATCGGCATGCTGGTCGTGCCGGTGGGCGTCTATATTCGCCGCCATCTCGACGAAACACTCGAGCATGTCGAAGACGTGGACATGGCCGCGCCGGTGACCGAAGCCGCGCGTCCGCTGCGCGAGATCTTTTCGCACCATCGCACGGCGCTCGTCGCGGGCGTCGTCACGACCATCGGCGGCACGGCGGCGAACTATATCGTGCTGTTCTACATGTCCACCTACGCGATCAAGATCCTCGGCATGCCGATGTCGGTGGGCATGAGCGCGGCACTCGTGGCCGCGCTCGTCACGGCCGTGTGCTCGCCGTTCGCCGGCATCCTGTCCGACCGCTTCGGCCGCAAGCGGGTGCTCGGCTATTCGCGCGTGCTGCTGATCGCGGTGATCTATCCGGCATTCATGCTGATCCACGCCGTGCCCACGGTGCCGACTTTGCTCGCCGTGGTGGCCGTGCTGGGCGCGATCGTTGCGTTCACAGCGGTGCCCAACGTCGTCATGCTGCCCGAGCTCTTCCCGCAGTCGATTCGCGTGACTGGCATGTGCATCGTCTATTGCGTGGGCGTCTCGATCTTCGGCGGTTTCGCGCAGTTCTTCGCGACCTGGCTCATTGCGCTGCTCGGCAACCCGCTCGCGCCGGCCTGGTATCTGATCGGCTGCGGAGCCGTTTCGCTGCTGGCCTTGCCGTTGGTCCGCGAGCCGGCGGGCCGGCCGCTCGATTGAGGCCGGTTTGACGACGGGGCGATGCAGCCGGTCAACACGGTTGTGCGCCCCGTCAAAATGTGTGCGATCCACTCTTCTGATTTATTGCCATAAATGCAACTTCTCACGTGATTGTTTCGCGATGCGTAATGATTTTTGATTGCCGGCAAACACCCGTTGTTTGGCGGGCAAACTCGACCGTGTCGATAAAGGAAACGCAGTAAGATTTCGCTCCGAGCTTCCTGGCGGCGCAGCACATCCGGCATGACCGGATTCGCCTCGAGTTCGTCGGTCCAGCGTAGATCGTCGATAACGGAGAAAGATCATGGCAAGCGGAAAAAGGGTGGCACGGTTGTGCCTGTCCCTGGGTATGGTGTTCGGGGTTGCTGCGTGCCACGACAAGACGCCGGTGGCGTCGGCGCGACCACCTGCGAATGTGGACGTTATCAACGTCGCGCTGCGCGACGTTCCAGTGGTGTTCGATTACGTAGGGCAGACCGAAAGCTCGCAGCAGGTCGAGATTCGCTCGCGCGTAAACGGTTTTCTTGAAAGACGCGTCTATGAAGAAGGCGCGATGGTCCATCAGGGCGACGTGATGTTCCAGATGGACCGCAAGCCCTTCCAGGCCGCGCTCGACGCCGCGCGCGCCGAGTATGCGCAACAGAAGGCGCGGCTCGATACGGCGCAGGCCAACCTGAACCGCGTGCGCCCGCTCGCGGCCAGGAATGCACTGAGCCAGAAAGACCTCGACGACTCGGTCGGCCAGGAACGGGCGGCGGCAGCGGCGCTCGAGCAGGCGCGCGCCAATGTCACCAGTGCGAACCTCAATCTCGGCTATACCACGATCACGGCGCCCGTCACGGGGCTGTCGAGCTTCGCGAAGAAGCAGGACGGCTCCTATATCGACGCGAGCAACAGCCTGCTGACCTACGTTGCGAAGCTCGATCCCATGTGGATCAACTTCTCGCTCTCCGAGAACGAGATGCTGAATCTGCGTGCGCAGACGAAGAGCGGGGCGCTCAAGCTGCCGCAGATCGGCGAGTTCGAAGCGGTGATCGTGCTCGCCGACGGCAGCGTGTATCCGCAGCGCGGCCATATCAAGTTCGCCGACGCGTCCTTGAGCGAAGAGACCGGCACGTATCTGATTCGCGCCGAGGTGAGGAATCCGGGCGGCACCTTGCGGCCCGGGCAGTTCGTGCGCATCAAGCTGCTGGGCGCCCAGCGGACGAGTGCGGTGGCGGTGCCGCAGGTCGCCGTGCAGCAAGGGCCGCGCGGCGCGTTCGTGTGGACCGTGGACAAGGACGGCAAGGCGCAGCAGCGCGCCGTCGAAACGGGCGAATGGAACGGCAACGACTGGGTCATCAGCTCGGGTCTGCACGCGGGCGACCATGTCGTGATCGACAATACGCTCAAGTTGATGCCGGGTGCGCCAGTGCAGGAGAAGGTGGTGCCCACGCCCTCTGCCGCAGTCAAGCTCGGTGGCGAGGCTGGCGCGGCGGATGCCAATGGCGCAAGCGCCTCGAGTGCCTCGAGTGCCTCGAGTGCCTCAAGCGCTGCGAGCGGTTCGAGTGCCGCGAACGCTGCGAACACCAATAACGGAAATGCAGGCGCGGCCAACGGCGTGAATCCGGCGAATGCTGGAGGCGCCGTGAACGCGAAGGCGGGCACCGTTGCAGATGCGGCGGGCCCGGCGGCGACCACCGCGAGCGCGTCCGATCCCTCGCAGCTTTACTTCGCGGCAGGCAGCGCGAGTCTTGACGCGCAATCGGCCTCGGCGCTCGCGGCGGTCGCGCAGCGCCTTGCCGCGTCGCCCGAGACGCGCGTCGTGATTTCGGGCTATACCGATTCGAGCGGTCCCCGCGCACACAACGAGCGCCTCGCTCATGCGCGCGCCTCGACCGTGCGCACGGCGCTGATTGTCGCGGGTGTGCAGGATGCGCGCATCGAAATGCGCAAGCCCGCGAAGATCGTCGCCACCGATCCAGCCGACAAGTCCCGCCGCGTGGACGTCACGCTCTCGCCCGCAGCGGGAGGTTGAGCGATGAAGTTCTCCCACTTCTTCATCGACCGGCCGATCTTCGCGTCGGTCCTGTCGATCATCATCGTCGTGGCCGGCTTCCTGGCCATGCTCAACCTGCCGGTCGCGCAGTTCCCCGACATCGCGCCGCCGCAGATCACGGTGAGCGCGACCTATCCCGGCGCGAGCGCCGACATCGTCGCACAAAACGTCGCCGCGCCCATCGAGCAGCAGGTGAACGGCGCCGACAACATGATGTACATGAGTTCATCGAGCTCCTCGACGGGCAACATGACGCTCACCGTGTACTTCAACATCGGCACCGACCCCTCGCTCGCCCAGGTGGACGTGCAAAACCGCGTGAACCTCGCGCTGCCCACGCTGCCCGATTCGGTCACGCAGCAGGGCGTCTCGGTGCAGAAGCGCTCGTCGGCGTTCATGATGGTGATCGCCGTCTATTCGCCTGACGACACGTTCGACCAGCAGTATGTCGCGAACTACGCGAACGTCTACGTGCTCGACGCGATCAAGCGCCTGCCGGGCGCGAACCAGTCGGCAATCATGGGCTCACCCGATTACGCGATGCGCGTGTGGGTCAAGCCGGACCGCATGGCCAAGCTCGGCATCACCGTGGACGACGTGAAGAACGCGATCAGCGCGCAGAACCAGCAGTTCTCCGCCGGCCGCCTCGGCCAGTCGCCCACCAGCTCGCCTGTCCTGCAGACCTTCCCGGTGGCCACCAAAGGCCGCCTCACCGAGCCCGCCGACTTCGACGACATCATCCTGCGCGCCAAGTCGGGCGATGCGGCGATCGTGCGCATCAAGGACATCGGCCATACTGATCTGGGCGCGAAGGACTACTCGATGCGCGGCCGCTATAACGGCAAGACCGCCACGCTGCTCGCGGTCTACCAGCAGCCTGGCGCCAACGCGCTGCAGGTGTCGAAGCAGGTGCGCGCCACGCTCGATCAGTTGCAGAAGAGCTTCCCGCCCGGCCTCAAGTATGAAATCGCGCTCGACACGACCGAGTTCGTGCACGAGTCGATCGACGAGGTGGTGAAGACGCTGCGTGACGCGGTGTTACTCGTGATCCTGGTGGTGTTCATCTTCCTGCAGAGCTTCCGCGCCACGCTGGTGCCGATTCTTGCGGTGCCGGTGTCGATCATCGGCGCGTTCATCGGCATGACGGTGTTCGGCTTCTCGGTGAACATGCTCACGCTATTCGGTCTGGTGCTCGCGATCGGCATTGTCGTGGACGACGCGATCGTGGTGATCGAGAACGTCGAGCGCAACATGACCGAGTTCAAGCTGCCTCCCAAGGAAGCGGCCAAGCGCGCCATGGACGAAGTGAGCGGCCCCGTGGTGGCCATCGTGCTCGTGCTGCTCGCGGTGTTCATCCCGGTTGCGTTTCTCTCGGGCATCACTGGGCAGCTCTACAAGCAGTTCGCCGTGACCATCGCGGTCTCGGTGGTGCTGTCGGGCATCGTCGCGCTCACGCTCTCGCCGGCGCTGGCCGCCATCCTGCTCAAGCCGGAGCAAAAGAAGAAGAACCGCTTCTTCGTATGGTTCAACGACCGCTTCGAGCGGGTGACCGAAGGCTACGGCCGGTCGGTGCAGTCGGTCATCCGCCGCGTCATGCTCTCGGTCTTGCTGATCGCCGTGATGTGCGTCGCCACCGGGATGCTCTTCAAGAAGATCCCCACTTCGTTCGTGCCGGTCGAGGACCAGGGCTATCTGCTCGGCGCGGTCATCACGCCGGACGCCGCGAGTCTCGATCGCACCGGAGATATCTCGAAGCGCGCCGAAGACTGGTTCATGAAGCAGCCCGCCGTCAAGGCCGTGGCCGCGCCTATCGGCTACAGCCTGATCGACTCGCAGTACAAGGCCAACGCCGGCACGCTGTTCGTCACGCTCAAGGACTTCAGCGAGCGGGGCAAGGACGGCAGCGCCGCCGACATCATCAATGCGGCCAACCGGGCGTTCGCGGGCTTCAAGGACGGCGTGGTGATACCGATCAACCCGCCTTCCATTCCAGGCCTCGGCACGACGGGCGGATTCGAGTTCTGGGTGCAGACCACGGGTGATGGCACTTACCAGCAGCTTGAAGAGAAGGTTCGCGCGGTGATCGCGAAAGCGCGCCAGAATCCGGCGCTGCGCGGTATCAACTCGACCATCGACACGAACTCGCGGCAGTTGCTCGTGGAAGTGGATCGCGAGCGCGCCGAGTCACAGGGCGTGGCGGTGCAGGATGTTTATGCTGCATTGCAGACGATGTTCGGTTCGTCTTACGTGAGCCAGTTCCCGAAGGGCAGCCGCCTGTTCCAGGTGATCGTGCAGGCCGAGCCGCAATACCGTACGCGCCCCGAGGACATCCAGCAGCTCTACGTGCGCAACCGCTCCGGCGACATGGTGCCCATCAAGGCGGTCACGACCTACAAGTTCGTGAACGGCGCGGACATCGTGAACCGCTTCAACAACTTCCCGGCCGCCAAGATCACGGGCGACGCCGCGCCCGGCCACAGCTCGGGCGAAGCGATCGCGGCAATGGAGGAGATCTCGAAAGAAGTGCTCGGCGATGGCTACGGCTACGCATGGAGCGGCCAGGCGTACGAAGAAAAGACCGCGGGTTCGACGGCGGGGCTCGTGTTCGGCTTCGCGCTGCTGATGGTGTTCCTGATTCTCGCGGCTCAGTACGAGAAGTGGTCGCTGCCGATCGGCGTGCTGCTGGCGGTGCCGTTCGCGGTGTTCGGCGCGCTCGTGGGCATTCTGATCCGCGGCATGGAAGACGACGTGTACTTCCAGATCGGCCTCACGGTGCTGATCGCGCTCGCGGCAAAGAACGCCATTCTGATCTTCGAGTTCGCCGTGGAAATGCGCGAGAAGGAGGGCATGTCGCCATACGAGGCCGCGCTGCACGCCGCGAAACTGCGTCTGCGCCCGATCATCATGACTTCGCTCGCGTTCATTCTGGGTTGCATACCGCTCGCCATCGCGACCGGGGCATCAGCGGCAAGCCGCCGCTCGCTCGGCACGGGCGTGGTGTTCGGCATGCTTGGCGCTACGCTCATCGCGCTCTTCTTTATTCCGATGTTCTTCTGGGGGCTCGAAACGCTTTCGTCGCGCAAGAAGCCCGAAGCCGAACCGGACTTGCCGGCGCCGGCGGCTCCGCCCGCGCAGGAGGGTTGAAGCCATGAGCCCAAAAATCATGCGCGCACTGAAGCCCATTGTCCTCGCCGCGAGCACCGTCTGGCTCGCGGCCTGCGCGGTCGGTCCCGACTATCATCGGCCCACGGTGGAGACGCCGTCCACCTACCGCTTCGCATCGGCCGATGCCGAGGTGGTGGATACGTCGCTCGACTGGTGGAAGCAGTTCAACGACCCCGTCCTCGACGATCTGGTCACGAAGGCGCTCGCGCAGAACAAGGATCTCGGCATTGCGGCGGCGCGTGTCGAAGAGTATTACGGCCGCTATGTCGTGGCGCGCTCGGGTCTGTTCCCGCAGGTGGGCGTGAATTTCGGCGGCTCGCGCAGCCGCGGCGTGCCAGCACCCGGCTATCCGCCGCTGGTCGGCAATCAGGTGCAGCTCCAGGGCGTGGCCTCGTGGGAGATCGACTTGTTCGGCCGCCTGCGGCGCTTGACCGAAGCCGCGCGCGCCGAGTATCTCGGCACGCAATCAGCGCAGCAGGCTACGCGTATTTCGCTGATCTCCAATGTGGCGACGAGCTATCTGCAACTGCGCGACTACGACAATCAACTGACGATTGCGCAGCAGACGCTCGAGAGCCGCGACGGCACGGTCAAGCTGTTCGAAGCGCGCTTCGCGGGCGGGGTGGTGTCACAACTGCAACTGAGCCAGGCGCGCTCCGAATATGAATCGGCGCAGGCGTCGGTCTACTCGATCCAGAAGCAGATCGCGCAGCAAGAGGACGCGATTTCCCTGCTGCTCGGCCAGAACCCGGGGCCGGTTCCGCGCGGCAAATCCATCGCGCAGCTTTCCGTGCCGGTGATACCGGCGGGGTTGCCGTCGTCGTTGCTGGAGCGCCGTCCCGACATTCAGCAGGCGGAGCAGGCGCTTATTGCAGCGAATGCGCAGATCGGCGCCGCGCGTGCGCAGTACTTCCCGGAGATCTCGCTCACCGGTATGTTCGGCGCGGCCAGCACGGCACTTTCGGGGCTTTGGACCGGGCCTGCGCGTGTATGGTCGTTCGCGGGCGCGGTCTCGCAGCCGATCTTCCAGGGCGGTGCGATCGCGGGTTCCGTGCATTCGGCCGAGGCGGCGCATCAGGAGGCGCTCCTGAGCTACGAGCAGACGATCCAGCAGGCATTCGCGGACGTGGAGGATGCGCTGGTCGGCGCCACGCGCACGCAGGATCAGCTCGAAGCCACCACGCGCCAGGTGGATGCGCTCACGCAGTACACGTCGCTGGCGCGGGATCTCTACGAGGGGGGCTACACGAGCTATCTGGAAGTGCTCGACGCCGAGCGTAGCCTCTTCGCGGCGCAAATCCAGCAATCCCAGTTGCAGGACCAGCGGCTCGCGCAGATCGTGGGCCTGTACAAGGCGCTCGGCTATGGATGGACGCCGCCCGCACAGGCGGCCGGCGCGAATGCTGCCTCCCAGCCCGCGCCGCAGTCCTGACGCGCTCAGTCTGGGGAACTACGGTCTGCGAGCGCAAGCTCGCAGTCCTTCAGTACCTGCATGACGAGCTTGGCTTGATAGTTGAGGTCGTCGGTGTCGAGGATTTCCTCGACGGCGTCGCGCGCCCATGTAGCGTCGACAAACCATGCGTGCTGCTTGGCGATTTCCTGGGCGATGGCGGTGAGCCGCGCGATGGCGAGCCAGTCGGCCTCGCGTGCGTGGCGGTCGAGCCACTTGTGCGCGGCCTGCACGTGAAAAGCCGCGTTGGGCCACGTTTCGTTGAGGTAGTACGCTCCGAGGCTCCCGCAGGTGAGCCAGCAGAGCAGTTCCACGCGGTCGCGCGGACTCAGGTGGTGGCGTACATCACTCATGGCGACGCTCGCGAAGGTGACAGAGTTCGATTGACGGGCACATGCGCGCTACGACTCCGGTATTCAGACAATATCACGGGTGACTTAAGCTCGCCGGAGCAATAGACGTGCCCCGTACGCGGGCTACGGGAATAGCGTCGCCTGGCGGTGGGTGGTATGCAAACCAGGGCTGACACCAGGGCAGCGACCGGCTGCAATTGGGCTGATACGGCTGATACGCAGGGCAAAGCTGCGTGCAGCCGGCGCCATGCAGGGCGCATGCGCCCAGGCGTGAGCACGGCACGCGTCGTGCATTTCGTGCGTGTATGGGGGCGCAGGATTAACGGGCGCTGCTGCGCTCGAACGCTATGGTCAAGCCCTATATCGTTTTGCCGCCGTGTCCGTTATCGAGCGACGCGCCGACCGCGTAAACAAATCGCAAAACCGTCCGCTGGACTACCTAGAATGCAACAGCGTGCTGCAAAAGCGTGCGCCTCGTACGACGGTAGGACGCTGTCGCGCAACCACACATGGAGGCTTGAGATGACGATTCGTCTAGGAGAAGATGCACCCGATTTCACCGCTGAAACTACTGAAGGCACGATCAATTTTCACGAATGGATCGGCGATCATTGGGCCATTCTGTTTTCTCATCCGAAGGATTTCACGCCCGTCTGCACGACGGAGCTCGGCTATATGGCCCGGCTCAAGCCCGAGTTCGACAAGCGCAATACGCGCATCATCGGCCTGAGCGTGGACCCGGTGAGCGACCATCAGAAATGGGTCAAGGACATCGAGGAAACGCAGGGCAGCGCGGTCAACTATCCGCTGATCGGGGACGCGGACCTGAACGTCGCCAAGCTCTACGACATGATTCACCCGGCCGCGAGCGGCGGCGGTCCGCGCACGGCGAACGACAACGCCACGGTGCGCTCGGTGTTCATCATCGGCCCGGACAAGAAGGTGAAGGCCATGCTCGTCTATCCGATGAGCTCGGGCCGCAACTTCGACGAAGTGTTGCGTTTGCTCGACTCGCTGCAACTAACTGTCAAGCACGCGGTGGCCACGCCTGTTAACTGGAAATCCGGCGACGATGTGATTATTCCGACTTCAGTTTCGGACGACGCTGCCAAGCAGAAGTATCCGCAGGGCTTCAAGACGCTCAAGCCGTATCTGCGCACTGTGGCGCAGCCGAAGTAGCGCGGGGTGTTGGGGCTGGCTCATTGGTGCCGGCCAAAAAAAAAGCGGCGCACATCTGTGCGCCGCGAACGACAGGCCGGAGGATATCAGCCTCTCGCGCCCGGACAGCCTTGCATAGGACCCGAGTAACGCGCTGAAGCGCGAACTCTGGTCGACAGGAAATCAGCTCGTCGACGTGGGCCGCCACTTGAGCAGGCGTTGCTCAACGGCAGTAAGCAGATAATCGGCAATCAGCGCGACCACCGCGAGCACGATCATGGCCGCGAACACACCGCTTGCATTGAATGCGCCTTGCGCCGTCGAGATCAGCAAGCCGATACCTTGCTTCGAGCCGAGGAATTCGCCCACCACGGCGCCCACCAGCGCGAAGCCGAAGCTCACGTGCAGGCTCGCGAGAATCCACGACAGGGCCGAAGGGATCACCACGGCGGTGGTCACCTGGCGGCGCGACGCGCCAAGGATCTGCGCATTGGCGATCATGTAGCGGTCGGCTTCGCGCACACCCTGGAACGCATTGGCGAACACCACGAAGAACACCATCACCACGGCCAGCGCGACCTTCGACGCCATGCCGAGCCCCAGCGCGATCACGAACACCGAACCCAGCACCACGCGCGGAATCGAGTTGGCGATCTTGATGTAGAGGCTGAACACATCGGAGAGCAGCTTGTTGCGGCCCAGCACGATGCCGCAGAACACGCCGCCGATCGAGCCGATGATGAAGCCGAGCCCGGTTTCCTCGAGCGTGACCCAGACTTGCGTGAGCAGCGGGCCTTGCGAGGTGCCGTTCACGAACCAGTCGATGATCTGATCGAAGATCGCCGAGGGCATCGAAAAGAAGAACGGATCGATCCATTTGAGGCGTGCCGATAGCTCCCAGCCGCCGAGCACGACGACGAGCACGAGCACGCGCAGGCCGATCACGAGCGCGTGGCGGCGCCGGATGCGCTGCTGTGCGGCACGCTCGACTGCGTCGAGCGAGGCCGCATCGATGCCTTGCGGCAAGGTTGGTTGCGGGGTGGACATGAGCAATCGCTCCAACGTGCTTGATGTTTGGCCAGGTTAGCCGATCTGCACTTCTTCGCGCAGGTCGTGCCAGATTTCGCGCGACAGCTCGACGAAGTGCGGCGCATAGCGGATTTCCGACGTGATGCGCGGGCGCGGCAAGTCAATCTCGTAGACTTTCTTGAGCGTCGCGGGCCGCGCCGTGAGCACGAACACGCGGTCGGCGAGCGCAATCGCTTCTTCGAGGTCGTGCGTGACGAACACCACCGATCCCGTGCCGCCCCACAATTGCAGCAGCTCGTCCTGCATCAGCGTGCGCGTCTGCATGTCGAGCGCCGAGAACGGCTCGTCCATCAGCAGGATTTCGGGCTTGTTGATGAAAGTCTGCGCGAGCGCCACGCGCTTGCGCATGCCGCCCGAAAGCTGATGCGGATAGTGCTTGCCGAACTTGTCGAGGCCCACGCGGCGCAGCCATTCGTTCGCCTCGTCATAGGCGGCCGATTTCGAGCGGCCACGAAACAGCGGGCCAGCCGCCACGTTGTCGAGCACCGAGCGCCACGGAAACACCGCATCGGCCTGGAACACGAAGCCGATGCGCGGATCGATGCCGTTCACGGGCGCGCCCATCACGCGCACTTCGCCCGTGGTGGGCTTGAGCAGCCCCGTGATCATGCTGAGCGTGGTGGACTTGCCGCAGCCCGTGGGACCGACGATGGCGACGAATTCGCCGCGCGCGACCGCCATGCTGAAGTCGCGCAGAGCGAGCGTCGCCTTGCCGTCGGGAGAGATGAAGCGGCACGATACGTTGCGCAGCTCGATGGCCGGCGTGCCTTGCGAGTGGGGAGAGCTCATGCTTCGTTGCCTCGGTGGTGCCTGGAATGTGCCTGGAATGTGCCTCGATGTTCGGTCGTGCGACGGCGTTACTTCGACGCTGCCGTGGCCGTCGCGGCCGGCAGATAGTCATTCGAGTACGTCTTCGCGAGATCGATGTGCTTACCCTTCACCGAAGGGTTGAAGGCCGACAGCACCTTGAGCACGGTCTCCGGACCGTCGGCGGGCATGCGGCCATCCTTCGTGAACATTGGCAGCGAAGCGCTCAGTGCCTTTACGTAGAGGTCCTTATTGCTGCCGTAATAGTCCTTCGGCATTTTCGCGGCGATCTCTTCGGCGTTATGCGTCGCGATGAAGTTGAGCGTGCGCGAGAAGGCGTGCGCGAGCTTCGTCGCTTCATCCTTGTGCGATTGCGCCCAGGCGCGCTGCACATAGAAGCTCGAAGCCGGGTAGGTGCCGCCCAGCGCCGCGCGCGTGCCTTCGAGCGTGCGCATGTCCACCAGCACCTTGGCGTCGCCGGTCTGCAGGAGACGCGAGACGGTGGGCTCGGTCGTCATGCCCGCGTCGATGCGGTTCTGCTTGATTGCGGCGATGAAGGTGGCGTCGGCGCCCACGGGCAGCAGCGTGTACTGGGTCGAAGGAATGCCGGCGCGCTGCGCGAGGTATTGCGTGAGGAAGCTCGTGGAGGAGCCGAGGCCCGTCACGCCGAGCGTCTTGCCTTTCACGTCGGCCATGCTCTTGACCGTGCCGGCCGCCGAGTTCGACACCATCTCGACTTCGCCGGGCACCTGTCCGAACACCACCAGCGTCTGGACTTCCTTGCCCTTGCTCTGCAGATCGATGGTGTGGTCGTAGAAGCCCACCACGCCCTGCACGGCGCCCGCGAGCAGCTCGTTTTCAGCGTCCACGCCGGCGGGCTGCGACTGGATCTCCACGTCGAGCCCCTCGTCCTTGAAGTAGCCGAGTTGCTCGGTCAGCTTGGCGGGCAGATAGATGATCTTGGTTGCGCCACCAACCATGATGGTGATCTTTTCCGCATGAGCGGCGACGGAGGTGGCGGCGAGTGCGAAAGCGACACTCGATACGGTAGCGATCTGGCGCAGCGTGGGCATCGTGGAGTCTCCTTGGATATGGCGCGAGGCCTCGCGGGCCGCGCCTCTTTTGGTGGATGCAACCGATTATAGAAATGCCAACCCTTCTGCCAGCCTTCGGCGCCCCTGCACGAACGTCCGTGTTAACCCGCAAGGCGGCCACGCGCCGGGGGCGGCACAATCGCGGCACACGTGGTTTTCCATTCAACGCCTCGCCCATGAAGCTGCTGCTCATCGAAGACAACCCCACGCTCGTTCACTGGCTCGTCAAGACGCTGGAGGAGCAGGGCTTTGCCTGCGATGCGTTGCAGGACGGCGACGCCGCCGACTCGCTCCTGCGGACCAACGCCTACGACGTCGTGCTGCTCGACCTGAATCTGCCGAAGCTCTCGGGCAAGAACGTGCTGCGGCGGCTGCGCCAGCGCGGCGACGCGACGCCGGTGATGGTGCTCACCGCGAGCGGATCGATCGACGAAAAGGTGGAGCTGCTCGGCAGCGGCGCCGACGACTATCTCGTCAAGCCCTTCGAGGTGCGCGAACTCGTGGCGCGCATCAAGGTGCTGATCCGGCGACAGACGCCGGCGCGCGCCAACGAAATCAGTTGCGGCGACCTCGTCTTCGATATCAACACGGGGCGGTTCGCGCTCGGCGGCGCGCCGCTCAACGTGACGCCGCGCGAGCGCACCGTGCTCGAAGCGCTGATGCTGCGCGTGAACAAGACCGTCTCGAAGTCCGCGCTGGCCGATGCGATCTTCACGCTCGCCGACGACCCGAGCGAAGACGCCATCGAGATCTATGTCTCGCGGCTGCGCAAGAAGCTCGAAGGCAGCTCGGCCACGATCGTCACGCTGCGCGGCCTTGGCTATCTGCTGCGCAAGCGCGACGAGGCGACCCAATAATGGACGCACGCGATGACGAGTAGCCTGCGCATCCGGCTCTTGTGGTGGATGCTGGTGCCGCTCGGCCTGTATGTGATTTTCACGACCACGTTCGAGTATCGCGCGGCGCACCATACCGCCGATCTCGTGCAGGACGCTCGCCTGCTCTCGTCCGCGCGCATGCTCGCGGGCTCGGTGGAGTGGAGCGACGGCGCGCTGCGCGCAAACGTGCCGCCGGCGGCGCTGGAGCTTTTCGCGTCGCCGCAGCGCGACCAGGTGTTCTACAACGTCAGCGTGGAAGATGGCCCGCTGCTCGTGGGCATGCCCGATTTTCCGCATACGCGCCAGGCGCCTGCCGTCGACGTGCCGGTCTGGTACGACGCGGCGCTGCACGGCGAGGCGCTGCGCGCCGTGAGCGTGCTGCGCTCGATGTACGACAACGGCCGCGTGTGGCGCGTGCGCGTTTCAGTCGGCAAGACCGAGCATTCGCGCGACGCAATGGCCATGACCTTGTGGCGGCCCCAACTCGTGCGCCAGATCGGCATGGTGATGCTCGCGGTGGCGCTCGCCTGCATCGGCCTCACGTTCGAGCTGCGTCCGCTCATGAAGCTCAAGAACGAGGTCGCCGACCGCGATCCGATGCATCTCGTGCCGATCCGCTCCGAGGGGCTGCACGCGGAGCTACGGCCCGTCGTGGAGGCGATCAATCAGTGCATCGCGCGGCTCGGTGCGCAGAACGCCGCGCAACGGCGTTTTATCGCCGATGCCTCGCATCAGTTGCGCACGCCGCTCACGCTGCTGGGCACGCAGTTGCAGTACGCGTGCTCGCAGAAAACGCTGGATCCGGCGCTTGCCGAGGTCTTCGCGGCCATGCGCGAGAGCAATCGCTCGATGGTTGCGCTCACAAACAAACTGCTCCTGCTCGCTCAGGCCGAAGCGTTCGACACCGCGCAGCGGCCCGGTGTACCCGTGGACATGACGCAGCTTGCGCACGAGGCGGTAGAGGGGCTCGTGATGCTGGCTCAGGCGCGCGATATCGACCTCGGTGCGGAACTGCAGGGCGCCGCGCTCGTGTCGGGGCATCGCGAGCTGCTGCGCGCGATGGTGACCAATCTCGTGGACAACGCGTTGCGCTATACGCAGGC
The DNA here is from genome assembly GCF_022213065.1 of Paraburkholderia tagetis. Classification (GTDB taxonomy): domain Bacteria; phylum Pseudomonadota; class Gammaproteobacteria; order Burkholderiales; family Burkholderiaceae; genus Paraburkholderia; species Paraburkholderia tagetis. The sequence goes on from NZ_JAKLJA010000020.1 coordinate 128,045, forward strand.
GGGAGGGCGCGTGACGGTCGGGGTACAGGCGAGCGCGCACGCGGTGACCCTCGAAGTGCTCGACGACGGCCCCGGCATTCCCGCCGAAGCGCGCGCCCGCGTATTCGAGCCGTTCTTCAGGGCCGCATCGGACACGGAGGGCACGGGTCTCGGCCTCGCGATCGTGCGTGAGATCGTGCATTCGCACGGCGGCGAGGTCAGTCTGGATGCGGGCGCGAACGGGCGCGGCGTGCGCGCGCGCGTAGTGCTTGCCCGGCTCACCGACGCGCGCGAGTACGCTGCCCTCGAAACGCAGGGCTAGGCGTAGTTGCCCGCTTGCAGAAAATCGTCGACGAGCGGCGCCAGTACGCGCGCATGAACGGATGCGAGGTCGTGGCCGCCGTCGCTCACCACATCGAGCTCCGAGTTCGGCAGCAATTCGAGCAGTTTTTCGCCAACGGTTAGCGGGCTGATCGGGTCCGAGTCGCCCCATAGCAGCATGACCGGCTGCTGGACATAGGCGAGCTCGCTCGTGAGGTCCTCGCGCAGCGTCACGAACCAGTCTGGCAGTTGCGGGTTCTGCGCGGCGAATTCCTCGCGCCAGTCGCTCGCGCCGAGCGCCTGCGTGTCGAGGCCGCCGGAGGTGACGGCCAGCACGAGGTGCGTGACGAGTGCCGGCTTGGCCAGCGCGGCGCGCAGGGCCAGCACACCGCCCATCGACTGGGCGATCAGCGCGGTCGGCTTGTCGATTTGCTGCACGATCTTGCGCACGAGATCTTCGAAATTCTCGACCTCGGGGTCCGCAGGTTCGCTGCCGAAACCCGGATAAGCGAGAAAACGACGCTCGGCCGGATGCTCGAGCTGGTCCGCGAGCGGCTGCCAGAACGCGGGATCGCCCGAGGCGCCGGGCAGGAACAGGAGTTGGGTGGGAGCGTTCAAGGAGGAAGGCCTGTAGCGTGTGTCTCGCGGACCTCGCGATGCGCGGGCCCGTGCGCAGCGGCGCGCGCCGGTTGGTCGGCTGGTGAGTCGGCTGGTGAGTCGATTTGCAGCCGACGATCTTAGCACGGGCCCAGGCTCGCACCGGCCGGCGCACGATGGATCGGACAAGACTCGCGGCACGACGCATTGCGGACGGTACAATGTGGCCCGATCAGGTTAGCCTAGACAACCTGGCGGGGCTAATGCGGTCGGGCCAACGTGGCCAGATCGGAGCGGCTTCGCCGGATCGCAGTGCTCGTATAAGGCCCGGGCATGCGCCCGCCTATTTCCAGATGACGATCATGCAAAACAAGCCGGCGCGCGGCACGCCATTGCCCGCATACGAACAGATCAAGCGTCACGTCCTCGCACAGATCGAAAACGGCCTGCTCAAGCCGGGCGATGTCGTGCCCTCCGAAACAGAGATGGTCAAGGAGTTTGGTGTCGCGCGTATGACCGTTTCGCGCGCGCTGCGCGAGCTCATGGCCGAAGGCGTGCTGAACCGCGTGCGCGGTTCGGGCACCTATGTCGCGCCGCGCCAGTACGAATCGACGGTCTTGCAGATCCGTAATATCGCCGATGAAATCGCTGCGCGCGGGCATCGGCATACGGCGCGTGTGCTTGCGCTGGAATCCAGCGACGATCCGAACGCCGTCGCCGCGCTCGAACTCGACACGGGGCCGGTGTTTCATTCACGCATCGTGCACAACGAAGAGGGCGAGCCGATTCAGTACGAAGACCGCTATGTGAATCCCGAGGTGTTTCCCGAATATCTCGCGCAGGATTTCACGGTGGAAACGCCGAATAACTATATGGTGCGTCTCGCGCCTATTCAGCGCGCGGAGTTTCGCATTTACGCGCAGAAGCCCGATGCGCATGTGCGCCAGCATCTCGCGATGGAAATTGGTGAGCCTTGTTTGTTGTTGCTGCGGCGCACCTGGGTCGGCAAGGATGTTGCGACCTCGGTGAGACTTTGGCACCCGGCTTCGCGGTTTCATCTGGCTGGCACTGTCTGAGGCGTCGGAGCGGGTTGAAATCCCCGCTCCAAAATACCCATTCAGGTCTTGTGCTGCGGGCCGCAACCCACGTTGCCCGGGTGTCAGACCGCGCACCTGCGTTTCCCATCGCCGACGCGCCGCACGGGCGCCCATGCGCGACCTTGTCCGTCACGGTAGTCTTGTCTAGTCAACAAGCGCCGCATTCGGCATTCGACCTTCGCCTCCCCTGATTCCTCACAGAAAAACCCGTCCAGGGTAATTCCCTAGGCTCGATTTGCCAAAACGAGTTGTATATACAACTTGGCGGCGGTAGACTAGCTCTCACGTTGCCGCGATGCCGCTTAAGGTCATTGCCCGGTACGGGCAAACAGACAAGCAAGGCCGCGCAAGAACTTCTATCCCGAGACGAACGAACGCCATGAACCATCCCAACTTCACCGATCCCCGCCTCGACCCGACCCGCACGATCCGCGCGCCGCGCGGCAGCGAAAAGGTGTGCAAGACCTGGCTGGCCGAAGCCGCGTACCGCATGATCCAGAATAATCTGGACCCGGAAGTCGCCGAGCATCCGCACGCGCTGGTCGTGTACGGCGGCATTGGCCGCGCCGCGCGCAACTGGGAGTGCTACGACCAGATCCTCGCGTCGCTGAAGGACCTGGACGAAGACGAAACGCTGCTGATCCAGTCGGGCAAGCCGGTGGGCGTGTTCCGCACCCACGCAGACGCACCGCGCGTGCTGCTCGCGAACTCGAACCTCGTGCCGCACTGGGCCACCTGGGAG
>NZ_JAKLJA010000021.1 GCF_022213065.1 Paraburkholderia tagetis
CCGCTCCGATCACGGGCAAGAGGTGGACGGCGTCACACTAGCGGTTTGAGCGGCTTTCTTTTGCCTACTTTTCTTTGCCGCTGCAAAGAAAAGTAGGTGCCGCCCCGCACAGGGGCAACGCTAATAGACCACCGCGAATACAAGGAAACGCGAAAAAGCAAAAACGAAAAATCAAAAGCAAAAAAGAAAACCCCTCTCGCCCCCTACCGCGCCGCAGCCATATCCTCCCCTACCTTCTGCGCCAGCGCCTGCGCCATCCTGTAATGCTGCTCGATCGTCGGCAGCGCCTTTTGCGCCGCCTTCTTCAGATTATCGTTCTGCCCATCGGCAGCTTCCTTATGAAAAGCCTGTAACGCGTCCTTATGGCCTTGCAGTCCCATCTTCTGCACATAAGCCTTATCGAACGCCGCTCCCTTGAGCGAACGAAGCGAATTGAGCACCGCCTCATCGGAATTCTTCACGGGCACCGCGACGCCCTGCGGCGCGGCGATTTTCAACTGCGCCGAGAGCTTCGTGTGATCGAGCGCCATATGGCGCGCGAAGGCATGCACGTCCTTGTTCTCCGTGTTGTGCATGGCGAGCTTCGCCGCATCGATTTCCGTCGACGACGACATCGACGCCGTCTGGACAAACGCCCGGTCCGTGGCCGGCAAGGGGTTGGCCGCCGTGGTCGATGCGGCTTCGGTCTGCTGCGCCTGTGCGCACAATGGCGTGCCGCACGCCAGGACGCAGGCGATGGCTGCAAGGGCGAATTTCATGGGCTGGCTCCTGTTAGGTCCTGTCAGGTAATCGCACGCCAACCCATGTGCAACCGGCGTGCCGTCCCATACCTTTCCACAGCCTTTCGCCCGCCCGCGCCGGGCACGCGCTCTGCTTGGCAAGCAAAGCCATTTTTCGCACCGCTGAGGAGAACGTCGATGTCTCTCGCACAGCCGGCACCGCCAGGGACACTGCCAGGCGCCGCCTCGGGCCGGCCAGCGGCTTCACGCGCATGCCTGATATCGGGGCAGTCATCAGGACAGCCATCGCGGCAGCCACCAGGACAGCCATCGGGGAAGCCATCGGGACAGCCATCAGGGCAGTCATCGGGGCAGCCATGAGCGCTGCCGGGCGGCTTGGTGGCGCACCGCTGCGCGCATGGGCTGCCAAGGCCTGCGTGCCCGGCTGCGCAATGGCGGCAAGCACCTGCCGCGCGGACACGCCGCTCGCGTATTTCCTGCACAGCGCCGGCCCGGCTTCCGCGCCCGTGCGGCTGCTGGGCTGGGGCCTGGCGGCGCTGTGCGTGGTCGTCTGCGTGGTGATCGCCGTGCTGCTCGTGATGGCGCTGCGCGCCACGCGCTCAGCCTGGGACGCAACCCAGCTCACAGACCAGGCCCGGGAACAAGCCCGGAACCCGGCCCCGGACCATGAAGCGCGAGCCCACGATGGAGCCGAACAGCAGGCCGAGCGAACCGCAAACCGCTTCGTGCTCATCGGCACCGCCATTTCAACGGTGCTCCTGCTCGGTGCGCTCGTGGGTATGCTGCGCGTGCTCGCCATGATCGCGGATCCGCCGCGCGCGAGCGCGCTCACCGTGCACGTCACGGCCTACGACTGGTGGTGGAAGGCGACCTATGCGACGCCCTCCGGCGCGACGTTCGCCACTGCCAACGAGATCCACATTCCCACCGGCGCACCGGTGCAGATCGACCTCGAAAGCGCCGACGTCGTGCACGCGTTCTGGGTGCCCGCGCTCGCCGGGAAAACCCAGGCGATCCCGGGTCAGGTCAACCGGCAATGGATCGAGGCCGATCAACCCGGCGTCTGGCGCGGCCAATGCACGCAATTCTGCGGGCCGCAGCATGCGCATATGGCACTGGAAGTGGTGGCGCAACCGCCCGATGCGTTCGAGCGCTGGGCGAGCGCCCAGGCGCGGCCCGCCGCAGCGCCAGGCAATCCCGCTACCCAGCGCGGCGCCAAGGCATTCGCGGAACGCTGTGCGGCCTGCCACGCCGTGCGCGGCACCGATGCCAACGGTGCACAGGGTCCCGACCTCACGCATCTCGCGTCGCGTCGGTTGATCGCGGCGGGCGCGCTCGCCAACACGTCCGCGAACCGGCTCGACTGGGTCGCCCACGCGCAGCAAATCAAACCCGGCTCGCTGATGCCGTCCATCGCCCTCACGCCCGCCGAGGCCAGCGACCTCGCGGCGTGGCTCGACACGCTCCAGTGATTCAAGCGCCATGAACAATAATTCGGCATCCTCTACTTCCAGCCGCGCCACGGTGCCATCGCGCCCGCGCGCAGCGCGCTTCTCGCGCGTGCCCGAGACCGGCACCGCGCCGCTCGACGAGCCAACCGAGCGCTGCCTCGAAGCCCTCTGGGAAACGCGCCCTGGCTGGCGCGGCTGGCTTTCCACGGTCGATCACAAAACCATTGGCATGCGCTACCTGGTTACGGCGTTCGTGTTCCTGCTACTGGGCGGCGTGGAGGCGCTCGCCATGCGCGCGCAGCTCGCGCAGCCCAATGAAACGCTGCTCACGCCGCAGCAATACGACCAGCTCTTCACGATGCATGGCGTGACGATGATCTTTCTCTACGCACTGCCCGTGCTGAGCGGCTTTTCCAACTATCTCTGGCCGCTCGTGCTCGGCTCGCGCGACATGGCGTTCCCGCGCCTGAACGCGTTCTCGTACTGGGTCTTTCTGGGCGCGGGCATTCTGCTCTATGTGAGCTTTCCGCGCGGCCAGGGCGCCAACGCGGGCTGGTTCAACTACGTGCCGCTTTCCTCGTCCGCCTATGACCCCGGGCCGAACATCGACGTCTACGCGCTCGGCATGGTCCTGCTCGGCATCTCGACGAGCGTGGGCGCCGCCAATTTCGTCATCACGTTCCTGCGCATGCGCGCGACCGGTATGTCCATCGCGCGGCTGCCGATCCTCGTCTGGGGCACCATGACGGCCTCGGGCGCCAACCTGCTCGCGGTGCCCTCGGTGAGCATCGCGTTCTTCATGCTCTGGCTCGACCGCAACGTGGGCACGCACTTCTTCGATACCAGCGCGGACGGCCGCCCGCTGCTCTGGCAGCATCTGTTCTGGATCTTCGCGCACCCGTGGGTCTACGTGGTCGTGCTGCCCGCGATGGGCATCGTCTCCGAAGCACTGCCAACTTTCTGCCGCCGGCCCATCGCCGCCTACGCCGCCGTCGCGCTTTCGACGTTGGCGACCATGCTCGTGGGCTTCGAGGTCTGGCTGCACCACATGTTCGCGACCGGTCTGCCGCCGCTCGCGCTCGCCTTTTTCGGCGCGGCGAGCATGGTCATCTCGGTGCCGAGCGCGATTGCCGTGTTCGCGTGGATCGCCACCATCTGGACCGGCAAACCCGTCTTCAAGACACCGTTCCTCTACTTCGCGGGCTTCGTGCTGATGTTCACCGTGGGCGGCGTCTCGGGCGTGATGACGGCCGCCGTGCCGCTCGACTGGCAGCTCACCGATACCTATTTCGTGGTCGCGCATCTGCACTACGTGCTGCTCGGCATCAACGTGTTTCCCGTGTTGGGCGGCCTCGTCTACTGGTTCCCGAAGTTCACGGGACGGCTGATGAACGAGCGCTTCGGCCAATGGACCTTCTGGGTGCTGTTCGTGGGCTTCAATCTGGGCTTCTTTCCGATGCACATCTCGGGGCTGCTCGGCATGCCGCGCCGCGTGTATACCTATCCCGAAGGCATGGGCTGGGACACCGCCAACCTCGTGACGACCATCGGTGCGTTCGTGTTCGCGATCGGCATCGCCATGTTCCTTGGCAACCTGCTCGTGAGCCTCAGGCGCGGCGAGCGCGCGGGGCCGAATCCCTGGCGCGCGGCGGGACTCGAATGGTCGACCTCTTCGCCGCCGCCGCCCTATAACTTCGCTATCCTGCCGAGTGTGCGCTCGCGCGATCCGCTCTGGGCACCCGACGCGCACGTAAAGCGCCCCGGCTACCTGCTGCATCGCGGGCGCGAGGCGCTCGGCATCACGCCGCTTGGCGGCGAGCCCGACGTCATCCTCAAGATGCCCGACGATGCGTATTCGCCCTTCGTGCTGGGCGTGGCCGCGACGTTCGTGTTTGTCGGACTGCTGCTGCACTCCGTGGTGCTCACGGCGCTTGCCGCGCTCGCCTGCGGCGCGGCGCTGCTCGCGTGGCTGTGGCCGCGCAAGGAACTCGGCCAGCGCGAGCCGTTCGCACTCCAGCCCGCGCCGCCCGAAGTCGACGCCGATGTCGATCCGGAAGCGCCCGGCAGCGACGACGAAAGCCTCGCGCTGCCCGTGGGCAGCGCCGGCGAGCACGCGGGCGGCTGGTGGGGCGTGCTCACGCTCGTGGTCACGGAAGCGGCCCTGTTCGGCTATCTGATCTTCTCGTACCTGTACCTCGCCTCGCAGAGCGCGCAGCCGTGGCCGCCCGAAGGTCTGCCCAAGCTCGGCGTGAGCGGCGTGAACACGGTCATTCTGCTGACGAGCAGCGTATTCGTCTGGCTCGCCGGCGCCTGCGTGCGGCGCGCACGCACGCGGCCGGCGTTCTGGTCGATGGTCGTGGCCATCGCGCTCGGCATCGCGTTCGTGGGCGTCCAGTTCTCGGAGTGGCATGAACGGCCCTACGGGATCGCATCGAATCTCTATGGTTCGCTCTACTTCACAATTACCGGCTTTCACATGGCGCACGTGATGGTCGGCGTGGTCATGCTGATCTGGCTCGCCATCTGGATCGCACGCGGCTACTTCGATGGCCGCCGCGACGCCGCGCTCAACATCGGCGGACTTTACTGGCACTTCGTCGACGTTGTATGGCTTTTCATCTTCAGCGTGCTTTATCTCTCGCCCTACTGGATACGGAGTCAATGATGGAACCCGCCGCAGCATCCGTGCGCGTCTCGCCCACGCGCATTCAGCACGCCGCCGCCTGGTATGGACTGCTTGGCGTGCCGCTCGTCTGGATGGCGCATGTACTCCTGTGCATGAGCCTCGTGGCGACCGCCTGCGTGGGCGGCGTCACGCAGCACAATGCCCTGCCGTGGAGCATCGTGCACTGGCTGCTCGCGCTTGCCTCCGTCGCCGCGTTCGTGCTCGCGGTGGCCGGCGTGATCGCGGCGCGGCGCGCGTTACGCGACTCGCTGGCGCTGCGCGCACCGCAGCGCGACACCTTCGGCTTCGTTGCCTGGTGCGGCGAGGCCGTCTCCATCGCGTTCACCGTCGGTCTCGTGTTCACGATCTCGGTGCTCGTGGCGTTGCCGCTGCAGCGCCTGTGCGAGTCGTTACGATGAATTGCGATGAGTGCGATGAGAGACGGCGATGAAGACCGCAACGCGTCCTGCGCAAGTCCTGCAAGTCCTGCGATGAAAGCGCCCCGCTCGCTCCCCGCGCTGCATGCCGCGCTGCTTGCCGCGCTCTTGTGCGCCGCCGCGCTTTGCACCGCCTGTCACCCAGGCAGCGAAGCGAACGACGCCCCGCGGCCGCCGCCCGACCCTGCCCAGATCCAACGCGGCAAGCAGCTCGCCACGGCCGGCGACTGCGCCTCGTGCCACGACTCCGCGCAACACGAGCCGTTCGCGGGCGGCGAAGCCGTGAATTCGCCGTTCGGTCCGATCTACGCGAGCAACATCACGCCCGACCCCGTGCATGGCATCGGGCGCTATACGCCCCAGCAATTCGCGGCGGCGCTGCAACGCGGCGTCGCGCCCGACGGCAAACGGCTTTATCCCGCGATGCCTTATCCCTCGTTCGCGGCGCTCGCCCCCCGCGACGTGGATGCGCTCTATCAGTACTTCATGTACGGCGTGACGCCGGTCCCGAACGAGGTGAAGCCGACGCGTCTGCCCTTTCCCTTCAACCAGCGCTGGGTGCTGCTGTTCTGGCGCATGGCGTTCTCGCGTCATAGTCGCTACGAGACCGAACCCGCCCGCTCGGCGCAGTGGAACCGGGGCGCGTGGCTCGTGCAGGGCCTCGGCCATTGCGGCGCCTGCCACACACCGCGCGGCCCCGCCTACAACGAAATGGGCTACGACGAGCATAGCCCGCTCTACCTCACGGGCGGCGTGATCGACAACTGGTATGCACCGAACCTCACCGGCGACCCGGGCAGCGGCCTCGGGCAGTGGAGCGTCGACGACATCGCGGCCTTCCTGCGCAACGGCCATAACGCGCGCGCCTATGCGTTCGGCGCGATGTCGCCCGTGGTGGGCGCGAGCACGCAACACCTGAGCGACGACGACCTGAACGCCATCGCGATCTATCTGAAGTCGCTGCCCGCGCGCGCGCGCAACGGCACCTACGACGATACGCCCGAGGCGCGCGCCTCGACCCGGCAAGCCTTGCAAGGTGGCACGCCGGAGCGGCCTGGCGCGGGAGTCTATCTCGCGTATTGCGCGAAATGTCATGGCGCAGATGGACGCGGCAAGCCCGACGAGGCGCCGCCGCTCGCGGGCAGCGCGCTCACGCTATCGGAAGACCCGACTAGCGCGCTGCGCCTTGTGATCGAAGGCAGCGCGAGCCCGAAGACTGCTGGCGGCGGCGAGCCGCGCAAGATGCCAGGCTTTCGGACCAGGCTCACGGATAGTGAGATCGCTGAGGTTCTTAGTTTCGTGAGGGGTGCGTGGGGCAATAATGCCGCGCCGGTCGCTCCGGCCGATGCAACGCGATTGCGGGAGGCTATTCAGCGGTAAGGGTTGCTTGGGTGGGTGTTTTCTGGTCTTCTTTGTCGCGGTTCCTTTGGTGGTCGCGGTTCCTTTTTCGGTCGCGTTTCCTTGTGTTCGTGTCGGTCTATTAGCGTTGCCCCTGTGCGGGGCGGCACCTACTTTTCTTTGCAGCCGCAAAGAAAAGTAGGCAAAAGAAAGCGGCTCAAACCGCTAGTGTGACGCAGTACACCACTCGCCTTTAATCGGAGCGGTTCCGGAGCGTCTGTCACCACGCGTCGTACAACGAAGTGACTAAGGACTCATTCCTCCGGCGGCGCTGCGCGCGCCGTGGGGCATAACCCAAAACCAGGGGGGTGCATGTGCATTCGCATTCGCCTACCCAGGCAGTACTCATGGTTTCCCATGCAGACCCGACCGCTGCGCGCGTAGCGAGCAGCGGGATGAATGAGTCCTTTGTCACTGAGTTTGAAGGTGCGGGGCGACGGATGCTCCGGAACCACTTCGATAACCGGCAAGAGGTGGACGGCGTAACACTAGCGGTGTGAGCGGCTTTCTTTTGCCTACTTTTCTTTGCCGCTGCAAAGAAAAGTAGGTGCCGCCCCGCACAGGGGCAACGCTAATAGACCACCGCGAATACAAGGAAACGCGACAAAGCAGAAACAATGCAGCAAATCGCACCTGGGACGCGCGCCTGCCTCTTCCGCGCGAAAGCGGAATTTACTGCGACTCGCCGCCGTTGCTTCCGCTACCGCCTGGCATAGTCGTTGCGCCGCTCGCGCCGTTCATCGGCCGCTTCATATGCTTCTTCGACTGTGTCCGATGCGCGGGGGTCTTTTGAGCACCGGTGACGGAGGGATCCTGCTCGACGCCCTGCGTGGGCGCCGGGTAAACACCGGTCGCCTGACCGCCTGCGGAGCCGCCGGCGCCACCACTCATACCCGCACCGCCCCCCATACCCGCACCACCGCCAGCACCAGCGCCAGCACTGCCGCCCGCTCCCGCGCCGGCGTTGCCGCCCGCCGCAGCCTGCGCGGACGCGGCGCCCGAGACAGCCAGCATGGCACTCAAAATGGCGGGAACGATCAAGTGACGTTTATTCATGATTGGTGCTCCTTATCATCGTGTTGAAAAACACGCGGACCGCCATCGGGGGCGGCGCGCACGCACTGCCTTTGGCGCACGTCGTATTCCTCCGCGCGTATCACGCCCTCGCCCCACCCGGCCTCCGGCCGGCCCCGCAGATGGCACATGCCTTGCGCAACGCCCTTCATGCGCCGCTCCCGCGCCACCGCGCAGCCGCGCGACGCGCGCGCCGCCGGCGGCTTCGCCATACCGGAGACCCGCAGATGAATCCGATGCCGCTCGTGCTCTCCTGGCCCGACTGCGCCGGCCGGCTTGCCGTCGCCATCGTCGCGGGCACGCTGATCGGACTGAATCGCGGCGAGTCCGGCAATGCCGCCGGGCTGCGCACGACCTTGCTCGTCTGCATTGCGGCCTGTCTCGCGATGCTTCAGGTGAACGTGCTCTTGCTTCAGCACGGCAAGGCGCAGGACTCCTTCGTCACGCTCGACCTGATGCGGCTGCCGCTCGGCATTCTCTCCGGTGTCGGTTTCATCGGCGCGGGCTCGATTCTGCGCAAGGATGGCCTCGTGCAAGGCGTCACCACTGCGGCGACGATGTGGTACGTCACGGTAATCGGACTTTGTGCGGGCGGCGGTCAGTACGCGCTCGCTGTGGCAGGCACGGTGCTCGGCATGATCGTGCTGCAGACGCTCGAGCATGTCGAACACCGCCTGCGGCGCGGTCGCCGTGCACGCGTCACGGTGGGCCACGATGTCGGCGACGACGCGCGTCAACTGCTCGAAGAAGCGCTGCACGGCCGCCGCTGTCTCGTGGTTCCTCTGGGCGTCACGCATCAGGCCGGCGAAGGCGTGCCGCACGGACGCCTCGATGCGTCGTTCGAAGTGCGCTGGCAGGCAAGCCCCTATGACGATGCCGTTGAAATCGCGCTCTCGGGACTCGTCGCGCGTTTGCATAACGAGGCGTCGTGGTCCATCGAGCGCTGAACGCGCGGCGGCATTCGTATCATGAAGCAATTACGCGTAAGGCTTGAAATGGGGCGCATGACGCCCTGCCCATATGTGCCCTCCCTGTAGTGCATGTAGTGCGTGTAGTGCGCGAGCGCCTGGCCGGCCCCTGTGCACGGACGCGCGTGCAATCAATCGGCGCGGTCAGTGCTCGCAGTTAGTGCTCGCGGTTAATGCTTCTTCCCCGGCAAGACCGTCGCCACCACCTGGCGCGCGGTATTCGCGATCACGCTGCCTTCGTCCGGGTCGCCCTCCATCAGCGCGCGCGCGAAGTGGCGCGCCTGCTCCATCGTCACGTGCGGCGGCAAGGGCGGCACCTCGGGGTCGGTCTTCACTTCGATCACCACGGGCCGCTTCGTAGCCAGCGCCTGCTCCCACGCCGCGCCAAGCTGTTCGGGATCGTCGACATAGATGCCCGTGAGCCCCAGCAACTCCGCAAAGCGGTGATAAGGCACATTCGGAATATCCTGCGAGGCCTCGAATTTAGGATCCCCCATCATTACGCGTTGCTCCCAGGTAACCTGATTCAGGTCCTCGTTGTTGAACACCGCGCAGATCCAGCGCGGGTCGGCCCAGTCGCGCCAGTACTTCGACACGGTGATGAGCTCCGCCATGTTGTTCATCTGCATCGCGCCGTCGCCCACGAGGGCGATCACGGGCCGCTCCGGATACGCGAGCTTGGCCGCGATCGCATAAGGCACCGCCGCGCCCATCGACGCAAGCCCGCCCGAAAGCGAGCACATCATGCCGCGCCGGATCTTGAGGTCGCGCGCATACCAGTTTGCGCATGAGCCGGAATCGCTCGTGACGATCGCACCATCGGGCAGGCGCGGCGAGAGTTCGGTCACCACGCGCTGCGGATTGACCTTGCCGTTCGTCTTCGCATGCGCGCGCTCGTCGAGCACGCGTTGCCAGCGCCCGCCCGCATGCACGATACGATCGCGCCAGCTATGCGCATCCTTCTGTTCGAGGAGCGGCAGCAGCGCGCGCAAAGTGGCCGCGCTGTCGCCCACGAGACACAACTCCATCGGATATCGCACGCTCAGCATGCCAGGGTCGATGTCGATCTGCACGGCGCGCGCGTCGCCTTCCTTCGGCAGGAACTCCGAATACGGAAAGCCCGAGCCGATCATCAGGAGCGTGTCGCATGCGGACATCATCTCGTCGGTGGGCTTGGTGCCGAGCAAGCCGATCGACCCCGTGACCCAAGGCAGGTCGTCGGGCAGCACGGCCTTGCCGAGCAGCGCCTTGGCCACGCCCGCGTGCAGCCGCTCGGCCACGGCGATCACCTCGTCGGTGGCGTTGAGCGCGCCGGCGCCCACGAGTATCGCCACGCGGCGCCCCGCGTTGAGCACGTCGGCTGCGCGCTTGAGGTCCGCTTCGCGCGGCACGACCTCGGGCGCTGCGTAGCCCACGCCCGAGTGCGCGGTGCCATGCTTGCGCGCGGGCGGCTCGTACTCGAGCTCCTGCAAGTCGTTCGGCAGCACGATGGCCGTGACGGTGCGGCGCGAAAGCGCGATGCGCACCGCGCGGTCGATCACGTGGCGCACCTGTGCCGGCACGACCGCCTGCTGCACGTAAGCGCCGGCCACGTCCTTGAACATCGAGACCAGATCGAGCTCCTGCTGGTAGTGCGCGCCCAGCGCCGCGCGCGCCTGCTGGCCCACGATGGCGAGCACCGGCATGTGATCGAGCCGCGCATCGTAGAGGCCAGTGAGCAGATGCGACGCACCCGGCCCGGACGTGGCGATGCACACGCCCAACTCGCCCGTGAATTTCGCATGCGCGCTCGCCATGAAGGCCGCCATTTCCTCGTGGCGCGCCTGCACGAAACCGATCTTGTCGCCGGCGCGCCGAAGCGCACCGAATACGCCGTTGATACCGTCGCCCGGATAGCCGAAGATGCGCCGCACGCCCCACTCGTGCAGCCGTTCGACGATGAAGTCGCTGACCGTGGTCGTCGCCATTTCTCCTTCTCCCGATAGAAGTTCGCACGATCGCTCTCACGCAAGCGTCGCGCCTGGCACGCTGGCGCGCGCTCAACACGAAGCGCGCGTGCGCTCAAGCCGACACCGACTCCGCTTGCGCCGCGCGCGACCAGATGCGGTGCTGCCCCGCCGCGTCGATGAACGCCCTGAGCACGTTCGCCACGTCGGCGACGTCGCCGTGCGCCACGCCGTCTGCCGGGTCGGGCAGTTGCGCCGCGCTCAAGAGCAGGCGTCCCGTGTCCACGGCGCCAAGCGCTTTCAGATGCTTGAACGCTTCGCTCACGAAGTGGCGTGCGTCGCCCGACTTCGCGAGCGTCTGCGCGGCCTGCTCGCCGCCGGGCACGAACACCGCGTCGAACATCACCGAGGGCATGCCCGCAATAGTCGCGTCGGGCACGAGGCCATCGATGGCTTCAAACGTCGGCGCCACGAGCAAAGCCTTCGCACCGGCCTTTTCAAATTCGTCGCGCAGTTGGCGGATCATCGCGCCATCGCCGCCCGGCGCGCTCAGCAGCGCGATCTTGCGCGTCGCGATGCCGGGCTTCACGCGGTTGAGCAGGCTGAGCGCCGGCGAAGCAGGTGGCTGCGCGTTACCCGCCTTACCCGCACTGCCAGCGTTGCCCGCCTTGCTGCCGGGCTTCGGCGCGGGCATCCCCAGCGCTTTGGCGACACGCGCGGCAAGATCGGCGTCGATGTTCGCGAGAATCTCATTGACGACGCGCTCGCGTATCTCCGGCTTCGTGACCTTGCCGAGTTCGAACGAATACGCGCTCACGATATGCGCCTGCTCGGGCTCGGACATGCTCCGATAGAACATCGTCGCCTGCGAGAAGTGATCGGCGAACGAATCGCTGCGCACGCGGATCTTCGCGCCCTCCATACGTTCCTGATAGCTCTCGAAGCCGCCAGCCTCGGGCTTCGTCTCCTTCGGCCAGCCCTCGCTCACCGAATTGGGCTCGTAAGACGCCTGGCCAACGGCAATCGTTTGCCGGTGCATGGCATCACGCTGATTGTTGTGGAAGGGGCAAAGCGGCCGGTTGATCGGAATCTCGTGGAAATTGGGGCCGCCGAGCCGACTGATCTGCGTATCGGTATAGGAGAACAAACGCCCCTGCAAGAGCGGGTCGTTCGTGAAGTCGATGCCCGGCACGATGTGGCCCGGATGAAACGCCACCTGTTCGGTCTGCGCAAAGAAGTTGTCGGGATTGCGGTTGAGCGTCATCTTGCCGATGAGTTTCACGGGCACCTGTTCCTCGGGAACGAGCTTCGTGGGATCGAGCAGATCGAAGCCGAATTTATGCTCGTCGGCCTCTTCGATGACTTGCACGCCCAGTTCGAACTCTGGAAAGTCGCCGCGCTCGATGGCCTCCCACAAATCGCGCCGGTGAAAATCGGGGTCCTTGCCGGCGATCTTTTGCGCCTCGTCCCAGACGAACGAATACGACCCGAGCACGGGGCGCCAGTGCCATTTGATAAAGCGTGCCTTGCCGTGGGCATTAATGAGCCTGAACGTGTGCACGCCGAAGCCCTCCATCATGCGCAGGCTCCTCGGAATCGCGCGGTCCGACATCGCCCAGATGACGGTGTGCGCACTCTCGGGCACGAGCGAGACGAAATCCCAGAACGTGTCGTGCGCAGTGCCGCCAGTGGGCATTTCATCGGGCGCCTCGGGCTTCACCGCGTGAACGAAGTCGGGAAACTTGATGGCATCCTGAATAAAGAAAACCGGCACATTATTGCCCACCAGATCGAAATTGCCTTCTTCCGTGTAGAACTTGGTGGCGAAACCGCGAATATCGCGCACGGTGTCCGCCGAACCTCGCGGCCCTTGCACCGTTGAAAAGCGCACGTAGACTGGCGTGGTTTTGGCTGGATCCTGGAGAAAAGCCGCGCGCGTGAGTTCGGCCTGCGATTCGTAAACCTGAAAAACGCCATGCGCCGCCGATCCGCGCGCGTGGACGATGCGCTCGGGGATGCGCTCGTGATCGAAGTGCGTGATCTTCTCGCGCATGATGAAGTCTTCGAGCAGCGAGGGGCCGCGTGGGCCTGCGCGCAGGGTGTTCTGGTTGTCGGAGATCTTTACGCCCTGGTTCGTGCGCAGTGCCTCGCCTTGCGGGTGCGAGCGGAATGTATCGAGTTGCTGTGATTTTGGGTCGGCTGGCGCGGGCTGTGGGTTGTGGGGTGGTTTGCGGTGTGGCATGCGTGCTCCTTGTGGGTGCGTGAGCATGCTCGTTACGCAAGCGATGTACCTCTTTTTTTTGGTGAGGGTTTGGAGGCGGTTGTTGTCGCGTTTCCTTGTGTTCGTGGTGGTCTATTAGTGTTGCCCCTGTGCGGGGCGGCACCTACTTTTCTTTGCAGCCGCAAAGAAAAGTAGGCAAAAGAAAGCGGCTCAAACCGCTAGTGTGACGCCGTCCACCTCTTGCCGTTAATCGGAGCGGTTCCGGAGCGTCTGTCGCCACGCGCCGTACAACAGAGTGACTAAGGACTCATTCCTCCGGCGGCGCTGCGCGCGCCGTGGGGCATAACCCAAAACCAGGGGGGTGCATGTGCATTCGCATTCGCCTACCCAGGCAGTACTCATGGTTTCCCATGCAGACCCGACCGCTGCGCGCGTAGCGAGCGGCGGGATGAATGAGCCCTTTGTCACTAACATTGAAGGTGCGAGATGACGGATGCTCCGGAACCACTTCGATTAACGGCAAGAGGTGGACGGCGTCATACTAGCGGTTTGAGCGGCTTTCTTTTGCCTACTTTTCTTTGCCGCTGCAAAGAAAAGTAGGTGCCGCCCCGCACAGGGGCAACACTAATAGACCACCGCGAATACAAGGAAACGCGAAAAAAAACAAGTCCGAAACCGGCACATTACGGACAGGCCCCGACCATATACTTTTTAACCTTTCCAGCCGTATCCTTCATATATTCCTCTCCCGGCCAGAGTCGCCACTTAGCGATCCACAAGGTACGGCGAGCCGGCAGCAGTCGGCAACATCAACCACCAAATATCGCACGTCCCACGCAAGCCCGATCGCGGGGGAGAGGCATTCGCCTTTCAGGCAAATCAGTACCTAATTCATAAAGCGGTAAAAACCGCGTGTCATGCATGATCAGGAGACAAAAATGCTGAGCCCTCACGAAATCGCGGCGCTCATGCTGGTGAAGGCGTCGCCCGACCAGATCGACCCCAATCGCGAAGAACTCGACACACTGCTCAAGCAACAACTCGTCTCGCTCGAGCCGCTTGCATCGGGCGCGCATCGTCCGCGTGTCACGAATGTGGGCGAATCCCTGCTGCAAGCCATGATGTGCAGACGAATGTAAAAGGAAAAGGCGCGCGTAGCAGACGCAGTAGTAGCACGCATGGCGAGCGCGCTCATAACAGGCGCGCCGCTTGCGGATCTCGTCGAAGGAGGGTTTATGAATCGACGAGACATTCTGGTAATTGGCGGCTCCCGAGGCGCGTTCAACGTGCTGAGGCTACTCGCCATGACGTTGCCTGTGGAACTGCCAGCCGCCGTGTGCATCGTGCTGCACGTTGGCAGGCACGATAGCGTCTTGCCTACGCTAATGTCGCGCTGGGGTCGCCTGCCCGCGAGCCATCCCGCCAACGGCGAGATGTTTGCGAAGGGCAGAATCTATATCGCGCCACCGGACCGCCATCTGCTGCTCTCGCCGCAATGCCGGCTGCTGCTCGACGATGGCGCCGCCGAAAACTTCACGCGCCCCGCCGTCGACCCGCTGTTCCGCTCGGCGGCGCATCACTATGGC
Organism: Paraburkholderia tagetis; assembly: GCF_022213065.1. Taxonomy (GTDB): domain Bacteria; phylum Pseudomonadota; class Gammaproteobacteria; order Burkholderiales; family Burkholderiaceae; genus Paraburkholderia; species Paraburkholderia tagetis. The sequence goes on from NZ_JAKLJA010000021.1 coordinate 14,487, forward strand.
GCGCGCGTGGTGGGCGTCGTCCTCAGTGGCGATCTCGACGATGGCGCGGCCGGACTCGCGGCCATTCGCGCCCACGGCGGCTACGGCATCGTGCAGGAGCCCGCCGACTGCGAAACCGCTTCGATGCCGCGCGCGGCCCTCGCGGCTGCGGGCGCTGACGCCATTGTCGGCGCCGAACAGCTCACGCAACAGATCATTGCCGCACTCGACGGCGCCCCTCGCAAGGAGCCGATCCCCATGAACACGCCAATACTCGATCTCGAGGCCCGCGTCGCACAGCGCGCGGTGGTGCAGCCCGAGGAACTGGATCAGATCGGCGAACGCTCGCCACTCACCTGCCCCGACTGCGGCGGTACTTTGTGGCGCATTCGCGATGACCATCCGCTGCGATACCGCTGCCATACCGGGCACGCGTTCAGTGCGCTCTCGCTCGCCGAAGGCCACGAAAAAGTCGAGGAAAACGCCATCTGGACGGCGATTCGCGCGCTCAACGAACGCATCATCTTCGCGCGCGAGCGGCAACTGTGGGCGCAACGCGTCGGCGACAAGAAGCAAATGGACATCGAGCAGGCGCGCATCGACGAAGGCACCACGCTGGCGCAAACGCTAGGCGAGCTATTGAAAAGCGCGGCCCCCTGACGAGCGGTGAGCGCGATCTAACGCCAGTCAGCCAAACAGCACGTGCTTGCTGCTGCGCGCCGAGTTGCCCGTGCGGCCTGCAAGCACGGCGTCGAGCTTGCGCAATTGTTCTTCGCGACGCAGCCGGAGCCGGGCCACGTCCTCCCGTAAAATGACGCGCGCTTCATTTAGCCAGGGTTCCATGGGATCTTCGGCGCTGCGTTCCATCTCCGTAAGGCGGTTGGTGCGGATCTTGATTTCCGCGTCGATGTTCAGGACTGTCACTAGCATATCTCCGGCCAGCTGATTCATCTTATGTGCTCCCAATCATCTTATTTAGGTCGTTATCCCTGCCTTTCGGACACATTCGCGGGCGGGCGATGCACCGTTTAACGGCAGTGGGAGCGCCAGTATAAATAGCTGTTTTAACGCATGGATCGTCCGTAAAACATGGGTATCGGACACCTTCGGCGAGCCTAAAAATCAGATAAATAGCCTGCGCCCGCACCGAAAGGCCTTCAAGGGATCATTTTGAAATGTTTGGAATGCGTACTGGATTCGGCACCCATTTATTACACGTTCGCGAAACTTTTTTGTCGGATGAAAAAAGATGCTCGCGCACCATTCTCACCACGAAACTCAGCCGAGCACTTTTGAGGCAGCACGTTGGCGGCGCCTGCTTTCCTTGCCAAGTTTCTTGAGCGCGGCCTGCGCAGCCGCATCGTCAGCGAAGACATCGCGATGGTCTTTCAGAAGCCGTTGCGTGGCTACGGAATCATTCAGATTACCAAAACGCTTCTGAATCTTCTTCAATGCTTTCAGCCGCTTTCGGTAACCATGCGCGGCCATGGGCGCAAAAAACTCCAACAGGTACCGCAGCTTCTTCGCGCCCTTGCGCACGTCATGCCAGGCGGCGTATTCGCCTCGGCTCGCCTTGCGTGCGTAACGAATGCGCTTGTCGAGCGTGTCGCGCGCCGCGCGCAAACGTTTGCGCGCGAAGCGCCTGACCGGCGTGCGTGCGCGCGCGGTGTTCAGGCCGGCCCTCACGCTGTTCAGCATGTCCGGCAGCGTATGTTTGAGATCGGCGGCCGACAGCACGACGCCCACGCGCTTGCGCGCTTCCCGGCGCATGGCATCGAGCCGCACGCTGGGCAGCTCGATGCCTTCGGCCTGGAGTTGTATCGCGGCGATGTCCCAGTCGCGCGCTTCGCCAGCCGCGGCGGCCACACGCCTGAGAAACGCCCGCTCACGCTCGACGGCGTCGCGATCGAGCAGCGGTCGCCACGCCCACAACAGCGTGCGCAGGCGCCGCAACGCCACGCGCAACTGATGGAGATTCTCCGCAGCGTCATCGCCGTGCGCGTCAAAATGGATTGCCTCGTCGATGAGCGGTTTCGCGAGGCAGGAAAATTGCGCCCGGGCGTCGCCCTGTCGGTCTGCTTTATTCATCGCCATGACTCGTTGGCTTCGCGCTTCATGCGTTCACCGATTCCCGGCACGCCGCGGAGAATGCTACTGAGCGGTATGAGCACGTTACGGCGACGTGTTCGGTGTCGCAGATCCCGTGTTCCCTCTGTTCATATTGCTGCCGCCGCTTTGGTCCGGATAGGTCGATGGCGCGGGGTTCGGTGTCGCCCCCGTGCCGCTTCCCATACCGCCGCCGGTGCCGGTCACGCCGGGCGAGCCATAGCCGCTGTCGTTTGCCTGGCCAGCCATGCCGGTCCTGCCATGGGGTACGACGCCTGCCGCCCCACCAGCATTCCCGCCGCCAGCCCCTGTTCCGTTACTGCTCGGGCCGCCACCCGTTGCGCCGGCTCCTGCGCCGGCTCCTGAACCTGCGCCTCCAGCAGCATAGGCCGCTCCGGACAATAACAACGCGATCACACATGTCGCAGTCTTCATCGTCGAATAACCCATTAGTCGTACTCCTTAAAAATCAGTCGTACCCTTGGATACCGGATTGGAAATGCGACGTCCCATTGCCACCGGACCGCCGCGCCTGCAATAAGGGCGCGCAAACCCCATGCCGTGCGAATTCATCAATGAGCGTCTCGCCCGCGCGCAGCGGACGCGACTTCGACCGGCGGCGATTGATGCTCGCGCACGATCGTTTCGGGCGCCTTGTCGCGACGCAGCCCGACAAACGACGCCTGGCGCACCACACCTGCGCTGGTCCACGTCTTGAAGCGCACTTCGGCGACCAGTTCGGGACGCACCCAATGCACCGCCGCGCGCCGCTCCGCAGCAGGCAGCGCGGCGAACGGCGTAGCTTTGCGCGAGCGCGCCTGCAATTCGCGCGCAAGCGATGTGAGCAGCCTGGCGTCGAAACCGGTGCCGACGCGTCCTGCGTAACGCAACGCGCCGTCTTCATAGACGCCGATGAGAAGCGCGCCGAATCCCACGCGGCTGCCGGATGGTTCCGTATAGCCGCCGATCACGAACTCCTGGCGGCGCGCGCAACGCAGCTTGAGCCACGCGGCGCTGCGCGTGGACGTGTAGGCGCTATCACGCTGTTTCGCGATGAGCCCTTCGAGATTGGCCTCGCATGCGGCTTGCAGGAGCGCCTGCGGATCGCCCTCGAAAGCCTCGGAAAAGCGCAGTGCTGTTTGCGACTTGTCTTGCAGCAACGCGGCCAGCTTCGCGCGGCGTGCTTCGAGCGGCACTTTGCGCAGATCCATGCCGTCCAGCCAGGGGATGTCGAAAAGCCAGAATGTGATGGCCTCCGCGCGGCCCACATCGAATGCGTTCTGCAAAGCCTGAAAATCGGGCACGCCCTGGTCGTCGAGCACCGCCGCCTCGCCATCGAGCCACGCCGATTGAAGATCGAGCGCGCGCAGCGCTTCGACCTGTTTCGGAAACTTCGCGGTCCAGTCGAGACCACCGCGCGTGAAGATCCGCACGTTCGCCTTGTGCTGCGCGCGCTGGTCGACGCGCGCGAGAACGCGATAGCCGTCGAATTTCACTTCATAGATCCAGTCATCACCCTTCGGCGGTGTGTCGGCGGGCGTCGCAAGCTCGGGCGCGAGCGCCGCCGGCAGCGCGGAGCGCACCGCGCCGTCCAGCGGGCTCGCAGCTTCGCGGTGCGCGCGTGCCTTGCCGGTCGTGCGCAACATAATCGAATCCCCCCACGAATTTGGCGTTCTCCGATCGATACGCAATCGAGGTGCCCAACCGCCTCGCGTCCGCACGGGTGGCAAACGATCGAGAAAATCACATCGGAAACGGTAGCGAAGCAAGTAAATTCTTGCTTTTCGCTCTGCTCACGCTGAAAGCGCATCTTTGGTTCTATGCTTTTATGCTGAATACCTATCGCGGCATGTCGCCGTATTTGGAGCAGATCAGCGTGTCCTCCCCAAACCCGATGTCGATCGCCCAAGACAAGATCGCGTTCGACTCTGCGCGCATCGCATTCGATAAGGCGAACCATGATCTGCAGCGCTTAAAGAATGATCCGGAAACCTCTCTTGCCAGGCTCTCGAAAGCGCAGCGCGATTACGACTTGTCGCGAGTGCAATGGCTGCGCTGTCAATGGCAATTGCGCGCCAATGCGGCCCATGCGCTAAAAACTCCCCCACGTACCGGCCCAATCGCCATCGTCGGACAGAACCAGGCTGTTCGGGAATCGCTTGCCGTTCTGCTCGGCGTAAAAGGGTACGGGCGGCCAAAGGCGCTAGGCTTCGACTGTTGGCAACGAGTTTGGCTCGACACGTCCCTGAAACTGGTGTTGCTCGACGTTCCCGAACATTCGGTTACCACGTCGTTATGGTTCGTGGACGGTTTTGAAGACGCCGTCGAGAAGCCGCATATCATCGCGCTGGTGAAATCCAGGCACGCCGGCAGCTTTGCGGGCAAGATCGATGCCGTGGTTGCCAAGCCGTTTGCGCTCGACGAACTGCTTCAGGCAATAGACGCAATAGATGAGAAGACCAACGCTGGCGAGAGCATCGCGATTAACCGGGCGATCAACGGTGCGATCAACGGTGCAATCAACAGTGCGATTAGCAGCGCGATTCACGGCGTGATTCACGGCGTGATTCACGACGTGATTCACGGCGCGATTACCCGTGCGAACAACGGCGCGATTAGCGGTGAGCAAGTTGCAGCGTTCCCGTCCATCGCGGTGCATCGCCATCGAGGTACACGGTCCCGTCCGGCGGCTGGTTGAAATGGTTATCGCGCGTCGCCTGGCCAATCGCGTCTCGCACCACATCGGCGTGATTGATATAGTGCTTCGCGAACGCGACGTAGCGAGGAACGTCGAACGCAATCCTCACCGACTTTATCCCATCGACTCGGGAAATCACGACAACGGGCAGCGCAAGCGTTCCGACGAACATGGCGCGATGCTCCGCCACGCCATCTTCGAGCCCAATCGGGAAGAAGGTGAATTCGACGGAATCGAGGCTCAATGTGTCCACGATACGTCCTCCACGAAGGTCTTCAAGTCGTTTGCAATCGTCGCCGCATCGCTTCGCTGATGCGCTGCCTCGTGCGGCCGTATCCTTCCCAGGGATCGCCTTCCATTGCATCCAGTCGTTCGTGCAGGTTCGCGATATTCCATTGAGCGCTTGACGTCGTGGCGTCGAGTTCGTCCCAGCTAACCGGCACCGAAACGGGAAGCCCGGGCCGCGCCCTCGGCGCATACGCGGCTATCGAGCTCGCGCCTCTGGCGTTGCGCAGATAGTCGAGAAAGATGCGTCCCTTGCGATTGGGCGCTCCCATCTTCGCGCTGAAGCGCTCGGGCATCCGCGCGGCCATGTAGTCCGTCACCGCATGGGCGAACTCCAGCGTCTCGTCCCACAGCGCGTGTCGCGCGAGCGGCACGACCACATGCAGCCCCTTGCCGCCGGTCGTTTTGCACCATGCGCGCAAACCCAGCTCATCGAGCAGGTCGCGCGTCATACGCGCCGCCTCCACTACGCGACGCCATTCGAGCGCAGGGTCCGGGTCGAGATCGAATACGATCCGGTCGGGCTTCTCGATGCTCGTCGCCTGCGCATTCCACGTATGCAGATCGATCGCATCCATCTGCGCCGCGTCCACGAGGGCCGCGACGGATTCGAAGGTCAGCAGCGCGGCATGTCCAGGATCGAGGTCGTCATGCCTCACGGCATGGGGAATCTGCGGCGGCTTCGCGTGCCGCTGAAAGAACTGCTCGCCCGCTACGCCCTTGGGCGCGCGGACAAGCGACACCGGCCGCTTGCCCAGATGCGGCAACAGCATGGGCGCGATCGCCTCGAAGTAGCGCACGAGATCGATCTTGCGCGCGCCGCTTTGCTCGTCGATCACGCGATCGGGATGGGTGATGCGGGTGCCGGCCACCTCGGCTGATGCGGCCGATGCGGTTTTGTCGCCGGCCTGTTTTCTGGTTTTATCGCCGGCCTTGTTGCCGGCTTTATCGCCGGTTTTTTCGCGCGTGGCGTGTCTCGTGCGACTCACGGGTGCATCAGCGGAGGCAGACGTGTCGTGCTTTTCGCCATGCTCCGCGCCTCGCTGGCGCGTGCCCTGCGCCGCATCGCGCGTCGATTCATCGTCGCGCTGCTTGATCAGAAGCCAGCGATCCTGCTTCGCGTCGTCCATGGGGCTGCGCACGAGCGCCCAGCCGCCGTGGAGCCGGCCGCCGTCGAGCGTGAATTTCAGCTTACCCTGCGCGTACCCTTTGCGCGCCGCACGCAGTCCGCCTTCGGGGCGCCAGGTGCCGCGGTCCCAGATTTCGACGGTTCCCGCACCGTAGTTGCCTTCGGGAATGCGCCCTTCGAAGTTGCCATACGCGAGCGGATGATCTTCCACATGCACCGCGAGCCGCTTGACGGACGGATCGAGGCTCGGCTCCTTGGGCACGGCCCAGGACTTGAGCGCGCCGTCGAGTTCGAGGCGAAAGTCGTAGTGCAGCCGCCGCGCGTCGTGACGCTGGATCACATAAGAAGCGGCCTCGTCACTGCCGGGGTCACTGCCAGGGTCGCCGCGCCCGCGCGCCTTGCGCGGCGCTGCTTGTGCGCGCGGCTCCGGCGTGCTTTCGAAGCGGCGCTTCGATTCGTAGACCGCTAGTTTGCGTTTCATCGGTATCCTCCTTCCGATGCGGCATCGCGCAACCGTGGTGCCTGCCGCCGCAGGCTTGCACGCCGTAGTTCATGACGTAGCAGGCGTACACGTAAGCCATGAAATGGGGCACGCACGGGGGCACGCGTGGCCCGCATCCGACGCTGCACGAAACCCAATCAGATTCGCAGCGGTTCGACGGTGCGCGTCGGATCGAAGTCGGCCCATTGCCCATGTTGCCAGCGCCCGTTGGCGCGCTCGATCTCCACGCCGCCCGCCTCCGCCAGCACGTGCGCCGCTTCCTGCTGCGTCTCGGGGCTCACATGGACCGCCACGAGCACGCCTGATTCGCGTGCCTTCGGCGTGCCGTCCGGATCATGTCCAATGTCGGGCGCGCGCCCCTTGCCGCCGCCGCGCGTCTGCCAGAGCGCGCCCAGCAGCGTGCCGACATAGGCGCCCACGCCAGCGCTCACCGCCAGCACGAGAAGCGAGCGCAGAACGAGCAGCGAAAACACGGTCGCAAACACGAGGCCCACGACCGCCCCCACCGCCGCGCCCGCCCCCGCGCCAAGCGACGCCCAGCGCGACTGCGGATCGGCATAGCGGTCGCCGCCCACGGGAAAGCGGGCGTGCTGGCCACCCGGGTTCACGAAGAAAAGCGACAGGTCTTCATCCGTGAAGCCATGGTTGTGGAGCCTGTCGATAGCCGTTTCGGCGTTATCGAACGTCGTGAAACGGCTCGCAACGATCAGAGACATGACAAACCTCCCTCAACTTCCTCGAACGCTTCAATCACATCGCCCACCCGTTCTCAGGCCCCTTGCACGCGAAAGTAGCCGCTGTGCAGCACCACGGCCCCGTCCGTCTGCTCGATCGCCTGCGTGCAAACCGCGTGGATGCGCGCAAGCCCGCGCGCGAACGCTTCGCGTAGCGATCCTTCGAGCGCCGAGGCCGCGCCGAAATGATCTTCCAGCGCCTCGGCGGTGATGCAACAGTCGAGCGGCTTGCCGTCCACGACGGCTACGAAGTGCATCTGCAGATTCGTACCATCGAACTCCGGTGGGTCGCTCTGGTATCGAATATCCATTTCGATATCCTTATCGATGACTCACAATAACCCGTGGTAATCCGTGGCAACCGGTATAACCTGCTCACGCCCGCGCTACGCCGCCGTGGACGAGAGGCAGGCGATCAGTTCCGCGTTGAACGCCGGCAGGTCGTCGGGCTTGCGGCTCGTGACGAGATGCCCGTCGCGCACCACGCGCGAGTCCACCCAGGTGCCGCCCGCGTTGCGAATATCGTCCTGCAGCGACGGCCAGCTCGTCATGGTGCGCCCGCTCACGATCCCGGCCGACACTGGCAGCCAGCCGCCATGACAGATCGCCCCAATGGGCTTGTGCGCGGCATCGGCGGAGCGCACGAACTCGCGCGCCTCGGGAATCATCCGGATCGCGTCACCGTTGATCACGCCGCCCGGCAGCACGACGCCATCGTAGTCATCGGCCTTCGCTTGCGCGAACGTGCGATCCACTTTCACGCGGTTGCCTTTGTCCACGTGGCGAAAGCCCTGGATCTCGCCGCCTTTCTGCGAAATCACCTCGACGTCGGCGCCAGCCTCGGTAAGCGCGCGCAACGGACCGGTCAATTCGGATTCCTCAAATCCATCCACAGCGAGAATTGCTACCTTGCAGCGCTTCAATTCACTAGCCATTACTGTTCTCCATGAGTGGGTCCACATCGCTCCATTTCATCCACGCCTGCGACTGCCAGCGCGAGCCTGCTATTAGCGTGAACAGGCCCTACCTGCTCACCTGCGCAACCCTTGTGCCTCCGTCCCCACGGCAAGGCACCGCATTTGCGCAATGCTCGTCTGCTGGCCCGCCGGCCCATCTGAGCCGGAACCCGGACCGTGTGCTCTTGTGTGCTCTTGTTGCTCTTGCCAGGGAGACTTTCATGCCCCAATCGACCCGCCGCGATACTGTCGATGCTGCCGATACTGCCGACACCTCCACCGGCCCCGATCTCGACCGTCTCGCCATCGACACGATCCGCACCCTCTCGATGGATGCCGTGCAGAAAGCCAATTCGGGCCACCCCGGCACGCCCATGGCGCTCGCGCCCATCGCGTTCCAGCTCTGGCAACACCATTTACGCTACGACCCCGATGCGCCGCTGTGGCCCAACCGCGATCGCTTCGTGCTTTCGGTCGGGCACGCGTCGATGCTGCTCTACTCGTTGCTGCATCTCGCAGGCGTCAAGGCCATCGACGCGCAGGGCCAATTGACGGGCGAGCCCGCCGTCTCGCTCGCCGACATCGAGCACTTTCGCCAGCTCGACAGCGTGACGCCGGGTCATCCCGAGTTTCGTCTGACGACAGGTGTGGAAACCACCACGGGGCCGCTGGGCCAAGGCCTCGGCAACAGCGTGGGCATGGCGATAGCCGAACGCTGGCTCGAGGCGCATTTCAACAAGCCCGACGCGCCGCTGTTCGACTATCGCGTCTACGCGTTATGCGGCGATGGCGATCTCATGGAAGGCGTCTCGCACGAGGCGGCGTCCCTCGCGGGCCACCTGGCGCTTGCGAATCTGATCTGGATCTACGACAGCAACCGGGTCACGATCGAAGGCCACACCGATCTCGCCTATAGCGACGACGTGGAATCGCGCTTTCGCGGCTACCGCTGGCACACGCTGCACGTGGACGACGCCAACGACACCGAGGCCTTCGAAGCGGCGCTCAACGAGGCCAAAGCCGTGACCGACAAGCCGACGCTCATCGTCGTGAACAGCATCATCGGCTGGGGTGCACCGCACAAGCAGGACACCGCGTCGGCGCACGGCGAAGCGTTGGGCGAGGACGAAGTGCGGCTCGCCAAGCGCTTTTACGGTTGGCCTGAAGATGCGCAATTCCTGGTGCCCGAGGGCGTGCGCGATCACATCGCGAACGGCATGGGCGCGCGCGGCAAGCAAGCCCACGAGGCGTGGCAAGAGCGCCTGAACGCCTATGCCGCGAGCGAGCCGGCGCTCGCCACGGAACTGCACCAGTTGCTGGACGGCCGTCTGCCCGACGCCTGGGATTCAGGCATCCCCACCTTCGATGCGGACGAGAAAGGCATGGCCACGCGCGAGTCGTCGGGCAAGGTGCTCAATGCCATTGCGCAGCGCGTGCCGTGGATGATCGGCGGGGCCGCGGACCTCGCGCCATCGACGAAGACCAACCTCAAGTTCGAAGGCGCGGGCAGCTTCGAACGCGACTCGTACAGCGGGCGCAATCTTCACTTCGGCGTGCGCGAGCACGCGATGGGCGCCGTCTCGAACGGCCTCGCGGTCTCGGGCCTGCGGCCCTTTGCTTCGACCTTCCTCATTTTCAGCGACTATATGAAGCCGCCGATCCGCCTCGCCGCGATCATGGAACTGCCGGTCGTGTACGTCTTCACGCACGACTCGATCTGTCTTGGCGAGGACGGTCCCACGCACCAGCCGGTCGAGCAGCTCGCCTCGTTGCGCGCCGTGCCGGGTCTCACGGTCTTGCGTCCCGCCGACGCCAATGAGGTCGCGCAAGCGTGGCGCGCCGCGCTGGACGAGCCGCGCGAGCCCGCCTGCATCGTGCTCACCCGCCAGCCGGTACGAACCTTCGACCGCAGCCGTTACGCGAGCGCCCAGGGCCTGCGCCGCGGCGCCTATGTGCTGGCCGACGCGCCGCCAGGCCAGCAACCCGACGTGCTGTTGCTCGCGACGGGCAGTGAAGTGGCGTTGTGCATCTCGGCTTACGAAACGCTAAAGACCGGGAATATTCACGCACGCGTGGTCTCGATGCCTTCGTGGGAGATTTTCGAGCGGCAGGATCAGGCGTACAAGGACGCGGTGCTGCCGCCGGAAGTACGCGCGCGCGTGGCCGTCGAGCAGGCGGCCACGCTGGGCTGGGACCGCTATGTGGGGCGGCTGGGCTCGCAGGTGGTGATGCATACGTTTGGCGCATCGGCACCGCTCGATGCGCTGCGCACGAAATTCGGCTTCACGCCCGAACATGTCGTGGACGAAGCTAAAAAGCAGATCGCGCGCTGTAAAGCGAAGGGGGCAAACCAGGGCGAGTGAAATGCGGAGCGATCGATGCTCAGAAGTCCGAACCGCCCGCGTGCCCGTACATGATGATCGTGATGAAACGAATCGGCAGCTTGATCAGGCGCTCCGGCCCATGCGGCACCGATCCGCGAAACGTGAAGGCGTCGCCTGGCTGCAGCAGGTAGCTGCGATTGCCGTGCCGGTACTCCATCTTGCCCTGCAGCATGTAGATGAATTCCGTGCCCGGATGCTCGAACGTCGGGAAGATCTCGGACTCGTCGTCCATCGTGATGAGGAACGGCTCGAACAGCTTGGCCGGCCCCTGGTCGTAGGCCAGCAGATGATAGGTATGCCCCTTGGTCGTGCCGCGCCGGACCACCTCCATGCCCTTGCCCGCCTTCACATGCTGCGCGGTGCCTTCCTGTCCTTCGAAATTGCGGAACAACGTGGACATCGAGATACCCAGCGCACGAGCGATGCTCACCATCGACTCGAGGCTCGTTGACACCTGGCCGTTCTCGATCTTCGACACCATGCTGCGCGAGAGCCCGCTCTGCTCCGAGAGCTCGGCAATCGTGAGCCCCTGATTCGTGCGGTTTTCGCGCACGACCTTGCCAATGAAATGTTCAATCGACATCGAGTGATCGGGCGCCTCCCCTGCGGCCGGTGGCGCTTCTCCCTCGGCCCGCTCAACCTGCTCAACCCGCTTCGTCATTTGCCTGTTCCTGTTGGTTTGGCGTGCCCGGCGTGCGGCCGTTACCCGTGGCTTCGCCCGCCGCGAGCGCGGTGTCGATCATGTCGAGCGCGTTCGGGAATTCGCTCTGCGCGAGCGCCCAGCCCACCTGCGCCGTAACACGGAATTCGTGCCCCTCGACACGCAGTGGCCGGCCCACCATCGCGCGCAAACTTTCGGCGAGAATCTCCACCGCCGCCGTGCTGTTCTCCGGCGCGAGCGCCGCCACCTGCCCCGCGCACTCGCACCAGTCGAGCGCCGGCGCCGAGAAGTCGGTGAGCATGATCGCAAAATCCTGCTTGTCGAGCAATGTCGCGCCATTGAGGTCGCTCTGGATCGCCTGCAAGCGCCGGCCCAGTTGCACCAGCACGCGATCCGCATACTCCGGGCCGAAACGTCCGGTCACCTCGTCGAAGTCGATCACATGAACGGCGAACACCGCGCACGGCTGCGCATTGCGGCGCGCGCACGCCAGGGCAAAACTCAGCCGGTCCATGAACATGGCCGAATTGGTGAGGCCCGTCGAACGGTCGAACACCAGGCGGCGGCGCGCGCTCTCTTCGGCAAGCTGGCGCCGCGTCACTTCGATGATGAAGCCTTCGAGACCCAGCAACTCGTTGCGCGCCGAGAAAATACCGCGCCCCTGGTCCCATACCCACTTGGTCTGCCCCGAGCGGTCGACGATACGGTAGGTGACCTCATAAGGCTCGCCCACCGCCACGCGCGCCTGAATTTCATTCCAGACGAACTCACGGTCCTCGGGATGAATGAGCGAAACGAACTTCATGAGCGATTCGTCGAGCAACTCGTTGGCTTCATAGCCGGTCAACTCGAAGCAGCCCTCGCTCACGAACTCCATCGACCAGAGACGATTGTTCTGTCCGCGATAGATCATCGCGCGCACGTTCGCGAGCAACATGCGCAGGCTGCGGCGGCTCGCGTGCAGCGCTTCCTCGTTGCGCCGGCTGTTCGACACGTCGAGCGCGAGACCCACCGCGCCGATCAGGTGTCCTTCCTGATCCGCCACCGCCTGGCAGCGCAGTTCGACATGAAACATGGTTTCATCGGCGCGGATCATGCGCACGACCGTGATGAGCTCACTGATATGGCCGTCGAGCAGCGTCGTGAGCCGCGCGGTCAGCGTCGCGCGGTCTTCGGGATGCACGAAGCCGGCAAGCGGCGGAACATCGCCGCCGCCGCCGACGATACGCAGCATGCTGCGCCATGCGGGATTCACGAAGATGACGTTCTGCTCGCGGTCGATGCGAAAGAGCGCCTGCGGCAACTGCGCGACCACGTCCTGGCAGTGCTGCTGGATCTGCGCTTCGCTGCGCTGCGCCTCGGCGCTCGCGTAAGGTGCGGGAAATTGCAGGAGCGTGAGGCGCGAGCCCCGGCCGCGCAGCACGGTCACGGGATGGCGGCGGAACGTGCCATCGCCATACGCGAGGCGTAACGAGCCCGAGGTGCGCTCGTCATCGACGCCGGTTTGCGTGAGCAGCTTCGTCAACTCCAGCAGCGACTGCGGATGCACCAGATTGCCGAACGGCATGCCAACGATCTCGTCGACATGATGTTCCCAGCGCGCGTGCTTCAGAAAAGCGCCATTGACGAACACCAGAGCGTCGTTGTCGAGCAGCACCGCGGGCGTGGAGAGATTTTCCGCGAACGCAGTGAGCTCGGGCGCCGCGGAACTGCGCATGCCGCGCTTCACTGCCCGCTTCGCGCCAAACGTGAAGGCCAGCCCGAGCAGACCGCTTGCCAGCGCGAGCGCAAAGGCAATGGCGATATACAGCAGCACGTCGACGCCGTGACCCGGACCGAGTCTCGGCAGCACCAGCCCCACGACAAGCACCAGCAGCGTGGTGGAAAACAGATACACTGTCATCATGCATTGGCCTCGCGAATCCGCAATCCGGACGCCGCAGTTGCGTTGCAATTGCGTTGCAGTTGCGTTCCAGTTACGTTGCAAAAAAAGCAGCGCCCATCAGTTCCTTCTTCGCTACTTGTCTCCAGATGAATGCCGCCGACCGCGCCTGGTTGCGCCGTTATCCGCTCTACGCGAAAACCTGCATCGTCCTCGCGTGCCTCGTCGCGCTCATCGCGCTGCTGTTCGTCTGCACGCGCGTCCAGCTCGACAACAAGGCTCTGTACGAACAGGCCGCCGTTTCGCTCGGCGATGCCGCCAGGCTGCGCCGCATCGCCACGAGCATCGCGACCCGTGCACCCGATGCCGCGCTCAAGCTCGACGCACACGCCATGTCGCTCGTACACAACGATACTTTGTTGACGCACTGGCGGCAACGGGGCGCGCCCACGCCGCTCATCGCCACGCAACTACAAACGCTCGAAGGCGAGCACGCGGCCCCGGACATGCTCGATGCGCTGCGAATCGAAATCGATCGCGAGGGCGATGCGCTGGAAGCCGTCATCACGCTGCTCGAAGCCTGCACCGCCGCGCTGCTGTTCGCGGGCATCTTCGCGCTTGCGTGGGGCGCGCGGCGCGCGCTCGTGTTGCGCCCGGCGCTGCCCCTGCACATGCTCAACCAGGTCGGTCACGAAGTGCCTGCGGGACGCGACGAGATCGATCGTCTGATAACGGTGCTCAACGGGCTCGTTGCGCGGCTGCGTAGCGAGCAGGATGAATCGGCCCGGCTCAAGCGTATCGTCGAAGACCATATTGCCTTCGCGGACCAGTCGCTCGACCTGCTGCATTATATCTGCGCCCAGCTCGCCGAAAACGCCCCCACGGGGGGAACGCTGGAAGCGCTACTGCAACGGCTCGTCGGCCTCCTGCGCGTGCAGCGCATCGCGCTCGTGCTCTCCGAGCCTTCGGCACAACTGCTTGGCGTCGATACGATCGTGGCCCCCGCCGACCTCGCACCGCACATCGTGAGCGAGCGCGTCGTGAACGAGCTGATGTCGCTCTCTGGCGTGCGATCGCTGCCGCAGAGCCAGTCGGACGAACTCCTGACGATCCTCGCCGCGCCGGTACGCGTGCCCTCGGGCACATATGGCGTGCTGATCTGCGAAAGCGACACCGACACGCGCAGCGAGCAGCGCCATCTGCATCTGCTGGAGACCATCGCGAGCGTGCTCGCGCAGGCCATCTCCAACCTGAGCCGGGACGTGCGCGACCGGCGCATGACACTGCTGGAAGAGCGCAACGCCATCGCGCGCGAACTCCACGACTCGCTCGCGCAATCGCTCTCGTACATGAAAATCCAGCTCGCGCGGCTGCAGGCCGTGCTGCCCGAGGAGCTATCGCATAGCGACGTCGGCCAGATCGCGCGGGCGATCCGCGAAGGGATCGACAGCGCGTATCGGCAGTTGCGCGAGTTGCTCACCACATTCCGGACCTCTGTGCATGCGCGCGGACTCGCGGCGACGCTTGAGGAAGTCGCTGAAGAGCTGTCCTCGCGCAGCGAAGTGCAGATCTCGGTCGACAACCGCATCCGCCGCGTGCGCCTCACGGTCAACGAGGAACTGCATATTGGGCAGATCGTGCGCGAAGCGCTCACCAACGTCGTGCGCCACGCGCGCGCATCGAGTGCGCTTGTGACGCTGTCGTCGAACGAGCGCGAAGTCACCGTGACTATCGAGGACGATGGCCGCGGCATCGTTACGGAGTCGGGTGGCGAGCACCATTACGGGCTCTCGATCATGCGCGAGCGCTCGCGCAGCCTTGGCGGGCGGTTGGAGATCCGCTCGAACGAGCCGGGCTCGCGTATTGTGGTGACGTTCGTGCCCGCCTCGTTGGCGCAGCAAACGCGTATTGGGACGGGGAGTACCGTGAGATAGGTTTTTTTTTTCGCGTTTCCTTGTGGTCGTGTCGGTCTATTAGCGTTGCCCCTGTGCGGGGCAACGCTAATAGACCACCGCGAATACAAGGAAACGCGACAAACCCACGAACTACGAAACAAACAGCAGCGCCCCAACCCCTGAACAGAATTGTAAGCACAGCTTACCCCCCGGAAGCGAGCCGCCGCCCGACGTTCTCGCGATGCCAAACGACCGCCTCAAGCCTCGAATGCAAATCGAGCTTATGCAGCAAATGTTTGACGTGCACCTTGACCGTGCCGACACTGATATCGAGCTTGCGCGCAATCGCCTTGTTACAGAGCCCCTCAACGAGGTAGTCGAGCACCTCCTGCTCGCGCGCCGAAAGCAGCGTCTCGCTCGCGCGAAACGACTGGCTGCCCGAGAGCGCCTGGACCAGATTGCCGGTTGCGGCCTCGCTGAGCACGGCGGTGCCTTTCAACACCTTCTGCAGATTCGCGCACAGTTCCTCGGGCTCCATGTCCTTGAGCAGATAGCCGTGCGCCCCGGCGCGCAGCGCGGCCACCACGTCCCGTTCGTTATCGGAGACGGTCAGCATGACAAAGCGTGCCTTGACACCCTGGTCGCGCAGCAAGGCGATAGTCTCGATTCCGCTCATCTCCGGCATGTTCAGATCGACCAGCATCACGTCGGGCTCGAGCTCCAGCGCCATCGCCACGCCCTCGCGCCCCGAGCCCGCCTCGCCAATCACGCGAAAAGCCGGGTTCATCTCGATCAGTTGCGCTACGCCGCGCCGGAATAACGCGTGATCGTCGACGAGAAGAACCGTGGTGAGAGATTCCATGCCATTTCCTCCTGCATCACCGGCACAAGGCCGAAGGCTTTCAGTATGGCGTTTTGCGGCCGTGCGGCAATCTGCAAGAGGGGATTCCACTTTGGAGGTAGGTGGGATGCTGCGCTGGGCTTATGGATTTCTGGGCGCTGGCTTTTTCGCGTTTCCTTGTTTTCGTGTCGGTCTGCTAGCGTTGCCCCTGTGCGGGGCGGCACCTACTTTTCTTTGCAGCGGCAAAGAAAAGTAGGCAAAAGAAAGCCGCTCACACCGCGAGTGTTACGCAGTGGACCACTTGCCCATTATCGGAGCGGTTCCGGAGCGTCTGCCATCACGCGCCGTATAACGGAGTGACTAAGGACTCATACCTCCGGCGGCGCTGCGCGCGCCGTGGGGCATAACCCAAAACCATCAGGATGCCTGCGCATCGATGCTGCGCAAGCGTATTCGAGTGCCAAGGCAGAACCCTTGTTTCCCCTGCATACCCGACCGCTGCGCGCGTAGCGAGCAGCGGGATGAATGACTCCTTTGTCACTGAGTTTGAAGGTGCGAGGTGACGGATGCCCCGGAACCACTTCCATCACAGGCAAGAGGTGGACGGCGTCACACTAGCGGTTTGAGCCGCTTTCTTTTGCCTACTTTTCTTTGCGGCTGCAAAGAAAAGTAGGTGCCGCCCCGCACAGGGGCAACACTAATAGACCGACACGAATACAAGGAAACGCGAAAAAAACAACAAGCCCCAAAAATACCATCACAAATAAGCATGCTCAATAACAGGAAGCTCCCCAGGCACTTCAGCATCGGCCTGCACCCCCATGAACGCCGCCAGCCTCCGCGAAAAGTGATCGCGCACCAACAGCTTCCGCCCGCAACCACCACACGGCGTCACGTTAGTAGTAACACCTTCGTTCATCGCACGGCAGTGAATACAATACACACGTCGCTGCAGGCTACCGCTATGCTCCACCCTCACCGCCTCGGGCGCGACACCCGCCTGCTCCGCGATCTGCCGCACCGACCCAATAAAAGGCTCAGTACCCAGCGCATAGATCCGAATCCCCACACGCGCGCAGCGCAGCGCCTCACCCAGCGCGCCAAGCAACTCGCGCTCTCCATCGAAGCGCCGCGCCACCGCATGAGGCACCGCGCAAACGCTGCCGGCACCCGCATGCGCCAGGTCCTCATCAACAGACCAGACTTCGAGCGGCGCCGCGCCCAGCGTGCTCAAGGCCTTCAGCACGCGAGCGCGATCCGCTTCGGTGGCCCCCGAACTCAGGAGCCAGTGCTGCGTGCCCTGCGGATCGGCTTCGAGCGCCGCGTACACCGGGCGGCTCGTGATCGGCGAAGTCATCATCGAAAGCTCCCTCCGTTCGTATGAGTATGAGTAGATCAGTAGACCGCAAGCGCATGGGTGATCCAGATCACCGCGATGCCGGCCACAACGGTCACGTATGGCAGTATCCCCGCGCGCTTGGCGATCTTGCCGTTGCCGAGCAGTTCCATGTCCTCTTTCATCGTGTCCGGGAAATGCCCTTTGTCGGTCACGTAGTGGCGGAACATGAACACCGGCAGGATCAGCGCGGCAAACACCAGGCCCGATACCAGCGTGCCCGCGCCCCACGTGTCCGCACCCATGCCCAGCAGCGCGAGATTGACGAACGAGAACAGCGTGCCCAGCACGATCAGCCAGTTGGGCGCGCGGAACGGCCGTACCCAGTCCTTGCGGTCGAGCCGGTGAATCCACGCGGAATTCAGGTTCAGGAAGTTGAAGATGATGTAGCCAACGTTGGCAATCGCGAGCACGAACACATAGTCCGACATCAGCAGCAGGATCAGGTTGAAGCACAGGTCGGTCCACATGGCGCGCGTGGGTGCGCCGTGCTCGTTCACGTGCGAGAGGTACTTCGGCAGCCAGCCATCCACCGAGGCCTGGTACAGCGTGCGCGAGGAGCCTGCCATCGACGTCATGATCGCGAGCACGAGTGCGAGCACCAGCATCACCACGAGCACGCGTTCGACCAGCAAGCCGCCGTGGATCATCGGCGCCATGGCCTTGGCCACGCCCATGCCGCTGTAGATGTCCGGCGAGAGGATGCCGCTGTAGACGGCGGGCGTCACCACATGGCCGGCGGCGTCCTTCACGTCGGGCGTCACCAGATGGCCGAGGCCGAGCACGCCCTGGAACGAGAGCGGCACCACGGTGAAGACGAAAATACACAGGAGACCCGAATACAGGATGGCCTTGAAGGTGTCGCGCTTCGGATCGCGGAATTCACGCGTGTAGCAGACGGCGGTCTCGAACCCGTAGGTCGACCACGCGGCCACGAAGAGCCCGCCCGCCATCAGCGTGATGCCCGCGCGGTCCCATGTGCCGTCGATGATCTGCCCCGCGCTGTCCTTCGCCAGCGGCACGAGCGGAAACAGGTTATGCAGCGCCACGTCGCCGGTGAAGAGCGGCACCATGCCGACGAGAATCAGCGGAACCAGCGCCGCAATGCCCAGGATGGTCTGGATGCGCGCCGCGTTCATGATGCCGCGGTGCTGGATCGCGAATGTGACGAGCAGGATCGCCGCGCCCAGTATGAAGGTCGCGTTGATGCGCAGGCTCAGGCCGGAGCGCAGCCAGTCGAGACTCACGAGCGTGATCTGCCAGGTGTTGATGGCGGAGTCCGCGGGAAAGAGAATCGAGAGCACATAGCCCGCCGCGAGCCCCGAGCCGATCGCAAGCACGGGCGACCACGCAAACCAGTTGCACCAGACCGAAAGCGGCGCGAACAGCTTCGAATACCGTACCCACGCGATGGCGCCGTAGACCGACGCACCGCCCGATTTGTGCGGAAAGAGCCCGGCAATTTCCGCATACGAAAACGACTGGATAAAGCCAAGGCCGATCGAAATGATCCAGACAGCCCACGAGAGCTTGCCCACGGTGGCCGCGATCGAGCCGATCGAGAACAGCACCAGCGCGGGCACTCCGCTAGCCACCCAGAACGCGCCGGTCCAACTGATCTTGCGTTGTAACGAACCCTCTGGTTCGACAACGAGGTCTTCGGAAATCGTATTCATATGTCTCTTCCTTTCTCTGATGAGGGACCGCTGGGCGGCGGCCGGAATACGGTATGTGGAGATGCGACCGCCGCCACGCCGCGCATCGCAAACCGGCGCCGCTTGAAGCTCGGCGCCGGACCCGGCACGCGGCACGACCACGAAGGACTCAGGAGCCGGCGAAACTCGGCCGGGCGTGGGATTCGTCAAGGGGCGGGCTAAGCGGTGGGCTCAGGCGCTCGACCTCGGACTGGGTGCCGAGCGTGGTCGGCGCGCCATCGTCGAACTGCGCGAGCCATTGCCGCGCCGTGTCGCGATAGCGCACCAGCCCCTTGTATTCGGCCAGTTCCTGCGGCAGCGTGGTCAACACGCGATGCAGGCGCTTGCCCCATTTGGGCACGCGTGCGAGTTCGTCGAGGCTGATCAGGTAACAGCGCACGCAAAACAGGATCGCATTGCTGCGCGGCAGCCTGAACAGCGTCTGAAGTTCAACGCGCAAATGCAGTTTTCCGCCGACATTCTCGGGCGTGATGCTCGCCCGGTCCGGGCCCCACTCGGGGTAATGCTCGGGCGAGGTGTCCAGACGCGGATTGACGGTCATCGTCCAGTTCAGGCGGCGCACCGGCGCACCTGATTGCAGGCGCAACAAGAATTTCAGCGCACGCTCGAATATTCCGGCCTGATGCGCGAGCGGCACGGGACCGTGCCACTCCATGAAGCTCATGCCGAGGTCGAAATCGAGCGACCAGTCCGCCTGGGTCGTCACCATGCCGCCGTCCATGAACAGGTTGTCTTCGCGATGATCGAGCAGGACAAAATCGCCCTGCGCCTGGCGCGTGATGTACTCGAGCGGCGCACACGGCAGCGTATCGGCGTCACCGAACACGAACGATTGCGTGAGCCCGAGCGGACGGTTCGTCCACGTCCACCGCGTACCGTTTTCACCATCGCGCTCGAGCTGGAAATGCTCGGGGTAATCGCGCGCAAGGCTTTCCATGACGAGTTCGAGCGTGTCCCACTGAGCGGTGTCCATGTGGTCCAGCACCTGGCAGCGCAATGGGTCGTTTTCGAGCGTGAGCGCGCGGTCGCGGCATTCGGCAACGTAGTGCTCGTCGATGTCGAACGCAGCACGAAACACCGTGCCGGGCGCGCCGCTCGTATGCGGCTCGATATTCACCGAATACATGTAGCGGTCTTCCGGGAACGGAAACGGAAAACGCAGGATCGCGGCTTCGCTATTGCGATACGTGTAGACGTCGCGAAATGACTCGTCGGGCTTGAAGGCGATGGACATGGCGTTGGGCTCCCTCGTTTTCGTCAGATGTTCAGCACGAGACGCGCGCTGCGCGCACGCGACACGCAAGGCAGCACGTTGCAGTTGGTTGCGCGCTCCTCGGCGCTCTGGAAGAAGTCGCGATGCTCGGGCTCGCCTTCCAGCACTTCGAGCGAGCAGGTGCCGCACGCACCGCCCCGGCACATGTACGGTGCGTCGATGCCCGCCGCTTCCAGTGCTTCAAGCAGGCTCTGGTCGGCGCCGACCGCCACCTCGCAGCCGCTTTTCGCGAGCACCGCGACGAACGGCTCGCCGTGCGACGCACCGCCAAAGCTCTCCTGGTGAAAGTGGCTTTCGGGCCAGCCGCGTGCGCGCGCAGCCTGGGCGAGCCCTTCCATCAACCCCACTGGCCCGCACGTATAGAGATGCGTGCCGGGCGGCTGCGCAGCGAGCATGGCGCCAAAGCGCGTTTCGCCGTCCTGCACATCGGTGTAGATGGCGACACCGCCCACGATGCGCTCGGCGATCAGCGCCTCGAGCGCTTCAGCGTCCTCCGGGCGGCAGCACAGATGCATCTCCACGCGCGCACCGCTTGCGGCCAGTTCCGGCAGCATCGAAAGAAACGGCGTGATGCCGATCCCGCCCGCAACGATCACATGCTTCGTCGCGCGCCGCGCCAGCGGAAAGAAGTTCGACGGCATCGATATTTCAAGCTCGCTGCCCTCCTTCACCTGCGCATGCATGAACGCCGAGCCGCCGCGCGAGGCGGGCACGCGCCGCACCATGATCTGATACGCGTCGCGCGCGCCAGCCGCCTTCGTCAGCGAATAGGCGTTGCGCCAGGTGCGCGCCTCGCCTCGCATGGTCACGACGACATGGCTGCCGGCCGAATACGCCGGCAGCGAGCCGCCTTGCGCCGGTACGAGCGTGAAGCGCCGGATATCGGCCGTAATGCTCTCCACACGTTCGACGCGTACTGGTATCGCCTTGGGTCCGTTGAGTCCGTTCATGCCCGTTGATCCCTCATCGTGGCTGCGAATCTGTACGAACAGAATCGGTGAGCCAAAAAGGGAGAGCAATGATTCATTGGGGGTAGCCCCCGCGCTACGCCCAGGGGGGTGCATGCGGGCGTGCGCCATGCAGCCGAATGTCCGTCTGGCGGGCCTCGCGCGCCCATCTGGATATATGCGCGCTTACACGTCAGCGCATGTTGCGGCGCATTTGAAAGCTTCGCGCGGCGGACCGAAGTAGTGCGCCTACCCACTCGGAGGTAGCGCCACGGGGCGATTGTGACGCCGATTTTAACGAAGGAGACTGATTGCCATCCAGCGGCCCTCGTCAAGGCCTACCGGCCCAGATTCGTCGGCCTTTATTCACGCAAGGTTCAACCTCGGGAAAACGCTATGACAAGGCAATCCATTCTGAACATTCGCCATCGCGAACTGGGCTCGAAGCTGGACGGCGATATGTGGAACGACATGCCGCTGCCCTGGTACTACAACAGCGACCCGAACGACGAAGTGGTCGCCGTGCGCTCGACAGCGGGCCTCTACGATATCAGCGCGCTAAACATCCTGCGCGTGAGCGGCCCCGATGCCGGCGCCGTGATCGACAGCATCTGCGCCATCGACGTCACGAAGATGAAGCCCGGCACCGCGCGTCTCGCGGCGGAAGTCGACGAGCGCGGCGTCGTGTGCGACGACCTCATGGTGATCTACGACGCGCCGAATCAATACCGCATCTCGCACGGCGGCGGCACGACCCAGGCGCATCTGCGCCGCGCCGCGCAGGGCCGCAATGTCGAATGGCATCAGGACTTCGACGTGCACATGCTCTCGCTGCAAGGCCCGCGCGCCGCAGCCATCCTGCAACCCCATATCGGCATCGATCTCGCGAAGCTGCCGTATTTCGCGCACGTCGAAACCCGGCTGTTCGACCGCAAGATCATCATCTCGCGCGGCGGCTATTCCGGCGAGCAGGGCTTCGAAGTCTCGTGCAGCGCGAGCGACGCCATCGCGCTATGGGACGCCATTCTCGAAGCGGGCAAGCCGCTTGGTCTCGTGCCCGCCTCGTGGACCTCGCTCGAACTCGCCCGCATCGAAGCCGCCCTGCTCTTCTACCCCTTCGACATGCCCGAGGGCGATGTCACGCCGTGGGAGCTGAACCTCGACTGGATGATCGACGTCGAGAAGCCCGGCGACTATGTCGGCAAGGCGGCGCTGCTCAACGCGCGCGGCAAGGAGCGTTTCAAGCAGGCCGGCGTGCTCGTGAAGCACGACGGCGCGGTGAGCGCGGGCGCGAAGATCTTTATCGGCAAGGAGCAGGTCGGTGTGGTCACGAGCGCGACGTTCAGCCGGTATCTGATGCAGTCGCTCGCGATGGTGCACCTGAAGCCCTCGCATACGGCGCTCGGCACCAAGGTGGAGATTCACGACGCTGCGGGCACCTTCAGCGGCACCGTCACCCGCACGCCCTTCTATGACCCGCAACGCGTGCGCACGCGCGTCGCGGCCTGAACACCCACGTAACCCCACAAGCACACCAAACACATCAGGAGATACGTCCCCATGTCCCGCGATCCCCGCTATGACGTGCTGTTCGAGCCCATCCAGATCGGCCCGAAGACGTTGCGCAACCGCTTCTATCAAGTCCCGCACTGCATTGGCGCGGGCAGCAATCTGCCCGGTTTCCAGGCCGCGCACCGCTCGATGAAGGCCGAAGGCGGCTGGGCGGCGATGAACACCGAATATTGCTCGATCCATCCGGAGTCGGACGACACGCACCGTCTCTCGGCACGTATCTGGGATGAAGGCGACGTGCGCAATCTGCGCGCGATGACCGAGGAAGTCCACAAGTACGGCGCGCTCGCGGGCATTGAAATGTGGTACGGCGGCGCGCACGCGCCCTGCATGGAAAGCCGCGCCACGCCGCGCGGCCCGAGCCAGTACGCTTCGGAGTTCGAAACGCTCACGTACTGCAAGGAGATGGATCTCGACGATATCCGCGACGTGCAGCAATACTATGTCGAGGCGGCGCTGCGCGCACGCGACGCGGGCTTCGATATCGTCTATGTGTACGGCGCGCACTCGTATCTGCCGCTGCAATTCCTCTCGCCCTACTACAACAAGCGCACCGACGGCTACGGCGGCTCGCTCGAAAACCGCGCGCGCTTCTGGCTCGAAACGCTGGAGAAAGTGCGCCGCGCCGTGGGCAGCGACTGCGCCATCGCCACACGCTTTGCCGTGGACTCGCTCTATGGCGCGGGCGGCGTCGAAGTCGAAAAGGACGGCATGAAGTTCGTCGAAATGGCCGACTCGCTGGTCGACCTCTGGGACGTGGACGTGGGCGACATCGCCGAATGGGGCGAGGACGCAGGCCCCTCGCGCTTCTATCTGCAAGGCCACCAGGTCCCGTGGACCAAGTTCATCAAGCAGGTTTCGAAAAAGCCGGTGCTGGGCGTGGGCCGCTTCACCGACCCGGAGAAGATGACCGAGATCGTCACGAAGGGCTATGCGGACATCATCGGCGCGGCGCGTCCGTCGATCGCCGACCCGTTCCTGCCGAAGAAGATCGAGGAAGGCCGCGTCGACGACGTGCGCGTGTGCATCGGCTGTAACGTCTGCATCTCGCGCTGGGAAATCGGCGGCCCGCCGATGATCTGCACGCAGAACGCCACGGCTGGCGAAGAGTATCGGCGCGGCTGGCACCCGGAAAAGTTCGAGGAGTGCAAGTCGGAGGACTCGGTGCTCGTGGTGGGCGCGGGCCCGTCGGGCTCGGAGTGCGCGCGCGTGCTGATGCAGCGCGGCTACACGGTCCACCTCGTGGATAGCGCCGAGAAGATCGGCGGCCATCTGAACAGCGTGGTCACGCTGCCGGGCCTCGGTGAATGGGGCTATCACCGCGACTATCGCGAGACGCAGATCACCAAGCTGCTGAAGAAGAACAAGCAGAGCCAGCTCGCGCTCGGCGTGAAGCCGCTCACCGCCGACGACGTGCTCGACTACGGCGCGGAAAAGGTTGTGATCGCAACGGGTGCGCATTGGGTCGGCGACGGCACCAACTGCCTCACGCACGATCCGATTCCCGGCGCCGATGCTTCGCAGCCCGATCAATTGACGCCCGAGCAGGTGATGGGCGGCAAGAAGCCCATCGGCAAGCGGGTCGTGATCCTCAACGCGGATACCTACTTCATGGCGCCGAGCCTCGCAGAAAAGCTCGCGGCGGCGGGCCATGAAGTCACGATCGTGAGCGGCGTGCATCTCGCGAACTACATGCACTTCACGCTCGAGTATCCGAACATGATGCGCCGGCTCCATGAGCTGCACGTGACCGAACTGGGCGACCACTTCGCGAGCCGCATCGAGAAAGGCCGCATCGAGATCTACAACATCTGGGGCGACGGCTCGAAGCGCACCTACCGGGGCGCGGGCCAACTGCCGCGCGATGCGAACAAGACGCACCGCTGGCTCGAGTTCGACTCGCTCGTGCTCGTCACGGGCCGCCGCTCGAACGACACGCTGTACCGCGAGATCAAGGCGAAGCAGGATCAGTGGGAGAGCAAGGGCGTCAAGGGCGTGTACCTGATCGGCGATGCCGAAGCCCCGCGCCTGATTGCCGATGCGACCTTCACGGGCCACCGCGTCGCGCGCGAGATCGAGGAAGCGAACCCGCAGTTTCCGCTGCCGTACAAGCGGGAAGTGGCGGTCTGGGGCACGCCGCACCTGCCCGAAGGCACCTACCAGATCCACTACAAGAAGTAAGGCAGCGGAGTCCCGGCTTGGGCCGGGATCCGCCCCGCCACCGTGACGCCCGCAACGGCGGGCACACGGTGCACAAGTCCTGCTCAGGCGCGCTCGACGGCCTGGCACGGGCGCGCTTTGCCTGAAAAAAGCGCCTCCCTTTTTCCCCTTCAATCAACGGACGAGCCATGCAGACCTCAGCGACTTTCGACCCCGCGACCGTCACGCGCATCCTGTTCGAGGGCTTCCCGTCGTTTGCGATCGCGCTGTTCTATCTCATCGGCCTCGCGGCGGTCGGCGTATTCGCGTGGGGGGTCTACGTCCAGATCCGCAAATACCGGCGCGGGCAGCGCTTGTCGAAATCGTTCGGCAAGATCGACCTGCAAGCGCGCTTCAAGGACATGGTGCGCGTGGTGCTGAGCCACCGCACCGTCGCGCGCCGCGACCCCGCAGCGGGCCGCGCGCACCGGATGATTTTCTACGGTTTCGCCGTGCTGTTTCTCGGCACCGCCACCGTCACCGTCGATTACGACATCACCGCGCGCTTTCTCGGCTTTCACTTCTGGAACGGCGACTTCTATCTGCTGTTCAAGCTCGTAATGAACGTGGCGGGTGTTTCGATGATCGCCGGGCTCATCTACATGATGGCGCGCCGCGGCTGGATCAAGCCGCCCAAGCTCGACTACAAGCGCCCCGACCGCCAGCCCGGCGACCCCGACTACGACCGTAGCGGCTACCGTCGCGAAGACTGGGCGTTCCTCTGGACGCTCGTGCTGATCGGCATCACCGGCTTCGTGCTGAGCGGGCTACGCCTCGTCTGGCTGCAAGAGCGCGCCGTGGTGTGGGACACGCGCTGGTGGTCGCCGGTGGCCGCGCTCATCGCGGAGATCTTCAAGGGCGTGGGCGTGAGCGCCTCGGCCGCCTACGTGATGCGCACCGGCCTCTGGTGGTTCCACGGCCTGCTCGCGCTCACCTTTATCGCGCTGATTCCGTACACGAAGGTCAAGCACATCTTCACGGCCTCGGGCTCGCTGATGATGCGCGATCCGCTCGCCGCGCAGCGCCTGCCGCGCATCGAGGCCGCCGAGGTTGTAGAAGGCGCCGAGGGTGCTGCGGGTGCTGGGGGTGCTAAAGGCGCTCAGCCCGGCAGCGAGCGCGTGGGCTACAAGACCATCACCGACTTCACCTGGAAGCACCTGCTCAATCTCGACGCCTGCACGAAGTGCGGCCGCTGCCACGAGGCCTGCCCCGCCAACGCCGTGGGCGCACCGCTCTCGCCGCGCGACGTGATCCTCTCGCTGCGCGAGTTCGCCAACGAGGCGCTGCAAAAAAACACCTTGCCCGACGAGGTGAAACTCGACGTGCATGGCAAGGGCATCGGCCAGGTGTTCATGGAAACCGTCTGGTCGTGCCGCACCTGCATGGCCTGCGTGGAGATCTGCCCGGTGGCGGTCGAGCACGTGCCCATCATCGTGCAGATGCGCCGCAAGCTCGTCGAAGAAGGCGAGATGGAACCGCAAGTGCAAAAGACGTTGCAGGCGATCCACAAGAACGGCAATTCGTTTAACGAATCGAAGCGCAAGCGCGCCGCATGGACCAAGCCGCTGCCCTTCCAGATCAAGGACGCACGCAAGGAGAGCGTCGATCTGCTGTGGTTCGTGGGCGACTATGCCTCGTTCGATCCGCGCAACCAGCGCGTGACCCAGGCCTTCGCCACGCTGCTGCATAACGCGGGAGTGGATTTCGGTCTGCTCTACGAGGGCGAGTCGAACGCGGGCAACGACGTGCGCCGCGTGGGCGAGGAAGGCCTCTACGAGCTGCTCGCCGAGAACAACATCGCGCTGCTCAGGCAGTCGAATTTCCGCCGCATCGTGACGACCGACCCGCACTCGTACAACACGATCCGCAACGAGTACCCCGACTTCGGCGGCAAGTTCGAGATCGAGCATTACACGAGCCTCGTTGCGCGCATGTTCAGCGAAGGCGCGCTGAAGCCGAAGCGCAAACTCGGCTACCGCGTGACCTTCCATGACCCGTGCCATCTCGGGCGCTTCAACAAGGGCTACGACGCGCCCCGCCAGATTCTCGCGGCGCTCGGCTGCGATCTCGTGGAGATGCCCCGCTCGCGCGACAACTCGTTTTGCTGCGGCGCCGGCGGCGGCCGGATCTGGATGAGCGATCCGGTCGGCAAGGAAAAGCCGTCGCAGAACCGCATGCACGAGGCTGCGCGTATCGAAGGACTGGAGGTGTTCGTGGTTTGCTGCCCCAAGGATCTGACGATGTTCGAGGACGCGCTGAAGACGAGCGGCTACGAAGGCAAGTTCGTCGTGCGCGAGCTGATCGAACTGATCGCCGAGAGCCTCGCGGAACCGGCCAGCGACGATGCGGAACCTGCTGGCGACGTGCGCGCCATCGCCGCTGCATGAACGCGGCATGAACGCCACTGCACGTTATTTGAACGCTAACTGAGCGCTAACTGAGCGCCAACTGAGTCATAACCGAGCCATAACCGAGCCCCGGACGAGGATTGCCCGAGATGACGCCCAGCTCCGCCAACCCGCAAGAGCGCGCGCACGCGATGCACGGCAGGCACGCGCAGCACGGCACGCGCGAGATGCAGCAAACGCACGAGCAGCACGCGCAACACGAGCATCACGAGCAGCAGCACGCGGTGCCCGTGATGCCCGTGATGCCCGAGCAGCGCGCGAGGCAGCGGCGAGCGCGCACGCCGACGATGCGCCGGCACTGGCGCGAGCTGGTCGAGCTTGCGCTGGCCGCCGACGACGTCTACGCGGCCGCCGCGCTCTACCCGCACGCAGACGACGCGGACCGCGCGCGCCTCGGCGCGCGGCTCTTCGTGGCGCGGCGCGACTGCCTCGCCCTCGCGGCCTGCACGTTCGCCCACGGCGCGGTGCTCGCCCAACTCGCGCGGCTCGCGGCGGCGAACCATGACGAGACGCTGAAAATGCGCCTCGCGAGAAACCCCGCCACGCCCGGCGACGCACTCGCGCTTTTCGTCGACGAGCACGAAGCGCCGGCCCAGCGCCTCGCCTGCCTGCTCGCGCGGCACGCGAAAGCGCCCCACGCGCTGCTTGCCGCGCTCGCCGCGCAAAGCGAGGACATCGAGGTGCTGCGCGCGCTCTGCGAGAACGTCGGCGTGCCCTCGGAACTGCTCACGCTCGTCGAGCAGCGCGGCATCGCCGTGTTGCAGCGCCTGCTCGCGATCCATCTCGCGACCGATCCGCAAACGCTGCTGCAACTCTGGAAAAGCACGCACACGAGCGCGGTGCGCGCCCAGGTGCTGCGCCATCCGTGCTGCCCCGATTTGCTGCTGCACACACTGCCATCATCGCCGGCCGAGCGGCGCAGCCTCGCGCTCCAGACTCGCACGCCCACCGCGATCCTCGCGCAGCTTGCCCGCGACGAAGACCCCGGCGTGCGCCGCGCCGCCGCGCTCAATGCGAACACGGCCGCTGGCGCGCTGATCGGCCTGTGCTTCGATGCGCAAGCCATCGTGCGGCGCGTGGTGGCCACGCGCCGCGACCTGCCGCTGAAGGTTGTGGAGTGGCTGATCGGCAACGACGATCCGTGGGTGCGCCGCACGCTCGCGCGCAATCCGGCCTGCCCCGCCGAGTGGCTCGAGCGGCTCGTGAACGACAGCGAACCGGAAGTGCGCCGCGCGGTGGCGCGCCACCCGGACTGCCCCGCGCGCCTCGTCGCGCAGCTTGCCGCCGACCCGGTGGCGTGGGTCCGCGCGGGCGTCGCGCTGCGCGAGGATCTGCCGGGCGCGCTGCTGCGGCGCCTGGCCGCCGACGAAGACGTCGACGTGCTCTCCGGCATCGCACGCCATCGCGCGACCCCGCAGGCGCAACTCGCACGGCTCGCCGCCCACCCGGTGGCCGACGTGCGCCGCGGCGTGATCCTGAATCGCGAGGCCTCGCGGCGCGTGCTGCTGCAACTGCGCCACGAGTCCTACCCGCTGCACCGCGTGCTGGTGTTCGAACATCCGAACCTCACGGACGCCGACCGCTGGCGCATGCGGTTCGACCCCGACCGTGAAGTCCGCGCGCGCCTGTTCGGTCATTTCGGACGCGCGCTCGGCCCGCTCGCCTCCACGACTGCCGATGCGCCGCAGCCCGCCGCCGTTTCTCCCCATCCGCTGGATGACGATGCAACGCAACACGAGCAACGCAAGCAACACGAGCAATACGAGCCGCACGAGCAACACGAGCCGCACGAAAGCGACGTGCAACACGATTCGCCCTGTCCGACGAACACCATGGAGTCAAGATGAAAATACTAGTGACAATCAAGCAGGTCGCTTCGCTCGATGAAGACTTCGAGCTGAACGACGACGGCCGCGACGTCAGCGCCGATTTTCACGTCTTCGACCTGAACGAGTGGGACCACTACGCACTGGAAGAAGCGATGCGCCTGAAGGAAGGCGCGAACGGCGACATCGAAATCGTAGTGGCCACGGTCGGCCCCGAGGGCGCCGACGACGAACTGCGCAAGTGCCTCGCGAAAGGCGCGGACCGCGCGGTGCGCATCTGGAGCGACGCACTCGAAGACGCCGACCCGGTCGCCATCGCCCGGGTGCTGGCCGCGCTCGCGCGCAAGGAAGCACCGGACATGATCTTCGCGGGCGTACAGGCCTCCGATCACGCCTATGGCGTGACCGGCATGGCGCTCGCGGGCCTGATCGACTGGCCGCACGCAGCGGTTGTGGCGGGGCTCGATTACGCCCCCGGCGCGAAAACGGCCACCGCGCGCCGCGAGCTGGAAGGCGGCGCATACGCCACCGTCGAGGTGCAATGCCCCGCCGTGCTGACCATCCAGCTCGGCATCAACACGCCGCGCTACGCCTCGCTGCGCGGCATCAAGCAAGCCGCGCAACGGCCCATCGAAACGCTCACGCCGGACGAACTCGGCCTTGCCGCCAGTGAAACCGGCGCGGCGGGATCGCTCTCGCGCATCCGGCGCGTCTATGTGCCGGCCACGGGCCGCGCGCAAATGATCGAAGGCACGCCCGCCGAGCAGGCAGCGCGCCTGGCCGGTCTGATCAAGGAATTCAGGGGAGAAGCGAAATGAGCGGCATTCTGGTTCTGGTGGAACACCGTCAAGGGCAACTGCGCCCGGTCAGTCTCGAAGTGCTCGGCGCGGCCGTGCAGGCGAAGGAAGCGAGCGGCGAAACCGTCACCGTCGCGGTGCTGGGCGCGCAGCCCGACGCCTGGGTGGAAAGCCTCAAGCTCGCGGGCGTCGACGAAATCGTCACCGTGCAGACGAGCACCGACACCTTCGATCCGGAGATCTACGAAAACGTTGCCCGCGCAATCATCGAGGCGCGCAAACCCTCGCTCGTGCTGCTACCGCACACGATCGACACACTAGGCTATGCCGCCCCGCTCGCGGCCAAGGGCAACTACGGATTCACGACCGACGCATTCGGGCTCGCGCGCGACGGCTCGGACTGGCTCGCGACGCGCTCGGGCTACGGGCAGAAGGTCAACATGGAGATCGAGTTTCCGGGCAAGGAGACGGCGCTCGTGACCCTGCGCCCCGGCGCCTTCAAAGCGCCCGACGCCGCTGGCAGCCCCACCGTGAACACCTTCGCGGCGCCGGCGCTCACACCGCGCAGCACACACCTGGCGTTCGAGGAACCGGCGGCGAGCGGCGACGTCGACATCCCGGGCGCGGAATTCATCCTCTCGGTGGGCCGTGGCATCGGCGAGGAAACGCACGTCGAGCAATTCCGCGAACTGGCGGAGACCGTGGGCGCCACGCTCGGCTGCTCGCGGCCGATCGCCGACTCGGGCTGGCTGCCCAAAGCACACCAGGTGGGCCAGTCCGGCAAGACCGCGGCGGCCTGCAAGATGTACATCGCGATGGGCATCTCGGGCTCGGTGCAGCACATGGCCGGCATGAAACACGTGGACAACATCATTGCCGTGAACACCGACCCCGAAGCCTCGATCTTCACGATCGCGCGCTACGGCATCGTGGGCGACATCTTCGACATTGCCGAGGAATTGCGCAGTCATTTTTAGGCTTGACAGAGTAATGCGGGGGTAGTGAGAAGAGATTTGGGCCGGTTCGCCATGACTGGCCCGTTTTTTTTCTTATCAGTGAATTTTGTCCATCGGGATTCCACGCGTAGACTTGAACCTCTAATCAAGAAAAGATCCGGTTGTTGTGCCCGCTGTGCATTGCAATGACGCAAGCAAGCGCGGCAAGACACCGAACACGCCGTTCCAGTAGAGACAGGTAGTCTGGTTAACGCGCCAAGGAAACGCCATGCCTCCCCATTCCGTTTTGCTTATCGACGACCATGCACTCTTTCGCAAAGGCGTCGCGCAGCTCATCCAGATGAATCCGCTGTTCTCGATCGCGGGCGAAGCCGCCTCGGGCCGCGAAGGCGTGGAGATGGCCGCGCGCCTGAAGCCTGAAGTCGTATTGATCGACCTGAACATGCCGGAAGTGAGCGGCATCGAGACCCTTCAATTGATGCGCGACGCTGGCGTGAACGCGCGCTTCATCATGCTGACCGTCTCGGATCATGAGCGCGACGTGGTCGCCGCGCTGCGCGCGGGCGCTCATGGCTATCTGCTCAAGGACATGGATCCCGAGGATCTTTGCATCACGCTGCAAAAAGCATTGGCGGGCGCGGCCGTGCTCAGCGACGCGGTCACGGGGAGTCTCGTGCAGGCCCTCTCGGGCGGCCAGCGCATGGCGCCCGCGCAATCGGATCTCACCGCGCGTGAAGTCGAGGTGCTCGATTACCTTGTTGAAGGGATGTGTAACAAGGTCATTGCGCGCAAGCTTGGTATCAGCGTGGGGACTGTGAAGGTTCATGTGAAGCATGTGCTGCGTAAGCTTGATCTGCATTCGAGGCTCGAGGCCGTGGTTTGGAGGCATGAGCAGGGGTCGAGAGAGCGCTAGAGCCTGCGGTGGGCTGATTTTGGTGGGGCGCTGGGGGCGGTGGCCTTGTCTTGTTTTCGTGTCGGTCTATTAGTGTTGCCCCTGTGCGGGGCGGCACCTACAGCCTTGGCCTTTCCTTGTATTCGTGTCGGTCTGCTAGCGTTGCCCCTGTGCGGGGCGGCACCTACTTTTCTTTGCAGCGGCAAAGAAAAGTAGGCAAAAGAAAGCCGCTCACACCGCTAGTGTGACGCAGTGGACCACTTGCCCATTATCGGAGCGGTTCCGGAGCGTCTGTCACCACGCGCCGTACAACGGAGTGACCAAGGGCTCATTCCTCCGGCGGCGCTACGCGCGCCGTGGGGCATAACCCCAAACCAGTGGAGCGCATGCGCATCGATAGGACGCGTGCATTTTCGCTCGTTCATAAGCACCCCCGGTTTCCCTGGCAGACCCGACCGCTGCGCGCGTAGCGAGCAGCGGGATGAATGAGCCCTTTGTCACTACGTTTAAAGGTGCGAGGTGACAGATGCCCCGGAACCACTTCGATCACGGGCAAGAGGTGGACGGCGTCACACTAGCGGTTTGAGCCGCTTTCTTTTGCCTACTTTTCTTTGCGGCTGCAAAGAAAAGTAGGTGCCGCCCCGCACAGGGGCAACGCTAATAGACCGACACGAAAGCAAGGAAACGCGACAAAGCCACCGCGAACACAAGGAAACGCGAAGGAAACACGAAAAAACAAACCTCTACCCACAAGGAGGTAGCCCCATAAGGCGAATTGTCACCAGAAATTTGACTGCAAATAATTGGCTCCATCAGGCTGGCAGCAGCGCCGCCATTCAACGGCGCTACGCCCATCGATGTGCTCATTATTGGCAATCGAAGACTCCGGAGACACGTGTCATGCAGTCAACCCAATATGCCGATGAATGTATTGAGCGGCCGGCCCGCGCGAGCGGCATAGACAGCGTATTGCGCCAGCGGCTCGGACACTACGAGCCGAGCGCGGCCATCGTGCGCTCGTGGACGCGCTGCCTGAACGACTACGGGCTCGACCCCGATGCCTGCCGCCCACCGCCCGTGCTCACGAGCATCGAACTCGCGCAGCGCCGCGAGCGCCTCGCCGATCTGATCGGCTGCGCAAAGCTCGAAATGACGACGCTCTATCAACAACTGGGCGATGCCGATCTCGCAGTCGTGCTCAGCGACGCGGACGGCGTGATCCTGCATCTCGTGTCCTCGGCAAGCTTCGCGGAGCAAGTGGAAGACTGGGGCTTTTGCGCGGGCGCGGTCTGGAGCGAGCGCGAAGCGGGCACCAACGGCATGGGCACCTGCCTTGCCGAAGGCGAAGCGCTCGCCGTGCGCCAGCACGAGCATTTCTTCTCGCGCTATGCCGCCCTCACCTGCTCGGCCGCGCCCGTATTCGACGAGCGCGGCGCGCTCGCGGGCGTGCTCGACGTGACGAGCCGCTCGCAGTTGCAGCAACAACATTCGCTCGTGCTGGTGGGCATGTCGCGGCAGATGATCGAGAACCGTCTGCTCGATGCGCGCCACACGCAGGCGCACATGGTGCACTTTCATAGCCGCCCGGAATTCGTGAATACGCTGCATGCCGGCAAACTGACAATCGACGAGAGCGGCCTCGTGCTCGGCGCGAACCGCAGCGCGCTGTTTCAACTCGGCTTTGGCACGCTGGCCGAAATCGCCGGCAAGCGCATCACCGATCTCTTCAACGCCACACTCGCCGATCTCGTCGCGCGCAGTGTGCAGAGCTCGTTTCACCCGGTTGCCGTGTATCGCGCTCATGCGCCGAATCGTTTCTTCGCGGTCGCGCAAGCACCGCTCAAGCAAACCGTGGCGAACATGGGCCGGACCATGGTGCAGCCTGCCGCCGCGCTAGATCCCCAAAAACCGCACGAGGGCGAAACGGCCACGCCACGCCGCGCGCCCGCGCGCAACCCCGGGCGTGCTTCGGGTGGCCCGCGCGTCGAATTTGGCGACGCGCATCTCGCGAGCCAGTTGCGCCTTGGCGAACGCGTGATCGATCGCGGCATCGCCGTGCTCGTGCGCGGCGAGACGGGCTCAGGCAAGGACGTGTTCGCCAATGCGCTGCACGCGGCCAGCGCGCGCCGCGACGGGCCGTTCGTCGCGATCAATTGCGCGTCGTTGCCCGAGCATCTGATCGAAAGCGAATTGTTTGGCTATCGCGCGGGCGCATTCACAGGCGCGCAGCGCGAGGGACGGCGCGGCAAGATCCTGCAGGCCAACGGCGGCACGCTCTTTCTCGACGAGATCGGCGACATGCCGCTCGCACTCCAGGCGCGGCTGCTGCGCGTGCTCGAAGAGCGCGAAGTGACACCGCTTGGCTCGGAGGCGGTCATCAAGGTCGATTTCCAGCTTATCAGCGCGAGCCATCGCGACCTTGCTGCGCTTGTTGCTAACGGACAGTTTCGCGAAGACCTCTACTACCGGCTCAACGGTGTGGCGGTGAGCGTGCCGCCGCTGCGCGAGCGCGAAGACAAGCTCGATTTGATTCTTCATCTGCTTGAGCAGGATAACGAAGTACCGCCGATGCTGGGCCGGGACGCCCGGCGGATTCTGCTTGCGAGTGCGTGGCCGGGCAACGTGCGCCAACTGCGCAATGTGCTGCGCACGGCTGCCGCGCTGTGCGACGGGCCGGAGCTTACTGCAGCGCATCTGCCTGCGGAGCTCGTTGGGGGGGCGGTGCTGCCCGCTGTGCAGAGGGGCGATGCAAGCGGGTATACGCCGCTTGCGATGGCATCGGATGGCGATGGGGACATCGATCAGCGTGACGATGGTGATGATGGCTGCGAGCCGCTCAATGCCATCCTGCAGGCGGAGCGCGATGCGCTTATGGGATTGCTGGATATGCATCGATGGAATGTTAGCGAAGTCGCTAATGCTTTGGGCGTTACGCGTAATACGTTGTATCGGAAAATGCGCAGGGTTCGGATCAAGCGATGATGTTATGCACGCTTTGGTGCTTTGGTGCCTTGTCTATTTGTCGCGTTTCCTTGCTTTCGTGTCGGTCTATTAGTGTTGCCCCTGTGCGGGGCGGCACCTACTTTTCTTTGCAGCGGCAAAGAAAAGTAGGCAAAAGAAAGCCGCTCAAACCGCTAGTGTGACGCCGTCCACCACTTGCCGTTAGTCGAAGTGGTTCCGGGGCATCCGTCATCTCGCACCTTCAATGTTAGTGACAAAGGGCTCATTCATCCCGCTGCTCGCTACGCGCGCAGCGGTCGGGTATGCAGGGGAAACCAAGGGTTCTGCCGTGGCACTCGAATACGCACGTGCTGCATCGATTCGTATGCATTCCTCTGGTTTTGGATTATGCCCCACGGCGCGCGTAGCGCCGCCGGAGGGATGAGTCCTTGGTCACTCCGTTGTACGGCGCGTGGTGACAGACGCTCCGGAACCGCTCCGATTACGGGCAAGTGGTGGACGGCGTCACACTAGCGGTTTGAGCGGCTTTCTTTTGCCTACTTTTCTTTGCCGCTGCAAAGAAAAGTAGGTGCCGCCCCGCACAGGGGCAACACTAATAGACCGACACGAATACAAGGAAACGCGAAACAGCAAAAAACAAGAAAAAAGAAATTCAGATATACAACCCAGCCCAATCATCATGCCGATAACCGGCCTGCACGACACGCCTGGTGCGTTTAGGCTGCTGGGGACTCCCAATCAACTCCAGCAACTCGCCAAGCGAATCGATCACCTGCAGACAAGGCGATTCCGCCTGATCACCACCCCCAGAACGAGCGGAGCCCCCAACATAATTCACCCGAACCAACTGCATCCCGGCGGCCTGCGCGGCGAGCGCATCATTCTCGGAATCCCCTACATAAAGCGCATGAGCAGGCTGCACCGCCAGCGCCTCACAGGCATGCAACAGCGGCGCCGGATGCGGCTTACGCTGCGCGACAGCGCCACCATCCACCACAATATCGAACCACATCGACAGCCCAAAGCGCTGCAGCACAGGTTCGACCGCATCCATCGCCTTGTCGGTCACCATTCCGAGCTTCAACCCCATGCGCCGCAATCCATCGAGCGCGATCTCGACATCGGGAAAAAGCTCCGCCAATTGGCCGCCGATGCGCTTGCCATGCAAGGTGCTGGCAAGATCGAACAGGACAGCGTCGATGGGCAGTTTGCGCGACATGACTTGCATGAAAGTATCTCCTGTTGTTAGGCGCGCCGTCAGGTCCTCGGGCCCTCAGGCCGCGCGTTGTTGCCGATCGATCATCTTGAGGATCATCGGCGTAAAGATCAGTTGCATCGCGAGCCCCATCTTGCCGCCCGGCACGACAATCACGTTGGGCCGGCTCATGAACGAGTCCTGCAGCATCGTCAGCAGATAGGGAAAATCGATCCCCTTCGGATTGGCGAAGCGGATCACCACAAAGCTCTCGTCGGCGCTCGGTATATCGCGCGCCGTAAATGGATTGGACGTATCCACGGTCGGCACCCGCTGAAAATTCACGTGCGTTCGGCTGAACTGCGGACAGATGTAATGCGCGTAGTCGGGCATGCGGCGCAGGATGGTGTCCATCACCGCTTCCTGCGAGTAGCCGCGCAACGTCTTGTCGCGATGCAGTTTCTGGATCCACTCGAGGTTGATGATGGGCACCACGCCCACGAGGAGATCCGCGTGCTGCGCCACGTCGATGCCGTGGCCGACGAAGCCGCCATGCAGCCCCTCGTAAAAGAGCAGGTCGGTGTCCGGCTCGACGTCGGTCCACGCGGTGAATTTGCCCGGCTCCACGTCGTATTCCAGCGCTTCGGCTTCGTCGTGGATATACTTGCGCACGCGGCCCCGGCCAGTTGCGCCGTACTGCCTGAACAGATCTTCGAGCCGGTCCAGCAAGTTCGCATCGGGACCGAAGTGGCTGAATTGCTGGCGCTGTTCTTCCGCCTCCTTCATCGCGATGTGCATGCCCTCGCGGTCGTGACGGTGGAACGCATCGCCCTCCACGATCTGCGCCTTCAGCTTCTCGCGCCTGAAAATGTGCTGAAAGCTGTTCATTACCGTGGTCGTGCCCGCGCCGCTCGAACCGGTGACCGCCACG
This sequence comes from Paraburkholderia tagetis, assembly GCF_022213065.1. Classification (GTDB taxonomy): domain Bacteria; phylum Pseudomonadota; class Gammaproteobacteria; order Burkholderiales; family Burkholderiaceae; genus Paraburkholderia; species Paraburkholderia tagetis. The sequence continues at coordinate 51,607 of NZ_JAKLJA010000021.1, forward strand.
ATCGGATGTTTGATCGACATGGTCTCTCGCTCAGGCGCAGGCTTCGGGCCGGAACAGCGAACGCTCGTTAAAGAGCGGCGAATCGAACGGCCGGTCCACGCCACGCTCGTACTCGCCGTAATAGCGCTCGAGCCGCGCGACTTCGCGCGTCGTTCCCAGCACCATGCCCGTGCGCTCGTCGAGTGCGCCGGGCCGCAAATCGAGCACACGCTCGCGTCCCGTGCTGGCCGCGCCGCCCGCCTGCTCGATCAGCCACGCGAGCGGCTGTGCCATGTGCACCAGGTTCAGGCCGCTTGCGCCCTGCGCCTCGCGGGGCTCGCGCGGCACGATGCTCACGCCGCCGCGCACCAGGATGCGATGCAGGTCGGCAACCGCGCAGCCGCCAAAGCGCAGGCTGAAGTCGTGCTCGCGCTCGCCCACGCTGCCCGCCCGGCATTCGCGCACATAGCGCAGCACCGGCGGCTCCCAGGCGTGCTCGCGCGCGCCGTCGATCGCGAGTTCGACGCCCCCCTCCGGCACGCGCATCGCGTGGTGCGTGAGCACGAAGGTGCCGCTCGCGCGATCGAGCGTGAAGCCGTGGGTGCCGCGTCCGAGTGTCAAGACGAGCAGCGTCGAAGGGCCGTAGAGCGCATGGGCCGCCGCGCGCAGGGCATCGCCGCCGCGCCGCCATGCGGCCTCCCGCGCGTCCTTATCCGTCGATTCGCTCGCAGCCTCGCGCACCGAAAAAATGCTGCCCGCCACGCCGTTTTCCGCGATTTGCGCTGCCCCGTCGAGCGCTTCGAAGGCCAGCAGATAGCCTTTGCGAGCGGTTGCCGTCGTGGCCCATGTGCTGTTCGTTTGCGCCGCTGAATAGCCCGCTATACACGCGCTGCGCTCGCACAGCCCCATCATCAATTGGCGCGCGAGCGCCTGGGCGCCTGCGCCCGCGCTGCCATCGAGCATGACCCTCTCGATCATCGCTGCGATGGCGCGCACCGCAAGCGCGATCTCGCCGATTACGCTACGCAGGCGGTATGCACCGGCTTCGTCGTGTGCGCCGTCCAGTGCGCGTGCAAGGAAGTCGTCGAGCGTCATGTATCGGGATGGCATGGTCGCCTCATTGCAGGAGTTCAGAAAGCTTCGCACCGCGCGAAATGCGCGGCCCGCACGAATACCGGCAGCAAGAGCAAGATGCCTGCCAACCTCCGCGACCCGTTACTGCGGCTGGCCTCGCCAGCCGCGTCGACACCGCGCGTTTTCACCTGCGCTTTTCATCTGCGCTTTTCACCTGGACTTCGCCGGCGTTCGATTCGAACGCCCGCTTTGCACAACACGGCTCAACGATAAAGCGCTGATCGAATCAGCGAAATTCAGATATTCTTAGCCATCCTATAAGGGATCCCTTACCTGTTCGCGCGCCAGCGCTTCTTCGGGTTAGTCATGCTCAACTTCGTTCGCACGCTCACGCTGCGCCAGTTGCAGATCTTCGCCGCCGCCGCGGAGCACGTGAGCTTCGTGCGCGCGGCGCAAGAGCTTCATCTCACGCAGCCGGCTGTCTCCATGCAGATCAAGCAGCTCGAAGAAGCCGTCGGCCTGCCGCTTTTCGAGCGCATCGCGCGCCGCATCGTGCTGACCGAAGCCGGCACCACGCTCGCGCATCATGCGCAGCGAATCCTGGGCGAGGTGAAGGACGCCCAGGATGCGTTGCAGTCGCTCTTGCTTGCCGACAGCGGCGCGATCTCAGTTGGCCTCGTAAGCACCGCGCGCTATTTCGTGCCGCAACTGATTGCGCGCTACTGCGCCCAGTTTCCGAAGGTCGAAGTGCGCTTCACGATCGCCCCACGCGAGCCGCTGTTGCGCATGTTGCAGGACAACGCCATCGACGTCGCGGTGATGGGCCGCCCGCCGCGCGATCTCGACGCCATCGCCGAGCCGCTCGCGTATAACCCGCAGGTGATCGTCGCGGCGCGCGATCACGCGTTCGCGGCGGCGCGGCGCATCGACGTGCAGGAGCTGCGCCATGAGACCTTCCTCATGCGCGAGCCGGGCTCGGGCACGCGCACCGTCGTCGAGCAAATGTTCAAGCATCATCTTTTCTCTCCCGCGAAAATCGTCACGCTCGATAGCAACGAGACCATCAAACAAGCCGTGATGGCGGGCATGGGCATCAGCCTGCTTTCGCTGCACACGTTGCGGCTCGAATTGCGCACGCGCGAAATCGCGCTGCTCGACGTGAGCGGCACGCCCATCGACCGCGCGTGGCAGATCGTGCATCTGAACGCGCGCCAGCTCTCGCCCACCTGCCAGTCGTTCCGCCGCTTCGTACTGGAAAACACCGAGACATACCTCGCCCGCGAATACGGGGATCTGCCCACGCACCCGGTGCGCATCCGGCAAGACGAGTGACACACTGTCACCGATACGGCGCATGTGTGCGTTCGAGCAGAGCGACGCTTGCGCGCTAGCGCGCACTCGATACATCCGCTCCACGCAGGCGCTTGAGTCGATCTGCGCGCACACGCGGCCCGTATGGCATGACGCTTGCATGAGTCGGCGGACCAGGCCGTCCGCTCACCGATGCGAGGAAGCGCTCATGACGCAATACGCCACGACGCAATACCCCACGAAAGCCGCGAGTGCCGTCACCGTGAATGCACCCGGTCGACTGCATCTGGGCTTTCTCGATCCGGGCGCGTCACTCGGCCGGCGCTTCGGCAGCCTCGGGCTCGTGATCGACGGCATCAGCACGACGCTCGAAATGCGGCTCGCCCGCAGCCACAATCCTGGCGATAACAACGAAAGCGACAGCGATCATTACGCCGCCCCGCCCTATGCGAGCGAGGAGCTGCCGCGCCTGCGCGCGCATATCGAGGCGCTCAAGCGCCTGAGCGGCCGGCGCGAATCGCTCGATGTGCGCTTGCGCCACGTGCTGCCGGTTCATGCGGGCCTCGGCTCCGGCACGCAGCTCGCGCTGTGCGCCGGTCATGCGTTCGCGCGGCTGCATCGGCTCGAACTCGACGCTACGCAGCTTGCACTCGCACTCGCGCGCGGCGCGCGCTCGGGCGTTGGCGTGGCGGGCTTCGAGCAAGGCGGGCTGATTCTCGACGGCGGTCCGCGCTCGGCAACGGAGCTGCCGCCCGTGCTGTCGCGCCTGGCGTTTCCCGACGAATGGCGCGTGCTGCTCGTGCTCGACGACGCGCGCAGCGGCTTGTCCGGTCCCGCCGAACGCCAGGCGATGGCCGCGTTGCCGCCGTTTCCGCAGGAGCTGGCCGCGCATGCCTGCCACCTCGCGCTGATGCAGATCCTGCCGGCCGCCGCGGAGCACGATTTCGCGCCGTTCGCGCGCGGCGTGAGCGAGTTGCAGGAACGCATTGGCCGCTATTTCGCGCCTTCGCAAGGCGGTATCTACACGAGCGCGGCCGTCGCGCGCGTGCTCGACTGGATCGGCGCGCGGCATCGCGCCGGCATTGGACAAAGCTCGTGGGGGCCCACGGGCTTCGCGATCCTGGCCTCGCACGACGAGGCCGCCCACGCCGTGGCGGCGGCGCGCGAGGCCGGTGTGGTCGGTCCCACGCTGCGGCTCGAAATCGTCAAGGGGCGCAACGCGGGCGCAACCGTCATTCATGCGCCGGGCAATGCCTGACGCCCTCTTTCAACCTCTCTTGCACATCGGACAAACGATGGAACGCCCCTTCATTCTCCACATGTTCACGCCGACCCGGCAGATGAGCCCATTCGACGTGAACATGGCCGTCGATGCGGGATACCAGGTCGTCGTGCCCTACGCCGACGTCGGCATCGACAACATCGCGGCCCTCACGCAGGACGCCATCTTTTCGCGCGGCCCCAAAGGCGTGGCGCGCACGGGTCTGTTCATCGGCGGACGCGACGTCGTGCTGGCCGCCGACATGCTCAAGCGCGCGCGCGAAGCGATGGTGCCGCCGTTCGAGGTCTCCGTGTTCGCCGACCCGAGCGGCGCCTACACGACAGCGGCCGCGCTGGTCGCGAGCGTCGAATGGCATCTGCGGCGCACGCACGGTGAAGCGCTCGAAGGCAAGCGCGTGGTCGTGCTGGGCGGCACGGGACCCGTGGGCGTAATCGCGGGCGTGCTGGCCGCGCGCGCGGGCGCGCTCGTGTCGATCGCCAGCAGTCGAGGTCTCGAAGCCGCACAGGCCGCGAGCGGGCGCATCAACGCGCGCTTCGACGTGCAGACGCGCGGCGCCGATGCCCAGCTCACCGAAGCGCTCGACACCACGCTTGCGCGCGCCGAGCTGGTGTTCGCGACCGCAGCGGCGGGCGTGCAGGTGATGAACACGCGTCAAGTCGATCAGGCGTCCCAACTACTCGTGGCCGCCGATGTGAACGCGGTGCCGCCAGCCGGCATCGACGGCGTGGGCGTCGCCGACGACGGCAAGCCGTTCGGAATGCACCGTGCGCTCGGCATTGGCGCGCTGGCGATCGGCAACGTCAAATACCAGGTGCAGCGGCGCTTGTTCGAACGCATGCTCGCGAGCACCAGGCCGGTCTACCTCGGCTTCGAAGAGGCCTTCGCGCTCGCACGCGAGGTCGTGGCCGAAGGTGAGGCCAAGAGCGAAGTTCAGGCAGCGTGAGGCCCGTGTGATCCCGCGTGATCCCACCCGAAGCCGCGATGCGCCACGCGCAGCCCAACCATTACCGCGGCTACCGCTGCAAAGAGGCGCGTTCGTGACGCGGCCCGCCATTGTCGTGGCCGGGCTCTGCGCGCGGATGCTCGCGGAGTCGGCGCGTCGCGCGGGCTGGCGCGTCATTGCGCTCGACCTGTTCGGCGACAGCGATACGCGTGGCGCCGCGCAGCGCTGGCATCCGGTCGGCCAGGCCGCGACGCTCGCGCTCGATCCGGCGCGCACGCGCGCGGCGCTGGAGCGCGCGAGCTTCGAGCCCGGCGTGATGGGCTGGATCGCGGGCAGCGGCTTCGAGGCCTGCCCCGCGCTGCTGCGCACGCCCATTGCGGGGTTGCCGCTCATCGGCAATGCGGCGCCGGCCCATGACGCCATGCGTATGCCCAGCCGCTTTTTTTCCATGTTGAGCGAGCACGGCATTGCCTTTCCCGACACGCGGATGGAGCCCCCGCCCGACATGAGCGGGTGGTTACGCAAGGAGGCTTCGGGTACGGGCGGCTGGCATATTCGCCTTGCGGATTCAGCCAACGGATCAGCCCATGACGCGCGCGACGGCGTCTATTACCAGCGGTTTTGCGAAGGCCGACCGATGTCGGCGCTCTTTCTCGCCGATGGCCGCCACGCGACCGTGCTGGGCATCAACGAACAGCTCGTCTCGCGGCATGGGGAACATCCGTTCGCCTGGCGCGGCGCGATCGGCCCCGTGCAGGTGGGCGCCCCACTCGCGGATGCGGTGCGCCACGCCGTGCAGGCGATCGTCGCGGCTAGCGGGCTCGTGGGGCTCAACAGCCTCGATTTCCTGAGCGACGGCGAAGGTTGCGTCGTCCTCGAAGTCAACGCGCGCCCGTCGGCCACGATGGCGCTCTACGACTGCGATCCCCATGCCCCGCTGCTCGCGCGTCACGTGCGCGCTTGCCAGGGCGAGTCTCTTGAAACGCGCGAAGTAGAAGCAGTAGAAGCAGTAGAAGGCGCCATCGCGCACACGCCGCCCGTGCGCGGCCAACTCGTGGTGTTCGCGCAGGAAGATTACGCCATCACGCCCGCATTCGAAGATCAGGCGCGGCGGCTTGGCTGGTGCCACGACATTCCCGTGGCCGGCAGCGCGATTGCTGCCGGCACGCCGCTTTGCACTGTCTCGGCAGCCTGTGCGCCGGGCACATCCGTGGATGCGGTGCGCGCCACCCTCGCCGCCCGCGCCGCCGCCATCGAACCCTTGCTGAAGGTGTCCCATGAACGCTCATTCGCCCCTCGTTGAACACGTTGCGCATGCAACCGCATCCGCATCGCTCAGCGTCAACGCACTCGCACAGTCCTTGCTCGCCACGCTCCTCGAACGGCAGACCGAGCTGGGCATCACCGCGCGCCGCGACGCGCGCGGCGTGCTGATCGTCGATGCCGGCATCGACGCGCCCGGCAGCGTGGCCGCCGGCGCCGAGATCGCCGCGATCTGCATGGGCGGGCTTGGCACGGTGCGCGTGCGCGCGAGCAGCGGCGCCAGCGCGCGCGACGAATGGCCCACCGTGGTCGAGATTGCGAGCGCGCAACCCGTGCTCGCCTGCCTCGCAAGCCAGTACGCGGGCTGGAGTCTTTCCGCCTCGAAAGAGGAGACCGGCGGCAAGAAGTTCTTCGCGCTCGGCTCGGGACCGGCGCGCTCGCTCGCCTGCAAGGAGCCGCTTTACGAGGAACTCGGTTATCGCGACGTCTCGAAGCGCGGCTGCCTCGTGCTGGAGGTGGACCGCGCCCCGCCCGAAGTCGTCATCGACAAGATCTTGCGCGATTGCGCGCTGCAGGCGCACGAGCTCACGCTGATCCTCACGCCCACGGCCAGCCGCGCGGGCACGACGCAAGTGGTCGCGCGCGCGCTCGAAGTGGCGCTGCACAAGGCGCATGTGCTGGGCTTCGCGCTCGGCGACATCGTCGAGGGCAGCGCAAGCGCGCCGCTGCCGCCGCCCGCGCGCGAAGCGATCGACGCGATGGGCCGCACCAACGACGCGATTCTCTATGGCGGACGCGTCCACCTTACCGTCAATGGCGGCGACGAAGCCGCGCGCGATCTCGCGCAGCGCCTGCCCTCGTCGGCCTCGCGCGACTTCGGCCGCTCGTTCGCCGAAATCTTCACCGAATACGACTACGACTTCTATCAGATCGACCCGGCCCTGTTCGCGCCCGCCGAGGTCTGGGTCAGCAGTCTCGCGACGGGCCGCACCTGGCACGCGGGCGCGACACGCTTCGACCTGCTGCATCCGCTGTGGCTCGGCGAGGCGTGACATGAGCACAAGCGCGAACCCAAGCGGACCGCGCGTCGCCATCATGACCGACGAGACCGGCTGGCACACCTCGCGCCTGAAGCGCGCGCTGCGCGAGCGCGGCGCGCAAGGGCGCTGCGTGGATCTCGCTGACTGCCGCATCGATACCACCTGGGCCGCGCACGGCCTCGTGATTCCGGGCTATGGCCGCGGCCTGCCCGATGCCGTGATCGTGCGCGGTATCGCGGGCGGCACGTTCGAGCAGGTGACCGTGCGCCTTGGCATCCTCCATGCGCTGCGCGAGCTGGGCGTGCCGGTCTACAACGACGCGCGTGCGATCGAGCGCAGCGTCGACAAGTCGATGACGTCGTTCCTGCTCCATCGCGCCGGTATCCCCACGCCGCCCGCGTGGGCCGGCGAGTCCGTGCCGCACGCGCGCCGCATCGTGATGCGCGAGGCGGCGGCGGGCCGCGAGGTCGTGCTCAAGCCGCTGTTCGGCTCGCAAGGCAAGGGGCTCGTGCGCCTTGCAGGAAGCGGTGAAAGCGGCTGCGCGGCGCTGCCTTCATTGCGGGCCTATGGCGGGCTCGCGTATATGCAGCGCTTCGTCCCGCCGGTCGCCACACCCGGCTTCGACTGGCGCGTGCTGGTGGTGGGCGGCAAGGCGGTCACGGCCATGCGGCGCGTGAGCGAGCACTGGGTTCACAACGTCGCGCAAGGCGGACGCTGCGAAGCCCAGCCGCTGACGCCCGCACTCGCGCAGCTCGCCGAGCGCGCGAGCGCCGCGCTCGGGCTCGACTATGCCGGCATCGATCTGGTGCCTTGCCGCGCCACCGACGCTGGCGCCCAGGTCATCGAAGTCAACGGCGTGGCTGCGTGGCGCGGTTTGCAGTCCGTAACATCGTTCGATATCGCAGGCTGTATCGTCGACGACTTGCTCACGCGCAGGCTCGGGTACGTATGCACGCCGCGCGAGGCGGTCGCATGAGCGCGCGGCCGGAACAGAAGTTCATCCCCGCAGCGACGACAGCGACGGTAGCGGCGATCGAAGCCGCATTTCTCTGGGCCTGCGAGCAGGACGTCGTGTGCGCGAAGCCCGGCAACGTCAGCGTCGCCTCAGCCGGGCACGGCATGAACGCGGAACATTTTCTCGCCAGCGCGCGAGCGGCCTGCACGCCGCTCGCGCGTGCCGGCGCGTCGGTGGGCGCACGCATCGAGGCGGCCATCGCCAGCACGCGTGCCGTGGCCGGGTGCAATACCAATCTCGGCATCGTATTGCTCTGTGCACCGCTTGCTGCCGCGTTCGCTGCCGCATTCGAAGCCAGTACGACGCCGGCCGCATTGCCCGCCGCATTGCCCGCCTGCGCGGCATCCTTGCGAGAGGTACTGCGCGCATTGAGCGTGGAGGACGCCTGCGCCGCCTATCGCGCGATCGCGCTTGCGAATCCAGGCGGACTCGGCGCGGCGGACAGCCAGAGTGTCGGCACGACGCCCACGGTCGATCTGCGCGCCGCCATGACGCTCGCCGCCGGGCGCGACAGCATCGCGCGCCAGTACGCCGAAGACTTCCGCGACGTGCTGGGCTTCGGCCTCGCCACGTTTCGCGCGGCCTGCGCCGCACGGTCCACTGCGCGGTCCGCCGCACGGTCCGCTTCACCCACGCCCCTCGCCGACGCGGTGCTGCTCACCTGGTTCGGCTTCCTCGCGCGCTGGCCCGATTCGCACATCGCGCGCAAGCACGGCAACGCCTGCGCGCAGCGCGTTTCGGACGAAGCGGCGGCGTGGCTCGCGCAGGGCGACGCGCGCCTTTGCGCACCGCATGCGCTCGACGACTGGGACGCGGCGCTCAAGGCCAGCGGAATCAATCCGGGCACGAGCGCGGACCTCACGGTCGCGACGCTCTTCGCGGCCGCCTGCCTCGACCCGTCGATGATTGCGCCTTTAACCGATTTTTCACTGGCTTCAACGGAGACAACCACATGGCAAAGATAGATCGCGTACTCGTTGGCGAATCGCTCGTGGGCGAAGGCAACGAAGTCGCGCACATCGACCTGATCGTCGGCCCGCGCGGCTCGGCGGCGGAAAGCGCGTTCTGCAACGCACTCACCAACAACAAGGATGGCTTCACCTCGCTGCTCGCCGTGGTCGCGCCCAACCTGCTCGCCAAGCCCAACACGGTGCTGTTCAACAAAGTGACGATCAAAGGCGCGAAGCAGGCGGTGCAGATGTTCGGCCCGGCGCAGCGCGCGGTGGCGCTCGCGGTTGCGGACAGCGTGGAAGACGGCACGATTCCCGCCGACGAAGCCGACGACGTCTTTATCAGCGTGGGCGTGTTCATTCACTGGCAGGCCGAGGACGACCAGAAGATCCAGGACTACAACTATCGCGCGACGCGCGAGGCGCTCAAGCGCGCCGTGAACCGCGAACCGCGCGCGGCCGAGGTGGTGCGCCGCAAGGGCGAGACGAAGCATCCGTTCGCCGCGAACTGAGCGGCGCGCGCGACCCAGGCACTCAACTCATCGAGCGCACCGGGCGGGGCGCTCCTGCGTTGCACACCACACCGGCGACACCGGACGGAGCTTGACAAGCCCCGTCCGTCTGCCCGTTCAAAACGTCCCTTCCGGCGGAAACATACCCGCGCCGAGCAGCGCAAGCGCCGCGCCCTCGCGCTTGTACGCGGGGGCCACACTCGCGCGACGCCGCTCGATCGTCACGCCCACCGCCTTCACATTCGCGAACTTGTTCGGCTTCACTAGCGCAACCCGCACCCAGTGCGCGCCGAAATCGACCAGCAGCATTTGCGCAATCACCTCGGCCAGCGCCTCGAGCAGTTGCACGCCATGATTCGACAGCAAGGCCTGCAACGCACCGTGGACTTTCCCATAGTCGATGGTGTCGTTGATCGCGTCGGTATCGCACGCGCGGCTGCGCGGCAGGCCCGCCCAGAGATCGATCTGCACCGGTTGCGGGTCGTGGAGTTCCTCCGGGTCGATGCCGATCACCGTCTCGCCGGTAAAGCCCTCGATAAAGATGAGATCCATCGGTTGCGCGCCCTCGCCTTCAATGTGGCGCGCCGCGTTGGCTGCCCGCCTCGCGGGCCGGTCGAACATGCTGGTGTCGATTGCGTTCATGCTTGCTCCTCTCGCTTGCCCTGGATGGGTCGGCCCGATCCCATGCAAGAACCGTCCCAGGCACGAATGTCGCAAGTAGAACCCGCGTAATGGCTCACGGCAGGTTCACGGCAACGCGACAGTGCGGCAAATACGCGGCAAATACGCGGCAAATACGCGGCAAAACGCGGTTCTGGCGTGGCAAAGCGCATCTGGCACGCCGCGCGCCCGGTGACACTGTGTATCGCAAACTGCGCAAGCTGCCAGCCGAATCAAAAATCGCATGTGAACACCGCGCCCGACAACGACCCGATAACGACCCCACAACGACCCGATAACGACAGCAGACAGACAATGACCCGAGCGCATCCATCGAACCAGGCGCACCCAACCCACGAAGGCCAGGACGACGCGGCACTGGCGAGGCCTCGCCTTGCATGGGCCATCACCGGATCGGGGCATTGCCTCGAAGAATCGCTCGCGCTTGCCGCCGAGATGCCGAACGTCGACCTGTTTCTCTCGCGCGCCGCCGAGGAAGTGCTGCCGCTCTACAAGATCGGCATCGCGCAGCTAAAGGCGCGCTTTCGCGTGTTCCGCGACAACAGCGCGAGCGCCGTGCCGGTGGGCATGTTCTACGAAGCGGGTCTCTATCACACGCTCGTGATTGCCCCGGCCACCAGCAACACCGTGGCGAAATGCGCGTTCGGCATCTCGGACACGCTGCCGACCAATCTGTTCGCCCAGGCCGGCAAGCTCGGTATTCCCGGCATCATCTTTGCATGCGACACGGAACCGGTCGTGGTCACGAAAAGCCCGTTGGACTGGGTCGAACTGCGGCCGCGCAACATCGAGTTGCACAACGTCGAGCGCCTGCGCCAGATCGATCACTGCGTGGTAGCCAATTCGATCGATGCGCTGCGCGCGGCGCTCGACACGCGCTATCGAACGCTCGGCCTGCTTGCGGCCGTGTCTGAATAACCCGGTTGGTTGACGATAAAAGCGACGATCAAAGCAACGATCCAAAGCGAGCCCGACTCACACACCATGGAACACATCGTCTTTCTCACCGGACGCCTCGCCCAGCCCGGGCTCGAACGGGTGCTGCGCAGCCTCGAGCCCGCGCCGTTCACCTGGGAGATTCGCGAGATCGGCCTGCAAGTGGCCGCGCTGATGACGGCGGACATGATCCGCCGCCGCGTGAGCGCGCCCATCGCGGCCGACCGCGTGATCGTGCCAGGCCGCTGCCGGGGCGATCTCGACGCACTCTCGGCCCACTACGGCATCCCCTTCGCGCGCGGCCCCGAAGAGCTCAAGGACCTGCCCGCCTACTTCAACCGCGCGGCGCGGCCCGTCGATCTCTCGAAGTACGACATCGCCATCTTCGCGGAGATCGTGGATGCGCCCCGGCTCGACGTCGAGGCCATCTGCCAGCGCGCCGCACAGCTTCAGGCCGACGGCGCCAACGTGATCGATCTCGGCTGCCTGCCCGCCACGCCATTCCCGCATCTGGCCGACGCGGTGCGCGCGCTCAAGGAGCGCGGCTTCGCGGTCAGCGTCGACTCGATGGACGCGAAAGAACTCGTGCGCGGCGGCCGCGCTGGCGCCGACTATCTGCTCAGCCTCTCGACCGAAACGCTGTGGATTCTCAACGAGGTCGAATCGACGCCCATTCTGGTGGCGCGCGAGAGCGCCGACGAAGCGTCGCTCTTCACCGCGATCGAAACCGTGAGCGCGATGGGGCGGCCGTTTCTCGCCGATCCGATTCTCGATCCGATTCCATTCGGTCTCCTGAAATCGCTGATGCGCTACCAGCGCGTGCGCGACGCGTTCCCCGATGCGCCCATCATGATGGGCGTGGGCAACGTCACCGAGCTTACCGAGGCCGATACGTGCGGCATCAACGCCGTGCTGCTCGGCATGGGCGCGGAACTGGGCATTGCCGCCATCCTGACGACTCAGGTCAGCCAGCACGCCCGCCGCGCGATTCGCGAAGCGGACGTCGCGCGGCGCGTCATGTACGCCGCGCGCGAGCAGCGCACGCTGCCCAAGGGCATGTCCGACGCGTTGATGACGGTTCATGCGAAGCGGCCCTTTCCCGACTCGCCCGAAGAGATTGCAGAAACCGCGCGTGCGATCCGCGATCCGAATTTTCGCGTGCAGGTATCGAGCGCCGGCGTGCACGTCTACAACCGCGACGGCCACCATGTCGCCATCGATCCGTTCGCGCTCTGGCCGCGTCTGAAGCTCGAAAGCGACGGCGCGCACGCGTTCTATATGGGCGTGGAACTCGCGCGCGCCGAAGTGGCGTGGCGCCTCGGCAAGCGCTACGCGCAGGATCAGTCGCTCGACTGGGGCTGCGCCGCGGAGCGCGACGCTGCGCGTGATGCCGATAATCTGCTCGAACAATGCGCGCCAGGCACGACGCTGCGTAAGGAGGCCTGAATGATCCACGAAACTGTAGTCACCACCTGCTCATCCGACGGCACGCCGCATATCGCGCCGATGGGCGCACGCCTCGAGCGCGACCGTGTGGTGCTGATGCCGTTCACGCCATCGACCACCTACGACAACATCATGACGAGCGGCTATGCGGTGATGAATTTCACCACCGACGTGCGCGTGTTTGCCGGCTGCGTGACGGACCGCCGAAGCTGGCCGACGCTGCCTGCCGGGACGGTGCCGGGCGTGCGTCTCGCGGGGGCGCTCGCGCATACCGAATTGCGTCTCGTCGACACGAGCGGCGACCCGGCCCGCCCGGTGCTGACGTTGCGCCGCGTGGCCGAGGCAACGCACGCACCGTTCACGGGATTTAACCGCGCGCAGGCCGCCGTGATCGAAGCCGCCGTGCTGGTGAGCCGCCTGCACCTGCTGCCGCGCGAAAAGATCGAAACGGAAATGGCGTGGCTCACGATCGCCATCGAGAAAACGGCAGGCCCCGCCGAGCGCGAAGCCTGGCGGTGGCTGACCGAAGCCACGGCTGCTTACTATTCAAACAGCGGTTCCATCAACGAATCCCTCCACGACTCACACAACGAGCGCGCCTGCATGCGCGAACCGACATGATCCGACTCCTTACCAGTGTGCGCGACCTCGCCGAGGCGCGTGAAGCAGCCGCCGCAGGCGCGGATTTCATCGACCTCAAGGAACCGCGCGCGGGAGCACTGGGCGCATTGCCGGCGACGCGCGTCGCGAGCATAGTCGGTGCGTTGCGCGAGAGCTATCCGGACCTGCCCGTGAGCGCGACGATTGGCGACCTGCGCCCCGGCGACCACGCGGCCGTGGCGCATCATGCGAACCGTATTGGGCGCTGCGGCGTGGATTACGTGAAAGCGGGCGTGGCCCCAGGGCCCACGGCGCGCGAGACGCTCGAACGCATGCGTGCGCTGCGCTGGAACATGGTGCCGGTGCTGCTGTGCGACGACGGGCTCGATCTCAGGCTGGTTGAATATGCGTGCGAGTTGAAGTTCGCTGGGGTGATGGCTGATACGCAGCGCAAGGAAGCGGGCAGCCTGTTTCATTGCGTGCCGCTTGCTGTGCTCGATAGCATGGTGCAGATTGCGCGGGCGCATGAAGTGATGGTGGGAATTGCTGGTGCGCTGCGGGTTGAGCATGTGCCGCGCGTGCGGGCGCTGTTGCCGGATTTTGCGGGGTTTCGGAGTGCGTTGTGTGATGGGGCTCGGACGGGAAGGCTTGAGGGTGAGAGGGTGCGGGCGCTGCGGGTCGCGTTGAAGGGGGGAGTGGAAGCGGTGTCGTGTGAGCCACTTCAGGCTGCGTGATTTATGGTGGTCGTGGGTTCTGGTGCGGGTTCTGGTTTGTTGTCGCGTTTCCTTAGGTTCGCGGTGGCTATTGTCGCGTTTCCTTGTATTCGCGGTGGTCTATTAGCGTTGCCCCTGTGCGGGGCGGCACCTACTTTTCTTTGCAGCCGCAAAGAAAAGTAGGCAAAAGAAAGCGGCTCAAACCGCTAGTGTGACGCAGTACACCTCTTGCCGTTGATCGAAGTGGTTCCGGGGCATCTGTCACCTCGCACCTTTAAACGTAGTGACAAAGGGCTCATTCATCCCGCTGCTCGCTACGCGCGCAGCGGTCGGGTATGCATGGGAAACCAGGGGTTCTGCCTGGGCACTCGAATACGCATGCGCTGCATCGATTCGTATGTATTCCTCTGGTTTTGGATTATGCCCCACGGCGCGCGAAGCGCCGCCGGAGGAATGAGTCCTTAGTCACTCCGTTGTACGGCGCGTGGTGACAGACGCTCCGGAACCACTCCGATTACAGGCAAGTGGTGGACGGCGTCACACTAGCGGTTTGAGCGGCTTTCTTTTGCCTACTTTTCTTTGCCGCGGCAAAGAAAAGTAGGTGCCGCCCCGCACAGGGGCAACACTAATAGACCGACACGAATACAAGGAAACGCGACAACCCACGCCCAAAAAACCACCATCAAGAAACATCCACATTCAACAGCAACTCCCGAACCCTCCCCCAATCGTTTTTATTAAGGATATCCACCGGATAAGAAGCCTCCCTGATAACCTCAGAAAATCGCTTATCAACCACCCCTTTCTCAGCATATTGCGCGAAGTCGCAAGCAAAATCGACCTCACACGACTTAACGACCATCAACCGTTCAGCATTAAGCCGATTAGCCAGCCACGCCGCCAGCGAATCCGACGTCACATCCCAGCTCGTGAGCGTATCGGCCTCCTGCCGCATCAAACCGAACGGCGCCCAAACAGCGGTCCGTCCTTCATGCAACGCATGCCGAATCTGCGACTCGGTCGCCGCAACCACGAGCCTGCGGCACAAACCCTGCATCATCAACGCATGCTGCGCCATGGCAAGCACCGCCATATTGTGCGCAGCAAGATCATCGAATCGCCAGATCGCCTGATGCTCGCGCACTTGATCTGCGAAGCCGCCGCCGCCCGGCACGATCACCACGCGCCCACCGCCCAGTTCGTTCAATTCGCGCAGCCACGTTTGCAGTAACGGGTCGCGGCTCATACTCCCGCCGATCTTCACCACCCACATAGGCGCTCCCCCAACGGCACCGGCCATCCCGCCGTGTCACACGAGCGCCGCATCGGCTGTCTCCGCGAACAGCAGCGCAACCGCCGCGCTCGGCGCGCAGACCTGCGCCCATCCAGCCGCGCCGCCCGGCGCCTCGACGAGCTTGCCGAAGCGCACGGTCTCATACCCGCACGAACGCGCGAGCGCCTCGACCAGAAATGCGCCGCAGCCCGCCGCCACCAGCCGCACGGCACCGCGCGCCGGACCGACCTTCCCCAGCACCCGCGTGAGATTCGCGGCCAGATACCCGAGTTGCAGATCGCGCCATTGGCAGGCGAAGGCAATCCATTCGGATTCCGATGCATCTCTCGCGTCATGGCCAATCATGCGCGCGAGCCGCCGGTGCGTGGCCACGGCGTCCTTGCTTGCGCCGTCCGCGGCGGGATGCTGATCGTGCATGGGGGCAAGCTCGCCGGTGAGACGGTACACGTCGGCCGTGGTCGCGAAGTGCTCGTTCATGACGTTCCAGGTTTCACCGCGAAAGCCGATGCGCTGCGCGAGCGCGCATAGCGGCGTGCGCACGACGCCCTGATAGACCAGTTCCCCCGTGCGCAGACGCGCCGCGTCGTCGGCGCCGCGCGCGGCGATCCGGCCACCGCGCACCATGATCAGGTCCGTCGTCGTGCTGCCGATGTCGACCAGCACTGCATTCGGCACCCGCCGCGCAACCACCTGGGCGGTGGCGAGCCAGTTGGCCGAGGCGATGTGCGTCCAGTGCGCCGCGACCTCGTCCAGCGCGCACCAGCGCCCCTCGCCTGCATAGAAGGCCACGCGCTCGCCCAGACGCGCAGCGAGTCGCTGCGCAAGCGCGGCCACGCCGGCCTCGCGATGCTCGAAGAGATCGACCATCTCGCCCGTCATCGTCACCGCATGGCAGGCCTCGCGATAATCGGGCCAGCGCGCGGCGGCCTGGGCCAGCACCGCGTCCAGTTGCACGAGGCCTTGCCAGAGCGGGCAGGGCCATTGCACGACGTCGATCACGCGGCCCTCCTCCACGCGCGCCGCCTTCACGTGCGCGCCCCCGATGTCCCAACCGATCACGAGGTCATGCGACATGGCAGATCTGCTCGGCGGTGTCATGTGCCGTGTCGTGTGCCGTGTCGTGTGCCGTGTCGGGCGCCGTGTCGGGCGCCGTGTCCTGCGTGATGTCGTGCATCCCGTCGCTCGCTTCGTGTTCGAGTTCGTGCTCAACTTCGTATTCACGTTCGCGCTGAAATTCGCGATGCGCCGCCAGCACGCGCGCCGCGAGATTCATGTCGAGCCGCGCCGCAAGCCCCGCATAGGCGCAGGTCACGCGCGGATTGATTTCGACGATCACGGGTCCCCGCTCGCGATGCCAGACCACATCGATACCGACGAAGCCCGCCAATCCCGGCAGCGTGCGCGCCACCCGCGCCGCCAGCTCCGCGCAGGCGCGGCCAACGAGACTGTCGAGCGCAATCGCGCCCACGGTGACGCCCTCATAGGCGAGGCGTCCCTGCGTGACGTTCACGTGCTGCCAGTTGACGCTCAGCAGTTCCGCGCGGCCCCGCGTGCACAGCAGCGAAAGACTCAGCGCGTCGCCTTCCACCCATTCCTCGAGAGTCACGTCCTCCTGTGCCGCGAGGCGCGCGAGAAACGCGGACTGGGCCGCACGAAAGTCGTGATAGACATGGGTATCGATTGCGCCTGCACCGTCGTCGGGCTTGACGACCCACGCGCTAGCGCCGGGCTCCAGCGGCGCGTCGGCCGACCAGGCGCGCGTGGTTGCGATGCCCGCTTGCGCGAGATGCCGCGCCGTCCTGCGCTTGCTGCTTGCCACCTGGAGCGCGGCGGCATCGCAGCCGATCCAGCGCGACGCGCCCACCGCGCCGCACAGCGCGGCCAGCACGCCGTCCGTCTCGGGCGCAATCACCCAGACCGCGTCGTGACGCTGCGCCTCTTCACCCACGAACGCAACGGGGTCATGCCCGCGCGGCGGCACACGCCACGTCAGCGAAGGCGCGCGCGGCGCAGCGGCCGTATCGCCCGCGGCACAGATGCACGTCACCTCCACGCCCGCAGTGCGTGCGAGGTCGCCGGCCACCGGATCGCGCATCGCGCGCCCCATCGCGAGCATCTCGGGCCTGGCAGCCGCCGACGCATCGCCGCCCGCACTGATATATTCGTAGACCAGCACCTTCGTCATCGCTCGCTCCCCATGCAAATCATTCCCGTTATCGACGTGCTCGGCGGCATCGCAGTGCGTGCCGTACGCGGCGAACGCAGCCGCTATCGCCCGCTCGAATCGCAACTGTGCAGCGGCAGCGATCCGGTGGACGCCGCGCGCGCCCTCCTCGACTACTGTGGCGCCTCCGTGCTCTATGTCGCCGATCTCGACGGCATCGTGCACGGCGCACCGCAACGCGACCTGCTCGCCCGGCTCGCCGGCGCGCTGCCCGGCGTCGAGCTGTGGCTCGATGCGGGCTTTGCCGATCCTCACGCGGCCAGCGCACTGCTTGCTCCACTGCGCGAAAGCGGCACCACCGGCAGCGCTTCCCGCAGTGCTTCCGTCGGTGCCGCCCGCAGTGCCCCCCGCAGTGCCCCTCGCAGTGCCCCCCGCAGTGCCCCCATCACGCCCGTCTTCGGCAGCGAATCGCTGCAGCCCGGCGCAATGCCCCATCTGCCCGCCGATGCGCTGCTCTCGCTCGACCGCCGTCACGACACGCCGCTCGGCGATCCGCACTGCTGGACCGACACGTCGCACTGGCCCGCGCGCCTGATCGTCATGACGCTGGAGCGCGTGGGCTCGTTCGACGGCCCTGCGCTCGACACGATCGCCGAGGTCCGCGAACGCGCGGGGCAGCGGCAGATCATCGGCGCGGGCGGCATTCGCAACGCCGACGATCTGCAAGCGGCGGCCACCTCGGGCGCGAACGCGTGGCTTGTGGCCTCCGCGCTGCACGAGCGGCGTATTCCCGCGGCGTCCTGAATGGAATACGCGACCCGCGTGCGGCACCGTCCACATCGCGACAATCACGTTTCGTGCCAACGGCGCCAATGCGCGCGCGCAAAACATCGCGCCGGTGTTTAACGGCTCGTGAGGGTAGTCGGTAGCACCCCAAGGCAGCGTGCTGCGTTGCGCGTTTGATGGTGCATTGGCGTGCGCATTGGCGAGTGCGTTGGTGAGTGCGTTTGCGAGTGCGTTGGCGGCCAGAGCGGATACAACGCCGATACGAACCGCGCGTGACAATGTGTGACGCGCTCACGAATCCCCGTGCGCATTGTGTACCGCGCATGGCGCGCGCCGTGGCCCGCCCAGCGTGCGGAGCAAGACGCCAATCCGTCTGCAAAGCGGCTCGCAGGTCGCGTTGCCGGCGCACGCACCGCTGCAACATCACGCATGGCATAGCCCTTGCAAATCGGCAGGCATGGATGCGACTCTTCACTCCCCACCCTGGACCTGCCCGTTCTGCGCGCTGCTGTGCGACCGCTTCGGCGTCGCTCAAGGCGAAACGCTGACACCGGCGGGCACGAGCTGCCCGCGCGCCGCGCGCGCGCTCGCCCAATTCGGCGGCGCGCCGTCCTCGGCGACACCCGCCGTGAACGGCCAGCCGGTCGCCGCACAGACCGCGCTCGACACCGCCGCGCAGTGGCTCGCCCGCGCGCGCCAGCCGCTCTTCGGCGGCATGGTCACCGACGTGGCCGGCGCGCGCGCGCTCTATCGCGTCGCCAACGCGTGCGGTGCGATTGTCGACCACGCGCATGGTCGCGCGCTGATGCACGGCTTGACGGCCATGCAGGACCGTGGCGCGTTCACGACGACCCTCGCCGAGATCCGCAATCGCGCCGATCTGATGGTCTGCATCGGGTCCTCGCCATCGACGCGTTATCCCGAGTTTTTCTCGCGCTGCGCCGTGGGTGGCGAAACGGGCGGCGTCGGACCGGCACCGCGCACCGTCGTCTTTCTCGGTTGCGAGATCGACGCCGCGCTCGCGCAGCGCGCCGGAGTCGAAACGCTCGCGGTGCCCCTCCAGGGCGACCTCTACGACACGGTGGCCACGCTCAACGCGCTGCTCGCCGGCAAATCCCTGCGAGCACCCGCCGATCCCGCATTGGCCGCGCTCGTGGAGCGCATGCTCGCGGCGGACTATACGGCAATCGTTTGGATTCCTGCTGATCTCCCAGGCACCCATGCCACGCTGCTTGTGGAAGGATTCGACCGCCTGCTGAAGACGCTCAACCGCATGCGGCGCGCGGGCGGCCTCGCGCTCGGCGGCGACGACGGCGGCGCGAGCGTCAATCAGACGCTCACCTGGCTCTCCGGCTTGCCGTTGCGCACGGGCGTGCATCGCAGCGGACTAGAACATGCGCCGCAGCGCTACGACACGGCGCGCCTGCTCGCGGATCGCGACGTCGATGCGCTGGTCTGGGTCGCGAGCTTCGGCGCGGACCTGCCGCCGCCGCGCACCGCTCTCCCGACGATCGTGCTCGGCCATCCGGGCCTCGCCGCAACCTGCACGGACCGCGAAGGTCCGACCGTGTTCGTGCCCGTTTCCACACCGGGCATTGGCTCGGCGGGCCATCTGTTTCGCGCCGATGGCGGCGTCGTGCTGCCGCTCACGCCGGTCTACGCAGACACGCTGCCCACCGTGGCCGCATTCGCGGGCCAGTTGGGCGCAAAGCTCGCATCGTGCAAGGAGAACGCCGCATGAGCACGTTTCGTCTGCGCGGCGGCCGCGTATTCGACCCGGCAAGCCGCATCGACGGCCAGATTGCCGACCTCTGTGTGCGCGACAGCCGCATCGTCCATCTGGACGCCGAGGAAGTCGTGGACCGCGAATACGACATCACCGGCATGACGGTGATGGCGGGCGGCATCGACATGCATTCGCATATCGGCGGCGGCAAGGTGAACCTCGCCCGCATGCTGATGCCCGAGGATCACCGGATCCGGATGCAGCGCGAGCAAGCCGAAAACGCGCTGGAGCTGGCCTCGTGCGGCGTCTGCACGCCCGGCACGCTCGCAACGGGCTACCGCTACGCCGAGATGGGCTACACGGCCGCATTCGAGCCCGCGATGATCGCCTCGAACGCGCGCCACACGCATCTGGAAATGGGCGATACGCCCATCATCGATCACGGCGCCTACGTGATGCTCGGCAACGACGAGCTGTTCCTGCGCATGCTTGCGCAAGGCGAGGACTTCGAGCGCCTGCGCGATTACGTGGGCTGGTCCATCAACGCCACGAAGGCGCTGGGCGTGAAGGTCGTCAACCCGGGCGGGATTTCGGCCTTCAAGTTCAATCAGCGCAGCCTGAACGTGGACGAAACGCATGCGCACTACGCGATCACGCCCCGCCAGGTGCTGCATACGCTCGCGCGCACGCTCGCGGAACTGGGCGTGCCGCATCCGCTGCATATCCACGCGAGCAACCTGGGTGTGCCAGGCAATGTGGATTCCACGCTCGCGACGATCGACGCACTCGAAGGACTGCCCGGCCACCTCACGCATATCCAGTTCCATAGCTACGGCACCGAAGGCCCGCGCAAGTTCTCCTCGGCGGCCGAGCGCATTGCCGAGGCCGTCAACGCGCATCCGAACATTTCGATCGATGTGGGCCAGATCATGTTCGGACAGACCATCACCGCGTCCGGCGACATCATGAAACAGGTCAAGCAGGCCGACTTCGCCTCGCCGCGCAAATGGATCGCCGGCGACATCGAATGCGACGCGGGCTGCGGCATCGTGCCATTCCGCTATCGCGAGCAAAGCTACGTCAACGCGCTGCAATGGACGATCGGCCTCGAACTGT
Source organism: Paraburkholderia tagetis (assembly GCF_022213065.1). Lineage (GTDB taxonomy): Bacteria > Pseudomonadota > Gammaproteobacteria > Burkholderiales > Burkholderiaceae > Paraburkholderia > Paraburkholderia tagetis. Next base: position 72,438 of record NZ_JAKLJA010000021.1, read on the forward strand.
TCCTGATGGTGAAGAACCCCTGGCAGATCACGCTCACGACTGATCACCCGAACGGCGGGCCGTTCACGAGCTACCCTCACCTGATCCGGCTTCTGATGGACAAATCGTTCCGCGACGAGCAGCTTGCGAAACTGCATCCCGAGGTCGCGCAGCAATCGGCGCTTGCGAGCATGACGCGCGAACTGAGCTTCGAGGAGATCGCGATTCTCACGCGCGCCGCGCCCGCGCGCCTGCTCGGGCTGCGCGACCGTGGCCGGCTGAGCGCGGGTGCCGCCGCCGACATCGCGGTGTATCGCGACGACGCCAACCGCGAAGTCATGTTCAGCACACCCGAATATGTATTCAAGGACGGCGAGCTGGTGGCGCGCAACGGGCGCATCGTGGCAACACCCGTGGGCGGCACGCATTTCATCGAGCCGGAGTTCGACCGTTCGATCGAGCGCACGCTGGACGAATACGGCGAACGCCATCTCGCGTACAACTTCCGCCACGCCGCCATCGGCCGCGACGAGCTGTGCTCGTGCTGCAACGGCGGCCGGCTCCTGCCCGCGGCCTGCGTCGCACACGGCAACAGCACAGGAGAGCAGCCGTCATGAGCGCAAGCGCGAGCACCACGGAGAACCCGCCGCTCACCATCAACGGCGTCACCATCGACGACACATTCGCAGAAGCCTTCCCGATGAAGGCCACGCGGCTCGTGATCACCGCGCGCAATCTCACCTGGGCGCGCCACGCCGCCGTGGCCGCGACCGGCTTTGCGACCTCGGTGATCGCCTGCGGCTGCGAGGCGGCCATTGAACGCGAGATCGAACCGGACGCATCGCCCGACGGCAGGCCGGGCATCGCGGTCCTGCTCTTCTCGATGTCGGGCAAGGAACTGGCCAAGCAGGTCGAGCGACGCGTGGGCCAGTGCGTGCTGACCTGCCCGACCAGCGCGGTCTATGCGGGCATTACCGAGGGCGAAGCCATCGCGCTCGGCAAGAACCTGCGCTTTTTCGGCGACGGCTGGCAAATCTCGAAGCTGATCGACGGCGCGCGCTACTGGCGCGTGCCCGTGATGGACGGCGAATTCGTTGCGCAGGAAACGACCTGCGTGATCAAGGGCGTGGGCGGCGGCAACCTGCTGCTGCTTGCGCGCGACCCCGACGCCGCGCTCGCGGGCGCCGAAGCGGCTGTGGAAGCGATGCGGCGTGTGCCCGGCGTCATCATGCCGTTTCCGGGCGGCGTGGTGCGCTCGGGCTCGAAGGTCGGCTCGAAATACGCTGCACTGCCCGCCTCGACCAACGACGCGTTTTGCCCCACGCTCGCGGGCCTCGCCGCGCGCACGGCCTTGACCGACGAGACACGCTGCGTGCTGGAAATCGTCGTCGACGGAATCAGCGAAGCGGACGTCGCGAACGCGATGCGCGCCGGTATCGAAGCCGTGACCGCGCGTGGCGCACGAGCCGGCGTCACGCGCATTAGCGCGGGAAACTACGGCGGCAAGCTCGGCCCGTTCCACTTTCATCTGCACCGTCTGTGCGGCAACGGAGACACCCCATGAAGCGCATCACGCTGCGCGTGAAGACAGCGCCCGCGCTGCGCATCGACGCACGCTCGCTCCTGCCCGCCGCACTCGCTTCCCTGAGCGACAGCGAAGTCGCGCGCCTGCCGCTCTGGCACGGCACCGAGCGCATCGCGCTTGCGGATCTCTTCGATGTGCGTATGCAGACGACACCCGACGCCGAGGCTTGCATCGCATTTGAAGGCGACTTGAGGCGCTTCGACCGGGTCGGCTGTGCGCTGGATGGCGGCGCGATCGTCGTAGAAGGCGACGTGGGCGATCTCGCGGGCGCGCAGATGAGCGCCGGCACGCTCGCCGTGCGTGGCAGCAGCGGCGCCTTCGCGGCGTGCGAAATGGCGGGCGGGCGCATCGAGATCGGCGGCAATACCGGCGATTTCGCGGGGGCGGCGTTGCCGGGCAGCATGGATGGGATGCGCGGCGGAACGCTTATTGTGCGTGGCCACGCTGGCGAGCGCTTTGGAGACCGCATGCGGCGCGGCACGGCGCTCGTGTTTGGAAATGCCGGGGCGTTTGCTGCCTCGCGGATGGTGGCGGGTACGATTGGCATCGCCGGCAGCGTGGGCGAGCATCCCGCTTATGGTATGCGGCGTGGGTCGCTGATTCTGCTTAACCTCCGGCATGTGGCGGCGACCAATCGGTTTGTGGAGATTCACGCCGAGGTAAGCGTTTTTTGGCGGCTCGTTGCGCGTAGTCTTTCTAAGGAAGGCGGGGCGTTTGCTGAGATCGGGGGGTGGTCGCCGCGGCGGCTCGTTGGGGATGTTTCTGTTGATGGAAGGGGTGAGGTTTTTGTTGATGCGATGTGAGGGCGGTTTTTTTTGTTTTTCGCGTTTCCTTGTGTTCGCGGTGGTCTATTAGCGTTGCCCCTGTGCGGGGCGGCACCTACTTTTCTTTGCAGCCGCAAAGAAAAGTAGGCAAAAGAAAGCGGCTCAAACCGCTAGTGTGACGCAGTGGACCACTTGCCTTATATCGAAGTGGTTCCGGGGCATCCGTCACCTCGCACCTTCAACGTTAGTGACAAAGGGCTCATCCATCCCGCTGCTCGCTACGCGCGCAGCGGTCGGGTCTGCAAGGGAAACCATGAGTACTCCCTGGGTAAGCGAATGCGCATGCACTGCATCGATTCGTATGCATTCCTCTGGTTTTGGGTTATGCCCCACGGCGCGCGTAGCGCCGCCGGATGGATGAGCCCTTTGTCACTCTGTTATACGGCGCGTGGTGACAGACGCTCCGGAACCGCTCCGATCACGGGCAAGAGGTGTACTGCGTCACACTGGCGGTTTGAGCGGCTTTCTTTTGCCTACTTTTCTTTGCCGCTGCAAAGAAAAGTAGGTGCCGCCCCGCACAGGGGCAACCCAGGCAGACCGACACGAAAACAAGGAAACGCGACCATACCAAACCACACCAAACCCCTCCCCCATCTACACTTCATCCATAACCTTCTGCGCCTCACCAAGAAGCGTCCGCTTAAACGCCTCCACAGCAGCAGAAAGCCGCTTATTCTCGCGATGCACGATATACAGATACCTCACGATAGGAAACCGCTCCACATCCAGCACTTTCAAGCGCAAGGTCTCCAGCTCCGGCAGCACTGTCTGCAACGGCACAACAGCGAGCCCCATGCCCACGTGAACACAGCACTTAACAGCCTCATTACTACTCACCTCAAGCCCCGGCCGAAACCGGATCCGATGCTCCGCAAAGAATCGCTCCATCGCGCGCCGCGTGCCTGAACCCGGCTCGCGCACCACGAACACTTCATCCTCCAGCGCCGCAAGCGCAATAGCACGTTGCCGCGCAAGCGGATGATCGGGCGGCGCAATCGCCACCAGCGGGTTCTTCATGAATGGCTGCGCCACGAGCCCCTGCCCTTCGGGCGGTTGCCCCATGATCGCCAGATCGGCCTCATTTCCAGCCAGCGCGCCAAGCACGCTCTCACGATTACCGAACTTCAGCCGCACGCGCACACCAGGAAACGCCTTCGTATAGCGCGAAATACACGCCAGCGAGAGATGACCAGCGGTTCCCGTCACCGCCGAAACGCGAATTTTCCCCTGCGTGGTGTCGCGCAACTGATCGAGCGACTCCTCGAGTATCGACAGTTGCTCCTGAATCGAGCGCGAATGGCTATAGACCTCGCGGCCCGCCTCGGTGAGAAAGATGCGCCGCCCGATCTGCTCGAACACCTTCATGCCGATGGTCTCTTCGAGATGCTTGAGCTGTGCGGACACGCCCGGCTGTGTCAGATGCAGTTCTTCGGCCGCGCGCGAAAAACTCAGGTGACGCGCCGCCGCCTCGAAGACCCGCAATTGCCGCAATGTCAGGTTAAGCATCCGCTTCCTCTTCAGGCCATCAACCTCCGTTGGACCCCCGAAAAAGGCGTCCGTCCCATGCCTTCACTCTACCAGCGCGGGCCAGTGCGGCAATGCCCACGACGAGGTATTCCCGCGTGCCAGAGCCCCGCCCGCATTGGCTTCCAGACCGGGTTATGGGTTGGATAACAAACCGGAATGAGTGTTTTCCGCGCGGCGCCACTACCATCGATCTCAAGTTCCAGACACCGTCCATCGACCGAACATCGACACAGAGGCGACCCACATGTTCAGCTTCCAGCAGACCATCGCAGCAACCGACCCGGAATTGCGTCAGGCCATCGTGGCGGAATCCACGCGACAGCAGGATCACATTGAACTGATTGCATCGGAAAACTATACGTCGCCGGCCGTGATGGAAGCGCAGGGCTCGCTTCTCACCAACAAGTATGCCGAGGGCTATCCGGGCAAGCGCTACTACGGCGGCTGCGAACACGTGGACGTGGCCGAGCAGCTCGCCATCGACCGCGCGAAGAAGCTGTTTAACGCCGAATATGCGAACGTGCAGCCGCACTCGGGCTCGCAGGCGAATCAGGCCGTCTATCTTTCCGTGCTCAAGCCCGGCGACACGATCCTCGGCATGTCGCTCGCGCACGGCGGCCACCTCACGCACGGTGCTTCGGTGAACGTGAGCGGCAAGCTCTTCAATGCCGTCGCGTACGGACTCCATCCGGATACCGAAGCGATCGACTACGACGAGGTCGAGCGCCTCGCGCACGAGCACAAGCCGCGCATGATCGTCGCGGGCGCCTCGGCCTATGCGCTCACGATCGACTGGCAACGCTTTCGCAAGATTGCGGACAGCGTGGGCGCGTGGCTCTTCGTCGATATGGCGCACTATGCGGGACTGATTGCGGCGGGCCTCTACCCGAGCCCGGTGGGCATTGCCGACTTCGTCACCTCGACGACCCACAAGACGCTGCGCGGCCCGCGCGGCGGCCTGATCCTCTCGAGCGCCGAGCACGAGAAGGCGCTCAACTCCACGATCTTCCCCGGCATCCAGGGCGGTCCCCTCATGCACGTGATCGCGGCCAAGGCGGTCGCGTTCCGCGAGGCGATGAGCGACGAGTTCAAGCACTACCAGCGCCAGGTGATGATCAACGCGCGTGCCATGGCCGAGACGCTTCAGGAGCGCGGGCTGCGCATCGTGTCGGGGCGCACGGAGTCGCATCTCTTTCTCGTCGATCTGCGCGCAAAGAGCATCACCGGCAAGGATGCCGAAGCCGCGCTCGGCAAGGCGGGCATCACCGTCAACAAGAACGCCATTCCGAACGATCCGCAAAAGCCCTTCGTCACGAGCGGCATCCGCGTGGGCTCGCCTGCGATGACCACGCGCGGCTTTGGCGAGACCGAAGCGCGGCATCTCGCGCATCTGATTGCCGACGTGCTCGAAGCGCCCGCGAACGATCTCGTGATCCGCCGCGTGGCCGATTCCGTGCACGCCCTCACGACGCGCTTCCCGGTCTATGGCGACGCGCCCGAGCATCGGCACAGCGCCACGGCCCACCGGCCCGCAGTCTGATCCCACTGCCCGAGCGGGCGCTTCATCCATAACTGCTTACCTTCGTAGCTTCATACCTTCGTACCGTGCTCATCCCATCCATCAGGAGTGCAGACATGTCGAATACCACTGGAACGCGTATCCCGGGTCGCAACATTCTCGCCGTGCCCGGCCCCACCAACATTCCCGACGCCGTGCTGCGCGCGATGGTCGTGTCGATGGAGGACCACCGCTCCACGCGCTTTCCCGAGCTTACGAACGGCGTGCTGAGCGACCTCAAGCGCCTCTACAAGACCACGAGCGGCCAGCCGTTCATCTTTCCGTCCTCGGGCACGGGTGCCTGGGAGGCCGCGCTGACCAACACGCTCTCGCCCGGCGATCGTGTACTGGTTGCGCGCTTCGGGCAGTTCAGCCATCTGTGGGCCGATATGGCTCAGCGGCTGGGCTTCGAAGTCGAGATCGTCGACGTCGATTGGGGCGAGGGCGTGCCCGTCGAGCGCATCGAGGAAGTGCTCAAGGCCGACAAGAAGCATCAGATCAAGGGCATTCTCGCCTGCCACAACGAGACCGCCACGGGCGTCACGAGCGACATTGGCGCACTGCGCCACGCGATGGACAACGCGCATCACCCCGCGCTGCTGTTCGTCGACGGCGTGAGCTCGATCGGCTGCATCGATTTCCGCATGGACGACTGGCGCGTCGACCTGGCCGTGACCGGCTCGCAAAAGGGGCTCATGCTGCCCGCGGGCCTCGGCATTCTGTGCGTGAGCCCGAAGGCGCTCAAGGCGATGGAGCATGCGAAATCCAAACGCTGCTACTTCGATCTCGGCGACATGATCAAGGCCAACGCGACCGGCTACTTTCCGTACACGCCCGCGCTGTCCCTGCTCTACGGCCTGCGTGCGGCGCTCGACCTGATCTTCCAGGAAGGACTCGATAAGGTGTTCGCGCGCCACCATTACCTCGCTCAGGGCGTGCGCGCCGCCGTGACCGAAGGCTGGGGGCTCGAGTTGTGCGCCAAGGGGCCGAAGTGGTATTCGGATACGGTCAGCGCCATTGTCGTGCCGCAGGGATTCAATGCGGCCAACGTGATCGACGTGGCCTTCCGGCGCTACAACCTCGCGCTCGGCGCGGGCCTCTCGAAGGTCGCGGGCAAGGTGTTCCGCATCGGCCACCTCGGCGACCTCAACGAACTGATGCTCGCGAGCGCCATTGCGGGCGCGGAGATGGCGATGCTCGACGTGGGCATCGACGTGCGCCCCGGCAGCGGCACGGGCGCGGCCACGCAGTACTGGCGCACGCACGATCCGCGCAAGGCGCAGACGCAGCAGCACGCGGATCAAGTCGAGCCGCTGCGCCGCGTGGCCGCCGCCTGAGCCGCGTTCGCCGCGGACTTTAACCGCGCCTCGCGCGCTCAATGTCCCAAGAAAAAAGGCAGGATACCGAAATCATGCGTCATGAAATCGTCTTTCTCGACCGCTCCACGTTGAAGGCCGATGTACGGCGTCCCGCCTTCGATCACTGCTGGGCGGAGTACGACGTGAGCGCGCCGCACGAGGTGGCCCAGCGTCTCGAAGGGGCCACTATCGCGATCACCAACAAGGTGCCGCTGCGTGCCGAGACGCTGGCGAAGCTGCCGCGTCTCGCTTTGATCGCGGTGGCCGCCACGGGCTACGACGTGATCGACACGGCGTACTGCCGCGCGCACGGCATTGCCGTGGCGAACATCCGCAATTACGCCACGCATACGGTGCCGGAGCATACCTTCGCGTTGATCCTCGCGCTGCGCCGCAATCTGCTGGCGTATCGCGAGGACGTGCGGCGCGGCCGCTGGCAAGCGTCGAATCAGTTCTGCTTTTTCGACCACCCGATTCGCGACCTGCATGGGGCCACGCTCGGCATCGTTGGCGACGGCTCGCTCGGCCGGGGCACGGCGGCCATCGCGCGCGGCTTCGGCATGCGCGTGGTGTTCGCGGAACATGCAACGACGAAGGACAAGCCGCACGACGTCGCCTTCATGCCGCTCGAACAGTTGCTGCGCGAGTCGGACATCGTCTCGCTGCATACGCCGCTGCGCCCTGAAACACGCAACATGATCGCGCTCGAGCAGTTGCAGACGATGAAGCGCAGCGCGCTGCTCATCAATACGGCGCGCGGCGGGCTCGTCTGCGAGCAATCGCTCGCGACGGCCCTGCGCGAAGGGTTGATCGCGGGCGCGGGCTTCGACGTCTTGACCAGCGAGCCGCCTAAAGCCGGCAATCCCCTCCTTGAACTCGATCTGCCGAATTTCATCCTCACGCCGCATGTGGCCTGGGCATCGGACGGCGCCATGCAGTTTCTCGCCGACCAGCTGATCGACAACATCGAGGCTTACGTGAGCGGCGAACCGCAACATCTGGTCGCCTGAGCATCGGGCGGCGTTTTCAATCTCATACCGCTTTTCTCATTCGCACGGAACACCATCATGGACATCCACGAATATCAGGCGAAGGAACTGCTGTCCGGCTTCGGCGTGCCCATCCAGCGCGGGCTCGTCGCCTATACGCCGGATCAGGCCGTCTATTGCGCCACCGAACTCGGCGGCTGGCACTGGGCCGTCAAGGCGCAGATCCACTCGGGCGCGCGCGGCAAGGCCGGCGGCATCAAGCTTTGCGAGACTTATCACGACGTCCACTCGGCGGCCACGTCGCTGTTCGGCAAGCGTCTCGCCACCACGCAAACCGGCCCCGAAGGCAAGGTCGTCGAGCGCGTTTATATCGAAGTGGCCGAGAAGTTCGAGCGCGAAATTTATCTGGGCATCGTGCTCGACCGCAAGGCCGAGCGCGTGCGCGTGATCGTCTCCGCACAAGGCGGCATGGACATCGAAGAAGTCGCGCGCACGAATCCCGAGGCCATTTTGCAGGTGATCGCCGAACCGGCCGTGGGCCTGCAACCGTTCCAGGCGCGCGAGCTGGCCTTCGGCCTCGGCCTGAACATCAAGCAGGTGAGCCGCGCCGTGGCGGCGATCATGGGCGCCTATCGCGCGTTTCGCGACCTCGACGCGACGATGGTGGAGATCAACCCGCTCGTCGTCACCACCGACGACCGCGTGCTCGCGCTCGACGCCAAGGTCACCTTCGACGACAACGGCCTGTTCCGGCACCCGCATGTCTCGGAGATGCGCGATGCCTCGCAGGAAGACCCGCGCGAATCGGAGGCGGCGCAGTTCGGGCTGAACTACGTGGGCCTCGATGGCGACATCGGCTGCATCATCAACGGCGCCGGCCTCGCGATGGCCACCATGGACACCATCAAGTACGCAGGCGGCGAGCCCGCGAACTTCCTCGACGTGGGCGGCGGCGCATCGCCCGAGCGCGTCGCCGCGGCGTTCCGGCTCGTGCTTTCCGATGCCAACGTGTCGGCCATTCTCGTCAACATCTTTGCGGGCATCAACCGCTGCGACTGGGTGGCCGAGGGCGTCGTGCAAGCCGCGAAGAACCTGCGCGTGCCGCTCGTCGTGCGGCTCGCGGGCACGAATGTCGAAGAGGGGCGGCGCATCATTCGCGAGAGCGGGCTGCCGATCATCGCAGCCGACACGCTGCTCGAAGCGGCCCAGAAAGCCGTAGAAGCGTCCAAGGCGCACCGCGCCAGAAAGAGCAAATAGGAGCGTACCCATGAGCATCCTGATCGACGAAAATACCCGCGTGATCGTGCAGGGCTTCACCGGCGACAAGGCGACCTTCCACGCGAAAGAGATGATCGCGTATGGCACCAATGTAGTGGGCGGCGTGACGCCCGGCAAGGGCGGCCAGCGCCATCTCGACCGCCCCGTGTTCAACACCGTGAAGGAAGCCGTGCAGGCAACCGGCGCCACGGCGAGCCTCGTGTTCGTGCCGCCGCCCTTTTGCGGCGACTCCATCATGGAAGCGGCCGACGCGGGCCTGCGGCTCGTATGCTCGATCACCGACGGCATTCCGGCGCAGGACATGATGCGCGTGAAGCGCTACCTGCTTCGTTATCCGAAGGAAACGCGCACGATGCTGGTCGGGCCGAACTGCGCGGGCATCATCAGCGCAGGCAGAGCCATGCTCGGCATCATGCCCGGCAATATCTACCGGCGCGGCTCGGTTGGTATCGTCTCGCGCTCGGGCACGCTCGGCTATGAGGCAGCCGCGCAACTCGACGCGCTGGGTCTGGGCGTGACGACGAGCGTGGGCATCGGCGGCGATCCGATCAACGGCAGCTCGTTCCTCGACCATCTGCGGCTCTTCGAGAACGACCCCGAGACCGATGTCGTGATCATGATCGGCGAGATCGGCGGGCCGCAGGAAGCCGAAGCGGCGCGCTGGGTCCAGGAGAACATGACCAAGCCCGTGGTGGGCTACGTCGCCGGCCTCACGGCCCCCAAGGGCCGCCGCATGGGCCACGCGGGCGCGATTATCTCGGCTGCGGGTGACAGCGCCGCCGAGAAGGCGGAAATCATGCGAGCCCACGGGCTTTTCGTTGCACCCAGCGCCTCCGAGCTGGGCTCCACTGTCGCTGCGGCGCTGACGCAAAATGATGCCCGCCGCGTCGCTTGATGCCATTGAGGCCGGCGGGGCCGAGGCTCGCACCGTGACGTTGCGTGGCGTGGAGGCGCCGCGCCGTCAATCGGCTGCATCGCCGCCTTCGGTCCCGCTTACGCCTGCACTTTCAGCGGCTGAGCCGCCCTCGCTACTCGACCGCCTTGCCACGGCTTCGGCGGCGTTGCCCACGCTCGATGCTCAGGCCTACGAACCGTGTGTGGTCGATCTGCTGTTCGGCTTGCTGTGCGACGTCGCACGGCGCCGCCAGCCCCAGATCGAACTCGCGCTGCGCGGCGAGCAACTGCCCCCCGACGTGCCGCGCGCGGTGTGGCGGCGCAGCCTGCAAGCCCAGGGCATCTGGTTCCAGCTACTGAGCGTGGCCGAGCAAAGCACCGCCATGCGCCGCCGCCGCGAAATCGAGATCGAGAGCGGCTATGCGCGGCTCACGGCCTCGTTCTCGCGCGTGGTGGCCGATGCGGCTGCGGCCGGCGTGCCCGCCGACGAAGTCCGCGCCGTGCTCCAGCATCTGAAGATCCGCCCTGTCATTACCGCGCATCCGACCGAAGCCAAGCGCGTCACCGTGCTCGAAATTCATCGGCGCATCTATCGCAAGCTGATGGATCTGGAGTCGCCGCGCTGGACGCCGCGCGAGCGGCGCAAGCTCGTGGGGCAGCTTGGCAACGAGATCGAATTGCTCTGGATGAGCGGCGAGCTGCGCCGCGAGAAGCCCACCGTCTCGCAAGAGGTGGCGTGGGGGCTGCACTTCTTCGGCGAAACGCTGTTCGAGGCCGTGCCGCTCTTGTTCGAGCGGCTCGAAGACGCCCTGCACCAGTTTTACCCCGGCGAGCACTTCGAAATGCCGCGCTTCTTCCAGTTCGGCTCGTGGATCGGCGGCGACCGCGACGGCAATCCGTTCGTCAACAACGACGTCACGCGCGCGACGCTCTACGACAACCGGCTCGCGTGCCTCAAGCGCTACCGGCAGCAACTGCTCGATCTCGCACAGACGCTCAGCATCACCGCCGAGGCACTGCCCGTGCCTGAAGCGTTCGGTGCCGAACTCGCGCGCGTGCTCGAGCAAAGCGGCGACGGCACGGCCATTGCCACACGCAATCCGGGCGAGGTGTTCCGCCAGTATCTGACCTGCATGCTGCGCAAGCTCGACACCACGCTCACCGACGCGCAACGGCGCGGCGCGGGCACCGCCATTCTCGGCGGCTACGCGAGCGCCGACGAACTGGCCGCCGAGCTGCGTGCGATGGAACTGGCCCTGCTCGCGACCGGCAGCGACACGCTTGCCGACTCCTACGTCCGACCGTTGCGCCATGAAGTCGAAACGTTCCGCTTCAGCACGGTGCAACTCGATCTGCGCGAGAACTCCACCGTCATCAACAAGACCCTGCTCGCGCTTTGGCAAGCACGCGCCAAACCCGGCACCGAGCCGCCCGATCTGGACTCCGAAGCATGGAAGGCGTGGCTGCTCGCGGAACTCGCACGCCCGCTCGCCCCGGGCGAAGCCAGCGACGCGTTGCCGGAGTCGCTCGCCGAGATCGAAGCAGAAACGGTCCAGATCTTCCGCATGGTCCGCACGATGCGCCAGCAGGTGGACCGCAATGCCTTTGGCGCGTTCATCCTGAGCATGACGCACCACGCGACCGACGTGCTCGGCGTCTATCTGCTCGCGAAACAGGCGGGGCTGTTCAGCGATGCCGCTGGCGTGGAAAGCTGCACGCTGCCGGTCGTGCCGCTGCTCGAAACCATCGACGACCTGCGGCGCGCGCCTGAAATCCTGCGCGAACTGCTGGCCGTGCCGATGGTCAAGCGCAGCATCCGTGCGCAAGGCGGCGTGCTGGAGGTCATGATCGGGTACTCCGATTCGAACAAGGACGGCGGGTTCTTCGCGAGCAACTGGGAGCTTTCGAAGGCGCAGACGAAGATCACGCGCGTCGGACGCGAACTGGGCATCACGATTTCGTTCTTCCACGGCCGTGGCGGCTCGGTGAGCCGGGGCGGCGTGCCGGCGGGCCGCGCCATCGCCGCGTTGCCCGCCGGCTCCGTCAACGGACGCTTTCGCGTGACGGAGCAAGGCGAGGTGGTCTCGTACAAGTACGCGAATCGCGGCACGGCGCAGTATCACGTCGAGTTGCTCGCGTCGAGCGTGCTGGAGCACACGTTCAAGTCCGAGCGCGAAGAAGAACTGCTGCCGCGCGGCGAGTTCGACGACGCGATGGAAGCACTCGCGGGCGCCTCGCGCGCGGCCTATGTGAAGCTCGTCGAGCAGCCCGAGTTGATCGCGTATTTTCAGGCGGCCAGCCCGCTCGAAGAGCTTTCGATGCTGAACATGGGCTCGCGCCCTGCCCGGCGCTTCGGCGCGCGCAGCCTCGAAGACCTGCGCGCGATTCCGTGGGTGTTCGCGTGGTCGCAGAACCGCCACGCTCTCACGGGCTGGTACGGCGTGGGCAGTGCGATCGCGTCGTTTCTCGCGGTGCGCCAGGAACGCGGCCTCGATCTGCTGCACAGGATGTTCAACGAGTCGCGCCTGTTCCGGCTGATCGTCGACGAGGTGGAGAAGACGCTCGCGCAGGTCGATCTCGACATCGCGCGCGGCTACGCGGACCTCGTACCCGACGCGCGCTTACGCGAAACGATCTTCGCGCAAATCGAGGCCGAGTATCGCCTCACCACGGAGATGGTGCTGAAAGTCAGCGGCGGCGCCACCGTCGCGGACCGCTTCCCGCAGTTTTGCGAGCGGCTCGCGCGCCGGCTGCCGGCCATCAATCTCGTGAGCCAGCAGCAGATCGAGTTGCTGCGACTTTACCGCTCGGCCAGCACCGACCAGGAGCGGCGCGGCTATCTGGTGCCGCTCCTGCTCTCCATTAATTGCATCGCATCGGGATTCGGCGCGACGGGCTAGGCCGCGTGCCTCGCTGTCTGCCCCGCTGCCTTCACTAATTGCGCTCTTACTATCGAGGAGATGACTCATGAGCTTTACTGCAATCGAACCGGCCACGCCACGGCTGCACCGCTCGGAGCTTGCCGTGCCGGGCTCCAACCCCGCCATGTTCGAAAAGGCCGCGCGCTCGGCCGCCGACATCGTCTTTCTCGACTGCGAAGACGCGGTCGCGCCCGACGATAAAGAACAGGCGCGCAAGAACATCATTGAAGGCCTGAACGACATCGACTGGGGCACGAAGACGGTGATGGTCCGCATCAACGGACTCGACACACACTACATGTATCGCGACGTCGTGGACATCGTGGAGGCGTGCCCGCGGCTCGACATGATCCTGATTCCCAAGGTTGGCGTGGCAGCCGACGTCTATGCGATCGACATGCTGGTCACGCAGATCGAGACGGCGAAGAAACGCACGCGACGCATTGGCTTCGAAGTCCTGATCGAGACCGCGCTAGGCATGGCGAACGTGGAGGCGATTGCTCAATCGAGCCGGCGGCTTGAAGCGATGTCGTTTGGCGTCGCGGACTATGCGGCCTCCACGCGAGCGCGCACGACCGTGATCGGCGGCGTGAACCGCGACTACGGCGTGCTGAGCGACAAGGACGCCGATGGAAAGCGCGAATACTTTTGGGGCGACCAGTGGCACGCCGCGCAGACGCGCATGATGGTGGCCTGCCGCGCCTATGGATTGCGGCCGGTCGATGGGCCGTTTGGTGACTTTAGTGATCCTGATGGTTATGATGCGGCAGCGAGGCGTGCTGCGGTGCTTGGTTATGATGGCAAGTGGGCGATTCATCCGTCGCAGATCGAGCTTGCGAATCGCGTGTTTACGCCTGACGATGCTGAAGTCGCTCGGGCGCAGCGCATTATGGATGCGATGGGGCAGGCCGCCAAGGATGGTAAGGGGGCTGTGTCGCTGGATGGGCGTCTGATCGACGCCGCTAGTATTCGGATGGCGGAAGCGCTGCTTTCTACTGCGCGAGCGATTGCGATGAGACCTGCGGTGGGCTGATTTTGGTGGGGCACCCAGCCTAGGCGATTTGGCGCGTTTCCTTGTGATCGTGGTGGCTTTTTCGCGTTTCCTTGCATTCGTGGTGGTCTATTGCTTTTTCGCGTTTCCTTGCATTCGTGGTGGTCTATTGCTTTTTCGCGTTTCCTTGCATTCGCGGTGGTCTATTAGCGTTGCCCCTGTGCGGGGCGGCACCTACTTTTCTTTGCAGCCGCAAAGAAAAGTAGGCAAAAGAAAGCGGCTCAAACCGCTAGTGTGACGCCGTACACCTCTTGCCCGTTATCGAAGTGGTTCCGGGGCATCCGTCACCCCGCACATTCAAACTGAGTGACAAAGGGCTCATTCATCCCGCTGCTCGCTACGCGCGCAGCGGTCGGGTATGCAGGGGAAACCACACCTACTGCACTTGCACTCGAATACGCATGCACTGCATCGAGTCACATGCATTCCGATGGTTTGGGGTTATGCCCCACGGCGCGCGCAGCGCCGCCGGAGGGATGAGTCCTTAGTCACTCTGTTGTACGGCGCGTGGTGGCAGACGCCCCGGAACCGCTCCGATCACAGGCAAGAGGTGGACGGCGTCACACTGGCGGTTTGAGCGGCTTTCTTTTGCCTACTTTTCTTTGCCGCTGCAAAGAAAAGTAGGTGCCGCCCCGCACAGGGGCAACGCTAATAGACCACCGCGAATACAAGGAAACGCGAAAAAAACGCGAAGAAAAAAAAAGCACACCCAAGAATGAACACTTACGCTTGCGCGGCCACGCGCTCCCCCTCGAATTGCACCTTCTCAACAGCCCGCCAGGCCTCGATCATCGACTCAGCGGCGCGATCGATATCATCCTCGGTAGTGGCCCACGCAATGACCGAAACACGCATCACCCGGCGCCCACGCCACTGCGCGCCAACCACAAAACACCCACCCGCCTGCTGAATGCGTTCTATCGTAGCGTCCGTAAGCACATTCCCAAGAGGACAAAATTCATCCCCACCAAACCGCACAACCACCTGATTCAACTCGACTTCGTTGAGCACCGCAACACCAGGCTCCCCAGCCAACCGACACGCGAGCCGTTGTGCAAGCACACAATGCCGCTCGACCATTTCCGCAATGCCGCGCCGGCCAAAAAAGCGCAACAGCGTCCACAAAACGAACCCACGCGCGCGCCGCGACAGTTCCGGCGCGTAATGCACGGGGTCGCGCACGCCCTCATCTTCAGCGGGCGGCAGATAGCCCGCACCAATCGTCATCGCACGCCGGTGCGCATCGGCATCGCGCACAAAAGCGCACCCGCACTCGTAAGGCGCCTGCAGCCACTTATGCGCGTCCGTGGCCCACGAATCCGCGTGCTCGATGCCCTGCGCCAGCGCCGCACGCGCCGGGCACGCCCTCGCCCACAAGCCAAAGGCGCCATCCACGTGCAGCCAGCCCCCTCGCTCGTGCACGAGTGCCGCAATCTCCCCGATGGGATCAAACGCTCCGGTCATGATGTGGCCCGCTTGCGCGATCACGAGATGCGGTCCATGGCAATGCGCGAGCGCGGCGCGCAGCGCGTCGGCACGCATGCGCCCCGCGTCATCAGTAGCAATCCTCACGAGTGAGCGTTCGCCAAACCCCAGATAGCGCAGCGCTGCAAACACACTCGCATGCGCATCTTCGCCGATAAAAACAGCAATGCGCGGCGCACCGAACAGGCCGTCCGCTTCGACATCCCAGCCCACGCGGCGCAGCAGTGCGCCACGCGCCGCCGCGAGGCAGACGAAGTTGCTCATCGTCGCGCCCGTCGTGATGCCCACCGAGCATTCGGGCGGGAGCCCCAGCAGATCGATCAGCCATTGCCCGGCGACCTGCTCGGCCACGGCAGCAGCGGGCGCGCCCTCGTAGCAGCCGGCATTCTGCCCCCAGACGCTCGTGAGCCAGTCGGCCGCAACCCCAACTGGATGCGAGCCGCCCACGACCCAGCCGAAAAAGCGCGGGCCCGCAGTCCCCATCAAGCCGGGTTCGGCCGCCGCCGCCAGTTGCTCGATGGCCTCGCTCGCGGGCACGCCGGTCTCGGGCGCAGGTCCGCCAAACGCGTCGAGCAACGCCGCAAAACCCGCCGTTGCAGCGGGCGGGCGCGTCGCGCGGGTACGATGAAACGCCAGCGCGTGCCGGTGCGCGGCGTCCAGCGCAGTGCGCGCATCATCGTCCGGCATCCTGATTATCTCGGCCACAGCGGCTCCTTTCCCCCGATGATGCCGCATGCGCCGCGTAGTCCCGCAGTTCGCACCGCGCTAACGCGCCGGCACTTGCCAGAACGGCTGTGCCGGATGAAACGCCTCGCCCTGCGCGAAACGCTCCGCCGAGCGCAGCGTGTTCTCGATCAGCATGGTGACGGTCATCGGCCCCACGCCACCGGGAACCGGCGTGATCCATGAGGCGCGCTCGCGCACCGCGTCAAAGTCGACGTCGCCCACGATGCGCCCATCGGCGAGCCGGTTGATCCCCACGTCGATTACGATCGCGCCTTCCTTCACCATCTCGGCCTTGATAAGCCCGGGCTTGCCAGCCGCCACTACGAGAATGTCCGCATGGATGGTGTGATGCGCGAGGTCGCGGGTTTTCGCATGGCAAATGGTGACCGTGGCTTCCTTCTGTAGCAGCATCAGCGCCATGGGTTTGCCGACGATATTGCTCGCGCCGACCACCACCACGTTCTTGCCCGCGACATCGATACCCGTGGTCTCCAGCAGCAGTTGGACGCCATACGGTGTACAGGGCGGAAAGATCGAATTGCCGACCACCAGCGCGCCCACGTTGTAGAGATGAAAGCCGTCCACGTCCTTGTCGACGACGATGCTCTCCAGCACGCGCCGCACGTTGACCTGCGGCGGCAGCGGCAATTGCACGAGAATACCGTGCGTGGCCGGATCCAGATTCAGCTCGCCGATGCGCTCGAGCAGTTCCGTTTCCGTGCAGCTCGCGGGGAACCGGTGCATGAACGATCGCACGCGGCTCTCCTCGCACGCCTTCACCTTGTTCGCGACATAGACCTGCGAGGCCGGATTGTCGCCCACCAGCACCACGGCGAGACCCGGCACGACGCCGCGCATGGAAAGCGCGGCGACGCGCTCGCGAAAGCGCGCCCGCAAGCGCCGCGCCAGGTGTTTCCCATCGATGGTCTGTGCCGTCATGGCGCTTCAGACCACACCCGGGATCCAGTTGGTGCCCGCGAGCGGCACACGCGCCATCGCCGCTGCCTCGACCGTGAGCGCGACGAGATCTTCGGGCTCCAGGTGATGCACGTTCTGCTTGCCACAGGCGCGCGCGATCGTGGTCAGTTCCATGTTCAGCGTCTTCAGGTAGTTGCGCAGGCGCTTCGCGCCCACGTCGGGCTGCAACCGCTCCTGCAACACGGCATCCTGGGTGGTGATGCCGACAGGACACTTACCCGTATGGCAGTGGTGGCAGTAGCCCGGCGCCGTGCCCAGGTTTGCGTAATCGTCGAGCGCCTGCACGTGCTGGCCGTTCTCGATATACGAAGCGCTGTTGCAACCCAGCGAGACCAGCACGCCCTGCCCGATCGCCACGGCATCGGCGCCCATCGCCAGTGCCTTGGCGACATCGGCGCCGCTACGGATGCCGCCCGAGACGATGAGCTGCACCGTGCCCTTCATGTTGAGGTCTTCGAGTGCATCCACGGCCTGGCGCAATGCGGCAAGCGTAGGAATCCCAACGTTTTCGATAAAGCACGTCTGCGTGGCCGCCGTGCCGCCCTGCATGCCGTCCACCACGATCACGTCCGCGCCCGCGTGCACGGCGAGCTTCACGTCGTTGAAGGTGCGCGTTGCGCCCACCTTCACGTAGATCGGCTTTTCCCAGTCGGTGATCTCGCGCAGCTCCTGGATCTTGATGAGCAGATCGTCGGGGCCGGTCCAGTCGGGATGGCGGCAGGCCGAGCGCTGGTCGACGCCTTCGGGCAGCACGCGCATCTTCGCGACGCGCGGCGAGATCTTTTGCCCGAGCAGCATGCCGCCGCCGCCCGGCTTCGCGCCCTGGCCGATCACCACTTCGATGGCGTCAGCCTTGCGCACGTCGTCGGGATTGAAGCCATAGCGCGACGGCAGGCATTGATACACGAGCGTCTTCGACGAGCGCCGCTCTTCCTGGGTCATGCCGCCGTCACCCGTGGTCGTGGAGGTGCCCATTTCGGTGGCCGCGCGGCCCAGCGCCTCTTTCACGTTCGCGGAGAGCGCGCCAAAGCTCATGCCTGCGACGGTAATCGGGATCGCCAGCTCGATGGGCTTTTTCGCGAAGCGCGTGCCCAGCACGGTCTTCGTGGTGCACTTCTCGCGATAGCCTTCGAGCGGGTAGCGCGAGAGCGAGGCGCCGAGGAACAGCAGGTCGTCGAAGTGCGGGACGTGGCGCTTCGCGCCGAGACCACGGATTTCATACAGCCCGTGCGCCGCGGCGTTCTGGATATAGTGGATCGTCTTGCGGTCGAAGCCCCAGGATTCTTCGGTGGCCAGTTGCTTCATGTGGATGGGCTTGATTTCCATGGTCGGGATCCTTGGGTCAATATTCCTGGTTCGCGTCGGCGTTCCAGTGATAGAGCGAGCGGGCCGAGGCAATGCGCTTGAAGTCCCTCGGTTCGAAGCCGGAGAATGCGGGGCCCGCTGCGCGCAGCAGTTGCGCCACCGCTTCGATGTCGGCAGCGGTCATCGGCTCTTCGCGCGCGTCCGCGCCCAGCGACTTGATGTTGCCGCGCACGTACAGCACCGCTTCGTATAACGAGTCGCCCAGTGCGTCGCCGGCGTCGCCGCAGATCACCAGCCGGCCCGCCTGCGCCATGAACGCGGAGAAGCTGCCCACCGATCCCTTCACGACGATATCGGCGCCCTTGAGCGAGATGCCGCAGCGCAGGCCCGCATCGCCTTCGATCACGAGCAGGCCGCCCTGCGCCGACGCTCCCGCCGCATTCGACGCGAAGCCCTTTACGTGCACGCGCCCGCTCATCATGTTTTCGGCGACGCCGGTGCTCGCGCTGCCCGCGATGGTCACCTTCGCCTCCTTGTTCATGCCGGCCGCGTAGTAGCCGGCATGGCCGTCGATCTCGACTTCGATCGGCAGATCGAGCCCGACCGCAATGTTGTGCGCGCCATCGGGGTTCGCGATGCGCACCGCCTGCACGCCCTTGTTGGCGGCGTCCTTGTGCAGGAACCGGTTGAGTTCGGTCACCGACGTGCTTGCCAGGTCAAAGTTCAGACTTTCCATACGTACATCTCCTCGGGAGCCGGTTCGAACACGCTTGCATGCTTGATGTCGGGAAGATGCGCCAGCGAGCGGAATTCGGACGCGATCGCCACGTAATCGTCGGTCTCGGCCACCACTGCGGGCTTGCACGCGAACGGATCGCGAATCAGCGCGAGCTTGTCGGGCGTACCCATGAGGAACGTGTAGAAGCCGTCGAGTTGCTCGAAGCCCTGTTGCAGCGCGACTTCGAGATCGTCGCCTTCGCGCAGCCGGTATTCGAGGAAGCGGCAGGCGGCCTCGGTGTCGTTGTCCGTATCGAAGTGGATGCCGTGCGGTTCGAGCATCCGGCGCACGCCAAACGGATTCGACAGCGAGCCGTTATGCACGAGGCAGAAGTCCTCGCCGGCCGTGAACGGGTGGGCGCGGTCGGGCGTCACCGCCGACTCCGTGGCCATGCGCGTGTGACCGACCAGGTGCGTGCCGGTGAGGTTCTGGAACGCGTAGCGGTCGGACACTTCCTTTGGCGTGCCGATATCCTTGTACAGGTCGATGGCGCGGCCCGTGGAGAGGATATGCAGCTTCGGATGCTGCTCGGCGATCCAGCGCTTCGCGGTCTCCGGCGCAATGCCCACGCTCAGCACCGCATGATTGCCCTTGGCCTGAACCGCAGCGCCAGCGCCCAGATGCGTGTTCATCTCGTGCGCGAGCCCTTGCCAGTTGAAATCCGCGGCCTCTTCCGTGAGGCCCGAATACAGGCTGATCTTGCGGGTCTCTTCGCCCACCGGCTCCGTGAACACGGCCAGTCCCGCCGAATCGGGCCCGCGCTCCGTCATGCCGAGCAGCATGGGCACCATCAGCTCGCCCAGTTGCTCACGCAACGACGGCTTCTTGATAAGTAATCCTACAATTCCACACATGAGTGATCTCCTGCACGTATTGCCTGCGTTTCATGGACGGCCGGCGTACCGGCGCCAGCTCAGAAAAATTCGAGGTAGGTCTTCTGCTCCCAGTCCGACACATGGCGCATGTACTCGATCCATTCCATGTGCTTCAGGCGAAGGAACTCGGTGCCAGCCGGGCCGAGCGCCTCCATCATGACTTCGTCGCGTTCCATCTCGCGCAATGCATCCTGGAGGTTCTGCGGCAAGATACTGATTTCGCGCTGGCGCAGCTCCTGGGGCGACATCTCGTAGAGGTTCAGGTTGCACGGCTCGCCGGGTTCGAGCTTGTTGTTCACGCCGTCGAGGCCAGCGGCGATCACGGCGGCCGTCGCGAGGTAGGCGTTGCACGCGGCATCGGGCAGGCGCAACTCGATACGGCCGCCCGGAATGCGGACCATCGACGAGCGGTTGTTGTCGCCATAGCTCACATAGGCTGGCGCCCACGTGGCGCCCGTCAACGAGCGGCCCACCACGAGGCGCTTGTACGAGTTGACCGTGGGCGCGCAAATGGCCGTGAGCGCGGCCGCATGCTTGAGCAGGCCGGCCGTCCAGTGATAGGCGAGCTTCGATAGCCCGAGCCCGCGCTCATCGTGCTTGTCGGCGAAGAGGTTGCGCTCGCCGTCCGAGATCGACATGTGCATATGCATGCCGTTGCCTGGCCGGTTCGAAAACGGCTTGGGCATGAACGAGCAAATCAGCCCGAGTTCGTTGGCGATCTCCGCAGCCGCCATCTTGAAGAACACGTATGAATCGGCGGATTTCAGGCAGTCCGAGTAGGTGTAGTTGATTTCGAACTGGCCGTTGGCGTCCTCGTGATCGATCTGATAGACGTCGATGCCGGCCTTGATCAGCGACTCGGTCAGGCGCTCGAGGAATACGCGCGAACGCGAGAGCCCCTTGTAGTCGTAGCACGGCTTGGGCAGCGCGTCGGAGTCGTCGCATGGCACGATGCGGCCATCGTCGGTGCGCCGCAGCAGCGAGAACTCGGGTTCGAGCCCGGTGTTGAGGATCCAGCCGTGCTCTTGCAGACGGGCGACCTGTTTTTTCAGCGTCACGCGGCTCTCGAACTGCCACGGCTCCTTTTTCACGTAGCCGTCGCAGGCAATGCGAGCGTAGCCCGGCTGCCACGGCATGAGCGTGAGCGTGTCGAGGTCGCCCACCGCCATGAAATCCGGTCCCTGCGGATCGATGCCGAGGCCCCATACCGCGAAGCCGGCGAAACCCGCGCCATCGGTCAGGATCAGGTCGAGGTGGGCAGCGGGTACGGACTTCGTCTTCGCGACGCCGTGAATGTCGACGAATTGCGCGAGTATGTACTTGACGTCGTTCTCTGCGAGGAACTGCTTGGCTTCTGCGGGTGTCATGTCGATTGTCCTCAAGCGTCGTGAATACGGTGTCGAGAAAGCATCCGGCGCTGCTTGCGCCGGACACCTCCGCCCGGGGGTGCCAGATGAGCCAGATGAACCAATGAGCCAGATGCAGGCCTGGCGCGGGTCAGCTGCTGGCCTGGTGCGATGGTGCCTGGTCGATTTCGTCGATCACGGCGAGACCGACCGGCCCGCCTCCCAATTCGGCAGCGATGCCGGCAAGGGTTTCCCACAAGTACACACCGTATGTACCGTCGGCCCACAGGCGGTAGTACGGACGGCCCAACCGCTCGCCCGGCAGGACGGTGACGGCGACCCCCGCCATCGAAGTCAGCACGACGGGTCGGGTTGCGAGGTCCAGCGCGCGAAAGTTGACGTTGCAGGTCTGTAGCAGCAACTCGTCGATCGCCTCGCCGCACAGCACTAGCGCCAGGTCCTGGCGCAGCACCGGATAGACCCGCAGCGCCGGCTCGCGATGGGCCAGCTTTGCCGAGGCGCGACCGCTAAGGCCGTCCTCGATCAGATACTCGGTGAGGCCCAGACGCGCGATCAACCCGCCGCTCGCGAGCGGCGCCCACGTGTTGGGCTGGGACAGCGCGGGCAGGCCCTGCTCCGCAAGCCAGGCGGCCACGCCCTGGCCCTTGAAGCCCATGCGGTACAGGTGCGAGACATCGGCAATGCCCGCGTTGCGTGCGTGCGCTTCGTCGTTCGCGCCGTGGCGCTCGACGATCTGCATGTTCTCGACCGTGCTCCACCGCGCCTCGGCGGGGTGGTGCGCGTCGCGGATGGGGCTCGTGCGCAGCGAGACGTTCGCTGCGCCCGCCAGGTTCGATGCGCTCATGCGGTCTCCTCCCTCGGTGCGGTGGCGTGCGCGGGTGCGGCGTCTTTCTGGCGCAGGTTTTCGGGGTCGTAAAAGGGCGTGGGCACCACCGTGGCCGACACCATGGTGCCGTCGCTCAGACGAAAGCGCAGATGCGTGCCCGGCTTCGCCATCACGGGCCGCACGAACGCGAGGCCGATCGTCTTCTTCAGTGTCTCGCTCCACGACACGCTCGTCACGCGGCCCGCGATCTCGGTGCCTTCAATCGCGAGATGGCACTCGCGCAAGGCCTCGTTCTTCACCCCGTCGTCCAGCGCGAAACCTACGAGGCGTTGCTGCTGCGCCTGGCTGTCGATGGCCTGCAAGCTGCGCTGGCCGACGAAGAACGGCTTGTCCATCTTGACCGCCCATTCCATCGCGGCATCGCGCGGCGTGGTCAGGCCGTCGGTGTCCTGGCTCACGATCACGTGGCCTTTCTCGAGACGCAAGAGCCGCTGCGCCTCCACGCCAAATGGGCGGATGCCGAATTCCTTGCCCGCTTCGTAAAGCGCGCTCCACAACGCCGGACCATATTCGGCGGGAACGTGAATCTCGTACCCCCATTCGCCGACGAAGCCCACCCGCATCAGCCTCGCCGGCACGCGGTTGGCGCCCAGCGCGATGCCCGTCACGCGGATGCCGAGATACGGAAATGCTTCGGATGACAAATCAAGGTCGACGAGCTTCGCGAGCACGGCGCGCGAGTAGGGGCCCGCGAGATTGATGGCCGCGTAAGCGCCCGTCACGTTGACGATGCCGCAATCGAGTCCCCAGATCGTGTTCAGGCGCGAGAGTTCGCGGTAGATCCCCGCCGCGCCCGAGGTCGTGGTCGTGAAGTAGAAGTGATCGTCGGAGAGGCGCGCGATCACGCCGTCGTCGATCACCACGCCGGCTTCGTCGCACATCAGCGCATAGCGCGTCATGCCGGACTTCAGCCCCGCATACTTCGACACATAGACGCGCTCGAGAAACTGCGCGGCTTGCGGCCCGCGCGCTTCGAGCTTGCCGAGCGTCCCCACGTCGATCATGCCCACGCCGGTACGCACCGCCTGCACCTCTTCCTGGATGCAGCGCGCGCGGTCCTTGCCCGCCATCGCGTAGTACTCGGGCCGCTGCCAGACGCCGGCCGGCATCCACTTCGCCGCAAGGCGCTCGTGCTGCGCGTGCATCGGCGTGCGGCGCTCGGGATTGAAGCCGCGCCCGGCGAGCAGCGCCATCGGCACCGGATGAAAGAACGGCCGCGCCGTGGTCGTGCCCACTTCCTGGGGCGCCTTGCCGGTCAGA
Organism: Paraburkholderia tagetis; assembly: GCF_022213065.1. GTDB lineage: Bacteria > Pseudomonadota > Gammaproteobacteria > Burkholderiales > Burkholderiaceae > Paraburkholderia > Paraburkholderia tagetis. The sequence goes on from NZ_JAKLJA010000021.1 coordinate 96,062, forward strand.
CGCGCGAGAACGCGCAGCCCATTCATGTTCGAGTGCTTGCCCTGGCTCGGGCCCATGCCGTTGGTCGAAAAGCGCTTGAGCAGCTCGATGTTATCGAAGCCTTCCTGTACGGCGTTTTCGAAATCCTTCAGTTGCAGATCTTCGTCGAAGTCGATGAAGTTCTTGCCGGCCGGATGCGCAACGATCGGCCACGCATGCGAGGGCGATTCGGGCTCGCGCGCGATGGGTGTGCTGCGCGAGTCGGGCGCGCCGCCCAGCAAACCGACATGCGCGGCGGCAAGCGCGCCCGCACGACGACCGTCCTGCAATTTGCTTTCAAAGGTATACACGCCGTTCACGCGGCCGCACGCAAACACGCCTTCGGGCAGCCGATCGGGTACGAACTGCTCGACATCCGTGTCGTAGCGCATCGCGGTGCCCGCCTGGTAGAGCAGGTTCGCGGCCGGCGCCCAGCCAACGCTCATCAACAGCGTGTCGCATTCGATCTGCCGGGTGTGCTCGTGCGAAAGGTCCATGCCCGCAGGTCGCATCGGTCCCACGCTCACCGCCGCAAGCCGATTACCCTCGGCGTTCGGCACGGCCTCGATCACGCAGCTCGACCCGAGCACTTCAACGCCGCGCGCCTCCAGCTCGCGGGCGAGCACGCCAAAGCGATGCGTCGCGCGCAGGTCGACCAGCGCCGTCACCTTGATGCCGCGCTCCAGCATGTCGAGTGCCGCGCGATAGGCGTCGGCGTTCGCGCCCAGCACCACCGCGCGCTGCCCCGGCGCCACCCCATAACGCCAGGCGAGCCGCTGGGCCGCCGAAGCGAGCATCACGCCCGGCAAGTCGTTATTGCGGAACACGGCGGGCTGCTCGAACGCGCCGCTGGCGACCACGACCGCCTTCGCACGCATCTTGGTGATGCGCTCGGGCTCGACGAGCGGGACCCAGTGGTCCGCATAATAAGCCGCGGCCAGCGTGCGGTTGAACATGCGTACACGCGGATGCGCACGAACCTGCGCTTCGAGCGCGCGCACGGCTTCCAGACGCTCCATGTCGCCGCCTGCCTGATACGTGCCGCTGCCGCCCGAGCGCGCATTCTCGTCGACGATCACCACGTCCGCGCCCTGCTTGGCCGCCTCCAGCGCCGCCGCCAGGCCCGACGGCCCGGCACCGATCACGAGCACGTCGCAGAATCCGTAGCGCTTGGGCGTGCGCACGTGCGGCGCGTTGAGATCGACCACGCCAAGCCCGGCCATCTTGCGGAACATGCGTTCCCAGCGCGGAAACCAGCGCTTGCTATAGAACGCCTTGTAATAGAAGCCGACCGGCAGGAACGGCGCGAGCTTGCCCATCCAGCGGCCACGGTCGGCAATCACGCCGCCCGCGGTGTTGACCGCGTGCCAGTTCGCACCCGCGATCAGCTCCGTCACATCGGCGCGCACGTTCAGGCGCGCGCCGTCCTGGAACATCGCGTTCACGTCGTGGTTCGCGAGCGAGAGCACGCCGCGCGGGCGGTGATACTTGAAGCTGCGCCCGAGCACCGAGACCTCCGACGCCCACAGGGCGCTCGTGATCGTGTCGCCTGCAAAGCCGGTGTAACGCTGCCCTTCGAAGCCGAATTCGATCTGCTTGCTGCGATCGATCCATTCGCCTGCATGCGGTGCCAGACGCATTTACGCCTCCTCGTCGTTCAGATACGTGCGGATGACACGATCCTTCGCGGTGTCACGCTCGGCGATGAACCAGGTGTTGCTCGGTGTGTGGCACCACCACTCCTTCTTCACGCCGGCGGCGCCGTTGCGGCAGTACACGTAGTCGGCCCATTCGTCGTCGCTCGCTTGCGCCGGGTCCGGCATCGCGCGCAGTTCGCCCCAGTAGACGAATTCCGAAACGGGCCGCGCGCCGTTCACAGGACAGGTCATGATCTTCATCGTCGTGCTCTCCGCTCAGTGTCCGACCGATGCCGCGCCCTTCTCGCCCGTGAGCGCATAGCGGCGGAAGCGATCGAGCGTGAAACCGTTGATCAGCGCATGGTTCGTATCGTTCGCAACGGTGTACGACATGGTCTTGCCGCACACGGGCGTGGCCTTGAAGCCCCACGTGCCCCAACCGGAGTCCAGGTAGAAACCCTCCACCGGCGTCTTGCCCATGATGGGCGCGAAGTCGGGCGTCATGTCCGCCATGCCCGCCCACTGGCGCATGACCTTCGCGGTCGAGAGAAACGGGAACATCTCGAGCATGTGCGCCGTGAGCCCTTCCACGAAATCGAGCGTCGAGCGCGTGGCATGCAGCTCGTAGGGGTCGAGCGATGCGCCCATCACAAGCTCGCCGCGCGCCGACTGGCTGATGTAGACGTGCAGGCTCCCCGAGACCAGGATCGGGTTGAGCCAGGGCTTGAGCGGCTCGCTCACCATCGCCTGGAGCGGATGAATGAAGATGGGCGTGCGCAGCCCGACCATGTCGGTGATGCGTGGCGTGGAGCCCGCCACCGCGCACAGCACCTTGTTGGTCGAGATATAGCCGCGCGAGGTTTTCACGCCCTTCACCTTGCCGCCCACCACGTCGATGCCCAGTACTTCGGTTTGCTGATGAATCTCGACGCCGCGCTGGTCGGCACCGCGCCCATAGCCCCAAGCCACGGCGTCGTGGCGCGCGACCGATCCCGGTGCGTGATAGAGCGCGCCCAGAATCGGGGCCACGCCGCCGCACGAGAGGTCGATCATGGGCGCGGCCTCCTTGACCTCTTTCGCGCCGACCACCTCCGAGTCCACGCCGAAGTGCTTGTTCACCTCCGCGCGCCAGCGCATCGTGCGCATGGCCGAATCGGTATGGGCGAGCGTGTAGTGGCCGCGCGTCGAATAAAACAGGTTCAGGTCGAAGTCCTGCGAGAGGTCTTCCCACAGCTTGACCGACTGATCGTAGAACTTCACGCCCTCGGGCGTCAGGTAGTTCGAGCGGATGATCGTGGTGTTGCGCCCCGTGTTGCCACCGCCGATATAGCCCTTTTCCAGCACTGCCACGTTCTTGATCCCGTGCTCGCGGGCGAGATAGTAGGCACTCGCGAGCCCGTGGCCACCCGCGCCGATGATCACAACGTCATAAGAACTGCGCAAAGTGTCATGCCGTGTGAACATCCGCGGCTCGGGGTGTTTCTTCGACATGGCAAAACGCACGAGACGCCACGGCATGGCTCACTCCTTGTTCTCGCCCGCGCGCACAGCGGCGCGCGGGCAAACCGGGTTGGACAGCAGGGCTGCTTTTAGCGCAGAACGATCGTCTTGTTGCCGTGTATCAGCACGCGGTCTTCGAGGTGATAACGCAAGCCTCGGGCCAGCACCGCCTTCTCGATGTCGCGGCCGAGACGCACGAGATCGTCGGGCCGGTCCGAATGGCGCACGCGAATCACGTCCTGCTCGATGATCGGCCCTTCATCGAGGTCTTCGGTCACGTAATGGCAGGTCGCCCCCGTGAGCTTCACGCCCCGCGTATAGGCCTGGTGATACGGTTTCGCGCCAACGAAGCTCGGCAGGAACGAATGATGGATATTGATGATGCGGCCCGGGTACGCTGCGCACAGCTTGGGCGAAAGCACCTGCATGTAGCGCGCGAGCACCATGGTGTCGGCGCGCGCGTCCTCGAAGAGGCGCTGCACTTTGTCGTAGGCCTGCTGCTTGGTGTCCGGCGTGACCGGCACGTAATGAAACGGAATGCCATGCCATTCGACGAAGCTGCGCCACGTTTCGTGGTTTGAGATCACACATGGAATCTCGATGTCGAGCTCGCCGGCCTTCCAGCGCGCGAGCAAATCGTAGAGGCAATGCTCGAGCTTCGAAACGAGGATCACGACGCGCTTTTTCTGCGAATGATCGGTCACCTTCCAGTCCATCGAGAACTCGCGGCCGATGCGGGCAAAGCGCTCACGAAACGTTTCGAGGCTGACTGGCAGCGAGTCGGTCGCGATTTCGTGGCGCATGTAAAAGCGCTTTTCGATTTCGTCGGCGTGGTGAGTCGCCTCGATGATCCAACCGTGATGCTCGGCGATGAACGCACTGACTGCGGCGACAATGCCGATCCGGTCGGGGCATGACAACGTCAGTGTGAAGCGGCGCGTTTCTGACATGAGGGGTACCCGGTTCTCGACAGGATTGAACTTGGGTTAAAAGTAATCAGCGGAATTTCGATTGTCAACGGGGATAAACTTTTTTTCTTGGTGGGAACCTAGTCTGGGGTATGTCTTGTGGGGTAAGAGATACTCTTTTGGGGGTATGCTTTGGTTCTCGATGGGGTGTTCATAGTTTGTGGTCTCGCGGTTTCGTGGTTTCGTGGTTTCGCGTTTCCTTGTTTTCGTGTCGGTCTATTAGCGTTGCCCCTGTGCGGGGCGGCACCTACTTTTCTTTGCAGCCGCAAAGAAAAGTAGGCAAAAGAAAGCGGCTCAAACCGCTAGTGTTACGCAGTGGACCACTTGCCTGTGATCGGAGCGGTTCCGGAGCGTCTGTCGCCACGCGCCGTACAACGGAGTGACTAAGGGCTCATACCTCCGGCGGCGCTGCGCGCGCCGTGGGGCATAACCCAAAACCAGAGGAATGCATACGAATCGATGCAGCGCATGCGTATTCGAGTGCCCAGGCAGAACCCTTGGTTTCCCGTGCAGACCCGACCGCTGCGCGCGTAGCGAGCAGCGGGATGAATGAGTCCTTTGTCACTAACGTTGAAGGTGCGAGGTGACGGATGCCCCGGAACCACTTCGATTAACGGCAAGAGGTGTACTGCGTCACACTGGCGGTTTGAGCGGCTTTCTTTTGCCTACTTTTCTTTGCGGCTGCAAAGAAAAGTAGGTGCCGCCCCGCACAGGGGCAACGCTAATAGACCACCGCGAAAACAAGGAAACGCGAAAAAACCACAAATCAACACCCTACCTACATGGCAGCAACTGCACACGATCGTTGCCTGAAACATTCCAACCGATACCTCGATACCGCATACGCATCGAGCACCGCAATCGCATAAACAAAGATGCCACCAGCATGCCGGCCAACGAACGATCGCTCGGGCGCAGCAAGTTGCATCGTCAGAAAACCCAGCAACAACATGAAGAACACCATGATGAGCGCACGCCTCGGCATGCGGTTGAGAACCTGCCCTGCGCCCGGCAATATCGCCGCAGCGGTCAGCACGACCCATGGATGAAAGGGGCGGCGCATGACCGGCTCCGGTGGCCGTTTTGGGGCTTGCTCAACGCCTTCGCAGGCCGCTTTATCGACACCTTCCTCTACTGCTTCGACTTCATGCGCTTGCATGCTCGCCTCCTCGCATCAGATCGGCGCATACGGTCGTCGCGCGTTCGAGCAGCGACTCGAGCAGCGCGATGCTCACTTGCGCCCCTTGAAACGTCGCGCGACGCAGCACCAGGTATTCGCTGCGGTCCGCTGCCTGAACCTGATAGACGATGCGCACGCCGCGCGGCATCACGACCAGCTCTTTCGAGCGCGGGTCCGAGAAAAGTGTCTTCACGTGCGGGTCGAGTACGTCGAGCGGTAATTCGGATGCCTCACGATCCGTCTTGAGCGAGGTATGGTCCGGCCAGTCGCGCGGCAGCGGCACGCACAACGGCAATGCTCCTGCCTGCGACCAGAATTCCACGTTCGCCCTGCGCGCCAGCAGATCGAATGTCCCGGCGACAGGCAAGTCCCGTCTCACGGACACGCTCAGCCAGAGCGATGGCACCTGCCGGAACACGACTTGATCCACGATGGGTTCGATCCGGACGCTGTGCTCGCGATACGAGCCCGTGAGCACGGGAAATGCAATGTCGTCCTGCGTCAGCGTGGCATGATCGAATAGCGCGATACACCCATCGAACAGTTTGCGGCGCTGCGTCCTGAGCGATTCGCGCGCACGTCGATTGAGGATGGCGAGTGTCACGGCAAATACCACGGCAAGTACCGCGGCAAATGCCGCAGCAAACGCCGTGGCAGGAGCGCTGCCTGCGACTGGCATGATGGAACCCTCCCGATACGAATGCGGCGCGGGCAGTATGACCCGCCCGCGCCGCTGCCACAGCTAGTGTCGATTTCAATGCCCGTGTATCAATAGTCCTTCGGTCGTGGCCAGTTCATCGTGAACTGGTCGCCGCGCTTGACGTATTTGTAGCGATGCAGCGCGAACCAGATCGACGCGACGATATAGAACGCCATGATCGACAGCAGCGAGGCGCCATAGCCGAGATAGGTGGCGAAATAGGTCGCGGAGCACAGGCAGGCCAGCACGATTGCCGGTATCGGGTGAAACGGATGGACGTAGCCTCGATTGATGCTGCCTAGCGGCCATTTGCGGCGAAACTTCACGATGTTGATCGACATGAACGTGTAGCCGAGCAGCCCGGACAAGATGGAAAATGTAATAACCTGGTCGAGCAATCCGGTGAACGCAAATGAAATCGCAATCGGCACCAGGAAGATGATCGCGCGGTACGGCGTGCGATAGCGCGGATGCACCGCGCCGAACCACATCGGCATATAGCGGTCGCGTGACATCGAAAACCACGCACGCGAAGCGTCGTTGATGCAGCCGTTGGCCGATGCGATGGCCGAGAACAGCGTGCCTACGAACAGCAGCGTTTGCAGCCCCTTGTTGCCCGTGAGGCGCGCGGCGTCGTAGAGCGGTGTCACCGCCTGGCCGAGATACTCCCATGGCATGAGCCCGCTGGCCACATACCAGGTCAGTGCGGCGGCAATCAGCAGTGTGATCATGCCGCACATCGTTCCAAGCGGAATCGAGCGTCCCGCCGAGCGCACCTCTTCGGCGGCCTGGCAGGTGCCTTCGATGCCCAGGTAATACCACATGCCGAACTGCAACGCGGCGACCACGCCGAGCCAGCCATACGGCAACTGCGTCAGCAACTGATGATGGAGCAGGACCTGGCCCGGGTTCCACGGCTGCACGCCGAAAAACAGTACGACGATGGCAAGAAAGGCAATCGCCGTGATCACGAAATTAACCGTGAGCGTGACGAACACGCCGCGGTAATTGAGCCACGCGAGAAAGGCAATCGTCAGGAGCGCGAACGGGCGCGAGTCGAGGGCATAACCCGAATCCGCCGCCACGGCTTTGATGAGGTCGCCCACCACGAGTGCGTCGGCTGCTTCCAGCATCGTATAGGCCATCACCAGATAGAGGCCTACATTGAACGCCATCAGCGGCCCGATGATGTGCTTCGCCTGCGTATACTGGCCGCCGGCCGCCGCGACTGTCGAGGTCACTTCCGAATCGATCATGGCGACGCACGTGTACAGCAGCCCGATGATCCAGCAGGCGATCAGCGACCCGTATGCACCGCCTTTGGCCACCGAAAAATTCCATCCCATGAACTCGCCCACGAGCACGATGCCCACGCCGAGCGCCCACACGTGAATCGGGCCCAGCACTTTCAGGAGTGCGATGCGCTCTCCTGACTGTTCTGCCATTGCTGCGTCGCTCATGCACCGCTCCTGTATTGGCTATCCAGACGGGTTGAGGCGGATCCGTCGCGGGGGTTCGCGGGGGTTTCGCGAGGGTTACTCGCTGCCTTCGGTCGAGCTCATCAGGAAATCGTCGTCGTATGCGCGGGAGACCCGCACCGCGTCGACAAGAATCCACGCGAACAGCAAGATTGCGAGCGCCCACGCGGCATGACTCAGCAATGACCAGAAGTTCATGGCGTCACTCTCCGAATTTTTCTGCGATCACCTGCCGATACTGCTTTTCCGACACGCGCAGCACGAATACGAAATAGCCGACGATCACGAGTGCCGTGACGATCAGCGAGCCCGGTTCCACTACGTAGTCGAACCGGGTGGTGATGATGGGCTTGGCCTGCTCGGCGTTGTAGCCGAGCTTCTGCCACTGCGCCTGCATGGTGGGATTCTGGCCCAGCGTCTGCCACGACACGTGGCCGGTTGCGGCCTGTGGCTGATCCGGCTGCTTGTCCGGCGCCTTGAGCAACAGCGGCCCGAGCAGGCTGCAATACACGAGCACGAGCAGAAACAGGCTATCCACCAGTTGCCCGAAGCCCTTCTGCACAGGGGGAACATATACGGATGCCATGTCGAGTTTCCTCTTCAGTCGGCATTGCGTTGAATGGTTTCAGCAGCGGGGAGGTCAGGCAAGCACTTCTTCTTTCTCGCTGTCGCGAAGCGCCGCCTTGCGCAGACGGTTCTCGTCGAGATGGTGGATATCCAGACCGTAGATATGATCCTTGTCTTCCTTGTAGTGCCGCACCATCGCGGTCACCGACGCGGTATTGAACACGACCACGCCTGTAGCGCCGACCGTCAGCGCAATGCGGACCGCAGGATCCACCGCCGACAGGCTCACCGCAAAGTAGACAAAGCCCAGCGCAACCCACAGCGCAAGCAATGCGATGCCCGCCATCAAGCGGTCCCGGGCAAACATGCTGTCGATGCGCTTTCGCAAGCGGTAACTCATGCTCAATCCCTCCATCAGTCACGGGGAAACAATTGGGGAATCCCGTACCGTTTCGGTCGTGTTTCCCGTTCAGCAACAAAGTTTCACCGTGGTATTTATTGTGGATGGAGCCCCGAGTGTCAATACTGTTTTTGTGGGTAGATAGAGACCCTGGGTGACCGCACGCCAGGGCATCGACAACGTGGTGCGAGCTACGGCGTATTGCGCAGCGCCTGTGCGGACCGCGTGAAGTGCCGCATCAGCGTCGCCGCGACGTCGGCGTCATAGTCGAGCTGCGCAATGGCCTTGCGCATGCATGTCAGCCATGCTTCGACCTCCGCCGGCCCGATCTCGATGTGCGCATGCATGGTGCGCAGATTCGCGTGCCCCATGCGCTCGAGGTAGTAGTGCGGGCCGCCGAAAAAGCCCGAGAGAAATTCGAACTGGGCCTGTCTGACATGGGCGAGACCGAAGCCCTTCAAATGCAGCGCGTGAATGCTCGCGCCTTCGGGATCGGTTTCGATGATGTCGTAGAACGTCTCGACAAGGCGCGCGAGCGCGGCCTCGCCGCCTATCATCTCGTGCACCGTCGGGGCGCGTTGGTGCGCCGCTCGATATCTTGTCTCCACGATTTCCTCGGATTCGTATTGTCCCGCTACCGCGGTGATGCCTGCGCCAAGCATAGGTGACGGTAAGCGACGGCCGCGTCTCCCCTAAGGGGTAGAGATGCCCTACCCCAACGCCGCAATGCTGACTGCTTGAGCCGTGCACTCCCGCAGACATGAGCACATCGTGAGCACATCGCGCGCCTACCCCATGGGGGATACCTACTACGAATCATTGATGGCGCACTTTTGGTCGTCGATGCTCGCCGCATTGATTCGTGGTTCCACTTTTCCTCGTCCATGGATACTTGCCGATTCGACGATTTCATTGCTGGACGTGCGCTCGTCATGCGCGGCCCGCACGCGCGGATCACGGCTCGGGATCGCCGCGAGTTCGCGGGTGCGATGCAGGAAATCGACGCGGCTCGCGCGAGAGGACACTGGATTGCCTTGATCGCCGATTATGAGGTGGGGTATTGGCTCGAGCCGTCACTGCATGAATGCAACGATGAGGACAACGCACAGCGCGCGCCTCTGACCGCGCTCGTTTTCGACGATGCGAATGAAGAGCCGTCGTGCGAAGCCCCCGCGAACGATGCCCAAAGCGATGCCCACAGCGAGATCATCTCGATCACGCCGCGCATCGGCAAGCATCGCTACATGGAGCAGGTGTCCGGGATCCGCAGCCTGATCGCCGCGGGCGAGGTTTATCAGATCAACTATACGTTTCCGCTCGACGTGAGTATGCGCGGCGATGCCGGATCGCTTTACCGGCGTCTGGCCAGCGCGAATCCGTCTGCGCATGCGGCGTATATCGAAGACGCCGATCGCCGGATTCTTTCGTTTTCTCCGGAACTGTTCCTGCAGCACAGCGACGGCAAGCTCACGACACGGCCCATGAAGGGAACCGCGCCACGCGATCCCGATCCCGAGCGAGACGGCCGCTTTGCTGCGCAATTGCAGGCGAGCGCGAAGGACAAGGCCGAGAACCTCATGATCGTCGATCTCCTGCGCAACGACCTCGGGCGCATTGCGCGCACCGGTTCGGTCGCGGTGGAGAAGCTGTTCGAGCTGGAACGGTACGCAACGGTTTGGACGCTCACCTCCACGATCACCGCCGAGATCGGGGAGCCGAATCTCGAACGCATCCTGCGCGCGCTCTTTCCGTGCGGCTCGGTCACGGGCGCACCGAAGATCGCCGCGATGCGCCATATCCGCCGCCTCGAAATCGCGCCGCGAGGCGTCTATTGCGGAAGCATTGGATGGCTCGCGCCAGATGGTCGATTCTCGATGAATGTCGCCATACGCACCCTCGTTCTCGATCGCAGCGGCGAGGGCGTGTACTGCGTGGGCGGCGGCATCGTCATGGATTCCGACCCGGCGCGCGAGTGGGAAGAATGCAAGTGGAAGTCCCGCATCATCGGTTCATGGTGAATGTCTCGCCTGCATCGTTCGCATCATTGGCGAGCTATCAATGCAGTTCTGTACGGGCTCCGGGCGCCCGGCAAAACTTCAGCACCAGCACGAACTCCCCTGTCTCGCCCGTCAAATCAGGAGCCAACGCTAGCTCATGAACAAGCACCTTCCTTGCGCCGCCCTCGCGGCACTTTTCGTAGCCGGCCACGCCCATGCGCAGAGCAGCGTCACGCTCTATGGCGTAATCGACGACGGCTTGAACTACACGTCGAACGCGCGTGGCCATAGTGCTTACGCGATGGTCAGCGGCGACGCCAACGGGTCGAATTTCGGGCTCAAGGGCGCCGAGGATCTCGGCGGCGGCCTTTCCGCCATCTTCACCCTCGAAAACGGCTTCAATGTCAGCAACGGCGCGTTGAGCATGAACGGCACGCTTTTTAGCCGCCAGGCATTCGTCGGGCTCAGTTCAGCGGCCTATGGCACGTTCACGTTCGGGCGCCAGTACGACGCAATCGTCGACATGTGGAGTCCATTCACGGCGGCGGGCAACACCATCGGCGACCTCGCGGCGCATCCGTTCGACAACGACAACTCGGACCAGGACTTCCGCTTTAACAACGCGGTCAAATATGTGAGCCCGACATTCGCGGGGTTTCAGGCCGAGGGCGTTTATGGCTTCAGCAACGCCACCAACTTCGCCAGCAACCGCGCTTATAGCGCAGGGGTCACCTATGGCGCCGGGCCGTTCTCGGCTGCGGTGGCCTACATGCGTCAGTCCAACGGCAATCTGAACAGCACTGGCGCAGTGGGCGGCGACGGCGTATTTATCGCCGCGCGCCAGCAGAATATCGGCGCAGGCGTGAAATGGACCTTCGGCGACGGCTCGAATATCGGCCTTGCCTACTCGCACGTCGACGTCTATCAGCCAACCGGCAACGCCTATGCGCCCAACATCGGCACGCAAGCGTGGTCGTCATGGAAGTTCGACAACGTCGAAATCAACGGCCAGTACTTCATCGATCCCGCGCTGTCCGTCGCCGCTGCATACACCTTCACGCACGGCCATCTCAAGGAGACGTCGGGAGGATCGAGTCCGAACTGGCATCAGGCCGCACTGGCGCTGAACTATTCGCTCAGCAAGCGGACCTCGGTCTACGCGCAAGGCGCGTATCAGCACACGAACGGCAAGACGGGCACCGACCTCGATGCGGCGCACATTGTGGGCGCGGCAGACCTCTCTTCGAGCGAGAACCAGGCCGTGGTCCGCATCGGCTTTCTGCATCGCTTCTAACGTATTCGTGATGCACATTTAAAGCACTGCCAGGCACCGCGCGCATGGTGCCTGCCGCTACCACGTTGGGCATACCCCCTCTTCTGGATAGCGGCCCCAACAGCGTTCGTAAACAATGCAGGTTAAGGAAACTGTGTGCGTCGGCATGATGCATTCGGCAGTATCGAGGCCTGCCGGCGCTGCGCGGTTCGCCAATCCCTCATCGCTACTTTACGGAGCGTTATCCATGGCAAATTCATGGCGTATTTCGGCACTCGCGGACCGTCATCGCGCGCTGGGTTCCAACCTGGAAGACTGGAACGGCATGGGCATGGCATGGAGCTATGCGGCGGATCTCGCGGACCATCACGAGGCGATCCGCACCAAGGCGGGCCTCATGGATGTCTCGGGCCTGAAGAAAGTCCATTACGTCGGCCCGCACGCCGAGAGTTTGCTGAACTGGGCAACCACGCGCGATATCAGCAAGCTCTATCCGGGCAAATCGGCCTACGCGTCCATCCTCAACGAAGACGGCAAGTTCATCGACGACTGCATTGTCTACCGCACCGGCCCGAACGCTTTCATGGTCGTGCATGGCGCGGGCACCGGCTACGAGCGGCTCGTGCGCTCCGCCCAGGGCCGTCAGGTTGCCGTGCTGTTCGACGACGATTTGCATGACCTCTCGCTGCAAGGACCGGCCGCTGTGGACTTCCTTGCCGAGCATGTTCCTGGCATACGCGAGCTGCCCTATTTCCACCACATACAGACGCGCCTTTTCGGCCGGCCTGTCACCATCTCGCGCACCGGTTACACGGGCGAGCGCGGCTACGAAATTTTCTGCAAGGCCGTGGATGCCCCGTTTATCTGGGACACGATCCTCTCGAAAGGCGCGGGCTTCGGCATCATTCCCTGTGCGTTTGCGGCGCTCGACTGGCTGCGCGTGGAGAGCTATCTGCTGTTCTTTCCCTACGATAATTCGGAAACCTATCCATTTGCCGACGAGAAGGCCGGCGACACGCTGTGGGAGCTGGGTCTCGACTTCACTGTGTCGCCGGGCAAGACGGAATTCTGCGGCGCCAGCGAGCATTTCCGTCTCGCCAACAAAGCGCGCTTCAAGATCTACGGCGTCGATGTCAGTGCGTCTCGCGCCACGGCTGCGGGCGACACGTTGTGGCAGAACGGCCGCCAGGTTGGCGTCATTACCTGCGGGATGTACTCGCGGCTTACCCGGCGCTCGCTCGCGATCGCACGCGTGGACGTGGACCACGCACGCGACGGCATCGCGCTGGAAGTCAGGGGCAGTATCGAGACGCGCGGCGTGACCGCCGCTCTGCCCTTCGACGACCCTGAGAAAAAGAAGCGCACTGCGTTGGGCTGATTGCCGATCAGCCGGATCAGCCAGGCCGGCGTGGTCAACGCGGGAACCGTGAAAAATGAACCGCACTGAAACGAGAGTCCTCGTCAAGCGGGTCGCGCAGGGCCGCGACCCGCAGGCCGCACTGTCGCTGTACGAGCACAGCATGGCCGCCGGGCACAAGCGGATCGCTTTGCTGCGTTATATGGATGCGCGCGATTTGTGCGTGCCCATGACGCAGCAGCATCATGCTTACGCATGCGCCGTCGCGAACGCCCTCAGCGACCACGAAATGGCGGCCATCGCGCAGCAGGCACTAAAACGCAGCCGGGAACGCAGCCAGGAACGCAGGGCGCAATGAACTTGTAAAGTAAGCCCTGGTGACGGTTCGCTTCAAAAAAATTTGTCCCGCTAACCCACCGCTTCAAAGACACCGCCCCCCCTTCGACAGCCGGTGAGGCATTCGTCAGAGGGATTTTGGCGCGCCATCCGCCCCGCACCGGACACCTGCCAGCAGCCGGACCCAAATGGACCCCACTGGACCCCAATGGACCCAATCGGGCTAATCCGGTTGACAGGGCATTGATTACACAGTGAAATCACCCAATAGCCGTAGATCACGCTGGATGACCCCGTTTAGCGAGGGATCTAACAATGGATTACAGCCCCGAAGCCATCCGCACGGTCGCGCTAGTTGGGCACGCCGGTTGCGGCAAGACCTCCCTCGCGGAAGCGCTGCTGCATCAAGGCGGCGCGCTCCACGCACCCGGCAGCGTGAACCGCGGCACCGCCCTGTGCGATTTCGATCCGCTAGAGCGTAAATACCATCACTCGCTGAATTCCGCGCTCGCGCATCTCGACCACGAGGACACGCGCATTTATCTGCTCGATACGCCGGGCTACCCCGACTTCGCGGGCCTGTCCATCAGCGCGCTCGAAGCCGTGGAAACGGCAGCCGTCGTGATCGACGCGCGCACCGGCATCGAAATGACCACCAGCCGCATGATGGCCTGGGCGCAGCAGCGCAAGCTGTGCCGGATGATCGTCGTGAACGGCATCGACGGGGAAAAGGTCGATCTTCCCGGCCTGCTCGCGCAAATCCAGGAGATGTTCGGCAAGCAGTGCCTGCCCATCAATCTGCCCGCGAAAGGCGGCGCCGACGTGGTGGACTGCTTTTTCAATCCGGCGGGCGAAGCCGATTTTCATTCGGTGGAAGCGGCGCACAATGCGCTCGTGGACCAGGTCATCGAACTGGACCCCGAATTGATGGAGCTGTATCTGGAGCAAGGCGAAGCCATTCGCCCCGAGCAGTTGCACGAGCCCTTCGAGCGCGCGCTGCGCGAAGGGCATCTGGTGCCGGTCTGTTTCACGTCGGCGGCAACGGGCGCGGGCGTTGCGCAATTGCTCGACGTGTTCGTGCGGCTCCTGCCCAATGTCACCGAGGGCAACCCGCCGCTCTTCTATCGCGAGACCGAGGGCAAGGCCACGCCCATGCGCGCGGAGCCGGACCCGGAGAAGCACGTGCTCGCGCACGTGTTCAAGATCGTGGTGGACCCGTATATCGGCAAGGTGGCCGTGTTCCGCATTCATCAGGGCACGGTCTCGCGCGACAGCCAGCTTTATATCGGCAACGGCCGCCAGCCCTTCAAGGTCGCGCATCTGTTGACGTTGCAGGGCAAGGATCACACCGAGATCCAGCGTGCCGGCCCCGGCAATATCTGCGCGGTGGCCAAAGCCGACGACATCAGCTTCGACGACGTGCTGCACGACGCGCCCGAGGACGGCGACATCCATCTCACGCCGTGCGAGTTTCCCAATCCGATCTATGGCCTTGCCATCGAGCCGGCGCGGCGCGGCCACGAGCAACGCCTCTGGGAAGTCCTGCAAAAGCTCGCGGCCGAAGACCCTTGCCTGCTGATCGAGCATCCCGTGGGCACCAACGAAACCGTCGTGCACGGCCTGGGCGAACTGCATCTGCGCTACATGCTCGAGCGCCTCACCGACCAGCACAAGCTCGAAGTGATTACGCGGCCGCCCACCATCGCGTGGCGCGAAACCATCGGCGGCAAGGCGGAGGGCCATTGCCGCCACAAGAAGCAAACGGGCGGCGCGGGCCAGTTCGGCGAAGTCATGCTGCGCGTGGAGCCGCTGCCGCGCGGCGCGGGATTCGAATTCGTCGATGCGGTCAAGGGCGGCGCCATTCCCTCGCAATTCATTCCCGCCGTGGAGAAAGGCATTCAGCAGGTCATCGATAACGGGCCGCTCGCGGGCTTCCCGATGCAGGACGTGCGCGTGATCGTGTTCGACGGCAAGAGCCATCCGGTCGATTCGAAGGAAGTGGCGTTCGTCACGGCGGGACGCAAGGCCTTTATCGATGCGGTGCTCAAGGCGCAGCCCATCGTGCTCGAACCCATCGTCGATATCGAGGTGATGACGCCCGAAGCGGCGATGGGCGACATCATCGGCGATCTATCCTCGCGGCGCGGGCAGGTGCACGGCACGCGCACGGTGAGCGGCAACGCCATGGTCATTGCGGGCAAGGTGCCGCTTGCCGAGCTCAACGACTACCAGTCGCGCCTGAATTCGCTCGCGGGCGGCCACGGCAACTACAGCATCCAGTTGAGCCACTACGATCCCGTGCCGCCCGCGCAGCAGGAAAAGCTCGCGGCCCAGCACAAGGCGCGCGGCGAGAGCGTGGAGTGAATCTCGCGGGCATGGGGGCCTGAGCCCAACCGCCCGGCATGCGCAGCATTTCGCGCGTCTGGACGATCTGCCCGCGTGCCGCGGCGATCTGCCGGTAGACTCGCCCGTTGTCCGCGCGCGCCTTGCAGCGGCACCCTGGCTTCCAGTCCGGTCGTGTTTTTCCCTTCATGGGCCTCGATGGTGTACGCGAGGATCTGGCGCGTCCACGTTGACGCCCGGCGGCGACCATTGCCCCTGCACGGCGGCCGGCCTCGGCCCGTAGGCGCGCAGATAGAGCGAGAAGTCGGCTTTGGCAGGCGCCGGCAGCCAGTTGGCGCGTTGCTTCGGATCTCTTGGCGCGTCGGCCTGAATATAGATCGTTAGCGAGCCGTCGGCGTTGTACTGGAGGTCCTTGTTCTTGGTGCCCACCGAGAAGCGTTTGAGCGCGTTGGGTACGAAGAAGTGCGCCGCGTCGTACAGCGTGAGCGACCAGAAACCGTCCACCGGCGGCGTTTGCCCCGCAGGAAACGTCATGGTGTAGCGGCGCGCGCCGTTCAGACGCGTGCCGTCCGCGCCGAGGTCCTGGTAGAAGTACTTCGTTTCCCGCTTCGCGTTGACGAGAATATTGGACCTGGCCACTGCCGTGCGTGTGAAGTAGTCCGTGCCGAACGCAGCGCCATTCGAAATCGAGGACCAGTGGAACGGCAACGGATCGCCCCAGTGACGGAATTGCAGCAACGGATCGATCAGTTCCTTTTGGGTCTGAGCGGCTTCGTCGATCATGGCCTTCTTCAGCGCCGGATCGTGCTTCGCCGCTTCCAGCACGGCGCGGATCTGCGCGTAAAGCCCCTGTTCGCCCGGCAGCGCGGGCGCATCGGCCATGACGACCGGCAGTTCGTCGAAGAACTTCCCGGGGAGCACCCAGTTCGTCTCTCCGGTCGTGCCGGTATTGGCCGGCTTGGGGAAAGCCGGAAGCGCCGCCCAGTCGCGGCGCTTCATCTTCCCGTCGAACTCGCTCAGCGGATAGACGTCGATGCCCTGGATGACGGCCCTGACCGCCTTCCTGTCGGCGGGGGTATCGTCCATGAACACGCGCGGCACGACCGTGCCTGTCTGGGTGGTCGAGCGGAAAACCCGCGTGATGCCGGCGGGCACCTTGCCCTTCCAGTTCGGGCCGGCCAGCAGATAGAAGCCCGGCTTGGTGCCGTACATCTTGCCGAGCCTGGCGAAGCTGTCGGTGCGCGTATCGACCACCTGATACACCCAGAAGCGGGTGCCGAAGTCGGGCACCTGCACGACAACCGGACTGACGTCGAGCGCGAGCACGCTGCCGCCGTAGACGACATCCTGATTGGGACAGGCGACGTCGCGCTCCTGCGGTTCCACGTAGTCGTGCAGCATGGCGAGCCGGTTGAGCGGCGCCATGGGCAGGATGCCGCCGATCAGTCCCACACCCGGCGCCTGCTGGAAGGCAAGGCGCCGGTTGTACATGTCGACGAGGGGCCAGCCCCAGAAGTAGGCCTCGCGCGCCACCATGCGCGCATACGCTTCGGTGATCCGGGCGGTGCTGTCGGGTCCCAGGGGCAAGGCCGGAAGGCTGCCCGCCGCGCCGCTTGCTGGTTGGGCCGTGGCGGTGGCCGTGGCCGTGGCCGTGGCCGTGGCCGGTGAACCGGCGGTGCCGGCGAGCGCCGCACCCGGCATGGTCGACGCCGCCACCAGGCCGGCGACCAGGATCGCAATGTGAGATTTTTTCATGATGAGGTTTTTTGAGCAGCGGAGCGCCGTCAAACCGGGATGCGTCATTTGCCTGCGCATCCCGCCGCCCCGAAACCCGTACACGAATGGGGGTTACGGGGTCTTGTGCAACTGCGGTGCGTGCCACTGGCCATCCAGCATGGCCTTGTCAGGCCAGTAGGTGCGCAGCACCATCGCGAACGGACCTTCGGGCGCCGGCAGCCAGTTCGATTCCTTGTCCTTGCCCGGGCTGTCGTGCTGGATGTACAGCGTGATGCCGCCATCCGCGTCCTTCTTCAAGTCGGGCAGCATCGGCGAATTAATGAGGTAGCGGTGCAGCGGATTGGCGACCAGCAATTGCGAAGGCAGTTCATACAGGGTCAGCGACCAGAACGCATGGACCGGCGGGAGCTGGCCCTTGCCGAAATGCAGCGCGTAGTGATGCGCTCCGCTGAGATCCGCGCCCGTCTGGTCCTTGTTGTAAGGCAGATAAATCGCCTCGTCCGCCGAATTGCCGTAAATGCCGGCCACGTCGCCGTACATCCGGTAGGCGTAGTTGTTCTTGAGGACCGCACGCGTGCCGAACACGTCGCCGCTGGAGATCTTCCCGGCCACGAATGCCGCCTGGGTCTTCTGGTAGGTTTGCCAGGCATCGGCAATGCCGTCATGGAAGGCCTGCTTCATCTGTGGCGAGAGGGCCGCGAAGTCGATCTTCTTGCCGGCGCCCACGTCGATGCGGGCGAATCGCTCCATCAACGGCTTTTCACTGGGGTTGGGCGGGCAAAATTGCAGCACATAGCCCATGAGGTTGAAGGCTTCGAGCGAGCTGCGCTGCTCCTGTTCGCTCAACGGTTTCGCGAAGTCGATTGCCGGCGCGGCAGGCGGCGCCGGCTGGCCGAGGTAGGCCGAAAGCGTCTGGACCTTGTAGCCGGCCTGAATCTTCCTGACGTTGCCGATGTCCTGCGGGCTGAAAAGCTGGGTACGGAAGAAAACGAAGGCGAAATCGGTCTCGCTGCGCAAGACCTTCTTGATGCCGGGCGGCGTCGCGCCATGCCAGTTCGGACCGGCAAGCAGGAAGCTGCCCGCCTGATTGCCCGTGGTGCGCGTGCCCGCATAGGCAAAATTGAAGGTGTACATGTCGATGAACTGCAGCGAGTAATAGCGGTTCTTCTCGATTTCCGGCACCGAAATCACGACAGGCTCGGCCCGCAAATCGGCGCCCAGCTGCGAATAGGGCGTATCCGAATTGGGCGTCTGCATGGCCTTGTCGTCGGGCGTGTACACGTGCGCGCTGTTGTGGATCGTGTTCCACGGGCCCTTGTACTCCGGGCTCTGCTTGTCGGCGAAGTACGAATACTGGATCCGGTAGTTGTCGATGACCGGATAGCCGTAGATATAGGCATCGCGCGCGATGGCCCGCACTTCCTCGGGCGAGACCGCGGGCGCTGCCGCTGTGGCGCGCACGGCGAAGCCCAGCGCGCACGATGCGCCAACCAGCAATAAGGCAATCGAAGTAAATCGCTTTTTCATGTGGAAACGTCCGTATGGAAAATCGATGGTGCGTCGATCGTGTTTAATTGGGCCGCGCACCTCACCGGTATCCTTCGAATCCATCCTCTGGAGCGTTTGAAGTCTGGATATAACCAACTTTCAAAATAAGAGCGCTCATATTCTTGAATCGAAAAAAACACGAACTTCGGCTTATACGGGCGCGTGTCATTGAAAACACTCGAGCGGAGACGGCGCGCTCACACCGGGTCATGACGGCGACTAGAACGCCAGCGTAGTCGTGGCCTGCACGCTCGTCGTGCTCTTGAGACGATTGGTGCTGGCGATGCTCGGCACCCAGCGCAGGCTCGCGGAAAGCGGGTGCTTGCCGTTGATCTTCGTGTCGTAGGTGACGATGGGACCCATCGCGAAGTCGCGCCCGACAAATCCGCCGAGCCTGTCAGCTATCGGGCCGCTATCGCTGCCAAGCTGTTGAACCGTGCCCATCACGAGGCCCACGCCAAAGCCGTTGGCGAACTTCTTGAGGCCCATGACATCGAGCGTCAGCAACGGCGCGTTCTGGTAATCGGTCGCGTGATTGCGGGTGTAGAACTGCAGCCCGAGCACGGCATCGAATTCGAGCCCGTACTGAGGCACGAACTTCGTATACGCGACTTGCGGCACGAAGGTCCAGTTATTCAGGCTGGGATTGGCGAGCGCATTGGCGTTGTATTGCCCCGTGGGCGCCCAGAAGTTGAAGCTCAGCGCGATATGGTCGGTCTTGCTCAGATGGTAGCCGGCCACGATCGGCGTGAAATACATGTCGAACAGATTCGAGGCGCGGTCGCTCGTCGAACTCGACGCCCGTCCCACGGAGAACGTGCCCGTGACCTCCTCCCACACATAGGGCAGCGTGATGGCCGAAGCGAAGTCCCATCCGCCGACGCCGCCCCAGACATGCTCGATGGTCGCAAGCGTGAACGCAACCTTGCCGTCCACGCCAAGCGAGGTCCGGCCGCCAATCGGCACGCCGCGGTTCGCGCTTATCGAGCCATCGATATAGATCTGCTGGAGGCTCACGATTGTCATCGGCTCCGGCGGCACGATGCCCAGACCCGGCACCACGCTCATGCCCGCAACGGGCCGCCCGAGCGCACCTTCCGTTGCCCCGGCCAGCCCGGGACCGAGCGCCATGACCGCAGCCAGACCGCACGCCGCATAAAGCCTGAACCCGTTTCGAACGTTCTCCCGACATTTCATATGAGCGTCCTTGCTTGAGAGGACCGACTTATTTATCCAAGGCGATACGGATCCATGCCAGAACCGGCGTTAATTATAAGACAATGAAAGTCAATTTTTTTCAAACGAAACAACCGGTTTTCATAAATTTGAGATTTAGTATTGGCATTTTTGCCAATTGGCCGCTAATGGCACGATTTACGTTGTCGTATTCGAGTTAATGCAGTAATTGCCCGTCGCCCAGGCGAATTGGCATTAGCGGCCATGCGAAGCAAGGACAGGCGCGACGCCGAGCGAATACCACGCCGCAGCGACGCTGCACGCGCCCGACGGTTGGCGTTTCCATACTCGCAACATAGCGGGTGCGTTCTATGTGTCGGCGGGCAAACAATGGCTTACTGCTCGCATCGCCCCAAAGCGCGTATGGCGCGTATGGCGCGCATACCGCGTATCGCGCGCCATATCGGCGCATTGACCGTATGAGCCGAGCGCGCCGCGCGGGGGCGCTTCACGACACCTGGAGACTTTCGTATGTCCAACGACGTTCGCCCACATCAGTACGTCCTGACCCTGTCCTGCCCGAGCGCCGCCGGACAGGTGGCCGCTGTCGCCAGCTTTCTGGACGGCCACCATTGCTATATCGACGAGCTGACCGTCTTCGACGACGACATCAGCTCGCGCTTTTTTCTGCGCTGCGTCTTTCACGAAGTGATTCGGGGGACGAACGGCGAGCTCGATCTCGCGAGCCTGCGCCAGGAATTCGAGCCCACGGCGCGCACGCACGAGATGACGTGGGCGATCCACGACCTGCAGGTCCGCCCCAAGGTGCTGATCCTGGTGTCGAAGCTCGAGCACTGCCTCGCCGACCTGCTGTTCCGCTGGCGCATGGGCGAATTGCAGATGGACATTGCGGCCATCGCCTCGAACCATGCCGATTTCGAACCGCTCGCCCGCCAGCACGGGCTGCCGTTCCGGCATCTGCCGGTCACGCCGGAAACACGCCAGCAGCAGGAAGCCGCGATCCTCGACCTGTTCGAATCGACCGGCTCGGAGCTGCTCGTGCTCGCGCGCTACATGCAGATTCTTTCCGACGAAACGAGCAAGCGTCTCGCCGGCCGCGCGATCAACATCCATCACTCGTTCCTGCCCGGCTTCAAGGGCGCGCGCCCCTATCACCAGGCGCACGTGCGCGGCGTGAAGCTGATTGGCGCGACGGCGCACTTCGTCACCGACGACCTGGACGAAGGCCCGATCATCGAGCAGGAAGTGCAGCGCGTGGACCACACCTGCGACCCGGAGCGGCTGCTCGCCGTGGGCCGCGACGTCGAGTGCGTGACGCTCGGGCGCGCCGTGAAGGCATTTTTGGAGCGCCGCGTGTTCATCAACGACGGCCGCACGGTCGTGCTCTAACTCACCCTTGATGACGGCGCTGGGCCTCCTGAGCGAGGCTGGCCAGCGCCGCCTCGCTCAACTTCCCGGTCACGCGCCGCGCATAATCGTGATGCCGCCCTTCCAGCGTCGCGCCCAGGCACCGCGCGCGCAGATAGCGCAGCAAGCCGATGCGCTGATGCCCGCGCGCCATGCTCTGTTCGAGCAGGGCGAGCGCAGCGGCGGCGTCGCCGTGGCTGGCGCGCTGGTTGAGCTCGACGGTTTTGGTGCGCGGCACGTGCGACACGGTAAAGGACCTTTTCGCTTGAATCGGCGGGGATCGGCTGGAATCGACCGGAATCGACGGCGGAGTCGACGGAAACTGGCTTGAATCTGGCTCGAATCCGGCTTGTTCGGGCCGGCGCGCGGCACCCGCCGCCACGCCACGCCGAGTTTCGCCAACGCAGCCGCGAGCCGATAGAACAAATGCGCCGAGGCCGCGGAACGCCGTCGCCACGGGCCGCGCCATGGCCGCCTGATTTCGCTTTGACGCAGATAGCTGACGCATAAGTACAAGTGCCGGAGCGCCGGATAAGCGACGCTTGAGCGGACTGCATCGCCGCGGGTTTTGCGTATCCGGGCCGCAGACGTCCTTCGCATGCGCGCCGCGCATGAGCTTTCCGAGCCACCCGCCGCCATGTCCGACCCGCTACCGATCGTTCCCTCGCCCGACGTCCAGCCCAAGGAGCGCATCCGCTTTGGGATCGTGCTGCTGCCCAATTTCACGCTCACCGCGTTTTCGGGTTTCGTGGACATGCTGCGCCTCTCGGCCGACGACGGCGACTACAGCAAGCCCGTGCGCTGCTCGTGGCGCGTGATCGGCGAGACGCTCGCGCCGGTGCGCGCGAGCTGCGGCATCCAGGTCACACCATGGGAGACCTTCGAGGACGCCGAGCCCGTCGACTACCTCGTGGTCGTGGGCGGCCTGCTGCATTCCGGTCCGCAAGCCAGCGAGGAAACGCTGCGCTACATCCGCCGCGCGGCGGCGGGCACCACCACGGTCGTGGGCATCTGCACGGGCGTCTTCGCGATGATGCGCGCGGGCGTGCTCGGCGATCACCGCATCTGCGTGAGCTGGTTCCACTACTGGGACTTTATCGAGCGCTTTCCCACTGTGAACGCCGATGCCATCGTCGCCGACCGGCTCTTCGTGATCGACCGGCGCCGCATTACCTGCTCGGGCGGGCGGGCGTCGATCGACGTGGCCGCCGCGATCCTGCTGCGCCACTTCGACCACGCGACGGTGCAAAAGGCCCTGCGCATCCTGCTGGTTGGCGAGATGCAGAAGGGCAATGCGCCCCAGCCGCATCCGCCAGGCCTGGAGCCCGCGACGCATCCGAAGGTCAAGCGCGCCATCCTGCTGATGGAGCAGCAGGTGGGGCGCAATATTCCGCTCGAAGAGCTCGCGTGCAAGCTCAATCTCTCGCCGCGCCAGCTCGAACGGCTCTTCAAGGCCGAGACGGGCAAGAGCCCGCGTGCGTTTGCTAATGTGCTGCGTTTGCGTACTGCTGCCTGGTTGCTTACTAGCTCGGACCGCACTGTGGCGGACATCGCATCGAGTTGTGGATTCGCGGATGCCTCGCATCTGGGGCGGGAATTCCGCAAGCAGTTCGGGGTGCCGCCGATCATGTTCCGCGAGCAGCGCAGCGGGCAAGAGCCTTCGCAGATGGCGGATCTTGATGCGTTCTTTCGCACTGAACGGATCGTGGTGGGTGAGGCAAGCGTGGCTGCTTCTGCTTCGTTGCATTAGGGGCTGTTTTTTTCGCGTTTTCTTGTTTTCGTGTCGGTATGCAAGCGTTGCCCCGCACAGGGGCAACGCTAATAGACCACCACGAACACAAGGAAACGCGAAAAAACCAGGCTCCGCAAACCAGCAAAATGCACACCTTCACTGCCGACGTTCACCACTAACAGGCTCAGCCCTGTTTAAATGCCAACCAGCACCAGCTCACTACCACTAACCTCGATCTTTACAGGGTCCGTCCTCTTCCATTGCTTCTTCGGGATCACCAGCTTCCAGGTCCTGCCCTGCACCGGCTCACGAAAGAACGCCACCACCCCCACAACCTGCGCATCCGGGCTCATCGGCTCGGCGATGCTTGCGCTCGCCCCCGGCTGCAACACAACGTCCTTTGTAGCCAGCAGGTCCGCCTTGAGCAAATTCAGATCGTCCGATTGCAACTGCATATAGTTCAGTTGTGCAAAGGTATTGGCATCCTTGAGCTGATAAAACCTCACGACCATCGAGAGCGATTTCCCTTGTGCGTCGGCATTGAGCGACGCGCGACCCTTGAGGTCCACGCTCATCGTCTTGACCCGGGTCGTGAAGACCCACTTTGCAGCATTCACGACACCATCGCCCACCGCCTGGGCAACTCCGCAGCCGGCCGTGGCCGCAGTCAGCAATACCGCCATCGCCAAGGTTGCGTGTCGTGCCGCGCGTTTCGTTCTTGCGTCCATTTCGAAAATGCCTTTGTTCCCTTGGTTTCTTGTGTTTATTTTGCTGCCCTTCATGCCCGTGCTTCCCCGGCCCCATTCCAGCGCCCGAGTTGCACGCGCGTGACGCTTGCCACCGCATCAACAGCGGGGCCGGCCTGCGCTTCCAGTTGCACGGTAAAACCCAGGTTCGCGTGACGCGGCTCCAGCACGGGCTTAGGCATGAGTTCCGCACGCACGTGCATCTCCAGATCCGCTTCGCTTTCGTAGCCTAGATAGAACCGCAACAGCGCCATGACCTCGCGATGGACGGGTTGTCCCGGCACGAGAGAAAGCACGGTTTCACGCGAATCTGGCGTGATCACGACCCGTACCACGTTCGCACGGTCGTAGAAGCCTCGGCCGAGCAGACACTGCTCCCCGAGCGCGGCGGGTTCCACCTCGTCGACTTCACGCCAGACCGGGTGAAATTCCTCAACGGCGATCGATGCGTCCGCAACGGCATATCGCAGCACGCCTGCGAGCCCTTCTGCCGTGCGCGTCTTCTGCATAGCGAGCCCGAGCATCGACAGCAGACGGCGCTTGTCGGCCACGTTCGCGAGTCCCGGGCGTGCACTGGCGGATGCGCGTTCCTCGCCGAGCGCGGGCGCGGACAGTTTGGGATTGGAGACGGCGGCGCGCGTCGGCGTACCGAATCCGAAACCGGCGAAGCTGAGCAAATAGCGCGATACCGGGTCCGTGCCGTCGCGTCTGAACCCGACTGGGTAGCGGTACTTGCGCGCAACGCGGTAGAACTGCGTGATGACGCGGTGATGAAAAAGATCGAGGAACGCGGCCAGGGGCTCCGCCCCATCGCGGTTCAACACAACCTCGTCGACGAAATACGCAGGCATGCGCGCATCCACGCCATAGAGCCCAAGGAATGTCGTGATCACCGACGCAGGCGCTGCCGGATTGCCGGTGTCGTATCTGACCGCGTCGATCTCGCGGCCCGGGAAACCCAGTTGCGCGCGCGAACGGAACCGGACCGGGTCCGTGAACGGCGAATCCGTTGTTCCCAGGGACGGCTTATCCGGTGCGGCCATGTCGAGCAGTTCGCAGAAGCGGATGAAATTCATCCGCGTCGCCTGATCGAGTAACGCGGGCAGCAGCGGCGAAACCCGTGCCGAAACCCGTGGCGAAACGTTTGCCGATGCGGCCGCGGGCATCCTGGGTGCGTTCAAAACGGTGCCCCCTCGCCCTTCGTTTCGGGCCACTCGATACGGCGTCCGGTTGGCTGGCTCACGATCACGAGCTTCGTGTACAGATTCAGCGTTGCGTAGAGGCCCAGGAAGCGGTTGAGCATGCTGCCGAAGAGTTCGAGATCCCCATCGCCGGCGAAGCGTCCGGCATCGAGCGTCACGGTGATTTCGACCCCGCGCATCAGCCCGCCCATCACGAGCTTGCTGAGCGGCCGGTGCTGCACGTGGGTGATGGCCTCGATGCGCCGGCGGTTCAGTTCGCCGTCGGTCCAGTCATAGAGCGCGAGCGAGCCGCGCAGGATCTCCGCGTCGAGCAGCGACAGGTAGTTCGGCGCAAGATGCGAGAGCACACGCCACTGGAACCGGTCACCCGTGGGCGGATAGACCGGGAGCGTCGGCGCAGTCAGGTTGCGTACCGCGCCGATATTGGTGAAGCCGCCGCGCATGCGCGTAATCCCCGCTTCACGCAGGGCCTGGCGCGGCAGCATGCCGTTGGTTCCGGTCACCGACAACGTCAGCGTTTCGGTGAGCAATGTGCTGGCCTGATCCCACGCGTGGCCGCCGAGCACGATCCACGTATCGAACCGGCCAGACGGGCCGCGTCGCATGCGAGTGTGATAGTAACGCTCGGGCATTTCGTGGCGCAGCATGCCGCCACGATGCCGGAATGCGGCGAAAGGCACATATTCGAAGCGGCGGCCGCGCTCGAAATACTCCACGCCATCGACCGAATAAATGTCGATGAGCGACGCGTGCTCGGTGCGCGCGCGCACCCGATATTCGGTCTCGTGCTGCGTGACCGTCACGGGATCGGCGCCGACTGCGAAGAGATTGATAACCGGTGTGCAATAGAGACGGATATTGTCCGCATTGAAGCGCATGTCGTCCGGCCAGGGACGCTCGAGCACGACTTCGACATCGAGCGACGTCGCCCACGCGGGGATCGCCTGCATATCGAGGCCGAGGAGGTCGACGAACATGAACTTTTCGGGGAACGTAAAGTACTCGAGCAGCAACTGGTAGCCGCCAAACGTGTTGTCGGCCTTGGGCCAAAGACGTTCTTCGGCAGCCAGCCCGGCCGGCGCGAGACGCAGGCCCGGCATGGCGACCGGTGCACCGGGACGATCTTCAGGCCAGCCCGGCACACGCACCTGCATCGCCACGGGTTTGGCGGTCAGTGCGGCGTAAAGCGAAAGCGCAACGGGCCGGTCCGCGTTCAGGTACAGGCGCAAACGCGGCACTTGCAGCCGCTCGCGCTCCGCCTGGCTCTGAATGGCCAGACGCAGGCTGATGACGGAGCGTCCGTCCTCGCGCGCGTAGACGCCCGCTTCGCTCAGGGCCAGCGGATACAGGTCGACCGCCTGGGTGGTGCGATACACGCACTCGATCACGGCATCGCCCGCACTGGCGCCGGTCCCCACGGGATCGGAAGTGGCTTCCAGACCCGCCTCGAGCGTTTCGTGCTTCTGCAACGCGCCGGCTTCGGGAATGAGTTCGAGGATGGCGAGCGAGGGAATCATGCGCAGATAGTGCGGCCATAGCATGCTCACGAGACCCTCGGTCAACTCGGGCAACTCGTCGTCGAGCTTGTGACGCAGGCGCCCCATCAGGAAGGCAAAGCCTTCGAAGAGCCGCTCGACATGCGGGTCGCGCTCGCCCACGCGGTCGAGGTCCAGTTCGCGCGCGCGATCGGGGAACGCCTGTGCGAATTCCTTCCCAGCTTCGCGCAGATAGCGCATTTCCGCCTCGTAATAGCGCAGGATTTCGTTATCACGGGTTGGATCGGTCATAGTGCGAATTCCTTGACTGGCCATGCACGGGCTCTTCCTGCGGACGCGCTGAAACGGCCGCTTTGCGGATCACGATGAATCATTGCGGCACCTGCCCCTGAGGGATTGGCATGGCCGCGCGTTTTGCGGCGGCCAGCGCCGCTTTGGGCAGCGGCGGCGGTCCACTCGGCTGGGGTGCCTTCGCACCAGACGCCGCGCGCTCGACGAAGATACGCGTGGGCAGCGTAAAGCCTCGCAGCGCCAGCAGTTCAAGCGGTCCCTTGCCCACATCGGTGCGAATCAGGTAACGCAATGGGTGCGTCACGTCCGCCGGTACCGATGCAAGCGGCTCCTGCGGCTCCTGCGCCACCTGCGCCGCGACATCGGCAAGTCCGTCCGCCTTCGACTCGCCGGACTTCGGACCCGCGCTCTCCGGCTTCGCCTGCCACGTCACCTGGTAGGTCGCGCTGTCCACCGGTTCCACCCTTGCCCGTTCGAGCATGCGCACCAGCGCCCAGCGTCCGCTGAACTCGAAGCCTTTGTTGATGCCCGCCGTGTCGGTCTGCCACTCAAGCCGCGTGCCGGACTTCTGGGGCTCGCCGGCAGGCCACGTTATCGTGCTCCACGTCTCCATCTGGTTGTAGTAGTGAAGCGTCTGACCGTCGAGCGTCAGCAACGTGTCCGTCACACCGGGCGTCGGCACGGGTTTGAGCGCGAAGACGTACTGCGGTTCGCCCTGAGCGAACAGATGGCCCGCCACCTGCTGCAGCGTGTTGATTGCACTGAGGAACGCCGGGTCGAATGCGCGAGCCGTGCTGCCCGCGCCGACCCCACCCGAGACCGCCACCCACCGGTCACCCTGCAACTGCAACGCACCCGCGAGCTGCGTGGAAAGGAAGCTTTCGATAAGACCGCCCTGCGGACGCAGAAAGCGGGCGAGCTCGGGCAACGACGCCTCGCTGGATGTGTTCGCAAAAGGATAGCGGCCCGCGAACGAGCGGTTCCACGCGGCGACGATCGTCTGTCGCCAAGCATCGTTCAGGCTAGCCTCAGCGGGTACGAGCACCGTGCGCGTCGCTTGCGTGACCGGCGCCACGAAAAGCGCAGCGCCCATGCCGGCCCACTGCTCACCGAGACTGGCGGCAACGAGCCGGGCATACGACAGCGTATCGGAGAGTTCAGAACCCTTGCCCTGATAGAGCGCCTGCGCAACCTGACGTGCCTGATCGTCCGCATCGGCGCTGTCGCTGATTTGCTGCAACTTCAGGCGCAGCGTCATCACGCGTTCCGTGAACCGCTCAAGACTCAACTCGCTGCCCGCAGCAGGCGCGGCATTGCTGTTGCCACTCTGGCCGACCAGCTTGAGCACCGGTCCGAAGGCCGCATCGAGCGGCCCTGCCGGGGCGGCCTGCGCGGCCTGCGATGCATCGTCCTTCTTGCCGAAGAAGTTCTGCGCCTTGGTGACCAGCGCATCGGAAAGCGAAGCCTGCTGTACACCCGCCCCACCCTGCCAGGCCAGCGACTTCATCAACGCGATGAGTGGCGACTGCCGCGCATCGGCGATGAGCCTCAGTTGCCCAACGGCAGCAGGCAGCGTGGGGGCCGCTGCGCACCGGATACCGTTCATGAAATCCTGCCAGTGCTCGGCGTAGTCGGCGAAGTAGTGGGCGCGAAGGGCCGCGCGCAGCGCATCGGGCGTCATTGCCGTGACGGCCTGCGAACCTCCATTGTTGCCGAGGACCCAGTTGCCGGCCACGCCGTTGTGCTTCGCGGCGGCGTCGATTGCTGCCTCGATCGAGCCCTCCCAGGCCTGGCGCGTGAAGACGCCTGGGACCGTTGCTGCGGTCGAGAAGACGCCGCGCGTATCCGTGCCTGCCGTGAGCGAGGCGAGTGTCTGGTCGGGAAACTTGCGCCCCACCGAGTCGAGAATGCCCTGATAGATCGTGTCTTCGGAATTCTTCACGCCGATGATCGCGAGCAGCGTCTGGCGCGCGTTGCCGACGAGATCCTCGCGCGGCTGAATGCGCCAGTCAGGATGCGCGGGAAAGTGCTGTGCCCAGAAGCCCAGCAACCGCGCGGACAGGTCGAGTTTTTCGCCGGGCCGCAGGCCGGTGTCGAGGTTCCAGTGATGCATGAGCTGTGGCGTCATGAAGGCCGGATCGGCACGTTGCGGCTCGGCCAACATGAGGTAAGTCTTGAGCGCTTGCTGGCCGTCCTGGGCCATCTGGCTGCTCTGGGTATCGACTTCGGCGGTCGACATCTGGCCGAGATCGACGAGTTGGCCTTCGATGTCCTGTTGTACCGGTGAAACGAGTAGCGGCTTTGCGGCGCGGGCGTACGGTGTCCACAGTGCGTTGACTACCGCCCGGTCGTGGTTGAGCCCGAAACGGGTGAATAACGGCGTGTGTTCC
Source organism: Paraburkholderia tagetis (assembly GCF_022213065.1). GTDB lineage: Bacteria > Pseudomonadota > Gammaproteobacteria > Burkholderiales > Burkholderiaceae > Paraburkholderia > Paraburkholderia tagetis. The sequence continues at coordinate 125,562 of NZ_JAKLJA010000021.1, forward strand.
TGCACGCGCGCCTCGTGCAAGCCGATGCGCTGCTGAAGCCCAAGCAGCGCGCGCAGCCGTGCCGGAGTATCGCTGGCACGTTTGAGCGCCTGCAAGGACTCATTCGTGAGCATGACCTCACGTGCGTTGTTCGTTCCCGAGACAAGCATGCCGATGGTCCACAGACCGATGAGGGCAAGCGCGATGGCCGAATACACCGTGACCGGATGCGCAAACGTGCGACGGCCCGGTGTGTGACTTGCGGCGGTGGCAAGGTAGCGCCACAGGGGCAGGCGTGCAGGGTCCGAGGATCCTGAAGCCGATACGCCAGCGACTGCCAACGGGGCAAAGAAAACGCCCGCGACCGGCAGCGGTCGACGTTGCCAATCGGATAACCCCGTGATCCAGCGTGCAAGTGGCTTCGCGCGGGTATCGAGCCGCATGGACAGCTCCGATGCGTAGCCATCGTTGCCATTAGCGGCAAGCTGATGCACGCTGCGGTCGGCCAGCCGGTCGCGCAGTTTGAACATTGCGGCTTCAATGGCGGAGGCATCGAGCGGATGCGAAAATTCGCAGCCCGTCACGGGCGTGTTGATTCGGTGCACGGGATCGGTGCCGGCGACATCGACGACATACACCGGCGCCGACCAGCGCAGAAGCTCGGTGATGCGCGCGAGGTGGAGTCCGCGGTGGCTTCTGTCAACCATGGCGTTAGGCAACGGCGTCCTGTCGTCCACAACCAAAACAATCGCATCTAGCGGACGGCTGCATCGCATCCGGCGGATCTGGCGTAGCCGCTGCTCATCGATTCCCCCATCCGTCCCGCTGGCACCCGAAAGCAGCACGGTTTCGTGGGAGGCGTGCCATCCAGATTCCTCGAGTCCGGGCAAAAGACAGTTGATAGCCGTATCATCGCCTACCAGCAAAAGCCACGGCTGACGGTAGCGCCAACGTAAGCCATTCTGCGCTTGCAATGCCCGGCGAAGCGGTTTCAACGTCTGTGGCGAACCTTGATTATTCCTGGTACTAGCGGATACATGACCTTGAGTTGTATTCGCCACCTCCTGTCTGCGCAGATGCAGCCAGTCCCCCAGTCTGCGCAGCGCACCCATCCAGCGAAACAGTCCATCGAACGATACGAGGAACGCCAAGGCAAGTGCGCCAAGCGCCACGCCCATCAGCGCATAACCGATCGCAGTCGGTGTCGTGAGTCCCAAAGCGCTTCCCCATATCAGGACCGCGCCGGCAACCAGCAATGCGAGAATCACTATGACAAGCAGGTCAATATGCAGTTTTTTCATTGTTCCAGGCTGCGATGCCTAGCAGGTTACAAATCTACGTATGAGGCACCCTGCGACGGAATAAGTAGCGGGGCAGGATTGCATTGACACACACACAGGTCGTCGCTCAGGGCCGCCTCTCTGCCGTCGGGTCCTGTCATCGACCAACGTTTCCCCGTGCACACAATGCGCCCAACTGTCTTGCACACCGGGCACCACACGGGGTCGTTCTCATAGGCCTGCTCACGCCCATTGAGCGTGTCGTTCGAATCCCCTCCCAGGACAACACCGCCAGTCGTGGTTGTATCGCCTTTCACAATGTCGTAGCGTCGTGTCATCTCAGGTTGCCTGTGGTTCGGTTGTTTTTTCGGATAACCCGGTAGATGCGGCCATGGAACGGTCTTCGACAGAGATATCGCTAAGCACCGCACAGTCAACACCCTCACACTGGCCTGCGAAGACAATCTGGAGCGGCGCGGCTGTGGAAAGGGAGTTAGCCGCACATGCAACCGCGAGCCAAGGCGCCGCAATGCCCGCATGCCCGACGCGCGAATCAAGATCGACGGGCAGAATTTCCAGCCCAGCCAGCACTGCGGACTTGCGCAGTGCACCCGCATGTGTTTGATCGAGACCTGTCTGCCACCCGCCGGAGATCGCTTTAGCTGTCGAACTGGCCCATTTCAGCGCATGCATGAGCGCGCCATTCGAAAGGTTGAATGGGCCGCGTACCGGTCGATAAAGGTTTGTCATGCGAGCCATTCCGTGCTGACGTGCCAGCGCGTACGGTATGAGCAGAAGGCCCACACCGGCCTCGGCTGTACCCCGTGGGGGTGAGTCAGCCAGCAGGGAATGTAACTGGATGGCAACGACCAGCTTCACTTCCCGTTGCCGCCCGGATGCAACCTGATCTAGCCATCCATCGACCATCTGCAGATCGCAGCGGTCCGTCCCCACCGCGAAAGCGTACGCGATATGAAACCCGAAACTGTCCCAGCATTCGCGCCACAGAGCCTCGTTCTGCTCGCCTGTCAGCATCCCTGAAACCAGCAGGTGCACATCGAGACCGGCTTGCATGGGCAATGCGTTGATTGCTCCCGCAAGTTCCGCCAGCAGTTCCTTGAACAGCCATCGAGTGACCTCTATATGGCGCTTCTGATCATCTTCATGCGTGCCAGCGTGTAGCTTCACATCTGGCACTTCAAGCCAGCGCACCTTGTCCGGTTCACTGTCGCACGCAAACAGTTCTTGTACCGTTAGTCTGAGCGCCCCGGACTGAATGCTCGTAATGGCATTCTCATCGGGCATCGCCGAAAACCGATGTGACACGCCCAGTACGGATATCGGCTCGCTCGCTGCGGAGAACACGCGATCGTTGTACTGCCGCGTCGCCCGGTTGCTCATCTGCACATCCAGTTCGCGCGCAGCATGGTGCTGGTACCGGAGCAGCACAATGAGTGCAGGAATCCCTACCGGGAAAAGGACCAGCGTGCACCAGAAGTCGAACGTGTGGGTCGACTTGCTCTTCGGCCAGAGCATCAGCACGGAGAAAATGCCGACCAGAACCAGCACAAGAAACACCACCGTCCAGACAAACCGGGAAGGCGGTTTATTCGTATCTGATATCTCGACCGGAAGCAGCGAGAAGTCAACGGCCATTTCGCACCGCAATCTGATTCCCAGCGCGCGTCGCAATGCGGGCAGCCCTTTCGGCCGGCAAAGCGAATACGTCGTTGCAGAGGTATTGGATGGCGGCCGCAACCGACAGGCTGTGTGTCGGTGCAGCTCTAACAACTGGCATCACAGCGACGCCCGATGCTGCAACGACTGCCTTAACGAAACCTCGACGGGATATGTTCATACCGCCCCCGGACGCAGTCGGATCGAGTTCACCAAGGTGTCCCACAGCTCCAGCGCTTCGTCATCGCTAGAGAAAGATTCCCGATTCGTCGCATAGGCGCTTTCGCGAACCTCAAGCGAAACATTCAGGTTGGGCTCGGCCAGCGAATAACTCTTGCCTGGCGCCTCCCATTTAAAGCCGTAGCCGCGTTTGCCATTCTGCGTGCCCGCCACGAGGATTTCGTCGGCCTGAATCGGACCCACCGGGCGAGCGTGGTTGCGCAATTGGGACAGGCCCGCCGCCATGCCGAGCATTCTCGCCAGGATGCCCCCGGCGCGCTGGCGCAGGCCCTCTTCAGCTGCGCCCACAAAGCTGCTGACTTCGAGCGTCACGTCGGGCTTGCCTTCGAGTTTGATGAGCAGATTCCAGCTCTCGTAGTTGCGGAAATCGTCTGCGAGGATCGTGTCACTCACGACAAAACCAATTCCTTCAGGTAACTGGTCTTTAGGAATTTCCCGCCATTTCTCACTGCAGCGTTTGAAAAACGCCAAAGCCAAATCTTTCTTTGCTACCGAAGTACTATTTGGGTATCTCACAATTGCTCTTCCCGCCCTGAAATAGGTATCGAATTCATAGCCTGCTTCGTCATAGGGCTGCTCCCACGAGACGAGCGTTACTGAGTCGTTCGCAAGACGTACCAGCTCAATGAAAGAAGGCTTGCCCGACTTCTGAATCCGCCTTCTGAGCTCTGCCTCTCGCCGGCTAACAAGCTGCGAAAATTGTGCGTCGTCGCGTGGTGCGAGAAGCTCAAGTGAATCTTTGTCATAGTCCCAACTCTCGACCAACTGCGCGCTCACCGGAACGTCGACAAGATGCCTTCCGATCGCGTGGGTTTTCCATTCTTCCTTCATGCGGAGTCCTTTTTATGCCATTTTGCCTGCTGCGCGATCTTGACAATTGCGTACATCGTGGCGTAAAGCGACCGCTGGTGCTTGTCGCCAAGCGAAGTATCTGCAACGACTGCGTTAACGAAACTTCGACGGGATATGTTCATACCGCCCTCGGACGCAGTCGGATCGAGTTCACCAAGGTGTCCCACAGCTCCAGCGCTTCGTCATCGCTAGAGAAAGATTCCCGATTCGTCGCATAGGCGCTTTCGCGAACCTCAAGCGAAACATTCAGGTTGGGTTCGGCCAGCGAATAACTCTTGCCTGGCGCCTCCCATTTAAAGCCGTAGCCGCGTTTTCCATTCTGGGTGCCCGCCACGAGGATTTCATCGGCCTGAATCGGACCTACCGGGCGAGCGTGGTTGCGCAATTGGGACAGGCCCGCCGCCATGCCGAGCATTCTCGCGAGGATACCCCCGGCACGCTGGCGCAGACCCTCCTCGGCCACGCCTACAAAGCTGCTGACTTCCAGTGTCACGTCGGGCTTGCCTTCGAGTTTGATGAGCAAACGCCAGCTTTCGTAGTTGGGGAAATCGTCTGCGAGGATAGTATTACTCACGACAAAACCAATTCCTTCAGGTAACTGGTCTTTAGGAATTTCCCGCCACTTCTCACTGCAGCGTTTGAGAAAGGTAGTCGCCTTTTCTTTATTGGCTACGGGGATCGCGTCTTTCCGGTACTGGATAACGCGGCTCCCTGCCCTGAAAAAAGTATCTGTCATATAGATACCTTCAGCCTCGGTCAAGCTCCACGAAAAAAGCGTGACCGATCCATTGGACAGAGCCACGCGCTCAACGAATGACGGTTTTGCAGACTTGTCGGCCGGTGTCTTCAACTGGGCCTCTCGCCGGCTAACGAGCTCCGAAAATTGTTTGTCATCGCTGGGAGCGAGAAGCTCAAGCGAATCTTTGTCATAGTCCCAACTCTCGACAAGTTGCGCGCTCGCTGGAACATCGACAAGGTGACGTCCGATTGCGTGAGTTTTCCAATCTGGTTTCATGCGGATTCCTTTTTATGCCATTGCGCCTGCTGCGCGATCTTGACAATTGCGTACATCGTGGCGTAAAGC
>NZ_JAKLJA010000022.1 GCF_022213065.1 Paraburkholderia tagetis
CTGACTTACTTTAGTGTGAGACTCTTGATACTTTCGCTACTCCCGATAACCCCGAAGAATCATCAGGTCACGAAACCCGTCAAGCGCCCACACTTATCGGCTGTAAATTTTTAAAGAGCAATTCGTCTTAATCGCTTCGTTTTCGTTCGCAGCGATCAGCGAAGGAGGCGAATTATGCGGGTCATTCTCGAAGTCGTCAAGCGCCTTTTCGAAAAATCTCTAAAAATCTTTTCGGGCCATATTTCACCCTCGTCCGAGCCCAATAGCAAACGCCGTCACACTCCATGGCAGCGAGCCACCGTGGAATGTAACGGCGCATCTACGGCAGGCAGGCGCCGCCGCAAGGCAGAACCGAACGCGCTATTCCACCGTAACCGACTTCGCGAGGTTACGAGGCTTGTCGATATCGGTCCCGCGCAAGCACGCCACGTGATACGCCAGCAATTGCAGCGCCACCACATGAAGCACCGGCGAAAGCGCCCCGAACCAGGCCGGCATGTGAATCAGGCGCAGGCCGGACTCCACCGTCAAACCCGTGTCCGAATCGGCCAGCACGAATAGGCGTCCGCCTCTTGCCCGCACTTCCTCCATATTCGACTTTAGTTTGTGCAGCAGCGTGTCGTTGGGCGCGGTCACGATCACAGGCATCGCGTCGGTCACGAGCGCGAGCGGTCCGTGCTTGAGTTCGCCCGCCGGGTAGCCTTCCGCGTGGATATAGGAAATCTCCTTGAGCTTAAGCGCGCCTTCCAATGCAATTGGATAGTGAGTACCGCGCCCGAGGAACAGCGCATGATCGGATTGATAAAGCGCTTCAGCCCACGCCATGATTTCCGGTTCGCGCGCCAGCACATTGCGCATCGCATCCGGCAGCGCCGCGAGTTGGCGCATGTAGCTCGAGGCTTCGCTCTCGCTCACGTGCCCGCGCTGTTTGCCTATCTGGATCGCAAGCAGAAATAGCGCGACGAGTTGGGTCGTGAAGGCCTTGGTCGAAGCCACGCCCACTTCGGGGCCGGCCTCCGTGATGAATGACCAGCGGCATTGCCTGACCATCGCACTCGCCGCGACATTGCAGATCGCCAGCGTTCGCTCCTCGCCCATCGACTGCGTATAGCGCAGCGCCGCAAGCGTATCGGCCGTCTCGCCCGATTGCGAAACCGCGATAACCAGCGTATTCCCCGGCGAGACATAATCGCGATAGCGATATTCGCTGGAGATTTCCGCGCGCGCGGCAACGTTGGCAAAGCGCTCGAACCAGCCGCACGCAGTCAGCGCCGCGTAATGACTGGTGCCGCAGCCGAGCAGCAGCACGTTCGTGACATCGGCCAGTTCTTCCGGCTTCGGCATGCCCGTCTGATGCCGTTCGCGGTCGGTGACTGTTGCGATCGTGCGCGCCACCGCCACCGGTTGCTCGAAAATTTCCTTCTGCATGAAATGGCGGTAGGCCCCAAGCTCCGCATCCGACGCATGGCGCACGAAAGCAATCTCGCGGCGCGCAACTGCCTGTCCCGCCTTGTCGATAATCTTGACGTCCTTGTCTTCGATATCGACGAGATCGCCCTCCTCGAGATAAACGAATCGTTCGGCGCAGCCCGCAAGCGCGAACGTATCCGAGGCAAGGAAAACGCCCTCGGCTCCGATACCGATCACGAGCGGCGAACCCTGCCGCGCACCGATCACGCGTCCGGGCTCGTCGCGACACATCACGGCAATCGCATACGCGCCCTGCAGCAACTGTGTCGCGTTGTGTACAGCAGCGAGAATATCCCCGCAATAGTGCTCGTGAACGAGATGCGCGATGACTTCGGTATCGGTTTGACTCGTGAACTCATAGCCTTTTTTGCGCAGCGAATCGCGCAATTGCTCGTGATTCTCGATGATGCCGTTATGCACGACCGCGATCTGCTCGCCGGAAAAGATGGGGTGCGCATTGTCGATCACCGGCATGCCGTGTGTCGCCCAACGCGTATGCGCGATGCCGGTCGCACCATCGAGATCGACCGCACGCGCATCGGCCTCCAGCGTGCACACGCGTGAAAGCGTGCGAACCCGGCGTGCTTCGCCGCGCTGGAGCACCGCCACGCCACATGAGTCATACCCCCGGTACTCGAGCCGCTTCAACCCTTCCAGCAACGAAGGAACGATGTTGCGCTGGGACACGCCCGCAACGATTCCGCACATGATCGCCTCCTTTACTCGTTCGACACTTCCGACTGTTTTTGTGCGCTTTCGGGGCGGCAGCGATCCGATGCGGAAGGCGCCACTTCGTCGCGCACGTTGAAGTCCGCTTCACGCAAGCCCTCCGGCGAAAGCGAAACAAAATGAACCGTGCCGGGACCATCCGGAATACCGATCGCACCCGTGTTGCCCCATGCATACGGGGCACGCATCATGCCGCGCAAATCGATCGAGTCCTCAGTCAACGCAAGCGCCATCAAGCGACCATCGCGCGTGGGTACATACGCGACGTTATCGTTCACCGCGATGCCCGCTTCGCGCACCGAAGCGGGCAGACATCCGAGTTTCGCCGTGATGCGCCCCTCCTCGTCGATCAGCAATATCGAAGAACGCCCGTCCTCCAGCGTTGCCTCGATAACGAAGCGATTCACCGCCGGCACCCAGGCCGCGGCATAGGTGTAGTACTGCACACGGAAAACATTGAAGCCGTCCTTCGGCCGCACGAGCTTGCCGTTCACCGGGTCGTACACAGCGAATTGCAGTTGCGCGACAAGCTCACCGGGAATGTATTTCTGCCATACGAGGAGCGCCCGCGTTGGCGAGCCTGCAATCATCGGCCACCACTCCCGCACATGCGCCGCCACGTTCTCGTGGCGCAGCAACTTGCCCGAGCCGTTGTAGACCTTCACATACACGCCCTTGCCGGTTCCAAGGTTGTCGACGCCGCCGCCCTCCACCCAGTCTTCCGAATAGAACACGACAAAGCGCTCGCCGACCGCCGCTACGTGGCCGGAATGGCCGCCCGATTCGACATCGTTCGGATAGGGCTTGACGGGCGACAGGTTCGAACGATAGACACCGTAGCGCTGGCTGACTTCGTTCGGCGTATTCCAGCCGTCCTCGAAGCTGACAAAGATATTGCCCTGCGTGTTTTGCGCGATGGACACAGGTTCCTGCGCTTCGGGCTTGCTGATGAAAACATGAACGTTGTCGACGCGCCGATGTGCTGGCGACCATTCGCCGACATAAACGTCGTGCGGCCAGCTACCGTCACGAGTCGCTCCGCGCGGCGGCAGACCCGAGCTGCTGAAGAAGACCCAGCTCTTGTCGCCCCCGGCGCTGGCCCGGCCGATGCCGTGCATGAAGCGCCGCTCATCGCCAAGACCGGGCGCGGGCACGGCGACGACCGCGCCCGCCGGCGCACGCCACGCGCCGAGCACCTGCGCGTCAGCGCTACCGCCCGACGTCGGCCAGGCGGCGGCCGGAAAGGCAAGCCCAAGCGCCGCCAGCCAGTTGAACCAGCAACGGCAGCGGCAACGGCGACCGTGCCCGGCGCGCTCGATTGTGCGATCCATGTCGACGTCCGTTTCGTCCGTTTCGCTGTGGAATAGCGAGAGTCCGTCGACTCAATGCCGCGGCGGCCGGCGGGACGAATCGACCGGAGGTGAATACTCCGGCTGTTTCGCATTGCCGTATGCACCGCCACTGGCGGGCTGGCGCTCGCCCGCACCGTTTGTATCGGGCCCTGTCACGGACAGCACGCGCAGCGCCGCGATGAGTCCATTGGCATCGTGCGAGGCCACGAACACCCGCGCTACCGCGTTCAGGTCGCGCGAGGTTGCGCCGGTGAATGGCCCCGGCTCGACCGTAAGCCCCGCCTTGCGGCGCAGCAGACGCTGGGTACGCGACTTCGAAGCAAACGGGTGAGCCACGCGCGCGAGAATCATCCACATCGTCAAGACTGAAGCGATGGCGCCAATCGCCGCGAAATACGACACCAGTTCGGGCCACGAAAGGTCGCCCTGCTCGAACGGCAGCAGATACCGGTACGCGTAGATCGTGATGCCCGCCCACATCGAACCGACGCAGGCTGGCCGCAGCAGCCTGAACCACAGCACCAGCAGGACACCGCGAGCGATGCCCTGGTCGGAGATGATCTGTTGCGGAGCGCGAAGGGAGAGGTCAATGACGGGCGTGTTGTTCATGCTGAATACCTCGATCAGGGCTAGTCCAGACTGCACGCTTGCCGCGGCGCCCGAAGACGATGACCGGCAGCGCGACAACAGTGGTGATCATGTTGATCAGCCAGAAAGCAAGCGGATACCAAACGGTGTCCATCACGTAGAGCAGCAGCTTCTCGTCGTAGCGCCGATCGATCACGCATCCAACGATGATCTGCAATACGCAGGTCGCCACCAGCAACATGCCGTGCCAGTGCGGCAGCAGGGAGACGTGCCAGTCTGGCGGCAAGGTGTAGAACGCGTTGAGCAGCGCGAGCAGCAAAATGAACGCCATCGAATAGGCCCATGCGATGCCGAGCGCGTACTCGATGAAGAGTGGCCACATCATCACGCGCGGCCCGAACAGGAGTCTTCCCGCGTACCTGAACAAAACCTGAATCCCGCCCTTGGCCCAACGCAGGCGCTGCTTGTACAAGCCCTTGACCGTCTCCGGCATGAGGATCCAGCTCAGCGCATGCGGCTCGTAGGCGACGCGCCAGTCGTTGCACTGGAGTTTCCAGCTGATGTCGATATCCTCGGTCAGCATGTCCGAGCTCCAGTAGCCGACATCGGCGAGCGCGCTCTTGCGAAACATCGTGATCACGCCGGAGACCGTGAAGATGCGCCCATAAACTTGCTGCGTGCGCTTGATTAGTCCGACGATCGACGAAAACTCGCCTACCTGCATGCGCCCAAGCAGCGACGTGCGCGTGCGGATGCGCGGGTTGCCCGTCACCGCGCCCACGTTCTGGTCGGAAATAAAGTGCTCCAGCATCCATTCGATCGCGTCGTCGCCAAGAAGCGAATCGCCGTCGATGCACATGAGGTAGGGCGCGTTAGTAAGCGCCGCGGCAGTGGTCAAGCCAATCGCCTTGCCCTCGTTCTTCGAATGATGGATCACGGTCAGGTGCGCAATTTCGGTGGCGAGCTGGTTCAGGACCTCGCCGGTGCGATCACGGCTGCCGTCGTTGACTGCGATGATTTCGTAGTTGGGATACTTGAGCGTCGCCAGATGCTGAAACACGCGACGCGCATTCGACTCTTCGTTGAAGCACGGCACGATGACGGCGACCTTCGGCATCCCCGACATTCTCAATGCGCTGGGCGAGCGGGAGCGGCCGTGCTCCAGCGCGAGAAAGTGGACCGTTCCCCCGATCATCCACAAATACGACATGAAGAACGGGTAGAAGAAAATAAAGTCCTGCAGCCGGTTGATCACGAGATGCATCATTGCCGCACTCCTCCGCCTGGGGCGCTATGGAGCAGCGCATTGATCGATGTGGGATCGAGACGCTGACGCGTCGACATGACGTCACGTAATGCGACCACGCTCGGCAAATCGTGAGCGAAGTTGTCGGGGTAGTACCCGTAGCTCACCATTCCCACCCCGCGCAAATGGCGCATCTGGTCGACAAGGCGTGTGCTCGGCACGCTGTCGCCCGTGCGCGAATCAGTTGCTTCGAGCAGAAAGACCGTTCGGCGCGGTCCATCCGGCACGGCCTGCACCACGCGGCCGAGCTTGTCGAGCCAGCTATCCACGGACGTGATGCCCTGCCGCGACGGCAAGGCGAGCAGCCCAACGAAGTCGTATGCGCTCACAAAGGTCGGATAGTTTTGCGCATAGCGCGACTCGTTGTCGGGGTCGAGTACGGCATCGGGAAAGATCGTGCGCACGGTCAGCACTTCGTCGCTGTTCTGGCTGTCGAGCACGACCTGACGAATCTCCTTCGTGAAGTCAAGCAAATAGCGGGTTTTACGGGTACTCCAGCGCTTCAGCATTTCCGGATTGGCACGAATTTGCTCAACACTGCCTGGCAAGTTCCAGCTCGCATAGGTCTGGCGGGCATAGCGCCCATCGTCCTCGAAATCGCTGAGCGTCGCGTCCTCGCCGAACAGCACGCCGTTGAAGGCGGAGTATTTGCCGAGGTCCTCATACAGTTCGCGGATGTAATTACGCGCAGCCGGATCGAAGGGGCTGAGCCGCCGCACACCGGACGCGCCGGGCGGCGCAGTAGCGCCATTGGCCGCCGTGACGAACTCGACGCGCCCGTTGAGCTTGTCCGGCACTGCGAATGCAAGCACTGGCATCCACGCATAAACTTCCACATGCGCGCGCGTGTTCAACTGCCACGCCGCGCGGCAGAACAAATCGGAGCGCATCGGCAAATGCCGGTTCGGGAAATACAATGCCCGCGCGAGCCCCGAGCGCGAAGGGTCGGAGTAGGCTTGCAGGTACACCGAGCTCGGCTTCAATTGATACATCCGCTCGATCAGCCCACCGAGTTTCTTTTCCTGCACGTCGGGCGAAGGATCATAGACATCGTCTAGCGAAACCACCACGGCGCGCTCCACCGGATTGATCTGGCCGCGGTTTTGAGCGGGCTCGCGCACCGAGCGCTCGAAATCGCCCACGTTGATGTCGTATGTCGCGAGAATGCGGCGCAGCCGGTCGAGTGGAATGTCCGGTGTATTCGGGCCGGACTCGAGCGTGAATTGGGTGGGCATGCCAAGGCGCGAGGAAACAGTGCGCACCGTGAGGTTCTGCGCCCCGTAGGGCCACACCATCGCGCGAATCGACACGCCCGTCTGCTGCTTCACCTGATTCATGCAATTGCCCAGGTCGTTACGCACGCGCGACTCGAATTCGGCGTCGGTCTCATAACGCTGCTGATCTTTCAGGTACAGATGCGAGGTTGCCGCCGGCAATTCATTGCCCTGCGGATTGGCGAGCGCACCGTGATGCAGGTCGTGCGTGTGACACGCCAATTCGACGAGCCCCGACGAGGCCACATTGCGCACGTCGTCCCACGACATGAACGTATTGCGCGGCACGACGACGGTATTCGACAGTCGAATGCCCGAGTTGACGGGCGCATCGATCCACGACGTCACGATGCCCATGACAGCCGGATACTTGAACTGCTTGAGCAGCGGCAACACCTTGTCGTGGTGACTCCTGAAGCCATCGTCGAAAGTCAGCAGTACGGCGCGCGGCGGCAACGGCTTGCCGCCGTTGCGCGACGCCACGATTGCACTGAATGTCACCGGGTTGTAGCGGTTCGTATCGAGCCACGAAAAAATCGCTGTCAACGTGCCGGTATCGACCGCGTATGGGTCCATCACGTTGTTCCCGGTGAATTCCGCACGCAGGTTGTCGCGCACATCGTGAAAACAGATCACGCGAAAGGTCTTGCCATCGGCCGGGTCGGCCGGCGGGAGGATGTCGATCAGCTTTGCTGGCGCGAGGGACGGAAACAGCGAACAGCCTGCCATCGCACCCATACAGCTACAAATAAAACGTCGACGAGATTGCATCGCCCGCCTCCCTCCTCTCGGATTTCAAAGTCAGAACGGAACCGTGAGCGTGGCGTAAGCAAGCTCTGAAAATTCGCGTGAACCGTCGTAGGCATGGCTGAGCACGCCAAAACCATACCTGAGTGTGACGTCGTGGCTGAATGTCCAGTTGTGTTCGATGCGAGCCCCAAGCTCCGGGCTCGTACCAAAGCCGCGCTCGTTATACGCGCCCGCGGTCAGATAGACGCGCTGCACCAGGGACTTCTCCCCGCTGCGCCAGATCGCCCATTGATGCATGGCGACCACTTCCGCGGCGTAATCGCGCGCAGGCGCGTAATACGCCGCATTGTTTATCGTGTTGCTGCTGGTGCCGAGATTCAGCGAAACATTCACCAGTTGATTCGCGGCGGTGAATACACGCTGCGTCCCGCTCAACGCAATCTCCTGATTGAAGTTCGAATCGCTGTAGCGCGCGGCAGTGTAGGACAGTGATGCGGAACGCCGGTCGCCATCGTTGAAATTAATACTCGCCTGAGCGGTCTTTCCCCAAATGTGGTTGAGGTAGGCCTTCATTGGCAGCGAGTTGCTGTCACTGTCGACCCCAACGCTGGCCGACAAATAATCGTTGAACGCATACGAAACTTCGCCGTTGCCGCCCGTTCTTCCGTCGCCGCCCATTGAACGCGTGACCTCGCCGGTCACGTTCAGCGAACCGCTGCGATAGTCGCCCCCCACACCGGTGCGGGTACGGTTGACAGTGCCGATGTCCGTAACCGCATGACCATAAAACGTATGAGCAAATACGCGCCAGTTGTCGAAAATCGGCGGTGAATACAGGGTCGTGTCGATGCTGAACTGGGTGTCCGCCAGCTTCGAGGCACCATGCTCGCCGTTAACTTCGACCGTCAGGACCGGTGCACGGTACGCCTTATAGTCGCGCTGGAAGTTGCGCACGGAGCCGTTCTCGGGGAACGTATTGTCGAACGCGGTATTGATCCGGTGCGCGTTGGCATAGTCTTCCAGCGCAAGCGATGCGCGGCCGAGGCCAGCCATCGCCTCGACGTTGTCGGGGTGATCGGTCAAGGTGGCGACATACATGTCGCGTGCACTCCGCGTGTGGCCCAGGCCGAGCGTCGCGTCCGCCTGCGCGTCGCGCACTTCGGCGCTGAACGGCACCTGCTCTTCGAGCCGCTGCAATCCCGCCATGCCCTCATTCGTCTGGCCAATGAAAATCTGATACTGCGCGAACAAACGGTAATAGCGCAGGTAGTCGTCGTTAGCGGGATCGGTCGGAGCAAGATTCTTGGTCGGCGGCAGCGAGCCGCGAATGTCCTCGAGCACCTGATGCGCCTGCGCATATTTGTTCTGGTCGGTTAGCGCGTAGAAAAGGCCTTCGCGCAAATCGATCAGACGCGTGTGCGAACCGTACTGGTATCCGAGCGTTGCCGCGTCGCTGGGCTTCGCGAGCGTCTGTTGCACGGCGCGTCGATAAACCACCTCCGACTTCGCCGGTTGCTGGAGATAGGAATAAGCATCGCCCACCGACGCGAGGGCTTCGGCCGATACCTCGGCATTCGGCGGAATGGTCTCGAACACGGCGACGGCATCCTCCATGCGCCCGCGCGCTGCGTACGCAACGGTGCGATCACCCGCGAGCGACGTGCGCACTTGCGCGTACTCGGGCGTATTCGGCAAACGCTTGTCGAATTCTTCCGCATGACGAATGGCACCATCGAGCGCGTCGAAGCGGTCCACGCTGCTCATCGCGCGGACCTTGGAGCGGCCGCCCCGCACTTCCTGCCGGATGGCGAGTTCTTCGATCTCGGCGAGATCGACCGCCGAAAACATATCGGGTCGCTTCTTCGCTTCCTCGAGCGCGCGATTGGCGCCGCCGCTCGTTGCAAGGCCAAAGATCTGATGGCGCAGATCTTCACCAGCCTGCGGACCATTGCCGGTAGTGGGCAATTGCATTTCCGGCGTAACAGGCGCGGTTCCCGGTGCCGGCTGCGTGGGACCGCTTCCCTGCGCTTGTTGCGCGGGCGAAGATGCGGAGGTGGGTGGGGGTGCGGCCGCTGGAGCAATCGTCGGCTCGGTCTTCGGCGACACGACGGGTTCCGGCGCCGGCGACGAAGGCGCCTGGGCCAGCGTCGCAACGGGCGCCGCCGCAGCGCGCCCGGAAGGCTCAGTGACCGCAACGCCAGCCACGTCGCTCACTGTGCTTTGAGGCACGTCCGCCGACGCCAGGACGGCATAGACGGTACTTCCCCCAGCATCGGTCATCACGGGGTGAGCAACGGGATCACTGCTCGTGTTATCGGCAAGCGCGACCATGAAAACCACGGGCTTTGCCGTGTTGGCTTCTTGCGCGAAACCATTCTTGCTTTCGAGGACTGCATAGGCTGACAAAAGCATGACCGCCGCCGGTGCACATGCACTTAGAGGACGCCGGCGAGGCGACGTGTACAAACGTTTGTTCTCGTCCATTTTCTTATTCCCCTTGCAGTACGTTGTCGTTGATTACCACCACGCGGAGCAGTCGCAAGAGCCGTACCGCTTTCCGCGTACGAATATCACCTCTCCGCAACCTCCCCCAAGCAATGCCGTTCACGCGACCGAAGTGGTCTGAACGGCGGTCAATGGGCGGACCTGTCAACACGCAGCAAGGGTCGCCCCCAGCATCGCTCGCCCCATAGCAGGCGAGCGTCCCTCACTCGTCATTCATCTGATCGGTGAAGCGATTTTTATTGCGAACTCAATCAAATCTGCAATCAGGTTCCAATCACAGCCGGTCTGCTCTTCGCTCGCGAGCAGCGAAGAATTGGTCAGCACATCCTGGACTATCGAGCGCTACGGTGCGCTCGCGGATCGGCAGAACTGGAACAGCCGGTTTACGGCGTTCTTGCCATTGCCTGAGAAGGGCACTACCGGCATCGACACACCGGATAAGACATCGAAGCGTTGCAGACGTATTTCAATGTTTCGCGCCCGCTCGTTGCGTGCGCGCACTTCACCTGCCACAGAACCCTGCGGTACATGACAACACTCTAGCTCACGCTCATGAGCAATTCATTGGCGCGTTTCAACCAGTTACAAGTGCATGATCTTCTTCATTTAGTTAACACAACTATCCTGCATGAACTCGGGCTTTTTTTCTCAGTCCGGAAAACGTGGGAACACATACATGGGAACAAATTACTGACAAACCGTGAACAGTTGCTTTTCGCTCTCGCCGTTCCTATGCTAGTTGCACATCAAAAGAGGGAGATAAACATGGGGACATTGATGCAACGAGGTCTGCTTGTGCCCGCGGGCGTCTTGCTCATCGCCAGTGCATGTTCAGTATCTGCCTGGGCACAGATCGCCAGACCAGTCGGAACGCAAAGCGCGCAATCCACCACGCCAATGGCTCCGGCAACTCCATCGGCACCCGCTGCACCAACCGCTTCGCCCACCTCCGCTGCGGCCACTGCGGCTACTGCGGCCACGCCTCGAACGACCTCGCCAGCCGCGCCGCAGCAAATGCTCTATTACGTCTGTGGAAACACGAATATCGACGCTCACGTAACATCGCCGGATCCTCAGCACCCGTTCAATCTTGGCGTGACGTTCGTCTCTTCCTCGGGCGGTGCGCCCTTGGCCGACGTTTCCGTAAAAGTGAGGCGGCATGGCCGCGTGCTGATGGAGTTCGTCGCATCGGGACCGCATTGCCTGTTTTCCATGCCGGACGCGGAATACCGTGTCGAAGGGACCTACCGGGGCGAGATGAAATTCGAAATCGTTCAGACCGGCACCATGAATGCCCAGATCAAATGGTAAGCACACGATGGGGGTAAGCCCGCACGCGACAAAACCCGCTCTTCCATGGTTTCGGGAGCGGGATTCGCAGGGGCGCTGCCAGAATCACTAACGTTGCCTGTGCAAGCAAATTCCAACGAGGCGCGGGTGCCGTCCGGTGCGATATCTGCCGGAGCATGCTGGCGCGTCAAAGCGTAATGCAGCGCGGCTCGTTCACAAACGAGCCGTATTCAACCGCGTAAAGCTCAGGCACGCGCGAATTTGAGCGCGGTTTCTATAAAACGCCCCACTTCCTGCCCCGCCTCACCATAGGCCGAAGCGGTGCTCCAGTTGGAGATTTCCGCGAAGCGGCCCGCAATCGCTTCCGGGTTCAGGTCACTATCGGCGATATGGCACGGAGCGGTTTCAACCACCGTCGCCGCCGCAAACGAGCCTCCGCCCGCGGACAGCACGACACGCGAAGGCGCATCCTCGCTGCACAGGAAGAGCACGGCGGGCGTCACGCGTTCGGGCCGAATGGCTTGCAGCGCCGCCTCGGGCAGCAGCTCCGCAGTCATGCGTGTGGCCGCGATAGGCGCAATCGTGTTGACCTTGACGTTGTTCTTGATGCCTTCCTGATGCAGCACATTCATCAGCCCGACGAGCGCCATTTTCGCCGCGCCGTAGTTCGCCTGGCCGAAATTGCCGTAGAGTCCGGCCGCCGAGGTCGTCATCACGATGCGACCATACTTCTGCGCGCGCATCGTCTCCCATACCGCCTTCGTGCAATGCATCGAGCCCATCAGGTGCACGTCGAGCACGGCGCGAAAATCGGCCACATCCATTTTCGCAAAGCTCTTGTCGCGCAGAATGCCCGCATTGTTCACGAGAATGTCGATACGGCCAAACGCATCGATCGTCTGCGCGGCCATCGCCTCCACCTGCGCAAAGTCGGCCACGTCCGCGCCATTGGCAATCGCCGTGCCTCCCGCCGCGCGAATCTCCTCAACCACGGCCAGCGCCGCTTCCGACGTCCCGCCGCTGCCGTCGCGCCCGCCCCCGAAGTCGTTAACCACGACCTGCGCGCCGCGTGCCGCGAAGGCCAGCGCGTGCTCGCGCCCCAATCCGTCACCGGCTCCCGTCACAATGGCGACTTTGCCGTCAAAACGAATACTCATGTCCTGCTCCTCAGCGTCAGTGTTTCGATGTCGAAGGGAATTAGCGGAAGAAGCGCAGAATCGGCTCGGCCACGCACGCGGGCTTCGTTGCCCCCTCGCGCTCGATCGTCATCTCGATCTTGACCTGTACGGCGTGCACGGCGCCGTTGCCGATCGCGTCCCATTCGAGCAGCCGGAACCGGCCGCGAATGCGGTTGCCAACCCGTACTGGCGCCGGAAAACGAACCTTGTCCAGCCCGTAGTTCACGCCCGCCGATGTGCCGCGGACCTCGAAAGCCGAGGCGATGAGTCCCGGCATCAGGCTCAGTGTCAGGAAGCCGTGCGCGATGGGCGTACCGAACGGGCCGCTTTTGGCGCGCTCCACATCGACGTGGATCCATTGGTGATCGTCGGTCGCATCCGCGAACAGATTCACGCGCGCCTGGTCGATCAGCAGCCAGTCGCTCGTGCCGATGGTTTCCCCCTTCAACGGCTTCAACGCATCGGGCGTTTCATAAACTTTCATCAGACGTTCCTTGATATTCAGGTCAATGCGCGTTCGAGCGCGGCCGCGCAGGCCGCTTCATGCTGGTCGCTGCTGCCGAAGACGAGATCCGCCACCACGGCCCGCTTGAAGTAGTGGCCGATGGCATATTCCTCGGTCATGCCGATGCCGCCATGCAGCTGAATTGCTTGCCCGCACACATTCTTCGCGGCGCGGCAGACAAAGGCCTTGCACGCGGACGCTGTGTACTGCAGCGCGGTTTCATCACCGCCTTCGAACGCCGCGAGCAGCGCGAACAGCATCGAGCGCGCGAGTTCCATTTCCGCCGCCATATCGGCCATGCGGTGCTGGAGCGCCTGGAAGCTGCCGATCTGCACACCGAACTGTTTTCGCACTTTCAGATAGCCCGAAGTCGCCTCGATGGCCGCCTCCATGGCCCCGATCAGCTCGGCGCTCTGCGCGGCAACGGCATGAGCCAGCCCGAGGCGCAGCGCCGGCAGGCCATCGCCTCCGTAGCCGACGCGCGCGTCGGCACTCACTTGTACGCCGTCGAGCAACACGTCCGCGGCCCAAGTGCCATCGTGCAACGGCAGCGCCCGCTGCGTGAGCCCTGCACTGCCGGCTTCGACGAGGAACAGTGTGACGCGGCCCGCATCGCCCCCCGCGCCGTCAATGCGTGCGGACACCAGCAGCATGTCGGCCGCCGGCGCACCCACGACCAGCGTCTTGTGGCCGTGCAGCGCATAGCCGCCCGCATGGGGTACGGCTTTCGTCTTCACGCGCGCGGGATTACCACGCGCATCGGGCTCGCTGCAGGCGAGCGCGATGCGCAGCGTCCCTTCGGCAAGACGCGGCAGCAGGGCTTCCTTCTGCGCATCGGTCGCGCACGCGGCCAGCGTCTGGGCAGCGAGCACGCCCAACCCGACGAACGGATCGCTCACGAGTCCCCGCCCCAGCTCCATGCCGATCAGGACATTGTCGACCACCGTGCCGCCCAGGCCGCCATACGATTCGGGCAGCGCCGCCGCCAGCCAGCCGTTCTCCGCGAACGCCCGCCAGTTGCGCGCGCTGGCCGACGGCCCTGCCTTGATCTGCGCCATCCGGTTTTCGAAGCTGCACGCTTTCGTCACGAAGCGGCGCACACTGTCCTGCAGCATCTGCTGCTCGGAATTCAGATTGAAGTTCATGGTTGCGTCCCGCTCAGAGTTCGAACATCAGCTTGGCGATAATGCCGCGCTGGACCTCGCTGGTGCCGCCGTAGATCGTCGACGCGCGGCGGAAGAACATTTCACTGGCGATGCCGGGCCCCATGCCCGCACCGGGAACCGGCCACGCATCGCCCTCGTCCGCATGCGATTCCGGATAGGCAATCGCACCGTAGTCGCCGAGCGCCTCGACAAGGAACTCGCTCATCTTCTGCTGCAGTTCCGTGCCGCGTATCTTCAACATCGACCCCATCACATGAGCCGTGGGACGATGGTCCTGCTCCAGCACGGCAACCCGTTGCACCATCATCGAAACGGCTTGCAGCTCGGCCTCCAGGCGCGCGAGACGCAGGGCGAACGCCGGTTGGCGCACGAGCGGTTCGCCATTGGCGCGCAGCGTAGCCGCAAGCGCGCGCAGTTGCCGCTGGAAACGGACCAGGGTTGGCAGGTCGGCCGTCGCGGCGTGTTCGTTGTTGAGCAGGAACTTCGTGACGTTCCAGCCCGCGCCCTCGCCCCCCACGCAGTTGGCCACCGGCACGCGCACGTCGTCGAAGAACGTTTCGTTCAGGTGATGACAGCCATCGATCGACACGATCGGGCGCACCGTGATGCCGGGCGTCTTCATGTCGACCAGCAGGAAGCTGATGCCGGCCTGCTTCTTGACCGAGGCGTCGGTGCGCACGAGCAGGAAGATCCAGTCCGCCTGGTGCGCGTAGCTCGTCCAGATTTTCTGGCCGTTGACGACGTAGTGATCGCCATCGCGCACCGCCTGCGTGCGCAGCGAAGCGAGGTCAGAACCCGAGCCCGGCTCGGAGAAGCCCTGGCACCACAGGCGCGTACCGGCAAAGATATGCGGCAGGTGTTCGGCCTTCTGCTCCGGCGTGGCGAAGTGATTCAGGACCGGCCCGAGCAGACGCTGCCCAAAGACGTCCTGGCTCGGCGTGCCCGCAACCGCGCACTCCTCGTCGAATGCGAGCCGCTGTTGCGGCGTCCAGCCGGTGCCGCCATGCTCCTTTTCCCAGTAAGGCGCGCCCCAGCCGTGCTTGTTGAGGATGCCTTGCCAACGCACGAGCGCGGCGCGTGGCGAACGCACGCCATGTTGCGAGCCGGCCAGTTCGGCCGGCAGATGCGTGCGCAGGAAAGCGCGCACCTCCTCGCGGAATGCGGTCAAGCCCGCATCGGGTTGAAGGTCCATCGGACCATCTCCTGAATGGATTGAGTGATTCGCAGTCCGACAAATCAGACGCGTTCGTAGAGGGTCACCACGCAGGCGCCGCCAAGGCCCACGTTGTGCTGGAGCGCAAGGCGCGCGCCTTCCACCTGGCGATCCTGGGCCGTGCCGCGCAGGTGCTGCACCAGCTCGACGCACTGGGCAAGGCCGGTCGCCCCGAGCGGATGGCCCTTCGAAAGCAGCCCGCCCGACGGGTTCGTCACGTACTTGCCGCCGTAGGTGTTATCGCCGTCGAGCACGAACTTTTCGGCGCCGCCTTCCGGGCACAGGCCAAGCCCCTCGTAGGTCAGCAGTTCGTTGTGCGCGAAGCAGTCGTGCAGCTCGACCACATCGATGTCCTGTGGCGAGACGCCGGCCGCTTCGTAGACCTGGCGAGCCGCCGCCTTCGTCATGCCGACGCCCGCAATCTCGCGCATGTCGCGGGCCTCGAAAGTGGCGGCGAAATCGGTGGCCATCGCCTGGGCCGCGATGCGCACCAGGCGGTTCAGACCGTGGCGCTTCGTGAAGTCTTCCGAGCACACGACCGCCGCCGCCGCACCGCTCGTCGGCGGGCAGGCCATCAGTTTGGTCATCACGCCTTCCCAGACCATCGGCGCAGCCATGACGTCGTCCTCTGTCACGACGTTGCGGAACACCGCTAGCGGGTTGCGCGCAGCGTGCCGGCTCGCCTTGGCGCGAATCCTGGCGAAGGTCGAGAGCTTCGTCCCGTACTGCTTCATATGCGCGAGCCCAGCGCCGCCGAAATATCGCAGAGCAGGCGGAATGTCACTGGCGCCCATCAGTTCGTCGGTGAGGGCATCGATACGGTCGAACGGCGAGGGACGGTCCTTGAACCAGGTGCCAAGCGCGCCCGGGTTCATCTGCTCAAAGCCGAGGGCCAGCACGCATTCGGCTTCGCCGCTGGCCACGGCCTGGCGGGCCAGATACAGCGCGGTGGAACCCGTCGAGCAGTTGTTGTTGACGTTGATGACGGGAATACCCGTCATGCCCACCTCATAGATGGCGCGCTGCCCGGCGGTCGAATCGCCGTAGACGAAACCCGCATAGCACTGCTGGATCTGCTCATAGGCGAGACCCGCGTCCTTTAGCGCGAGACGCGCGGCCCGCGCGCCCATCTGCGGATACGGTTCGCAAGCGCCTGGCTTGGTGAAGGGAATCATGCCGATGCCGGTGACATAGACGTTTCGACTCATTGTGATGCACTCCTGATAGATTGATGTGTGCCGTCATGCTCTCAACCTGTTCCACGAGACGTTGAAAAGCGCGCGGCCGAAGGCTAGACGATCCTGCTCATCAAAGGCTGCGCGCGATGATGAGCTTCTGGATGTGGCTCGTGCCCTCGTAGATCTTGCACACGCGCACGTCGCGCGCATAACGCTCGACCGGGAAATCGCTCAGGTACCCGTAGCCGCCGTGAATCTGGATGGCGTCCGAGCACACCTTTTCAGCGATCTCGCTTGCATACAGCTTGG
This sequence comes from Paraburkholderia tagetis, assembly GCF_022213065.1. Classification (GTDB taxonomy): domain Bacteria; phylum Pseudomonadota; class Gammaproteobacteria; order Burkholderiales; family Burkholderiaceae; genus Paraburkholderia; species Paraburkholderia tagetis. The sequence goes on from NZ_JAKLJA010000022.1 coordinate 16,814, forward strand.
CGATCGACGCCTCCTTCACGCACTCGATGCCTGCGTCGCACAGGCGCGCGGCATGCAGCGCGTACTGGTACGCGATTTCGACCTGCACGGCCATGTCGGCGAGATCGAAGCTCACGGCCTGAAGCTCGGCAATCGGCTTGCCGTAGGCCTCGCGCTCCTTCGCATAGGCGACGGCCGCGTTCAGCGCGGCGCGCGCCACGCCCGCCGCGATGAAGGCGATGCCGATACGGCCATCCGAGAGTCCGCCCATGACGAGGCGATAGCCGTCGCCTTCCTTGCCGAGGATGTTCTGCGCGGGCACGCGATAGCCTTCGAGCGCGATCTGCGCCGTGTGCGCCGTGTGCTGGCCCATCTTGCTTTCCACGCGGGTCACGGCATAGCCCGGCTCTTTCGGGTCGATGATGAACATGCTCGCGCCACGCTTGCCCGCGGTCTTGTCCGTCACCACGAAAGCGAGGCCGACGCCGGCTTCATTGCCGTTCGAGATGAACTGCTTTGCGCCGTCGAGCACATAGTGGTCGCCGGCGCGGCGGCCCGTGGCGCGTAGCGCAGCCGTATCGGACCCCGCCTGTGGCTCGGACAGCAGGAAGGCGCCGATCGATTCGCCGCGCGCCATGGCCGGCAGGTAGCGGCGCTTCTGCTCCTCCGTGCCGTGCACGGCGATGCACAACGCCGCGAAGTTGTGAACGTGAAGGATCGTCGCGAGACCGGCATCCGCACCCGCGAACTCATACTGGGCCAGGCAGAAGTCGCTGACACTCGCACCGGCGCCGCCGTATTCCTCCGGCACCAGCATGCCGAGAAAGCCGAGGTCCGCGAGCGCCTTGAGTTCGGCATGCGGCCAGGCCGACGTGCGATCGCGTTCGGCGGCCGTCGGGGCGATCACTTCGGCGGCCACGCGCCGCGCCGAATCGCGAATCAGGATTTGCTGCTCAGTCAAAAAAGCGCTCGATGCGTCTGCCATATTCGTCTCCAAACTTTATGGGTGGTCGGCCAGTCACTGCGGCTGGCCGGTCATGTCTCGCTCTCGTCGCGCACGCCGTCCGATATACGCTCGAGTCACCCAGATTCTACTCATGAGTTAATCAAAAATCCATAGAGTTAATTTTGTGGTGTCAACCGCTGCGGCAAGGCAACGACCGGCCCCAGAGCCGGATATCACCCCATGAATGACGCAAGCGGATGCCACCAGCCGTCAGCACCGGCCGTCGGCCAGGCCACGCCCCGTCAAACGATCGACTACGTGGTAACATCGATATACTCAACCCTTACCCAACTAACCATGACCGCGACCGCCCCCAAACCCCGCGCTGCCCGCAAGCCGAAGGAGTCGACCGCGCGCTGGAAAGATGCACTGCCATCGCGCGAGGATCTCCAGAAGCTCAAGAAAACGGCGCTCATCCGCGAGGCCAGCCGTGCCTTCAAGGAAAAGGGCTTCCACAACGTCTCCCTGGACGATGTCGCGGAACGGCTCAACATTACGAAGGCGGCGCTGTACTACTACGTCAAGGGCAAGCGCGAACTGCTGTTCGAAACGCAGAGCGTCGCGCTCGATCTTGGCGACATCGCGCTTGCCGAAGCCAGCCGAGGAACAACGGGGCTCGAAAAAATCGCGCTGGTCATCAGCCGTTTCATCTTGCTGGTGACGGATGATGCGGTGCTCAGCGTGTTCGTGTCGCTGCTGGACGACCTGCTGCCCGAGCATCAGGAGATCGTCCGCAAACGGCGACGCGCATTCGACCTGCGTGTGCGCGAGCTCATCCAGGAAGGTATCAAGGACGGTTCCATCGCGCCCTGCGAACCCAAGCTTGCCGTCGCATGGCTGATGGGCGCCTTCAACTGGATTCCACAATGGTTCCGGCGTGACGGCGAACACAGCCCCGAGGAACTCGCGCAAACGCTCGTCCAGTTCATGACAAGAGGCCTCGCGGCGGACCCAGCCGGCCTCGACAATCGGTTCGCGCAGATTCTGACGCCCGCGCGGTGATCCGCAACGGGGGCGCAAGCGCCCCCGCCCGGACGGCCCGCCTCACTGCACGGCAACTTCCAGGTCGCTACTGGTCGCTACCTGGTCGCTACTGGCCGCTACCTGGCGCTCACCAGCGGCGGCGGCGCCCCGTTGCCCGACGCGATTCGCCTGCCTTGTCCAGTGAGCGCGCCAGCAGCATTGGGCCTTTTACTGACGCACAGTGTCGACGAGCGGTGGCGGATAGTAGGGTGCCCCCGTTGCCGTGGGTAATGCGCCATACAACCGGTAGGTGAGCGCGTAATGCTCGCCGGCCAGTGTCGGCAGCCAGTTCGACTCGGGCACGCCATCTGGCTTGTGCGGCCCGAACGCCAGTGTCAGCGAGCCGTCCGGATTGGCTTGCGGGTTGGCCTCGCGGTTGAGCACATACCGGCCGAGCGGGTTAGGCATGACCTTGTACTGAACAGCGTCAACGGCCGCGACCGACCAGAAGTAGTGGACCGTGCTCTGGGGCAACGCGCCCTTCGGGAAGGTCTGGAGGTAGGTTTTCCCGCCGTCCAGATGCGTCCTGCCGAAATAGATCACCTCGGCGGCGGTATTGGCCCAGATGCCGACGAGATCGATAATGCTGCGGCGAACGTAATCGCTGCCGTATGTGCCGACCGCAGCGGACCGGATCCAGCCGTTGCCGACCGGCCCGAGCGTGCGGAGGCGCTGCGCGAACATGGGCAGCGCAACCCGGCCGATAACGTCGTCGACGCGCTGCCGGCCGGCCTCGCCGGACTGCACGAGCGCCGTCACGGCCTGCACCTTGCGACGCACCTCGTCCATCCCCGGGTTGCCGTCCGGCGCACCGACGAGAATCGCCGGTGCGAAATCGAATGCCTGCGCTCGCGGCAACTTCGCATTGCTAAAGAGTGGCACGCGAACCAGGGGCTCGGGATTGACTGCGCCGATCGGCGTCAGCTTGATCTCGTGCTGAAGATGCACGGCCTTTTCCGGGTGCTCGCCCATCTCGATACGCGCCAGCGCCCGCACCGTGCGAACCGGGAGATCGACGCGCAGTGCGTCGGCGGGAATGTCGACATGGCTGCCTCTCAGGCACAGCGCGTAGCGGCCGTAGGGATGCTGCGGGAAGGTTCGCTCGTTGATGTTGAGGATCGTTTCGCCCCACCCGTCCAGCATTTGCCAGGTGTAGTAACGCCCCTCGATGCGCGGCAAGTCGAGCAGCACGCAGTTTTTTTCGTCGACCGAGATCCAGGCTTCCGAATAGACGACGTCGAGATTCGGGTTCGCCCACTCCACGCCACCCGGCTTGCGATGCACGATCTCGTTCCAATGGAAGCCGTCGCGCTCGAAGTCGAGCTGTTGCTGCCGCAGCACGGCCAGCCGGCCGAGCAGGTAGAACCAGGCATCCGTGATGTCCTCGTCGGACACCGCGTGCGCCGGTTGCTGAGCGAGCGCCGAGGGCTCCGGGGTTGCGGCCGGCTGGGTGACGCCCTGGCAACCGCCCAGCCCGATGGCAAACGACATCGCGCAGAACGCGGTACCGGTCATGGCAAACGCATTTCGCCTCATGGTTTCCTCCTTGTTATGCAATCAGCGCCCGGTGAAGCGCGGCGCCCGCTTTTCCTGGAACGCGGCAAGGCCTTCGGCAAGGTCCTCGCTGCGCTCGTGAAGCGCGACCATGACCAGTTCCTGGCGCAGCGCGACTTCCACCGGCTGCTCGAGCCCATCGTTCACGAGCGCCTTCATGCGGCTCACGCCAAGCGGACTCTTCACCGCGATCTTCGCGACCAGTTGGTCCACTGCTCCGGCCAACAGCCCGTCTTCCACCACCTGATTCACGAGGCCAGCGGATTCCATGGCCGCCGCCGAGACGAATTCGCCTGTAAACATGAGGTATTTCGCGCGCGCGGCGCCGATCTTGCGCGGCAGCCGAACCGAGCCGCCGCCACCCGGCAGGAGTCCGAAATTCGCGTGCGCGTCGCCGAAGCGGGCCGATTGCGCGGCAAGCACCAGGTCGCAACAGAGTACGAGTTCGAGGCCGCCCGCCAGGGCAAGCCCATTCACGGCGGCAATCACCGGACGCGGGAACCGTTCGAGACGGTTCAGCAACGCCAGCAACGCACCGAGGAACCGCGCGGAGTTCGATTCCCCGCTGGTCGTCTCGCCGCGCACGAACTTCAGGTCCGCGCCCGCGCAGAAAGCCCGCCCAGCCCCCGTCAGCACGACCACGCGCGCGTCGTCACGTGACAGGGCTTCGTCGAGCGCGCGATCCACGCCCGCGACCACCTCCGGCGAAATCGCGTTCATGGCCTCCGGCCTGTTCAAGGTGATCCACATCGCGCCGTTGCGCACTTCGGTGATGACGCCCTTCTCTTCCATGCCTGCTCCTCCAGCCACGAGGCTGATTCGTCGCCCACTCAGATACAAGATTAACTTCTAAGAATTAATATTAACTCATAAGTAGAAATATGCGACCATACGGTCGGACCCTACCCCGTTCACCCTGCGCTCGAAAAGCGCCCGCCATTCCAATCCGAAAGGAGACACCATGAGCCTGCCGCTCAAAGGCATCCGCGTCATCACGCTGGCCGAACAATATCCGGGACCTTACGCGACCCTCGTTCTCGCCGATCTGGGGGCCGACGTCATCATTGTCGAGCGCCCCAACGGCGGGGACCCCGCGCGCCAGTTGCCCGACTTCCACGCGGCCCTGAACCGCGGCAAGCGCGCGGTGGCGCTCGATCTGAAGAGCGAGGCGGACCGCGCAGCGCTGCGCCGGCTCATCGAGTCGGCGGACGTGTTCATGGAGGGCTTCCGCCCGGGCACCATGGCGCGCCTCGGGTTCGGCCATGACGACGTGGCGAAGATCAATCCGCGCACGGTCTACGTCTCGATCTCCGGCTTCGGCCAGACCGGCCCGTACCGCGACCGCCCGGCCCACGACCTCTCGTACCAGGCCATCGCCGGCCTGCTCTACCGCCAGGCGCAGACGGGCCAGATCGAGGCGTCGCCGGAACTGGCTATCGGCGACCTCTCCTCCGCGATGTTCGCCGTGGCCGGCTGCCTTGCGGCGCTGGTCGAGCGGGCCGCCACGGGCCGCGGCAAGTACGTGGACGTCTCGATGACGGATGGCCTCGTCTCGTGGATGAGCGTGTTCCTCGCCCCGGTCATGAACGGCGGTGAGCTTGGCATGGCGCACATCAACGGCCAGCCCGCCTACGGCGTGTTCCGCTGCGCGGACGACCGCCTGCTCACGCTCTCGATCACGCACGAAGACTGGTTCTGGGCGCCGCTGTGCGAGTTGCTCGGGCTGCGGGAGCTTGCGCCCATCAAGGGCCCCGAACGCACGGCGCGAGAGGGCGAGCTCAAACCGCTGATCGCCGCCGCCTTGCTCAAGCGGCCCCGCGACGAGTGGGGCCCCATGCTGGATACGGCCGGCGTTGCCTGGGGCCCGGTGAACAGCCTCGTGGAAGTCGTGCAGGACGCCCACTTCCGCGAGCGCGGCATGTTCCGCCAGGTCGCGGAATACAACGGCAAGACATCGTGGTACGTCGCACAGCCGCTCGTCTTCGACGGCGGCGAGCATCCGGGGCCTGCCGCCGGCGTGCCGGGGATCGGACAGCACAACGAAGGGATCCTCGCGCCGGCAACTCACCCGGAAACCCTGGGGTAAACGTCACAGCTTTCTCTATAGACACATTTTTTACTCGTGAGTAATCTATGTGTCAATCCGGTCGCGGAATCGAAAATTACATCAGGACAAACCTAATGAAAGACATTTATGTGGTTGGCGTCGGCATGACGCCGTTTGGCCGCCTGCTCGACCAGAGCATGAAATCGCTGACTCGCGTCGCCACCGAGGCGGCACTGAAGGACGCCGGCATCGCGAAGGAAGTCATCGACGCGGCCTTTTTCGGCAACACGTCGCAAGGACACATGGAAGGCCAGCAGATGATCCGCGGCGAGATCGCGCTGCGCGACATGAGCATCGGCGGCGTGCCGGTCGTCAACGTGGAGAACGCCTGTGCGAGCGGCAGCAGCGCTTTCGTGCTCGCCGTCAATCACCTGCGCGCGGGCGCGGGCGAAGTCGCGCTCGCGATCGGCGCGGAAAAGATGTTCGCGGAAGACCGCGCGCGCATGTTCTCGGTGTTCGACAGCGCGCTCGACGTCTCGCGCTCCGAGGCGATCTTCGCCGAGCTGCGCAAGATCGGCGAGGGGCTCGAGATTCCGCCAGGCACGACCTCGCCGCGTCCGTACAGCGTCTTCATGGACGTCTACGCGGCGTTCTCGCGCGCGCACATGAAGCGCTTCGGCACGACCCAGCGCCAGATCGCGGCCGTCTCCGCCAAGAATCACCAGCACTCGGTCCACAACCCGCTTTCGCAGTACCGCAACGCCTACACGATCGACGAGATTCTCGCGGCCCCGCCGATCACCTACCCGTTCACCGTGCCGATGTGCTCGCCGGTCTCGGACGGCGCAGCCGCCGCCATCCTCTGCACGGGCGACGCGCTCAAGCGCCTTGGCATCGACCCGAAGCGCGCGATCCGCGTGCTGGCTTCGGTCATCCAGACCGGCACCGACCGCGCGCCGGACGATATTGAACAGCACGTGACCGTGCGCGCCGCGCGGCTCGCCTATGAACTCGCCGCGGTGGGCCCGAAGGACGTTTCGGTGGCCGAAGTACACGACGCGACGGCAATGGGCGAGATCGTCCAGATCGAAAACCTCGGCTTCTGCGAATTCGGCGCGGGCGGCATGCTCTCCGAGCGCGGCGACACGACGATCGGCGGGCGCATTCCGGTGAATCCGTCCGGCGGCCTCGAATCGAAGGGCCACCCGGTCGGTGCGACGGGTCTTGCGCAGGTTCACGAATTGGTGACCCAGCTGCGCGGCGAGGCCGGCGCCCGCCAGGTCGATAACGCCCGCATCGCCGTGGCCGAGAACGGCGGCGGACTGTACGGCGTGGAAGAAGCGGTCGCCTGCATCACGATCCTCGGCCGCTGAGGCGAAACCGGGCCGGCGCGGCGGCGGCAGCCCCCGCCGGCCCGCGTAGCATACTAACGAAAGCGTGGCGCGCGTCGCTACGCCATTGGAAGGAGACTCAAGTGCGCCTCGCGGACTATTTCGATTGCGCGGTGTCCCGCAACCCCGACCGTGTCGCCTTCGTCGACGGCCCGGCACGCGTCACGTTCACCGAGGCGCAGCGGTTCGTCCATTCGGTCGCAACCGCGCTCGTCAACGACAGGACGATCGCGCCCGGTGCGCACGCCGCCATCTACGCGCCCAACGACTACCGCATCAGCCTGCTGCAGATCGCCATCAACCGGGCCGACATGGCATGGGTTTCGGTCCACACGCGCAATACGGTGGAAACCAACGCCGCAGTGCTCAACTTCGCGGATTGCGCGCTCGTGTTCTTTCACAGCGCCTATGAAGCCATTGTGCCGACGCTGAAGGCGGGTTTGCCTGCCGCTTGCCGCTTCATCTGCATCGACCGCGCGTCGGTGCACGGCGAAGCCCTGGATACCTGGCGTGCCAGCGCGCACACGCGCTTCATCGCGCCCGCCGAGGATCCCGAACGCCCAGCGATGCTCCAGCCCACCGGCGGCACGACCGGACCGTCCAAGGGCGCGCTGCACAGCAACCGGTCGCTCGAGATGGGGCTGATCTCCGTCTTTTCCACCCTGAACATCGACCAGAATTCGCGCGTGCTTGCCGTGGCGCCGCTGACGCACGCGGCGTGCATGCTGACGCTGGCCGCCGCCGTGCGTGGCGGCTGCACGGTGGTCCTGCCCGGCTTCGACGTGAAGACCGTGCTGCGCACGATCGCCGAAGAGCGCGTCACCCACCTGTTCCTGCCGCCCACGATCGTCTACGCGCTGCTGAGCGACCCGGCGCTGGCCGACGCCGACCTTGCGTCGCTGCGCTGTCTGGCGGTCGGCGCAGCGCCTATCGCGCCCGAGAAGCTCAAGGAAGCCGTGCGCCGCTTCGGCGCCGTGATCCACGAAGTATATGGACAGAGCGAATGCGGCTTTCCCGTGGTCGCCAAGGTGCCGACGGACTATCTGTGCGAGAACGGCAGCTTCGACGAAGCCGCGTTACGCTCGGCCGGCAAGGCCGCCCAGTTCGCATGCGTCGAAATCATGGATGACGACGGCAGGATTCTCGGCCCCGGCGAGCGCGGCGAAATCGTGGTCCGCTCCGCGACCGTGATGCTCGGCTATTACAAGAATCCCGAGGCGACGGCGGAAGTCTCGCGGTTTGGCTGGCACCACACGACGGACATCGGCATCAAGGACGAACGCGGCTTCATCACGATCGTCGACCGCAAGAAGGACATGATCGTGAGCGGCGGCTTCAACGTCTTTCCGGGCGAGATCGAGGCCGTGATCAATTCGCATCCTGCCGTGCTCGACTGTGCCGTTATCGGCGTGCCGGACGAAAAATGGGGCGAGTCGGTCAAGGCCATCGTCCAACTCAAAGCCGGCGCGAAGGTGGACGCCGAATCCCTCGAAGCCCTGTGCAAGCGCGAGCTCGGCAGCGTGAAGACGCCCAAGAGCATCGAATTCTGGGAAGAGCTGCCGCGCAGCGCGGTCGGCAAGGTGCTCAAGCGCGAGATTCGCGGCAAGTACTGGGAAGGCCAGTGGCGCGCCGTCTGAGCGGCCGCGCTGGCTGATCCCGTGAAGCCGGTTACGCGCCGATCCAGACCAATTATTTAGTAACCCTTAATCAACGGATAACGAAACATGAATCTGCAAGACAAGGTTGCCATCGTGACCGGCGCCGCTTCCGGACTTGGTCTCGCCACCTGCAAGGCGCTCGCCGCGGCGGGTGCGAAAGTGGTCGGCTTCGACCTCGATCAGGCGCGACTCGACGAAGCACTTGGCCCCGGCATGGAAGGCATCGCCGTGGACGTATCCAACGAGGCCAGTGTGCGGGCCGGCGTCGAACGTGTCGTGCAGCAGCACGGGCGCTTGCACGTCGCGGTGAACTGTGCCGGGATCCTCGGCCCGTGCAAGACCCTCTCGAAGGGCGAGTTGTTTCCCACCGAACTCTGGAATCGCGTGCTTGGCGTCAATCTCACCGGCACGTTCAATGTGCTGCGCCACGCCGCGCTCGCCATGGCGGCGAACGAGCCGGAAGAAACGGGCGAGCGCGGCGTGATCATCAATACGGCGTCGGGCGCGGCCAGGCAAGGGCAGATGGGGCAGGCGGCCTATAGCGCCAGCAAGGCCGGCGTCATCGGCATGACGTTGCCGGTCGCGCGCGACCTGGCCGATTACGGCATCCGTGTGGTTTCCATCGCACCCGGGCTGTTCGAGTCGGGCATGTCGTCCGGCATGCCCCCGAAGGTCTCGGAAGCCATTGTCAACATGATGCTGTTCCCGCGACGCATGGGTAAGGCGCCGGAGTTCGCCGCGCTGGTCCAGCATGTGATCGAAAACGCTTATCTGAACGCGATGACGCTCGATATAGACTGCGGCACACGCTGAGAATCTGGCCGGATATGCCGGCCATGCCCCAAGAGGATCCGCTGCCCCCGCGCAACGGACCTCGGGGTCACCGAGCCTCAGCGCGCCGCGCGAAGCCACACAGCACAATAACCAAAGGAGACTTGCATGCGTTTCATCAACCAGGGCATCTGTGGCGCAACCCTTGCTCTTGCAGCGGGCAGTGTGGCGGCGCAAGGCAGCGTCACGCTGTACGGCGTTGCGGACACCTACATCCAGTACCTGAACAACGGCGGTTCCGGCTCGGTTTCCGAAAGGAGTGGCGGCTCCACGGGATCCATGATCGGTCTCAAGGGAAGCGAGGATCTGGGCGGCAAGCTACGCGCCATCTTCGACCTGGAAGCCGGCTACAACACCAACAACGGCACGTTCCTCGCCGACAGCAGCGCGCTGTTCTACCGCCAGGCCTGGGTGGGCATCCAGCACGAGAGCTACGGCTCGCTAACCTTCGGGCGCCAATATCAGCCCAGCTTCTGGGCCGTCTACTATGCTGAGCCGTTCCGCGGCAACGAAGTCCTCTCGCCGCTTTCTGCCTTCGACCTTGCTGCAGCAACGGACCGCAACACGCTGGCGACGCAGTATGCGCCGGGCCGGATCAGCAACACGATCTTCTACCGCACGCCGAACATGGGCGGGGTGAAGCTTTATGCCATGTACGGTTTTCCCGCAAGCCAGAGTCAACCCGTGCGGATGACAACCGGGAACATGCTCGACGTGGCGCTGACCTACCAGGGCTATGGCCTGTACGCGGCATTGGCCTACTTCAAGCAGCACGGCGGCACCGAAACCGCGCAACTCGCGCCGCAACCGTTGGGCGCCACGACCTTTGACCTCGTGGGCACCGACCACTACACGGCAGCCCTCGCCTATCGCCTCGGCATCGTCAACCTCCAGTTCAACTACTCTTATGCGCGCACGAGCGACGTTGCATCGAACGCTGTCGTGCCCGTGGTGCCGGGGCGCGTGAACCTGCCGCTCAGCTCGCTTGCGCACTCGCTCAGCTACATGGAGTTCGGCGCGACCATCCAGGCGACGGCAGCCGATGAAATCCAACTGGCGGCTCTCCAGCGCAATGTGCGAGGCGCCCACGACAATTCGGTCGGGTTCGAAGCGGGCATCGACCACAATATTTCAAAGCGCACCACGCTCTATGCGCGCGCCGGCTATATCAAGAACAACGGCACGGCCACCACCACCTGGCCGGGGTACACGGCGACCAGCAAGGGGGCGTCGCAAACGCTCGTTGCAGTCGGCATCAATCACCGCTTCTGATTCGGTCTGGATTCCGTCTGGATTCTGTCTAGCGCCGGTTCGCAGGAGCCGGCGCCGTGAATCGTCGCCCGTCGTCGCCCGATCACATTGCACAAACTACGTATCAATGTTCCGCTGATTGCATTTATGGTTCCGCATACATCATGGGCGGTCGAAACCCGGAGCTTTCACCGTGCCACCCGTGCATTCCATCTTTTCTGAAGTGCGCAGTCGTATTCACGGAGCATGTCATGAAGAAATTATCGGTCGTACTGCTGTTCGCAACCAGCGCGGCTGCATTTGCCCAGGCGCCGGCCGTGTATCCGGCCCATGGTCAAAGTCCGCAAAAGCAGCAGCAGGATGAGGGGGCTTGCTACGCGTGGGCCAAGCAGAATACCGGGATCGATCCGGCAGTCGTCGCCGCAGCCCCGCCTCCCGCCCAGGCGCAGAACGGCCAGCGCGTCAGAGGCGCTGCGGCCGGCGCGGCGATGGGCGCTGCGGCCGGGGCTATCGGCGGCAATGCCGGCCATGGCGCCGCCGTAGGCGCTGTGGCCGGCACGGTCGCCGGCGGCGTTGCGCATCGGCGCCAGGAACGCGCCGCTGCCGCCCAGAATGCGCAAACACAGTCCAATCAGCAAGCGGCGCTCAGCACCTACTATCGCGCCTGGAGCGCCTGCATGACGGGGCGCGGTTATACAGTGCGGTAAAGCTATATCGACGCGGGCAGAACGGCGGCGCTACGTTGCGGTTCTGCCCGCCCGACTGACCCGGTAAGGCTCGGAAAAAGCGGCGGCCCCCATTCCTCACCGCCCGCACGAAACACAAAAATCCGATCGCGTGTCACCCCAACGGACCCAGTGGGCACTCGCCCAAAATGCGGTCTTCCTGTCTGTCGATAACTAACGCCCCTATTGAAATCAGTGTCATCGCCCATATCGTCAAAATGCGATATATGATTCGCACAGTTACGATGCAACTCCGATGAAGAAATCTCAACCGACCCCAAAGCTCGACGTCGACGCAATCTACAAGGCGCTTGCCAATCCCGTGCGGCGCGAGATTCTCGCGTGTCTGCGCGAGCCGAAGGCGCATTTCGCCGATCAGGAACTCCTGCTCGAACATGGCGTTTGCGCGGGCCGGATCGACGCGCACTGCGAACTCTCGCAATCCACCGTGTCGGCGCATCTCGCCGCACTGCAGAAGGCGGGGCTCGTGACGTCGAAGCGCGTTGGCCAGTGGGTGTTCTTCAAGCGCAACGAGCCCGTTATCGAGGCGTTTCTCGCTCACATGAACAAGCAGTTGTGAGCGCAAGCATCGTCGGTGCGCATCGCAAACCCATCGTCTTTTCCGTATCGATTCAAGACCGCGGGCCATGCCCGCAACAAGGTGAACACATGGCAACGCTTTTCGACCCCATTCAGATCGGCGACCTCACGCTACCCAACCGCGTCATCATGGCTCCGCTCACGCGTCAGCGCGCGGGCGAAGTCCGCGTGCCCAACGCGCTGATGGCGAAGTACTATGCGGAGCGCGCGTCGGCGGGCCTCATCATCAGCGAGGCGACGTCGGTCACGCCGCAGGGTGTGGGCTACGCGGAAACGCCGGGCATCTGGTCGCAGGAACAGGTCGAGGGCTGGAAAGTCGTGACCGAGGCCGTGCATGCCGCGGGCGGGCGCATCTTCCTGCAACTGTGGCACGTGGGCCGCATCTCGGACCCGCTGTTCCTCGACGGTGCGCTGCCCGTCGCGCCGAGCGCCATCGCGGCGCAGGGCCACGTGAGCCACGTGCGTCCGCAGCGCGCGTATGTCACGCCGCGCGCCCTCGCCATCGACGAGATTCCGGGCGTCATCGCCGCATTTCGCCAGGGCGCGATCCACGCGAAAGCGGCCGGTTTCGACGGCGTCGAGATTCACGGCGCGAACGGCTATCTGCTCGACCAGTTCCTGCAGGACAGCACGAATCAGCGCACCGACGCCTACGGCGGCTCGATTGAAAATCGCGCACGCCTGCTGCTCGAAATTACCGACGCATGCATCGAGATCTGGGGGGCAAATCGCGTGGGCGTGCATATCGCCCCGCGCGGCGACGCGCACACCATGGGCGATTCAAACCCCGCGGCAACCTTCGGCTACGTGGCGCGCGAACTCGGCAAACGCAAGATCGCGTTCCTCTTCGCCCGCGAGTCGCTCGGCGAAAATCGTCTCGGTCCGCAATTGAAAGCCGAGTTCGGCGGCCCCTACATCGCCAACGAAAAGTTCACGCTGGAGTCGGCGCAACGCGTGCTCGCGGACGGCGAAGCCGATGCCGTCGCCTGGGGCCAGCTCTTCATCGCGAACCCGGATCTGCCGCGCCGCTTCGAATTGAACGCGCCGCTCAACGCGCCGAATCCGTCCACCTATTACGCGCGCGGCGAAACGGGCTACACGGACTATCCGTCGCTCGAAAGCGTGGCGTAAGTCATTGACACCCACGCGGCACCCGCGCGACTTCCTCACGGCGCCGCATGGTGCCGTTTAGCGGCCCCGCTCACGACGCCATGTCGTGGCCGGGGCCGCTTTCATTGACATGCGTGTGCGATGTTTTCCGGTATTTTTTACAGCGATTCCGATAGGCCGATTCAATTGGCGTCGTGCGCGAGTTTGTCCTTGAATTCGAACTCCGCCTACCTCGCCCACTCCGCTGACTGGAGAACCGTCATGCCCAAAGTCGACGCCGAGACCATCGTCCACAGCATCGCCGCTGAGACCAATACGCCTGAGGAAACGGTAGCCCGCATCTACGCCGACGCGCTCGACACCTATCGCGCCGACGCACGCGTCCTCGACTATGTCCCGCTCTTCGCCGCGCGCAAGGTCCGCGCGACCCTGCGGCAAAACAGCGCAAAACCGCACTGATCGCGCGCCGCGCTCCTCCTTAGGCTTCGTTGCAATCCCCGCCGCGCGAACAACGGTTCGCGCGGCGGGCGTTCGTGCATCCGCCACGTCCGCCACCGTCCGCCGCAACCGCGCGCGCACGTCCAGAGCGCCGCTCATACGGCAAACTCCCGGCCAAACCCGGCCGACGCCTCGGCTGCCCCCCCTCTTAAGTCTGGTTTAATTCTTCGCTGCAAACATACGCTCACCCCTGTTGAGCCGCCGGAACATCGGCGGCGTTTTTTTGCGCGGTTAGTCGAGGAGGAGCGAGGTCATGGTTGAAGACGACGATGTGCTGATGCACTTGCAGTCCCTGCTGCGCGACGGCTCGACTACGCGTATTGCGTCGTGCCGTGTCTCCACGCCGCTCCAGAATCCCTGGGGCCGCGCGTACCGGCTCGTCGAATGGACCACGCCGCTCGACGACGGCGCGCGCCGCCAGGTCGTGCCCGCCGAGAGCTCGGCGCTCGACATCGCGCGCCTCGTGGCGGAGCACGTGCCGGGGCGCCGCATCCTGCTCAACGGCGAAACGGTGGACGCCGAACGCCCGCGCACGCGACGCCGCTCGCGCAGCACCGCAAAGCGCAGCACCGCAAACGCAGGCGCGCACATCGCGAGTTAAGGACTCCGGCGCGTCCCATACTCCAGGACGCGCCAGCCTGCGCCCGGCGATTTTCGCCATCCGCTTTCGTCCCCCGCTTTCGCCCCTCTGACCATCCGATTGTTGGCGCGCGGTTTTTATCGCCGCTCATGCCAGCACTTACGCCACCATCCTTCCCAGCGTCTCCTCCAGCGCCGCGCTCACGCAAGTCATCGGCGCGCGCAACTCATTGCGAATGAGCCCCCGCCGCGCGAGCGCCGCCTTCACTGGCCCCGGATTCGGCTCCGCGAAAGTCGCGCGCACGAGCGGCACGAGCGCGTGCCAGAGCGCGCGCGCATCGGCGAGACGACCCTCGCGCAACGCGCGCTCCATCGCGACGAAACGCTGCGGCAACAGATGCGCCGATGCCGCAATCGCGCCGCTCGCGCCCGCACACAACGCGCCGAACATTTCGATGTCCTCGCCGCAGAGCACTTGCAGGCGACCGTCGAGAATCAGCGCGAGCGTCTTCGCAAGCGAGCCGCCGCAATCCTTCACCGCGACGATGCGCGCGTGGCCCGCAAGATCGAGCAGCGTCGGCAATTCGAGCTGTACCCCCGTGCGCGCGGGAATGTCGTAGAGGATCACGGGCTTGCGGCTCGCATCGGCGAGCGCCGTGAAATGGCCGATCACGCCGGCCTGCGACGGGCGAATATAATACGGCGCCGCCGCGAGCACGCCCGCAACCGGCGTCTCATTGAGCGCGGCAACGCGCTCGCATACCGACTGCGTGTGATTGCCGCTCACGCCCGCGACCACCGGCAGGCCACCGGCGCTCGCGAGCACGGTGGCGAGCACGGCGTCCTGCTCGCGCTCGTCGAGCGCGGCCGGCTCGCCGGTCGTGCCGAGCGCGACGAAGCCCGCTACGCCCGCCTGCGCGTAGTGGCGCACGAGCGCGTCGAGCGCCTCGTGATCGACGGCGCCGCGGTTGAACGGCGTGACGAGCGGAATCCAGATACCCGAAAACGAAGACATGACTTTCCCTTGAACGCGACCGTATGGAAGGTCCGTCGATCCGTACGCGGGAGTCGGGCAAGCCAGGAGGGAGAAAGAGGCGGGGCGCCGCCGGCAGGCCGTTCCATCGCACATCCGACGGAACAGCGTGCTCCGGTCAGATGAGCGACTGTTTTTTGGCTTTGGCTTTCACGCACGCGCACGAGGCCTGCGCGCGCACCGGCATCGCGCGCGAAGCGGCGACGGCGGATGGCGTTACGAAGGGACTCGGCTGACGTGGCATGCCGAGCAGTGTAATGGAAAAAGCGGGAAAAAGCGGAAAAAAACGCGCGGGCCGGCGCGCGCCCTTTCAGGAATCAGCTACGCACCTCGACGTCCACGATGGACGTATCGAGCAGCAGGCTCGGCGCCTCGCCCGGGTCGCGCTTCGTGAGCTTGCCGTCCACGCTCGCGCCGCAATCCATCTGCAATTGCTGGTAGTAGATGTTGCCGACCACGTGCGCATTCGCCTGCAGCTCGACGAAATGATCGGCGATCACGTCGCCGACGATGCGCCCGTTGACCACGATGTCGTAGCCGTGCACGTTGCCCTGCACGGCGCTGCGCTCGCTCAGCACGAGCAGCGTCTGCGCGCCCGCCTTGCTGCTGACGTTGCCGCTGACCTTGCCGTCGAGCCGCAGCCCATCGGCGAATTCCAGATTGCCCGTGATGTGGACATCCTCGGCGATCAGCGTCGCGAGCTTGGTTTGGGCAATGCCCGGCTGGGGTTTCTTCTTGTTGAACATGAGTGGCACCGTTGCGATGAATTTGAAGTTGTCTCGTCGATGTCGAATCGATGTCGAATCGATGTCGAGTTGAGGTCGGGTTGAAGCGCGTGCGGAGGCGGGAGCGGCGCAGCAGCGCGGGATCAACGCGCGTTCGTGCGCGCACCGTGGTTGCGCAGGAACACCAGTTCGGCTTGCAGCTTGGCGGCTTCGGCCTGCGCCGCGTCCGCCGCCTTCTGCAAGGCCGAGCGTGCCGCGCGCTCCTGCTCCAGCGCGAGTTCGGCATTGGAGAGCCGCGTTTGCAGCAAATCGGGCTCGACGACCGGGCAGCGCCCGGCGTCGCCGGCATGCAGCGCCCATGCGGCGAGCCCCGCGCCGGCCGCCGCAGCCGCGACGGTCCATGCGAGCGCCACGCCCCAGCGCCATGCGCGCGAGCGCACTGGCTGCAATTCGAAAGCGCGCTGCGCGTCGCTGCGCATGCGCGCGGAACGTCGTAGGTCAGCCATGGCTACGTCCGCCGCCGTTTCTCGTTCCGCTTCCTGCCGCGCTTCCTGCCGCGCTCCCTGCCGCCCTTCCTGCTACGTTTCCCGCTATGTTTCCCGCCGCGCCGTCAGCCGCACTCCCGGCCCGATATGCGCTGAAAAGCGCGAGATAGTCGTCGGGATCGACCTGGGTGCCTTTCACGATCACCTCGAAGTGCAGATGCGGGCCCGTCGAGCGCCCGGTCGAGCCGACCTCGGCGACAGGCTCGCGCGGCAGCACGATCTGCCCGACCCGCACGTCGATCTTCGACGCATGCCCGTAGCGCGTCACGAAGCCGTTGCCGTGATCGATCTCCACCGCGTTGCCGTAGCCCGCCTTCTGCCCCGCGAAGATGACGCGTCCGCCAGCAGCGGCGAGAATCGGCGTGCCCGTGGGCGCGACGATATCGAGCCCCGGATGAAAACTCAGGCGCTTCGTGAACGGATCGATGCGGTTGCCGAACGGCGAGCCGGGCCGGCCTGCTCCGGTGGGGCGGCGGCCGGGAAACCCGTCCCACGCGGCCTCGTGCTGCGCCACGGCCTGCTCGAGCGCGGTGAGCGTGGCGGCCATGCAGTCGACCTCGCTGTTGATGGCATGCGCGTTGGCGCGCGCGGCGGATGCTTCGACACAGCGGCGCGGCGCGAGCGCGGGGCCGCCCTCGCCGCCGTCGTCATCGTCGCCCGAACGGGCGGCAGGAGTTGCGGGCGCGGCGGGAGCCATGGCCGCCCCGCGCGGCGGTTGCGCGCGCAAGCGCTGATCGAACTGGCGCAGATCGGCAATCTGCGCGGCAAGACGTTCGATGCGCGGATCGAGCAGCGCAATCGAGGCGTTCACGCGGCCAATTTCGCCCACGACGTAATGGTGCGTGGCCGCGCCGGCCGGGCCGGGTCCCGAGGGCGCGGGCGCCATGCCGCTATAACGGCCGATGGCAACGCCGCCCGCGAGCGCGAGCGACGCCGCCGCGCACGCGGCGACGATCACCGTGCGGCGCGCGGCGCGGTGCGTGACGAAACGGGTCTCGCCGCTGGAAAGCTCGTCGACCGAACTGGACCACGGCATTTTCATGGCTGGCTCCGGCGCTGCCGCTTCGCGCGCACGAGCGCGGCGCACGACACCAGGGTACAGAACAATGCATACATCTCAGGCTGCCAGGCCGGCAAACGCCAGCCCGTCCAAAATCGAAACCGCGATTATCGTGGCGCCTCAAAAATGCTCATCCCGATAAAAGCAGGCTTTTCGAGGCAGCGTGGCGCCCCCACCCTCGTACAAAAGCCTTGACTTCTCGCACCGCCACACTAATATACGCACCGCGTACATCAACCAGCCATCACAGGTGCCCAGCATGAGCGTTCCGCAACAAGCCTTCCTCCGCGACGCCATGCGGCGTCTGAACATGACCCGCGACGCCTTCGCGAGCCGTATCGGCGTGTCGCGCCGGGCGCTCGATACCTGGCTGCTGCCGGAAGAGTCGCAGGAGTCGCGCGCCATGCCCGAGATCGTCGAGCGCTTCGTCTCGGAAATCGTGGGCGGCGGCGAGCCGCGCGAAACCTATACGCAAAGCGTAGATCCGCGCTCGCTGGCCAGCCAGATGCAATTCGAAGGCAAGCCGCAACTGCTGTCGGTCGAGCAGTTTTCGCGCGACTCCGTGGAAGCCCTGTTCCGCGTGGCCGACATCATGCAGCCCATCGCGCGCCGCCGGAAAATCTCGCGCGTGCTCGAAGGCGCGGTGCTCGGCAACCTGTTCTTCGAGGCCAGCACGCGTACGCGCGTGAGCTTCGGCGCCGCGTTCTGCCGGCTGGGCGGATCCGTGTGCGACACCACGGGCTTCACGTTCTCGTCGATGGCCAAGGGCGAATCGATCTACGACACGAGCCGCGTGATGGCCGGCTACGTGGATGCGATGGTGATTCGGCATCCTGAACAAGGCTCGGTGGCCGAATTCGCACGCGCCGTGAACATTCCCGTGATCAACGGCGGCGACGGCCCCGGCGAGCACCCGAGCCAGGCGCTGCTCGACCTCTACACGATCCAGCGCGAGTTCTCGCGCCTCGGCAAGATCGTCGACGGCGCCCACATCGCGCTCGTGGGCGACCTCAAGTATGGCCGCACGGTGCACTCGCTCGTGAAGCTGCTCGCGCTCTATCGCGGCATCAAGTTCACGCTGATTTCGCCGCCGCAGCTCGAAATGCCGGCGTATATCGTCGACAAGATCTCGACCAACGGCCACGTGGTCGAGCAGACGCACGACCTGCGCGAAGGCCTGCGCGGCGCGGACGTGGTGTACGCCACGCGCATCCAGAAGGAGCGCTTCAACGACGAGTCGTTCGAAGGCTACACGCCCGACTTCCAGATCAATCAGGCGCTGATGGACGAGTGCTGCAGCCCCGAGACGCTCGTGATGCACCCGCTGCCGCGCGACAGCCGCCCCGGTGCGAACGATCTCTCGACCGACCTGAACCACGACCCGCGCCTCGCGATCTTCCGCCAGACCGACAACGGCATTCCGGTGCGCATGGCGATCTTCGCGGTGCTGCTGGGTGTCGAGAACCTCGTGCAGCACTCGATGCGCGATGCCGTGTGGCGCCCGCCCGCGTACCTCGGCCCGGACGACGCCGTGTTTCACGGCATCGACTGAGGCAGGCGAGCGGCACGGCGCGTGAATGCGCTTGAATGCGCGCCCCGCTGTGTCCATCGACAATCGGCCCGCAAGCGCACATCGCGCTTGCGGGCCGAATCGTTTTTCAGCGGCTCGCGACGCTTCGTCGTCGCGGCGAGCGACCAGTGCGTGGCCGTGCTCGGCCTGCCGCTGATGATCGAGTGGGCCCGCCTCGCCGGGCCTGGCGTCCAGCCTTGGGTCAGCCCTAGGTCAGCCCTGTGTCAGCTCCAGGCCAGCCCGGCGCCAGTTCCATGACAGCGTTGCGCCAGCAAACAATTCGCGCCTCAAAACACGCGCGCCGGCGCTTTACTTTCGTCTTCCACAAGCGCAACGTGCTGTCCTGATTGAGGGCACAGGAGCGCCATGCGCAACTCAGCGCGGCACCGGATTTGCTGCATCCGGACAGCCGCGCCACGAAACCCCCACGCATCCCCCATTCGGCCACGCGCCTCGCGTTGCTGCTTCGTTCCGCGCCCTACGTTCCGTCTTCGTTTTGGAGTCTGTCGAACGCCATGTCCAACGAACGCCCCCTCGATGCGCCGCGCGAACGCGACGACGCCTCCCCCGCTCCCGCCGACGTCAAGCGCCGCCGCTTCCTGCAATCGGCCGCTGCTGCCGCCGCATTGGGCACCGTGCCTCATCTGCATGCGCAGAACGCGCCACCCGCCGCCGATACCGCCGATACCACCGATACCGCCGCATCACCCCCACCGGCAGCACCCACCCAGCCGGTCAAGCTCGACATCAACGGCCGCGAATACGTGCTCCATATCGAGCCGCGCGTGACGCTGCTCGACGCGCTGCGCGATTACGCCGGCCTCACCGGCACGAAGAAGGGCTGCGACCGCGGCCAGTGCGGCGCCTGCACGGTGCTCGTGGAAGGTCGCCGCATCAATAGCTGTCTCACGCTCGCGGTCATGCACGAGGGCCAGCGCATCACCACCGTCGAAGGCCTCGCGGGCACGGATGCGCCCAGCGCCGTGCAACACGCCTTCATCGAACGCGACGCGTTGCAGTGCGGGTACTGCACGCCGGGCCAGGTGTGCTCGGCCACCGCATGCCTCGCGGAGTTCGCGGCCGGTGCGGCCAGCGCCGTGACGGCGGACGTGCGCACGCCGCCCGCGCAACTGAGCGACGCCGAGATCCGCGAGCGCATGAGCGGCAATATCTGCCGCTGCGGCGCCTATGCCAACATCGTGGCCGCCGTGCGCGACGCGCACGCGGCCAGCGCCTGAGAGAAGGAGCACGGCCATGGATGCCCTCTCTTACCAGCGCGTCACCGATGTCGACGCCGCCATTGCCGCCGCCCAGCAGCCGGGCACGGACTTCATCGGCGGCGGCACCAATCTGCTCGACCTCATGAAAGGCGGCATCGCGCATCCGCTCAAGCTCATCGACATCACGCGCATTGCCGCGCTCGACCACATCGAGACGCTGCCCGACGGCGGCCTGCGCATCGGCGCGCTCGTGCGCAACAGCGACGCAGCGAATCACACGCTCGTGCGCACGCGCTATCCGCTGCTCACGCAGGCGCTGCTCGCGGGCGCGTCGCCGCAATTGCGCAACATGGCCACCGTGGGCGGCAATCTCATGCAGCGCACGCGTTGCGCCTACTTCTACGACACCGCGTTCGCGCAATGCAACAAGCGCGCGCCCGGCAGCGGCTGCGCCGCGCGCGAGGGCTTCAATCGCATGCACGCGATTCTCGGCGCGAGCGCGCAATGCGTGGCCGTGAATCCCTCCGATATGAGCGTGGCGCTCGCGGCACTCGACGCCACCGTGCAGGTGCAAGGTCCACGCGGCGCGCGCGCGATTCCGATTGCGCAGTTTCATCGGCTGCCCGGCGAGCGCCCCGATCTCGACACCACGCTCGCGCCCGGCGAGCTGATCACATCAGTGGATCTGCCGCCGCCCGCGTTCAGCGATCACACGCACTACCTCAAGCTGCGCGACCGCGCGAGCTACGCGTTCGCACTCGTCTCCGTGGCGGTGGCCTTGCAACTCGAGGACAAACGCGTACGCGCCGCGCGCATCGCGCTGGGCGGCGTCGCGCACAAGCCTTGGCGCGCGAGCCGCGCGGAGCAACATCTCACCGGGCGCACGCTCGATACGGCGACGCTGCGCGGCGCCGCTGCCGCTGAACTCGCCCAGGCGCACCCGCTCTCCGGCAATGCCTTCAAGGTCGAACTCGCGCAGCGTGCGATCGTGCGCACCGCAATGCTGGCCGCTGGCGGCCCCGCAACCGGCACGGGAGAATTCGCATGAACAAGCTGATCGGACAACCCGTCGATCGCATCGACGGCATGCTCAAAGTCACGGGCGGCGCGAACTATGCGGCGGATTTTCCCGAGGCGCGGCTCGCGCATGCCGTGCTGGTGACGAGCACCGTGGCAAGCGGCACGATTGCGTCGATCGATACAGGCCGCGCGCAGGCCATGCCGGGCGTGCTGCTCGTGATGACCTGGCAGAACGCGATGCGCCTGCCCAACGCGGGGCGCCCGCCAATCTCGCCGCCCGCCGTGCGGCGCCTCACGCTGTTGCAGGACAACGTCGTGCGCTATAGCAACGAGCCCGTCGCGGTCGTGGTGGCGGACACGCTCGAGCACGCCACCGACGCCGCGCAGCACGTGAGCGTGACCTACGCGGCCACGCCCGCGCCCCTCGCAATACTCGATTTCGCGCGCGCGAAAGCGCAAGCCCACACGCCGCCCGGCATGTCCGAACGCCCGATCGATTCGCAGCGCGGCAATGTGGAAGCGGGCATGCACGAAGGCGCGGTGCGCATCGCGGCGGTCTACACCACGCCCACGCAATTCCATAACCCGATGGAGCCGCACGCGACGATGGCGCGCTGGGACGGCCCCGCGCTCACGCTCTACGACGCCACCCAAGGCGTGACGAACGATCGTACCGCCGTGGCCGCCGTCTTCGGCATACCGGCGGACACCATCCGCGTGATCTCGCCGTTCATCGGCGGGGGCTTCGGTTGTAAGGGATCCTCATGGTCTCACGTGAGCCTGTGCGCGATGGCCGCGAAGCAAACGGGCCGCCCCGTGCGCCTCGCCCTCACGCGGCCGCAGATGTTCGGGCCGGTGGGCTCGCGTCCGCACACGGAGCAGCATCTCTCGATTGCCGCGCGCACGGACGGCACGCTCACCGGCGTGCGCCACGACACGCTCTCGCAGACCTCGACGTTCGAAGACTGGACCGAGATGTCGGGCCTCGTCACGCGCATGATGTATGCGAGCCCGAACCTGAGCACGAGCCATCGCGTCGTGCCGCTGAACGTCGGCACGCCCACCTTCATGCGCGCACCCGGCGAGACAACGGGCTCGTTCGCGCTCGAATCGGCGATGGACGAACTCGCGTGGCGCCTGAAGATGGACCCCGTCGCGCTGCGCCTGAAAAACTACGCCGAAGTGGAGCCGCAGGACGGCAAGCCATGGTCGTCGAAGGCGCTGCGCGAGTGCTATGCGGCGGGCGCGCAGCGCTTCGGCTGGTCGCGTCGCGTGAACGCGCCGCGCGCGATGCGCGAGGGCAACACGCTGATCGGCCTCGGCATGGCGGGCGCGACCTATCCGGCCAACCGCAGCGAGGCGGCAGCCATCGCGCGCATCCTCCCCGACGGCACCGCGATGGTCGCCTCGGGCACGCAGGACATCGGCACCGGCACCTATACCGTGATGACCCAGGTGGCCGCCGATGCACTCGGCTTTGCGCCCGACCATATCCGCTTCGCGCTCGGCGACTCGACGCTGCCGCGCGCGCCAGTCTCGGGCGGCTCGCAATCGGCGGCGAGCGTCTCGCCCGCCGTGCAGGCGGCGGCGCGCGCGGCGCGCGACAAGCTGATTGCGCTCGCCATTGCCGACCCCGCGTCGCCGGTCCACGGCGCGGCGCCCGGGGACGTCACAGTCACCGACGGCTGGGTCGTGTCGAACAGCGCCCCTTCGCGCCGCGACCCGGCCGCCGCCATCATCGCGCGCGCGGGCGGCAAGCCGATCGAAGCGCAGGCCTCGGAGAAACCCGGCGCAGAGCGACAGCAGTACGCGTTCCACTCGTTCGGCGCGGTGTTCGCCGAAGTCCATGTGGACGCGGAGCTGGGCACGCTGCGCGTGGCGCGTATCGTCGGCGCTTACGACGTGGGGCAGGTGCTCAACGAAAAGACGGCGCGCAGCCAGTTGATGGGCGGCATGGTCTGGGGCGTGGGCACCGCGCTGCACGAAGACGCTCTGCTCGACACGCGCATGGGCCGCTTCGTCAACGGCAATCTCGCCGAGTACCACGTGCCCGTGAACGCCGACATCGGCGATCTGGACGTGCTGTTCGTGGGCGAGCCGGACTTGCGCTTCAATCCGCTCGGCGTGCGCGGCATCGGCGAGATCGGCATCACCGGCGTGCCCGCGGCAATCGCCAACGCGGTCTATCACGCAACCGGCGTGCGCGTGCGCGATCTGCCGATCACACTCGACAAGGTGATGCTGCCGCGCCACACGCTTGCTTGATGCACGCGACGCGCGGTGCGCCGCGCGTCTTTCCGGGGTTGCCTCAGACGCGGTTGCACCGCACAATCAGCGCGTTCCCCTCTCGCGCGGTACCCCCAATGGCCTATGCATCGCTTGCCACCGGCGTACTGCTCGCCGCCGGCACCGGATCGCGCTTCGACCCCAACGGTTTGCGCAACAAGCTCCTCGCGCCGCTGCCGGATGGCGTGAGCGTTGCCCAGGAGGCCGCGCGCAGGCTCTTGATGGTCACACCGAAGGTGATTGCCGTCGTGCGCCCCGGCGCCGAAGCGCTCGCGCACCTATTGAACGACGCGGGCTGCGACGTGGTGTTCGCCGCCACCGCCGTAAGAGGCATGGGTGCGAGTCTCGCGGCGGCTGTCGAGGCGGATACCGAAGGAGAAAGCTGGATCGTGGCGCTCGCGGACATGCCGCGCATTGCGCCCGCGACCATCGAGGCCGTCGCACGCGAACTGGATGCGGGCAAGCCGCTCGTCGCACCGTTCTATCGGGAACAGCGCGGCCATCCGGTCGGATTCGGGCTCGCGCACCGCGCGGCGCTGCTTGCGCTCGATGGCGATACTGGCGCTCGCGCGCTACTGAAGTCACCTACGCTTACCCGGATCGATGTGGACGATCCCGGCATCCTGCGCGACGTCGATACCCCCGCCGACCTGAACGGCCTCTAGGTTGCTTCAGTACCGCTCACGCAACCTCGGGCACGCGCACCGCACGTTGCCGCGCGCGTGCGAAATTCCGCACGAGCAGCGCCAATCGCCTACGCTATAAAAACCATCCACACGTCGTGCCCGATTGGCCACGCCTGCGCACGAGGTACCCGCGATGATCTGCTCGCACACCAATCCGCTGCCCGATCCGCTCGCCGATCCGACGCGCGACCCAGAGCGCGATCCGCTCACGCCTCCGCCACCCGGACATCGCGGCGAGGAGCCGCAACGCCCGGACGGTCCGCCGAACAAGGACCCGGTGTAGCAAGGCACTGCCGGCCGCACCCGTCGCCCTTCCCCCACACCGCCGGCTTCCCCCTGCTTACGCGAAGCTTGCGTTCGCGCGCGCTCCTTCGTAGAATGCAAACGATTCGCATTTGCAATCAAGATTCCGCTCAACCCGAATTCCACCCGAATTCCACCCGATCCGCCCAAGCCACCGTGACCGCCTTCCAGACCGCGCCCGCCTGCGCGGACCACCGCACCCTTCTTGCCACCGTCGCTCCCGCATGAGGGCCCTGCTGGTTCGCCTGCACCGCTGGCTCGGCCTTGCGACGGCGGCTTTCCTGTTTCTCGCCGGTCTCACGGGCGCCGTGATCGCATGGGACCACGAGCTCGACGCGGCGCTCAATCCATCGTTCTACCGCACCGCCACGACGGGCGCGCCGCTGCCCGCGCTCACGCTCGCCCAACGCATCGAAGCCGCCGATCCGCGTGTGCTGGTCAGCTACATGCCGCTCTCGGTCGAGCCCGGCCACACGTTCGTCGTGCGCGTGGAACCGCGCCTCGACCCGAAGACCGGCGAGCCGTTCGCGCTCGATTACAACCAGCTCGCGATGGACCCGGTCACGGGCGCCGTGCAAGGCCGCCGCATGTGGGGCGCGCCCTCGCTCTCGCGCCTGAACCTGATCCCGTTCCTCTACCAGCTTCACTACACGCTATTCCTGCCGACGAAGATGGGCATCGACCTCGGCATCTGGACGATGGGCGTCGTGGGCATGGTCTGGCTGCTGGACGGCTTCATCGCCATCGTGCTCGCCTTTCCGAACCTCAAGAGCTGGCGCAAGTCGCTCGCCTTTCGCGTGAAGCGCGGCGGTTATGCGCTCACCTTCGACCTGCACCGCTCGGGCGGCGTCTGGCTCTGGGGCCTGCTGATGGTGGTCGCGCTCACGTCGATTTCGATGAATCTGGGCACGCAGATCGTGCGCCCCGTGGTGTCGCAGTTCTCGACGCTCGCGCCGGACCCGTTCCGCACCGCCGCGCCCGGCCCGGCTCTCACGTCCGCAGAAACCATCGCGGCGCGCGCGCGCATCGCGGCACAAGCGCCCGCGCTGGGTCGCCGCGAAGGCATTGCCGCGCCGCCGGGCGGCTTGTTCGCGATGCCCGCGCTCGGCGCCTACGGCGTGGGCTACTTTGCGGCGGGCAACGATCACGGCGACGCCGGCCTCGGCAACCCCTGGCTCGTCATGAATGCGCGCACCGGCGAGGTGATCGGCAAGCAGATACCCGGACGCGGCAGCGCGGGCGACATCTTCATCCAGGCGCAGTTTCCGCTGCACTCGGGGCGCATCGCCGGGTTGCCGGGGCGTATCGCAATGAGCTTCGCGGGCGTGGTTGTCGCGATGCTCAGCGTGACGGGCGTGCTGATCTGGATGAAGAAGGCGCGGGCGCGCCGCAAGAGCGCAAGCAAGCCCGCGAGAGCGACTGTGAAGGAAACTGCGGCGGTGCGCGCGGGAGAACGCGCGGCGGGGTAAGCGGGATGAGTGGTTAAGCGAGCTAAGTGGGCTAGGCAAGCGAAGCGGGCGCCCGCACGACGCCCTGGCATGACACCTTACTTCGCCACCTCGTCGAACACCGCGAGCAAACGCTCGATATCGGCCGCGTGAATGTCGCCCATCGTCGAGATGCGGAACAGTTCCTTCGACAAACCGCCCTGGCCCGCGTAGATCACGAAGCCGCGCGCCTTGAGCGCGTCGTGCAGCGTCGGATAATCAACGCCGGCCGACAGGCGGAACGCGCGCAGCACCACCGAGGATGCATCCTTCGGCAACACGCTTTCCATCCCGCGCGCGGCAAGCCCCGCGCGCACCTGCTCCGAAAGCGCCGCATAGCGCGCATGACGCGCCTGCCAGCCGCCTTCGTCGGCGAGTTCGCGCAGCGCTTCGACCAGCGCGTAGTACGCATGCACCGAAGGCGTGAACGGCGTATTGCGCTGATCCTGGAGCGTGGCGAGACGCTTGAGATCGAGATAGTAGGTGCGGCTCGACGCATTCGCGAGCGCCGCGCGGCGCACCACGACGAAGGCCGCGCCCGGCACGCCGTGCAGGCACTTGTTCGCGGTCGCGGCCACGGCGGCAATGCTCGTGTCGGCGAAATCGATGGCCTCGGAGCCGAAGCTGCTCACGCCGTCCACGAGCATCTGCACGCCGCGCGCGCGGCACGCTTCGCCCAGCGCGCGCAGATCGTTGAGCCGGCCCGTAGTGGTTTCGTGATGGATGATGGCGACGTGCGTGATCGCACGGTCGGCGTCGAGCGCGGCGCAGATGCGCGCGAGATCGGGCGCCTGCATCCACTCGTGCTTCACCACTTCGTGCGCGATGCGGTACTGCGCGGCCATCTGCGAAATACGCTCGCCGTATACGCCGTTCTCGACGATCAGCAATTTGCCGTCGGCGGGCACGAGCGAGGCAATCATGCTCTCGACCGCCGCCGTGCCGGAGCCGGTCATGAGCACCGCCTGCCACTGCGCGGGATCGAGATCGTAGACGCCCACGAGGCGCGTGCGCGCCTCTTCCTGCACATCGAAAAACTCGCTTTCGCGGTGGCACAGGTCCTCTTGCAACAGGCTGCGGCGCACGCGCTCGGTGAGCGTCACAGGGCCGGGATTGAGCAACAGCATCGGCATTTCCTTATCGTTCAACAGCAGGTTTAACCGCAGGTTCGAGCGCGGGTTCGAGCGCCGGTTCGACCGCATGATCGGGCGCGCCGATGTGGCGCATGAGGCGCGCCCTCACCTCGGGCGGCGTGATGGTCGGGCGCGGCAGTCCATCGGGCGTGCCACGGCGGATTGTCAGGCATACGAAGCGCGCGCCGTTAATGTTCGAAGCGCCCGAGGCGCCTGTCGTGCCGCTTGCGCTGCTTGCGCCCCTTGCACCTCGCGCGCCTTCCCGCACGGCCGCAAGCACGGCGTCGAGCGCCGCGAGGTCGTCGCTTTCCACCGCATCCGCGTAACCGCAGGCAGCGGCCACGCTCGCGAACGACACCTGCGCCGAAACGGTCGCCTGGCCGCCCGTCGAGTCGTGCGCGCCATTGTCGAGCAGCACGTGCGTGAGGTTCGACGGACCATAAGCGCCAAGCGTCGCAAAAGCGCCCATGCGCATGAGCGCCGCGCCGTCACCATCGAGCGCCACCACGTTCAGGTCCGGGCGCGCGAGAGCCAGGCCGAGCGCGAACGGCGTGACGCAGCCCATCGAGCCCACCATGTAGAGCTGGTTGGCGCGGTCGTCGAGCGCGTAGAGCTCGCGGCCGCAAAATCCCGTGGAGGCCACCACGACCGTCGATTGCTCGGGCGTGGCCGCGATCACGCGTTCCAGCGCCTGCTGGCGCGTCGGCAATTGATCAGGAGTCCGTCCCGCCCACTGCGCCTGGGCAATGGGCAGCGCGTGCTTCTCGGGCATCGCGCCGCTGCCCTTCAGCTCGAACGGCGCCACGCTGCCCTTCTGCATCACGAGCGCGTAGGGGCGGCCCGTGTCGTCCATATGCTTGAGCGCGCGATCGAGCGCCGGGCCGATGGCCTCGGCTTCGGTGGGAAACAGCTCCCACGGAATCTCCATCGTCTCGAGCATCTGCGGCGTGACGGGGCCCATCAGCGCGTGCTGCGGCTCATCGGAGACACCCGGCTGGCCGCGCCACGTCACGATCAGCAGCTGCGGCAGGCGGAAGGTCCACGTGAGCGAAGTCAGCGGGCTCACGGCATTGCCGAGCCCGGAGTTCTGCATCATCGAAATGCCGCGCTTGCCCGCGAGCGCTACGCCCGCGATGAGCGCGACGGCGTCGCCTTCGTTCGCCGCCGATACGTAATGCAGCGACTCGTCCTGCAACACATAGTTGATGAACGGCGTGAGGAACGAGCACGGCACGCCCGCATACCATTCGAAGCCGCGCGAACGCGCCGCCTCGACGAACTGTGCGGCGTCGATCATGCCTTGCCCTCCGCGGCCTTGGCCTGGGTTTGCGCGGCGACGCCAGACGTAAAGACCCCCTGCGCGAAATCACCCGCGCGGCGGAAGTCTTCGAGATCATTCACGCCGCGCCAGTGGCCATGCACGTATTGCACCTCGACCTTCTCGCCGTCCGCGATCAGCGCATTGAGAAGCGCGGGCATATCGAGCGTGTCGAAGTCCGCGCGCGTCTGCAGTTGCGCGAGCGTGTTCGCGAGCTTTTCGCGGCCCGCGCCACGCACGTTCATGAGGCCGATCCAGCGGCCGTGCGGCGCCTCGCCGTTCGCTGCCGGCTCGCTCGCGATGCGCGTGAGCAGCACCTTGTTGCCGAACAGGCCACGGTCGTCGCCCGACGAGCACCACGCAAAATCGCGCGTGCTGCTGCTTTCCGACTCCGGTGAAGAATCAATCACCACGCTAAACGCCGCTTCGCTCTCCACCAGATCGCGCAGGATGTAGCTGCGAAACAGCAGGTCGCCATAAGAAATCACGGTGTCGTTCTTGAGCGTGTCGATGGCGCAGGCGAGCGAGGCCAGTTCGTTGGTTTCGCCGTAGCGCTCGTTGCGCACGAGCTTGATGCCCGCGGTGTCGATGGCGTCGGCGCGATAGCCGCCCACCACCGTGATGTCGTTGACCGACTGCTTCTTGAACGCGTCGACGAGCCAACGCAAGAGCGGCTTGCCCGCCACGGGCAGCATGACCTTGGGCTTGTCTTCGGTGAACGCATCGAGGCCCGAGCCGCGGCTCGCCGCCAGCACGATCGCCGAGCCCGCCGTGCGCGAAGTCGACAGGTAGCGGTTTTCCGCCTCCGAATATTCATCGGCGTCCTGAAGACGGAAAATCTCGTTGACGGGCGCGATGCGGTCTTCCACATCCACGAGCGTCTGCGTGTCGTGAATCGTCTTCGCGACAGCCTGCATGGCCGAAGCCGAAGCGCGCACGAGATGGTTCGCCCAGATCACCACGCTGATGCCGGCCTTGCGAAACACGTCGGTGGGCGTGCTGTAGTACTTGGTGGGCACGATCACGAGCGGACCCCGGCCCGCCCATTCGCGCGCGAACGTGAGAATCTCGTCGGGTTTCGAGAGCTTGCTGTGGATGAGGATGGCGTCCGCGCCCGCAAGACGGTAGGCCTCGGCGCGCTTGAGCGCCTCGTCCATGCCCCAGCCCGCGATCAGCGCCTCCACGCGCGCGACGATCGAAAAATTCTCGTCGTCCTGCGAGTCCTTGCCGGCCTTGATCTTGCCGCAGAATTCGTCGATGTCGGCTAGCGGCTGCGCTTCGCCCTTGATGAAGCTATTGGTCTTCGGGAACTGCTTGTCCTCGATGCACACGCCCGCGATGCCGCGCTGCTCGAGCTTGCGCACGAGACGGCGCACGTTGTTGAAGTTGCCGTAGCCGGTGTCGCCGTCGAGCAGGATGGGCAGATCGCTCGCGTCGGCCATGAATTCGAGGTTGTCGACCACCTGGGTCCAGCTTGCCTCGTTGTTGTCGCGCACGCCGAACTGCGCGGAGATCGACAGACCCGAGCCCCAGATCGCCTTGAAACCTGCCTCGCGGGCAATACGCGCAGATAAACCATTGTGCGCTTCCATCAGGAATTCGAGTTCGTTGCTCACCAGCATCTGACGCAGCCGTGCGCTGCGGGACGTGGGAGCCGCAGCGGAAAACATGGCGGGTTCGCGTGCGTTCATTGTGTCGCTCCATTGGACGTCGTCACGTCTGCAGCCGTGGCTGCGCCGCGCGCGTCGCTTCGTTGGGAAACCGGGTTCTGGGCCGCGGAAGGTGCTGCGTCGCCGATGGTCTACGGCGGCGGCAGGGGTCGAAGTCGCGACTATAACCGAAATGATTCGTATCCGCCTTCAATCACAGAAGGAAGTGGCAAATCATGGAATTACAGTGAAATTTGTGGCTTTAAACGGCCTTTTTCGGCGCATTTTTGCGCGGACGCCTGGCTCACAGGGTTCGTCCTGGCTCGCGCGCATGCTTGAGCGCGCCGTAATCACAAGCTGGCGAAGTTTCCGTTCGCCGCCCCAAGGAAAAGCCCTCGACCGACCATGCAGAAGATGACCCTCAACCAGAAACTCCGCTCAATGATCGCGATCCTCTGGATCGGCCTGCTTCTGATCGTAGCCTTCGGCGCGTGGCAAAGCCGCGACGACATGATCCGCGAACGGCGCGCGCAGCTCATCACGCTCGTGCAGGAAGCCACCAGTATCGCGAAGCACTACTACGCGCTTTCGCAACAGAACGTCCTCACCGAGGCCGACGCGCAAAAGCAGGCGCTCGCCGCGCTCGCCGCCGTCCGCTACGGAACGGACGGCTACCTGAGCATCAACAACTCGCAGTCGGTGATGCTGATGCACCCCATCAAACCCGAGATGAACGGCAAGGCGTTCGCCGACTTCACCGACCCGTCGGGCAAGCACCTCTTCATCGAGCTTTCGCAGACGGCGAGCCAGCCAGGCGGCGGCTTCGTCGACTATCTGTGGTCCAAGCCCGGCCAGACCGAGCCCGTGCCGAAACTGAGCTACGCCTACCGCTTCGCGCCGTGGGACTGGGTGATCGTGACGGGCATGTATATGGACGACGTGCGCACGGCGTTCTATGCGAACCTCATGCGCTGGCTCCTCGTGACCTTCGTGCTCGGCGGCACCGCCACGGTCGTGATGGTGCTCGTGGTGCGCAGCGTGCGCAGCAGCATCGGCGGCGAACTCGAAGTCGCGGTGGAGACGGCCAACCGCATTGCCCACGGCGACCTCACCTCGCACGTGGAGGCGCAAGGCGCCAACGCGAAAAGCCTGATGCGTGCGCTCGCAACCATGCAGGGCGCGCTCGTGAAAACGGTCTCGCGGGTACGCAGCGGCGCGGAGAACATCAACGTGGGCGCCAACGAAATTGCCGCGGGCAACACCGATCTTTCGCAGCGCACCGAGGAGCAGGCGGCCGCGCTCGTGCAAACCGCTTCGAGCATGGACCAGATGACCGCCAACGTGCGCCAGAACGCGGATAGCGCGCAGCACGCGGCCACGCTCGCGAGCCAGGCCGCCGAAGTCGCCACGCGCGGCAACGCGGTGGTGGGCGACGTGGTGCGCACGATGGGCGACATCACGACGAGTTCGCAGCAAATCGGCGACATCATCGGCGTGATCGACGGCATCGCGTTCCAGACGAACATCCTCGCGCTCAACGCGGCGGTGGAAGCCGCGCGCGCGGGCGAGCAGGGGCGCGGTTTCGCGGTGGTCGCGGCGGAAGTGCGCAGCCTCGCGCAACGCTCGGCGGCGGCGGCCAAGGAGATCAAGGCGCTGATCGAAAAATCGACGGGCACGGTGACCGAAGGGCAGCATCTCGTGACCAGCGCGGGCTCGACGATGAACGAGATCGTGCAGTCGGTGCGGCGCGTGCACGAGATTCTCGAAGAGATCAGCCATGCTTCGCGCGAGCAGAGCGCGGGCATCGAGCAGGTGAACCGAGCAGTGGGCGAAATGGATCAGGTGACCCAGCAGAACGCGGCGCTCGTCGAGCAAGCCGCGGCGGCAGCGCATTCGCTCAAGGACCAGGTGACGGGACTGCGCGAGTCGATCGCGAGCTTCAGGCTGCCAGCGGAGGTTTGAGGAAGAGGGGTTTTGGTGTGCCGTGAGCCGCGCGTGGGCGGTGGTTCACGGCTAATGCATCATTTGATGACCCGCATGCCCGCCCACGCCTTCAAAAATTTCAATTCACTTACTCTATGTTTACAATATTGCATCGCTAAATCCCCCGCCCCGCCCCGATGATCCGCTCCAGGAAAACGCCGCGCGACCCGCACGCCACCGCGACCCGCCATCCGATGCTGTCGCCGAAGCTGCCCGCGTGGCGCTCGAAGTTCATCGTGTTCGTCATGTTCGCGGCCTTCGCCGCGCTCGCGGGCCGCGCGCTCTGGGTCCAGGTCGTCAACCACGGCTTCTACGTCAAGCAAGGGCAAAAGCGCTATCAGCGCACGCTCCAGCTCGACGCCATGCGCGGGCGCATCGTCGACCGCAACGGCGCGCTGCTCGCCGTGAGCCTCGAAACCTTCGAGATCTGGGCCAATCCCAAGGTGCTCGACGAAGCCGCGTACGCGCCGCTCGCCAAGCAGCTCGACATGCCGCTCGCGGAGCTGCGCCGGCGCCTGCCGCCCGAACGCTCGTTCGTGCTGCTCAAGCGCCAGGTCGACGCCGAAACGGCCTCTCATATCGACGAAATGGCCACCGGCGGCATCACGCTGATCGCCGACTCCAAGCGCTTCTACCCCGAAGGCGAATCGGCGGCGCACGTGGTGGGTTTCACCGACGTCGAGGACAAAGGCCAGGAAGGCGTCGAGCTCGCGGCCAACACGCGCCTGCACGGCACGCCCGGCCAGCGCGAGGTGATCCGCGACCGGCTCGGCCGCGTGGTTTTGGAGCCGAGCGAGCGCGTGCTGCCGAAAAACGGCGACACGGTGCAGCTCACCGTCGACCGCCGCGTCCAGCAGCTCGCCTATACGCAGCTAAAGGCGGCCGTCGCCAAACACCATGCGGAAGCCGGCAGCGTCGTGGTGCTCGACGCACAGAACGGCGAGATTCTCGCGCTCGCCAACTGGCCGTCGTTCGACCCCAACAACCGCGCGCGCCTCACGGGGCGCCAGTTGCGCAACCGCGCCGTGATCGACACTTTCGAGCCGGGCTCGACCATCAAGCCGCTCGTCGCGGCGCTCTCGATGGACTTGCGCAAGGTCAGCGCCAACACGATCATCGACACCTCGCCGGGCACCTATCGCATCGGCCCGGCCGTGATCCACGACACCTCGAACCACGGCCGTATCACCGTGGCGCAAGCTATCCAGATGTCGAGCAACATCGCGCTCGCCAAGATGGCGCTGAACCTGCCCGCACAAACGATCTGGAGCAAGTATCAGGACTATGGTCTCGGCATGCGGCCCGAAGTGACCTTCCCCGGCGCCGCTGCGGGCCGCGTGCGGCCCTGGGCGCGCTGGCGTCCGATCGAGCAGGCCACCATGGCTTACGGCTATGGCCTCTCGGCCTCGCTCCTGCAGATCGCGCAGGTCTACACCGCCTTTGCCGGCGACGGCACGATGTACCCCGCGAAGCTGCTGAGCGGCACGCCGGGCTCCGCTACCGCGGGGACCGCGCCGCGCGCCGTAACGACGCCCGCCACGGCGGCGTCCATGCGCAAGATGCTGGAAATGGCGACGAGCGAAGGCGGCACCGGCCGCGCGGCCAACGTCGAGGGCTACCGGATCGGCGGCAAGACCGGCACCGCGCGCAAGCAGATCGGTTCGGGCTACGCGAAGAATCGCTACCGCGCGCTGTTCGTCGGCATGGCGCCGATGAGCGCGCCGCGCGTGGTCGTCGCGGTGATGATCGACGATCCCGCAGGCGGCTCGTTTTATGGCGGCACGGTTGCGGGTCCCGTTTTCTCAGGCGTCATGCAAGGCACGCTGCAACTGCTCGGCGTTCCGCCGGACGCCTGAGCACAGGTCGCGAACCGCTGCGAAACCACAGGATTCTTAATGATGCAAATAAGCCGCCGGTTCGCCGCTGCCCACCGGCGCAGGGCCGCCGGCCTCGCCCGTCTGCGCGGGCTGTGCACCATAGCCCGATTGCGCGAGATCCTGCTGCTGCGCCATCCGGGCCTCGTTGGCGCGCTTGGCCTCGAGGCGGCGCATCGCGGCCTGCACGTTCTCGGGATAGTTCACTTCGTCGGCCATCGCGGGGTGATAGCCCACCGATTCCAGATCGATCAATTCTTGCAGCACTTGCGCGCGCGTCACCGGGCCATCGTGGCTGGACTGCGCGAACGAGATCGCCGGCGCGATCGCGATCATCGAAACAAGTGCCGTGCGTAATATTGCGTTCTTCACCGTATTCTCCGAGGGTCTGAGCAGACTCGCTGCATGGCCGTCTTTCAGGAGCGGCCCGCGAGTCGATACGGCAAAGTCTACGCAGCGCGCCCGCGCGTAAAAATGGGCCCCGGAGGGAAAGATATTTGCTGAGCGCGGAAGATTGGTGAGGACTTCTGCGCGAGACGCGCAGCCGCTCAAATCTGATCGCGCCCGAAGGCGCGCAACGCGCCGAGATCCACCACATCCACGCGGTTATACGAGAGCGTGACGAGCCCTTCGCGCTCGAGCATCTGCAACGCCTGATTCACGCGCTGCCGCGACGCGCCCGCAAGCATGCCGATCTCCTCCTGCGAGATCTCCAGCGCGTTGCCCGTCTCCGGATACAGATCGGGATTGAACATCTGCGCGAGCGCCTGGGCCACGCGTGCATCGACGTCGAGCAGCCGGCTGTTCTGGATCAGCGCGATGAACTCGCCCATGCGGTTGTTCAACTGATGAATCACGAAGCGGTTGAACGGCAGGCTGCTGTCCATGAGCCGATGAAATGTATCGGCCGGCACAGCCATCACAAGCGAAGGCTGCAACGCGATCACGTCGTACTTGCGCGGCTCGCGCTTGATCACGCTGCCCTCGCCGAACCAGCCGCCGTGCGGCACGCCCGAGAAGGTGCAGCCGCGCCC
The DNA here is from genome assembly GCF_022213065.1 of Paraburkholderia tagetis. GTDB lineage: Bacteria > Pseudomonadota > Gammaproteobacteria > Burkholderiales > Burkholderiaceae > Paraburkholderia > Paraburkholderia tagetis. Next base: position 51,992 of record NZ_JAKLJA010000022.1, read on the forward strand.
CGACGCGTTGAAGATCGCCAGCTTCACGAGCCCGCTGCTCACGCCCAGCCAATGTGCGGACGGCGCCTCGCGCGCGGCCACGGTCGCGCCCGCCTGCCAGGACTGCGCATGAGCGGTTTCGAGCACCCATGCGCGGTGCTCGGGCGCGAGCGCGCGAAACCAGACGCAGCGCTCGAAGAGCGCCGCGAGCCGTGCCGCGTCGCGCGCGTCGATCCGGCCCGGGCAGGGGCGGCTTTCATCGGGGGGCATAATGGGCTGCGTCATCGCGCTTACCTTGAAGTGGGCGTCGCAGAGAGCGGACGCTCTGTCGCGCCGGCGACAGACTCCCGCGCATCGTCCTGCTACGGTAGCGCGAATCATACCGACAAACCGGCAAGCGGCCCGTCCTTCGGGCCCTGCATGGATCGCCTCAGGAGACAGCATCATGTCGCATCCGTACGAAGAAGGGCTCGCACAACGCGAGGCCAATTACGTCCCGCTCACGCCCATCGACTTCATTGCGCGCGCCGCCGAAGTCTATGGCGAGCGTCCCGCCATGGTCTACGGCAAGGTGCGACGCAACTGGCGCGAGACCTACGCGCGCACGCGGCGCCTCGCGAGCGCACTCGAGCGCGCGGGTATCGCGCACGGCGACACCGTCGCGGTGCTGCTCCCCAACATCCCGGCCATGGTCGAGGCGCACTTCGGCGTGCCGATGGCGGGCGCCGTGCTCAATACGCTCAACACGCGGCTCGACGTCGCGACCATGCTGTTCATGCTGCGTCACGGCGAGGCGAAGGTGCTCATCGTCGACACCGAATTCGGCGCGCTCGCGCAACGCGCGGCGCTCGAATTTCCGGAGTTGAAGATCATCACCGTGGCCGACGTCGCGCCCGCCGACCCGGAGCATTTCCCGCGCGGCATCGACTACGAGGCCTTTCTCGAACAGGGCGACCCCGAGTTCGCCTGGCAGCCGCCCGCGAACGAGTGGGACGCGATCGCGCTGAACTACACTTCGGGCACCACCGGCGACCCGAAGGGCGTCGTCTATCACCATCGCGGCGCGCATCTGAACGCGGTGAGCAATATCCTCGAATGGGATATGCCCAAGCACGCGGTGTATCTGTGGACGCTGCCGCTGTTTCATTGCAACGGCTGGTGCTTCGCGTGGACCGTGGCGGCGCGCGCGGGCGTGAACGTGTGCCTGCGCAAATTCGACGCGAAGCTCGTGTTCGAGTTGATCCGCAGCGAAGGCGTCACGCACTATTGCGGCGCGCCCATCGTGCAGGGCGCGCTGGCCGATGCGCCTGCCGAATATCGCGCGGGCATCGCGCACACGGTGCGCACGATGGTGGCGGGCGCGCCGCCCGCGCCGGCGGTGATCGCGAAGATGAAGACGATCGGTATCGAGCTCACGCATGTCTACGGGCTCACCGAAGTCTACGGTCCAGCTTCGGTGTGCGCGGTTCAGGAGAGCTGGAAGACGCTGCCCGAGGACGAACAGGCGCGCCTCGCCGCGCGCCAGGGCGTGCGCTATCACCTGCAAAGCGGCATCAGCGTGCGCAATCCCGAGACGATGGCGCCCGTGCCGGACGACGGCGAAACGCTCGGCGAAATCATGTTCCGCGGCAACATCTGCATGAAGGGTTATCTGAAGAACGAGCGCGCAACGGAAGAAGCGTTTCGCGGCGGCTGGTTCCATACCGGCGATCTCGGCGTGATGACGCCCGATGGCTATGTGCGTATCACCGACCGCAGCAAGGACATCATCATCTCGGGCGGCGAGAACATTTCGAGCATCGAGGTGGAAGACACGCTGTATCGCCATCCCGCGGTCGCACTCGCGGCGGTCGTGGCGATGCCCGACGCGAAATGGGGCGAAGTGCCATGCGCATTCGTCGAGCTGCGTGAAGGTGCGAGCGCAACGATCGAGGAGATCATCGCGCATTGCCGGCTCTTCCTTGCGAACTACAAGGTGCCGCGCGTCGTGAAGTTCGGCGAATTGCCGCGCACGGCCACGGGCAAGATCCAGAAGTACGAACTGCGCGCACAAGTGGGCTCGCAAAGCGCGATTGATATGAACACGCAACCCGATGCTGCAAAGCACCCGAAGTGAAGGCTATTTAAATTAATAACGATATAAAAATGAAAGAATAGCCCATTGCGGCCGGTGGATTCGAGCGTCCGCCGGCCAACTTATGTTACGGCTCTTGACACCCCGGTCCTTTGAATTTCGCAACCAATCTTTAGAAACCGGCAGTAATCCGTTACGCATCAAGGCTCGACTGTCAGGTGCGCATTTTTTGTGCAGCGATTGGCTCGAAATTAAAGATTACAAGTGCTCACGTATTGATCGTCTTGCCCTCGATAAGCTTTGCTGCATGGTCGAGTACAACGCAATGTGTTGTGCGTCACGACAAACTCGAAGAGGAGCAATGCCTATGAATACGAAGAACTGGAAGATCCCCGCACGCGCTCTTGCTGCTGCGCTGGTCGCAAGCGGTGCGCTGATGGGTGCCTCGAGCGCCTTCGCGCAATCTTCGCCATACGGGCCGCACGCCGGCTCGGCGCCGCAGTATGGCCAGGCGCACATGGTCCCGGTGGGCGTGGAATTGTCGATCGGCTGGCACGAAAACCGTTACTGGGACGGCCACCGCTACTGGGAACGCGAAGAGTGGATGCGTGATCATCCGCGCGATGCAGGCCCTCCGGGATGGCACGAAGAACATCACGAGATGCGTTACGACGAGCGTCGTCCGCCGCCCCCGCCGCGTTATTGATCGACGGGAAACCGCGCTGCCGCCCCTCGCGGCAGCCTGCCGAGGCCGGACTCCCCCGATGGGAGACCGGCCTCGCTGCATTTTCATCCAATTGATTCGATGTCCGAATCAGGGCTTTTTTCGCCCCGGCTTCAGTCGATGAGCTTGTTCAAGGTGGCGAACTCGATGAGCGCCGCCAGCGACGACACACCGAGCTTGTCGAGCACGCGCGTCTTGTAGGTGCTGACCGTCTTGTCGGAAAGGCCGAGCCGCGCCGCCACGCCCTTGTTGCTCATGCCGCGCGCGAGATATTGCAGCACTTCCACCTCGCGCGGCGAGAGCCCGTTGAGCGCCACGTCGCGGCCGCCACCGCAACTGCCTGCCGGAAAGCAGTCGTAACCGAGCAGCACCGCCTTCACCACGCTGCACAGTTCTTCCACGCCGCGGCTCTTGCTCACGTAGCCATTCGCGCCCGCGATGCGGGTGTGATTTGCCATGACCTGCTCGGGCTTCGCTGAGAGCACGAGGACGCGCGTGGCGGACTGCCTCGCGCGGACGCCGCGAATGACCGACAGCCCGTCCAGCTTCGGCAATTCGAGATCGAGAATGACGAGATCGGGCTGCAATTCATGCGCGATGCGCAGGCCCTCTTCCCCGTCGCTGCATTCGCCCACCAGTTCATATTCGGTATTCAGAACGTTGGCGAGCATCTTGAGAACGATGGGGTGATCGTCGATAACCACGACGCGCTTCATTTTTTGTTCCATTTTTAGGGGCGGTATCGGATGCGCCTTTCGGCGGGAATATGACAGCCTGAACGACCACCCCACCTTTGTGTATAGGAAAGGTCTGAAACAAAGCCAGCCAATTGAGAAGGGTTAACCCCTGCCGTACAAGTTTGAACCTAACTAACGCGTGAATTAGACTGGATCAATGAATGCGCGCCGCGCCACCACCGCATCGCCTCTCTCCCCCATCGCGACCGGGGCCGGCAAGCCTCGCGGGCGCCGCCCCGCCAATGCCGACCTCGATATGCGCGAGCGGCTGCTGGCCTGCGCGACCCAGCTCTTCGCCGAGCAGGGCATCGCCGCCACCACCATGGCGCAGATCGCCGCCGCAGCGGGCGTCACCTCGGCCATGGTCCACTACTACTTCACCAACCGTGAAAAATTGCTCGACGCCGTCGTCGAAGAGCGCATCGCGCGCTCCATCGCCTATGTGTGGGACAGCGCGGACAGCGAGGCCGCAGCCGACCCGCACACGCTCGTGCAGGAGCTCGTCGCAAGGCTCTTCGAAGTCACCGAGCGCCTGCCGTGGCTGCCGCCGCTCTGGCTGCGCGAAATCGTCAATGAAGGCGGCCTGCTGCGCGAGCGCATGCTCAAGCGCCTGCCCATCGAGCAATTGCAGCGATTCGTTGTCCATATCGCTGCCGCACAGCGCGAGGGTGCGGTGAACCCCGCGCTGGAAGCGCCGCTGCTTTTCATGTCGATCCTCGCGCTCGTCATGCTGCCGCTCGCGACCTCCCGGCTATGGCAGAGCACGCGCGGCCTGCCGAAGGTCGAGCGCGACGCGCTGCGCCGCCATGTCACCGCGCTGCTCGCGGGCGCCATGCAAGTGCCGGCGCCCATGCCCGGCGATGCGCCCGGCGCGAGCGCGGCGCCCGCGCGGACGCACAAACATCCCGCTCCCAGGAGCGCGTCGTGAGCGGCCGAAGCGAGCCCGGCATCCGCGCATGCGCCTCGCGCCAGGCTCGCGGCCCTTCACGCCGCAACGCCTTGCCGGTGCGCGCCGCAACGCGTTCGATCGGAGCCGCGCTCCGGAACGCATTCGTCGCCCTCATCACCCTCATCGCCCTCGCTGGCCTGGCCGCGCTCGGCGCGTGCTCGCGCCACGAACCGCCCGTCTGGCAAGGCTACGTCGAAGGCGAGTACGTCTATCTCGCGTCGTCGCAACCGGGCACGCTCGCCAGGCTCGACGTGCAGCGCGGCCAGACGGTCGCCGCCTCGGCCCCCGTGTTCGCGCTCGAAGCCGTCGACGAAACCGCCGCGCGCGATGAAGCCCAGCACCGTCTCGCCGCCGCGCAGGCGCAGCTCGACGACCTGCAAACCGGCAAGCGCCCGCCCGAGGTGCGCGTGACCGAAGCGCAGCTCGCGCAGGCCCAGGCCACCGCGCGCAAGGCGGCGCTCCAGCTCGCGCGCGACGAGGCGCAGTTGCGCGCGGGCGGCATCTCGCAGGCGCAGCTCGACGACTCGCGCGCCCAAGCCGCATCGAGCGCTGCGCAGGTGCGCGAGTTGCAGAATCAGGTGCGCGTGGCGAACCTGCCCGGGCGAGGGGCGCAGATCGCGGCACAGGCCGCCGATGTCGCGGCGGCGCAGGCCACGCTCGCCCAGGCACAGTGGAAGCTCGATCAGAAGCGCGTGGCCGCGCCGAATGCGGGGCTCGTCTACGACACGTTGTATCGCGTGGGCGAATGGGTGCAGGCCGGCAACCCGGTTGTGCAGATGCTGCCGCCGCAGAACGTCAAGCTGCGCTTTTTCGTGCCCGAGACGGTAGTGGGCTCGCTCGCGCCGGGACGCAAGATTCTCGTGCATTGCGACGGCTGCGCCGCGGACGTGCCCGCCACCGTCACCTGGGTCTCCAACGCCGCCGAGTACACGCCGCCCGTCATCTACAGCAACGAGCAGCGCGCGAAGCTCGTGTTCATGATCGAGGCGCGCCCCGCCGTTCAGGACGCCGGGAAGCTCCATCCGGGCCAGCCGGTGGAGGTGCGGCTGCAATGAGCGCATCGGGCGCCGGCACGGGCAAGGGCAAGGCCAACGGCGGCCCCTCGCCGCATGACCCAAACAACGCGCACGACGCGCACGACGGGCCGCGCTACGCCATCGACGTGCGCAATCTCAACAAGCATTTCGGCGACAAGCACGTGGTCAACGACGTCTCGCTGCGCGTCGCGCGCGGCGAAATCTTCGGCTTTCTCGGGCCCAACGGCAGTGGCAAGACCACGTCGATCCGCCTCATGTGCGGCCTGCTCACGCCCGATTCGGGCTCGGGCACCTGCCTCGGCTACGACATCGTGCGCGAGAGCGCGCAGATCAAGCGCAGCGTGGGCTACATGACGCAACGCTTCTCGTACTGGGACGATCTCACCATCCGCGAAAATCTCGACTTCGTCGCGCGCATCTACCGCATGCCGCGACGGCGCGAGTGCGTCGATCGCGCGCTCGAATCGCTCGGCCTCGCGAGCCGCGCGAACCAGCTCACGGGCGCGCTCTCGGGCGGCTGGAAGCAGCGTCTCGCGCTCGCTGCCTGCATGCTGCACGAGCCGCAACTGCTGCTGCTCGACGAGCCCACGGCCGGCGTCGATCCCAACGCGCGGCGCGACTTCTGGGAAGAGCTGCACCGGCTCGCCGCGCGCGGCATCTCCGTGCTCGTGAGCACGCATTACATGGACGAGGCCGAGCGCTGCCACAAGCTCGCGTATATCGCTTACGGCAAGCTGCTCGCGCAGGGCAGCGCCGCCGAGGTGATCGCTTCGCAAGACCTCGAAACCTGGGCGATTCACGGCGAGCAGCTCACCGCGCTCTCGACGCAATTGCGCGCCATGCCGGGCGTCGATCAAACGGTGGTGTTCGGTTCCGTGCTGCACGCGAGCGGCCGCGATCATGCAGCGCTCGCGGCGGCCGTCGAACGCGCGACCTCCGGCACATCGTTGCGTGCGCAACGTATCGAGACAGGCCTGGAAGATGTATTCATCTACCTGATGGGCCACACGCGCGACAACTACGGAGGCGCGGCCTGATGTTGAAACTGAACCTCGCATTCTCCGTGTCGCGCTGGTGGAGCATCGTGCTCAAGGAGTTCCTGCAACTCAAGCGCGACCGCGTGACGTTCGCGATGATCGTCGGCTTGCCGATCATCCAGCTCACGCTGTTCGGCTACGCGATCAACACCGATCCCAAGCACCTGCCCACGGCCATCGTCGTGGGCGAGGACAGTCCGTTTTCGCGCAGCTTCGTAGCGGGCATGAAGAATTCGGCCTACTTCGACGTGATCGAGACACTGCCCGACGAAGCCTCGGCACGGCATGCGCTCGCGCGCGGCAGCGTGCAGTTCGTGCTGAGCATTCCCGTCGACTTTTCGCGGCGCCTGTTGCGCGGCGAGCGCCCCTCGCTGCTGGTCGAAGCGGACGCGACGGATCCTACCGCCATCACCACGGCGCTCGCGGCGCTGCCGGGCCTCATCGCGCCCGTGGCCGCGAAAGACCTGACCGGGCCGCTCGCGCATCTGAACGGCGCGCCCGCCGCCTTCGACGTGCAGGTCCACCGCCTCTACAACCCCGAAGGCGTCACACAGTACAACGTCGTGCCCGGCCTCATGGGCGTGATCCTCACGCTGACGATGGTGATGATGACCGGTCTCGCCATCACGCGCGAACGCGAGCGGGGCACGATGGAAAACCTGCTCGCCATGCCCGTGCTGCCGATCGAAGTCATGACCGGCAAGATCGTGCCCTACGTGGCAATCGGCCTCGTGCAGGCGACGATCATCGTGCTCGCCGCGCGCTTCGTGTTCGACGTGCCGTTCGAGGGAAGCCTCGTGGCGCTCTATCTTTCCGCGCTGCTGTTCATCGCCGCGAATCTCACCGTGGGCATCACGCTCTCCTCGCTCGCGCAGAACCAGTTGCAGGCCATGCAGCTCGCCGTGTTCTACTTCCTGCCGAACCTGCTGCTCTCGGGCTTCATGTTTCCGTTCGCGGGCATGCCGCGCTGGGCGCAGTGGATCGGCGAGCTGCTGCCGCTCACCTACTTCAACCGGCTCGTGCGCGGCATCCTGCTCAAGGGCAACGGCTGGGCCGACCTGTGGATTTCCGTGTGGCCGCTCGCCGTGTTCGCGGCGGTCGTGATGGCAATCGCGGTGCGCTTCTACCGGCGCACGCTGGATTAGGGCCGCGATCATGAAACGCCACGCGCTGCCGTTTGTGCCCATCGCATCTGCCGCCTTGCCGGCATTGTCTGCGTTGCCTGCATTGCCTGCATTGCTGATGACGCTGTTGATAATCACAGCGCTCGCGGGTTGCACCGTCGGCCCGGACTTCCATTCACCGGCCGCGCCGCAGGCGCCCGGCTACACGCGCGCGCCGCTGCCCGCCGCCACGGTCAGCGCGCCCGGGCCGGGCGGCGCCATGCAGGCCTTCGCGTCGACCGCGCATGCGCCGCGCGCATGGTGGAAGCAGTTCGGCAACCCGGCGCTCGATAGTCTCGTGGATGAAGCACTGCGCGCCAGCCCGACACTCGATTCCGCGCGCGCGAAACTTGTCGAGGCGCGCGAAAACTACAACGCGCAGGCGGGTGCGGCGCTATTCCCTTCCGTCGACCTGAAGCTCTCGGGCACGCGCCAGAAGCTCGACCTCGCCGCCTTCGGCATCACCCAGATGCAGAATCCGCCGCCGTTCACGCTTTACGATGCCTCGGTCAGCGTCTCGTATGTGTTCGATCTATTCGGCGCCAACCGGCGCGCGCTCGAAGCCACGCTCGCGCAAGTCGATTATCAGGAATACGAACTTGAAGCGGCGCGACTCACCGTGGCGGGCAATGTCGTCGCGACGGCAATGCGCCGTGCCGCGCTGCGCGACGAGATCGGCCTCACGCAACGCCTGATCGGCGCGCAGGCGCAGCAGTTGTCGATCATGGAAGCGCGGCTCGCGGCGGGCGGCGTCGCCCGGCTCGACGTGCACAGCCAGCGCACGCTGCTCGCGCAAACGCGCGCCACGCTGGCGCCGCTCACCACACAGCTCGCCCAGACCGATCATCAGCTCGCGATCCTGCTCGGCGAGGAGCCATCGAGTTCGGCTTTCGCGCCGCAACTCGATGCGCTCACGCTCGACACGCTGCCGCTGCCCGATACGCTTGCGCTCACGCTGCCTTCCACGCTCGCGCGCGAGCGCCCCGACATTCGCGCCGCTGAAGCGCTGCTGCATCAGGCGAGCGCGAACGTCGGCGTGGCGACGGCCAATCTCTTTCCGCAGATTTCGATTTCGGCGGGCGTGGGCTCGGAGCGCACGCGCATCGAGGACGTGATCACCGGGCTAAACATCTGGAACGTGGGGCTCGGCCTCACGCAGCCGATCTTTCATGGCGGCGAGTTGCGCGCGAAGCGGCGCGCGGCCCAGGCCGCTTATGAAGCGGCATTCGCGGACTACAAGCAGACGGTGCTCCAAGCGCTCCAGCAGGTCGCCGACACGTTGCATGCATTGCAGGACGACGCGCTGGAATTGCAGACCCGCGACGACGCCGCGCGCGAAGCGCAAGCGAGCGCGGCAATCGCACACGATCGCTACACCGCGGGCGGCGTGAGCGAGTTCGATCTGATCGACGCGCAACGTCAGGTGCTGCAAAGCGCGCTCGACCGCACACGTGCGCAGGCCACGCGGCTCACGGACACAGCGGCGCTCTATCAAGCGCTGGGCGGCGCGGCGCTGCCCGAGGAAGCCGCGCACGAGGAAGCCCCGCAACGTGGCAACCGTTGATTCATGCGGCAACTGTCCGTTTCCTTTTGCTTGTACGCGTGCTGCGCGACAATGAAACTCCGTTTGCTCCATCCGCAACCATCGGCCCACGAGAGTCACGCATGAATCAGGCATCGCATTCCCCCGCCCAAGCTGCGCAAAACAGTGCGCAAGCGCTCACGCACGGCGAAATCGTCGCTGCCAACGCGCTCGAACTCTCGCAATGGATCCGCCTTCGCAAGATCTCCTGCCGCGAAGTGATGAACGCGTTCCTCGACCATATCGAGCGCGTGAACACGCCGGCCAACGCCATCGTGTCGCTACGCGAGCGCTCGGTGCTATTGGCCGAAGCCGACGAACGCGACGCCCAGCTCGCGCGCGGCGACTATCTCGGCTGGCTGCACGGCATTCCGCAAGCACCCAAGGACCTCACCGCGACGGCGGGCATCCGCTCCACGCAATGCTCGCCGATCTTCCGCGACGAAGTGCCGAAGGCCGATGCCCTCGTGGCCGCGCGCGTGCGCGCGCAAGGCGCCATCTTCATCGGCAAGACCAATTCGCCGGAGTTCGGGCTGGGCTCGCACACCTACAACCCGGTGTTCGGCACCACGCTCAACGCTTACGACCCCACGCGCAGCGCGGGCGGCAGCAGCGGCGGCACGGCCGTGGCGCTCGCGCTGCGCATGCTGCCGGTGGCGGACGGCAGTGACATGATGGGGTCGCTGCGCAATCCGGCGGGCTGGAACAACGTCTTCGGCTTGCGGCCCTCGCAAGGGCGCGTGCCCTCGGTCCCCGCCGTCGACGCGTTCTACAACCAGCTCGGCTGCGCCGGGCCGATGGGCCGCAGCGTTCCCGACCTGGCCATGCTGCTGGCCACCCAGGCGGGCTACGACGCGCGTGCGCCGCTCTCGATTGCCGAAGATCCGGCACAGTTCGCAGGTCCGCTCGCGCGCGATTTCAGCGGCACGCGCATCGGCTGGCTCGGCAACTACGACGGCTATCTGGCGATGGAAGACGGCGTGCTCGCACTCTGCGAGAACGCTCTCAAGGACTTCGAAGCAATCGGCTGCAAGGTCGATGCCGCGCGCCCCGATTATTCGATGGAGAAGCTCTGGGACTGCTGGCGCACACTGCGCCACTTCTCGGTGGCGGGCTCGCTGGGCGCGCTCTATCGCGACCCCGCGAAGCGCGCGCTACTCAAGCCCGAGGCGCAATGGGAAGTGGAAGGCGGGTTGAAGCTCTCAGGCGAGGACGTATGGAACGCAACGGTCGCGCGCACGCAGTGGTACAACGCGCTGCTCGCGCTGTTCGAGCGCTATGACTATCTCGTGCTGCCGAGCGCGCAGATCTTCCCGTTCGATGCGAAGGCGCATTGGCCGAAGTCGGTCGCGGGCCGCACGATGGACACGTATCACCGCTGGATGGAAGTGGTGATCGGCGGCACGCTCGCGGGTCTGCCCGTGATGTGCGTGCCGGCGGGCTTCAACGCGCAGGGGCTGCCGATGGGCCTGCAAGTGATCGGCAAGCCGCAAGCCGATCTATCCGTGCTGCAATTGGGGCATGCCTACGATCAGGCCACGCAGTGGGTGACGCGGCGTCAGCCCGCCTTGCTCGCCGCGTGACAACATTCAGGCCTTCAGGCCTTCACCGCGCGCGCCGCATTCCTGCCGCGCAGCCATTCGAGCGCCAGCAGCAAGCTGGTCGAGAACACGATCAGGATCGTTGCGAGCGCAGCGATCGTCGGGCTGATGTTCTCGCGGATGCCCGTGAACATCTGGCGCGGCAGCGTCGTCTGATCGGCGCCCGCGAGGAACAGCGTCACCACCACCTCGTCGAACGATGTCGCGAACGCGAACAGCGCGCCCGAGATCACGCCTGGCGCAATCACGGGCAGCGTGATGCGAAAGAACGTCGAAACCGGATTCGCGCCGAGCGACAGGCTCGCGCGCACGAGGTTGTAGTTGAAGCCCTGCAGCGTGGCCGATACCGTGGTCACCACGAAGGGCACGCCCAGCGACGCGTGCGCGAGAATCAGGCCCAGATAGGTATTGGCGAGCCCGAGCGGCGCGAAGAACAGATACATGCCCACGCCCACCACCACCACGGGCACGATCATCGGCGAGATGAGCACCGCCATGAGCACGGCCTTGCCGCGGAAGTCGGCCTTCGTGATGCCGATTGCCGCCAGCGTGCCCAGCACCGTCGCCACGAGCGTCGCCGCCGGCCCGACGATGAAGCTGTTCTTCGCGGCCATGCGCCATTCGTCGGACATCACGAGGTTCTGATACCAGCGCAGCGACCAGCCCGGAATCGGATAGACGAGAAACGTGCTCGACGAAAATGAAAGCGGCACGATCGCGAGCACGGGCAGGATCAGATAGAGCAGCGTGAGCACGGCGAGCCCGCGCAGCGTGAAGTACCAGATGCGTTCGATGCCGGAGGTATGGGGCGCAAACAGCGGTTTGGCGAATTTCATGTGCAGTGCCTCCGTTAGCCGAGGCTCAGTTGCGTGCGCGTGAAGCGCCCGTAGACGAAGTACAGCATGGTCGTCGCCACGAGCAGCAGCGCTCCGAGCGAGCACGCCATGCCCCAGTTGATCGACACGTTCGTGAAGTACGCCACGTAGTAGCTCACCATCTGGTCGGCGGGACCGCCCAGCAGCGCGGGCGTGATGTAGTAGCCAATCGAGAGAATGAAGACGAGCAGCACGCCCGCGCCGATACCCGGGTATGTCTGCGGCACATACACGCGCCAGAAGGCCGCGAACGGATGGCTGCCGAGCGAGACGGCGGCGCGCTGGTAGGTGGGCGGAATCGACTTCATCACGCTGTAGAGCGGCAGCACCATGAACGGCAGCAGGATGTGCGTCATCGAGATATAGACGCCCACGCGATTGAACAGCAGCGTGAGCGGCGTGGAAATAATGCCGGTGCCGATCAGCGCCTTGTTGACCAGGCCTTCGCTTTGCAGAATCACGATCCATGCGGCCACGCGCACGAGAATCGAAGTCCAGAACGGAATCAGCACGAGGATCATCACGAGATTGGCGCGGCGCTCTGGCAGCGTCGAGATCCAGTACGCAAGCGGATAGCCGAGCGCAAGCGCGAACAATGTGACGAATACGCTGATCACGAAGGTGCGGCCGAACACGGCGAGATAAATCTGCTGATCGGGGTCGGCGGAAATGATGCTGCCGAACGCGTCCTGCTTGTGGTCGAGCGAGGCGAGCAGATAGAACGGCGAATAGTGGCCGCTGTTCTTCGCGATGGCCTGCCAGTACGTCACGTCGTTCCAGCGGTCGTCGAGCTCGACGATTTTGGCGCGCGTTTGCGCGGGCGTGAGCTTGAGCGGATGACCGTCGCCATCGGCGAACGGCATCGCGCGCGCCGTCTTCGCCACGAGCGAGCGATAGCCCGCGATCTCCACATTCAGGCGGCGTGCGAGCGCGCCCATGGCGTCGCCGTCCTGCACCGCGACGAGATCCTGCGCGAGCGCCGCATAGGCCGCATCGGGCGGCGCGCTCTTGCGGTCCCAGCCGCCCAGCGCGGCAACGGTATGCGGCAGCGCGGTCGCCACCTCGGGATTCTGCACGGCGCGCGTGAGCAGCGCCGCGATCGGCACGACGAAAATCAGCAGCAGAAAGATCGCCAGCGGCGCGATCAGCAAGAGCGCCATCGTGCGCTTCTTCGCCTGTGCGAGTCGCAGTTCGCGCTTCAGACGCGTGCTCGATTCGCCCGAGTGGTCGGCTGCGTGTGCCGCGGTCGTCATGGGTGTCAATTCAGTCTCCTGCGCAGTCTCCTGCGCTCGCCGCAAAGGCTCTCGCCCCGAAGCGGCAAGCCGCGCGCGCCCCGTGCGTGGCACAGCGCGCGCGTTCCTCCGTTATCGCGCGGGCGCGCATCCATCGTTCAGGACATTCGATGTGCGCCCGCCCGTCATGCTTCCAATGCCGCTTCTAATGCCTCTGCTACCGCATCGCGCCAGCTTACTTCGCGGCCCACGAGGCGAAGCGCTGCTCCAGTTCGTCGCCGTGATCGGTCCAGAACGTGAGGTCCTGCTGTACCGCGCTCTTGCCGTTCTTCGGCGAATTCGGCAGGTTTTCGAGCGTCTTCTCGTCGAGCGTCTTGATCGCCGTTTCATTCACCGGGCCGTAGGCGATGTGCTGCGCGTAGGTCTGCTGCGGCTTGGTCGAAAGCGTGTACGCGATGTACTGCATGGCCTGGGTCTTGTTCGGCGTGCCCTTCGGAATCGCCCAGTAATCGAGGTCGTAGATGCTGCCGTTCCACACGACCTTGAGGTTCTTGCCTTCGCGCTGCGCGGCGTCGATGCGTCCGTTATAGGCGGTCGACATCACCACATCGCCGGCCACGAGGAACTGCGGCGGCTGCGCGCCCGCTTCCCACCACTGGATGTTGGGCTTCAGCTCGTCGAGCTTCTTGAACGCGCGGTCCTGGCCCGCCTTCGTCGAAAGCACCTTGTAGACGTCGTGCGGCGCAACGCCATCGGCCATCAACGCGAATTCGAGGTTGTACCGCGCGCCCTTGCGCATGCCGCGCTTGCCCGGGAATTTCTTCACGTCCCAGAAGTCGGCCCAGCTCGCGGGCGCGGTCTTGAGCTTGTCGGCGTTATAGGCGAGCGCCGTCGACCACACGAAAATGCCCGCGCCGCACGGTTGCTGCGCCGCCTTGAGGAGATCGGCCTTGTTGCCGAGCTTCGACCAGTCGAGCTTCTCGTAGAGGCCTTCGTCGCAGCCGCGCGCGATGTCGCCGGTCTCCACTTCCACGACGTCCCAGTTCACGTGCTTCGCCTCGACCATCGCCTTGACCTTGGCCTGCTCGCCGTTGTATTCGACGGCCGTGACCTTCGTGCCGGTCTGCGACTGGAACGGCTCGTTGAAGGCCGCCTTCTGGGCGTCGCCGTTCGCGCCGCCAAAGTTCACGACCGTCAGTTCCGCGGCGTGCGCCACGCCACACGAGAGTGCAAACGCGGCCGCAGCCGCCACCGTTACAACGCGCAAGTTGCCGATCTGCTTCATGGTGTAGTCCCCTTCTCCTTGGTGGTTTGTTTTCGCGCGCTTCAGTGCGTCAGGCAAAAATACGCAAATGCTCCGGCGCGAACTCGAGCGCGACCGGCTGGCCGGGCGCGAAGCCTGCGAGCGCTTCGGTGCCGAGCGGCACCTTCACGAAGCACTCGTCCTGGTGAGGCAGACCGCAGCGCATGCGCACGTGGTCGCCGAAATAGATGAGACCGCGCGCCTCGCCCGCCAGCGCGTTCGCGCCGTTGTTTGCGCCGTTGTTTGCAAAGCCGGCGGCGAGCTTCATGCGCTCGGGCCGGATGCACGCGATGGCGTCCGCGCCCATCTGTGCGCCCGCCACGTTACGGCCTTTGAGGCGCGTGCCGTCGGCGAGATGGATCTCGCAGAATTCGCCGTCGACGGCGGCGACCTTGCCGCGCAGCCGGTTGCTGTCGCCGATGAAGTTCGCCACGAACTCGTTGCACGGCGATTCGTAGAGGCGGTCCACGCTGTCGAGCTGCTGCACGATGCCCTTGTCGAACACCGCCACGCGGTCCGACATCGTGAGCGCCTCGCCCTGGTCGTGCGTGACGTAGACGAACGTGACGCCGAGCTTCTCGTGCAGCGACTTCAGTTCGTATTGCATATGTTCGCGCAGTTGCTTGTCGAGCGCGCCGAGCGGCTCGTCCATGAGCACGAGCTTGGGCTGGAACACGAGCGCGCGCGCGAGCGCGATGCGCTGCTGCTGGCCGCCAGAAAGCTGTGCAGGGTAGCGTTTGGCGAAGCCTTCCATGCGCACCATCTTGAGCGCGTCGTTCACGCGGGCGGCGCGCTCGGCCGTCGGCACCTTGCGCACGCCGAGCGGATACGCCACGTTCTGCTCGACGGTCATGTGCGGAAAGAGCGCGTAGTTCTGAAACACCATGCCGATGTCGCGCTTGTGCGGCGGCACGTTGTTGAGCAGCTTGCCTTCGAGACGGATCTCGCCGCCGGTGGGAAATTCGAAGCCCGCCAGCATCATCAGGCAGGTGGTCTTGCCGGAGCCGGACGGCCCGAGCAGCGTCAGGAACTCGCCCTGATAGATGTCCAGATCGAGTTGCTTCACCACCAGCGTTTCGCCGTCGTACGTCTTGCGCACGCCGCGAAAGCTGACGATCGCCTCCGAGGTCTTCATCGTCGTGTCTCCTGTGTTTCCGGCTCAGATCTGACGCGATTAAATTTATTCTGACACAAAGGTTAGTCAGATCTGACGTGCGGATTACTATAGACGCTCACGGCTCTATGCAATGGAGCCATTTCATTATTCTCGATGGAACCACTTCGCCATGGTCATTCCGTCCGACTGGCTTGCCGCGCAACTCGACAAAACCTCGGCGGAACCGGTCTACCGCCAGTTGCTGCAACTCATGCAGCAAGCCATCCTGACCGGCCGACTCGCGCCCGGCACGAAGCTGCCCAGCTCGCGCCTGCTCGCGGGCGATCTCGGCATCGCGCGCAATACGGTGCTGCACGTCTACGACCAGTTGAGCGCCGAAGGCTACGTGCTCTCGACCACCGGCAGCGGCACCTATGTCGCGGACACCCGCCCCGACTCGGCCGCCGTGGGCCCGCGCCCCGACGCCACCACGCGCGCCGTGCCCGCGCCCTCCCCGCGCGGCGACATGTCGATGCGCGGGCAGCGCCTCATCGACGAAGCCGGCGTCTCGGCCAGGCAATGGGGTGCGTTCATGCCCGGCGTGCCGGACGTGACCGAGTTTCCCGCGCGCACCTGGAGCCGCCTGCAATCGCGGCTCTGGAAGTCAGCCAGGCCCGATCTGCTCACCTACGCGCCGGGCGGCGGTTACCGGCCCTTGCGCCGCGCGCTCTCCGACTATCTGCGGGTGGCGCGCTCGGTGCGCTGCACGCCGGACCAGATCATCATCACGACCGGCATCCATCAGTCGATCGATCTCACGGTGCGCCTGCTCACCGACACCGGCGACCGCGCATGGGTCGAAGAGCCCTGCTATTGGGGCGCGCGCAGTGTGCTGCAAGCCTCGGGCATCAAGCTCTCGCCGATTCCCGTGGACGACGAAGGCCTCAACCCGCGCGACTCCGATCTGAGCCATCCGCCGCGCATCGCGCTCGTCACGCCCTCGCATCAGTACCCGCTCGGCATGGTGATGAGCCTCGCGCGCCGCCGCACGCTGCTCGAATACGCGCGCCAGCACAAGGTGTGGATCATCGAGGACGACTACGACAGCGAGTTCCGCTACGGCAGCCGCCCGCTCGCCTCACTGCAAGGGCTCGACGACTCGGGCCAGGTGATCTATGTGGGCAGCCTCGGCAAGCTGCTGTTTCCGGGCTTGCGGGTGGGCTATATGGTCGTGCCCGAGCGGCTCGTGGACGCGTTTCGCACCGGCGTGGCCGAGCTCTATCGCGAAGGCCAGCTCATGCAGCAGGCCGTGCTCGCCGAATTCATCATGGACGGCTATCTCACCACGCACGTGCGCCGCATGCGCACGCTCTACGGCGAGCGGCGGCAATTGCTGATCGACGCGGTGACGCAGCATTTCGGCGACGCGCTGCCCGTGATGGGCGACGAAGCGGGCCTGCACTTCGTGCTGGGCCTGCCCGAGCATTGCGACGACCGGGTGCTTACCGCGGCTTCGTACGATGCGGGCGTGATCGTGCGGCCGTTGGCGTCCTATTACCTGGGCAAGCAGCAACGCAAAGGATTACTGACGGGTTATGCATGCGTGCCGCACGAGCAAATCGCGCCGGCGTTCGCGACGCTCGCGCGCGTGATCGAAGCGCACGCGTTCGGGGCCGCCCGGACTACTGGAATCACTGGAGTCACCAAGGCGCCGCGCGTGCGCGCGGCGTGAAAAACGCCAGCGGCATGCGAGGCATGACGCCCCGCATGCACGCCCTCACTTGAGCCCGAAGTCCACGCGCGTGGTCGCACCTTTATCGGTGATGCCCGTCGCGTCGAGCTTGGGCGCCACCACGAACACGCGGCTCGGGTCGACCTTGCCTTCGAAGTACTGCTGCACGGCCTGCGCGCGCCGCTGCGCTAGCTCGCGCAGCGTGGCGTCGTCCACGGGCGCGTGCTCGGCGAGCGCCTGCTTCATGTCGTCGACGGGCAGCGTCTTCGTGAAGCCCACCATGTTGCGCGGCTTTTTGAAGTCCGCATCCTTGTACGCCTTCGTCAGATATTTTTCGTATTCCTTCTGATCGACCTGCACCTGCGAGGTATCCACGCTCTCGCCGTTGCCCACGGTGTCCTTCACCTTCTGCTGGCGCACGAGGCGGTCCACATACTTCTCGCGCAGCGCGGGCGTGTCCACGGCCGGGTCGACGCGGCCGATCAGGTCGATCTTGATCGATGGCTTGTCGTCGAGCGCCTTCGCAATCGTGTCGAGCTTCTTGTCGTCGCCGTCCGAGAGCTTGGCCGAGCCCGCCGGGAATTCCACATAGCCGAGCTCTTCTCCGCCGCCGCCGCCAAACGCGTTCGCGAGCAGCGAGAACGGCGCAGTCACGGCCTTCGCGATCAGGTTGAGCACCGCATGCCAGATCAGGCCGCCCAGGCTGAACTCGGGGTTCGAGAGCGAACCCGACACCGGAATATTCACGTCGATCTCGCCGCGCCGGTTCTTGAGCAGCGAAATCGCGAGACGCACGGGCAGCTTCGTGGCGGTGTCGTTCTCGACGTGATCGCCGAACGTGAGCTGGTCGATGAACAGATGGTTGTTCGCCGTGAGCTGGTCGTTCGCGAGCTGGTAGTGCAGGTCGACGTTGAGCTTGCCCTTGGTGATCGGATAGCCCGCGTACTTGGACGAATATGGCGTGAGATTGGTGAGCTCGACGTCGTGCGCGCTCGCGGTGATGTCGAGCGAAGGCTTCTCGATGAGCGGATTCACCGTGCCCTTGATGGCGATAGGCCCGTTCGCCGCGAGCTTGGCCGACACGTCGACCGGCGCGGGCGTGGTCGACTCGGTGCCGAACGCGCCCACCGTGCCCTGAATCTGCACGAGGGTGGCGCTGTAGTTCGGCTTGATGAAGTTGTCGGTGTAATTCACGCGGCCGCCCTGCAACACGAGTTCGCCGAAATGCAGGCGCACCGGATGCTTCGGCGACTGCGCGGCGGTCACCGTCGCGGAAGCAGTCGCGGGCGCCGAGGCCGCCACGTCCATCGCAACCGGCGCGGAAGTGGGTGCACTCGCCGCCTGCGGCGAAAGCGGCACCGGCTCGTGGCCGTCGGCATGGGCATCGCGCGTGAGCGACTGCGCTTGCCCGCTTTCGTGCGCCACCACGTCCTTGAGATTGAGCTTGCCTTGCGCGTCGAGCAGCACGCGCCCGTAGAAGCCGGCGAAGGTCACGCGGCTCGCGTCCACGTCGGTGCCGCGCACGTCGTCGTAGCTCGCCTTCAGGTTCGAGAGCGCGAGCGAGCGCCAGCCCGCGAACGGGTCGGAGGTCGCCTTGTCGAGCATGCGCACGTCCACGAGCGCCGCATCGCCGCGATAGTTCGCCTTGAGCGCCTTGCCCTGCTCCACGGCAAGCTGCCCCTTCATGTTGAGCAGCGCGCTGGCGACCACCGCGTTGAGCTGGTTGCCGAAGTACGGCTCGAACGCAGCGGCATCGAGCCGGTTCGCGTCGATCCTGAACTTCGCCGTGAGCGGCGTGGGGTTCACGTCGCCATTGAGCGCGAGCGTGCCCTTCTTGTTGACGGTCGCCTTCAGGTCGATGGGCAGCGCGTGCTTCATGTCGTCGCTGATCTGCTGGACCTTGAGGTCGAGCGGCGCGACGGCAAGTTTGACCGGACGCGGCGTCGTGCTGTCCGTGAAGTTGACCGAGCCGCCGCTCACGCTCAGCGAATCGATCTTGTAGTGCCACGCCGGGCCTTCCTTCACCGACTTCTGCGCCGCGTGAATGGCCGTGCGCTCGGGCGCGGCCTCGTGCCCGCCCGCCAGTTGCAGCAGATCGATCTTGCCGTCCTTCTTGCGCTCGACGTTGACATCGAGGCCGCTCGTCTCCACTGAAGCGATCTGCGCGGTGCGCGCCGCGAGATCGACCTGGCTCACCTGCACCGTGCCCTTCGCGAGCGCCACGACCGGCGTCTTCGAGCCGCGCGCGGCGAGCTTGAGCGCCTCCAGATTCAGCGTGCTCGCGCCCACTTGCACGGCAGCCGGCGCTTTCGCCCAGTCCGCCTTGATGGCCGAGTCGAGGCTCAGCTTGCCATCGAGGATCTGCGCGGCCGTCACGCCGTCGAGATAAGGCTGTGCCAGCGGCAGCGCCACGTTGTTCAGG
The DNA here is from genome assembly GCF_022213065.1 of Paraburkholderia tagetis. Classification (GTDB taxonomy): domain Bacteria; phylum Pseudomonadota; class Gammaproteobacteria; order Burkholderiales; family Burkholderiaceae; genus Paraburkholderia; species Paraburkholderia tagetis. Next base: position 71,535 of record NZ_JAKLJA010000022.1, read on the forward strand.
ACGATCTTCGCGTCGGCGCTCTTCGCGGCAAGGCCGAGGGTGCCCGAGATCTTCGCCGTGCCGCCGTCGCTCGCCTTCAGCGCGAGCGTGTAAGCAGCGGGCGCCTTGGCCACGGTCGAGAAGTTGGTGAGCGTCGTGGCGACGTTGCTCAGGTCCAGCTCCACCGGCCGCGACGCAGCTTCGTCGTGCACATGCACCGTGCCGTCCGCGATCGCGAACTGGCGAATCGAGAGGTCGAGCGGCGGCGCCTTGGCCGCCGCCGCGGGCTCGGCCTGCGCACCCGACGCCGCGGGCGGGGCCGCTGCAACGGCCAGCTTCTCGAGGTTGAGCACGCCCGCCTTGTCGCGCACGACCGTGGCCGTGGGCGCATCGACGCGGATCGTGTCGAAGCGATAGACGTTGCTGAACGGTTCGAGCGACGCCGCCGCCACATGCAGGCTGCGCGCGCCGAACAGCGGCGCGTTGGCGTTGTCGGTGGCGTCGACGTCGTTGAGGTCGGTCGTCCCGGAAACGCGCAGCGTGGGCTTCTCGCCCGACATCACGAAGTCGAGCTTGAGGTTGGTGGAGAGCGTGCCGCTCTTGAGCGTCACCGGCAGTTTCGTGGGCGAATAGGTGAGCAGCTTCGGCAGGTCGAGATCGGTGAGGCGCAGTTCGACCTCGGATTCGCGCGACGCGGCGAACGGCTTGGTCTTGCCGTCGATGGCGAGCGTGCTGGCGCCGTCGATGCGCGCGCGCAGCATCGGCTGGACGAAGATATTGGTCTTCGAAGGCAGCGTGGCGATGAACGGAATGCCGAGCGACCAGCGGTCGATCACGTGCTTTTCGTTGAGCAGGCGATCATCGAAGGTGATCTTGCCGTTCTCGATGTGGATGTTCGAAACCGAAAACTGCGCGGGTTTGCTGCTGGGTTTTTCCGAGGGCTTCGAGAACTTCTCGATGAGGTCCGAGAAGTTGAAATGCTGCGCATCGAGCCGCACGATGGTCGCGCGCGGCGAATCGAGCCGCACTTCGTCGACGATGGGCGCCGCGCGAAAGATCGACGACCACGACGCCTGCACGACGAGCCGCTCGACGTCGAAGAAGTCACCCTGGCCGCCGCGCTCGCCGATATGCACGCGGTCCGCTTCGAGCCGCAGCGTGTAGGGATTGAGCCCGATGCGCGCGATCGTGACAGGCCGGTCGAGCTGCTGGCTCAGTTGCTGTTCGGCGATGTGCCGGATGAGCGGCGGCGCGGCGAAGAAGCCGAGCAGGCCGAACACCACGAGAAAGATGGCGATGCCGGCAAGGATGCGCCGTGTGCGGGGCGCGCGCGCCACGGCGCGCACCGATTGCAGGGAAGTCGTGAGCGATGCTTTGTTGAGGCTTGCCATACTTGCTGGCCGGTGACGCGGAAACAGGCTCGCCGCGGATAGTGAAGATAGTGAGACCGGATTGGCTGTCAGAGAATCCGACAGCCGAAAGTATAGGCCCGATGCTGCATCGCGCGACTGCAATGCGCCGCCAGGACGGTGGGGCCGCCGCCCTGGCGCGCACGCGTCACTGCCGCTCGACTGCCGGCGGTTGCCACGAGCCATCCGTAGCCTGGGGCTTCGGCGCGTACATGCGCAACACGAGGCGGAAGTCGCCCTTCGGCGCCGGCACCCAGTTGGCGCCGCCGCGCGGCCGCTCCGCGCTCACATGCACGTCGAGCGAGCCATCGCGATTGCGCCGCGCTCCGCTGCGCTCGCCAAACGCGACGCGCACGGGCATGTCGCCGTCGAGCGCGCCATCGGGCGTGTAAGCCGTGATCGACCAGAAGCCGCGCACCGGCGGCAATTGCTTCGCGCTGAAATGAATCACGTAGCGGTTCGCGCCGTTCAGTGTGTGGCCGTCACCGTCCTGGGCCACGCGGGCGCGTGCTTCGTCGCGGCTGGTGGGCAGGCCCGGCGACGCGTAGGCCGCGTAGCCGCGCAGGGCGTAGTCGGTGCCGTAGTTGCCCGCATCGTCGCCGACCCAGAGCCAGCCGTTGCCGGCGAGCAGATTCGAAGGCGGCGTGGCGACGCGCGCGCGGCCGTCGGCGAAGCCCGCGTTCACGACGGCGGCATCCTTCGATCCGGACGGCAGTTGCACCCCATCGCCGGGATGCACGCCGATGTCGCCGAGAATCTTGAGCGCATGCGGGTCGTCGGGCACCGGCGCATTGTCGTCCAGCGCGAGCGCGAGGCGCTTGAAGAAGCCGTTGGCGTCGAGCGCCGCGACCTGCGCGGCCGGCGTGCCCGTCGCGACGGGGTCGCCGGCCAGGCTCGCGCCCGTTTGTGCGTCCGCCTGGGCAACGCGCTTGCCGCGCGCGTCCCACGCGGAAAGCGGCGCCACGCGGATACCGCGCTGCAGGCGGCGCGCGCTCGAGAGGTCGCCGCCGCCACGCGTCTCGATGCGCGCGAGGAACCAGACATAGCGCGTGGTCACATCCACGCGCTTCGCGCGCGCGGGCAGCGTGCCCTTCCAGCCGGCGGGCACGAAGGCAATCGTTTGCGCCGTCAGACCGCTTGCGCGCTCATTGTTTTTCGCCGCCGTCGACCAGAGCACGTTGGTCCACATGTCGAGCGCGCGCGCATCGGCATAGCGGCCGTGCGTGTCAGGCAGCGCGACGAGCACGGGTTCGCGGCTCACGTCGAGCCAGCCGGTCGAGGCCAGCGTGTCGAGATTGGGCTCGGGCGGGCTCGAGGCGCCGACGGGCGGCAGCGACTGTGCGTGGCGCAGCGTGTTCGGCGCGGCCTGGCCGGGCGCGTTGCCCGTGGCGGCTTCGCGCGAGATGTCCATCAGCACGAGCGGATAGCCGAACACATAGGAATCGGAGACCTCGTCCTTGACCCAGCCATTGCCCTTCGACGCGGCGCCTTGGGGCGTCGATGCGCAGCCGGCAATAAGGACGACACCTGCCAGGGCGGCGCAGGTGCGGAAAAAAGGAATGGTTCGGCGTTTTTTTGTCATTTGTTGATTACGTGCCAAGCAGGCGGTCCATGAATTGACGTCGACTGGCTTCCGACGCCGCGCGACGGCCCCCCGGGCCGCGGTCCAATGCGCGCGGCATGGTGCCGATGCCGCCGGGTGGTATCGTATCGCCCGCATCAGCCCCTGAAAAGTCTGCTGTACGAAATTCTGCGCGGCTGCGGACAGGGCCCTTGACCTTCCCATCATGGGAACGTGGATACTGCGTAACGTCGAATACTTATCGCGTTTGCGCGTCATCATCATGAACGATCCCCTCGTTGCAGAAACCGGCGAGCGTGCCGGGCACCGCGTGGCGGAACTGGAAATCCGCGGCATGACCTGTGCCTCGTGCGCCATGCGTGTCGAGAAGGCGCTCGCGAAGGTGCCGGGCGTCACGCGCGCGTCGGTCAACCTCGCCACGGAAAAGGCTACCGTCGAGGTCAGCGCCGAGGTCAACGCAAAAGCCGGCGGGAGCGCGGCGCAAGCGCTCACCCGCCAGCTCGTGGCAGCCGTGGAGAAGGCGGGCTACGAAGCCGAACCCGTCGCGGACGCTGGCGCCGATGCATCCGCCGATGCCAGCGCTTGCGCCGCCGCCTGGACCGCGAGCTTCGCCATCGGCGGCATGACCTGCTCGGCCTGTGCGAACCGCGTGGAGAAGGCCCTCGCGAAGGTGCCCGGCGTGGCGAGCGCCGCCGTCAACCTCGCGACCGAAAACGCTGCGGTGCGCCTCGATGCGCCACTCGACGCCGCCATGCGCGAGCGTCTCGTCGCCGCCGTGCAAAAGGCCGGCTACGAAGCCACGCCGCTCGCCGATGACCCGCACACCGCCGAAGACCCCTCCGCTGACACGACGCAAGCCAGCGCCGCAGCAGGTGCGAGCGCAGCCGGCACAGCACGCGCCGCTCCGTCGCGCGCCGCCGCAGCCGAAGCCGCCGCGCGACGCGAGTTGCGCGATGTGCTGATCGCCGCTGTGCTGAGCGCGCCGCTGCTCGTGCCGATGTTTGCACCGATGTTCGGCGGCTGGCTCGGTTTGCACTGGATGCTGCCGGCCGCCGCCCAGCTCGTGCTCGCCTCGATCGTCCAGTTCGGTTTTGGCGCGCGCTTCTATCGCGCCGCCTGGAAGGCCGTGCGCGCGGGCGCCGGCAACATGGATCTGCTGGTGGCGCTCGGCACCTCGGCGGCGTGGGGCGTGAGTGTCTACGCGATGCTCGCGCACCCCGGCGACGCCGCGCATCTGTATTTCGAGGCGTCGGCGGTCGTCATCACGCTGGTGCGCTTCGGCAAGTGGCTCGAAGCGCGCGCGAAGCGCCAGACCACGGATGCCATCCGCGCGCTCAACGCGCTGCGCCCCGAGCGCGCGCGCATCCGCGAAAACGGCGCGGAGCGCGAGGTGCCGCTCGCGCAGGTGCGCGTAGGCGCCGTGGTCGTGGTGCGGCCGGGCGAGCGCGTGCCGACCGACGGCGTCGTGCTCGAAGGCCGCAGCCATGTCGACGAATCGCTCATCACCGGCGAAAGCCTGCCCGTGCCGAAGGCCCCCGACGACCGCCTCACCGCCGGCTCCATCAACGGCGAAGGGCTGATGGCCGTGCGCACCACCGCCATCGGCGCCGAAACGACGCTCGCGCGCATCATCCGCCTCGTGGAAAGCGCGCAGGCCGAGAAGGCGCCGATCCAGCGTCTGGTCGACCGCGTGAGCGCCGTGTTCGTGCCCGCGATTCTCGTGATCGCGGCAATCACGCTGGGCGGCTGGCTGCTCGCGGGCGCTAGCGCCGAAACCGCAATCCTCAACGCGGTGGCCGTGCTGGTGATCGCCTGCCCCTGCGCGCTCGGGCTCGCCACGCCCGCCGCGATCATGGCCGGCACCGGCGTGGCCGCGCGCCACGGCGTGCTGATCAAGGACGCCGAAGCGCTGGAAACGGCGCACGACGTGAGCGTCGTGGCCTTCGACAAGACCGGCACGCTCACGCTCGGCCAGCCCTCGCTCACCGCATTCGAGACGGCCGGCGAGATCGCGCGCGCCGAAGCGCTCATGCTCGCCGCCGCCGTGCAGCAGCACAGCGACCATCCGCTCGCGAAGGCCGTGGTGAAGGCCGCAGTGAAGACGCTCAGCGCCGAGTCTCCGGGGGGGCGCTGCCCGCTGCCGCGCATGCGCGCGCGGTGCCTGGACGCGGCGTGGAGGCCGAGGTGAACGGCCGGTATCTGGCGATCGGCAGCGCGCGCTGGCTCGATGAGCTCGAGCTCGCCGTGCCGCCCGCGCTCGCGGCGCGCGCGCAGGCGCTCGAATCCGAAGGCAACACGGTGTCCTGGCTGATGGGCAAGTCCGGGGGCTCATCGGGGCAACCGTCAGCAGTCCACAACTCAGCGGGCCACAACTCAGCGGGCCACAACTCAACGGGCCACGATTCGGCGGCCCACGAGTCCGGCGACGCACCCGCGCAGACATCGCCCAGCGGGCAATCCGATTCGACACTCGTGGTGCTCGCATTGCTCGCCTTCGGCGACACGGTGAAGCCCACCGCGCGCGAGGCCGTGGCGCGCCTGAAGTCGATGGATATCCGCAGCGTGCTCGTGACCGGCGACAACCCAGGCAGCGCGCGAGCCGTGGCGGCACAGCTCGGCATCGACGAGATTCACGCGCAGGTGCTGCCCGACGACAAGGCCCGCACGATCCGCGATCTGAAGATCCGCACGGGCGCGGTGGTCGCGATGGCGGGCGACGGCATCAACGACGCGCCCGCGCTGGCCGCCGCCGACATCGGCATCGCCATGGCCACGGGCACCGACGTCGCCATGCATGCGGCTGGCGTCACGCTCATGCGCGGCGACCCCGCGCTCGTGGCCGCCGCGATCGACATCTCGCGGCGCACGTGGCGCAAGATTCAGCAGAACCTGTTCTGGGCGTTCGTCTACAACCTGATCGGGATTCCGCTCGCCGCCCTCGGGCTCCTGAATCCCATGATCGCGGGCGCCGCGATGGCGTTTTCGAGTGTGAGCGTGGTGACCAACGCGCTCTTGCTGCGCACCTGGCGCGAACGCCGCTGACCCGGCTACGCGGTGGGCCGTGGGCCCACCCGCCGCCATCACGCAGCGCGCGCGTTACTGCACGATGGTCGCGCTCTGCACCAGTTGCTTCACGAGTTGGGCCGCGCCTGCGTCCATGGACTCCGCGATGATCTGGCGACGGATCTGATCCTTCACCTCGTCGAACGACTGCACCTTCATCGCACGCTTGTCTTCGAGCTTGACGACCACCCACGCCTGGCCCGACTGCACCGGCTGCGGCGCCACGCCGCCCACCGGCAACTGCGCGAGCGCCCGCGCCACGGCCACCGGCACGCCGCGTGTCTTGCCCTCGGCCACCGGCGTCTTGAAGCTCACCCACGGCATTTCGCCGCCGTTCTCCTTCGAGGGAACGATGCTGTACTGGCGCGCAAGCGCGTCGAACGGCTTGCCGGCCTTCGCCTGCTCGATCACGGCCTTCGCCACCGCCTGATCGGCCAGCACGACGAACTGCGGCTTGTACTCGTATTTGCCGAGCTCGGCGTTCACGCGGTTGTAGCGCGCCCGAATCTCGCGCTCGGTGGGCGTCCGCACGTGCACGTTGTCCTGCAACCACGACTGGATCTCGAGGTCCGCCTTCTGGCTGTCGCCTGCCTGAGCCACCTCGGGGCGCTGGTCGTAGTGCGCGCGCACCGCCTGCTGACGCAGCACTTCGCGGATGATCAACTGCCGCTTGAGCGCCGCGCGCAACTGCGGTGTATCGACGTCGCCGCTGTGGCTCACTGCCGTCGTCACGGCGCTCTCGAGCGCGGACTGCGGAATCTCCACGCCATTGACCACGGCGACCGCTCCCGCGGGCAGCGCCTGGGATGCGCCGGCAGCGGCGGTGACAGCGCCGGTGGCAGCACCGGTGGCAGCACCAGTGACAGCGCTGGCAGCACCAGTGACCGCACTGGCAGCGGCGCTCTGGGCGTGCGCGAGGGTGGGCAGCGCCGCGCTCAGCGCGACCGAGACGACGGCGCTAGTGCACAGCGCGCGAATCAGGGGGGACATGCGGAACATCTCGATTCACTCCAATGGGTCAGGCCGGCTGGCCCGCCGCGCATTATCGCCTGCTTGAGCCAAAATGCCGAAACGCCGGAATTTAACGGATGTTTCGGCCGCCACGCATCAATTCTTGTCAAAGGCGCGGGCAAACGCGCCCGGTCTTGATGCTCATCACCACAAATATCGGCTGCTTAGTGGCCTGATTAGTGGCCTGCCTGGTGGCCTGCTTCATGCCCGCAAGAACAATTTGTTTCAAGATCAACGCCTTGGCGCGGCTGCGGACAGGTTGTCCACAGCCCTTTCCACGAAATCTGGGGATAACTGCCGGTACACTGCGTCGCTTGCGCACAATCAATCGCTCCGCCGCCGCATGGTCGCAAGCCAGCGAGATGCTGCTACCGTGCGCCGTCGTCTGCGTCAGACCAGCCGCCCATTCGCCGTGTTCAGGATTGCCATGACCCGATTCATCCGCCCCTACGCTCTCGCCGCAACCCCCGGCACGCGCATGCGCTCGCGGCCAGACCCTCGCATGACACCACCATCGAAGGCCGAGCGACCGATGCCCATCGGCATTCCGGCCCGCATCGTCTGCGCGGAAGGCCTCGCCGCCCAAGCCGTGACACGTCACGGCGCCTGCGCGATCGACCTCGCGCGCACCGGCCCGCTACCGGCCGGCGCCTGGGTGCTCGCGTTTCGCGGCGTGGCGCGCGCCGTCATCGACGCCGAACGCGCCCGCGACATCGACGTCGCGCTCGATGCGCTCGAAGCCATCGCCAGCGGCGAGCTCGACGGCGCGCACGCGTCGCAGGGGCTCGTGCACTACCTTACGGTCGTGCATGGGCGCGGCGGCAACCGCTCGGTCCAGGACCGGTAAGCGCCGCGCCCTGGATCAGTTGCCCTGCGGCTGCGTGGCCGACGGTGTCGCTGAGGTCGGCGGCTGCGGGGTCGATATCGGCGGCGTGTATTGCGCGCCCGCGCTGTTTCCCGCGCTGTTTCCCGCGCTATTCCCCGAATCTGAGTCGTCGGGCGTGGGCGTCGGCGCGAGCGTCGGCTCCTGCGGCGGATAAGGCGCCTGCTGCGGCGATGGCCCAGGCGGCTGCGCGCCGGAGGCACCGGAAGCACCGAGCACCGGCGGCTGGCCGAACATGCGCGCGATATCCGGCGGCACGCCAGTACCCGAAGCCGCAGATGCCGCCGATGCCGCGCCCGCTTGCGCGACGCCGCTCGAAGGCGGCACCTCGGCGGGCGCGGGCGCAACCGCTGGCGGCCGCGGCGCCGGGGCATGGGCCGGCGCGTGCGGCGTCCCGGTGGGCGCCTTCGAGGTGAACAAGCCGTCCATCCACGTCTTGAGCCGCTCGCGGAAGGTCTCGAATGCGCCCGGCGCGACTTCGGTATCGAAGCGCGCGCGCGGATCGACAATGCGCGCACGGAACGCCCGCGAGAAGAAGTCGCCGACGATCGGCAACGCGCTGCGCGCACCTTCGCTCTGGAGCGTGACGCGGCCGTCGTCGAAGCCCACCCACGCGCCCGCCACCAGTTGCGGGTCCATCAGGATGAACCAGCCGTCCGCGTTGTCCTGGGTCGTGCCGGTCTTGCCCGCCACGTCGGCGCGAATGCCGAAGCGCGTGCGGATGCTCGAGCCCGTGCCGCGATTCACGACATCGCGCATCGTGTCGAGCAGCGTGCGGTCCGCGGACGCCGAAAGCGCGCGCTCGGGCGATGCGCTTGCGAATTCCGCGAGCACGTCGCCCTTGCTGTCCTCGATGCGCGTGACCATGCGCGGCTCCAGGTACTCGCCATCGTTCGCGATGGTGCTGTACGCCGACACCATCTCCTTGAGCGTGACCGGGCTCGTGCCGAGCGCGAGCGAGGGCACCGGCTTCAGCTCGCTATCGCGCACGCCCATCGCACGCGCGAGACGCGCGACCTTGTCCGGGCCCACTGCCTGCATCACCTGCGCCGTGATGCGATTGCGCGAGAACGCGAGCGCGTCGCGCAGTGTCATCGGCTTGTTGCTGGGCGGCACATCGTCGTTGGGACGCCAGATTTCGCCGCCTTCGAGCGGCATTTCCACGGCCTGGTCGACGATCGTGTCGGTCGGCTTGGCGCCGGCCGCGAACGCGGCGCCATAGACAAACGCCTTGAACGTCGAGCCCGGCTGACGCCGCGCCTGTTGCACGTGATCGAACGGCTCGCCCGCGAAATCGCGGCTGCCCACCCATGCCTTGATCTGCCCGTTGCGCGGATCGATCGCGAGGAAGCCCGCCTGCACCGTGGTCTTGTCCTTGCATAGCGCGCGCATGAACGTGCGGTCGGCGGCGAGCTTCTTGAGCGCGGCCTCGTCGCTTACGCCCGAATTTGCATCCCCAGCGCGCGCGCTCTTGTAATCGGGCGTCTCGCGCATGAAGGCCCTGAAAAGATCGTTGCCGGCAAAGCAGCCGTTGCGTCCGCTCCACGCGCTGTTCGCGCTGCCCTGCAACTGGTTGGCGTGCTGCTTGAGCGCGGCGGTGGCCATCGCCTGCAGCCGCGAATCGATCGTTGTGCGCACAACCAGACCGTCGGAATAGACGTTGTAGTCGTTGCGGTCGGCCCACGCGATCAGCCATTTGCGCAGTTGCTGCGCGAAGTGCGGCGCGGGACCGGGCGGCTCGGTCTGCCGCTCGAAGTCCAGACGCAGCGGCTTCTTCGCGAGCGTCGCGTACTGCGCATCCGTGAGCTTGCCGTACTTCACCATCTGCGCGAGCACGGTGTTGCGCCGCGCGAGCGCGCGCTCGGGATTGATCACCGGGTTGTAGTAGGCGTTGCCCTTGAGCATGCCGGTGAGCGTCGCGGCTTGCAGCACGGTGAGCTGATCCGCGGAAACACCGAAATAGGTGCGCGCCGCCATCTCGATGCCGAACGCGTTGTAGAGGAACGGCACCGTGTTCAGATAGGTTTCGAGGATCTGCGGCTTGCTATAGACGGCCTCGATCTTGAACGCGGTGATCGCCTCCTTGATCTTGCGCGTGAGCGTGGGCGCGCGGCCGATCTCGTCGGGGTAGAGATTGCGCGCGAGCTGCTGCGTGATGGTCGAGCCGCCCTGGCGGTTGCCCGAAAACGTGTGCAGCGCCGCGCCCGCCGTGCGCTTGAAGTCGATGCCGTGATGCTCGTAGAAGCGGTGATCCTCGGTCGAAATCAGCGCGTCGACCATATGCGGCGAGATCTGCGAGAGCGGCACCCACTCGCGGTTCGAGGGCTTGAACTCGGCGAGCAGCTTGCCATCGGCGGAGAGAATCTGCGCGGGCTGGTCCACGCGCGCCTTGCGGATGTCGCCGATGCCCGGCGTGAACGGAATCAGCACCAGCACATAGAGCACGAGCGCAGCGGGCAACGCGCCGATGGCGATGAGGATGCCGCGCCGGGTGGGATGGCGCAGATGATGTAGCCCCTTGCCGAGCCACGGACTCACGAACGCGCACAGGCGCGACATGAGGGGCTTCAGGCGGGAGGACCATTTCGCGGCTTGAGCGCGGATGAACGACACGGAACGCTTCACGCGGGCAACTGGATCGGCTGGCAAAGCGTGCATCGTACCAAAACTGCCGGGCACGCCTTTAATCGCACCGATGAATGCATCTGCGCCACACCATGGCAGCAATTCATGACACGGCGATGAAAAGTTTATTCCAGTGCACGAAAGAATCTTCTCCAGACACAGCGGATTTTCTGGCGGCTGCCGGTCCTTACACTCCTGACGCTGCTTGCCGGCCTTCGCTCGCGTCGCGCGCAGCAAGCCATTTTCAAACGCCAAGAGAAAACCGCCTCAGGAACTTCACACGTGAAAAAGAACGCCCCCTCTCTCGCCACCAGCGCCGCGCGCCGCGCCTTGAGCGCCTCGGTCACCACCGCAGCGGCCACCGCCGTCGGCCTCATCGGCGCCATTGCCCCGGGCGTCGCGCACGCGCAAAGCTCGGTCACGCTCTACGGCATCATCGACGCCGGCATCATGTACACGAACAACGTCGCGAGCGGCAAGTCGGGCGGCGCGCTCTGGCAGGCGACGAGCGGCAACATCAACGGCAGCCGCTTCGGCCTGCGCGGCAGCGAAGACCTGGGCGGCGGCACGCGCGCCGTGTTCCTGCTCGAAAACGGCTTCAACCTGCAGAACGGCAAGCTCGGCCAGGACAACCGCATGTTCGGCCGCCAGGCCTGGGTGGGCCTCGCGAGCGATCGCTTCGGCACGCTCACGCTGGGCCGTCAGTACGACGAACTCGTGGACTTCGTCGCGCCGCTCTCGGCTACCGCGGGCACCTTCGGCGACACGGGCTTCACGCATCCGTTCGACAACGACAACCTCAACCACTCGGTGCGCATCAACAACTCGGTCAAGTACACGAGCAACAGCTATGGCGGTTTCAAGTTCGGCGCCCTGTATGGGTTCTCGAACCAGACTGACTTCGCGGTCGATCGCGTCTACAGCTTCGGCGCGAGCTACAACAACGGCCCGCTCGCCGTGGCCGCCGGCTATCTGCAGATGAATGGCACGCAAGGCACGAGCGCAAGCAGCCCGGGCGCGGTGGACATCGCCGAATCGGCGGCCAACGGCAAGGGCGGCTTTTCGCTCGGCGCGCAGCGCCTGCGCGCGTTCGGCGGCGGCCTGAACTACACGTTCGGCCCGGCCACCGCGGGCTTCGTGTTCACGCGCAGCGAGTACTCGGGCACGAACTCGTTCGGCTCGCACGGCGGCGACGTGAGCTTCAACAACTACGAAGTGAACGGCAAGTATCAGTTGAACCCGGCCTGGAGCCTCGGCCTCGCCTACACCTACACCGACGGCCACGTGGACCGCACGAGCTGGGGCGGCGATCCGAAGTGGCAGCAGGTGAACGCGCAGGCGGTGTATCGCCTCTCGAAGCGCACCGACCTCTACGCCGAAGCGATGTATCAGCACGTCACGGGCCACAACTACGTGGCATTCGTCAACACGGCGGGCGGCGCTTCGTCGACGGCGAATCAGGTGGTGGGCACGGTGGGCCTGCGCGCGCGCTTCTGACGCGAACGCTAACCGAGGACGGCGACAGCGCGATCGAGATCCACACGGCGCACGCGCCCATGCGGACGCTCATGCGGAAGCAGCGGCGCGCGAGCCGGAAGCGCGACTCGTCGCCGGGCTTCGCGGGCGATCGCGTGGCCCGCGAAGCGCCAGCATCTCAGGCCGTGGGACGCACCATCTGGAACATTTCGCCGATCTGCGCGTAGTCGGCGCGATAGCCCGCGCGCATGACGGGCTGCGCGGCATGGGTATCGAAGAGCCCGTCTTTCAGATACTGCTGCCGGATGTGCACGCCCACGACCTGGCCGAGCGCGAGCCAGTTGTTCATGGGCGAGCCGTCGAGCGCATTCAGCCGCACGATCTGCAGCAGCTTGCATTCGAGCGCGGCCGGCGCTTCGGCCACGTGCGGCACCGCCACGTTGCGGCCCGGCGCGGGCGTGAGGCCGGAGAACGTGAACTCGTCGATATCGGCGGCGACGGGCGCGGAACTCTGATTCATCCGCGCGGCCAGCGGACGCGAGGCGAGATTCCAGACGAACTCGCCCGTCGCCTCGATATTGGCGATGCTGTCCTTGCGGCCTTCGCTGCAAAACCCGATCACGGCCGGCGACGAGGCGAACGCGCCAAAGAAGCTGTACGGCGCGAGGTTCAGCACGCCGTCCGAAGAGCGGCTCGAGATCCAGCCGATCAGGCGCGGCGCGACGATCGCCTTGAAGGGATCGTGCGGCAGGCCGTGGCCGGTGGCGGGGTCGTAGAAGTAGGTGTCGGACATAGGTGAGCGGTGGGTGGTCTTGCGGCCCACACTATGACATTGGTTCAGCGGCGCTGCATGGCGCGGCCCACGCAGGCTTTATCCACAGATTTTGTTGAGAGCCCTGTGGACAAGCTCTGGGCGATTCACGCAAGTGCCTGTCGCCAAAGGAAAACCACACCGTGCGCATCGGCCACGACGATAGCGGTGCCGCACGCCATTCACTGAGTCTTCCACTACGCGTCAGGCCCAGACGCAACAAAGCCGGCTCTCTTAAAAGAACCGGCCTCGTTCGATGTCACGACTGCTGGAGCGAAGTATCCGGGCAGCGCATTGGCTCCGCCCTATCGCTCCGACTGCGGCGAGATTAGTCGCGCGGCAGGCTGAACGGCTTGTAGTGCGAGCGGCGGATGCGCTCTGCTTCGCGGTGACGCGCTACGTACGAATATTCGGCATCCATCGGCAGATACGGCGACGCGAAGAGGTCGCTCACCTTTTGGAAAAGTGCAAGGATAAAGCTCATGGCGACTCCCGGTTAGACAAGAATATAGGGTTTTCCCTAGGAACAGATGCATTGTAGGGTTTTCCCTAGCTCAATGCTAGTGCAGCGCAACAAAAAAACTGCGGCGCCGCGTCGCGGCTCGATGGCAGGCCATCCATGCGTTGCATCAGCGCAACACGCGGGCGGCCTGTGATTCCGGGGTCAAAACCAGATGGAGGTTGGCGGTCAGTTTTTCGCCGCCGCCTGGCGGGAGGCGTGCTGCGAGCGCGCCTTGGCCGACTTGCTGCCCGCGGCATGCGAGGCGGACTTTTCCGTCGATTTCGTCGCCTTGGCGGTCCGCGCGGCATGGCGCGGCGGCGTTGCGCTCTCCGGCTCGCGAGCGGCGCTCGCCGCAGCCGTTGCGGGCACCGCCGCCATTGCCGCCGCAACGGGCACGGCGGCGGCCGGCGCGGCCAGGCGCGCCGCCACGCTGTCGAGCGCCGCCTGCTGGTTCTGCATCAGCACGTCGAAGCGCTGTTGCTGCGCTTGCGCATCGGCCGAGAGGCTCGCGAGCAGGACAGTCTGTGCGATCGCCACGCCCGCCGTCACCACCAGCGCGGCAACGGCGGCCGTCAACATCCACTGGGTCCTGCGCGTCTGGGCGGCCATCGCCGCGACGATCTCGGAGGGCAGCGCCGTCGCGGCGCGTTCGGCGCCAAGGCTTGCCGCGCGCTCGGGCACCAGGCCGTGGACCGCCGGGTCGACATCCACGGCATGCACCGCCGAAATCATGTGCGCGGCGTTGCCTGTCGCGCTCGTGGGCGCGTAGGTGTGGCCGCTTGCGCTCAACGGCACGGCCACCGGTTCTTTGGCAACGTCGTGCAAGCCAGGCAGGGGTTCGGCCTGCGGTTCGGGCTGCTTCCGCGCCTCTGTTGCCGCCATCCCCGACGCTTGCGCGCCTGCCTTCTCGTCCGTCGGTCCGCTTGCGTCGGCTACGTTCGACTCCGATGCGTCGATCTCCCTCGCAACGGGCAATTCCAGCGTCTCGGCGTGGGCGGAAGCCGCCACTTTATCGTCCGCGTCGCCGCCGGCGCTCGCGGCATCCTCTGCCGGCCCGGCCGCCTTTGTGCGGGCCGCGCGCCGCGCGGACGTCGCGCGACTGCCCTGCGCCACGCCCTCTGCTTCGGCTTCGGGCGCCGGCTCCGGGTTCTCGTCGAAAAGATCGAGCATGAGCTCGCCGTCCGGCTCCCCCTGCTGAGGGTCCGCGGACTGCGTAACTTCTGTATGGGTAGGAGGCGTCGGCATTCGACGCCGGGACGACGCGCTGCGCGCTGCGCGCGCGGTGTTCGAGGGTTCGTTTTCTGCGTGTTCTACGTGTTCGGCCATGGATCGACGATGAGACTCGCTTCAGGTGAACGCGCGTCGCACGTCCATCACGCCTGGCCGCAGCGTGACAGCCGCGTTTCGCTTCCCGCAACGCGCATCCTTCACATCCTTCAATAAAGCCGCGCGCCGCTGGTCAGGCATCTTAGCCGCAAACGTTAAACCTGTGAGCCCCTCGAATATGAACCATGCGTGACGCATCAATCCTCGCCATCCGCTCGAAGCCAATCACGCTGCCGAGCGCGGCGGCCAGCACCAGCCGGGAAATGAGTTCCCAGTTGCCGAGCATGGTTCGTGCAGCTTGTCTTGCACCGTACGCTGCATGACAGAGACAGAGTTGCCCCAGCGTACAATCGCTGGCACCTGTTTTCCTTGTGCCAGCGCCTGGCGCGCCCATCACTCATGAACGCTCTCACCGACGCAGCGAGCCTGCGCGATCATTTCGACCGCACGATCCTGCCGTTGTGGCGCGGCCCCGGCTTCAACGCGACGCTGCGCCTGCCGCACGAAGCGCTCGACGCATCAGGCACGGCGCCGCTGCCCGACGTGCGCTATCGCGCGATGGCCTGCGCCCGCCAGCTCTTCGTGTTCTCGCAGGCGGGCGATGCCGCGCATGCGCACACGCTCTTCGAGTCGCTGCGCCATACCTTTGCCGACCGCACGCGCGGCGGCTGGTTCTATAGCGTCGACGCCCAGGGCGCGCCGCTCGACACCACCAAGGACCTCTATACGCACGCATTCGTGGTGTTCGCGTGCTCGGCATACGGCCAGCGCCTCGGGGTGCCTGAAGCGCTCGATACGGCGCGCGAGACGTCGGCGCTGATCGTCGAGCGCTTCAAAGTCCACGGCAAAGCCCACGACCAGGCACTCGACGGCTTGCTGAACGCGGCGCTCGATGCGTCCTTCGCGAGCGTCACGAGCGGGCCGCTGCAAAATCCGCTGATGCATCTGACCGAAGCCTGGCTCGTGGCCCGCGAGGCAACCGGCGACGCGGCCTTCGATACGGCGATCACCGGGCTCGTCGAAGCGCTGGCGCGCAATTTCCTGCACGCGCCCACGGGCTGCATCGCGGAGTTGCCGCTCGGTACGCGGGACAATCGTCTCGAGCCCGGACATCAATTCGAGTGGTTCTGGCTCGCGCAGCAGGCGGGTGCGCAGCGGCTGGGCGCCTCGGGACTTCAGGAGGCGCTCGCGCGCGCATTCGCATTCGCAGTGAAGCACGGCGTGGACCCGGTCACGGGCGCCGTGGCGGCGGCCCTCGACGAGCAGGGCCGCGTGATCGACGCCACGCAGCGCATCTGGGCGCAGACGGAGTATCTGCGCGCGATCGCGACGCACGGCGATGCCGTTGCGCGCGCAACCTTGGACGAACAGATCGGGAAATTCGCGCAGCGCTTTCTCACGCCGCAAGGCTGGGTGGAGTGTAGAAGCGCGAGCGGGGAAGTCGCCCGCGCGGATATGCCATCGACTACGCCGTATCACCTGTTGACGGCGTACCGCGCGCTGCCCTAGCCCGCCAGTACGCCTACCGGCTCCGCGCGCACCGGCGCGGCGTGCTGCGCGAGCCCACGGCCTTCGGCCAGCACCGCCGGAGAAATTTCGAACGCCGCCACCGCCTCGGCCAGTTGCCGCGTCTGCTGATGCAACGAAGCCGCCGCAGCGGCGGCCTCTTCGACCAGCGCTGCGTTTTGCTGCGTCATCTGATCCATCTGCGAAACGGCGGTGTTCACCTGATCGATGCCGGAGCTCTGCTCGAGCGCCGAAGCGCTGATGCCCGCCATCATTTGCGTGACGCGCGAGATCGACGTCGACACCTCGCGCATGGCCGAGCCCGCGCGCTCGACCAGCTCCGAGCCGCCGCGGATCTGCGTCACCGACTCGCTGATCAGCGTCTTGATCTCCTTGGCCGACTGCGCGCTGCGCTGCGCGAGGCCACGCACCTCGCCCGCCACCACCGCGAAACCGCGCCCCTGCTCGCCAGCGCGCGCCGCTTCCACAGCCGCATTCAACGCAAGAATGTTCGTCTGAAACGCAATCCCGTCGATCACGCCGATGATTTCCGCGATCTTGTCCGAGCTCTGCGCGATGCCATGCATGCGCTCGACCACTTCGTCCACCACGGCGCCGCCGCGCGCGGTCGCGTCGAGCGCCGCCTCGGCCAGCGCGTTGGCCTCGCGCGCGTTGTCGGCGGTGTTGCGCACCGTGCCCGTGAGCTCCTCCATGCTGGCCGCCGTCTCTTCGAGCGAAGCCGCCTGCGACTCCGTGCGCGCCGAGAGATCGGCGTTGCCGGTTGCGATTTCGTTCGCGCCCACGTGGATCGAGCCCGCCGCTTCGCGCACCGTGTGCACCGTGCGGGCGAGGCTCGCCTGCATCATCGCGAGATCGCGAAAGAGCAGACCGATCTCGTTGTCGCCGCGCGCGGCCACGGTTTCGTTCAGGTGCCCGCGCGCGATGCGCTCGAAGTGGCGGCCCGCTTCCTCCAGCGGCGCCACGACGCCCCGGCGCAGCGCCACGTGCACACCCATGGCGAGCGCGATCAGCACGATCAGGATCGCAATGCCCACGGTCCGGAACAGCGTGAGACGCGCATCGATCGATTCGAGCGAAGCGTGACTGGCCGCCGCGCTAAAGCGCGCGAAGTCGTGCAGCTCGGCGAGATAGGCGTCCTGGTAGGACTGGGTCGGCTGATCGAGGAACGCCTGGATGTTATTGGCGTTGAGGTCGTCGATCAGTTCCGCGAGCGCCTTGTGGTAGACCTGATAACGCTGGCCGAGCGCGGCCACGCGCGCACGGTCCTCTTCGTTGACGGGCTCGACCGCCGTGAGCTCCGCGTACGAGCGGTCGGCGGCGCCCAGTTGCTCCTGCGCGTGGTTGATGATGTCGGTCGGGGCCGCGCCGCCGCCGCGAATCAGGCGAGTGCCCGCGCGCGAGAGGTTGATGCGCGCGTCCATCAAATGCTGGGTGGTTTCGTTGGCGGCGCTCGCCTGGCGCAGCGCCACGCGCGAGAGGTCCTTCACGTCGTCGTGTGTGCGGGTGAGCGACCAGAAGCCGAGCCCCCCGGTCACGAGCTGGAGCACGCAGAACGCGACTAGAACACACAAAAGGCCGGATGCGACCTTGATCTTGCTGAACATTCGTGAACACCTGGGGATGGCGGTTGAACAGGTTCGGCGCGCGCGGGATAACGCACGCACCCGCACGGGTTTACGGCCTCGCAAACGTTGGATTGAGACCAAATGCGCGAAATTTCTGCGCTAAATGCGCGAAGGCCGGTGTAACAGCGTGTTTCAGAAATGATCGCCGCGGGTCTTTTGTCGTTTTTCGCAACAATTCCGTGGCGATGGCCTCGCGATTCACCTTGCGCCACCGCACGGCACTTCCTACAGTGGTTAAGAAACTACGTGGGCGTGGCCCCTGGGAATCCGAAGATGACCGATCTGGTGGATCGCGCGCGCGGCGCACTTCACGCACAACCGTTCAGCATGCTGCTCGGCACCGAACTCATGAACGTCGGTGCCGACGAGCTGACGCTGCGGCTGCCCGTGCGCGACGAACTCAAGCAGCAGCACGGTTTCGTGCACGGCGGAGTGATCAGCTATCTCGCCGACAACGCCCTCACGTTCGCGGGCGCGCTGGCGCTCGGTCCACGCGTGGTGACGGGCGAGTACAAGATCAATTACCTGCGGCCCGCCATGTCCGGCACGCTGGTCGCGCGGGCGCGCGTGGTCTTTGCGGGGCGCCAGCAGGCCACCTGCCAGTGCAGCGTGTTCGTGATGGAGAACGGCGACGAGCGACTCGTGGCGCTCGCGCAAGGCACGGTCAGCCGAATGGGCGATGCGGGGGGCACGAACCACGACGGCGCGCACGGAGAGACGCCGCCCGCGTGACGGGCGCTGTGTGGAAAAGCAGGCAGAAAGCGAAACAGCCGCGGTTGCATTCCGCGGCTGTTTGTCTGTTATCTCTGTTTACCTCTGTTTATCTATCTATGCGGCAGGATCCGTAAAAACGCGCTCACTCCGCCGCGCGCGTCTTCTGCGTCTGCACGCCGAGCCCTTCGATCCCCAGGCGCACGGTCTGGCCCGGTTTCAGGTACACCGGCTCGGGCTTGATGCCCATGCCCACGCCCGGCGGCGTGCCCGTGGTGATCACATCGCCCGGCTGCAGGCTCACGCACTGCGAGAGATACGACACCAGCTTCGCGACCGTGAAGACCATCGTGCGCGTGCTGCCGTTCTGATAGCGGTGGCCGTCCACTTCGAGCCACATCGAGAGATTCTGCGGATCGGCCACCTCGTCGCGCGTGACGAGCCACGGGCCGGTCGGGCCGAAGGTATCGAAGCCCTTGCCCTTGTCCCACTGGCCGCCACGCTCGATCTGCCACTCGCGCTCCGACACATCGTTGATCACGCAGTAGCCCGCCACGTAGTTCAGCGCATCGGCCTCGCTCACGTTCTTCGCATGCTTGCCGATCACCACGCCCAGTTCGACTTCCCAATCGGTCTTCTTCGAGCCGTGCGGGATCTCGATGTCGTCGTTCGGGCCGACGATGCAACTCGTCCACTTGTTGAACACCACCGGCTCGCTCGGCACCGGCATGCCCGCTTCCTCGGCGTGATCGGCGTAATTCAGGCCGATGGCCACCATCTTGCCGATCTGGCCCACGCATGGCCCGAGGCGCGGATTGCCCTCCACGAGCGGCAGCGTTTCCGGATCGATCGAGCGCAGTTGCGCGAGGCCGGCGTCGGAGAGCACGTCGCCGGCGATGTCGGCAACGGCGCCCGACAGTGCGCGAATGCGGCCCTCTGCATCCAGGAGGCCCGGTTTTTCGTGACCCTTGGGGCCATAGCGAAGCAATTTCATTGTCTCTGTTCCTTGTCTGTCTGTGCGAGGATCGCCGCGAAAAACAGGAAGTCGCCTGCTTGCCGCGTTACCTAAGATAATTCTACGGCACAGGCGCACCAGGCGAGCCGGGCACACGCGACCGTTCATTGGCACGGCGGCTTGACCGCCGTGCCCCGCGGCTATCAGCGCAGCAGGTTCGTTTCGGCCATTTCGACGACTTCCCGCACGCGGCCGTCGAGCAACGCACGCACGCCATACATCATCGTACCCGTTGCCATTTCGACCTCCACCTTGGGCGGCATCACCAGTTCGTCCCGGTTCACGTGCACATTGAGCAGCGCCGGGCCGGGATGCGCGAGGAACGCCTGTAGCGCGGCCTCGAGTTCGTCGTTCTGGCGCACCGTCCAGCCACCGAAGCCGATCACTTCCGCGAGCTTGGCGAAGTCGGGATTCTGCAAGTCGGTATACGCATTCAGCAATCCCTCGACTTTCATCTCCAGCTCGACAAAACCCAGCGTGCCGTTGTTCAGTACAACGATCTTCAGCGGAATGTTCTCCTGTACCGCCGTGATCAGATCTCCAAGCAGCATCGACAGGCCGCCATCGCCGCAGATCGCGATCACCTCGCGCCCAGGAAGTGCCTTCTTGATACCGAGAGCCTGCGGCATTGCGTTGGCCATCGTGCCGTGCAGCAGGCTGGTGAGCGTCCGTCGCTTGCCGTTCACGCTGATGTAACGCAGCAGCCAGACCATTGCCGTACCCGCGTCGGCGGTGAAAATCGCATCGTCGGACGCGTGACGATCAAGCAAGCTGACGAGGTGTTGCGGATGAATGAGCCCGCGATGGCCGGGCTCGGCTTGACTGGCCCAATTCTTCAGCATGTTGCGATGATTTTTCCGCGCCTGTTCGAGGTATGAGCCGTCGTCGTGATGGGCAAGGCGCGGCAACAGCGCATCCAGCGTCGTGGCAATATCGCCAACCGCGCCGATCTCCACGGGATGGCGCCGCCCAAGATGGGTCGGGTCGATATCGATCTGCACGATGCGCGCTTGCTTCGGATAGTACTGCCGCCATGCGAAGTCGCAGCCGAGCAGCACCAGCGTATCGCAGTTCATCACGGCTTCGAAACCGGCGCTGCCCCCCATCATGCCGGTCATGCCGACGTTGTACGGATTGTCGTGTTCGACAAAGTCCTTGGCGCGCGACGTATGCGCCATGGGCGCATTCAACGTTTCGCAAAGCCGCATCACCTGATCGCGGGCGGCTTCGCATCCCGCGCCCGCATAAACGGCGATGCGCTTGCCCGCGTTCAGCACGGCGGCCATGCTGTCGAGTTCCGCATCAGACGGCCGCGTCAGCGGCTTCGACGTATGCACCCTCAGACCCTGAACATGCGCGAGTTCCATGCCTGCGATGTCGCCCGGCACGATCAGGACCGCGACACCCCGCTTCGTCAACGCGGCCTGCGCGGCGAGCGTCACGAGCCGCTCGGCCTGCTCCGGATGATTGACGGTCGCGCAGAAAACACTGCATTGACGATAGATCGGCTCGAAATCCACTTCCTGGGGGAAGTCGATACCCAGTTCGGACGTGGCGACCTGGCTCGCGATCAGCACGACCGGTGCGCGATTGCGATGCGATTCGAAAATGCCGTTGACGAAGTGCAGGCTGCCGGGGCCGCAACTGCCCGCGCACGCGGTGAGCCTGCCGGTCATGAAGGCTTCGCCGCCCGCAGCAAATGCACCCACTTCCTCGTGACGCATATGCACCCATTCGATGCTGCTGCGCCGGATCGCGTCCGTTACGTGATTAAGCGTATCGCCCACCACACCATAGCAGTGCTTAACGCCTGCGCTCTCCAATACATCGACGATGACTTCGGCAACTTTTTTTCTGGCCATTGCAGATCTCTTCTTGACAGAACGGACGAGGATCATGAAGACCGGTGTGCGTGCCGCCTGCTCACTCGAGCGATGGTTTCATCGACACCGCCTTCATCCAATGCGCATTTGGCAAATGCGCCGCGCAGATTGTCCGGACAACCCGCCATACTGTCTCACCGGCCTATGGATTCATTGCGCGCTGTCAAGCAGAAAAAATTCAATGAAGCGGTGTTGTCCGGTCATCGTCGATCGAGTGGCATCTTCGGCGGAGATCGATGTTTCCCGTTGCGCCAGCATTGAGCAAACCCGTCTAATTTGACCACCCGCCGTCGATCACATGCGCCTGGCCGGTCGTGAACGCCGACTCGTCCGAGGCGAGATAGAGCGCGAGCGCCGCGATCTCTTCGGCCTTGCCCACACGGCCCATCGGCTGGCGCGCGACGAAGGCCGCGCGCGCCGCGTCCACGGTCGTGCCCTGCGCCGCCGCCTGGGTGGCGATGCGCTCCTCGAGCGACGGCGAGGCCACGGTGCCGGGACAGATCGCGTTGCAGCGGACGCCGCGCGTCACGAAATCGGCGGCCACGGCCTTGGTCAGCCCGATCACAGCCGCCTTGGACGTACCGTAGACGAAGCGGTTGGGCACGCCCTTCACGCTCGACGCCGCCGACGACATATTGATGATCGACCCGCCGCCCGCCTCCAGCATCGCGGGCAAGAAGGCGCGGATGGTCCGGTACATCGACTTGGCGTTGAGCTCGAAGGCGAAGTCCCAGTCCGCTTCGCTCGCTTCGAGAATCGAGCCCGCGTGCACGAAGCCCGCGCAGTTGAACAGCACGTCGATCGCGCCCAGTTCGCGCGCGAGCGCCGCGATGGCCGCGCCGTCGCGCACGTCGAGCTTGCGTGCCTCGACTGGCAGGGACGCGAGTGCGTCGATGCGGATGTCGGTGGCGATCACGCGTGCGCCCTCGCGCGCGAACAGATCGGCGGCCGCATAGCCGATGCCCTGGCCCGCCGCGGTGATCAAGGCCGTCTTGCCGGCCAGTCTTTGTGCCATCTGCTACTCCCGTTGATTCGGATGCTCACTCAGTTGATAAAACGCCGCCGCGTTGCCGCCGAAAACGGCGGCACGCTCGCGCTCGCCCAGATGCGCGAGCAAGCGCTGCGCGCTCGCGTGCCAGCTTGCGTAGTCGCCGTTGAGGTTGAGCACGGGCCAGTCGCTGCCCCACATGAGTCGATGCGCGCCAAAGCACGCGAGCAGATGCTCGATCCACGGGCTCAGCGTGGCATCGCTCCAGCCCGGCGCGGCCTCGGTCGCGAAACCCGAGACCTTGCAATGGACTTGCTCAAAGCGCGCGAGGCGCGTGATCACCTGCGACCATGCAGCGAAGCCTGGCGTGCCTTCGCCGCCCTCGCGGATGGGCGGCTTCGCGCCATGATCGATCACTACGCGCAACGCGCGATGGCGCGCGAGGAACGTTTCGAGTGCGCTTGCGTGGCGCGTGAAGATGAGCGCATCGAAGGCCAGGTCGTGGGCGATCAGGGCCTCGACGGCGCGCGCCGTGTCGGCTGTCGCGATCCAGTCGTCGTCGGGCAGATCCTGGAGCATCGGGCGCACGGCGCACAGCTTCGGCTCGCGTGCGAGTTCATCGATCAGTTCGGGCGCCAGCGGATCGTCGAGCGGCACCCAGCCCACCACGCCCGCGATCGAATCGTCGTGGCGCGCGAGATCGAGCAGATACCAGGTTTCGTCGACCGTGGGCGCGGCCTGCACGAGCACCGTGCGCGCGACGCCGCAGCGCGCGCGCAACGGCGCGAGATCGGCGGGACCGAAGGGACGATAGAGCGCGGCAAGCGCGGGCGTGAGCCAGCCGTAGTCGCCGCGCGCGGGATCCCAGTAATGCTGATGCGCGTCGATCTGCGGGGTCGCGATGTGCCTGGTCATGGGATGGGCGCTTTATTTTCAGTGCACTTCAAGGCAGCGGCGCGCGTGCATCGACGAGACCTTCGTCGCGCAACGCGCGCCAGAATCCGGGCGGCAGCTTCGTTTCGAACGACGCCACATTCTCGCGCAATTCGTCCGCGCTGCGCGCGCCGGTGAGCACGGTCGCCACGACCGGATGCGCGTAGGGAAATTGCAGCGCCGCCGCCGCGAGCGGCACGCCGTGCGCGCGGCAGACCGCTTCGAGACGCGCGACGCGCTCGATCACGTCGGGCGGCGCCTCGCCGTAATTGAACTTGCGCTCGCCTGCGAGGCCGCGCGCGAGAATGCCCGAATTGAACGCGCCGCCCAGCAGGATGCTCACACCGCGCTGGCTACAGGCGGGCAGCAGATCGTCGAGCGGCGCCTGTTCGAGCAGCGTGTAGCGGCCCGCCAGCAGCGCGCAGTCGATCTGGAATTCGCGCATCGCTTCGAGTATCACCTCGCGCTCGTTCACGCCGAAGCCGATGGCCTTCACCGCGCCCGACGCGCGCAACTCGTCCAGTGCGCGAAAGCCGCCGCCTTCGGTAAGCTGCCGCCAGTAGTGCGCGTTGCGCTCGCCGTGCGTGACGCGGCCGATGTCGTGCACGAGCAGGATGTCGATATCGACGATGCCGAGCCGCTGCTGGCTATCCTCGAACGAACGCAAAATACCTTCGCGCGTGTAATCGAAAATGGCCTCGAAGGGCAGCGGATTTTGCCAGCCTTCACTGCCGTCGTAGGGATGGGTACGCGGCACGAAGTGGCGGCCCACCTTGGTCGACAGCACGTATTCGCTGCGCGGATAGCGCCGCAGCGCATCGCCTAAGCGATGCTCGGCTTTCGTGTGACCATAGTGCGGCGCGGTGTCGAAGAAGCGCACGCCGGCAGCCCAGGCGGCATCGACGGTGGCCTGCGCCTCTTCGTCGGTGAGATCGCGATACAGGCCGCCGAGCGGCGCCGTGCCCAGACTCAGCGCGCTCACTTCGAGCGCGGTGCGCCCGATGCGGCGGCGCTGCGCAACCTGCGGGTGAGGCTCCTGCGCCATGCGGAATTCTCCTCGATATCGTGAGCGTCAGTGCGAAGCGGCCACCGGCACCGGCACGCGCGCGCTTGCGGGCAGGCACGCCGGGCCAACCGGTTCGAAGGTCTTGTACGTGAGAATAAACTCTTGATGGCCAAGCGTCTCCGACTTCGAACGCGCGCCTTGCGACACCGCGAGCGTGACGTCGAACACCTCGCGGCCCACTTCGTCTAGCGTGCCGCGGCCTTCGAGGATGCGGCCCGCATCGACGTCCATGTCGCCGGAGAGGTTGCGATACGTCTGCGGATTCGCGCAGACCTTGATGACAGGCGCAAGCGCCGATCCCACCACGGAGCCGCGCCCCGTCGTGAACAGGATGATGTGCGCGCCGCATGCGATCAGCTCCGCGATCTCCGCGTTGTCGCTGATATTTGGGAATCCGAATCGTGGCTCGCCATCGGGCACCACGTCGAGCAGATAGAGCCCGCCCGTGGGCGGCACGTCGCCCGGCTTCACGATGCCGACGATAGGCGACGCCCCGCTCTTCGCATACGCGCCCAGCGACTTTTCCTCCTGCGTGGTGAGCCCGCCGTCCGCATTGCCGACCGCGAACGAGCCGTGCCCGAGGATCGAGTAATAGCGCGCGGCCTTCGCCACGCTGGCGACGATCTCGTCGCCCAGTTCGGGGCGCGCGGCACGGTTCTTCATGTGGTATTCGCAGCCCACCAGCTCGCCGGTCTCTTCGAACAGACATGCCGCACCCGCCGCGACCAGGTGATCGAACGCACGGCCCACGGCCGGATTCGCGGTGATGCCGCTGGTGCTGTCCGAGCCGCCGCAGATCGTGCCCACCACGAGTTCGTCGAGCCGCATCGGCACTTTTTGCTGTCGCGCGAGTTGGGCGCGCGCCTCGCGTACCCAATCCACGCCGTATTGAATCGTGCTGCGCGTGCCGCCCTTTTCCTGAATCGTCAGCACCTCCACGGGGCGCCCGCTCGCGCGCACCCGATCCACGAGGTAGTGCTTGTTCATGCTCTCGCAGCCGAGCGAGACGAACAGCACCGCGCCCACGTTCGGATGTGTCGTGAGCTGCGTCATCATCTTCTCGGCATAACTATTCGGAAAACAGCCCGGAAAGCCGATCAGATGGACGGGCGGCTCCTGCGGCGCCTGCGGGTCGTCGAACGCGTGGGCGGCATCGTAGAGCGGCTCGCGAAACCGCGCGACGATCTCGCGCGCCACGTGATGCGCGCATTCGACGAGATACGCCACCGCAACCACGTTGCGGATACCCTTGCGTCCGTCGCTGCGCAGCCACCCTTCGAGCTTCGGTTCGGCCCAGTTTCCTGCATTGGCGTTGAGTTGGGTTTCGGTCATGGCATTCGTCCTGCGTTCGTCGTGCATGCGGCGCGGGCTGCGTCGTTCATCGGCATCTGTGCAATCAGTGAGATACGAACTCGTGGCCCGCGTCGTGCGTGTAGGTCGGCAGATAATCGCTTTCGAGGTTGTGCGTATGCAGATGCTCGCCGCGCGCCACGTTCGCCGTCACGTGGCCGATCGGCGCGCCGTAGCGCACCACCTTCTCGTCCTTTGCCAGCGCGCGGCGCGCCACCTTGTGCCCAAGGTCGATCGTCTTCGCGAGCGTCACGCGCTCGCCCTCGATCTCGAGCGTCTCGCCCGCGGCAAGACGCGCCGCCGCGATCAGGCAGTTGTCTTCGGGCGCGAGCAGGATGAGACGCGCGTCGGTATGCGGTGCACTGCTGTTCACGATAGGGCTCAAGTCTCGCCTCCGCCTCTCAGTTCTGGGCTTCGCCGCCCGCAAGCCGCGCCACCATCAGCGAGCCGAGGATGATCGCGCCGTAGATCGCCTGAATCCAGAACGACGGCACCTGTGCGAGCGTGAGCAGATTCTGCACCACGCCGAGCAGCAGCACGCCCGAGAGCGCGCCGAACATGGTGCCCTTGCCGCCGTCGAGCGAAATGCCGCCGATCACGGCCGCCGCGAACACCGTGAAGATCATGCCGTTGCCCTGGTTCGCGTTGATCGCGCCCACGTAGCCCGTCACGATCAGCCCGCCCAGCGCGGCGAGGATGCTGCCGAGCACGAACACGCCCCACGTGATGCGCTCCACGCGAATGCCGGCTGCGCGCGCGGCGTCGGGATTGCCGCCGATCGCGTAGAGCGCGCGGCCCACGCGGTGGTAGCGCAGCATGAACGCGGCGAATGCGAAGGCGGCAGCCGCGAGCCATACCGAGAGCGGCAGGCCGAGCACGATGGTCGTGGCGAGCGCGAAGAACGACGACGGCATGTCGAACAGCGTGCCGCCCTTGGTCGCGCCCACCAGCATGCCGCGCAGCACGATGAGCATGGCCAGCGTGACGATGAACGCATTCAGGCGCAAGCGCACGACCAGGAAACCGTTGACGAAGCCGATCAGCGCACCCACGACCACGATCGCAAGGAGTCCTGCAAGCGCGGGCCATTGCGTGCCGAACCCTGCGGAAGCCGCCGGCATCACGAGCATCGCCCCTACTGCGGGCGCGATGCCGACGGTCGATTCGAGCGAGAGATCGAACTTGCCGGTGAGCACGATGAGCGATTCGGCGAGCACGACGAGCGCGAGCGCCGCTGAAGCCCCGAGCACGCTGATGAGGTTCGCCTTCGTGAGAAAACTCGGGCTCACGAAGCCGCCGATCACGATAAGCAGCAACAGCGCGGGAAGCAACGCGAGTTCGCGCAAGCGTGCGAATTCGATGCGCTTGCGCGCGCCACGTCCCGATGCGGCGCCTCGTGCCGCCTCGGATTGCACGGCCGCAAATGCGGTTGTCGAAACGCTATTCTTCATGAAGTTCGACTCCTTCAATCGATGCAATCATTTCGTGGTCCTGCCAACCCGCCGCGAATTCCGTCACCACGCTGCCGCGAAACATCACGAGCACGCGGTCGCAAGTGCGCAGATCGTCGAGCTCGCTCGACACCACGAGCACGGCCTTGCCTTCGTCGCGCACACGATCCACGACCGAGAGCAGCGCCTCCTTCGATTTCACGTCCACGCCCGCCGTGGGGTCGATCAGCACCAGCACTTGCGGGTCGCTCGCGAGCGCGCGCGCCATCACGACCTTCTGCTGATTGCCGCCCGAGAGCCCCGAGACCACATGCTCCGGCCCTTGCGCGACAATGCCAAGCGCCTCGATCATGCGCTTGCCCACCTGATTCTTTTTCGCCGGCGATGCGAAGCCGAGGCGCCCGAGCAGGCCCGCAATCGTCATCGACGCGTTCTCGGCCACCGACTGCGTGAGCACGAGCCCTTCGTGGTGCCGGTCCTTCGGCACGCAGCTCACGCCCTGCGCGAGTGCGGCGGGCACATCGCCGGGCTTCAGAAGCGCGCCGTTCACGCGAATCTCGCCCGCCTGCTGGCCCGCGAGCCCGGCGACGGCTTCGCCCACGCTCGTGCGCCCGCTGCTGGTCGCGCCCGTGATGCCCACGACTTCGCCGCGCCTCACCTGGAAAGACACGTCGCGGTAATCGGCGCCCGAGATGCCGCGCACGTCGAGCGCGAGCCGCGCGTCGCCGGGCAAGGCCGCGCGCGCGGCGGCATCGGCGACATTCAGGCCGCCGTGCTCGCCCGTCATCGCTTCGATCAGGCGCTCGCGCGGCAAGTCGGCCACCGGCGCGCTGACGATGTGGCGCGCGTCGCGCAGCACCGTCACCGCCTGGCAAATCTCGTAGACCTCCTGAAGATGGTGCGAGATGAAGAGAAACGTCACGCCCTCGCGCTGCAATTCGTCGATGCGGCGAAAGAGCCGCTTGATCTCTTCGCCGTCGAGCTGCGCCGTGGGTTCGTCGAGGATGATGAAACGTGCGCCATATGAGAGCGCACGCGCGATCTCGACAAGCTGGCGCGCCTCCACGCTGAGGTCGCCCGCACGCGCGTCCTCGCGCACGTCGATGCGCCAGTGGTCCAGCAGCGCGCGCGCGTCGCGGCGCATGGTCGTCCAGTCGATCACGCCGTGTTTGACCGGCTGGCGATTGATGAACAGGTTCTCCGCCACCGTGAGGTCGCGGATGATCGTCGAGTGCTGATACACGCAGGCGACGCGCTCGCGCCATGCATCGCGGTCCGCGATAGGCGGCGCGAGTTCGCCGTTAAAGCGCACCGTGCCCTCGTCGGGCTTGCGCAGACCCGTGAGGATCGAAACGAGCGTCGACTTGCCCGCGCCGTTGCGGCCCACGAGCGCGTGCGACTCGCCCGCCATCACGCGCAGGCTCACGTTCGCGAGCGCCGCCGTGGAGCCGAAGCGCTTGGTCACGCCGCTCGCCTCCACCACCAGCGGCAGCCCAACGGCTGCCGCTGGCTGCATGGCAAGCGCCGCCGGGTGCGGCGCACCGCCTCGCGGTGGCGCGCCTGCTTGCTGCACGTTTGAACCGTTGCTTATCCGATCGCGCATTTGATCGCTCACCTGATCGCTCACTTGATCGTATTGCCCCACAGGTTCTTGTCGTCGACGTTTTGCTTCGTCACGAGCGGCGCCGGCAACTGGTCTTCGAGAACACCGGGCTGCAACTGGATGATCGTGCTGTCGTGATCAGTCTTGCCCGGCTTGAACGTCTTGCCCTCCAGGGAGGCCTGAATGTAGTAGAGGCCGTACTTCGCGTAGAGATCGGCAGGCTGCGAAACGGTGGCGTCGATCTCGCCCTTGCGGATTGCTTCGTATTCCTGTGGAATGCCGTCATTGGAGACGATCACGATGTGCTTCGGATTGCCCGCAGGAAAGAGCAACTGCTTGCGGCGCAGCGTTTGCAGCGTGGGCGAGAGATAGACGCCGCCCGCCTGCATGTAAATCGCTTTCACATCGGGATTCGCGGTAAGCAGGCTGTCGAGCGCGCTGGCCGCCACATCGCCCTTCCAGCCCGCCGGAATCTCCAGCAGCGAAAGATTCGGATAGCCCTTCAGGCATGCGCGAAACGCCTCCGAACGGTCGCGTCCGTTCACGGAAGCGAGGTCTCCCATGATCTGCACGACCTTCCCCGACTTCACGTGCTCGCCGATGTACTTGCAGGCCTTCTCGCCGTAGGCGCGGTTGTCGGCGCGCACGACCATGGCGACGCTGCCTTGCGTGGGCGCGACGTCCACGGCCACCACCTTCACGTTCTTCTGCGCGGCATTTTCGAGCGCGCGGCTGATGGCCGCCGAATCGATCGGCCCCACGACAATGCCTTTCGCGCCCAGATTGATCATGTTGTTCATGTCAGTGATCTGCTGCGCGGGGTCGTTGTTCGAGTTGACGGGCGCGAGGATGTCGATGCCAGTCTGTTTCGCGTACACGCCCAGATAGTTGTTGTACGACTGCCAGAACGGCGAGGTCAGCAACGGCAGCCCGAGGCCCACCTTGCCGATTTCGGCGGCCTGGGCCTGTGCCGGCACGCCGAACGCAGCGGCACAGGCCGCCACGGCGCACAGCGTCTTCGCAGCCGAGCGCATGAGCGCGCGCGCCTTGCGGGTTTCAGTGAAGCGGCGGGCCTCGATCGGCCCGGATGCGAACGCCATGTCTGTCTCCTTGTCGGTCCCACCTGGCGCTTTAGCGCCTGGTGCGATCCCATGCAAAGCTGATTCTGTCGTTGTTGACCCATCCATGTGCCGCCATGTGAACGCGAAACGCGTGGGCGGCACTGCCTCTACAACCGCAACTGCCCCTGCCTTTCCCTTTCAGACGACGCTGGCATATGTTCACCAGTGAACCTATTATTCATATACGCACGATCCGAGGTCAAGAAATGTTGGTGCGGCAAGGGTCCGGAATTTCCCTGGGCCTATCAGCGCCCCCGTGCGGACCCACAATATGGGAGACGGCGCGAGTCGTCGGATAACGCCGGATAACAAGCAAGGAAAGAATGAATACGAACGCACGCAAGCATCGAATGGATGCGCCGCCGGGCGAGCCGGAGCCGGACGAGAAAGACGATGGCGACCGCTATCGCGCGCCCGCGCTGGACAAAGGGCTCGACATTCTGGAACTGCTCGCCGAGCAGCGTGGCGGCTTGACGCGCGCGGAAATCACGAAGGCGCTTGGCCGCAATGCGAGCGAGATCTACCGGATGCTGGAGCGGCTGGTGGCGCGCCAGTACGTGATGCGCTCGGAGGCTGGCGACCGATACACGCTGAGCCTCAAGCTCTTTGCGCTCGCGCATCGGCATCCGCCCATGGAGCGGCTGATCGCCGAGGCGCTGCCGCTCATGCAGCGCTTCGCCAACGACGCCGAGCAGTCGTGTCACCTCGCGGTGTACGACCGTGGCAACCTGCTCGTGATCGCGCAGGTGGATGGGCCGGGCACGTGGGGCATCGCGGTGCGGCTGGGCTCGCGCGTGGGTCTCGTCGATACGAGTTCGGGGCGCACGATCCTCGCGTACCAGAACGTGGAGCAGCGCGCGCAGATGCTCGCGGAACATACCACGGTAAAAGGCGAAGTCGCCATCGACCACGCAGCGCTGGAAGCGGCCTGCGAGCAGATTCGCGCCGCGGGGTTCTCGCGCAAGGACAGCCAGCAGATATTCGGGGTGACGGACGTCACGTTTCCGGTGCGCGGGCCGTCGGGGCAGGCCATCGCGGCGCTCACCTGCCCGTTCCTCAAGCGCATCGACGAATACGTCGCGCCGTCGCTCGAGGAGGCCACGCAGATGCTTGGCGAGACCGTGCAGGCGTTGTCGATGTTTCGGGAGGGAGAGGGGGCTTGAGGCGGGGCAAAGGGACTCCGAACAAGCCACCCCCTCACGCCCCCAAAACCACCGCCCCTCCACCTTCCCCGCCCTTCGCCTCGCGCTCCACGATCGCCACGAAGAGCCGCTCCAGATCGCGCGTGAAGCGCGCCGTATCGAAGAGCGGCGCATCGGCCTTCGCCGCCGCGAGCCGTTTGCGGATCTGCGCATGCCAGGCCGGATCGCTCGCGAGCGCGAGCGCGATCTGAAAGTAAGTGTCGAGGTCGCGCGCGACCAGCGTGTCGAGCCCGACCGCGTGCAGCAAGCTCGCGCCCACGCGCCCCGCGAACAGCGAGCCCAGTGCCGACACCATCGGCACGCCCGCCCACAGCGCGTCGCTGCCGGTCGTGTGCGAGCCGGTCGGCAGCGTGTCGAGCGCGAGATCGGCCAGTTGCAGCCGCGCGAGGTGCGCCTCCTGCGGCAGGCGCTTCGCGAAAATCACGCGCATGGGCGCCACGCCCTTCGCTTCGAAGAAGTTGTGCAGATTCGCCTGCGCGCGCTCGCTGCCGGGGTCGAGCAGCCATAGCACGCTGCCCGGCGTCGCCGCGAGCAGGCGGCACCAGACCGACGCCACCTGCGCATTGAGCTTGAACGTCTGATTGAAGCTGCAGAACACGAAGCCGCGCTCGGGCAACCCCGCTTCGGCGCGCGTCGGCCGAGGCCCGCACCGGCGCCGATGGTCGTTGGGCTGATAGCAATGCGGCATCAGCGCGAGCGTCTCGCTATAGAACGGCGCGGCGGACGGCGGCGTCACCACGGTGTCGCCGATCAGGTAATCCGCGAGGCGCGGCGCACCGAGCGAGCCTGGATAGCCCAGCCAGCTCACGATCATGGGCGCGGGCCGCAGCGCCGTGATGCCCAGGCGCGTGCCGGTCGTATAGCCCTTCAGATCGACGAGGACGTGGATGCCGTCGTGCGCGATCTTGGCGGCCGCCCGCGCGTCGGCGAGCGCGCCTATCTCGTGCAGCGTGGCGGGCAGCGCCGCGAGCCGCTCGCGCCACGCGGCATCGGGCGCGGCCTCGCCATACGAATACAGATGGATATCGAAGCGCGCGGCGTCGTGCAGTTCGAGCACGCCCGCCAGCAGGCGCAGCGTGGCGTGATCGTGGAAGTCGGCGGAGAGATAGCCGATGCGCAAGCGCGCGCCCGCCGCGAAGGCCGCCAGGGCATCGGCAAGCCCAGCGCCGCGCGCGACGAGCGGCGGCGCGGCCAGCTCGCCGCGCCAGCGCGACTGCGCGAAGCGCCGCCCGGCCTCGCGATGCAGCGCCGGCGTGAGCGCCGGGATGCCGAGCAGCCCCCACGGCGTGAGATTCTCGGCCGCGCCCGACGCGACCATGTCGAGCGCCGCCGCATCGATCTTGTCCAGATCGCGCCAGTGCGCAACGCGCCGCCGCACGTACTGCGCCGACTCCCAGCGCCCGCCCCGGCAGTACGCTTCGTCGGCTTCCTCCGGACGGTTCAGGCGCTCCAGCAAGCCGCCGTAGCATTGCCAGAAATGCGCCGACTTCGGCTCGAGTTCGAGCGCGCGCTTCAGGCTCGCCTCGGCGGCCTCGTATTGGCCCGCCTCCTGCTGCAGCACGGCGAGGTTGCCGTGCGCAAAGGCATAGGCAGGGTCGATCTCGATGGCCGCGCGATACGCGGCTTCGGCGTGCGTGACGT
Source organism: Paraburkholderia tagetis (assembly GCF_022213065.1). GTDB lineage: Bacteria > Pseudomonadota > Gammaproteobacteria > Burkholderiales > Burkholderiaceae > Paraburkholderia > Paraburkholderia tagetis. The sequence continues at coordinate 104,318 of NZ_JAKLJA010000022.1, forward strand.
CATGGTGTTTCTTGAGGAGGTTGCCCACGTTGTTGAACATCCGCGCCTCGCGCACGCCCAGATTGATGGCCGCAAAATAAGCCTCGATGGCCTCGTGGTCGCGGCCTTGCCAGAGCAGCGTCCACGCGAGGTCGCGTTGCAGCGCCCCGCTCTCGCCCATCGAAAGCGCCTTGCGGATCGCCTGTTCGCCCTGGGCGTAGTGCGTCTGGCGCGCGAGCGCCACGCCAAGCTGATGCCATGCGTCGACGTGCCGCGGATCTTGCGCCAGGATCTCGCGAAAGAGGGACTCGGCGAGTGCGTACTGTTCGGCGTTCAGACGGTCGATGCCGCGTTTGAGCAGTTCGTCCGAACGGGAGGACGGAGTCGGAGTGGAGATTTTCATCGCACCATCGTAGGAAGCGTGATGGGGTGCGAACATCAGAACGTTCCTGGTTTGCTGCGGCGCGCACCGCCCCCTTGCGCATGCCCCGGCTCTGGCATCACAACTGGAAGCCCGGCGCGCAAAACGGTTAGAATGGCGACCCTCTCAAAATACCGTCCGGTGTGCGCAAGACGTGCCGGACGCGCATGCATACCTCATGGCGAAACTTCTGACCGATCAAGAATTCCAGCGTTTTTCCGAGCTTCAGCAGAAACAGGCCAGCTTCACGATTTCGAGCGAGGAAGCCGACGAGTTGCGCGAAATCGTCGCGCGCGCGCAGAAAAAGCGCGACGACCGCGCGGATGCGATGAAAACCGTCGAAACCGCGATCGAACAGTTCGAGATCACGCCCGACGAGCTGTTTTCGGCGGAGCAGATCGCCGAAGCCGCCCGCAACTTCGGCCTGATCCCGGCCACGCGCAAAGAGCGCGTGCTGCCGCCCTCGCTTACCTTCAACGGCAAGACGCACCAGTGGACCACGCGCGCCCTGCCCGACGAAGTCCGCGTGCCGCTGTTCGAAGCGTTTCAAGGTGGCCAGTCGGTCAAGGCGTTTATCGCCACGCCGAAGGACGGCGCGCGCTGCGCCGCCACTATCGCCCGGCTGGAAAAGGAAACCGGCGCGCAATACGCGCAGGGCTGGCTCGAAGAGCTTTCGGTCACGCGGGCGCAAGTGGATGACGCGCTGGCGAAAATTGCTGCCTGATTCTGGGGCGTGCGTTTCGTTGCTGTGTCGCGGTTCCTTGCCGTGTCGCGTTTCCTTGTGTGTCGCGTTTCCTTGTATTCGTGTCGGTCTATTAGCGTTGCCCCTGTGCGGGGCGGCACCTACTTTTCTTTGCAGCCGCAAAGAAAAGTAGGCAAAAGAAAGCGGCTCAAACCGCTAGTGTGACGCCGTCCACCCCTTGCCTGTGATCGAAGTGGTTCCGGGGCATCCGTCACCTCGCACCTTCAAACTCAGTGACAAAGGACTCATGCATCCCGCTGCTCGCTACGCGCGCAGCGGTCGGGTCTGCATGGGAAACCATACGTACTGCCAAGTACTCGAATACGCATGCGCTGCATCGATTCGTATGCATTCCTCTGGTTTTGGATTATGCCCCACGGCGCGCGTAGCGCCGCCGGAGGAATGAGTCCTTAGTCACTCCGTTGTACGACGCGTGGTGGCAGACGCTCCGGAACCGCTCCGATAATGGGCAAGTGGTCCACTGCGTCACACTGGCGGTGTGAGCGGCTTTCTTTTGCCTACTTTTCTTTGCCGCTGCAAAGAAAAGTAGGTGCCGCCCCGCACAGGGGCAACGCTAATAGACCACCACGAAAACAAGGAAACGCGAACCAAAACACGAAAACACCCCCAACCGCAAAAAATACCCACACAGCGGCCGGCAGCCCGCCAAATCACTCGAGCGGCATCCTGAACCCCACCACGCCCGGGTCTTCCGTAGGCGTCACCGTAAAACCACACACGCGCGCAAGCCCAATCATCGGCGCATTCTCGCGCAGCGCCTCGCCCAGCAGCCAGTGCGTGCCGCGCGAGCGCACATAGGCAATCATGCGCATGAGCAGCAAGCGCCCAAGGCCGCCCCGCTTCAGATTGGACTGGATGGCGACGGCAAATTCGGCGGTCTCGTTGTCGGGGTCGGCCACCGCCCGCGCCACGCCCAGCGTGCGCGGCTTGCCGTCCTCGCCTTCGACGGTCGCGATGAGCGCCATCTCCCGGTCATAGTCGATCTGCGTCATGCGCGCGAGCTGCGTGTGGTCGAAGCTGCGCACCGCCGAGAAAAAGCGCAGGCGCAGGTCGTCGGGCGTCATCGTGTCGATGAACGCGCGGTGCATCTCTTCGTCCTCAGGACGGATCGGCCGGATCGTCAGGCGCTCGCCGTGCCAGTCGAGCGTCTCTTCGAGCCGGCGCGGATACGGCATGATCGCGAAGCGGCTGCGCTTTTCCGCCAGCGTCAGCCGCGGCGCGACCAGCACCGCCGCATGCGGCAGCACACGCAGTGTCAGTCGCATCCCGACGATCTCGCGCACCTCGCACACCGCCTGCGAAAGCTCGGTGAGCACTTCGAGCGTGGGCTCGGGCGCGGTGCGGCGCGCATACGGCGAGTGCGCGACGATGTCGCGCGAGAGCACCGGGTTCAGCGGCGGCAGGCTGTAGACGCGCAGCGGCGGCGAGAAGCCATCCGGCGACGGCGCCACGAAATGGAACACGGGGCCGAAGTTCTCGTCGTCGCGGAACTCCACGCTCACGTCGACAATCGCTTGCTCCGCCCCCTGCTCCGCGCTTTCCAGCGTCTCGATCCCAAACGCGCCCAGCAGCCGTGCCGCCTCTTCGCCCTCCAGCGTGTCGCGCCCCGCCGCCAGCGCGGCGCGCGCCTCGCCCTGCGCGATCTCGATCGCCGCCGCGCCTTGCGCGGGCAGGCTCTCCGGCGTCTGCATCAGGAGCTGGCGCCCGAGGCGGTAATCGACGAGACGCGCGAACGCCCGCGCGAGGCGCCGCGGCGTGGTGTGCACGGGAATGCCGTGCGCATGCAGCGCGTCGCGCGTGGTGTCGTCCACGCCGCCGAAGAAGCACGCGAGCATGCCGCGATACGCGAAGCGCTGGTTTTCGATCAGCGTGCGCGCGACCTCGGCCACCGGCGCGCTGTGCGTGGGCGCGTGCACGACGAAGGCGGTGCCGGTCGAGCGCTGCGAAGCGAGCGTTTGCAACGCGAGGCCGAAGTGCTCGGGTTTGGCCGTGTCGCCGAGCACGAGCGGATTGCCGGCCTGTGCATGCGGCAATGCCGCTTCGAACGCCGTGCGCGCCTCGTCGCTCCAGTGCGCGAGCGTGTCGCCGGCCTTCATGAACGCGTCGCGCGCGAGCATGGCCACGCCGCGGTCGCTCGTGATGAGCGTGGCCGTGTCGCTCGCGGCCACCCGGCCCACGCCCAGCGTTTCGATTTCGTCGAGCAGGTCGTCGAGCGTGTCCACGCGCACGATGCCCGCGCGCCGGAACGCCGCCGTGTAGAGCGCGTCGCCCGGGTCGTCGCGGCCGCTGCGCAGCGCGAGCACCGGTTTGTTGCGCGCGGCCGCGCGCGCCGCCGACATGAATTTGCGCGCCGCGCCGATGCTATCCACTTCGAGCAGGATCGCGCGCGTGGACGGATCGCTCGCGAGGTAGTCGAGCACGTCGCCGACATCGACGTCGGCTTCGTCGCCGAGCGCGACCGCGTGCGAGAAGCCGAGCCCGCGCGGGCCGGCCCAGCGCAGCACGGCATTGGTGAGCGCGTTGGACTGCGAGACCCACGCCACGCCGCCCGTGCGCGCGACCGTGGCGGCGGCGCCAAGCTGCGCGTTGAGCGCCGGCGTGAGCGCGCCGAGCGTGCCGGGCCCGAGAATGCGCAGCAGATGCGGACGCGCCGCCGCGAGCGCGTGGCGCAGGTCGGCAGCGTCTTCCTCGTTCTTCACCTCGCCGAGGATGATGGCCGCGCGCGTGCCCATGCCGCCGAGGCGATGCACGAGCGCGGGCCACGTCGATGGCCGCGTGCAGATGAGCGCGACGGTGGGCGCCTCGGGCAGATCGCCCGTATCCGCGAGCACGGGCTTGCCGTCGAAGCTGGCGAAGTCGCCCGCGTGACGCGGATTGACGGCCCACAGCGGGCCGGCGAAGCCGCCTTCGATGAGGCGCTGCCACACCATCTTGCCGATGCTGCCCGGCCGCTGCGAGGCGCCGATCACCGCTACGGATTTCGGCTGGAATATCGCATCGAGATTGCGTACGGTCACTGCTCCTCCTCGCTGTCCGGATGGGCGCGCACCGCGTGGGCGCCCTGCTTGCTGGATATCGTCGTGAACCCGCTCAGGATAGGCGAACTGCTGCTGCGCTGCGCGCATTTCGCCCGCGCGCCGGCAGCGCAGACGGCAGGGAAAAGCCCGTCATCGCGAGGGCAGATTTTCAGCGTAGAATGCCCGACGCTGCCGTGATTTACCGGCGTAGCACCTTTGCCGCCCGCGATGCCCGTCGATCTTCTCACCCTTTATATCCTCGCGATCGGAACGCTTTTCGCCAGCGCTGGCATGACGCTCTGGGAGCACCGCACGCATCCCAGGCGCAGCAAGGAACTGAAAATCCTGGCCGGCGGCTATGGCACGCTCGGCGTCGGCGTCGCGCTCGCCGTCGGGCGGCACGCCCTGCCCGGCGCGTGGGGCGGCGCCATCAGCAATCTGGTCATCGTGAGCGGCTATCTGCTGGTCGCGCATGGGCTCGCCGTCATGAACGGGCGGCAATACCGCGTGGCCTCGGCGGTCATCCTCGTCCTGCTCGCGCTCGCGTGGGCCATTGCGGGCGCGCGCGGCCAGAACCTCATGTGGCTCTATCTCACCGCGATTCCCATTGCGGTGGCGTCCGCTATGGCGATGCGCGAGCTGCTGCGCAACGACGTCCTCAAATGGGCCCAGGCGCGGCGCATCGCCGTGATCGTGACGGGCGTGCACGCGGTGCTCTACGCGTTTCGCGCGTGCGTGCTGCCGTGGCTCGCGACGCATTACGGGCAAGCCCTGCTGCCGGTCGTCAGCAAGATCACGATGTACGAAGGCGTGCTGTATTCGGTCGTGCTGCCAATGACGCTGCTGCGCCTCGTGCGCGACGAAACGCACGGCCAGCTTGTGCAGGAATCCCAAACGGACTATCTGACCGGGCTCGGCAACCGCCGCTGGTTCTTCGAGGAAGGCGCGCGGGTGTTAGGCCGCGCGAAGACGCGCGAGCGCGTGGCGCTGCTGGCGTTCGACCTCGATCGCTTCAAGGCGATCAACGACCGCTACGGCCACCAGACCGGCGACGAAGTGCTGAAGACGTTCGCCGCCATCGCGCGCGGCGAGATGGGTCCGGATGCGGTGCTCGCGCGCATCGGCGGCGAGGAGTTCGCGGCCTTGCTCGCAGGCCACGGCAGCGATCGGGCCAAGGGGATCGGCGAGAGAATCGCGGAGCGCTTCGCGCAGACGGCCGCGCACCATATCGATGGCGTGGGCGTGCGCGCGACGGTCAGCATCGGGCTCGCGTGGGCCGAGCCGCAAACACAGTCGCAAGCACAGCCGCAAGCACAGCCGCAAGCACAGCCGCAACATGCATCGGCCGCGCTCGCCACGCTGCTCTCGGCCGCCGACGCGGCGCTCTACAACGCGAAGGCGCTCGGCGGCAACCGCCTCGAGCTTGCGCAGCGCGCCGAGCTTTCCGCGAACGCATGAAGTTCGGGCCGCACGAGGCGGCCCGATCGGGGTGCATCCATCGACTCAAGCGAATCAACCGAATCCAGCGCCCAGGCGCGGGCGGCGGCTGTGGCGTTACAAGAATTTTTTCACTTACACGACCTCTAAGTGTTTGATTAACCACGAGTGGCACGCAGCGGCACTCACGAAGAGTTTTCCGTCGTTGAAACGAACTTGTAACAACTGTTCGAAAACCATGCCAAAAAACTCTTCAGTCTTGTACTCGAACCGCCCCGAGGTCTCGGCCGCCTGCAACCCACCGAGCAGTTCTCCGCGCACAGCTCAACAGTTTCCACCTCCGACTCTCGTTACCGTCAGGATTCAATCACAGGCCCGGGCACAGCAATAATCGCCATCGCCCCGCAAAGTCTAGCTAAAACTCAGTGCGCCCCATCGTTGATAAGTCTCTCAATGAATTCGATGACCGCCGGTGAGGCCTTTCCCAAGGTCACACGTGCCTCCTTTCGCAATCTCCACGCCGTAAGCGGAACCTCTGCCCGCCAGTGGTCATAAACCCATTTTGCCTTTCGACACTGGAAAGCCTCCAAGGTTTCGGTCAACAGCGCTAGGGCAGTAGCCGTCTCAGGGAGCTTGTTGTCTCTGAGCTTGGTGGTCAACGAACGGTCACCTATGAACCTCTTGATGCCCGCTCTCGTCACCTGTTGCGGCGGCGTAGAGGCCGTAATCTTCAGCGCAGCCTCACGCACTTTCTCGCTACATTTCTTATCACGGGCAGCCCAGTCAATAGGCCCTTTTGAAGTACTCGTCGACGTTATCGTATCTGGACGAATCATCCTCAAACGCATCTTTCGCGTAAGCTGGCTCGTTCCGTTGTGACTACGTCGCCTATCTGCTCCGGAGAGTATCCGACGAGCAATCCTTAGGTTAACACCCAACATCTTAGCGACTGTGGTGTGCGGATATCCAGCGCCAACAAGCTCGTGAACCTTTTTAGCAAAAACTTCGCCGAATCTTGTAACGCGCATTTTGACTGGTTGCCCTTTATCGTCTACTTTGTCTAAGCGGGCCGTGAACTCATATCCACACCCGCAGAGAAACCTCCCCGCTCGACTCCCGACCTTGTTATGCTTGAGAATCGTATAGCTTGTTATCGTGGCCAACCCAAAATGGTCGGCCGCAGGATTCTTACATTGCCAAGGTCCGCTACGAATGGCTACCTTATTGTGATTTCTATCTGCACTCTCGTCGAGAAAGTTAGTCAATAAAACGTGACGCAAAGGATGATGCGTTCCTACCCGCACCTTTACATATTCTCTGAGCCAGCTGTGGATGTATCCCATCTTGAAGTCGGAGTGAAGAAGCCCGAGCAATCGGCCACCATAAAAAGCCTTGAACTCGCTCTCGAATTCAAGGCAATCCACCATGTGGCTGTTCCTCATGAAACCAGCGTTATGCAACTTGTCAAGGTAGAGGGCGCGATGTTCGTCCAAAGTGCTGGACGATTGGCCCTTGAGCAAGGCAACAGCGAGTTCCGATATCTTCAATAACAAAGCTTCTTCGCGGTCTGATAGGCCGGTTAGATAGGGCCGAGTAGCCATGCGCAAATCCGCGCAGTGCTGTTCGTTCTGCCCTCCCCCGACCGGTCGTATTTGGACCTCCGTTTCCACAAGAGCGGTGGCGTGCCGAACGCAAAAGTGCACACCTTGTAACTGATGCGCCCTGCGCCAATACGTCTCCCCTAGAACCCTAGCGTCCTCCTCAAGGCAAGCCGGACAAGTGCGCAAATATTCCGGTGCCAGAATTCCGGTGAAAGCCAGTCCCAACCGGCTAAACATACTTCCACGGAACTTTACCTTATCCTTCATCACGGCTGATAGGGCTCTCTGGCGCTCTGGACCTACAAATGCGGCGTAATATGGGAAGAGCGTTCTATTCCAGATAAGTTCGTCGACTGTCTCCGGAATTAAGTCGCCAACATGCAGCTTGAAAGCCTCCAAATAGACTGGAAACTCGACGGCAACCTGAAAAATGTTATCGCCGTATACCTCTCGAAGTGTGTCTCTCCACGACCGCGCCATGGTGTGGCGGTGATAGCGGCCAACCGCACTGAACAACAGTTCGTCTTCGTAGAAAGGCGGAAAATAGCCAATCATTAGGAACCTCCTAAACGTAATCATGTTGCGTGCACGCGGCGACCGACGGCGATAGCGGGCCATCCGCGTTTTTGTCCATGAACTCGACTACGCGAGTGGGTGGTATCGGGCAAAAAAGCAACATCGAAGCTCGCCTTGATATCATTAGGACACGCAAACAATCTGCCACCTCCTCCTAAGTCGAAAAGAAGGTGGACGGCCCGCAAATCACTCCGGCTGTGGCAAGTGCGTCATATGCCACGCGGTCGCTACAATCAGTCGACGTAATGCGCCGCAAATCGCTCAGCGGAAGACAGGCGATATCGACCGGAGTCTTTTTCCGGCCTGCTCTCGACCTTGAGTGAGTTTGCGAGGGAACCGCCATCCCTGACTTCGCCTCTTCAGGCTTGGAATCCCCCTCTGAAGTCCCGAAAACCACGTTAGCAGCTAACTCTGCGCTCGCGGCATCCATTCCAGCATCCTTCATCAACTGAATCATCTTAGCCCGCCGCAGCTTTTCATCGTCCTCCACCGTACGCCTCAATTCGATGACATCAATCTTTTCCTGAAGGTGGAATTGCTCTCTTGCCAACTGCTGCTCGAAATCCAAGGGTCGCAGGTCATCGAACTTGGCAATACGGACCATATCTCCCGACTTCAGTGCGTCAAGCATTGGCTTCAGCAATTTGAACTCCTCCTCTGCTACCTCATTCAACAGCGCTGGCGTAACTACCTCCATTTTGTTGGCCATAGCACGGTACTGCGCCAGCACGTAAAGCTTTACTGCAAGGTCGACTATTCCTTGAGTGCGCTCATAGAGTACGTCAGCCACGTCGGTGGAGAAGTCAGTCTTATTCTTCGTCCATTGGTAGCGCCAGAGCGATTTCATAAGATATTCCCACTCCTTGTCACGTTCAAACCGGGGCCACACTAGTCCCCCCAACCCCGCCCCGCGTCTCGCTTGCCTAAAGTCAATCTGCAATAAGTGTTGCGCAGACATCGTACCCACGAGAACAACCGGCGCTTCCGACAGATTGACCATGGTTACAAAGAAGTTGAGCATTTTCTCAATGCCCAACGGACCGGCAGGGCGAATATGCTGAAGCTCGTCAAAAACGATGACGCCAATGTTGTGCACACAGGCGATTTGAGCAACCTCAGCCAGACGCCCCTCATTCGTCATACCTTTGCCGCCGAAGCGCCGTGCATAATTGGTGTCCCCCAGTACCTTGTCTACATTTTTGAAGAACGACAGGCAGAGCTGCTTCACACTGCCATCGTGGGGGCACTCAACAATAAGCCACGGAATCTGGTACATCTGATGTTCAGGGTGCCAAATGACTTGCGGGTAACGGGCAAGACTTCGTCTCAGCGACCTCGTCTTTCCAGTCCCTGAAACACCTATGAGCGACATCGACATTGAGGGCGCTGGAGTTTCAAGAAGACTCCCGTCGAAAGCTCCTTCCTGGCTCATCCGATAGATTTTTTGCATACGCGCCCTGTACTCTGGTGTTTTTGGGTTACGCTTACGGTAGCCTGCCCGCATCATCATGTCGATGCGCATCCCAATGTCAATGTGCCGTCCAAGTGGCTGAAAAAAATCGAATAACCGTGAAACCATCTGCGCGCGTACAGCTCGAGGCAGTTCACGCTCTGATTCAGAGTACGGTGGAAACTCCTGCAGCGTCAGAAGCAACTCTTTCTGTGTAGCGATAGCGGGCAATGCCTCCACAAATGGATTACCCGCGTGCTCCGGAAGAGTCGCTGGAATGTAGTGAGCTTCAACCGCGTAACATTTTTTTAGTGGTCCTACGTTTCTAGTCATTTTTTATTCATCATCAGAAAGTTCAAATATTGAAGGCATCCCATAGCTCGCCTTTTGTGGCTTGGGTAATGGCAAGACGCTGTTCGATGTGACACTAGTCGGTTCAATGAACGGAAAGTGCTCAACTTTTCGTTGCACGTCTCTCTCACGCTCACCGTTACCTTTTATATTTCCAGTACGTTCTGCCTTACTACGTCTGTCCGGTCCGGCCTCTTCCTTCCTATGCCTTGCCCGCTCGACAATGCGAGAAATTTCTTCTTCGCGATTGATTTTCTCTTCAAGAATGCCGTGTACGGCTTCGGCCTCTCTCCGTCGTGACTGTCTTTGCATACTGAGCAATTCCTGAAGCGATAGCCCATATTGCTCGGTGTCCTTGGTTGAAAGGCGGCAGACCTTGAACAGCCTTCTATCAAACGTGTCATGCAAGAGAATCACATCCAGATTTCTCGGGTCATAAGAAATATCAACCTTCCATTTGCCGTCGCGCCGCGCTTTGGAAAACCACCCCCGCTCTAACGCGTATTCAGACAGATACTGTCGCGAATGAAACTCAATTCCGGAGCCCGTGACGGTGGCCTTCGCCGTATGCATCAAGGCGAACCGCAGCGTGTCAAGGCTGTACCTTTTGAGAGAGCCAGAACGCTTTCTAATGCCCCATTTCCAGAGTTCGTTCGGAGAAGGTACGACACCGTCACGCGACATTTCCACCGTCAGGGGATAACCATCGATGACGGACCCATTGTGCTCGAGAACCGAGTGGATGATTACGCGGAGAAAATCATCGAGGGTAAGCGTTGCATCGAGGCGATAGTCACGACCTCCACGCTCCTGATAGTCAACATCGATATAACCGTCGACCAGAGGCGCGAACTTCGTATGCAGTGAACCGAAATTGCGCTCAACGATACCCTTCCAGTCTGCGCGGTAAGGCGGAGTATTCTCGACTTTGACTTGAAGGACATTCGACAGCCTCTCTGCGAGTTTCGATTCCAGCTCACCACGGTCACCGAGAAGAACACTACTCAAACTTTCACAAGGCCACTGCTCCGCCTCAATCTCGATTCCATATTGCGCACAAAATTCCACTTTGTTCGAGCCGGCGTTGAGCAACGCCATCATCGCCGCCGCCCAGGAAGCCTTTTCGATGCCTACATATATGCCGGCAATCATGCGAGACCACACATCGATAACAACATACAGCACAGGACGACCAATGATGTCCTTCGGGCTCGCCTTCGACACAAGATATACGTCAGCGATAGTCGCATCTATCTGGTAGCGAAAACCCGGTCCGATTGCCTCATTAGTCGAATTTCCAAGAAGTGGGCGGAGCGTCTTCTCCCAAAACTTTCTCCCTTTTCGCGCAACTACTTCTTGCCGTAGATTTCTCGTTTTCCGAAACCAGTAATCGAAGCTCCGATATGAGGGAATGCGGTCGACGTCACGAAGAATGAGTCGTCCTCCCTCTTCCGCGACGCAGTCGGAGAAGAATTTGCGCAGCATCGTTCGCCAGACCCCACGCAAGGTCGCCTTCGGATTTTTAAGGTAGTAGTTTTTAATTACCACCTCGAATATCCTCTTGACCTCCTCGTCGACGTTCATTCCTGTTCCAGGACTGATGGACCGTGGTCGCCCTCGCTTCACGTCACTGGTTGCCTTGTCTTTTCCTGGCCCGCCGCACCTGTCCCAATCGCTGAGTAGGGCATTACGGGTCATTCCCCGCTTCCAGTAATCAAGCAACCAGTTACGCACAGTATCTGCATGAACACCATGGACGGTGGCTGCGCTCGCAATCATTTTTGCACGAGTATCCGAAGCAAACACAGCTGGTTCGTCGCAGACCATCCCAGCAACGCATGCCCACGCGCGGTCTCGTCGGTCCCGAGAAGCGTTGCTAATCGCCTCTTCGACTGGCAGTCGAACATATGGGTCGTCGAAAAGTAGCTCTAATCGTCCATCATCGCGAAGACCCTCCCACTCTGACCGCTTCACCCACTGGGGCATCGTCCGTTTGGCATCAACGTCGATTGCGACAAGGGCATCGGCTGACGAAGAAACCCAGAGCACGCGCATGCGGATGCCGTGCTCGACCAAGCTAACTAGCTCATTTCGCAAGAATGTCAAGAGTGCTCCTACGCCGCGTGGCGAGCGGTAGCACCTTCGCTGCCTCCGGCCGTCACTTCGTGAAATGCCTTCTCGCGGAGACTGAGCGCTCCCATCTCGGCTTGCCATAGCTTCGTTTGTGCGGACGAAACCAGGACCCGACGTGCGAGCAGGTGCCGTGCAACCATCAGATGCGTACCCTCCATGCAATTGCTTCGAGCGTCGAGTTCAGTACACGCATCGTTTAACGGAATAGTGCGATAAGCGTCGGAGCTGACAGCCGATGCAATCCTGAATTTCGCGTCGCCGATAAAGCCGTATCGTGGCTCCTTGATACCCTCAAGGTCCCAACATCCGTACATCCAGTCCAACGCTTCGACACGGTCCGCGTTTAGTTCCCGCTCGGTGCTAATGTGCCATTCGATATCGCCTTGGGCCTTCCAGTATCGCCGCTCAATTTCAAGCTTCTCCACTACCCGAGGGTCATCGAGTTTCGCTGCTGGTTTAATAGCCCAGGCGAATAGCCGTCTCCCTCCCGCGTTTTCGACCACACACAGAAAATCGGTGGTCATGACCTGGATGTCCCCCGTACCCGGCTCACGTGGATGGGCAATACCTGCTTCTTCAGCAATAGTCTGCGTCCGCGCCAAATCAAGAGGAAACTGCTCCCGGATATCGGTCACCGCTTCTGCCCAATCAAGCAGTAGAAAGTGGCGGTACTCGATGTCAGAGAGTAGATGATGAACTCTCTTTGTGGTCCATCCGAACGGACGATGAACACGACCTTCACTAGGAACGTCCTGAATCGTAAGCCACGGCTTGTAGTCTGCCCCAGTCCCCGTCCCGCGTCCCTCGCGGATGTACCGTTCACGCTTCGCGCTATCGATTCCGTATCTGCGTTTAGCCACTATGCGAGCCTCCGAACTTTTGCCAGCCGTCAATGCGAGCGCTCAGCGCCGAATTCAGAGAAGCAAACCATCGTTCGACCGCCGGTTTTCCATTGAAGTGAGTGGCCATCGCGTGGCAGCTTTGCTCACATTCGAGTGGTTTCCCGATGCCTCCGAGGACCATATCCAGCGAATCGCTAAGTCTTTCGCCCTCGACTTTATCGGATTGCGATTTCATCATGTCCTTACACGCGGTAGTTTTACGTTCCATTCCAAAATCGGGCAAGATACTCTCCATCAATACAAATCGCGGCATTCACAATCACATTTACGCAAGTGAGACAAAAGCCATGTTAAGCCTTAGCTCTGCGAAAACACAATGGTTGCAAAATCACTCAAAGACTGAGGCAACGCTCACATTTCGCATTGAAAACAAACTAACCACGCGAGAGATTCATTTGAAAACATCCGGCAATTGAAAATACCAGACATATATTTATTTTGAATTCAATGGAATATCGACTCAACAGCAATTTCAATGAGCGTTGATACTCCTTTTATAAGCCAATTTAGAATTTTTAATTCCCGAATCAACGGAGCATGCATACATCAAATAATGTTGCATTCCCACAACGAATTTTGGTTGGATTCGGAGTAACTGGCGTATTGCGAAAGCAGCGGACCCGCTAGGACGGCATGCCCCGTTTCCGCTCGACAGTCGTGCTGCTGCGCCAGTGATAGCGTAGGAGAAACTGATTTTCGGTGGAGACAGGTTGCCTGCGAGAAGCGTGAACTGGTTGAGCGGCACCCCACAATCGATGCGGGCCAGAGTAGTGTTCCACTCATCGGCAATGAGCTTCGGAGACTGGCCCCCCGACTCGAAGGAGCGATTTCACCCATGAAGAAACGGGTTGCGACTGCGGCCCGACGACAAACTTAAATTCGAGGGCTTAGCATCCCCCTTGGGGACCATTCGTCCACCGAACTCCGAAAGGCTGCTCAGGTCCGGCGGCCCCAACCAATCCGCTGCGACACGGAAAGGGGGAACCAGCGGAAGGCAGTGTTGGAGGCCGCGCCGACTGCCCGATTCGGCACAGCTCGCCGAAGCCAACTCAAACCGGCACTACCGGACATATGCCAAGGTATGCACAACGCCCACAATGTCTTCCGGGTTTCGCGGTGCGGTCGTCGGCACCAAGACGCACAGCAGCCTTGTACGCCCCGGTTCGTTCCAACCACTTGCTTTGTTCGACTTCGATTTCTTTCTGAGCGACCAGGGTGTGGAGAACCATCGGCCGAGAATCCCGGTCGACCAAGTCGAGCAGAAGAGGCCTCAAGGTATCTCTGGTAGCGGTTGCCCCTCGTGTCGAGAATCGAATCATGTGGTATTTCGACCCCGGCCTTTCGATAACCCAGGGCAGCTCGACTTCAATTTCACCTATTCTCGCGACGAGAGACTCGTGCAGCAGTCCGTCGTTCTTCCGCAGAATATTCAGACCCCGTTGGCAGACGATGACAGCGTCTCGACGAAGTCCGGCATCCTTTGCTTTCGGCGGAAGTTGTTGACTCTCCCAAGCGGCAGCAAACGCATCTTTTGGCGTCGTACCGCCTTGTGCAACGACATGAAGCGTCTCCATAACTGCCCAACGCGCTCGTATCGAAACATCCGTATCCTGTTCGCGCTTGAGGCCGAGGTTATAGCGGTAGTGGTGCTGCAAAGGACAACGGATGTACGCTTCAAATTCATCCAATGAAACACGCCTCCGCAATTGTGTGCCAATTGCACCAGGCGTCGACTTGCCCACCGAAGCCACTACGCTCCCATTGAACTTTCTGAATTGATACTTTGCGCCGCAAGCACGAAGCTGTGCCAGCCTGTCAATCGGCTTACGCACGCCGCTTTCGTAGAGCTGCAATCGAAGCTTCGCTCGAGACAGAGCCACGTAGAAAAGGTTATTCCTCTCAATTGCTGACTCGAACGCGAACTCTTTGTCGGAGCTGCCCAACACAGCTGGGGGAACCAGATGAGTAATGGACTCAGAGGTTCCCCATGTCGGAGGTTCAGAGCCAAAAAAAGCCGGGTCCACGAAGCCCACGTGCACCGAGGTAAACTCCAGCCCTTTGCTTGCGTGTACTGTCAGCAGACGTATAGCATCCATTTCCGACGCTTCCGGCGGCAGCTCCCTGTCCGCATATGTCTCACCAATCCTTTGCCGAAGCTGCTGCCGCAACAGGAATCGAGACAGACGCGCCTGCCGTACGTCACCGTCGCCATTCCGAACCGAATATGCAAACTGCCACAGGGCAACGCGGATAGTCTGTGCGTCGAGGGAGACATCACCCGGGTGGGGAATAACAAAACGACGCTCAAGCAGCAAGTCACAGACAAATTGCCACGGATTGGTGTGGCGGTCGAAGCCAGCCAGCAGAACTCGCAAGTTCTCACTTGCTGCGGCCGCCGCCTCCGACATACCCTCAAATGTCTTTCCGCGCCAGCGACCTCTCTGCCACGTTATATCACCGTGGGAAAACTCGAGCAGCCGTCGAATGTCCGCCCACGGCATAAAGAAACTAGGTATGTCTGCAAGTCCAACCAGCGCGCGCGGTTCTCGCTCACAAAGGAGTTGCATGAGACAAACTAAACGCTTCACTTCCGGCCGCTGCGCCAGTTCACCAATGTGGAGGACTGGAATCTGATGGCGACGCAGGTAAGCCGACATAAACTCGATGTCAGCACTGCGCTTACAGAGAACTGCCTGATTCCGGAAAGCTATGCCTTTACCTTCATCGTTCTGCTTCAGTATTTCCTGAACGATTGCTTCGGCGATGTCGACTTTCTCGACGCACGAAATCAGTTGCGGCAAAAGCGAGCTCTTGCCGTTAACTGCGTACATCTCGTCCAGCGGGAGTTCGGTCTGCAACGTGTGAACTCGGCCGGCTTCTGAGAAGAGGTCTAAAATTTCCTGCGAGCTTCTGCGGTTCGAGTCTAGTGAATACTTCCGTACACTCGAGGTATCGCCACTTCCCTTGAAGGAATGCTCGAACTTCATGAGGCTTCGTACAGACGCACCTCGCCAGTGATGTATCGCCTGACGCACATCCCCCACAACCCATAGCGATTTTGCTCGCGCTGCGAGTTGGCGAACGAGCATCACCATCGCCTCGGTGACGTCCTGATATTCGTCTACGAGCACATGCTCGAAATGATTTGCAAACTCTGCAACGCTATCTCTATCATCTCGAATCCGTAGCGCCGGCTTCGCAACCAGGTCGACAAAGTCGACCATTTTCGCTTCTGCGAGGACACGCTCGTGCAGTTCATACAGCGTGGCAATATCCTCGCGTTCGCGCTGAAGCTCTTCCGGGGCGGGGTCGAGTGACTTCAGTCTCTGCCTATACTCGCCTGGACTAACGAGTTCTTCTTTGAGGCGCTGGATACATTTGAGGACCGTCTGAAGCCAGTCATAAGGGTCTTCAACTCGCAGGTAATACTGCAAATCGACAACCGGCAGATTGCGCACAAGAAGCGTTACCTCGTGCAGTCTGTCCGCAACCAGCACGTCTTGGTCAAGTCCGTAATGCTGATGATATTTCCGCAGGAATTCCAAGCCAAAAGCATGGAATGTCCCCGCCCAAATGTCAGCGGCGCGCTGAATGCCCGCGACACGAAGCCTCTCAACGAGCTCGAAGGCTGCTTTATTTGTGAATGTGAGGACCAGAATACGACTTGGGTCTACATTCTGCTGCTCAATAAGGTATTTGACTCTGTGAACCAGCGTGGTCGTCTTTCCAGTACCGGGACCGGCGACAACGTTTACGAATCTCTCTGGGGCCTCAGCAGCTAATCTTTGGTCATCACTGGGAGCTGGCAAATTCCGAGGCGCGACCTGTGCTGCCTTTGGAAGCAATACGCCGTCAAGCATCTGCTGCCGGACCAACTCCAACGGAAGCACCAAAGCCTGCGCAATCACACGAGGCCCTTTGCCTTGACGCCACAAAGTTGCAGCGACATCTCGAGGCAACAGTAACTCCCGAGCGAAGACATTCGCTTGCAATTCCTGACGCTCGCGCGCACCGTACGCTTCAACCTTTATTGCTGCGGGTGTGCCTTCGCTTCCCATCAATGCTTTGAGGTCTGCGATAGTCAATTCCGGCTTGTCAGCGTCTAGCTTCCAGTGCCCTAGCTCATGAGCGACCAGGTACGAATATTCATCGTCGCTGACGGTGTTCCGAACGTAGATGAAGCATTCCTTTCTCTTCAGGACAGCACCGCCGCCACCAAGGGCAGCGAAGGCCGCAGGAACCTTCTCAATACAGAGCTCAAGCTCATCCTCGACGGACGAGAGCAGTTCAAGGCTGTTTGGCACACCTTTTGTACAGCGATTCAACAATTGCTGCCGAAGCTTGTTTGCTTCAGTGCGTGCCCGCTCGAATGGGTTCATTAGTGACGTTAGTCTTTGAACTTCATCAGTCTGGTAGTTTCGTCATCGGACAATGCCAATGACCTGACTGCATCTTCCCATTTTTGAGGTTCAAGGTGTACGTGTGGCTTCACGTGTTCGGATTTGAATGCCGGCACGGCAGACTCTTCAAACGATTCGGCGAGCACTTGTTTAAGTGCAATCCGGGATACGTCCAGACTCGCCGATATAGCATCAAGCAACTTTGGAGGTGTCTCGATAGTTCCAGCAAGCATCCCACTGACAAGAGGGGCATAGCTCCCTATCCCTACCTCCACCGCCAATCGCCGCACTTTTGGTCCCTTGACTGCTGCGACAGCGGCTCGTGCCAGGACAAGTTCTGTCTCAGTGGCAGCCGATTCAGCTAGGCGCTGTTGCCGAGAGAGCGAATCAGCCATGCACATTGCAACAAGCTGCGACGAGGATTTCCCATACTCCTTGGCAGTTAGCTTCAGTCGGATAGACAAACGGCGGCTCAACCTGACCATCCATTGAACAGTGTCATCACCGTCAAGAGCAGACAATCTTGACTCATAGTTCAAGAGAAGCTTAGTGGGACTTTCGCATCGACTCCTCTTCTCAAATTCCTCAAAGCCATCCGCCACTAGTTCACGTGCGACAGCTGCAACCGAATCCCCTCGGATGTCTGCCAATTCGCCCACGGCCACTTGCAGCGCTCTCTTGCTGCTGACACCAATGGTGTCTTGGCGCTCCTTCGTACGGCTCGTTTCACTGGCGCGGTGCCGAGATTCGCTATGCATAACTGCCTCCGTGGGCTCATTACCTTTATCGAGTATTTTTTGGTATTCAGTGTCCCAGCCTGTCTCGCTGTGTGCCTCTAGCACCCTAGAGTTGAGCGTGCTCATCATCTCCAATGCCGCCGCTTCAGCTGAGCTAGCCGACACATCGAGAACGTCCTCATTCGGAAGAGTGACGGTACACCTCACAGCCGAGTCTCGAGCATCCGTACGGAATCTTACGTTCGCAGACAAGACGCAAATCAGATGAGCCCATTGAGCAAACAAGTGGGCCGCGCGCGTGGCATCAGTTTGGGGCAGAATCTTGGCTCGCATGCTGGACAGTATGTTGGTTTGTATTTAGTATAAGCATGTATCAACAATATATCAAACTTGGGGGCCGCCCTGATTCACGCTGAATTTTCCGCCGCTGTCCGAGCAGCAGTGCACCGTTGGCGTGCAGGAATGACACTTGAAGAAGCGTGCGACTGCCTCGCGGACCCCGTCAGCACCGGCGAAGAGCTGAGCAGGCTGGTTCGTGACGAGCTGGCGCGAACAGGTACGGACCTGAACGCTCTTCGGGAGCAGGCATGGACGGAGGCCTACATCCACCTGCCTAACGCCTTCGACGTGGCGGGGCTCCCAGCGACGCCAGAAGATTTTTTGCCGCTCCCCGACGCGGAAGGCACGCTTCTCGCCCGCGCATCGTCGATTACGGCAATTGCGACGCTCGGGCTCGATACGGTTTCGTATGGTTCCGAGAACGACGGCGAGTTGTTTGTCAACCTCGTTATCATCCCCGGTGACGGTTACGTCCCGGAGAAATCACGCAGCTCGATGCATGGGCATACAGACGCGGTCAGCTTTCCGGTCCGTGGACAGTTTGATAGCGAGGAGGTCCGTATCGCACCGTCGCCGGATTTTGTTTGCCTGTCCGGTCTACGCAACCCGACGAATGCGGCAACGACTGTAATGCCGCTTTCGCAGATTCTTCCGCAGCTTACCGAAGGCCAAATCGCTGAGTTGAAGAAGCCTCAGTTTATTATCCGGGCACAAGGAACCTTCCGAGATGGGACGCAGCGCATCCTTGGAGAGGAACACCAGGTCGACGGCGGAGAACTGCTTTTCGACGTCAACGGCCAGCTGTGGGTCCGTTTCAGTCACAGTAGCGCAGGCGCAGACGACGAAGAGGGAGCAGCTGCAGATGCCGTCGAGGCTTTCGCAAACGCTTGCAAGACCTGTGCGACCGGCGTCGCAATCGCTCCGGGCGACATTTTGTTAGTTAACAATCGTATTGGCCTACATGGCCGAACAACTGTCGACGGTGAAGCCGGCGGCGAGTCGCGCTGGCTTTTAAGGACATACGGGCTGGATACCTCAGGTCTAAATGCGGAGCAGCGCTACGAAGACTCCGTCCACAAGCTTTTCCCCTGAGGGGCCTTGCGGCGATTCGCGGCTTGCGCGATTACGAGCAGCATTGACTACACGCTGCTCGATAGAATATCGAACCTCACCGCAGCGAGCCTCGAATCACGAGGCCGCGCGCGCCTTTGACGACCTCCTAACTGCGCCCTTAGAGGTGCCGACCATTCAAGGCGGAGCCGCCGAATTCAAACCGTGTCGCACGCATTCCGCCGCGCCCATTCCGTGACGGCCCGTCGATTGGAGCCGCATCAACAAGCAACTGACCCGGTTACGAGTTGTTCAAGCCAGCCTATTAGGATTGCAGCGTTGACCGGCGGAATCTGGGACATGGATGTATCCACCTGCGGCGTCCCCATAGGACCTCGCATGCCCAGCGACCAAGCGTCCTGCGGTCCATGCGCACAGGGCGGCGTCGATAGAGTCTATTGACCTCAACGGCAACGGATTGATGCCAACGGTCTCAAGGAGCTTTCTGCGCTCGACGAGCTTCCTTTTGGCGGAGACGGTTTCCCTGCCCAGCACAGAGCACGCGATGGCGTGAGGAAACGTCTCGAAAGTCACGCGGTTGCCCTCATATTCTCGGTCATTCAAAAGCGGATAGGCGGCGGCAAACGCGTGATAGACCAGCTCACCGCACAGCATCCAGTCGTAGAAACCGCTAGGGCTGGACTTCGCTTGCTCTTGTGTTGGCGTGGCAAAACAATGGATGTGCTGCCGCGCCAGTTCCCGCTCGGCCAAGCGGCCACTACCCGCCTCTGCCCATCTGCACGGTGCGTCTATACCGACCGCTTTCACGTCAAACTTAAGACACTCCCGTAGCATCTCCGCCGGCGTCATACGCCTCACGTTGCTGAGGATGCTCGTGCCCCGGAGGATGACCATATGGCATCCCTTCCTTGCTCCGCCAACATCAATGCCAGCAACTGTGCCCGTCTCCACGGCATCCTCACGCACGCATGCTTAGCCGGGCCGCAATCCTGCACAGCCCGTCTTGTTTCCAGCTTAGGCCGCCGCAGGCGTGCTCGCAACCCCAGTCGTTGCTTGGTTCACGGCAGCATCGACAGGACGCGCGGCTTTCGTGGTGCTCCTCGGCACACGCGCTTTGCGAGCAACGGGCGCCTTCGCGGTCGCACCGTCGTTGGAGGCAGGGTTCCGAGCCTGTGCTGCCACCGTCTTTGCGGCAGCCTTCTTGGCGAGCCCCTTCTTCGATACAGTGGCATTCTTCGCGACAGCCCTCTTGGCAGTCACCGCCTTGACCGCTGTCGCGTTCGGCGCCGCTGCGGACTCCGCAGCCTCTGCAATCAAAAACTTCGAGCGGTCTCTAACGCTAGCAAGCCAAGCCGGCGCTCGGCCACGACCGCTCCATGTTGCCCCCGTCTTTGGGTCCTTGTATTTCGGAGCTTGCACGCCACGAACATAATTACCGGCCTTCACCGCTTTGTGTTCAGCGCGCGCCGCCTTCTGCTTGCTGCCATCAACGAGGAATTTCGAACGGTCCTTCGCGCCGGCAATCCAAGACGGCGCACGGCCGCGTCCACTCCAAGTAGCACCCGATTTCGGGTCCGCATACATCGCCACAGTGGTGCTCTTGCCGACCATAGATTTTGCCCCGGACTTGCGACCACGCCTTTTGCCAACATGCGCTTCGAGGTCAGCGAGGCTGATGTCATGCTTTTCCATCAGCCCGCGGATTTTCTCCAACACAGCAGTCGACTTCGTTGCGACCAACGTCTCGGCTTGTGCCTGCAGCTTCGCGATACGCGCCTGAATGCTTTCGAGCGTCGTCATAGTTTTCTCGTCTGTTAATAGTCCCCGAACTATGCCACACCACAGACCCGGCGTAGCGATGTCTGTCGGCGATAATTGGGACACGGCCTGTGCGCCTACGACCGACATCATCGAAGCCGGAACAGCAACTCGTTCTAAGCCGGGCTTTCATGAGAAATGCCTATGTCATCGCCGAGGTGCTGCTCAGAGCAGCGGGCATCTGTGAGAGCTGCAGAAGTCCGGCCTCGTTCACGCGCCCAAATGGCCGACCGTACCTTGCAATGCATCATCCGATTCGGCTCGCGGACGGCGGGGACAACACTTTCGAGAACGCGATTGCAGTGTGCCCCAACCGCCATAGAGAAAGGCACTTCGGGACAGCGTATAGTGAATCAGGCGACGGTGTTGCGCCCGAAAGTGTGGGACCTGCCTGACCTCGCCAACAGCATTGGGCGGGGCGGTAGACGGAGACCGGAAAGAATATAAAGGACAAGCAGTTATGACGACGCTGAAAGACCTGAAGCCGACAAAAAAGCAAAACGTCGAGGAAATCACCGACGAACTCGGCTTGAAGATGACGAACAAATACGATTGGTGCTTCAGCAATGAGAGCGGCACTTATCTCATTTTTGAGTGGCACGACGACATGCTCGAGAAGGAAGGAGAAATCTACTTCCTCGACCAGGCTAGCGATTGGGCCGAAAAGAACAGGAGCACTGCGTTGACAGTGCAAATCAATCGCGCCTACGCGGTAGCCAGTGTCATCCTTCAAGCCTATTACACAAAGGCTCCGCTCAATGTCGCCATTATCGAAGGCGTTCGCAGAGTCGTCGGTCTGCGAGAGACGAGTGAGGCACATCTGCGAGAACTGGATTCGCAGAAATGGTATCCCCATCACCGGGACGAAAACGGCCACATTGTCGTTATCCGAGGCAAGCCACAGGCGGAAGGATTCGACGCATATGCAGTCGACCAGCGACGCGCGAAGTTGACTGGTAGCCCACCGCCCCCACCACCGTCAAAGACTGTTGAGCTCACCAGGACGGCCATCTACGAGCGGGACCCACAAGTGGTAAGAGATGTAAAGCGGCGGGCGGCGAGCGGTTGCTGTGAGTTTTGCGGAAAGCTTGGCTTTCCGACGCCACAAGGCACCTACTACCTAGAGGCGCACCACGTCATCCCGCTTAATTTGGGCGGCTCCGACGCCGTCAAGAACGTCATTGCCATTTGCGCAGACGACCACAGGCGTGCGCACTTCGGGGCAGACCGTCACGAATTGCGCGACGAAATGATTTGGAAGGTCTTGCATAAGCTGTATCCCGACGACACCGAATATTTCGAAGACTTGGACGTGAAGTCCATTGAAATCACGAAAAGCGAAAAGGCCCCTGGGAAACTCGAGGACGTCAGAATGGATTCGTGAATCGAGGAAGGCTAACCCGCTCCGGAGTACGCCCGTTCACAAGACGACGTAACTGACCTTGCTCTCCCGGGTCGCCCTGAACTTAACTGGCACTGACTGACCGACCTTGATGTTTCATTGGTGGGCTGTCACGACAACGTACGAGATTTCTACGGCAATCCCCTTTTCTGACAATAGCCGCCCAAACGCCTGAACATCAAGCAGTTGAGTGAGGCGCATCGCCGTGGGGCGACCCGCGGCGATAGACTTCTGAAGCGACTCGACCTCGTGTTCAGTCTGCGGCGCGTCGGTTGCGGTCATTGTGCTTCCAGCAGAGGTATGTCGAAGGGCAGCCCGTCTCGCGCTGACTAGGAGTCGATGTCGATTACATGGGCGTTATCGCGCTCATACCCCGAGGGTCAACTGCACTTGGGTCGGC
Source organism: Paraburkholderia tagetis (assembly GCF_022213065.1). GTDB lineage: Bacteria > Pseudomonadota > Gammaproteobacteria > Burkholderiales > Burkholderiaceae > Paraburkholderia > Paraburkholderia tagetis. The sequence goes on from NZ_JAKLJA010000022.1 coordinate 127,115, forward strand.
ACCGCAGCGCGGCGCCAGAGCCAGGCGTCGAACTCGCGCCGTGGAAGTGAGAGCAGGTCGGCCGCGCAGCAGAACGACTTGCGCAGGAAGTGGTAGTCATCGTTCTCGACACCAACTGTCTTGGCGAACGTCCGCACGTGACGGTCAACTGCGATGGAGTCGATGCCAACGAGGCACGCCATGTAGTCCACGGTCTTTGGACCAATGCCGTTGACAGTCTGAATCGCATTACAGAATTCGTCAGACACCAGTCCGGCGCGCAAGTCCTTCACATCCTCGATTCCCCAATCTTTCAGAAAGACGACCAACGCTTCGAAACGGCTCACCTTCTCGTGATGCCTCCAGTTCAAGAATGCACCTGTCTTGCCATCCTGAATCAGCGCTACCAACGACGAAATAGTGAGGCGAGTCGGATGTCCGCGGAGGATAGCCAACACCCGTGGACGCACAACGGTGGTGTAGTTGAGCCCAGCCTGGAGCACCGAATCCGCGAGAACGGCGCCCAGGTGCTCACAAGTAGCACGCGGGTGCTTCTCCTCGAAGAGCGCGCCCTCGTCCTTCGCATGGTCGGCAATGCGACGCGCTGCGAGCAACACTTCAATGGCGGACGCTTTGGGGCCAGTCCTTCTCATACCAGCTTCGCCTCTTTCAATGCGTTCAGGCGCTCGACGCAGTTCGGACAAGCACCACACGGAAACTGTGCAGACGCCTGGCACGAGTAGGTTCGTCCGATGGGCACACCAAGCTCCGCAGCCAAACGGGCCACATCCGCCTTGGACGAATAGCGGAACGGTGAGTGAAAGCGAACGGGACCAATGCTCGATGTAAGTCCGTCAAGGCTGTTCATAAATGCGGCAGTACAGTCAATTTCTTTGGCATGGTTGCTGTTGATGAAGCCAGTATAGACATCCAGGATTCCGACCGTCTGTGCGCGCGCCGCCGCAGCGGCGAAAAACAGCATCGTTCGGTACGGGATGTACAAGTCGTCGTCCTTGACCTCTTCAGTCCAGAGGTCAGCTTCGCGAATCAGCCGCGACTGCGAACCTCTGAAGATATCTGAAATGTCGAAGCGCTCAGGCCGCTTCATATCGGCGGGCAGGACCTCGTTGACCCTACTCCACTCAACGTCCACGCAATGTTGCCCATAGTCAAAAAAGATTGGGACGACGTCAACGCCCGTTGCCGCGAGGTGGTACCCAACAGTCGTTGAGTCCAGGCCGCCAGAGGCCAGAAGCAGCGCTCTTTTCATCACGATTCAGCCCTCAATTTGGCAAGAGCTTCAAAAGTGCCGTTGAGGCACGCGTCGAAGTCGGCGGAGTATACCGAACTTCCGACGACGACCATCGTGTTCTCATTTTCCTGCCGCGGGTCGTAGGTGATGACTGGCTTGCCCATCTCGATTGCCATGCCGATTTCGACGAGCGTGCCTGGGTCACGGTCGAGCGGAACTGCGAAGACCGCGTCGCACTCCTTGAGCAGCTGGCAGTCCATGTAATAAGTGCGACGCAGGTCGGTTTCGCTCGCGGGCCGCTTCAGCTCGCCGTTTTCTTGAATGGGACGACGCACCTTGAAATTGTGATACTTCAGGCTGTCCGCAGCTCGGTCGAGCTCCTGCTTCTCAACATAGGAGAAGTCCGGGCCAGCAAGGTAGATGGAATAGCGCGGTCGGTCGTGCCAAGGAAGCACTGTCCCGCCGAGCGACTGCAGCGCATCGAGAGACAGCAGGAACCCTCGTTGCACGTCGCGCTGGATGTCGTCTGGGAACGTGGACTGCGAGTACACCGTCGCAGCCTGACAGCCGCGCCATGCGGCTTCACTCCATCCCTTGTGAGAGAGACCGACCATCACGGCGGTGTAGACGTCGCCAACTCCGACGGAGTTGACCGTTTTGCCGAGGGTCGCGGGTATTTCCTCGACGCCGCCGTCCCGCAAATCGAAGAGCCGGCTGCCGCCGCGATTCTCCTTCAGCAAGAACACGTCCGGCGACAGTTTCTTGACCGCGGCTATCAACCCGCCAACATCGTCGCTGCCGAGCCGCTCGAACAATGAAGACGACGTCGAGATGATGAGCGCCTGCGTGCGCCCGCTGTATGCCTCGAGCGCTGACAGGTCGTCCAGGTCATACGCGATGTCGAATGAGAAGCATGCGTCGTTAGAGAAGGCGCTGGCGAGTTCGTTGACATCGAACCGACCGGGAAAGACAACGACTTTCTGGTAAGCGTCGAGCCGCGGAAGCGGGTCGCAGAATTTCACGACTTTGTTGTTGCGCATCAAGTCTTCATAGCCTTGATGTGAGACCTCCGTTGCGTCTCCGATGAGGATGACGTTCGGAGCGCCGATGACTTCACCAAGCCAGATGAACTCGTTACAGCCGCACGCGTGTAGATAGCGCTTCGCTTCGTCTACCAGATACCGTGGACAGACGGCTGCCACGGAGTAATCGAGGCCCGCAGCCCAAAGTCCTCGCGCAGCGTGCGCGACACCACCTAAACGAAGCTTGCATATCGCACCATGGCGGGCGAGCGTGTAGTCGACAACCAGCTCCCCAACAATCAGAACTGCGTCTGTGGGGGCCATAATTATTGTGGAACGAAGTCAGCTTCGACGGTGGGAACAGGCTTGTCTGCAGAAGACTTCACGACGCCAACATAAGTCACGCCAGCCGCCAGACAGGTCGCAAGATAGTTGAACGATGTGGGAAAAGCCCCTACCTTCACACCGTTCACATCGACTGCGAAGACGCGCTTCTTATCAAAGAAGATGCCCAACTGGGTGCCGGGCACCGGTACCTTCCTGAATTGCGAGTAGAAGTCGCACTGGCCGACATCCTCGAGCAAGCTGGAGAATGCCTGCTTGCATCTGTCGATGCCACTCGCGCCGCCTGCCAATCCAGTCCCGTCTCCCTCCACTTCTTTGGCCTTTGTACCAGGATAGTCCGACCCCGATGGGCGGGCAAATTCCCCCACCTGTGGGCACCTCAAAATCCCCCACCTAGAGACACGCGGAGCATGATGCTGGCGCGGTCTGGCAGGACGTTACCTTGCACCCCTCGAATGAA
>NZ_JAKLJA010000023.1 GCF_022213065.1 Paraburkholderia tagetis
GAGTTATCGTCGGAAGTGGTGTATGCGGCGTAGGGAGGAGGCAGGAGAAGGCGGTGGCGATTGAAGGAGAATGTTGCTTCTCACGGTAACACTTCCTCAATCGAACTCCACCACCATGGCGAAACATACGCAGGAAACGAGCACCAGTCAAACAGCAGAAACGCAATTTGAGGGCGGCGTGCCCGGCCTGGACGATCTGATCCAGCAAGGGGCGCGGCGAATCATCCAGCAGGCAATCGAGGCGGAACTGGCGGCGATGCTTGAGCAGTATTCGAATGTGAAGACGATGGACGGCCGGCGCGCGGTCGTGCGCAACGGCTACCTGCCAGAGCGCGAGATCGTCACGGCGGTGGGCCCGGTACCGGTGAAGGTTCCGAAGGTTCGCGACCGCTCGGGCTCGGGCATCAAGTTCAATTCATCGGTCGTGCCGCCTTATGTGCGCAAGTCACCGCGCGTGTCGTCGTCGCTGCCGTGGCTTTACCTGCGTGGGGTGTCGACCGGCGACATGGGCGACGCCCTGTCGGAGTTACTGGGCGAACAGGCCAAAGGGCTGTCAGCGAGCGTTGTGAGCCGCCTGAAGGCCGCCTGGGCAGACGAGTTTGAGCAATGGAACAAGCGGGACCTGTCGAGCTCACGCTGGGTCTACTGGTGGGCCGATGGCATCCACACGCAGGCGCGAACGGAGGATTCCGACGGTCAATGCCTGCTGGTGATCATCGGCGTGAAGCCGGACGGCGAGAAGGAGCGCGTTGCGCTCTGCGACGGTTACCGCGAGTCGAAACAATCGTGGATTGAACTGCTGCTCGATCTGAAAGCGCGCGGCCTGCAGGCGCCGCCACTGCTCGCGGTTGGTGACGGCGCGATGGGACTATGGGCGGCACTGGACGAGGTGTTCCCGCAGACGCGACATCAGCGCTGCTGGTTCCATAAGGTCGGAAATATCCTCAACGCGATGCCCAAGTCGCAGCACGGCAAGGCCAAGGCAGCGCTCGCAGAGATCTGGAATGCCGCGACGCGCGCCGATGCGATTGTTGCGTTCAATCAGTTCGTCGACGTGTACGCGGCCAAGTACCCGAAGGCGGTCGAGAAGCTCACGAAGGATCGAGACGCACTGCTGGCGTTCTACGACGTTCCTGCGGAGCACTGGCAGCATGTGCGGACCACGAATCCGATCGAATCGACGTTTGCGACGGTACGCCATCGCACGAGCCGCACGCGCAACTGTCTGTCGCGCTCGACCTTCCTCGCGATGGCGTTCAAGCTGATTGAAGCGGCCGAGCAGACCTGGAGGAGGATTCGTGGTGCCGAGAAAATTGATCAGCTTCTGAAGGGCGTCCCCTTCAAAGACGGAACCCCGGTGATCGACAGCACACCGGCTCCTCAAGCGCTGGCCGCCTGATCATGCCGCCCCGCCCGCGTACACCAGTATTGACGATTGCTCCAACGCCTGGCCTATTGCCCATATGAAGCCTGTCAGTTCGCGTGCGACTGCAGTACATGCCTGTACCTTGAGTTTGCCTTTACCCTCCATTAATCGATAACGCGCACACAGGCGTTTTTGTGCCTTCCAGGCAATATCCTGGACCGCTTCGCTGGTTCGCTCTGCACGGCGTTGCAGATGCGCGGTTTTCCTGGCTGGATGGCGATACGTCCAGGATGCCTCGACCAATACCCGGCGCACGTGAGCGTTGCCGGTTTTGGTGATTGCGCCACGCGATCTGGTGGCGCCGCTGGAGTGCTCGCTGGGCACCAGACCCAGATAGGCCATCAATTGCGGGGCACTGTCGAAGCGCCTCAGATCACCAATCTCGGCGACCACCGTCATCGCAGTCAGCAGGTTGACGCCACGCAGCGCCATCAGGCCTTCGATCACTGGCCAGAACACTGATTCGTTTGCCACGCGCTCAAGTTGCGTGTCCAGCCCATCGATACGCTTGCTGAGCGCCTTGACGGTGTCAACATACTCCTGAAACACAATCTGCTGGACTGGTTGTCCGAATTTCTGTTGCTCCAGCCACCGATAATGCGCCTGGGTCCAGTTGCTCTTGCCGCTGTAGCACTTGCCGTATCGAAGCAGAAAGGCAGACAGGCGTTGCTTGGCCTGACGCTGCAGGTGCTTCATGTCCTCGCGCGCTCGGGTTAGGTCGCGCAACCCTTCCTGCGCATCGTCGGGAACCCAAACAGCTGTGAGCTCTCCGGCCCGGTGCAGGCGCGCCAACATCAGACTATCGCGGCGGTCAGTCTTGACCCGTTCGCCTGCTTTCCGTGGAATCAGGGACGGTGCGACAACCTGGCAATCCCAGCCGAGCTCGCTGAGCTGCCGGTAAATCCCGTATCCACACGGCCCTGCCTCATAGCAGAACGAAAGATGCGCGTCTCCCTTTCTCAACTGCCGAACCAGCTTTTCGATCGTCTCCGGCGTATTCGCAATCTCGCCAACGTAACGAACTTCCCCTCCGTTCGCATCGGCCACAGAAACCGCAATCGTTGCCTTGTGCACATCCAACCCAACGAACTTGCTAAACCGCTTCACGACCTGCTCTCCTCAATTGCGGCTCTGAGCCTTTGGTTTTTTTGGAGCCTCAAGCTTAACCCGCGTCGCTTGAGGTGCAGCAGGTCCAATACATTATGTCTAGCCGCACTGCGACCCTCCAGCCGTCCTCACCTCACGCCGCCCACCTCGCGCGCGAATTCGAGCTGCGCCTCGCGCAGCTGAGCCGCGCAGGGCCCGTAGATCCATCCCGGCCCGTTATCGGTGCTGTACATGCCCCGGCACATTCCCTTCAGACGAATCGTCGTCGTCCCGTCGTCCGCTGTCTCGCGCGCCGCCCAGAAGTACGCCACGCCGAACTCGTGCGGCATGCGCGTTTCGATCGACTCGCTCGTGATGCGCTCGATCGGCGTCGGCGAATGCTGCTGGACGAACGCCCGCGCCCGGTTCCATGCCTGCGCGCAGTCGCCGGGCGTCGTGCATTCGATCAACGCCTGCTCGCGCGCCGCCTCCAGCTCGGTTTCCGTGTGACGGAAGGCGTCATGGCTCGCATCGCTCGCGCAAGCCACGAGCATCGCCGTGGCCAGGACCAGGACCAGGACCCGGAGCCCATTCGATTCATCAGACATCGCAGCGACTCCTACCGGAAGACCGGCCCGCGACAGCGAGCCGCACGCCCCAATGTATGAATCGTCCGGCCCGCCCCGATTGATCTGGCTCAAGCCCAAGCGCCGGCGCGGCAATGCCCAACCATCTGATACAGGTCAATTGCGCAGCGGCAAAGCGCGCTCCAATCCGTATCAGGCGCGCCGTGGGGCGCATGGCGAGGAGAGCATGATGAAGCTGACCTTTCTGGGTGCGGCGCAGACGGTCACCGGTTCGCGCTATCTGCTAGAGGCGCAAGGCAAGCGGGTGCTGATCGACTGCGGCTTGTTCCAGGGCACGAAGAACCTGCGCTTGCGCAACTGGGCGCCGCTGCCCTTTCCCGCCGATTCGCTCGACGCCGTCATCCTCACGCACGCGCACATCGATCACTGCGGCTATCTGCCGGTGCTTGCCCGTAACGGCTATCGCGGCCCCGTCTATTGCACGCCGGGCACGGCCGACCTGTGCGAAGTGATGCTGCGTGACAGCGCCCGGCTGCAGGAAGAGGACGCCGCGTTCGCTAACCGGCACGGCTATTCGAAGCACCATCCGGCGCTGCCGCTCTATACGCTCGAAGACGCCGAAGCGGCCGTGCGGCTCATCGGGCCGCGCGAGTTCGACGCGCCGGTGTCGCTCGGCGAGCACCTGAGCTTCCGGCTGTTGCCGGCCGGCCACATTCTCGGCGCCGCGACCGTCGTGCTGTGCAGCGGGCATACGGTGATCGCCTTCTCGGGCGATCTCGGGCGCCCCGAAGACCCCATCATGCGCGCGCCCGCCCCGCCGGCCCATGCCGACTACCTCGTGGTCGAATCGACCTACGGAGACCGGCTGCACGCCGCCCTCAATCCGGAGGACGAGTTGGCCGAGGTGTTCGCGCGCACGTTCGCGCGCGGCGGCATCGTGGTGATGCCCTGCTTCGCCGTGGGGCGCGCGCAGGAAGTGCTCTACCACATCGCACATCTGAAGGAGGCGGGGCGCATGGCCAATGTCCCGGTCTACCTCGACAGCCCAATGGCGATCAGCGTCACCGACCTCTACCGCCGCCATATGCGCGAGCACCGGCTGACGGTCTCGCAGTTGCACGCCCTCGACCACGCGGCGTTCATGACGCGGACCGTCGACGACTCGAAAGCCATCGCTTCGCGCAACGGGCCGATGGTCATCATCGCCGGCAGCGGCATGGCCACGGGCGGACGCGTGCTCCATCACCTGAGCCTCTATGCACCCGACCCGCGCAACACGATCGCGCTCGTCGGCTACCAGGCGCCGGGCACGCGCGGCGCGGCGCTGGAAGCGCACGCACCGGCCATCAAGCTGCATGGCGACTATGTGCGCGTGTGCGCCGAGGTCGCATCGATCTCCTCACTCTCCGCGCATTCGGACTATCGGGAGACGCTGCGCTGGCTGGCTGGCATGACCTGCGCACCCGTGCGCACGTTCATGACACACGGCGAACCCGCCGCGGCCGACGCGCTGCGCCGGCGCATCGAAGAAACGCTGCACTGGGACTGCAGCGTGCCGGAACAGGGTCAGTCGGTCGAACTGCCTGAGGAGCCGGTCCGCGCCGCCCCATGCCCGCCCTGCGAGGGCGCCGGTGCACAGACATCCTCTGCGTGAGCCGGCCTGCCGGACAGCCGCCCCGGCGGGATGCGCCGGGGCGCTCACACAGCGCGAAAGATTTTCAAGACGGGCGTACGCGCCGAACATAAAATTGGGGCAAGCAGCCCGCGCGACGTCCGGCGCCGGGTTCCCTCCAATGCAGTCGCTACTTCACATGCGAATGGCTTACGCATCCGTTGCGCAGAAACGTTCCGTGCTGGGCCGTTGCCATGAGCACTGGCGCTAATCCACCGGGCAACGCCGCGCGCGGCACGGCGCGCCGGCGCCTCTTGCGCCTCTCCCGCATCGGCCAGCCGGCCATGGCGGCCACGCTCGCGTTCGTCATCGCTTTCGCACTCGCGGGCGTCGTCGCGGCATTCGTCGCGCTGCAATGGCAAACCGCCGCCGAGCAGCGCTTCGCACGCCGCGCGGCGGCGCTGCGCGAGACCGTCGAACAGGCGCTCATCGCCGACGAAGCGCTACTGCGCGGCGCGCGCGGGTGGCTCGCACAAGCGGGCGCCGCCGATCCCGAAGGCTGGCAGCACTATGTCTCGGGGATCGATCTGGAGAACTCGCGCGCCGCAGTCGTCGGCCTCGGCTATTTCGCGCTGCCTTCCGGCGTGCAAAACGCAACGCCCGCGCAACCCGGCACCGCCACGCTTTGGGCCGGACTCACCGCTATGCCCAATACCGCGCCCCGCAGCGCGTTCGGCCAGAGCGCGGCCAGCGAAGCGGCGCGCCGCTACGCCGTGCAAACCGGCAACGCGGGCCTCGCCGCCGAACCGGCCGCGGACAACGCGCCGCCGCAACTGATGCTCTATCTGCCGGCTTATGTGCCACAAACGGTGCCACAAGCAGTGCCATCGGCGGCAGCGGCGCCGGCTGCAAGCCCCGCGCAACGCCCGTTCTCCGGATTCGCCGTCGCTTCGCTCGACCCACAGCGACTTTTCGAGCCGATACTCGCCGCCCAGCCGGATCTCGCGCTTGACGTGCATGCCGGGCAGCCCGCTGTCGAGCTTTACCGCAGCGCCCCCACCGAAGCCGCCGAAGTCACGCCCGGCACACGCTTCGAGCACATCGACAACCTCGCGTTTGGCGGCGCGACCCTCACGCTCGACGCGAGCACGGACGGCAGCCCGCTGCTCACGGGCGCGGCCACCTGCGCGGCAGCCATTCTTCTAGCCGGCGCCGTCATTGCCAGCCTCTGCGCCGTTCTCGCGTATCGGCTCGCGCGCGCACAGGCCGCTTGCGCCCTCGCGCCTGAGCCGGCCGAGGGCGGCGCCGACCTGAACGAAGCGCGCATGATGGGCATCATCCGTTCGTCGATGGAGGCCATCATCACCGTCGACGAAACCCAGCGCATCGTCATCTTCAACCCGGCCGCCGAGTTCGTATTCGGCCTCTCCGCCATGGAAGCGATCGGCTCGCCACTCTCGCGCTTCATTCCCGCGCGCTTTCGCGCGGCTCACGAGCGGCACGTCGAACAGTTCGGCGCCACCGGCGTCACCGAGCGCCAGATGGGCCACCAGCAGCGCGTGCTGTTCGGCCTGCGCGCCAACGGCGAGGAGTTTCCGATCGAGGCGTCGATCTCCCAGATCCGCGACACCTCCGGCAAGCTCTACACGGTCATGCTGCGCGACATCACCGAGCGGCTGCGCGCGGAGAACTCCCTCAAGCGCTCGCGCGAAGAGCTGCGCGAACTCTCGGCCAACTTGCAGAACGTGCGCGAGGCCGAAAAGACGCGCATCGCGCGCGAGCTCCACGACGATCTGGGCCAGCAGCTCACGGCGCTCAAAATCGACGTCTCCGCGCTGGAGAACCGGCTTCGCGGCGCCATCGACAGTGACAGCGCCGAGCGGCTTGCGGGCATGCGCAAGCTGATCGACTCGACCGTCAAGGCGGTGCGGCGCATCGCGGCCGACCTGCGCCCCGTCATGCTCGACGACCTCGGACTCGTACCCGCGATCGAATGGCTCGCGAACGATTTCACGAACCGCTACGGCATCGCGGTCCAGCGGCACATCCACACCGGCAACGCGGCATTTTCGAGCCCCGCGGCCACTGCGCTCTTTCGCATCGTCCAGGAAGCGCTCACCAACGTCGCGCGCCATGCCGAAGCGAGCGTCGTGGTGCTCACGCTCGAAGTGGACGGGCAGCATTGCACGCTGCGCATCGTCGACAACGGCCACGGTGCGCTCGCCAATCCCGGCAACTCGCCCGAGCGCACTCGCCACGACAAGTCGTTCGGATTGCTTGGCATCCGCGAGCGCGTGCATATGTTCAACGGCACAGTCGAGATCGATACGGCGCCCGGGGAGGGTTTCGCCATTGCCATCACCTTCGAGCTCGACGCCCTCCAATCCGAAGAGACCGCTTCATGATCAAGGTGATCCTCGCCGACGACCACACGCTCGTGCGCGATGGTCTGCGCCGTATCCTGCAGGACGCGCACGATTTCGAAATCGTGGGAGAAGGCTGCGACAGCGCCACCACGCTCGCGCTCGTGCGCGAGCGCGATGCCCGCGTACTGGTGCTCGATCTTTCCATGCCGGGGCGCAGCGGCGTGGATCTCATCAAGCAGATCAAGGATGAGAAGCCCGCGCTGCGCATCCTCGTGCTGACCATGCATGCCGAGCAGCAATACGCGGTGCGCGCGTTCAAGGCCGGCGCCTCGGGCTATCTCACCAAGGAGAGCGCCAGCGCCGAGCTGGTGAACGCCGTGACGAAGGTGGCCACGGGCGGTGTCTACGTAAGCATGGCGATGGCCGAGCGCTTTGCGCAGAGCCTGAACGAGCCCGCCGACACCCTGCCGCACCAGCGGCTTTCCGACCGCGAATTCGAGGTGTTCCGGCGCCTCGCCGCGGGGGAGACCATTACCGAAATCGCCAAGGCGCTCTGCGTGAGCGCCAAGACGGTGAGCACCTACAAGGTCCGCATCCTCGAAAAGATGGAGATGCCGCACGAGGCCGCACTCGTGCGTTATGCCCTGCGCCACAAGCTGCTCGACGACCCGGACGAACCCTGAGCCGCCCTGGCAGCGGCGCGTCGTCGCACGACTGTAGGAATTGCCCTACACGTCTTCCGTCGCGCGTACGCCAGTTTCCATCGCCACCGATTTATTTTCGAGATGGCGCCGCCGATACTGGCTACATGGAAACCCATCTGACCACTCCGAAGCTGCACGTCTTCCTCGTCGACGATGCGACACCAGTACGCCGCAAAATCGCCGAGGCATTCTCAGCCATACCGGATGTGGTCGTGGTTGGGGAGGCCGAGGATACGGCCACTGCCCTGACGGAAATTGCAACGAGCGGAGCGGACGTCGCCGTGATCGATCTGCGGCTGACCGCGAGCAGCGGCATCGAACTCATTGCCCAACTCTCGCGCGAGCAACCCGAGGTCGTCACGGTCGTGCTGACGAACCACACCGCCGCGCCGTTCAGGACGGCCTGCCAACGCGCCGGCGCCGGATTTTTCTTCGACAAGACATCCGAATTCGACGCCGCCTGCCACGCCATCGAAGCGCTTGTGAAAGCGCGCGCGAATGCCGCGCGCTGAACTGGAGACAGCCATGTATGCCGAGCCTGCCTGCGATTCCTCCCTGCCTGCGCCCGCCACGCTGCATTGGCCGGTGGTGCCGCTGCGCCCCGTGGAGCAAATGGCCGCGCCCCGCCGCGCCGCATCGCGCTGCTCCACCTGTTCGCTGCGCGCAGTCTGTATGCCGTCGGACCTCACCAGCGCCGAGCTTCAGCAACTCGACACCGTCGTCCTCACGACCCGCCACGTGCGCCGTGGCGAGGCCCTCTTTCGCGCGCACGATGCGTTCCAGAGCTTGTACGCCGTGCGCACCGGGTCGTTCAAAACGCTCGTCATGCACCGCGACGGCCGCGAGCAGGTGACGGGCTTCCAGATCCCGGGCGAGCCGCTCGGACTCGACGGCGTCTGCACAGGCATGCACAACTGCGAAGCGATCGCCCTGGAGGACAGCACGGTCTGCATCATCCCGTTCGGCCAGTTCGAATCGCTATGCCGTGAGAGCCGCCGCATGCAGCGCCATCTCTACCAGTTGATGAGCGGCGAGATCGTGCGCGAATCGAGCCTCATGATGCTGCTGGGCACGATGAGCGCGGAGCAGCGGCTCGCCTCCTTCCTGCTCGACCTCGCAGCGCGCTTTCGCACGCGCGGCTACTCCGGCGCGCAATTCAATCTGAAGATGAGCCGTGAGGAGATTGGCTGCTTTCTCGGCATGAAGCTTGAAACGGTGAGCCGGATGTTCTCCCGGTTCCACCGCGATGGGCTGGTCCAGCCGAGCGGCAAGCAGATCCGCATCGTCGATGCCGAGGGTCTCGCACGCGTGTAACCGGGGACCAACCCGACAAGTCTTCGCAACGGTGTAGGCACAGCGCGCCTCTTTGGTCCGGGCCCGTGTTTTCCGCGGCGCTCCTCGTATAGAGGGCGCCGCTTTTCTGTTTGGCCACCTCCCTCAGGAACATCCCGCGCCGCCCTTTATCGATTGACTCAAGTCAACCGCATGGCGCCAGGCGATGAGAGCATGGGCCAAGGCAGCCGCCCTTCGCGGCCTGTGCGCCGCTCAAGGAGACCACTCATGGCCTGCAAACGCATTCCCCTCGCGCACGGCCGGCTGCATTCACTGCGCCGCCTGCGGGCAAGCGTCGTCTTCGTACGCACGGTCGCGGTTCTGGCTGTCTCCCTGCAGGCCGCCGGCGCGTTCGCCGAGTTGCCGGAACCCACCGATCTGGTCGATCAGCAGCATTGCATGTTCTGCCATACGTCGGACGCGCCGTTTCTCGCGCCGTCGTTCCACCAGATCGCCGAACACTACCGCGATACCCCCAACGCGAGCACGATGCTCGAAGACAAGCTCAGGCACGGCGGCAAGGCGCACTGGGGCGACATGGCGATGCCGCTGCCCGAAGACCGCGGCGGGCCGCTTTCGGCCGGGGACGCGCGCACGCTCGTCCGGTGGGTGCTGAGCCAGTAGATTCGCGATATAGCCAACGGAGCGTCATCATGCGCATTACCCTTCATCTCGACACTTTCGACCGGCTCGCGCCCGGTGCCTATGGCATCGTCTGGATCGACAAGGAGAGCGGCAAATGGTCCCGCGAGGGCCATGCTGGCCTGACGTTGCCGCGATGGGGCCGCTACCGCAGCGTGCAAGGCTGCACGTGGCTCATCGCAGGGGTTGACGGGGCCGAACTCTGCTCCCTCGCAGGACTCGATCTCGCGGGCCTTGACGGCCCCTTCGAGGGCGAGCATGGCCGGGTGCAATGGCATGGCTGCGCCCCGGAAGCGGCCACTGGGGACTGGCACGTGCAGTGCGTCGACGAAACCGCCTGCGATCCCGAGGACGCTTTTTTCGCGGACGAAGCTTGATACTCACAAGACAGGATCAGGATCGCCTGATCCTGATCCTGTCAATGATCTCGCCGCGTACGGCCGTCTTCTGAAAAGGTGATCGTTGCGTCCGCCACCTTCAACTCGCGCTCGGCGGCGTCGAATGCCTCGCGCATCGCGGCGATCGGATCCTCACCGGTGCAATGGAGAATCGGCTTGAGCCCGTCCGACGCCGAGAGGAGGTCGAGGCGCACATCGTAAGCCTGACGCTGCCCCGCAGCGTGCAGTGACTCGATCGCAAGATGGCAGGACTTCAGCAGCCCGCTGAACCGTTCGAGACGCAACAACTGGACGCCGGCCTCCGCCTCGATGGCGGCGGACCCCGCAAAGCCCATATAGACAATCTGCATTCCCAGTCCCATCGCCTCGGCCTCCCTGCCTCGTCTATCTCTTTGCCAGCGCGCACCGACGCGACCGTGGCCAGCCCTACACCTCGAATGCGTGCCGGTTTTTCAGATCGATCCACAACATGCCTTCGCGCAGCCCATCCAGCACGGCAGCGGCCTCGGTGTCGAAGGTCCGATGATGAGCAAACGCATGACCGAACGGCTGTTCCGGCTCGCCCTGCATGATGCTGATCTGGCAAGCAAAGCCGCCTTGTGGCGCGGGCGCCGTAGTCGCTTCGACGATCCACGTGCCGGCGTTGACTGTACCCCTGAGTGTCATGATGCTGATCTCCATCTCGCGCGTCATGGTGCAAGCCATGGCGCAGGCAAAAAGTGCGCGTCATCGGCCATAAATGCGGAACACGCCGCTGTGCAGGACGACCGGCGCGCCACGCGTCGCTTCGATCAGCGTGGCCGTGGCCTCTTCGATGGCGCAGCGATGCCCCCCGAACGCCATGAGGAGATCCGTCTCGCTGATCGAGTGCGCGCCGAAATGATCTTCGAGCGCTTCGGCAGTAATGCCACATTCGATCTGCGTACCATCCACCATGGCGGGGAACACCAAAGTGAAGGACTCCGAGTCGAACTGGGGTGCTATCCGAGGGAACGAAATTTTCATGACCTGAACCTCCTCCCCCGCGCCAGCACAGAACGATGTACTTGGCGATTGAATTCAGGATAAGGTGCCGCGGGTGGTGTCCGTTGACACACGTCAATTCAATGACGACTGCCCGCAGCTGCAAAGACCGGGTGCCGCGAAATCTGCGGCACGAGCAGCAACGGCAGCACGGTAGGTTGCGCGACATCGGCGGCGACGCTGCCGTAGCGCCACCGCCCACCCTCGTGGCCGCCGCGCGTTGCCAGCACCAGCAGGTCGGCACGCCATTGCAGCGCCGCCTCGACGATCGCATGTGAGGCCGCGTCGCCATCGTGCTGCGCTTCGAGGACAACCGCGTCGAAGTCTTCCGGATGCCGCTCGGCCGCCGGGTCGCATGCCAGATAGCCCACCCGGAGCGCTGTGTCCGGCGCCGCGATGCGCGCGGCTTCCCGGATCGCAAGGGCGGACGCGGCGTTCCCGTCGCTCGCGACGAAAATACGCCGCGGCGGCACCCGGCATCTGCGCGCGAAGGGCGTGGGCAGCACCAGCACGGGGCGCTGCGTCGATCCGGCAAGCGCGACCGGGCTGGACGGCGCGCCGATCGTCAGTTCCGCCTGCGAGGCGCACACGGCACGAGTCAGTCTCCGTGCCTGCCCCTCTCCCGCGTCTGTGTCGAGGATCTCCGTATCCGCTTCGAAGCCGCGTCGCACGAGCGTTTCGCGAGCGGCATCGACCGTGGCGGCCAGAACTAGCCTTCTCGTGAAGGCATGCGCGGCCTGAAACCCGGCGTCACCGCTGCAAGGCGCGACTGCAAGACCCACGATGTGAATGTGCGCGTGCCGCTGCGCCCAACCCGCCACGCAGTCGAGCAGCGAAGCGACATGCTCGCGTCCGCTCAGCATGACGACAATGCGCGAGAACGGCGCGACGACTGGCGCATCCAGGGATTTTTTTACCCAACGCTTCATGGTTCACTCCCCCGCGCCACCGCGAGCGCATGATGTGCTTTAGCGATAGCCGTCACGCGCAATGAAAAAAGCGCAGAGTGCTGTCTCTGCGCCGTACCGGCGCACGCCGTGCGGTCCTGCACGGGACGATGCGCCTGCCTCCCCTTCCCGTCTTCAGACTGTCATTCGATCTGCAGGCGCTTTTGCTCCGCCGGCGCCTTCTTCGGCAACGTCAGCGCAAGCACGCCGTCCTGATACTGGGCGCTTGCCTTGCTCTCGTCGATATCGCTCGCGAGCGAGAATGAACGCGCGAACGCGCCGCTATAGCGCTCGCGGCGAATCACGCGCTCGCCTTCCTTCAGCTCGGTGTTGCGCTCGACCTTCGCGTGAATCGACACCACATTGCCGTCGATCTTCACGTCGATGTCCTTCTTGTCCAGACCCGGGAGCTCCGCCTTGACCGTATAGGCCTGGTCGCTCTCGGTCACGTCGAGCTTCATGGCCGCGAGATCGGTGTCCTCCGTGGCAAGCAGGCTGCGCATCGGGCGAAACAGCCCCTGGAACAGATCGGAGACTGGCTCCATCGAAAACGGGTCGTAACGTGTCAGATTGCTCATCGTCTTTCCTCCTTTGAGCTTTGGCGAACCACGCAGCCCACTCATGGGCCGCGCCGGCGCATGGGCCTTCGCCCCTACGTTGCACGCCGCGCCCTGCTGCGTGCGCCGTATTCAATCTAAGAGCGCACCGCCTTTTCCGATTGATCTGCCTCAACGTGCCTGCGTGGCCACACACGTGGACGCCCGTGAGCGGCCCCAACGGACGCTTGATTTAAATCAAGGGTGAAGCGACGCCCGTTCCTAGACTCGAATCACTTCGTGGCCCGCCGGTCGGGCAGCGATCGTTCTTCTCATCTCGCCGGAGCCCTACCATGACCTGCAAGACCTTGACGGTCCATCTGGATACGAGCGCGCGCGCCAACGCGCGGCTAGCGCTCGCCTTGAAACTCGCGCGGACCTGGGGCGCGCATCTGGACGGCCTGTTCGCCACCTTCGAGCCAAGCCCGCGTGAGTTCTACGTCATGGCAGGCACGGCCGACTACTACGACGCGCACCGCAAGCTGCGTGCGGAACAGCGTGGGGCGATCGAGCGGCTGTTCCATGCGGAGCTTGCTCGCGCACAGGTCGAAGGCGCCTGGTTCGCGGGAGAAGGCAGCCCGATCGCCGCCGTCACGCAGCGCAGCCGGACCTCCGACCTGACGATCGTCGGGCAGACCGATCTGGACAACGCGGAGGCTTATGTTGCCGATCATTTCGCCGAGTCAGTCGTGATGGGAGCGGGGGGACCGGTGCTCGTGATGCCGTACACCGGCTACTTCGAAACCGTTGGCGAGCGCGTGCTCATTGGGTGGAACGGCAGCCGCGAAGCGGCACGCGCGGTTCACGACGCGATTGCCTTCATCACGCGCGCAGCGCACGTCACCATCGCGGCCACCTCGAGCACGTTCAAGTCCGGTGCGTCCCAGACGTCGTGCACGGATCTGGCGGCCATGCTAGCCCGTCACGGCGCGACCACCGTCGACATCGCGCGCTTCGACCGGGGCGCCCCTGACACCACGGGCGATGCCTTGCTCAGCTACGCCGCCGACGGCGGTTTCGACCTGCTCGTGATGGGCGCCTATGGTCACGCGCGGCTGCAGGAGCTCGTGCTTGGCGGCGCCACACGCTCGGTCCTGCTCACGATGACGCTGCCGGTGCTCATGTCGCATTGAGCGGCTTTGCATACGCGCTTGCAGTGGCTTTGCACGGTCGGCGCAGCGACTCCATCCCCGTCCCACATCGAGCCCGGAGGCCCACCATGTTTTCCCGTATTCTCGTCGCACTCGACGGCAGCCAGACCGCTTCTGGCGCGCTCGATACCGCGCTGCGGCTCGCGCACGACACGGGCGCGGAGCTGCAGCCGCTCTACGTGATCGACATGCCTGTGCTCGCCTATGACGTGCCGGGCTTCGATCCGTCGATCGTCCGCGATGCGTATGTCGAAGAGGGCAAAATCGTCTGCACCGATGCCCAAGCCCGGATGACGCGGCAAGGCGTGAAAGGCGCGCCGCGCACCGTCGAAGTCGCACTGGGCGTCGAGGACGTCGCGCAGTGCATCGAGCGCGCCGCCGCCGACTGGCACGCGGAGCTCATCGTCATGGGCACGCATGGGCGCCGGGGCGTGCGGCGGTTGATGCTCGGCAGCGTCGCGGAGCGCGTGCTGCGCAGTGCGTGCCGCCCTGTGCTCCTCGTGCCGGCACGGGCGGCGGTGTCGGCCCCAAAGACGCCCGACGATCACCCTTCGAGCATTCCTGCATGACTCACATCGGCGAGTGAACCCAAGGTGTTTGGGTCCTGTTCGTCAGGACCCGTCTCGCGCGCTGTGCTTCTGCGCTTCCCCGTTTGGCCACGCCCCCAATTCGAAATCAGCCTTTCACCCCATCTGTGTCAGGCATTTCTGACACGCGCCGCACACATCGGACGTCAATCTCAGCCCGCGCTGATTGTTGCCACCCTGCCCAAAACCAATACTTAAGGCGTGACGAGAGCGGAAGCAGAGGAGCGAGTCATGAGCCAGCACGAAGGATCCGGATGCGCAGACGTCGTGTTCATGCACGATTTGCCCATCGGTGCTCATCTCGCCACCCGGCGCCCCGGGTATATGCATCATGGCATCTATATCGGGAACGGCCGCGTCATTCACTACGCCGGTCTTTCAGGCCGCTTTGGCCCTGGCCCGGTCGAAACCGTCTCGATCGAACTTTTCTCGGCGGGTGTCGGTTTCCAGGTCGTCCAGCACCCCCACGCGCAATACACGGGCCTCGAGGTCGTGCGCCGCGCGGTCTCGCGTCTCGGCGAACAAAACTACAAGCTGCTTACCAATAATTGCGAACATCTCTGCCTGTGGTGCGTGCTCGGGCAAGGACGAAGCAACCAGGTCGATGCATGCATGCGCAATCCCGCACGCGCCGTGCGCGTCCTGTTCACGTTGTGCGTCTGCAAGCTGCTCCGCGGCTGGATGCTCGAGTCGTACAGCAAGACCGTCGAAATGCGTCTGCCGGCGCTGACCGCCTGATTCGATTTGTTTCGGCCGACTCGATGCATCACGGCCGCCATTTACGCATGACAATAGCCGTTCGAGATTACATGCCGCAGGCTGGCTGCGCCCGGCCGCTTACATGGGCGTGAAATACGTGGGATAGCCGAGATGGTCTTCGATGTCCTTCACGCCCGCGACGCGTTCGGCGCACACGCATATCGCCTTGCGCTCCTCCTCGGAGCCCACCGTGCCCCAAAGGTGCACGACGCCGTCCTTCACGACGACGTTCTCCGCCGCCATCGCCCAGCGATGTCCCTCGAGCGCGTGCACCACCGCCTGGCGTATGGCCTCGTCCGAAGCGAGCGCGTCCGGGCCGACCTGCGCCGCGCGCGCGAGCGCGCCGACCAGGTTCGAGCGGCTGACGATGCCGAGCACTTTTCCATCGGCAACAACGGGCACGCGCTTGATGTGGTGCCGCTCGAGCAAGTCAGCGACTTCGGCCAGCGGCGTGGCGGGCAACACCGAAATTACATTTTCCGTCATGATGTCGCTGACCTTGACGGCATGCTCCTTGAGGTACTCCGCCGCGAGCTTGCGGGTCGAATATAAAAACTCCGCGAGCCACGAACGCTGCGGCTTGCCGGTCCCCGTCTCCACGCGGTGCAGCAGATCGCCTTCGCTCACGAGACCGATGATCTTGCCGGCCTCGTCGACGACCGGCAGCCCACTGATGTGATGCTTCGCCATCAGTTCAGCCGCTTCAAAAACGGTCGCCGTGGCGACGACGGACACGACGTCCGTGGTCATGATGTCCGATGCTTGCATGAGCGTTCTCCTCCATGTAGGCCAGCACTTCGACACCACCCAATGTAGCCTTCGAAGGCTGCCCTCATTTGACGCTGATCAATTGAGGGGAGGACCCGGTGCATTTGCCCCTGGTGCGGGTCCCAATCTGATGGGCGCTCATGGCACTTCATGATGCGACAATTAACCACATGCTCAATTCGGCATTGCGGCTGATCAGGGGCTAGACACGCGTCTTACACTATGCGCTTGACGCTCGCCGCCCGGAACACCGCCGTGCCAATCCACTATCTCCGCAGCTTCACTTCGATCGAACGCACCGAGCGAGCCAACCTCCGGCTCGGGCGCGCCCTGACGCTCATTGCCGGAGCCGCCAATGCAGGGGGCTTCCTGGCGGTCGGTCAATATACGTCGCACATGTCGGGCATCGTCTCGTCATTCGCCGATCACGTCGCGCTGGGCGAATCCGGTCTCGCGCTTGGCGCGGTCAGTTCGGTCCTTGCCTTTGCCAGCGGCGCCGCGACTTCGGCCATCCTGATCAACTGGGGACGCCGCCGCTCGGCGCACAGCGTCTACGCATTGCCTCTGTTGCTCGAAGCGGCCCTGCTCCTGTGCTTTGCCTCGCTCGGCGGGAATCTCGCGCACCATCACGTGTTGGCCGTGCCCGTGACGGTGGCGCTGCTTTGCTACGTCATGGGCGTGCAAAACGCCATGATCACGAAGATTTCGCGAGCCGAGATACGCACGACGCACATGACCGGCATCGTGACCGATCTGGGCATCGAGCTCGGCAAGGCGCTGTACTGGAACCGGGGCGTGCCGGCCGATGCCACGCGGCACGTCGCAGCGGACATGCAGCGGGTTCGCGTGCTGGCTTCGTTGCTCGGGATGTTCCTGCTAGGCGGAACGCTGGGCGCGATGGCATTCCGCCATTTTGGCTTTGCCTCGGCGGTGGCTTTGTCGATGCTGCTCGTCATGCTTGCCGGCGTCCCGCTCACGGACGACCTGCGTGGCCGCCCCGGGCGCGACCTCGTTTGACTACGCGAGCCGGCCGGGCCCGCATTGTCTGGACAAGCTTGGCCAGCCAGGTCTTGGTCCGCTGCCGCGGGACGCTTTCGGAAATCCGGCCCCGGATCTTTGAAAAAGGCACGCTGCGGCCTCCACCCCCCCTGCCAATTCCCTCAGTACCGCCCCGGGGCCGATCCGGATTGCGTGTGCATCGACAAGGCGATAGCGTTGCCCAGTATTGCTGCCCGGTGCTCGACTCATGTGCGCTCGGCGGCCCCTATCAGCAAGGAGATGACGAGCATGACCGAGAATGGCTGGATCGTCGCGAACGGTGCGTCGCCGGCCCGCACATTCAACTTCGATCTCACCACCGCTCCCGGGCGGCCTCGCACCGGCGTACAGGCCTGGTTCGAGATACTCCACGACAATTACTTCCCGCTCGACGTGAAGGTTGGCCGCGACTTTCGCTCTGGCCTGCTCACGCGCGTCGATATCGGCAACATACGCGCGTGCACGCTGAAGACCGATGCAATGCTGACCGAGCGCCGCGCGTCGCGTGCCATGCCGGACGGGCGCGACTTCTACGTCGTGGAAATACCGCGGGAAGCGCCAGTGCGGGTTGCACAGCGCGGCCGCGAAGGCGTCGTGCGTCCGGGTGGCTTTACTGTCGTCAACGGCGCCGAGGCCTACACGTTCGAGACTGCACAGCGCAATGAAGTGCGCACGCTGCGCATCCCGTGCCGCTCGCTGCGCGCACGCCTGCCAAGCCTCGACGACTGGGTCGCGAAAACATGCGAGCCGAGCCAGCCACTCGTGGCGCTCTTTCTCGATTTCGCGGCCTCGTATGGCCAGCATGGTCCTGGGCTTCTGTCGGCGCACCATGACCGCGTGGAGCAGCATCTGCTCGACTTGCTGGTGATGGCGCTCCTTGGCGCCGACGACACCACCAGCGAAACTTCCGTGCGCAGCGCACACCGGCAGCGGGCCTTGCGGGTCATCGAACAGCACTTCTGCGATCCGGCGCTCGAACCGTCCGGCGTCGCGCGCGCGACCGGCGTATCCGAGCGCTATCTGCAGAAGATATTCTCGGAGCGGCGGGAGACTGTCTCGGCGACGATCCGTGAGCGACGCATTCTCGAAGCAAAACGTCTTCTCGCGCGCCGCGCACAACTGCGCCTGAGCGTCACGCAGATCGCGTATGCGGTGGGCTTCTCCGATCCCGCCTGGTTCAGCCGCGTGTTCCGCCAGGCCACGGGTGTCTCGCCCGCCCAGTACGAAGGCGACGCTTCGCAAGCTTCGGCGTAAGCGGCACTGCGCGGCCCGCATTCTCCTGACAAAAGCCTTGGTGGGATCGGACGTCGTTTGCCCACCATCAGGCCGCCCCAGTCCAATCTTTTGGGCGCCACTGTGCAAGTGAGCGCCTTTTCCGCTTTGTAGAGTGCCAATCAACGGGTTCCGTACTGCTGGATTGCGTGCGGCCCCGCGGCACCCTGGAAAAAGAGGAGAGATGCCGTGTATACGACCATGCCCGATACGTCCCGCTCGCTCGTGCAGCGCGTCGTCGATCACTTTCGCACGCTGATCGAAGACGGCAAGCTCCACTCCGGCATGAAGATTCCGTCGATCCGCAGCTTCGCGGAATCGCATGGCGTCAGCGTATCGACCGTGGTCGATGCCTATGACCGGCTCGTCGCTGATGGCCTGCTGGTGCCACGCCAGAATGCCGGATTTTACGTGCGCAGTTTTCAGCACGGCGTACGGCGCCATCACGACGCGCACGGCGACGAAACCACGGGTTTCGACTCGCTTTGGATGCTCAACCGCATCTGGCAAAACCATCATGTCGAAATCAATCCGGGCTGCGGCTGGATTCCACCGCGCTGGCTGGACGACGAAGGCCTGCGCCGTGCAATGCGCAACATGTCCATCCATACGAACGGGACGATGGCCAGCTACGGCATGCCCAAGGGATATCTACCACTGCGCTGGAAAATCTCCGACTGGCTCAACCAGCAAGAGGTCTTCTGCCCGCCGGAGCAGTTGCTGATGACCAGCGGCGCCGCGCACGCGCTCGGCCTCCTGATCCAGTTGCTCATCAAGCCGGGCGACACTGTCTTTGTCGATACGCCCGGTTACAGCCTGCTGTTCCTGCACCTGAAGCGGCTTGGCGCGAATATCGTCGGTGTGCCATGGACGCCGCTTGGCCCGGACATCGCGGCCCTCGAACAGTTGCTGCGCGAGCACAAGCCGCGCGCCTGGTTCACGAACCCGCGCCTGCACAACCCAACGGGCGCGTCGTGCTCGACTGCGACCGCGCACCGGATGCTCCAGCTTGCCACGCGCCACGACTTCCTGATCGTCGAGGACGATGTGTGCGCCGATCTCGACAGTGCGGCACGCCGCCCTCTTGCAAGCATGGACCAACTCGAGCGCGTGATCTATCTCGGCAGCTTTTCGAAAACGGTCTCTCCGGCCATGCGCGTCGGCTATATCGCCGCCCATCCGGACCTCATCGAGGACCTCACGCAGTTCAAGATGATCACAGGCCTCACGAGCTCGGAGATCGCCGAGCGCTTCGTCTATCAACTGCTGACCGACGGCCGCCATCGCAAGCATCTCAAGGGGCTGCGCGATAACCTCTCGCGTGCGCAGGACGAGACGCGGCGCAAGCTCGTTCAGGCCGGCATGGTGTTGTTCAACGACGCGCACGATGGGCTTTTTGTCTGGGCGCGCCATCCGTCCCATGAAGATTCGCGCGACCTCTCGAACCGCGCGCTCGACAAGGACATCTATCTCGCGCCCGGCCACCTGTTCGCGCACGACGAGGCGGCTACGCCCTGGCTGCGATTCAATGTCGGCTATTGCGAGCACGATGGACTGTTCGAGTTCCTCGCGCTCGCGTAGCGTAGCGTGGCGCAAGCGTGCAAAAACCGCCAGCGCCATCTTCGTGCCTCGCCTGCGCCTGTTAGAACTGGTGCGTCACGCCGAGCCGCGCCGCGACCTGCCGGCTCGTGCTCGATGGGTTGAAGCCGGCGATCTGCGCCACAGCCGCCGCGCCCGACGCGTTCTGGAACGCCCCCATCGCATAGACCGAAGTCCGCTTGGAGAGCGCGTATTGCGCGATCAGATTGACCTGCTGATACTTCGGCGTGGTGTCGCTCGCGTGCGCGTGCCCGATCGTATACGTGAAACCCGCCCCAAGGAGCAACGCGCTCGTAACCGAGTACGTGCCCGAGATTTCGTAATTCTGGAACGTCATGTCGCCGCCGCCGAGCGCCGAGCGAAACGCGGTATCGGAGAAGTCCGCCGATACCTTGAGCGAGCCCAACGTGTACGATGCGCCCGCCGCGAGCACACTCTGGCTGCGGGCGCGCGCAAGCGCGTCGCCGTATATCGCGTTGGTGAAGCCGCCGCCCGACGTGTAGCCCGCGACTGCGGTCACCGGATCGTCGACATGCAGATAGCCGACACCCGCGCCAAACGCGCCGCCCGCGTAGGCGATTGCGGCACTCCAGGTCGAATCGGTCGAAAAAGCGCCCGCGTGGCCACCGGGCGAATAATGGCCCTCGAACGTGATGCCCGCCATCGTCGGGCTCGCATACTTGATCGCGTTGGGCACCGAGAAGCCATTGTCGAGGTTGTCCATGTCGTTCGGGTGTGCGAAGTACCAGCCGCCGTATTGCCCATTCAGCGTGAACGATTCCAGCAGATCGACATTCGCATCCCATTGCCGCCCGAGTGTCAGCGTACCGTATTGAACGGACTGGATGCCAACGTAGGCGTTGCGTGAAAACGCAAGCCCGCCCCCCGCCTGACCGTTGGCGGCGTCAAAGCCGCTTTCGAGCCGGTAGATCGCGCTCAAGCCCGCGCCCAGATCCTCGGTGCCCTTCAGGCCCCAGCGGCTGCCAAGCGGCACGCCGCTCTGTATCTGCACGAGCCGCCCGCCGCTGCCCGCCACGGCCTGACCGTTGTTCGCGCTCACCACATTGTTCGCATAGTCGATGCCGAGATCGACCACGCCGTACAGCGTGACCGAACTCTGCGCGTGCGCACCGCCTGCCAGCAGAACCAGCGGCAGCCCCACACTCAGGTATTTTTTCATTGTCTCTTCCATGTTGATTTGATGTTGAATCGGTGTTCATGGCGCGAGGCCATTGCACCTGCAATCGCCCCGCGTGAACCCTTAGAGCGCCACATCGCGCACGAATGCCCCCTTGCCCGCGAGCGACAGGGCCGCGCGATAGACGAACGCCGCGCTCACAGCCGCAGCAGGGGCGGAGAACGTCGCGACAGTGCCGCCGAATTCGAGCAGCGCGATGCCGATCGCCGTTGCTGCGAGCCAGGCCACGAGCCCGCACAAATTGAGCGCGACCACGCGCTCGCGGCGATATTCGATTTGACCGCCAAAAATCTCGTCATAATGCGGCGACACGATATGCGTGAGCGCGATCGCCACCCACGCAACGACGAAGATCCCCTGATACGAGAGCGCCTGCAGGATGAAGCTGAAGACGTTCGTGAGCATGAGCGCGTAGACGAGAGCGCCGGCCACGATCGACCAGACGAATTTCGGCAAATCCAGACCGATCGCACTTTGAAAGAACGCGTGCATGTTCGTCGACGCAAGGTAGAAGTTCGCCGTATTGATGCGCGTCTGCGTAACCCAGACGAACAACAGCCCACCGAAACCCATCAGCTTGAGCAATGCCATCACGACCGACACCTCGCTTAACGCGCCCTGAGTCGCGAGCGTGCCCGCGAGAAAGATGCCCGCCACGCCGTTGCAGAGGAAAGTGAACGTGTAGAAGAGCCAACCGAAGTTGAGGTTCGCGTGATAGCCGGCATCCTGCTTCCTGCCAAAGCGCGCGTAGTCCCACGTGTACATCATGAGAATCCATACGCCCATGAACGCAGTGAAGCAGTTCCACCAGCCATGCGCCGGCGCGCCTCCTGCCGGGCCGAGATGCAACCAGGCACTGTGCTCGCCGCTCGCGGCAAACGCGGCGATCAGCGCGGCAACGAGGCCTATCAGGTAGAACGGCAGCAACACGCCGTTGAACTTGTCGAGCCAGCGCTGCACGCTGCCGAACACGAGCAGCACGCTATAGGTCACGACGATTAGATAGGCCAGATGCAACGAGACGGCCGGAAAGTAAGCGTTGATCGCGATGGCGATCACCGAGCCTTCGAACAGCGCATAGTAAATCGCCGTTGCGAAGAAGATCAGTGTCGCAAGCGGCGCGCCGAAGCTGCCGAACACGACGCGCGAAAAGAGCGCGACCGACAATCCGCTCGAGATCGCGAACCGCACGATCACCCGGTTGATCACGCTGTAGACAGCGACCGACAGCGCGAGCCCGATCAGCGCATTGACGGTACCGAAATGAATCGCGAGCGTGGCGGACACCACGAGCCAGAACATCGCGCTGCAAATTGCCCACCACGCCATCGTCAACGAGCTTCTCGACATGCGCGCATCGTCCGGAACCGGGCTTGCGGCATAGCTGCCATCGTGCTTGTCCGCATTGGCTTTCAGCTCCATAAGTCCTCCGAAATAAATTGAATAAAATGGGCAAGCGCATACACCCACTTGCCCCATCGTCTGGCGAGCCGCGCGACACACGGCCCGCCAGGCCGTTGCGCATCAGACCGCGTCTGAAGCGTCCGTCAGGACATAGACGCCCGTAGCGTCAAGGCACGCACTCCACTGCGGCGGCAACACAATCGAGGTCGTCACCTCCTCGATGACCGCGGGTCCGGCGATCACGTCGCCCGCACCCAGCAACGTGCCGTCGTAGACCGGCGCATGCACGGTTTCGATGTCCTGCCCGCACCCGAAGATCATGCTGCGCCGCGCCTTGATGGCGAGGTCCACGTCACCCGATCCGGTTTCGATGGTTTGCACTGGCGGCTGGTCGAGCACGCCATACACCGTGCTTTCGATGTTCACGATCTCCACCTGGCTTTCCGGCTCCGCGTACGTGAAGAGCTGCTTGTGCCGATCGTCGAACAACTCGCGGATGCGGCCGATGGTCTCATCGCTCACCTCCATGGCGCCGATGTTCACCGAGCACTCGTGCACCTGCCCGCAATAGCGCATGTCGAGCTGGCGCTCGACCTGAATGCGCTCGCGCGGGAAGCCCTCGCTTTCGAGCGCGGCGAGCGCGTCGGCCTCGAGCCGCTCGAACTGCCGCTGCACACGCTCGAACGAAGTGTGCGGCTCGATGCGCATCGGGCACGCCGCCATGTAGTTGTATTTGACGTCGGAAAGCAGTTGCCCGAACGCGCACAGACCCGAGGCCAGCTTGGGGACCAGCACCGTCTTGACGCCGATCTCGCGCGCGAGGCCCGCGATGTGCAGCGAGGTTGCGCCACCAGCGGCGATCAGGACGAAGTCGCGCGGGTCATAGCCGCGCTCGATCGACACCCGCCGGATACCGTTGATCATGTTCACGTTGACGATGTTGTAGATGCCGTATGCCGCCTTGCCAACGCCGATCCCGAGCGGCTTGGCGATCTGCGTTTCGATTGCGGCATGCGAAGCGTTGCCGTCGATCGTCACGCGGCCGCCGAGCAGCGACTCCGGATTCAGATAGCCGAGCACGACGTTCGCGTCGGTTACCGTCGGCTCCACGCCGCCGCGCATGTAGCACGCCGGTCCAGGCACGGCGCCCGCGCTCTGCGGGCCAACCTTCAGCAGCCCCATCGCGTCGATCCACGCAATCGAGCCACCGCCCGCGCCAAGCGTCTCGACTTGAATCATTGGCGTGCCGATGCGGTAGCGCAGAAAATCGATGTCCTTGCTCACGTTCGTCGCGCCGTCCTTCGTCAGCGTGATATCGAACGACGTGCCGCCCATGTCGACAGTGATGAGATTGCGGTAACCAAATGGCCTGGCGACGAACAGCGCCGCGCGCGGCGCGGACGCCGGCCCCGAGTTGATCGCATTGACGGCGCGCGCGGCCATCGCGGCCGGCGACGCCATGCCGCCGTTCGATTGATAGAAGCGCACCGGCGACTGAACGCCGTTATCAAGGTAGAACCGTTCGATACGGCTTACGTAACGCGACAGCACGGGTCCAAGATAGGCGTTCACTACGGTCGTGGAGGTGCGCGTGTACTCACGCATCTGCGGAAACACTTCAAGCCCTGCCGACACGTAGACATCAGGCAACATCTCGCGCACGATCTGTGCGGCGCGCCGCTCGTGAGCACCATTGGCCACCGACCATAAGAACGAGATCGCGACGGCTTCCACGCCTTCGCGGCGGAACAGTTCGCACGCGGCGCGCACGTCGTCCTCGTTCAGCGGCGTGTGCACGGTGCCGTCCGCGAGGACGCGCTCGCGGATCGGTCTGCGCAAGTAGCGCTCGACGAGCATCTTCGCGGCCGGATAGCAGGCGTCGTAGCGGTGGCCCTCCTCCTTGTGCCCAAGGCGGATTTCGAGCGAGTCCTCATGACCGGCCGTGCAGATAAGCCCGGTTTTCACACCCTTGTGCTGGATCAGCGCGTTCAGCGCGACCGTCGTGCCGTTGACGCACAGGTCCAGATTCGAAAGGATTTGCCCGACCGGCTGGCCAAGCGCCTGCGCAATCTGTCCGAGGCCGTCCGCAATGGCGCGGGTGCCGTCCTCGGGCGTCGACGTGGCCTTGAACAGGCGCATCTGACCTGCGCCGTCCGCGAGAACGAAATCCGTAAATGTGCCGCCTGCATCAACGCCCAGGCGATATTGCTTGCTGTTCATGTCATCTCCTTCGTCTTGCGGTTAGCGGCTGCTGGCGCGCAGCACATCGGTGGCCGCGCGGTCCACGCGCAGACTCTCTTCGTCGATCACCACCCTGTACTCGGCGCGCGCCGCGCCAATCGAAACAATCCCGTTGCGCACGTCTGTCGCGACCTGCTCGGGATCGCGCAGCAGCGGCGAGCCCCAGCCGCCGCCACCGGGGTTGTACGTGGCGAGGCAATAACCGTCGCGCACCGTCATCACCGCGTTTTCCTGATGCGATTCGATCACCTTGCCGTGGCGCTTCAGATCGACCCGGCCGAGCTTGGTCTGCGGCAAGGCGCTCGATGCACCGTTGGCGCCGATCGCCGGCAGCTTGCGCCCTTCCCCGAAGCTCACAACCGTCATCTCATGGCCGATCGGCTCGACCTCCCAGACCGTGCCGCTGCCGCCGCGATATTGGCCCGCCCCGGCACTGTCCGTGACCAGCCCGTAACGATGGATCAGGATGGGATACGAGTATTCGAGCGTCTCGATGTCGCCGGAATAAAGCGCGCCGAAACAGGACTGCGGACCGCACGCGTGCCAGCCGTCCATGTAGCCGGTCGCGCCCGCCCCCGACACGAGTGACGCCAACACCATCGTGACGTATTCCTCATCATTTCTTTGATCGTGTCCCGCAATGTTCACCCCACTGGAATGCCCCCAGGAGCCCACAGCGCGTTCGGGCTGCGCCTTTTCCAGCGCAAGGCGCACCGCGTCGGCGAGCGTTTCCATTGGCGTCGTCGTGCAGTTCACGTGCGGCGCGGGCTCGCGTGCGTTGCACAACGTCCCCTTGGGTCCAAGATCGACGCTCACACAGCGGTAGAGCCCCTCGTTGTACGGCGGATCGAGCTGGGCGAACATCATCAGGCCAAGGTAGACGCCCGAGATCGAATTGCCTTCGTAGGAGTTGATGAAATAGGGAATTTGCGGCGGGCTCTCGATGCGGATTCTGCACGTATCCGCGGCGATGTCCACGGTCGCCTTGATCACGATCTCGCCGAAGCCGTGGCCGGAATCCTCGAGAGTCGCGCTCGCCTCATAGGTGCCGTCCGGGACCGCACGAATAATCTGGCGCATATGGCGATCGGCCATGTCCATCAACTCGTCGATACAGGAACGCACCGTCTCGACACCGTATTTGTCGAGCAGCGCGATCAGGTTGCGCGCGCCAACGTTGACCGCGCCAAGCTGTGCCTTCAGATCGCCCTCCTGGTCGCGGCGCGAGCGCATGTTGCTCAGCATGAAATTGACCATGTCGTAGCGCTCGACGCCGCGATCCCACAGCTTGACGGGCGGAATGCGCAGTCCCTCTGCGTAGATCTCCTTCGCGTCCGGGTTGTAGCCCGCTGGCACCGGACCGCCGATGTCGGTCACGTGGCCCTTGCACACCGTCCAGAACACCAGCTCGCCTTTGTAGAACACCGGCTTGTACATGCAGCAATCGACGATGTGGCTGCCTTTGTAGACCGGGTCGTTGTGGTAAATGATGTCGCCATCGTGCAGGTCGTCACCGAAGAAGCGTGCGACCTCCTTCATGGCTGGAATCAGCCCGCCGAGGTGAATCGGAATATCCTGGCCTTGCAGGACCATCTCCGGGCGTTCGTTGAAGATCGCATTGCTGTAATCGTGTGCGACGTTGAACACACTCGAGCGCGCGGTCTTCTCCAGCGTCATGGTCATCTCGCGCTGAGTGGTCTCGAGCACGCCGCGCACGACGGCAAGCGTAATCGGATCGACATCTCGTGCCATTACTGTCTCCATCTGATAAGTGTTTATCCGGGCTACCGATGAGGCGCCCGATCCGTGACGGATGAGAACGAGAGTAGGCAGGCAAAATTGGCCGGACAATGCACAGCGGGCCGCGTGCGCACGCGTGTTGTGCTGCCGCTGCGGGCCATACACGCGGACTGTGCTGCGGGGGAACCCAGTACACGCAGCAAGCCCGTTCAGCCATAGTGGTGCCCGCACGCGCCGAGCCGGCGCGCTACCGCGTCACGGCGCCGGCACGCGCTGCGCGATGTGCCGGCCAATGGCGATCGACGCTGTCGCGGCGGGCGACGGCGCATTGCAGACGTGCAGCGCGCGCGGCGTCTGAACCAGACGAAAGTCGTCGACGAGGCCGCCATCGGCCTGCAATGCCTGCGCGCGCACGCCCGCCGCAGCCGGCACGAGATCATCGCCCCCCGATTTCCGGGATCAGCCGTTGCAGGCTGCGCACGAACGCCCGTTTGCTGAACGAGCGATACATCTCGCGCGCGCCCTCGCGCCAATGCTTGGTGCACAGCCGCCAGAAGCCCGGAAAGGCGATCACCTCGGACAGATCGCGCACGTTGACGTCGCGCTTTGTGTATCCCTCGCGCGCGAACGCGAGCACTGCATTCGGACCGGCCTCCACCCCGCCACCGAGCATCCGCGTGTAGTGCACGCCAAGGAACGGAAACGCGGGATTGGGCACCGGATAGACGAGGTGCCTGACCAGATGCTGCCGCTCGGGTTTGAGCACGTAATACTCGCCGCGGAACGGCACGATCCGCACTTCGGGGTCGACGCCGGCCAGGCGCGCGACACGATCGCTGTGCAGGCCCGCACAGTTGACGAGGTAGCGGGCGAAGTACGTATCGCACGGCGTCTTGACCACTACGCCATCACGCTCGCTCCGGATACCGGTGACAGGCGTCTCGAGCCGAAGCGCCGCACCATGCGCCGCAAGCTGCTCAGCGAAGCTCTCGCAGACGCTCGCGTAATCGACAATCCCTGCGTCCGGCACACGCAGTGCGCCCAAGCCGCGCACGTGTGGCTCGATTTTGCGCAGCGCCTGCGGGCCGATCGCCTCGACGTCCAGGCCATTCTCCCGGCCGCGCGCTACGAGCGCCTCCATGAGCGGCACTTCCTCGGGCTGCGTGGCAACGATCACCTTGCCGCACAACTCGTGTGCGATGCCGCGACGCTCGCAGTAATCGATCAGCGCGCGACGCCCTTCGTGCACGAACCTCGCCTTGAGGCTCCCTGGCCGATAGTAAATGCCGGAGTGAATCACGCCGCTGTTGTGGCCGGTCTGGTGGCGCGCCCATGCCGCTTCTTTTTCGAGCAGCAGAATCGAGGCGTCCGGGAACCGCGCGGCCAGCGCAACGCCCGTTGCCAGCCCGGCGATTCCGCCGCCTGCGATCGCGAAGTCGTATGTCTCGCTCATCGCCGCCCTCCCTCACTGCGAAGAAAAGCGGCCGCGCTGGCGCATCAGTTCCCGCTGCAACTGCGCATCGCGCTCGAACGGCGCGCGGCCGTGTAACCAGAACTGATTGTTCAGCACGATCAGATCCCCCATCGGCAGCGGCAGGGCCGCGGTGCCCGCCGATGCCTCCATCGAATCGGATAGCGCCTGCAGCCACGCGGCGTGCTCGATGCTTTCAGGACATACGAATTGGTCGATATAGCAGATGCACTCGCGGTCGTTGACCTTGAAGAATGTTGGCCGAGCGACGCACTGCGCGACGTTCTTGCTCGCGGGCGAGCGGTAGGTGAACGGATACGCGCCGAGCGGATGCTCGCTGAAACGCTTGAGGTCCGCCCAGTCATCGAGATGCAGCAACCTCGACTCGCCACCGCGTGCGTGGTGCTCGGAGAACTTCATCATCAGCAGCCAATCCGTTGCTTCGTCGACGAACGTGCCGTCGGTATGCAGCGTGAAGAGACGATAGGCCTGGCGCAGGTACGAATCGCTGGCATCGGTGGACTTGACCACGAAGCGTGCATAGAAGGTGCCTGACATCGCATCGTGATTCGCCGGCCCGATGAGGTGGCCGATGGCTGTGCCAAACTTCACGTAGTCCTCAGGATCTGATGTCACGCCCTGAACGCCGATCGTGAAGCCACCGTTGTCGCGCTCATGCAGGATTGCG
Organism: Paraburkholderia tagetis; assembly: GCF_022213065.1. GTDB lineage: Bacteria > Pseudomonadota > Gammaproteobacteria > Burkholderiales > Burkholderiaceae > Paraburkholderia > Paraburkholderia tagetis. The sequence goes on from NZ_JAKLJA010000023.1 coordinate 28,636, forward strand.
CGCAGCGTCTGCCTGAAACCGGCGCCCAGACGCTCGTCCAGCGCCTTTGCGAGCACGAAGCGCGCGGTCGGCACATATTCCAGATGCTGGCTGCTCATCTGCCGGTGCGATTCGAAGAAGTCGGCAAGCACGTGCTCGTCGAGCTCGATGTGATAAAGCCGCTGGTGGTGCGCGTGAGCCCGGACGCGAAAGCCGGCATCACCGGCAACATGGCTGGACGCAGGACGCGTGAAAAGCTGCTCTCGTTGCATGGTCTGTCCTTGAGGGAGGGTGCTGGATGAGAGCAGGCGAGATGGCGCCCGTGACGGTGTCCCTGCCGGCCCGCGCCGAACGGCGCGTCGCGACAGCTCGCAGCGGATGGCAATCGGAGAACCTGTGCTGTCGGTGCAGGCGCCAGCCTGCGCGGAGCAAGGTGTAGAGGCGGCGCCGGCCCCCTCACGCGTAGACGCACGCATGCGAGACGATCCGGCGCGGCACAGGCATAAGCCTGGCTAACAGCATTACATCCCTGAGGGCGAAACACTCCCCGGACGCGACTCGGGCGCTTCGGACAGGCTGCGTTCGTACTGGAGGTGCAAGTCCTTGAGCGCAGCAACGAGCGCGAGCCCAGCGCGGCCAATGTAGCATCGCTGGACACGCTCGGCGACCGGCGCTGCGCCGTCGCGCAGGCTGTGGCCGCGCAACAGGTCGCGAATGAAGGTACGCCCGTGCTCCGTAACCAGCGTGCAAGACGCGTCGAGGATGACCGCATATTTCGCGTCGATCTCAACGGTCACGCTCAGCGACTCGAACAAGTGCTGCGCCGCCATGCCCTGGGGCAGCCGCGCATGACCCGCCACGAAGCGTGTCTCGGGCCTGCTCATGATCGGGCATGCCGCGTCGCAGCGGCAAGGCTGAGTGATTGATCGGGCTGCATCGTTCGCTCCTGTTCGATATCTGGAATCAAGTTTAAGAATCGCGATATCGCGCGACAATGTACAACCTGCAGCGAGCGGTTCGGATACTGTTCTGCTTCTGTGGGCAGTACACGCAGCGTTCGGGCGTCGGGGGAGCGCACGCCGGAAGTAGACGTTGCCACTCAATTCGACGTGGTCGTTGAAGTCGTTTCGGTACTTTTCATCTTTCGGAACAGGTCAGACTAAAGCTGTTCCGCGATGCAACAGTGCGAATCTAGAGCTGCGGTTGTCCGAGTTCAAGAAGTCTCGCCATCGCATGCAACCTGTGCCAGCGAATCCAGTGTTACGACCCCGAGGGCCGCTATTCAGACAAATGAAGACACTGGCAGGAACGTGAGCTTGTGAGTGAAATCTGCGCCGTGAACGTCAAATCGCGCTGCGCACAGTATGTACTTAATGATTGCAATTATTGACGCAAATCAATAGGGAATCGTTTCGGCGCGCCACCATGCGCCATGGCACCCTGAAGCACGACGCTGCAATCAGGCGCCATCCCGGCTTACCGTTTGGCCTGTGAGGGTTCGGCACCTCGACCGGATTCGCAGGAGGAGGAGACAATGCTCGACGATCCCGATCGCGGCGATATCGCGCCGGCTTCGATAGAAGCGTGCTGGCTTACGCCATCGATCCAGAAGTCACACGAGCGCTCGCAAACCTACGGGCTGAGCACATCGATGCGCCCGGATTATGACGTCCTTTCTGCGGCCGATCTTGCATTGAAACGCGAACAGAGCCGCATCCTGTGTGTCCACGCGGCACCCGTCATGGAGACGCTTCGCGAGCAGATCACCAACACGCAAAGCATGATCGTCTTGACCGACGCCGAGGGCCTCATCCTGCATTCGATCGGCGACGACGGCTTTCTCAAGCGCGCCGAGAAAGTCGCGCTGCGCCCGGGCGCAAACTGGGCTGAGGCGCGTCAGGGCACCAATGCGATCGGTACCGCTATTGCGGAGTGCCGTCCCACGGTCGTTCACGGCGATCAGCACTATCTCGCCGCAAACCGGTTCCTCACTTGCTCCAGTGTGCCGATATTCAACCCGTACGGCGAGTTGAGCGGCGTACTCGACGTTACCGGCGATCGTCACAGCTACCACCAGCACACCATGGCGCTGGCGAAAATGTCGGTTCAGCTTATCGAGAACCATTTTTTTTCGACGACTTTTCGAACCACCTTGCAGATCGCCTTCCATGAACGTCCGGAGTTTCTCGGCACGTTGATGGAAGGCATTGCGGCGTTCACCTCCGACGGACGTTTCCTGTCGGCAAACCGCAGCGCGCAAATCCAGCTCGGCCTCACACTGGCGGGGCTGCGCGCGCATACGCTCTCGTCGCTGTTCGGACTCTCCGGCTCAGATTTGATCGATAAAGCGCGTACGAGCCAAGGACTGCTTCTCTCGCTCTCGCTGCGAAATGGACAGTGCGTTAGCGCCAATGTCGCGTTCAGGCAACCGGCACTGGCGAACGGCGATGGTTGCGTCGCCGAGCCGGGGATGCCATCGGCGATCCTCCGGCCAGCGACCAAAATACGCGAGGGTCAGTCGCGCCTGTGCCATCTCGAGACGGGTGATCTGCAAATCTCCGCTGTCGTCGCCAAAGTCCGCAAAATCATCGGCAAAGACATCCCGCTTCTCGTGACCGGAGAAACGGGTACCGGCAAGGAGCTACTCGCACAGGCCATACACAACGACTCGCCGCGCCACGCCGAACCGTTCGTTGCGGTCAATTGTGCGTCGATACCGGAGAGCCTCATCGAGTCCGAACTGTTCGGCTATGAAGAAGGCGCATTTACCGGCGCAAAACGCAAAGGCGCGGTTGGCAGGATTTTGCAGGCCAATGGCGGTACGCTCTTTCTCGATGAGATCGGCGACATGCCTTACCCGCTCCAGGTGCGTCTGCTGCGCGTGCTGCAGGAGAGGATCGTGAATCCACTCGGGTCGGCGAAGTCGATCCCCGTCGACATCGCGATCATTTGCGCCACCCATCGGGACCTGCGCGAAATGATTGCACAGGGGCGCTTCCGCGAAGACCTTTACTACCGCCTTAACGGATTGGCGGTGAAACTGCCACCACTGCGCGACAGAACTGACCTTGCGCATGTGATCGAAAGCATGCTGAGAGTGGAGTCGCTGAACCGCACAAGCGGCCGCCCGTTGAGCGTCTCGCAGGAAGTCGTGGCCCTCTTCGAGCGATGTCGTTGGCCCGGCAACTTTCGCCAGCTCGGCAATCTCATGCGCACCGCTGCGGCAATGGTCGATGAAGACGGGGAAATTCGGGTCGAGCATCTGCCGGATGACTTTCTGGAGGACGTTCAAGCCGGGGTAGCCAGGGCCGCCAGCTCTGATCTGACGCCGCCACCTGGCGCACGCCTGCAGGAGGTTGCAGCCCTCGCGATCTCGGCCGCCGTGGCCCAGCACGGCGGCAATGTGTCGGCCGCAGCGCGGGCGCTGGGTGTTTCTCGTAACACGATCTATCGAAAGAGGCTGTCAGCGCCGGATGCCGGCAGCGACGATTGATGTCCTGACTCAGCTGGTGCAGCAACCTCCTCCGCACCTGCTACGGCCCAGCGATCTGGCCGAGTTCTGCCTGGTCACCTGATATCGCAACGCCACACTCCTTAAACGCCATCAATAACGCTGGTGCCGTCTTTGCGCGCCGCCAGTGACCGCTCGTCAAACAGATTTTCTTGCGTGAGCGGCGAGTTCAAGATTTCTTCAAAATTAGGTTCAGCAATCGATCTATTATGATAAGTTTTCATATATCAAGTATCTGAATTAATTGTCAGGATTTGCTCGTCTCGATTGCCACCTCGCCACAGTCATTCTGCATACCTAATTTAATAAATAAGCCGATAGAAATTTTGAACACAGACGGCTATCGTCCTTTTACTTTAAGCAATGAGACAGGCGAGATTCCAGTTGTCGCTGGCTGTTTTTTTGGCGCCTTGCGGGATATTTTTCGGCGAATTTCCCCCGACCTTATACAGGCAAACGTCAGGCGGAAGCGGCCATCCTTATAGGGACGGAGGAACAATAAAAAGCCAGCAGAAAACATGGGGGATGAATAGAATCAACTCACGACACGGGGAGAGCGCAATGCCCAAAGTTCGCGTGCAGCAGTTTCATGAGACGGATGACGAGTTCCACGAACTCGGTGGTCTTCAAGTCATTGATCTGACCGAAGTGGAGCTAACCGCGCTCCAGGACCACGACGGGGAAATCACATGGCTCGAAGGCCGAAGGGGATACTTTGGGCTCGCAGACGAGGAGCACGTGAAGAAGTGAGAGCCGCGCTGCAAGTCCATGCATGCGTACCGTCCCAGGGCAAGGTTACGAGAGCTCGCCCATACCGACACGGCAAAGTCGAGGTCGTGAGTAATTCATGACGCGCGATTGTGCACGCTTTTGTATAGGACACGCACGACCCGGTCAGCGCGTTCCCGGTGGCCAGGTGCGTGTACTGTGCATCAGAAGCTTCGCTCCAGATTGCTTCGGTGGTCCAGCTGCGCCATCGAGGCGACCGCAAGGGCGAGCAAGCTTCATAGCCCTGTAGCGCGCCGCCGGCGTCGTCGAGCGCGTCGTGCAGGGGCGAGAGACGTGCTGTCTATAATGGCAAACTCACGATGCCAACGATTGCATGGAGCACTACTTTATGAGTCAAGCCCGCGGGCGATATGCGGGATCCCGGGACAGCGGCCAACGCCAACCTCGCCACGAAAAGCAATCTCCGCCCAACCGGCAGAGACAACCGTATGTGAAGGCGCCTCCCCGAGACTCCACCCAGACTGCCTCCATTTTCAAAACACGATCGTTTCAGTTTCTGGTCGATGCGGTAGGCGCGGAGAATATCGCGATAGCCCTTGAATCCAGCATGACGCGCGTGGCCGAACTCCTGAACGGCGAGCGGTTCACGCCCGAGACCGCCTTTCATATGGAAACCACGCTTGGGTTACCGCATGGCTTTTTTGACCAGCCCAATCCTGGGCTCTCGGCCGAGACCATCGCGCGTCTGAAGTCACCGCTCGACCTCATTCAATCGGACGACGGAGCAGACGACGTGTCTGAAGCACTGGAGCCAGCTTCTGCCCTGGACGTCGGCCAGCAACCCCTTTTTGAAAATAGTTTGTCCGAGGAAGCGCACATGTCGAAGAAAGCAACTGCCCGATCGCCCAGGGCCGTCAAGAATCGTCGAGGCGAAACGGGCGAACAGACTCAGCCTCATGCACCGCCAAAAGCTTCGCCATCGAAGGACAAGGCGTCGCCTGAAACGACCCAACAGCAACCGCTGGCACTGAACGATGGCGCGGAGGTAGAAAGCATCCGGCGCGCCAACCTTCACGTTCTCACGAGTCGCAACGGATCGAAAGCAAGACTGGGTGTGGTCATGGCGATGAGTGGATCCAACATGGCCCATCGGCTACATGGCAAGAAGCGCATGGACAGTGTCGAAGCCAACCGGTTCACGGAGCGACTTGGTTTGCCAGCTGGCTGGCTGGACACCCCGCGCTCCGAGGCCGAGATTCCAGAGTCGGTCTCGCCTATGCTCGCCCCTGCTCCGCGTGGTCGCGTTTCGGCTCAACAACACGAGCCGCTTGCGCCCGTAACAAACGATGGCGTGCCAGGGAAGTCCGCCGATGCGAAGGCGCACAAGGGACGCGGGCGGACCCGCGCCCTGGGCGATTCGGAAAGCCCCTCACCTGTGTCGGCGGATGTCGCGGAAGAGCAAGACACGATCGTCGTCAGCCCGCAAGTTCATGTAAGTGATCTTCCCGAAGAGCTTGCCGGTCACTCACCTGAAGAAAGTCATGGCAAGACCCCGCCAGCCATACCGGCACCCCTTGAGACGTTCCCCGCCTGCGCAATACCGCCGCGAAACCCGGTAGCTTTCCCCTTCGCTTCCGTGACCAGCCTGGACAACCTTCACGGTATTGAACCGATAGCAGAAGCCTTGCTCAAGACGCTGGCAGGGAAAGCACGCACCGGTCGCCTGGACGAGTTGAAAGCGCTGGAGCTTTTGCAGCAAGCGGTCCTGTTGTGAGTCAGTGGTAGCGTGCCAGGCCCCCTCGCGCGACGAGGCATCAAGCGCATCGAGGTAGCCCGGGGCTCAAGCAGCACGGCCGGTCATGGTTGTCACTCCTTGTTGATGTTTGTCGCTGGATGATTGTCGGCCCCGGTTGTTCTATTTGTCGCTGGCTGTGCGACGACGGCAGCTTTCGACGTCCATCTCGAAGATCGTCGAGTGCTACACGAGCCGGTCGATGGCGGCGAATGGATTTCGCAGCTCGATACCTGGCCCACGCGTACCTCTGCCAACACTTCGCCTACGTCCTTACGGACGCACACGCATGACTCGAGGCCGTTGTGGCTGGCTAGACCTTCAACGTATGACTCTTTCATTCACAACAGCTTGCCGGTTTTGACCGGCGCACGGAGGCGTTCATTTCATTCAATTCGATGCCAGCCAGAAGGATCCGGGCCCAGCGAAAAGTCTTGAATCCCAGCATGGGCCGCTTCCATCGCTTGATCGTCCGATGGTCCGGGTCGGGTAGCGAAAGAGCTGACGCGACCGGAAAGCGCCCGGTGCCGAAGTTCGACTGCAGGTGTCCAATGAAAGCACCGAGCGAGTACGCCGCGCCATATATCAGCGCCAGCAGCACGTGCGCAGCCGATACGACATAACAGCCCGGAAAAATCCGCTTGCTCACAGGTGCCTCCCTTCAATCAACCGATGCCAGAACCGGTGCGGCGCAGACCGGGCGCTCCGGCGTTTAGAACCGGTGCACGATACCGAGTTGCACCCCACGCGCGTCGGCGCCAGGATACGCGAGCGGCAAGCCCGGGTTGGCCGCGCCGGCAAGCGTGTAGCTCGCCTCGTTGCGGTTGCGCAGGAAAGAGAGCGCGCCGTAGAAGTTGGTCCGCTTCGACAGGTCGTACTCGTACATCAGGCCCACCTGGTCGGCGTTGTTGCCCTGCGAGGTCTTGTCGTGGGCGTAGGCATAGCCGACGGACAGGCTGTTGGCCGTGTTGAACTGATACTTCACGGAAAGCCCGTAGACGTCCGTATGGATATCGAGGTCGGTCCACTTGACGCCCGAGTAGCCGCCATAGAGTGTCGCCTTCCCGATCGTGTACGACGCACCGGCCATGATCGTGCGGTCGGTCGTCATGGCGGTCGCATTCTTGAGCCATTGCCCCGCCACGAAGGCGGCGAATGGTCCGTGCTCCCAGGTGAGGTCGACCTGCTGGCTTGAACCCGCCGAGCGAAGCCCCCCGGCGTCGCCGAAGCCCAGATAGATCCCGCCCTGGAAGCCGGCGACTTCGGGACTCATGTACGAGATCGTGTTGCTCGTGCGAAATGCGAAGACCGTCAGGTTGTCCATGCCGGATGCCTGCGTGACCCCGCCGAATGCGTCCTGCCCGCTCTGGTCGTAGAACAGCGGCGAATTCTGGCGGCCCGCTCTCACCTGCCCCCACGCGCCCGAGATGCCGACCCAGGCCTGGCGGTTGAACATCGAGCCCGGGTTGTCGACGCTGCCGTCGGTCGGGTTGAAGCCGTTTTCGAGGTCGAAGACGATCTTCTGGCCGCCGCCGATGTCCTCCGAACCCTTCACCCCGAAGCGACTCGCCCATTGCCCGTTCGAGCCCAGTGCGGCCGTGTAGCCGTTACCCGTGTTCACGTACTGTGCGAACTCGTCGATCAAGCCATACAGCGTCACCCCGTCCTGCGCGAAGGCGCCGTGCGATGCCAGTGCCAGCATGGTCGCACAGCCTGCCTTCAGCCCCGCGGCACGACGTGACGATTCCATGAACTTTTCGATGCGATTCATATATTCGCAGTCCTATTTAACTTTATAGTAAAAAATCGCTTTACTGGTTTTGAATTTCCATCAAAGGAAAAGCCGAACGTCAAGCACCAGAGCTAGAACCGGTGCTCGACGTTCGGTCAACCGGATCGGGCGGGCAAGGCCTGGTGGAGGGGCCTGCCCGATCGGCATGCCGGCGACAGTCAGCGCGCCTGTTTGGGCAGCTCCTGCACGTCGGCCGGGAGAATGAGGCGTTCGGGAATGGTGCGTGCCGAGGCGCGGGCGCAGACGTAATAGAGCACAGCGGGCACCACGAGGCCGAGAATCCACGAGATGTCCGTTCCGCCCAGGTCGTCGACAAGCGGACCGGTATAGAAGCTCGTCGAAATGAAGGGCATCTGGACGACCACGCCGACCACGTACACCGTAATCGCCATGACGTTCCAGCGGCCGTAGCGTCCGCTCGGGTCCGTGAGTGCCGGGACGTCGTAGCGCGATTTCGTGAAGCAGTAGTAGTCGACGAGGTTAATCGCACTCCACGGAGTAAAGAACGCGAGCAGGAAAAGAATGAACGCCGTGAACTCCTTCAGGAACGAATGACGCCCGATCAGCGCGAGCGCGGTCGAAGCGGCCACCATCGCGAGGATGTAGAGCAGGCGATGGCGCGTGGACATGGCGCGTTGGCCGCGAAAGCCGCTCACGATCGTCGCCATCGACATGAAGCTGCCGTAGGCGTTAAGCGTCGTCACCGTCACCTTGCCGAACGCAATGCTGAAGTACAGCAGCGCGGCAATCGCGCCGGACGACCCAAGGCCGACGATGAACGACACCTCGTGATGCGCGAACTGCGATCCCGCCAGTGCCGCGGCGAACACGCCGAACACCATCGATGCCTGCGCGCCGATCACCGAGCCGAGACCCACGGCGAAGAACGTGCCGACCGACGATGTGGAGCGCGGCAGGTAACGCGAGTAGTCGGCCACGTAGGGGCCGAAGGCGATCTGCCACGAGGCCGACAGCGACATCGAGAGCAGGAAGCTCGCGATCGAGAAGTGCCGGTTGGCGAGCAGCGTGCCCACGTCGTGGTGCGCAAAGAGCGTCGAGAACATGAACGCGAACGCAGCAACGCCGATTACGCTCGCAATGCGCCCGATGAAGTGGATGGTGCGATAGCCGAGGATTGTCAGGATCACGATGACGACTGCAAAGATCGAAATACCGGCCGCGTCGTCCACATTGAGCAGCTGTGCAACGGCCTGACCGGCCAGCACGGAGCCGCTGGCCGAGAAGCCGACATACATCAGGCAGACCAGTACGATGGGAATCATCGCGCCATAGACGCCGATTTGCACGCGGCTCGAGATCATCTGCGGCAGTCCAAGCTGCGGTCCCTGCGCGCCATGCAGCGCCATCACCGCCCCGCCGACCATCTGGCCGATCAACAGTGCGATCAGCGACCAGAAGACATCGCCGCCCAGTACGACGGCGAGCGCGCCCGTGACAATCGCCGTGATCTGCAAATTTGCTGACAACCAAAGCGTGAACTGGCTCGCCAGGCTGCCATGACGCTCTGAGTCAGGAATAAAATCAATCGACCGGGACTCGATCAACGCGCCGCCGGCACCACTCTCTCTATCGCTCACCACAGAACTAGCTCCAGAATTTTTCACGGATGACACTCCGATCAAGGACAAACGGACGTCACGAGGTACTTCGCTACCCGTCCAGCCTGCCACCTGGCGCGTAGCGAATTAAAACGGACACCGGCCGCTCCACCGAAACGAGTCGTGAGGCAGGCCACATATTCGTTGTCTTGTATAGACAACTATGGCGATATCGGGAATTACCCCGCAAGGCCTTGTGTAAGGTTGAAGTGGGTGATCAATGCCATGTTTGAGCGCCCACTCACATGATATGTATATATTTAAATACTCATCAGAATGATCACTCACCAAAGTTGAATGGACAACTTTACGGGCTTCGCACTTCGCGTCACGGCTCACCGGAGGCGGGACATTCTCATCTTGTTTGTCGCGCGTCTCTCATCCAGATTGTCGCGCCACACGTGGCGCCGAACTCTGCATCCTGATGCAGAAACGGGGGACAAGGCGGCCGCCGAACGGTTTTTCATCCGCGTGCTTCGTTCATGCCCGCTGCCACGCAAGATCGTCACCGATCAGCTTCACGCGCCTAACGCGGTCTTAACGGAGGTGCTAAGCAAGAGCATCGGGGCACGACCAGCCATCCCACGCTTAGCACTTAACAAGGCGTCAAGTGGCCTGGAAGCGGACAGGGGAGACAGTCCATCGCCGCCCGCACGATTTCCCGGAAAGCCGCGCCAGGTAACGCTATTCGGACCGGTCAGGCCACACCTGAACATCTCCGGAAAGATGATCTTGGCAAATTTTGCCAAAGCCTGATAGACTGGTTCGCATGAGCACGATGAACATTTCCCTCCCCGATTCGCTGAAGGAATACGTCGACGAGCAGGTCGGCGAGTGCGGCTACGGCACGAGCAGCGAATACGTCCGCGAACTTATCCGTAAGGATCAGGATCGCAAGCGCCTGCGCGCAATGATCCTGCAGGGAGCGACTTCGGGCCTCGCGGATCCGGCCGATCCCGACTACTTCGAATCACTGCGCGCCCGCGTGCGTACTTCGCGCAAATGACGGCCAAGCCCGTCATCCCGACCCGGCTGGCCAAGCAGGATGTAGAAGACGAGCTGACCCACTACCTCGTGGACGAGGGCTCGGAACAGGCAGCGCTCGGGTTCATTGCAGAGCTCGAGCAGGCATACGCTCATCTCGCCAAACACCCCAACATCGGCTCTCCCCGTTACGCGTACGAGCTGGACATACCGGGCCTGCGCTCATGGTCTCTCGATCGCTACCCGCATCTGATCTTCTACATTGAGCGCAAGGATCACGTCGAGGTCTGGCGCGTGCTCAACGGCAAGCGTGATATTCCGGCGTGGCTGTTGAGCGATGACAGTGAGTTCCACTGACACCATCTGCACGGCACAAAGCCCGCGAGCCATCCGGCATCGCGGGCTTCATCATTTTCAGACCATGACGAAAGCAACACCGTTTGACGCAGCACGCTCCCTGACCGACGAAGAGGCCATCCTGCGCTACCTCGCACAGTCGTTCGAAGCGGGCGACCCAGCGTCGTGCCAGCAAGCGCTCGGCAATGTTGCGCGGGCATTGGGGGTGAAGGACATCGTGCGCAGCGCAGGGATGACGCGCAAGGCCTTCGAGCGGACATTAACCGACAAGCATGTCGGCTTCGATACCATCGCGCGCATCGTCGGCGCGATGGGTTACAAGTTGACCGTTCAGCGAACCACGCAGCCGAAAGCGTCGGACATCTGGCAGATTGCAGGCGCACGCTACACCAGGAAAGCGGGTAAGCTGCGCGTCGAATTCGCGCTCGGGGTGAGGTATCACATCCCGATCACCCGGTTTCCACAATTCGCAGCGCTTGATCGCCAGCCGACCGCGCGCGACCTGAAAGCGGTCAAAGTATCGCCCAAGGGGCGCAGCGTGCAATTCCCACGGCTCGGTGTAAAGGTCCGCATCGCAGACGTCCGACAAGCAATCAGCGGCGGGAGCATTTGATGGGCCGCGAATATCGTTCGCGGAGACCGGGGCTTCACAAAAGAGTAAAGCCGCCCGACCATTGTCAGATCGTGAGCTCGCCCAAATTGATTAGTTATCCAATTTTATCTGCAAGATCAGGCTGCCATCGAAGGACCGACGTAGCGAAGGCATTTTCATGCGTCACCGCAGGTGCCCATGGCGATTGCAGACCTTGATAACTATGTTGACCCTGCGGCCCCAGGTGCCCCGAAAACTGTTGCTTGGTGGGCCTAGAACAGACCGTTAGTCGCAAATATGGCCCAGACTGTCTTAGACCTGAATTTAACGTATAACGCATTGTCGCATTTTCGACCGCAAAATAGAGCAATCGCTCGCTTATCAGGCAACCATATTTATAATATAAATCAATAGGTTGCATCGTTTATTAATGTAATTCCTCAGGATTAGCCTAAAATCTAGGCGTGCGTGAGGCACCCCGACCCGCGCACACGCTCAAAGCCCGCGCCCCCTGTGCGGGCGTTTTTTCGTCGGCCCGGACAATCGCCAGGCGCGATGGGGTCCCAGCGGTCACGCCTGTCCTGGGCGTTCGCGCGTGCACCCGCCCTGTCACGTTAGTAAGCACTCACCGGGGCGGCGCATTCCACGCATGCCCCCGGGGCCGCCAGTGCGCCGCGGCATACGCCCAGATTGGGGCAAACGGACAGGCGGCCACACCTAAATCGGGGAGTTCCCGTGCGGACCCCGGATGACGTTGAACCTGCAGGTCATACAAGCGACCGGAGAGACGGCAAGGTGCACAGCTATGGTTCTTCAGGGGCCTTGCTGCGCCGTGACCAGGCCGGCGTGCAACAGGTCGCGCATCGCTCGCTCGGCCCACCGCACGGCCCGGCACGCGTGCCGGGCGAGGAAGGACAGCGTGAGGCTCATGAAGCCGCCGTCGCGCTGCGGGATGCCGATACGCTGGCTCGCCAGGTCGAGGTAGCTGAGCATCGCGCGCAGCAGCTGGACGCATGCCATGCGCCGCTCGCGGCGTTGCTGGCGATGACTGCCGTTCACCACGTTGAGCGTCGGCAGATACCGGCCGGGCTCGTCCAGGTACACCTCGAGGCGATCCTGCATTTCCAGCAGGATACGCGGGCGGTCCTCGCGACGAGCAGTGCGATTGGGCGCCTCGTGCATTGCGCCCGCGCGTGACTGTCCCTGCCCGGCATCGGGCGGCTGCGTGGCGCAGGCGGCGGAAACAGGCTGTGGCCGATCGTGCATCAATGGTTCGGCTTGCCGTCGTCGGAGAGTTTCGGCCAGTCCTGTGCCGGGCGACCGGGTTGCGGCTGTGGCCGTGGATCGGCGGACGGGCTGGCACCGGGCGTGCCGAGCACGTCCTGCACCTGCTGGTTGACGCGCGCGTGGCGATACTGATCCATCGCCCGGTTCAGGCGCTCGTCGCTGAACTGCACGCGCAGCCCGGCATCCACCACCACCCTCGCGACCGCCAACTGGTGCGCGTCGTCGCCGGTCAGTTCGAGCGTGCGGCCGAACTTGGCCTGCGCGAGGCGAAGCCCGGTCTCGATGGCGGCCCGGTCAACCTGCAGCACCTGCACGCTCGTGCCGCGATCGCGAACGACGTCGCGGCCATCGTGGCGGTAGGTGACGTGGCCACGCTCGTTGACCGACCACGACAGGCCGGGCGAGCGGAAAATGATCGCGTTGTACTCGTCGTGCCCATGCGGGCGCGGCGTGTTCGGCCGGATCACGTTGAACGCGCCGTCGCCGGCGTCGTCCTCGAGCGCAACGGCCAGCCGCTCCGGTCCCGCGGTGCGGCGCAGCTCCTCGAGCGCCCGGTCATCCCCCTGTTCGGCCCGCGTGCGCAGCCAGCCGGAAAAGCTCGGGCCGCCCGCGGATCCGAATCCGGCCTTGAGTGCCGCCCGCTCGCGCGCGATGGACTCGCGCAGCGCGTCCTCACGGCCAAGGCGATCGGCACGGGCGAGCGACGTCGCCGCACGCCGCCCGGCCGGCTTCAGACCCACGTCCTGCCTGATCGCCGCCCGTCTCGTTTCGAACGCGGCGCGGATCTCACCGCGGCGCTGCTGTTCGCTCGCGCGCTGTGCAAGCCACGCGTCGATGCGGGCCACGACATGCGCTTCGCGCGCGACCGAATACTCACGCCAGAGTGCGGCGCGCGGCAGCTCGCGCGGGGCCGGGACCGGCTCTCCGGCCTGCTGTCGCTGCCAGACCTCGCGCAGCAGCGGAGCCGCTTCCCGCCACGACAGATTCAGTTCCTTCGTGAGGAAGTCCGACACGTTGAGGTTGCGCGAGCCTGCGCGGATGCGATCGGCGCCATCGCGGCCGGTGACAACCTGGTATTTCGCTGGCCTCACCCCGTGCGTGTGGGACATCTCGGCCAGCAGACGGCGGGCGTCGAGACCCTGGCGGACCTCTTTAAATTCGGCATACTGATTAACTGACTCGTCGCGCTGTCGAATCTCGCGCGCCAGTTGCGACAGCACGTTGTCGGACACTCGTCCGGTGTGGCGCGGCGTAGCAAACGCGGCGTCGCCAGCGCGCGAGCGGCGCGACCGGTACGGTGGCGGGTCGTCTGTGAGCCCGGGCGGTGGCAGGTTGAATGGCCGGCCAGCCTCGAAATCGAACGGCACATCGATCGCGTCAAGCCGGTCCGCAAACGGATCGTGTCGCAGACCGGCAAACCAGCCAGGCGGCGACATACCGGCCGGTGCGTCTGTCGCCGGCGAGCGCATCGGCGGCAGCCTGTTGAATGGATCGATGAGTGGATCGCCGAACGCGTAGTGCGCTTCAAGCGCACGGTGGTACGCATCCAGGTGGCCGGGAGGCGGTGCAAATGCAGGGGCAATTGCGGGGCCGCCTATTCGTTGCGCTGCAGGCTCTCCATGGCGATCTGCAGTCCATCGCAGGCGATCCGCGGATACGGCGCCGTCTGGCTCCAGCTGGTGAAGCGCATCACCCGGCAATAGCACTGCAGATCGATGTCCGACGCCGTCCAAAGGGCGGCCGGACAGGTCTCGCAAAGCGTCGAAGGGTTCGGGTGACGGGTACGCCCCACCTGCGACAAGGTCAAACTCGGCATCGAGCCCGCCGTATCCATCGTCGACGTGTCCCGCGGCGTCGAGGTCGGTTTCGCGCGCGCCGGGTCCGTCGACGGCATAGGACGGCTGGGCGCCGAATTCAAATGCGCGTCCGGATCGTTGAAGATGTCCGTCGAGGCCTGGGAGGGAGTCGTCTGCTCGGTCATGATATGCCTTCAGATGTTGCGCGTAAAAACCGCGTTCAAGATCCGCGAGCATCCGCTCGCGGTCGTGGGGAGAGGATTCCTGGTAGCGCTGGTACTGACGGCTGCCGCTGTTGAGATACTTCACCTCGCGCGCGCGCCTCGCGTACCACTCGTTGAGTACGGCGGTGATGTGCCCCGGCGTGCGTCGCGGCGCAACACCCGCTTCGTAACGGTCGACGGCATCGGCCGAGAGCGCCTGCAGCTTTTCGGCGGTCGGCAGTGCGATGAATTCAGGCGTGAACACGTATTCCTTGAGGTTCACGCCCTTGCCGGCGCCGGCGGGCTTCACGTTCGGATAGGCATTGTCGCGGCCGGCGTTGCGCATGCGTACGGCGCCTTTCTCCTGCAGAAGCGCCATGAAGTCGGCGTGGTTCTCGATCTGGCGATCGAGCACCGCGTCGAGGATCTGTTCCTTGAGCTCGCGGCTGCTCGCGCGGAACAGGTCACCGCGGTAGCGGCTGATCATTTCCGACGCATCGGTGAGCAGCGTGCGCCGGTTGTCCTTCGGGCTCGCAAGCCCGTATTGCGCGTTCACGTGCTCCTGGAATGCGTCGATGAAGCTCAGGTTTGAACGCACGTAACCGAGCGGTTCAAGGTGCTTTTCGGCCAGCAGGTTCCAGCGCGGAATGACGATATGGATATGCGGCTTGCGCTCGACCAGTTCACCGCTCGACTGGTCCACATAGCTCTTGATGCGGGGCAGGTGAGCTTCCGCATAGAAGCTGTATTCGTCCGGGCGGCATGCGTGCAGCGCGAACGCTTCGAAGTCGCGCACGATCTGGAACAGCGTCTGGCGATCGACGTGATCCTCCTTGAAGGAGAGCGTGATCGACAGGTAACGCTCGACACCTGGCGAGGCATTGATCGACTGGATCACCGCGTTGGTCAGGTCGAGATCGCCGGCGAGCACCACGCGCTCGTCGAGGTCGTCGCGATCGATGTCGCGGTCGACCTTGCGGCCTTCCTCCAGATACTGCTTCACGCCGTCGTGGCGGCCGGACACCCTAATCAACACGATGGAGATGCGCCTTCAGCAGTTGGGTGATCAACTCCAGCTCGTCGACCAGCGCGACGAAGGTGGATTCGGACAGCCTGCCGGACACGCGCGCGCTGTTCGCCACGTGCGCCAGCTGGTTGAGGTTGTTGCCGGTCCTGTTGATCACGTACATGATCCGCTGCCGCTCGACCGTCGCCGGCGGCCGCGCGACGATCTGCGTGCGGTTCGTGAGGATGCAGTCGCGCAGGAACTCCGACGGGCTCATGCCCGAACGCTCGACCTTCTCATTGAAGATCCGCCACTGCTCGTCCGTCAGGCGCGTGCTGACCGGCTTGCCGAGTGCCGGGTGCGCTTTCCTGCGACCGCGGCGTTTCGGTCCGGTCACGACATGGAGATCGTCAGCGCTCATGGCAGTTGCCGTCCGTGGCTGTCATTGGCGTGGAGTCGATGCCGGCTGCGATCTGCTGCAGCCGGCGCGGGCGGGTTTCAACGTGTCAGCGGATCAGCAGGACACCGGTCAGGGTCCGTTCTGGACAGCGCCATATTTCGAGTTGACCGGCCCCTTCACGTCGCTGCCGACCGACTGGCACTGGTTCAGGAAATCGCCGCGCGCACTGGACGTGCCGCTCAGGTCGAAATGCCCGTTGTGAAATTTCACGATGGAAAAGTACGAGGCCTCGTATTCTGCGCACGTCTTGCCACCATTGCCGCCCAAGATCAGACCGGCCAGACAGAGCACCGCGCCACACGCATCCTGGTTATCCCCGGCGCGTGCCGTCGGCGTGGCGAGTGCACAGGCCAGTGCCGCGCTGCTCAGCGCGGCCGCAATCGATCGTCGTTTCATGGCATGACTCCTGGTTACCTTACGGTCAGTGAATGGGTGTCCCATCGCGGTGCGCCTCGAGACGATGCCCATCCCAGTCTCCCTATCGATGCTCACGGGAATCGTCCGGGACGTTCCCGATGAAGCGCCGGTACGCCGCGATCCAGTCGTGCGCGATCATTGACTGCGCGTCAGCGAGCGGCAGCCTCCCGCGGCAGACCATTTGGTTGAATTCGTTTTCGAGCCGGTCTTTGGCATACGATCCCCATCCACCCATCACGTGATGGGGCTCCGGCCACAGATTGCGCGGATCGGTCGGTGAGCCACCCAGCTCCAGACTCACGAGGTGGTCCTCCTCGTAATCGCGCAGACGGCGATCGTCATAGCCGTAGGCCGCGATCTGCTCGCGCTTGAGCCTTTCGGTATATTGCGCATCGGGCCGGATCGTTCGCGTGTACGCTTTCACGCAGATCGTCGAGTGAATATTGGCCTGCGTCACATCGGGGTTAAGCGCGCCCGGCGTCTTGCGCGGGTCCGGCCCGGCCTGGGCCCGCGGAAACACAATGCCCCAGGCCCCGTCCGCGTTTTCCACGCCGCCTGCGTTGTATGCGGCACCGTGCAGGCCCCCGCTCCAGTCGCCCGCCTGCGCCTGGGCACAGGCACACAGCAATCCGGCCACGAGCATGAGGGTGGAACGGTTTTTCATCATCGGTGTTCTCCAATTGATTCGCTCTCCTTCCGGCCCATCAGCCAGGGTTCACCATGCCGCGACGCAGCTGCCCGACGCGGGCGGCGCGGCGGGCTTTCGCGCGGGCGCGCCACCAGCCCGGCATGTCCGGCTGGCATTCACTGTCCCGGCCGTCCGCCAGGCACGAGAGCGTCTGCGTGCCGGTCGCGGCCACCCCGAGGTACCGGCGCACGCGATCACCGAATGCTTCGCTCGCGACGCTGCGCGTGCCGGATATGCCGCGACCGGTAAAGAACATGGCGACGAACGACAGAACGAGCACAACGACGAGGCCGGACGAGCGAGGCGCGATAGTCACGCTCGCTGCGCAGCAGCACCAGCGTGCTGGTCAAGGACGCCGCACCGCCGATCGGCGCGGCATACAGCGCCTTGCCCGTGCCGTGCGTCAGCGCGGCAAAACACAGCATTGCAATCTCCTTCCAGCGCTCCTGCCTGCGTTTCATGATGTCGTTCTCCATCAACCCTGAAAGATTCCGGTCGCCTGCGACCGGCCGTCCAGTTCGATGCTTTGCTAGATCAGCGTGTGTGCCAGACGCGCGACGATCCAGATGAGCGCGGCGCCGACGCAGAATGCAATGCCCATGCGCGCGGCGATCGGGCCGGTTGCAGGTACCACGGGCTTCGTGTTGACCACGCGATCACGTGATTCAACGGCGACCCGCAGCCGCGCAAGTTCGTCCGCCACGTCCGCGGTCGCGGCGCGACGTGCCTGGTCGGCCGCCTTCGCAGCAATCTCGCCAATGAAGGCCTGACGCGACTGCGTGAGCAGCTTCGTCAGCTGCGCGTTCTCCTCGCGCAGCGCCTGCACCGTCGTGGTCAGTTTCTGGTCGGTGGACTCCATCAGCGCGACAACATGGTGCTGCGCGTCCACCACCTTCATCTGCTCGATCAGGATCTCCGCGAGCACGGCCAGCTCGTTGGACGCCGGCATCGTGGCGATCAGCTGGCCCAGGCGCTCCGACGCCTTGCCCGCGTGATCCGGTTGCGGCGTCGGCTCGTTCATGCATCGACTCCCGCCATCAGCGCGTTGAACGCCTGATCAAGCAGCGGCTCGATGGACAGCGCCTTGCGTTTGAGGCCGACCAGCCGCACTAGACGGTCCTTCTCCGAGGCGGTCGGGGCGTCGATCAGCTGCGCCTTGTAGTCCACCCCGTCTGTCGCGATATCGTGGATCGTGCGACCCGCCGCCGCTGCGAGCGTGAAGACGTCATTCTTCGGCACGAGCGCATCGTGGTTCAGCCAGAAGGAAGCGTCGTGCTCGTGCAGCTCAAACAACTGTCCGAAGAGCCGGCGCAGCGTCACCTCGCGAGCTTCGCTCTTCACCAGCTCGACCTTGTTCAGCAGCACGCGGATTCGTTTGGGATCCACTCCGAGATCCGCGAGCAGGTTGATCGTCTTCATCGTGTCCTTCATCTGCTTGCTCTCCGGTTCGACCGGCACGATGAAGCACGTGTAATCCTCCTGCGCCCCTTCGGACGAGTCGAGGCGATTGAGATATTCCTCGACGTTCGACGCACCGATATCGACCAGCAGCGCCCGGCCGAGCATCAGCTCACCGTGCAGTTCGTCAAAGCGGGCGGCAATCATCACCTCGACCCTGGGGCCCGCCGAGTCATCGGTATTGATCGACTCGACCTGGCGCACCGACATATGCGGCATCCGTGGCGCGAGCAGTTCGCGGGTCACGGTGGTCTTGCCGACGTTGCCGGAGCAGTTCACAATGGCAATATTCATTTCGGAATCCTCATAAACTGGAGTGGGCGACGCTTACATTGCGATCGTCGCCGGGTCACCCGTCTGCTGCTGATCAGGCTTCGGGCTGTTTGACGGTCCCGGCGCCGGCGCGGCCTTCGGCGCCGTCCAGGCTGCGTGCAGTTCGGCCGCGCGCCGGTCGATCTCGGCAGCGCCGGCGTCACGGCTCAACTCGCCCCGGGCAATACGCGCCTCGATCTCGGTGCCCGCCTGGATGCGCGCGTCGAACCGGCGAATCACCTCCGCCCGCATGCGCGCGGGCGCCCGCTCGAGCGACTTTTCGAGAACCTCGCGCAACTGCGCGACGGTCTTCGGTGCTTCGCCTGGCGCCGCCGCTGCGGTCGCCGCTACCGGCGCGGTGCTGGCCGTCGCCTGCGGTTTCGCGTTCGCCTGCGCGGGCGCCGGATTCGCGCTCGCCGGGCGGGCCCTCGTCGCCGGACCAGGAGCCGGCGACGCCCCGGCCCGGATCGTCAGCGCCGCGCGTTCACGCCTGGCCGCCTCGAGCAGGGCCTCGTCGCTTTCGGCCGGTTTGAAGCCCTTCACGTCCACACCCGCGAGGGACGCTTCGATCCACGCATTGCGGCGGAACGTTTCGCTGCCGCGCACGACGATCGTGTCCCAGTTCTTGGCCTTCGCCACCGCGACCATGTCGGCAATCGTTGCGCGATCGTTCTGCCGGGAGTTCAGGTGTGCACCGACGTCCTCGAAGTGCGGCTGCGTGACCGGTATCGCATCCGGCTGCGTATCTGATTGCCGCGCCGGTTTCGCCTCCATGGCGTCGAGCTTCCAGAACCGGCCGTCCTTCACCATGTAGCGCGACGCAACGTGGGCTGGCACGTCGTAGCCGTCTTTCGTCACCACCGGCTTGCGGGAGGCCGGATCGGCGCCGATCTGGTTGTCGCGGGTGTCGGTGCTACGCGCCTGGCCTGCCCTGGGCGCAGCTGCCGGTGCGCCGGCGCCGCCGCCCTCCGGCACTGGCGCGGGCTTGCCCTGCTCGCGCAGCAGCTTCCCGGCGGCTGCACGTTCGCCTTCCCGCACCGTGCGCACACGCTCCAGATCCTGCACCGACACGGTGTCAAACTCCGGCCGCTGCGGGTCGTTCGCCGGACTCCTGGCGTCGGGTTCATTCTGCGCAGGCGTCTGCGCGCGCTGGATCTGTGTGTCGAGCACGCCGGACACCGCCGCAGCCTCCATCGCCGTATCGTTGGCGGCCTGCCCCGGCCGGGCGACGGGCTCATTCGCGACCGCGGCAGTGACGGCCGATGACGCGACGCCCGGGTTGCCCGGTACCGCGCTTTCCGTCAGACCGCGCCGGCGCATCGCATCATCAATCGCCGCATCGTCAATCACCGTATCGCCGACGTCGGCAAACGTCACCGTGTCGCCCCCGGCCTTGACCGTCGGCGCCTCCTGCGGCACGGACGGGACGTCAATCTGCCGGTCAAGCGCTTCGCGAACGTGCGACACGAACGCAGTCCGTGCAGGCGGGGACAGGAACGCAAGCTCCTGACCGAGTGCTGCCGCAACTTCAGGCGCGCTCCTGCCTTTGCCGAACTCATCCCGGATACGCCCGGTCAGCCCGCGGAAGTCGGCAAGGTCCTTTGCCACCATCGACCAGTCGGTGCTGTCTGCCTGGTCACGACCGGCAGCAAATACCGCCTCCCCAGGCGCGAACACTTCGGCGATGTCCGCGAAGGTGGCGAAGCCGTCGTCGCGCTCCGGCTCATGATGGCGATGCGGGTGTTGCGGCCCGATACCGGCCACGTCCACCGGAAGCTCGTCCTCCGGCGGCCCGGAATCCGTCACGTCGCGCGCGGGCGTGCGCCCGTCGACTTCCATCGGGCTCAGCCCCGCCTCATCACGGACCCTGTTCAGCGCCTCGGCCGCGCGCGCCGGCAGCGCCTGCGCCGCAAACCCGGTGCCGGTGCGGATCTGCTCACCGATCGCGCGCTCACCGTCGACCGTGTTACCCGACCTGCGCCACGCGTCGCGATGGATCGTTTCGAGCCGTTGTTCGAGGGCCAGTATCCGGGTGACCTCGGCCCCATGCAGCGTGACCGCCGTCGTGATGGACTGGACCATTTCACGATAGCGGCGGCCAAGCGCTGCATCGTCGAGCTTCGAACGTACCGGTTGCTGGCCAGCCCGCGCGCCCGGTTCCGGCGACCGGGACTCGCCTTGCGCATACAGATGCTGCCGGTCGGCGAAATACCGGTGCCGCGCCTGCAGGCCAGCCTTGCGCACCCCGTCGATCATGTCGAACGCCGACGCGCCCTGCGCACGCAGGCGGTCCCGGGCTTCCAGCCCCGCCTTTTCCGCGGCGGCCTGCACGGAGTCCCGCACGAACGCGCGGGACTCTTCGAGCGGTTGCCCCATCAGTTCGCTCAGCCGCACAGCTTCGCGCTCGATGTCGGCCTCACTCCCGAACCAGGCCCGCGGCTGGTCCCGCGCCGCGTCAGGCGTGCCTGGCGCACCCTGTGCTGCCTGCAGCCCGTCCGCCGTCATCCAGCGTGCAAACGGCGCAACGTCGGCGCCCCCCGGCACGTACCACTTCTTCGAGCGCCGGTCGAATTTCGCGCCCAGCCCGCGTGCCGCCTCTTTCTCCCTGAACGGCACGTCCAGATACGTCCGCCGGCCTTTCGGCCTGTTCCGGTCAGCCATGTGATACCTCCTTTACCTCGTTGTCCGCCGGCGCCACAGACGCGGACGCCGGCCCAATCTGCCCCTGGTCAGCGTCGTCCGCTTCTGCCACGCTGAAATCGATACGGATGCCGGCGAGCATTTCGCGCACGTCGTCGCGCATCACGACGCCGAGTTCGCCCAGATCGGCCTCGAAGCCGGCGAGCGCCATGCCCGTAGCAAGCGGTCCGGGTGTGCGCTGGTCGAGCGCGAGAAGTTCGGCCGCGGTCAGCGGCTTCGCACCGGCCTGCCGTGCAAGACGGATTTCGCCCGCGGCCTTCGCAGACAGCGCCGCGTGGTACGTTTCCGGGTTGTGCGTCGGGATGCCGGTCGCACGCAGCTCGCCGGCCTGCCAGGCGGCCTTGATTTCCTCTTCGGTAGGCAGCCGTTTGTCGATCGCGGCGAGCCTCGGACTGACCGAGCGCATGCGGTCGATAAAGAGGTCATCCTCGTAATAGGTCGCCTTCTCGCACAGGATCGGCCGCTGGAAGCCGAGCACGATTTCCTCGTGCTGCTCCATGCGCTTGAGCTCCTGGTCGAGCATCAGCGCGCGACCCTGATCCGACGTGCTCGTGCCCGTCGACGTGTTGCGGCCGTGATTGCGGCTCTTCGAGGTCGCCTTCTCGGTAAAGGTGCCCAGCGTCTCGGACAGCTCCTTTGCGTCGGCCTGATTGCCCGGCGCGTACGCGACCAGTACCGCGTGATTGGTAATCAGCGTGCGCGCCCCGGCCGGGCCGTACAGCTCGTTCGGCTCCAGCTGCGCCTTCGACTGCAGGATCGTGAGCAGCCGAATCCAGTAGCCCGCGACGAACGCATTGCCCTTGTCGAGCACTTCGATGCGACCGAGCGCCGTAATTTCGTCCCCGACAGCAAGGCACTGATATCTAATCGCCGGATCTTCACCGGGCAGCACGTCGAGGTTGTCCTCGATCAGCTGCGTGTAGAAGAGATTGCCGAGCAGGCTGGCGACAGCGAGCTCCCGCACCGGCAGCACGATATAGATCGACATCAGTTCCCGGCGCACACGGTCCAGCTCGAAGTCGCATGCGCTCGTCGCCTGGTCGACGATCGGGTTGCTGAAGAGGCGCAGCCCCGCATTGAACGTCGCGACGATGTTCAGCATCGTCTCGTCAGGCGAGGCCAGCACGCGCGAGAGCGCACCGAGGCAGTCCCCCGACAGCGGCACGCCCTTCTGCGGCTCGTGCTGCATCAACTCCGACAGGTGCTCACGCACCTTTTTGTCGGGCGTGGTCGCGAGGCGCAGCACCTGGCCGAACGTGCAGTCGCCAGTCATCTCCATCAGATACAGCGCAAGCCCCATGAACAGGTCGGCAGCCTGTTCGTAGAAGAACTTGTTACGCCCGTCGGTGGTGTGATACAGGCGCGCGGCGATCGCCTGCAGGCGACCCACGCGCACGAACGCCGGACTCTTCGCAATCTTGAACAGGGGATTCCAGCGGTGCGTCAACCCCTTCTGGTCGAACGGGGCCCAGCGGACCACCTGCTGGCCGCAGGCCTGCCGGTAACGCGATGTCAGGTCGAAGTTCTCGCCCTTCACGTCGAGACACGCAACCGAGTCCGGAAAGGTGAGCAGATTCGGGATCACGATGGCCACGCCCTTGCGTGAGCGCGTGCGCGCGGCCACCATCACGAACTCCGTTCCACGAAAGGTCAGATACCTGCCCTTGTACCTGCCGACGATGATCGAGGGATCGCGGTCATCGTCCCGGCAGCTCCCCCCGCGGTTTCCCCTGTGGCGCCTGCGGCCGTTCGCCTCGTCGAGCAGGCCGTAGCGTCGAATCTCGTAGCCGTAGGCGAAGCGTGCATCGCCGTGCAGCTCGCGCTTCGGTTTCGTGACCAGCGCCGCGACGATCGCCGCAACCGGCAGCAGCGGCACGATCACCGATACCACGGTGGCCATCTGCAGCGAACGTTTCACCGCCTTCACGTCGCCGTATGCGTGCCAGTAGTCCCGCAGCGTCCAGAGGCCGATCGCGGAGTCCGGCAGCTTTTCCAGCTTCACGAACGCCAGCGCGCCTGCGAACTGACCCGCGACCGCGAGACCGGCCACGACCACGAGCGCAAGCAGGGCAGCAGCGATAATACTGTCAGCGAGCGTCGCGGTTTTCAGCAGCACTGCGCTCGCGCATACGCCCCACAGCAGGCACGCGACGACGACGAGGCCGGCCACTGCGGCGATCTCTACCGGATCGGTGATCGCGTCGAGATGAAGCAGGCGGGCGGCACCGGACACCACTGCGCCGGACAGCACGCCCAGCACGCCGGCTATGAGAAGACGGGCCTTCATGCTGACACCCCCATATATCCCCGGTGGCCGTGCGAACCGCCATCGCGCGGCAGATCCCAGCCGTTCAGGCGTTCAACGCCTTCGTGGGCGGCGACCGGATTGCCGTTACGGATGGCCGCCTCGAGGAGTGCGAGCGCCTGGCGCTCACCGTCGGCCATCTCCGGCGCGCCAGGATCCGGATCCACCGTCTCCCCCAGCGGCGGCACAAGGCACGTCAGCTGCTGCAAGAACTGGTTGGGGCTCGCGGCGAGGATCGCCACGTGCAGTTCGCGACGTGCGGCGGCGTAGCCGGCCAGAGACGTCGATGCCAGCCGCGCAGTGCTGGCCACCATGATCCGCGCGCGTTGCCGCGGGCTCGTATGTCGCGCCACGTCAGCTGCAGCGACCGGCTCAAGCACGCGCAGAATCTCGGCGAGGTCCACCACGAAGGACGGATCCGTTGCGCGGGCGAGGCGCCAGGCCACAACATGCCGGTCGACGATCTGCCACTGCCGCTCATCGAGCACGCGTGAACCCACCCGCGTACGCACATCGACCACGCCGCGCGCGACGAGCTGGTTGACCGCCTCGCGCAGCAGGGTCCGGCTCACGCCCAGTTCCTGGGCGAGTATTCCCTGCGGTGGCAGCGCGCCGTTCGCATCGCACATGGCCGGAATCTGCCGCGCCAAGCGATCCGCCGCGGCGTGCCTCTGCCGCTCCAGGGCTTCGAGGCCGGCGTGTGCGTCGCCGTTCATGATGACGGGATCGTTTGCGAGCGTTTTCATGCATCTCCCCGCAGCAGCTTCATTTTCGTGACCGGATCGAACCAGATTTCCGTCAGGTCCCGGTTCTCCATGAACAGCACGACGTCGACCGTCGTACGGATCTCGCGCATCAGGTAGTCGAACGGCAGGGTCTGTCCGACCGGACTTTGCTTGACCAGCGTGGCGATGCGCGCCAGCGCCGCGATCGAGTCGTTCGCGTGCACCGTCGTCAAGCCGCCCTGGTGGCCGGTGTTGAGCAGGGTCAGGTAATCCCAGGTTTCATCACCGCGCAGCTCGGCCAGCAACACGCGATCGAACTTCATGCGCAGCGTCGCCTTTACAATGCGCCGCGCGGAAATCGCCTCGCTGTAGAACAGATGCACGTGGTTTCGATGCAGCGGCAACGGCAGCTCATGGGTATCCTCGATCGTCGCCAGGCGTGCCTCGTGCGGAATGATCGGGATCAGGTCGGCCAGCGCCTTCATCAGCGTGGTCTTGCCGGAGCCCGTGCCACCGACGAGCACGATGTTCAGCCGGTTCAGCACGGCCAGCGTCAGAAACCGCACCACGTCGCGCTGCGCAAGCGCGTCGAGCATGTCCTGCTGGAACTGCGCGAGTCCATACGCATTCAGCGCGCGGGCCGGATCGAAAACCGCGGTGGCCCGGCCAACATCGATGCCCCCCGAGCCAGCCCGTGCCGTCGCCGCCTCGATGTCCCCCTCCGTCAGTGCCCCACCGCCGTTCAGTCCACCCCGGACCACATCACGGAACCGGTCAAACCGTCCTGCGTCCGCCCATTCCTGCACCGAATAGCGCGTCGAGCTCGGCACACGGATCGTCATCGACACCGTGCCCGGCTCGCACGCGGGCGGAATCACAATCTGGCCGCGCTCGCCCTCGGGCAGGCGCACCGGCTTTTCCGGCTCGGCCGCCGACAGTGCCGGCTTCGCCTTGTTGTAGATCGCCAGTGCCGGCGCGAACTGCATCAGCATTTCCAGCGACGCGTTCGGCAGCTCATAACGTTGCCAGCCGTCGCGCGTTTCGGTCCAGCCTTCATACGGCCGGTTGATCGCCAGCTCCGTCACGCCGGGCGCAGCCAGCAATCCGGCGATGCCCAGTGTCCCGAGATGACTGCGTACGGTGACACTGTCGTCGTATCGCATGTTCATAAGCACTCCGCAGGAAGTTGGATCAGGGCGTCGCCAGCTCGTAGACGCCGGAAAAGTCGACGTCGCGCGCGACGAAAATCGTCGTCAGCGACCCGTATTTCGAATATGCGGTCGGCGGCACGTTGATGGTGTTGCGAAGCGCTTCGGCCGCTACCTCGCCACCTGCATTCGTCGTGTTGTTGAACTGGATGCCGTTGCTGCCGCTGCCCGAGTTCGCTGCAATGGTCGACAGCGCCTGACCGGCGTCGCTGATCAGGCTGACCATCATGGCGCCGCCAAACCGCGTCCAGAAGTGGTTGTCGACGTAGGCCGGCAGGCCACTGCCGCCGAGCACGTCGGCCGCCGGCGAATCGAGTTGCACCATCACACCGTCAGGCGTCGTCAGACGCGTCCAGATCACGAAGATCCGAGCCTGCCCCTGCATCAGCGCCTGGCGCTGCTCGCCCACCACTTCAGATCCCCGCTCGATTAGCAGCACCTTGCCGTTCGCGGAATAAACGTCCTTCGCCACATGGCAGGTGGTCATGCCCGGGTAGTCGGTGATGATCTCAGCGCCCTGCACACACGGAATTGTGGTGCCCGCGATCAGCAGGAAGTCGCGCGACGGCATCAGTTCGGCCTTGACCGTCGCCAGCTTCGATGGCTGCAGCTTGCTGTCCAGGCCATCCTTCGCAAATTCAGGACGCTGGCTGGTCAACCCGGCGAGACCTGGCAAGCCACCCGCGCCCGCGGCACCCGGCGTCTTCTGGTCATTGTTGAGGTTAAGCAGCACGTCCCCGTCAAGCTTGCGCTGCGCGGCCGTCTCGACCGCACTGGCTGCAGTCGCCGCGGCGGCACCGCTTCCGCCCGCTGCCGTCGCCTGCGTCGCGCTCGCCGCATCCGCATGGGCCGGTGTGGCAAGCGCGGAACTCGCAGCAGCCGCCTCCGAGGCCATCGCCGCTTCCAGCGCACGCTGCTTTTCGATCTTCGCCTGGTCACGCGCAAAGTCGTGCCGGTCATCCGAGGGCTTTTCCTTTTGCGCTTCGACCCTGGCGGCCTCGGACGCGGCGTGCTGCTGCGCCGACCAGCGCTTGATCGCGACACCCACCGCAATCGCGCCGAACAGCATGGCCAGCACGATCCCGAGGACAATCGGCAGCATGCGGAACGGGCTTTTGCGCTTCGTGCGGCCAACACCCGGCACGCCGCGCTCGCCGATGCCGGCCGGCTCGACCGGCGACGGGTTCAGGTTGATTTCGTCACTCACTGCCCGCCTCCTTCTGTTTCACGAGCCGCACCGCGCCCGAAATCGTCGTGCCTGTCGGGTTCAGCTGCCCGTCGGGCCGGTATGCGTTGTTGCGGATGCCGAGCACGGCATCGCCCACTCGCAGGTTGAAGCCCGGCGCCGTGTCGTGCACGACGAGCACGGGGCCGCGCACGTCGTCGGGATTCACGAGCGCTTCCTTGCCGTCCGAGAACACGCGGTAGATCTGCGGCAGGTCGCGGCTCGTCCTGAACTCGAAGTAGGTAAAGCGGCCGTCATCCCACAGCGCGGTCGGCGCGAGTGTCGTATCGCCGTGCATGTCGTAGTCGAAGTTGCCCGTGCCCGGCGCGCTGACGGTCTGCGCAAGCAGTGCCCGCGCTTCGGCCGAGCGCACGGCGGCGGCCGCCGACTCCTTCGCACGCGTGTCCGGGTAATCGAAGGTCAGCGACCACACCGCCTGCTCGCGCCTGGTGACCGGGACCAGCTTCAGCACGTAGCGCCGGCGGTTCGTGAGGAGGATCAGGTTGGTAGCGGCCTGCGCGGCTTTCGGCTTGAAGAAGAAGCCGTTGCCAGCCGGCCCCGCGGACCAGGCCTTGCCGTCGCCCATGCCACCGCCGTCGATTTTTTCGCCTTTCTCGAAAATGAGGACCGTCGCCTCGCCCGGCCGGTAGGCGATCCGGTACGTCTCGGTTGGGTCGTACACCGCGCACGCCACATGAGGGTCGCTCCCGCACGGGCCCGGTATCACTTCAGCCGCAGCAGGTCGTGCCAGGGTGGCCAACACGGCCGCGATCGTCAACACACCCGCCTGCGCGCGCAACGTGTTCTGGAACCGGGCTTTCATTGGCTCGCCCCTCCCTGCACATCCGACGGTGCCGACGGTGCCGACGGCGCCGACTGGGACGACGT
Source organism: Paraburkholderia tagetis (assembly GCF_022213065.1). Classification (GTDB taxonomy): domain Bacteria; phylum Pseudomonadota; class Gammaproteobacteria; order Burkholderiales; family Burkholderiaceae; genus Paraburkholderia; species Paraburkholderia tagetis. Next base: position 56,669 of record NZ_JAKLJA010000023.1, read on the forward strand.
GGCCGCCGACGGCATCGGCGCCACGCCGTCCGTCGTGCTGCTGCGGGTCCAGTCACGATCGACCGAGTAGCTGGTGACACGAAATCCGGTCGGATTGCGCACCTGTTCATCGCTTCTGGTCGGCAGATCGCCCATCTCATACGTGATCGTCGCGACCCAGTACTCGGTCCTGGGCGGCGTCGGTGTCGAACTCCCCTGCGTCGACAGCGAAACGATCTTCTTCGAGAAGAACACCTGCGCGGTTGAGCCGACAAACGTAATCGCACCGGGTTGTGCCACCACGCGGTATTTGTCGGTCAGCACGTTTTGCGGTGCGTTTTTGCGGCTGTACAGCGCCGCGTACCCCGTCTGCTCGCGCGGGGAGTTCATCAGCGATACGGTGTCGTAGTCGTCCTGGATCGTGTACCAGTCATACCGCTCGCGCAGTTCGACGTACCTGCGCAGTGCTGCGCGCAACTCGAGTTCACCGAAGGTCACGGTCCCGCTGTGCGCGACGTCGATCACCTGCACGTCGCCGGTCGCGGTGTTGTCCTTGATGATCACTGGCGGCGACGGTCTCTTTAGTTGTACTAACGCTGCTGAGCCAAGAATAGAAGCCAGTGCAACAAGCATGGCGCCACCCGCGACACGCCAGGCGATCTTCGTCATGTTCTCCTGCAGCTGCTGCCGGGACCTCTCGAAGGAGAGCGCTTCCCTGAAAAATGTACGCGCCATCTCGCGCGGGTCAGCGTCGGCGAGCTTCGCCGCGAGGTCCTGCAGCGCAGCCGCGGAATTGGCGTCGGTCGCAGTCGCGGCTGGCTCAGCCTGCGCTTTGGCCGTCTTCCCCGGAATCCATTTCATTGCGCGCTCCCCTGAGTCGCATGGTTCACGGGCATCCACGGCCCCTCAGGTTGCGTCGGCTTTGGCGCCGACGAGCAGGCCGCAAGCAGCGCGGCGCTGCAAAGCACGACGATGAATTTCATTTCAATCTCCGGTTGAGTTGTACCGCCCGCCGTCGCCGGCTGCTCCGGCGGGCCGTCGCTCTTTACTTCGCGCGCACGAACTCTGACCCAGGCGTAACGAGATGGCCGGTCGATTTGTCGATCGTCATTGCATATTGAATCGCGGCACTGACAATCATCTTTCCGTCCACAACGGTGGCTGGCTGTTGACGCGTTATCGTTCCGACCTTGCTGCCGTCGTCGTTGTATTGATCCTCCTGGTGCGACACATAGAAATCGTTCCCGCTACCGTTTTTACTAATGACGATTTCGTTGTAGTCCTGCCCATTAACACGCGTCCATTTCCCAAGGTATTGGTCGCCGTCACTCTTGCCGCAGCCGAACTGCGTCAGAGCCACCACAACCGTGATTGCCGCCGTCACGAACCGGATTAACCTCATCGATTCCTCCTGGTAGTAGTCAAAATCACGCGCGACCAAGCGAGTTGCCCGACGCACCCGATGATCCACCGCCGGCTCCGCCCGAGAACTTCATCGCCCTCATGACCATGCTGGCCGCATTGCCGATCTTACCGACCATCGAAGAGATGCCCACGCCACCTGCCAGTTGCGAGGCGAGAGACGGCATGCTCAACGAGACCACGATGAACACCAGCCCCGCACCGATGATCTTTCCTTCAATCGCATAGGTCAGCATTACGTTATGCACGTCGAATGCCTTGGGCAGCACGGAAGTCATGAAACTCACCTCGATTGCACCAACCGCGCCGAACAGCGCGACGAGCAGGCCATAGTTCAGGCACTGCCCGACCCAGTTCTGAAAAAACTGGCGCGTTGCCGGAAACAGCGCAGCAACGACGAAGGCCGGACCGAGCGCGAGCAGCAACCCCAGTGCGAACTTCGCGAGGATGATGTAGGCGGCCGCAATCGCAAGGAACGGCACGCCGACCAGGAGGATGCAGATTGCGAGCACCGAGACCTCGATATAGAGGCCAATGTCGCTCCATGTCAGCCCCGCGTACATTGTCTTTATCGCAGATATATAGAGGTTCAACAGCGTATCCAGCCCGTTGCTCAGACTGTTGCCCCCCATCAATGCCGTACTCAGATCATCGCCAAGTCCGTTGAAGAACGGCACGACGTACTCGCTGTAGTAGCTGATGTTCATCCCGAGTGTGAGCACAGCAGCCCACCCCGCCGTCTTCAGCAAAAAGTCGGATATCGGGCTGTCGTTGTGGCCACGCCAGTACGACAGCAGGACGAGCAGGACGTAGAGGCTGAAGCACGCGGCGACCAGCGGACTGATCAGCGAGATCATCCGGGCCGAGCCGGTGTTGATCGTGTTCAGCACGTTCTGGTCGAACGAGTTGAACATATCGGTGAAGATCGTCAGTTGCGTGGCCATGTTCGCGCTCCGCGTTATTGATCGGCGTTGTCGTCGTTCAGGCGACTCTGCATGTCGTTATGCGCCGCCTGCTGTGCGAGCTCCTTCTCCGCGTCCTGAAGCCGCCCAGCGAGATCCAGCTGCATCTTTTCCGCGTTAATCGACGAAATCTCCGCCGACCACCGGTTCTGCAGATCGGCCTTTGCGGCCGGGTCCTGCGTCAGGTTCGACTGCTGCATCAGCTGCTGGATGTTGGTCAGCCGGTCGATCGACGCCTGATAGGAGCGCATCGCCATCGCCTTGTTGGCAGCCAGCGTATCGTTCAGGCGCTGCTGGCCGGGCGTGTACGCGGTCATCCCCTCCTGGCTCTCGATGGTGCTGGCGAGGCCACTGATGCCGTTCAACTGCCCGCTCTTCACTTCGTCATAAACCGACTGCCATTGATCCGGCAGGAAGTTGCGCAGCGACGCGTCATTGAGAATGTTCCCCAGGCCGCGATTGCCGATCGTCGATGCGTACTGGTTCGAGATCAGGCTGTATTGCTGTTCCAGCTGCTTGACGGTCAGGATCGCCTGCCCGACCGCCTGCAGGTCGAGCACCGGAACGCCCTGCGCGTGCGCGGTCTGCGTGGAGCAGAAAGCCGCGAACACCGCAGCGCCGGTCAGTTTCCGAATGGTTTTCATCGTCATGCTCCGTGGCTGGAGTGATGTTGCTGGCGAACCATCGCCAGTACGTCGAGGTCGTGCGGCACGATTGGGCGGTGCTGATGGTGAATCGCATCGAGATACGCCAGTGCCCCCGGGAAATCCGTGTTCTGCTCCTCCAGATCGGCAGGTGTAAGGTCGATGGGTCGATAGGGGTTAATCGGACGGGAACGAGACAGGGCCATTCGATCCACCGTGGCGGTCGCGAACAGGCCTATCGCCACGCCCTCAACCACCAGAGTGCCGAAATCAACATGGCTTCCGTGCCATGTACCGATGCGGGAGATGTGGAGCCTGTACATGCATGCAGCACCCACAAGGGCCGCAATGGCAAACAGCAGGACTCCGAACCTGATGCGTCGCACACGGTTCTTCCTGTCCCACATCCGGTCGTGCTCATCCGCCCACTGCCTGAGCTGCTCGCGTGTGGCGGGCCCGATAGCCGACGCGAGATGCAGTTCGTCGATCGTCGTCATTCAACCTATATGAACGCGTCCCGTTTGCAACAGTTGTCTTGTGTTTTGATAGACAGGATGGGCTGCAGCTCTATATCCGGCCTTCTTGCAGCCGGTGTTGCCGCTGCTGGCCCCTATGAAATCCGCTGACTCGCGCCTCATTCTCCTCGCGAGCTCGGAGCTCTCGGTTGAATTCAGGTTTAGCAAGTCCCAGGTCCTACCTGCTCGTCATCACACTCGATAGCTGCGCAACCTTTCGACGTTCACCCTGTGTTAAACGTTGATCTTCTACCGCGAATGATCCGCCTAAGCCGGCTTCACGCTCACGTAGCCCTTCTGGTACGGCCGGTCATGGGCGAGCACGGCCCAGATCGTCCGCGCGATCTTGTTGGCCAATGCGACGATCACCACATTCTTCGGCCGCCGTTTCTTCATCTGCTCGACCCATTCACCGGGTTCCTTTGCGTTCTCAATCACGCTACGCGCACCGTGGATCAGCAGTGTGCGGAGATACGTGTCGCCGCGCTTCGATATGCCGTGCAGGTTTACCTTGCCACCCGAGCCTGTCTGCTTCGGTACGATCCCGACCCACGCGGCGAACTCCCGCCCAGAACTGAACGCTTTCGGATCACCCATCATTGCAACTGCCGCCGTTGCCGTCAGTAGGCCGACGCCGGGAATCTCGCCAATGGCTTTCACCGACATGTCTTCCTTCTTCCACTCGCGCATGCGGCGCTCGATCTGCGCTACCTGCTCGTCCAGCTTTGCCAGTCCGTTCCACTGCTCGCGAAGCGTATCAATGACCACCGCGGGCAGGCGCTCAGAGATCCGTTCAAGTACCAACGGTATCTCCTTGTCCAGCTTGGCCCGGCCCTTGCTCATCACCTCGCCGTACTCCATCAGCAGTCCTCGCAGATTATTGATCTGCATCGTTCGGAACTTGATCAATTGCTGCCTCATACGGTGTAGCCCCAGCATCGCTTGCTGCATCTCGGTTTTTATCGCGACCGCCTTGCTTGGCTGCTGCACTGCCAGCCAGATCGCCTTGGCATCCGCCGCATCGTTCTTGTTACGTATGTTGAACGCCTTCACGAACTCTGCCGGCATCAGCTTCACCTCGTGACCCATCTTCATCAGTTGCCGGGCCCAGTGGTGCGCTCCACCGCACGCTTCCATCCCGATCACGCAGGGTGCCCGGTTCGCGAAGTGCTCGAGGAACTTTTCCCGCTTGATCGGCTTGTTCACAAGCTCACCCGTTTCCTGATCGACGTAATGCACCTGGAACACGTTTTTCGCGATGTCCACACCGACTGCTGTACGATTCACCACAGGATCCTCCCGTTCGCCTTGGAAAATTCCATATTTTCCACTTTGGGCACATCGATGCCGTTGGCCTGTGAGGATCCACCTTCCTTCGCTCACTCGGTCACGGGGTGGGACGCGTTCATATCAATTCTCCGCTGTGAGTTCCGTCTCGGGCGTGCGATTGCGCTTGCCCTTGCGGCGCGCCTGGAACAGCTGCATGCGCAGATCCGTATCGCCGTGGGCCTCGCGCGTGCACTCCTCCCAGATCGCCACGTTATCGAGACTGCTGGACAGCACCGCGATTTCGTCGTTCATGCCACCCAGATCCAGCGTTGCAAACGCCGACTGGTTGCTCTGCTTGATCAGGAAGGTGCGCGACTCCTTGGAGAGCCGCTTGAGCGTGTCGAACTCGCGATCGGTCAGGTTCAGGAGCTTGTAGCCGCCGCGCGTCGCATCCGGATTCGGCAGATAGATCTTGGTCGCCGTCAGGTCGCGGATCTCGGCGAATACCGGGCACTGGATCGCATCTTCCGGAGACTGCGAATCCAGGATCATGAATTCGTCGGCCTTGCGGCCCGTCTTCAGCGACTTGCGGATCAGCTCCTGCGTGGTCGGGTAGCTCGCCGGCAGCCAGAATTCGGCGATCACCGTCGCGAGCAGCCCGCCCTTCTTCTGCATCTGGTCCTTGAGGTACAGCAGGTGTGCGAGGACCGGCTCCGTGGCGGCATAGTCCTTCTTCAGGAAGTCCGTGACGTCGAAACCGATGCGGCGCACGTCAGCGATGTTCGTCAGCGTGCTCGGCACGTTGTCCAGCGCCCAGGCGAATCGACCGTTAGTTGCGCCGCACCACTGGCTCAGGCGCAGCCACAGGCTGTTTTCCTCGCCCGTGTCCGGAATCGACTCCAGCAGGCGACTGAAAGTCCTGTGCTCGATGTTCTCCAGCTTCATCACCGTGTCGACGGCATGCTTGATCTGCCGCTGGTCGTCGGCGCTGAGCTTGCCGTTCTCGTCGCGGCAGCATGCGCCCACCAGGTCATACAGGTGCGCGAGGTTGCGCTTCGTCTCGGGCAGGCCGAACGGCGCAAGACCCGTCGGCTCGCCTTCGCGCAGCGTGTAGTAGAGCGCGCCCATCTCCTCGAGGAAGATCCGCAGGCCCTGATCGAGGTCGAGCGCGAAGATCTTCGGGTCGAAACGCTCGAGGAACGCGAGCAGCATCGTTTCGAGCGTTGTCTTGCCCGTTCCCGTCGAACCGAGAATCAGCGTGTGGCCGGCCACCTTCTCGCCGACGCTGTCTTCATCCAGGCGTGAAGCGTGGCAGTTCAGGCTGAACAGGCTCTTCGCGACCGTCTGCACGGGCATGAGTGCCGAGCCATCACCGAGCGGATTGCCGCGCGCCTTGCCGGCCGAATAGGTGTGCATCGAGAACGACGACGCGAGACTGCGGGTCGACTTCGGCATCGGCCGTGGCTTCGTCCTGAATCCCGGCACCTGGCTCATGTACGTGAACGGCGCCGACGCCGTCGCCTTCACGAACTTGAAGCCGCAGTCGTTCAGCGCCCGGCTCGTCACGTACGCGCCGTTACTGATCGCCTTCTCCGGCGTGTCGCCATACACGATGAGCGCACCGTGATAGTCGCCGAAGGCAAGGTCGCGCCCGGCGATCAGCGCGACCGCCTGTTTCAGCTCGTCAATCTGGTGCTTCGCCTTGTCTTCGACCGAATTCAGGTTGTTGATCTGGTCTTCGATCGCCTTCATCGCCTCAGCGGTGCTCAGACAGCCGAAGCTCTGCGTGAGGGTGAATTCGACCGGCAGCGACAGCAGCGGATTCGTCTGCCCCCAGCCTGCCTTCGGAAAATCCTTCAGGTCGTAGCAGACCGCGAAGCGCGTCGAGCGGTCGGTGCGTATCTCGACCGTGTCATAGTGGAAATGCAGGTGCGACGTCGGGATCAGCTCGCGTCCCGTCGCCTGCGTGACCGGCACACGTTCATCGATGCCGTTCACCAGCTCGCCGATGAACTGGTATGGCTCGGAGAACAGGATGCCGTTGTGCCCGTACGTTTCCAGCAGCTGCGGATCATAGGACACGAGGGCCTTCGTCAGCCCTTCGCCTAGTTCCTCGAGCTCGCGCACCGTTTCGTCCAGGTCATCGCCCTGAAGGATCACGGTGATGTAGAAACTGTTCTCGAAGTGGTCGTGCTTGCGGAATCGCTGCAGGTACTTGTCGACGGCCTGCTGGATGAACGGGTTGTAGAAACGGTACTCGTCTCCGAACGACACGCGCCGCCGGCGGAACGTGGTCCACAGCGACAGGCGGTTGCCCTTCTCCAGCGTCATCGCGGCCAGTTGACGGTTCCAGCTGTCGTAGCGGGCCTCGATCTCGCCGCGGCTGACCGATTCGAACGGCACGCCGTTCACGCGCAGCACCATCATGGCGCCGCCGCTGTCGATGCTCGTCGCACTGACCGACACCGGGCGACCGAAGCGCGGCAGCTTGTCCTCTGCGGCCGCGACGAGCCGGTTCAGCTCGTTGCTCACGCGCATGGCTCGTCTCCCGCGCCCGGCGCATCGTCTGCCGGGTTGCCGCTGCCGCGCACAATCCGGAACTCCCGCTCCGTCAGGCGAAGCATGTCGTAAAAGACGTTGAAGGTGGTCTTGCCCGCGCCAGGGCGCACGTGAATTATCGTGTTACCCACCTTGGCCGGCCTTGCACCGTCGGCGGCCGGCATGCAATCGCGGTTACTCATCTTCGTCCTCCTGTGCGTGCGAGAGCAGGCTGTGACGCAGCGCCTCGAAGCGCTCCAGGTCCCGGCCGTGCGCAAACGCGCGGGTGTACACGGCCAGATCGCGCCCGTAGCGCATCGGCGCGAGCGTGCAGGTCTTGCCGAACACCGATACGCGCCGGCGGTCGAGCCAGCAGAGGAATTCAAGCCAGGTCAGGCGCAGCGCCTGATCATCGGTCTCGCAGACATGCCGGAAAAACAGGAAGACCGGCACGCCGGCCGAGCCGATCAGCAGGCCGCCGGGGCCCAGCACAAAGCCGCCGGTCATGCTGGCGATCAGCGATGCACAGCCGATGATCAGCGCCGGGAACATCGGCACGCCGCCGATCATCGCGATCCGGTTCAGGCCCGCGTAGGACGGGTAAAGCGTACGGTCGTCTTCCATGACGATCAGCCGAAGAGGCCGAATGCCCAGCCGGCCAGCACGAGTGCCGAACCCACACCGGCCACCTTCGCAATGCCGCCGCCAAAGTCATGGATCCAGTCCGCCTTGTTGGTCCAGCACTGGATCCCGGTCCACAGCAGATACGAACCGGCGCAGATACCGCAAAAGCTGTAGAACCACGTCGTGAAAGTGTTGGCGGCCTGCGTGCCCGCGGCCAGACCGCCACCCGCGCAGGCGGCGCGAGCGACCATCGACATCACCACGCCAGCCCCAATGCGGCGTGCATGCATGCTGCGCATGCGCAGCAAGGCCACGGCGCGGCCGGCCACGGTTTTGGGAAAGATCTTCTGCATCTGTATGCTCCGTTAAAAATCGCCCAGGGCGTCCCAGGCTGGGTGGTGATAGGCCTGCCGGGCATGGTCTGCCCCGGTGGCGGCACTGGATGAGTCATCGGCCCGGCGCACGCGAGCCGGGTGCGCTGCCGTGCGCGCAACCGGCGCCGCGCCATCCGGCACGACAGCGATCGGTGGGACGACCGTGGCGCTCGCACCGATATCGACCGCATTCGCAGCCACGCGCTGGACGTAACTCGTGCCCCCTTCGTCCGCCCTGAAGCCGCGCGTGAAATTGCCGCTGTAGTAGCAACTGAGCGCTGCACGCACGGCGTCCTGCGGCGCGCGGCCGCCGGCGGCTGCGCGGGTGTAGCAGCCGGAAAGGATGGCGCCGCCGGCGCGCAGGTTCGCACACGGGTCGAACACGGTTTCGCTGGTGAGGCCATAGACGCGCAGGTTCGCGCGGTTGACCTGTGCCAGGCCCATGCTGTAGTTCCAGCCAGCCGCCTCGAGCGCACGCGCGGTGGCGATGGCTTCGTCGCGGGTGCGCGGTTGCCGCACCAGTCGGCCGCCGACCACGCCGATTGCAAAGGGATTGAAGCCCGATTCTGTCTTGACCAGCGCCTGCAGGGTGGTGGGATAGACCGCAGGGGCGCACCGCTGCGCGAGCATCCCGAAGTCGACCGGCATCATGACAACCCCCATGCATGCGGGGACGCGAGGTGCGTTTTCATGCGTCACCTCGTCCGCGCCAGGTCCGCTGCGCGGCGCCCTCTGCGACGGCAACCGCGATCGGGGGCAACTGGAGCGTCACCAGCACTACGGCCGCACCGGCCAGGGCCAGGGCGAGCGCCGCTGGCACCACGGCCAATAGCGATAGCCTCTGCACCCGCTGGGCAGCCCAGGGCACGTAGGACTCCAGAAACCACTGCATGCCACCGCAGCCCCACGCGATGAGCACGCCCAGCTGCATCAGGCCGACTCCGACCGGTTTCGCAAGGGGATGTCTAAATTGGTTGCGCATGGCTCACCAATCCTGGTTATCGCGCGGCCGGCCGCGCTGGTATGCCACATAGCCAATTGCAGCCCAGCCCAGACCCACGAGCGCGACAGCAATCAGATCGCGCAACGACGAGTGCCGCTGGATCACCCAGTACGCGAAGCCAAGGAACGATGTCGACATCAGGAACAACAGCAGCGCGCATACGCCCTTTCGAATCCACCTGAAAACCCTGCCCATAACGGTGTCCTCCGATCTGGTCAGATCCCACCGGCATACAGCCAGCCGGCGGTGCCCCTGCCTGCTACCCATCCTGTCCGGTCTCATACGCGCGGACGAAGCCGCGAGACAGCAACTCATGCTTCGGCTGGTCGAAGAAACAGCGCGTTGCCAACGAATCCGGCGTGTGAAACGCATGCGGGTAGGCGGCGCGCAGGATCTCGATTTGCGCGTCGATCGCAACGACACCCGCAAGCGATACTTTTCGTAGTGCTATCTTTTCCGCGTTACTCAATGACATGGCATTGTCCTCCGGGGAAAATCAATCAGTGACGGCTACCAAAGCCGTACAAGGGGAGCGGCGGGATCGTAGTGGGGTGGCGACGAGGCGACCCCGAAGTATTCAGGGCGGGATTTTGCTTGTTTTTGATGCTCTACCAGACACGCTTATGGGCCTGTCCGCTGAGAGCGTGCGCCGAAGGATCGGACGCGCGGGTAGCGCGGCCGCCACGGCAAGCGTGCGCAGGTTTACCTTGGTCGCACAATGGGACCAATGCGCTACAATCAGCGTAGCCATTCCGGTTTTCCTCAACAGTTGCTGCGTAATGGTCAGGTTGATACCGGTGCGTCAACACTGGTATCAACCGCTTCTACCGCGACTCCAGAACAATCGACCCAATTTCCACGCTGATGCTTTTCGCGTCAGTGCAATACGTCAAGGCAGCCTCGATCGCCTTATCCAGCGCAAGCCATGTGCGCGTTGGGCCTCGCTGCGTTTGAATCTGGTGGATCTGCCGGGAATCGGTAAGCAACTCGATCTCCCATGCTTGGCCACTACCCAAAAAAATCCTGACCCGGTACGGCTCATCAAGCAGGCCACGCGCGATCTCTGCGAGCGTCACTCTCATCTCTGTTTCGGTCTGTTCGATCAAAACAGGCTTTTTGCTGGATCGCGCGGAAGACATCAATCTGAAATTATCAAATTCGAATTTTTTTATCAAAATCCATATTTGATTTTTTACACCTAACAGAGGCCGGCGTCAAGTGTCAGACGAATAGACTTGCCCCATTTGCCGATCCTTCTGACAAACTCCGCAACACCGCGCCAATCATCGACGATTGATCCCGGCCCGAAGAATTGGCGTACGTCTCGGCTTGACTATCGTTCCGATACTTCCATAGTGCCTGAGTTGTCTCCCCCAGGCACCGCGCCTCCACTTCGGCCCTTCGAGCACGCAGCTCGACAATCAACTGTGCATTTTTCGACCTTTCCTCCACTTTCGCGCGCGCTGCTAACCATGCGTCCACATCGCTTGGCAGTCGATATTGCGAACGAACGATTCCATCCATCCCAACCTCCTGATGCGCCTCCAATTAACTAACCAGCCAACATGAAGCTGTCGGACCTCATGATCAACCCGGACTCAACCAACTAGATCGAAGGGCCTTACAACTTTTTCGCGATACCGACAGTCCACGCGAATGGTCTGCGGCCTAGTCCAAAAAACATTAAGTTTGTTGCAAGCAGATTTAAATGTTAAGCGTTGGGCGTGCGTCCTCATCCGGCTCACGTTGAAATAAAGCGCCACGAAGAAGAATTCGCCGTAAAGCCGGTCACGCAAGGCCCGTACTATGCATATGCGATCGAACCAAACACGCATACCCGGCGAGGTGTGCTCGACGCACCCTGAAAAATCGATGGCGAAGTTGCGTTACCTGGACGAAGGAACCCATCGATCGGTACAAAGCTGGGAGATCTACTGACCGGCCACCGAGTCTTGATTCCCGTGAACACTAGCTGAGTGGTAGTTTAATGGCTCATTGATGGCCAAATCGCCACTCGATTTACCCCTTGTCAACACGGGTGATTTACGGTAAGCAGACGATGAAGTCTTCAAATTACCTATTCTAGCAAGCCTTTTTCTGTCGCTATAGCCAGAGATTTGGTAATACTTGCCGATCCTAATTTTTTATCAATCTGGGCATAAATCCGATACACAGTCTTGGAGGATAGACCTAAGCTTGATGCCACATTTGCAGCTGACCCTCCAGCGCTGACAATGCGAAGCACCTCTATCTCCCGGGGTGTCAGCTTATAAATGGAAGCAGCTTCGTTGCGGATGTTTCGTACCTCCCAGCTCAACAGCTCAGTTGCAAGATCTCGCAACAAGAGCCGCTTTGGCGCCTCCAGCATTGTCTCAACTGCTGCCGCATTTGAACCCGCAATCTGGAGAACTCCGATCAGTCCTTTTCTGAGATGTACCGGGAATACTGCGACGTGGCCAAATCCATACTTCGGCGCATCGATCTGACTCCAATGGAGCTCGCTGACCTCGAGTTGTCTATCGGTGGCAGGAGACACACTACGCTTCGCATATTCGAGTACAGGGTCATTCATGTACCAGACGCGATGAATATATTTGTGCATCCATCCCGGATGACAGCCTAACAGACATCTCTGATTGCTAATATCGTCTGTTTTCTCCTCGACGTGAATCCATCTATACAGAAAACTCGTGCCACCAACATCCTGTATAACAGCGGCGACAAACTCATAGAGTTCGCTTTCATTAGCGCAATCCCGCACTCCATCGATATTCTGACGTCTCGTTACTGCACTTCCGGCTTCACCTCGAGTCACATCGGATTGCCCTAGTACGTTAGCCAATGTGTAGTATTGTGAGCGTAAGTGCTCTCCATAAGGATCGGCTGCGCAAAACTCTGCCAGCCGCGTATTTTTTTCAAATGCAAAGAGTTGGCTAAGTGTCATCCCGCCATACTGAGAAATCTCGTGCTCGAGTAACAGCGCGCTGGATCTTTCGCCGCGACCCCATAACCGAAGATTCACCACATCGCGGGCAATTCTTACGTTTGCTTCGTACAAGACGGGGGCACGAGAGTCATTGGCTCGCGTCATCGATCCTGCTCTAGAGCGGCAGCGGTGATCACTGGCACAACTTCACCTTGCGCACTGATCCCTTGGTACTGACGTAACCAGGATAGCTGATCCACCCCGTCAACCCCGTCGACAACTACTGACATTCCGAGGTTAAGCGCGACGTGGACAATTCCTTCAAAGACGATCAAGGTCGGGCGATCCTTTCGCGCGTCGCGCACCAACTTGCGATCGATCTTGATTCCTGCAAACAATTGACTTGACAGCAGAGAAAGCGACGCAGCACGAGCGCCAAATGCTCCGACGATCACTTGGATACCTTCAGCTCGTAGCGCCTTCAGCCTCGTCTTGAGTAGCTCTCCTCCACCGTGGATTTCACCCTCAGCTAGCTCCATATGCAATGCAGTTGGATCGATATCAAAAACTCGCAGCCAACGCAAAGCCAATGAAGCGATATCTCCTTCTATTAATTGGGATAACGATACCTTAATTAAGAGATATTCGGGCGCGCGGCCGCGCGTGCGCCAAACACTGAATTGCCGAAGCGCTGATTCCATCGCGACCGCGCCTATTTGCGGACCGAAGCCTGTACGCTCAGCGAACGGGAGAAATTCCTCTGCAGTCAGCAATCCTCTCTCTGGGTGTTGCCATTTTAAAATAGCCTCCACACCAGCCTCCCGCTGCGTCGCGGCGTCAACGATCACTTGATAATCAAACAAGAACTCCCCTTCACGAATGGCATATTGCAGTTCCTGTTGCCGTTCGATTTCGTGCATTGCACGAGTCGAGAGGTCCATGGTGAAATGCCTGTAAGCACTGATACTGTCAACGCGGCGTGCGGATTTCGCCGAGTACATTGCTAAATCAGCCTGAGTGAGCAGATCAAACTCTGACGTCGCTTCGTCGTGCAGTGTTGCAATTCCCATGCTCAAGCAAACTACGTAACTATCCCCACGCAACCCAAACGCGATTTTGAATTCCTTAACAACTTCTTCAGCAATTTTTTGTGCAGTGTTCTGAGATTCGTCAGAATCCACGACTATAGCGAACTCGTCCCCGCCAATTCTCGCTATGACGTTCGCAGCACCCGCGATTGCGGATAATCGTCTCGCAACACTCTTTAGCAATTCATCGCCGTAGTTGTGCCCTAATAAATCGTTTATTTTTTTAAAATTATCTATATCCACGTAAATCAAAGAAAGCGTACCATATCGGCACAACCTTTCGATACGGGCCTTTAGTAGGGACATTAAGTAGTGTCGATTCGGTAGCCTGGTAAGGACATCAATCTCAGCGAGATATTTCATTTCACGCGCTAACCGACGCATCGTGGCCTCACTGGACACTAGCCTCCCAACTATCGCACTTATTACAAACGCGGAACCTACGAGTACACTAGTCAAGATCGATGCAAAGATTACATAGCGGTACGGGAACTGATGTACAGACTCAGTAGACGCCGAATAGGCGGCCTGAATCTGCACGTAAGCGAGCAACCAGGTTGAAATGGTTATGGCAAGAGTAGTCAACCAAATAGCCAACAACGGGCGAAATTGGGCGCCCCTTTCGACGCTGGCCATCAGTGCAAATTACCTTCTGGTTTCGAGTTTTGCTGCGCATTTAGAACGCGCATCAATTCATCAGGTGCCTCATCGTCCTCGTCTTCCGAATCAATTTTTTTCGTGTAGAGACGATCGATACCCAATTGAGTAAATTCTGCTCTGACTGGTGCGTCCAAACAATTTTCTTCGTCAAAATAGGAAATCACTTGCGCCGCCTCGTGAAACGTTCCACAACAAACTACCTGGCCTCCTCCACGAGAGCAGGTAGTCTTAACTATAGTTACGCTATCCAGTGATTTTTTCTGGAATTTGTATGTAATGCGCGCATTTTCTGTGGTCTCGACTGAAACGCTAATTGGGAATTCCATTTTATGCCTCCCAAAAGGAATTTTTCGCACAAAAGCTTTCAGCGCCGCATCAAGAAATGCGCCCGTTTCAGCTTCACACCTTGTCATCGAGCTTACAAGCTTAGTGGTCCGGGCAACTTGGTCGAGGGTAACTCGCTCGTCGCACAACCCTGCGTCGACTGCTGCCCTATATCCGCTCAGTATATTTACCCAGTTATTCGATAGAGCTTGCAGTTCTAACGGGCTTTGTCCTTCGAATAATTCCGTGCAGGCAATCGAATCATTCGATAATGTTGGCGGTTTAACCAAATCAAAATATGTCAAACTGATCGCCAGCATGCATAGACCAAACGCGACGAAAACAACGCCAGGTGGATATATGGCATAGCCATAGTTGACCGCATAATCGATCACGGCCAAACTGAAGAAGCACACGCCAGCCAGACAAAATCCAAACGCTATTCTGCGATTTCCAGTGGCGTAACGTCTACCGTCCGCAAAAAGCACCATCACCCTGATCGCTGCGACCACCGTTTGCGCAATGTGCAAAAAAAGCAAAGGCCCGGCTTTAGGGTATTCACCAAAGAAATATTTATGTGTCCCGTATATAACGGTATTCGTGACAAGCAGAAGCGCCAATAAACCGAAACTAAACGCATAACAAAGCCAGACCGCTACCCTCTCACGTTTCCGCTCGGTTACCTCAACAGCAAAATGATAAAATGTTGCTGGGATAAATAGAATGAATGCGTAACCTGTTTTTGCAATAAAAACCGATATGTCTAGTGAACCAGAGACGAAGAGAAACACCCATGCGCACTGCCAAGCAAAAGTGGCAAGGCTTAACAGGAGAAATGGAAGACAAATACGCATGGGCTTTCCAACTGCAACAACGTACAGCCCATAGGATAAAAAAATGGAGGAAACAATTGCAGGCAGCGCAGCGTACACGGTTCTCGCTTATGCATATTTGCTGTGATGGCCCTTTAGACTGCCAACGGCGTAATCTCATGTCAATCGATTCGAACAAAATTTAACATTTATTTAACCCATTTTGCATAGGTATTAAATGCCGAAACTTTTTCAGACGAGAAAATATTGCCGCCATTAATAGATGTGGCACCGCGTAGACCAGGTTGGCATTGCTATTTGAATCGGAGCGTTTACACACACATTGCGTGCGGCCTGTTTCATTCGATATTCGTAGACCACAATGAAACTGTCACCGGTGCGACAATAATTGTTCAGTGCGCCATCTCTTACAACGAGGTCTAGCAAACCACGTTGTTCCCGAATCATGGCCTGTCCACGGAACGCGAATAGGACGCGAAGTCACCGGCGCTGGCGAAACGCTCGATGGTCCGGTTTCCAACAAAATGACCGTGGCAAGGGTGTGGCCAATAGGCACAGTCGCCAGCAGGGCGTAATCCGGGTTCGGTGCAACCTTTCCTGAAGACGCATTTCCGCGATCTCGATCTGGAGAGCGAGCGTCGCGGCGACCGCCACGTTTTCACGAATCGCGAGCGCCACGTCGTCTTGCAGATGTGCCTGATCGATGCCGATCTGCGTGACCCGTTCATGGCGCTCTCCTCTACCTTGGACCGAACTACCTGTCGTAGAACGGGCGCTGGGATCGGGCTGGCCATTTCATTGTGTCCCACACCCCAGAATGTCTGTGTCCAGCAAATAACTTCTGGATTGGACCGGAAGCCAATGAAGTGCGCGAACTGCTCCGACGGGGCAAACTCAGCGGCGCCAAGGCCGCGCAGATACTGGGCCTCGGTACCGGGGGCGACGCGGCCATTCCCTATGCGAGCTGGGCCATCCTGTGCGAGGTCGCCAGCCTTGGCCGCATCTGGCAGGCGGCCGGTGGTTCACCGCTCGCCGATGCTCCGCCGTCTTCAAGTGGGCCCCCCTCGCCCGACGAGCTCGCGGATGCATTTGGACGGGCCGAGGAATTCATCGAACGAATCTGGACCGGTCAGGACGCCGCTTCGGTAGCCACCATCGGCAATTGTCGCGATTCACTCGTGCGGATGAAACAGGCCCAGCATGCCATGTCCACACGCGAGCAGACAGCCGGGTTCGATCACGTCCGGTTGCAGTGCGTCGCAATCGTCGGCGGTTGTCGCCAGCGGCTACCTCTGTCTGGAATAACGCGACGACAGCTAATACTGGCCAAGGGGAGATGCATGAACAGGTCTACAAGGTGAAGGCGTAACCGGTGGTCGGCCTCCGCCTCGCTCACTTCGGGTGCGCGTCGATTACCTTCTTCATGCGCGAACACACGTGTGTGCAGAAAGTCTCAGCGAGCTGCCGGTTTGCCGTGAGGATGTTCTCAGTCGTGAGCGACTCACGCGAGACGCCAACCCTGGCCATTTGCCGCTGGTGCAGCAGACCCGTCACAAACGTGTGCAGTAGTTCTTTTCGGATATGGGCGTCCGCCGCCTCATAGAACTCCCTGCCGGCGTCAGCCTCCGAACGGACTTTGGCGGCAGCAATTTCGGCTTGGGCTTTCTCAGCCTCTCGTCGCTGCGACTCTGCGTTTTGACGGGCGCGTGCTTCCTCCTGCGAATGCTGGGACTGTTGCGATTGAACAGCCAACATCTTCTTTTCGGCGCCACCAATGCGGTAGTTCCCTTCGAGCGACTTGAAGAGATAGCCCTTGGGGCTGATGGTGACCTTTCCCTGCGTCAACCTGGTCTGCGTGTATTCGATGGCCTGCACAAGGCGTTCATCCGTCCAGGTGTGCCGATTATTTGCGAGGCGCAGAAAGTCCAGCTCATCAAACGCAAACTCGTTATGAAGCACGAGGTACATTTCATCCGGAATGCCTGCGCGCGCGGCATCAGCGCCCTGTTTCTTCGTGAACCGGAAGCGCAGCTTCATCTTGTCCGCGGACACGCGCGCGGCGTTCGCTTCCCAGCTAACCTCAAAATCCGACTCTTCGTTGAGCTGCTGCACGGCAGGCTCAAGGAAATGCTTACGGAACTCCTTGAAGACCCTACGCGATACGCCGACCTTTCCTGGCCATTCGAGAACGTCTTCGTACGCGAACCACTCGGTTACGCCATGGCCCTCGCATGGAATGAGGCGATCATAGACTGCGCGCGCGAGCGATAGCGTAAACTTCGCAGCATCGCGCAAGCTGAGCCAATGAGCCTTGTACGGGCTAATGAGATATCGAATCACCCGCCCTGAGAGCAGGATGCACACCACGTTTCTCTCGATGTAACAATCGCCAAGCAGACTTATCGTGCCCCACGAGTCCTTCTCGGTCAGTTCCTCGATTGAGGGGGCTGTCATGATTTCAACGCGGGCCTTCGCGGCGGCACGCATCTGGGTGACGAGATGGCTGTGGTTGCGACTGTCGTAGCGCATCAGCCACTTGAAGTAGTTGATGTCCTCGGAAAACGTGTAGACCTTGTCGTCGATGAGTTCGTCAGGCGCCTTCGATGCGACGATGAAGTATGCGGCGTCGAGCACGCGCCGCGCGGCGATACCAAGTCCGCCGACACGGGTGAAGATGTTGTTTCGGAGATACCCAATGTCCCTGTCTGCCTGGTCTATCCGCGCGTCTTTCCCGGACATGTCGTCGTAGATGTCCAAGGCAAGTTGATGCGGCGTGGCGGGAAGCGTCGGGTTTTCCATTCGTTCTTTCGGCTCAATGCCGGCACTCTATCAGCCAAGCAGCGGCTGTCAACACAAAAACCGCCCCTAATATTCGGCACTTTCACGCACAAAAAGCACCCCTTACCTTCTAGCTGACAGCCCAAAAACCGCCCGCCGTTCTCACAATTTCCGCCCATCCAAACCCAATTCCTGCCAGCTACGTCACAAAAAGCGTCCCGGTCTTCACAAAAACCGTCTCTATCCACAGGCTTTTGCTTTGATAAGAAAGGCTTTTCTCGTTCCTGTTTGTAGGTTTGCCGGTTTATGTTTACAAAAAACAGACAGGCATAAGCCCCATCAACGCGAAAATTCTCGCCATAAAATAAAGGTCGCATCACCGCAACCATTTGATTTAAATGAATAAATTAGCCCGATGAACGGCACACACAAAAAACAACTCGGGGGCGGTTTTTGTGCTGACAACTTTCTCGCTCGGTCTTGGCGAAACGTGAATGGGTCATCGCGCGCAGTGGCTTCATCCAAGGTTTCCCGCCAGTGACGCGTGCTACGTCTCATCGCGAACACGCGATTTAGACGTGAAATCAATCAACTGGCGCAGAATCTTGATGTTTCAGCTAAAAAATTAGGCTCAATACAACCCTGTTTACACATAATGATGTATTCTGCGCTTTATCGTCAAAAACACGGAGAAGTGCAGAATGGATGCAGTGGCTACCGCCCTCCCTATTGAAAGCCGTCGCACGACGCTTCGCGAGGTTGCAGAGTTCGCCGAAAAACTCGCACCGTTCGCGGACAACCTGCGCGAACAGATTCTCGCGCCGCGGCCGCGCAAGACTGCTCCCATATTTACTATCAGCGAACTGGCAGACATGTGCAATCTGTCGCGCCAGCAGATTCAGTATCTGGTGACGAAGTCGGACCAGGGGCTTCCGTCGGGCACGCTCAACGGCACCGGTCGCAGCCGGACGTTCACGCTTGCCGAAGTGCGCACGTGGGTGAAGATGGCCTCGGACATCTATCAAACGCGACTTGCCGAACCGGACAGCAATTTTCGAGGGCGGGTGCTGACGACGGCTCAGCTGAAGGGAGGTTCTGCGAAAACCACGACGACCGTCTGTCTCGGACAAGCCTTGTCGCTGCTCGGGCGCAAAGTGCTCATCATCGACCTGGACCCGCAGGCTTCTGCTTCGGAATTGTGCGGGCTGTATGCAGAGAAGGAAATCAGCGGTGAGGACACCGTCCTCCCCTACATCTATGACCAGTCCATCGAAGGCGGGCTGAGTTCGAAGGTGCAAAGCACATATTGGGATGGCCTAGACATCATTCCGGGGCACACGTTTTTGTATGGCGCTGAGTTTCTGTTGCCGGCCCGGCAGAAGACGATGAAGGGTTTTCGGTTCTGGTCGGTGCTTCGTGAAGGCCTCGAGCCGCTGCGTTCGCAATACGACTACATCCTGATGGATACCTCGCCGTCGCTGTCGTATATGAACCTCAACGCATTGCTCGCCGCGGACGCACTCGTGATGCCGATGGTTCCGGAGAACCTGGACTTCATCAGCTCGATGGCGTTCTGGCGTCTCTTTTCAGAAGTCGCGGGAGACTTTCTCGCGTACGAGGAAGACAAGGTCTATGAGTTCATCTCCATCCTTCTTTCCAAGGTGGATTACGGCAAGACTTCATCGGCCCCGGTGGTTCGGCAATGGGCTCAGACAGCTTACGGGAAATGGTTGGACCCGTTCGAAATTCCGGCAAGCTCAGTGATGAGTGGTGGGGCCCTCTCGTTCTCCACGGCACTGGATATCACGAATACGCATTCGACCGCTAAGTCGCTTCAGCGGGTGAAGCAACCATTGATGCTGTACGCGCGTTGGCTTGACGACATGTTCGTCAAGAATTGGAAGGGGGAGGCATGAGCAATATACGCGAGCAGCTATTGGCCAAGACTGCAGGCCTGGCGTCGCCGGCGGAGATGACGCCGGTGAGGAAGGATGCTGATAAGGGTACTCGCAGTCCGCAAACCATGCCGGGACTTACCAGCGCCTTGACGGCCGCGCAGATCCGTATCCAGGAGCTTGAGGATAAAGGAGTAGGGACCGACTTGCGGGTCAACGAGATTTCGCCGAACCCATGGCAACCCCGCCGCGAATTCAATGAGTCGAAGCTGCATGAATTGGCTCGCTCGATTGAAGAGACCGGGCTACTGCAATCGGTGCTAGTGCGTCGAGTGGGCGATGACGCCTACCAACTGGTAGCCGGTGAGAGGCGTTGGCGTGCACATAAGCTCCTGAATCGGGAGACCATCAAGAGTGTGGTCATTGATTGCACTGACCAGGATATGGCCGCGCTCGCGCTCGTCGAGAACGTGACACGGGACGACCTCTCCGATTACGAGATTGCGTTGTCGGTCCGCCGCGCGGAGAGTGAGTTTCCCAATAAGACACGTCTCGCCAAGACGATGGGCATTTCCAGAAATGAACTCTACCGATACCTTGCCTTCGATGAGCTTCCTGACTTCGTTAAGCGTGACTTGGACCTGAGGCCGACGCTCTTGCAATCAAATCAGGCACAGGAGATTGTGAGCGCGTTGAAGAAGACTGGGGATGCCGGCGTGAAGGCGCTAACGGAGTTGTGGCCGCAGGTAGTGGCGGGTGACCTCCTTGAGTCCAAGGTCGCGCCTGCGATTCTCGCTGCAGCGACTCGCGGGGTGTCGACTCGTGACGTGGCGGGCCGGAGCATTCTCAAGATTTTCTCTGGGAATGTTCAAGCGGGCAGCATCACGAAAGATGTCGCGGGGCTGACATTTAAGTTCAAGGCCGGTGTAATTTCCGAAGAGCAGGAGCGCGCGCTCAGAGAGACAGTCGCGAAGATGTTCTCGGTTCAGCCGGAGTAAGGTCTGTAAGACTAAGATAAACAGCCTCGCAATTCGCGGGGCTTTTTTATCGCGGCGCCGATTTCATCATGACCGCGTGAGTGTTCGGACCCGAACACTTTTGTTCGTGGAGAGCGGAGGTGCTCGGAGGCTTTGCTCCTTGTCAACCGGCGGAGGAAATCGGTTGGACGGCAAGGTGTTCGGATCCGAACACTTTTGCGCGACGAGCTGCGTGGAGTGGGTTCCACATCGACTAGCAAGGGGCTCTGGGCGGCAAGGTGTTCGGAGCCGAACACGTCTGCCAAAAAAGTGAACAGCCAGACACGAGGTCTCACTGTTCGGGAGAGACATTCCTATTAATGGACGAAGCGGCGATAGAGCCGCTGAATCTGCTCGAAAGTGAAGGTCCATGACTCCTCCAGTAATCCCGCCATCCTGACTTCAGACCGAGTTTGAGACGGTCCTTCAAGGTCTGCACATCGGTTTGCGTGTTCATGGTTTGGTCCTGAAATATGCGCTCATTGCTCAGATGGGCAAGTCTCCTGACTTGCCGCTTGATGCCTTAGTGACGTTTGATTCCATGGACGAGGTGCCTTAGCGCGACACACGAAGCTGACGCAATCCCTTGAGAATGCCACGTTCTTGAGAACGCTCAGTACCTCAAGCTTCCAGCCTTCCAGCCGGTGGCAATGGACCTGGGTGCATTCATGTGCGAACCCAAGCCCTAAAGCACTGAGCCCAATCACGACGAATAGAACAGTTGAGTAGCCTAAGACGATGAGCCGTCCAGCCGGCTCCATCAATTGTTTCTTGATGTCTCCGTGGGATTCTCCTGCTCCGTTGTTTGAGCGAGCACCGGCCGCTTTTTTATTTGTTTTGGCCATGATTTTTCCTTGCTAGGTAAGACCCCTGTCCGAAGACTGGCTTGCATGACGCGCACTGCTGCGCGAGGTGCCTCCGCACGCCCTTCGCCACACTTGGGCCACGTATGCAGTCGCGCGCAAGATGCCGCAGCATCGAGGAAGTCGCCAAGCTCTTCGGTGACGCCTCCTGATTTTCCCTTTGGGCGCCCCGGACCGTAGCTATACGGTCTTGCAATCAACCTGCTCGAGCTGCAGGCTCTCGTCTTCGGCGAGACGGAGCAGCGTGGACGTCAAAGGCGGGTACAGGGCCGCCGGCGCGAAGTCATCGCCCGTGTGGCTGCCGCCCTTGCTTAGATGCTTGTCCTTCGCGGCGGTCGTCGAAGGCACGACGATGGCTGAGGACAGCGCCATCGCACGATGACGCGTCGAAGTCGTGGTCACGGTCGGTCCAGTGAGCCTGCAAGGCGTCAATCACTCGCTCCGGAAAGACTACCGCGCACTATTTGTTCCCCTTGTCCAGGACAGCCAGCTCCCACAGCTGCGTCTTCCAGCCGCGGCGCTCAACCACCGGTCTGAGCTTGTCGTGTGCGGTGCTTGCCGCTTCCGCCCGGTGCACCCTGTCGGCAGCACGGCCGCGCGCCGCCCATATTGTGCATCGACACCCGAGGGCTCCGGGGCAAAAGCGGTCAACCCAAGGGCGCGGCGGTGTAGCGCGCGCGTACCCGCTCGAAGATTTCTCGTCATTGGACAGCGTTGTTCCGAGATGGCCGGGCCGCGCCTTCTTGATGGCTCCTTTAGCGCGACGACGGGCAACGCTACCGTCAGCCAAGGATTGCCGCCGAGATGGCGAACGGCAGTCAGTCACTCGAACCGGCCACGCAGCACGAGCACAGGATATCGTTGGGTGTCAGCCGGGAGCGGGCCGGCAAACGGGCGCTAGCCTGACGAGACGCGACGTGCTTTGGACATGCCCACCCGGTCAAGCGACGGGGTGGCGAGGAAGTCCTTGTAGCGCTCGCACTCGTCGGCGCTCACGCCAGACGTGGCCTTGCGCTCGATACATACGCACCGCAGGAGGAAGCGTTCCAGTTCCCTCTGATAGCGGCTTTCGGTCCGCTCGAGGTCGCGATAGCGGCGCAGGTAGGCCCGGATGGTATCAAGGTCATGCCAAACGGCAATGGGACAGAAGCCCCGTGCAGTTGGGCCGCTCGCGCCCGTTCAGGTTTCACGATGCCGCACCTGTGTCCTGAGGGCACTCAGATATCTTGCGGACCGAGGCCGACGAGCATCAAGTCTACGCGCGGCCTTCCCGGTTTGACCTTGATCGGGTCCCCAGTGTCGCAGCATTCATCTTCGGCCACTTCTTCTCGATGGCGCCCGCCTCAGAGGCGCCGATGAGTTGCACGGGCACAAACCAGTTTGGTCCGTCCTGCTCGATGTAGGCCTTGAATAGCGACGATGCACCATAACCGGCACTGCTCTGCCACCGTGCCTTGTCCGCCCGGGCAGAATACACCGGTGACAGCGGCCCGCCGGGCACCCCGCCGCCTTCATAACATCGCATGATACGACCCTAATTTTTTGCGCTTTAAGCGATTAACTGCGTCCCAACGCTAGCGCCAGCATCGACGGTATCCGCGCGTGATGACCGTCCGTGGGCGGCTGGGGAACGACGAAGGTTTACGCCCTAAGGTATTTGAGGAGGTTCTGCTCGCTACTGGGAATGAGCTCCGTTTTGCACGAGGTGTAGGCGTGAAACATCAACGAAAGACAATCGATTCGGCTCAATTCCTTATGCAGCGGGACATTCGGAAGAATTTACGGTCAATGTTTCACGAAAAAATACATGCGCAGCGGCGAAAATCGTCGAGACACCTGCCGATCTCCCTCATGTGAATCGCCTGAGCAATATTCGTAATAAACACTACGTAATGCGTAATCTGGTTATTCGTCTGCGGACAAAGCTGCCGAATGATCGCAGTGACCGCAGTCAGCCGTTCACTCGGCAGCCTCAAAGAAGTGAAGTCGCGCCTGGCTCGAAGTTCCGCCTTCCATTCTCCCTCATGTTTTCTTTGGAACGCGCATCCCTGGATGGGGACAATCAGCCTGGCCGGCGCGCTGCCTCACGGGATGCTGTTACTCCCGGTTAGTTGTCACCGTCCGGTTGCTTTGCGATGAATGCTGGCGCCCCAATCCTGTTCACATGGAGCGTCGGCACGCCGATACGCTGATGCTGCTCCGGCAAGGTATGGACATGCTGGGAAAATTGACGCCTGGCGAAGAACCGGGCTGATGCGGTGTTGGTACGCACTTGTCTGGGCTATTTCGGCAAGCCTCTACTGTCGCTGTACTGCAGATCGCGCAGCCGAAAACCGGAAAGCGGCGACAGTCGATACCGGTCAGGTGCAGGCCCGTCGCGCCTACATATCCTTCTCGACTGCCGCGGCCGGTGTCAGCAATCGAAGGGCAGCAGGCCCTGCGTTGGAACGGCGAGTGATTTGCTTTCGATGGCACGTTCGAGGGCGCTGACGCGCACACCGATGAGCCGGATACGACGGTCGAGAAGCACACGCTTCAGGCATGCCCCTGCGGCGCGCCTGATCGAGGCGGCGTCGGCCAGTGCTTCGGGTAACGACAGGTCACGCGTCACGACCTTGAAGTCCGCAAACTTGATCTTCACGCCGACCGTCCGTCCACTATAGCCCTTTCGCGCGAGGTCGCCCGCGAGCCGCTCGCAGAGTGCCGTCAGCGCGGGCGTCAGGACGGCGCGGTCTTTGAGCACGTGCATGTCACGCTCGAACGTCGTTTCGCGGCTCATCGACTTCGGCTCCGACGAGACCACGACGACACGCTCGTCGAGGCCGCGTGCGATCCGTGCAAGCCACGCTGCGTATTTGCGCCCGAAGTGCTCCTGCAACAGCCCCAGGTCTGCCGCGGCGAGATCGCCGACCGTGTAGATGCCGATGCTGTCCAGCCGCTCACTCGCCCGGGGCCCGATACCATTCACCTTTTTCGCGGCAAGTGGCCAGATACGCGACTCCAGATCGGCCATCGCCAGTATCGTGAGCCCGTCGGGCTTGTCGAGCTCCGAGCCGATCTTCGCCAGCAGCTTGTTCGGCGCGATCGCGATGGAGCAGGTGAGGCCCGTCGCCTGCCGCACGGCGGCCTTGATCCGGCTTCCAAGCGCGCGTGACTCTCCCTCCAGATCGGTTAGGTCTACGTAGATTTCGTCAATGCCACGGTCTTCAATGCGATCAGTGAACGTGTGCACCGCGTCCTTGAAAAGGCGCGAATAGTGGCGATATGCGTCGAAATCCGTGGGCAGGAGGAACGCATCGGGTGCCAGCTGTGCTGCCTTCATCATCCCCATCGCAGAAAACACACCGAGCGCGCGCGCCTCGTAGGTGGATGTCGTCACTACGCCGCGGCCGACGTAATCACGAAGCCGCGCAAAACGGCGCGTGCCATCTGGCAGGGTTTCCGGCACGGCATTGCGGCCACCCCCGATCACGACGGGCTGTCCGCGCAGCTCCGGGTAGCGCAGCAACTCGACGGACGCGTAGAACGCGTCCATATCGAGATGGGCAATACGCCGCGGCCGGTCGCCCATCACGTCGTCCTTACCGCAGCATCACCGGGGAAGCCGGTCGGCGTGCGCGCGTTGCGCTGCCCCTGGTCTTCCCGGAACTGGCTCGCGCAGGAACGCCGACGCGCCTCCGCACTGCTGCAGCCCGGCGGATAGAAGCGCCTGCACTTGATCAGCGCAGGTTCGGTCCTCGCACGGCCAGCACGGATGCTCATCGTCGTTCCCTTCAATGAAAATTGCGACTAACAGTCTGCAGCTGCCCCAGCAGACCACTGACATCCACGAGCCGGTTCGCGACGAGGTGCCTGACTTCGCCTTCGCGTTGCCAGACGCCGTAGACGGCCAGCAACGAGGCGCCCAACGCCTCGCGCCGGTATTTTTCGAGGATGGACTCCCAGACGATGATGTTGGTGGTCCCGGTCTCGTCTTCGAGCGTCATGAACATCACGCCGTTGGCGGTACCCGGGCGCTGGCGCACGGTGACGATGCCACAGGCCCGCGCGAGCTGGCCATTACGATAGCGCATGAGGTCTTCCGAAGGCACGAGTCGCATCTTCGCAAGTTTTGGGCGCAGCAGGGCGAGGGGATGCCGGCCCAGTGTGAGGCCTGTCGAGCGGTAATCGCTCACGAGCTCCTGGCCTTCGGTCATTGGCGCGAGCACCGGGGTGGCGTCGTCGTCGGTGGCGCCACGCAGCAGGTCGCGGTCCGGCACTGCCGCGACCGCCTGCCAGAGCGCTGCGCGCCGGTCGCCCGCGAGCGAGCACAGTGCGTTGGCGGCAGCGAGCACTTCGAGATCGCGACGGTCGAGCTGCGCACGGCGCGCCAGGTCCGACACATCGCGAAATGGCCGCACCGCGCGCGCCATCTCGATGCGTGCGGCCGCCTCCTCTTTCATGCCGCGGATCAGCGACATGCCCAGCCGCAGGGGATCGTGCGTCGTCGGACCTTCGATCGTCGAATCCCAGTTGCTTACGGCCACATCCACCGGTAGCACGCGTACGCCGTGGCGCTTTGCATCCTGGACGAGCTGGCTCGGCGAATAGAACCCCATTGGCTGTGAGTTGAGCAGCGCACAGGCGAACACGGTCGGTTCATGGCACTTGAGCCACGCGCTCGCATACACCATCAAGGCAAAGCTCGCGGCATGACTTTCCGGAAAGCCGTACTCACCGAAGCCCTGGATCTGCGCGAAGATCTGCTCGGCGAACTCGCGCTCGTAGCCGCGCTCGAGCATGCCGTTCACAATGCGGTCGTAGTAGACACCGAGTCCGCCCTTGCGGCGCCAGGCGGCCATCGCCCGGCGCAGCTGGTCCGCTTCGCCGGCCGAAAAACCGGCCGCGAGCATCGCGACCTGCATCACCTGCTCCTGGAAGATCGGCACACCGAGGGTGCGCGCGAGCGCCTGCTCCATCTGCGGGCTCGGGAAGGTCACGGGCTCGAGGCCCTGCCTGCGCCTGAGGTACGGATGCACCATGCCGCCTTGTACCGGGCCTGGCCGCACGATCGCCACCTCGATCACGAGGTCGTAAAACTGGCGCGGCTGCAGTCGGGGCAACATGCTCATCTGCGCACGCGATTCGATCTGGAACACGCCCACCGTGTCCGCACGGCAGATCATTGCGTAGGTGTCCGGATCTTCGGCGGGAATGTCCTGCAGCTCGAATACTTCGCCGCGCTTGTCCGAGATCAGGTCGAGCGCACGGCGGACCGCCGACAGCATGCCGAGTGCCAGCACATCTATCTTCAATAATCCCAGAGACTCGAGATCGTCCTTATCCCATTCAATGACAGACCGGTCAACCATCGCCGCATTCTCGATCGGCACAAGTCGCGAAAGCTTGCCGCGGCTGATCACGAACCCGCCGCTGTGCTGCGAGAGGTGTCGGGGAAAACCGAGGAGGAGGGCGGCGAAGTGCGCCCACTGGATGATGAGAGGCGCCTCCGGGTCAAGCCCGGCTTCCGAGAACCGGCTGAGCAGATCCTGTTTCGAATCGAACCAGTGATGGGCCTTCGCCACCCTGTCCACGATCGCGGGATCGACTCCGAGCGCCTTGCCTGCCTCGCGCAGTGCGCTGCGGGGACGATAGGTCGTCACGGCCGCGGCGAGTGCCGCGCGGTCGCGGCCGTACTTTCGATAGATGTACTGGACGACCTCCTCGCGCCGCTGGTGCTCGAAGTCAACATCGATGTCGGGCGGCTCAGCTCTTTCGCGCGAAATAAAGCGTTCGAAGAGCATCGACGAGCGCGCCGGATCCACCTCCGTCACGCCCAGGCAATAACAGACCGCGGAATTCGCGGCCGAGCCGCGTCCCTGACAGAGGATGCCTTCGTTGCGCGCAAAACGGACCAGGTCGTGCACCGTGAGGAAATATTGCTCGTACTTCAGGTCGGCGATCAGCGCGAGCTCGTGCTCGATCTGCGCCTGGACCTTGTGGGGAATGCCCGCCGGCCAGCGGCGGTGCGCGCCGATCCAGGTCTCCTGTCGAAGATACGATTCGGGCGTGAAGCCGTCGGGCACGAGTTCATCCGGGTATTCGTAGCGCAACTCGTCCAGCGAAAAGGTGCAGCGCCGGGCGATCGCCACGGTCTCGGCGAGGGCGCGGGCAGGGTAGAGGTTGGCCAGGCGCAGGCGTGAGCGCAGATGCTGCTCTGCATTCGGCGCGAGGTCGTAGCCGCACTCGGCAACCGGCCGTCCCAGGCGGATGGCGGTCAGCACATCCTGCAGGGGCTTGCGCGAGCGCACGTGCATGACCGGCGCGCCGGTGGCGACGACGGGCACGCCATGACGCGCGGCCACCTGTTCGATCACGCCGCGGTGGATGTCGTCCATCGCCCGCGCATGAAGCGTCAGCGCGACCCACGCACGTTCACCAAATGTGTCCGCGAACCACGCCATCTGGGCATCGAGGCGCGCCTTGTCGGCCGGATAGTCGGGGCTCAGGATCGCGATGCAGTCCGGCAATCCCCTCAGATGCGCCTGCACCGGATCCGGGTGGTCCAGGTCGCGCGCGGCCAGCCGGTAACTGCCCTTGTCCGCCCGCATGCGCCCGAGCGTGATCAGCTCGCTCAGGTTGCCGTAGCCCTCGCGCGTCATCGCCAGCGCAATGAAGCGCAACGCGGGCGAACCGTCGGCATTGGTGAGACCGAATTCCGACCCGACGATCAGGGGTATCTCTGCCTTCTTTGCCTCGACATGCGCGCGAACGACACCGGCCAGCGAGCACTCGTCGGTGATGGCGATCGCGGCATAGCCAAGCTGCGCCGCGCGCGCGGCGAGATCGTCCGCATGGGACGCCCCGCGGAGAAAGGAGAAGTTGGAGGCGCACTGCAGTTCAGCATAGTCCGGCAGTGCCCCGAACGCGGGCAGGGTTGCCATGGCCTAGCCGAACAGCCCATGAAGAAACCACCGGGGTTCGCGTTCATCCCGGCTTCCGACGCGCTCCCGGTATATCCAGTAGTGCAGATGGTTTTCCGCCTCGGCGACGAAGTAGTCACGCGTGACGACAGCCCCGTCCTGCCAGCCGCATTCGATGCGCTCACCCGGCGAGACGATGCGCAGCGGTGTTCCGTAGAACGGCCGGTGCCCACGCATGATGAGCTGGACGGGTGCGTCGAGCAGCCAGGCCGGCCGGGGCAGATCGCGGGGAGGGTCGTGGCGCGCGCGCGGCGTTTCACCCGACGTTGGCACCCATTGCGCAGCGACCTCCGGACGATAGTCCGCCACCGGGCCAGGACGCAGCACGTTCTGTGCACCCAGTCGCGCGACCAGCAGTTCCATCAACCGGGCGTGATCCTGGGGTGAGCCACCCGGCTCCGGAAACAGCGAATCGCTGGGCGCTTCAGCCTCCCGGACATCCTTCGCCTCAAGGCGCAGGGCGATGACCGGTGCCGCGAGCTCGACGCGCGCGAGCCGCTCCTTCAGCAGTCGCACGAGATGCTCTTCGTGCCACGTCGGCTCACCCAGCGCCACCTCGAGCTCCGTCGGGGCAATCGCATCGCGGCCGCGCTCGTGTTCCAGCAGGAGGACAAAGCGGGCGACGGCGAGCTGGCGTGCCGCAAGCCAGCCGGTCATCTGCAGCGTCAGCCGCCGCGCAGCGAACAGTGCGGCCTCCACATGCTCGATCCGGTCCGGCAGCTCGACGCGTGCATCGAACGCGGGCGGCATGGCAAGCCACTCGTGGACCTCGGGCGCCGCGCCCGTCGCGCGGTCGAGCGCGTCCAGGAGGGCCGTGCCGCAGCGCTTTTTGAGCCCCGCGCGTGGCAAACGCATCACGTCCGCCATCGTGGTACAGCCGAGTCCGTCAAACCATTCAGCGTACCGCCTTGCCGCCGGCAGGACGCTCACGGGCACACGGGCGAGCGCGCGACGCTGCGAGCGCTCGCTGAGCGCCACGCCGCCGCCCGTACGTGCGAGCAGCCACGCCGCTTCAGCCGTCGCGGCGATCGATGTCACGCAGGTCACGCCAAAGTCGGCAATTGCGCGGCGAATACGTTGTCGCAGCGAGCGCAGGCCGCCAAACAGCCGCACGCTTGCGGTCACATCGGCCAGTACCACATTTTCGTCTGCCATCACGACGTTGGGGGTGAACTGGAGCAACGCGAAAGCCACCCCCTGCATCGTCGTCTGTTCGCGCGCCGTGTCGCGCTCGCGGATATGCGCGTGCGGCGCGAGCGTGAGCACGCCGCCGCGGCGCATGCCCTCGACCACGCCCAGCGAACGCGCTCCGGCATCCATATCCAGCACACGACCCTTGTCCAGCACAACGGTCCCGGCCTCAGACGCTGGCATGTGCCAGGTCGGGCAAAAACTCTCGATGGGCAGGCGCGGGAGATGAACGCCGATCCAGTGGTGCATTGCGATTCAGAAGGACTGGAGAAGGTGACAGCGGTACAAAGACGGGATCGTCCCGATGAGGGCCACGACGTTTGACGAAGGAAATGTTCACGCCGCCCGGTGTGGGTGCCAGCGCGATCCGTAACGGCGCGGGTGACGTCGCGCTTGCCGCAGCCATCGGACGAAACAGGAAGAAAAGCGTCTCGGCGCGCTGTGCCGCGAGGTGCAGCCGGCGCAGCGCATCGGGGTGGATCTGGGATTGCCAGAAAAGCACGGCGCCCGCTGTGCCAGCACGCAGGATCTGCTCTGCCGCCCAGAGCGCGTCGGCGGTGGAGGCGGGTTTCAGGACATGGATGTTTTCCTGTTTCAGCCCCCACCAGGTCAGCGCCGCCGGCTGAAGCCGGTGCGGTGGCTGCACCGCAAACACAGGCCGTTGGGCGACCGCCGCAAGCGCTGGCTGCAGGAGCCGGAGTTCGCCGCAACCCGGCTGCGGAAGCATCACCTCGGTCAGGGAACCGGTGGGCCAGCCGCGTCCAGGCAGCTCGGAGTCCAGCGGGTCGTGGCCACTGGTGATCGCCCGCCCGCGGGCGACGGCCAGCTGCGAGGCGAACCAGAGGTCCGGGTGAATTGCCTCGGCGCGCACGTTCAGTTGACCCATCACGCCCCCGAAAAATACTGTATGGATATACAGGTATCATACTGGCTCGGTGGCAATCTGTCACGAAGCCATGAGGCGCTTGCGCGGATAAGGGAAAACCCTTAAAATGGTTTTTGTCTCCTCCATGTCTCCACGATATGGATTCAGCCCGCCCATACCGGCGGGCTTTTTCTTTTGGGGCGGCGCAAGCGGTGGCGTGATATCAACGGCGAGACGACGGCTTCCCGGCCATGGTGGTCTGGGTGGGTGTACCCGCGGACGCATCGTGGTGCGGACAGACGTACGGCTGCATGAGCCGCGAGCCGTCGCGGTGAAAACGTTGATTGCCCGGACCAAAAGAAATGGCCAGTGAAACCAGCGTACGCACGGCATCAGCGCGTCAGATTGGCGATAACGTTCGAGCAAACGACTCGCCGGCGCCGGCGTCGGCACTGCGGCCCGCTGGGAAGGGGAGGGTCTATGCGCGGGATCGTGACAGGCAGGGAAGTGTCCCGCCTCGGTGGCGTGAAGGTCCCGTGCCCGGATAGTATTGCCCCGCAACTGGCCACGAAGGCAACCCGTCCGCCGGCGGGCACCGGCTGGATCTGCCAGGTGAAGCTGAAGTAGGCACCGCGTCTCGCGTTGCCTTTCAGAGGCTTGCCTGGCAAGGCTGCCTCAAAGGAGTGTTGCCTTCGGATGTGCCGGGTGTTGCGTTTGCACGATCGTTGCCGATCGCTAGCCGCCCGGCGTACTCGACAGCGACACCAAGGTCGAAAGTCGCGAGCCGACCCCAAGCGGCCATGGCTGTCCACGAAGGGCCCCCGACTGTTCGTGTCATAACGGCCACTGACATACGGTACCTGTCGATGAAAGTGCCCACAGAACTCTCTGCACGGCCACATCTGACAGGCCTGCTTTGCCTGGAGTGCGCCCGTTGCTGGCAGGCCTATTTCCAGTCCTTGCGCAATAAGGCCGCAGCGGCCCGCAAGTGTCGCTCACGCTCCGTCTTAAACCATTTCAGTGTTCTTTCCGGCTCGCCCAAAGCGGCAAGCAACGGGGCGTTGTCGCGCAAAAGCTTTTCGCTCGCCACGACGTCATTCAAGGCGCCGAATCGCTTCTGGATTTTCTTGAGACGCTTCAACGTTTTGCGATGGCCAGCGGACAGTACCGGTCCGAAAAGCTCTAGGAGATAGCGAGCCTTCTTTCCAGCCTTTCTGACATCATGAAAAGCTGAAACGTCTGATCTTTTGGCCTTTGCGGCGCGCCTCGCGCGTTTGCGCAACTGCTTTTCAGACGCTGCGACGCGGCCTTCCGAGAAAACCTGAAGTGGGTGTCGGTTCTCTCTCGCGACCAGCGCTCCCGAGGCCTGCGAGAGTGCCTCAAGCAGTAGCGTCTTCATTTCAGGATTCGAAAACACTTCGCTGCCAGCTTCGAGTGCCGCCTGTCGGGCATCTGTTATTTCAGGCGGAAGCGCATCTCCGCCTTTCTGTTGAAGCTTGAGCAGCGCAATCAGAATGTCATAATCACGCGCCTTGCCAGCTGAATCGGCGAGTGACCTGAAGAGCTCGCGCTGCCGGGTATTCTCCCCCACGTCGAGCAAGGGGCGGTACGACCACCATAACGATCGCAGGCGGCGCATAGTGATGCGTAACTGATGGAGCCCTTCAGCGGAAGGGGCGGTGGCGATTCCCTTCGCCTGCTCGATTGCCTCGTCGACAATGGGCGACGCAATGTCCGAAAACGCCCCCTCGGCGCATGGTTCGTGTCGCTCGCGTTTGTCCATTTTCCCGTTGCCCATCCGCCCTCCCGCACTCTGTCCGACGACTCATAACATGCGTCACGACGCCACGATCGAAATGATCAGCGGAGCGTCCTTCAATATAGCGTGATCATCTGGTTTGCCGACCATTGACGGAATTGCGGTGGTTGGCTACGTTGAGGTTTTTCGTGCAGGACTCCGGCATGAGCCCTCAAGCTTACGAATCCCTAAATCCCGTAGACGCCCTTGTCGACGGGGTCAGGCACAGCGGCACGTATCGGGTGATGACCGGTTCGGTCATTGTCTATTACGAAGGCGAGGTCAAATTCGCCTCGGTAGGGATGGATCGACCTGAACTGGTCGCGAAGTGGCTTCTGAGTGACCTCGTCCGGCGAGCAGAGTCGAGCAGGCGAAAGCGCCCGCTCAATTGAGAGTGTCAGTGCTCTCGTATTGTTCAACAATGCGGCGCGCGTTTTCGACATGCGGGCGACGGATTGCGGTGCGAAGCTGACGCCTGAACGTCCAGATGATTGTCTCCCTTGTGGCAAGTTCCCGGCGTCAGTTCGTGGGTGCGGGTGGTTAAACTTCGCCCAATATTGCCGACCCGAGGAGCGCCCTATTCGTGATTAAGCTGCGGCGGGTCCGCGAGCGTTCGGCGCGATGTCGCGGATGCATCGTTGACGGGGGAGTCGATCGTGTACTGCGATTTTTGCTGGGGATCGGGCGCAGAGCAGGGACACCGCCGGCGATTTCGATCACTCGCCCGGCGGTGCGCATCTCATCGGGACAACGTCGCTGATGGAATCGAATGTATTACGCAGGTTCGAAACTCTGGTTGCTGACCGGGAGCGGGGCAACTGCGCGAGCACGCCGGGGATCATGAGAAGATCCGGTCGATCCATCCGTTTTTACAGAAATCCGCCTGATGCGTGCTTCGCTGGCGCCGGCGCTGCAGATCAGCAAATGGGCTGCAATCCTGTCATCTTCCGGATATTGCTGGGCTTCCAGCGAGAACGACCACTGTCGCCCTGTTGTTCCGGGCGGCATTTCTGCGATCCGCTTGAGGCAAGATTTTCAGGACGGGTTGAATGCTGACACCGGAGATGACACCCATCGCGCGGTTGCCTGTCG
The DNA here is from genome assembly GCF_022213065.1 of Paraburkholderia tagetis. GTDB lineage: Bacteria > Pseudomonadota > Gammaproteobacteria > Burkholderiales > Burkholderiaceae > Paraburkholderia > Paraburkholderia tagetis. The sequence continues at coordinate 90,290 of NZ_JAKLJA010000023.1, forward strand.
ACGCCTGGATTCAGTGCATCGGGAAAATTAACTTCGCGGATGCAGTCGCAGACATTCAGTTGCACCGTGAGGCCAGGGAAAAGTGGCCTGCGGTTGCTGCTCAGGATGTCGCCAGGCCTTGCCGGTCAGCGGCGAGGCGGGTGCCGGCAAATGGATCGTTACGCCAGTCGACACCGCTGTGCTTTCCTGGCAGTTCACGGGCGGTCCCGTTGATAGCGAAATGTTCAAGCGACTGACCGGCGCTTGTGGCCTGTTGAAGCCACTGCGGGATTTCGCCCTTGCCGTCCCAGGTTTCTCCCGCGGCGTTGCGGTAACGCGTTTCGCTGTGCCGCCGCTGATCGCGTGCAATTGAGTCAGCGAGATCGTCGGGTTTAATGCCGAATTCGGCCATCCTCCGACGCAGATAGGCCACCATGCTTTCCCGTTTGCGTTCGTCCACGCTTCCTTTCCTTTCAGTATCTGGCTAGACGCTGTGCCGGCGACCTTAATGGAGCGATCACCGTGTCGCAAGGCACTCACGGGAGTCCGAAGCGCCTCGGTACGAATGTCAGCGAGTGTCGCGATTTTATCGGATCATCCGGCGGCCGGCATATCGCGGTGGACCCTGATTTTCAGGCAGTTTACCTCAATGCATCAGCAAAACCGTGCTGCCATGGCAGGCGTCGGAAATCACGCTTTCATGCATGGACAAACGGGCCCATTCCTGGCACCGGAGAACTGTCTGAGGTGCAATCGTTCCGGCGATGTGTGAGGACTTCCGGTCCGGGATTGTCATGATACCTCCAGGGCATCATGTGCCAATCGAAGAAGAGGCCGGAATGAAACGGGTCCGTGCATCGGGGCGTATTAACCGTGTATCGCGTGTGCTGGCGTTCAGGCTCAATACGTGGGCTCGCTGGCTATGTGATATAAGCGCGGAAGACGAAAGTCTCTCGGGAAAAAAGTAACTTCTCCGCAAGTTCAACTTATTTCGAGGCCGCCCTCGAGTGCCAGGGTGAGCTGACGGTTTGCGCGCGTAGATCTTTAAAGCGATAATCTCCACCGCGACGATGGCGTCAATCGTGACGGGCCAGAATGAACTTCGCTGTACCAGGGAAGTTTCAGGATCGCACAAACAGAAAACCCTAAAAGGAGCGAAGACAATGGTTACTTTGGATGCGATCAACCTGAAGATAGCAAAACTCCAGAAGCAGGCGGCAACGGTCGCTCAAAAGCAGTCGTCAACCGGACTGACCAAGATCCGTGACCTGATGAACAAGTACGGACTGAGCGTCGCCGACATCGAGAGCTTTGTCGGGAAAAAGCGCGGCCGCAAGCCATCCGCGCTAGCCGCGACAGGTGCAGCGAAAACTCCCCGAACAGTCGTGCATCACGTTGAACCGAAATACGCCGATCCGAAGACGGGCGCGACGTGGAGTGGCCGCGGACGGGCACCGGCCTGGATCAGCGGCGCGAAGGACCGTTCGAAATTCCTCATCGGCGCAGGCGCGAACACGAAGGCTGCAGATGCGAAATCGGCTCCTGCGGAAAAGGCACCGGCGAAGCGTGCTGCCGCGAAAAAAACCGTAGCGAAAAAGGCTGTCGCGAAAAAAGCCGCCACCAGGACGGCCCGCGCGCGCGGCGCAGCATCGTCGGCCGACGGTGTGCGAGCACGTAAGGCCGCAGCGCCCGCGAAAAAGACGCGTGCACCGCGCAAGGTCGCCACGAAAAAGGCACCGGCAGCGGTCGAGGTCGCTGCTACGCCTGAAGTGGCAGCACAGTAACGCTCAAATCCAGTCGTGGCTGGCGACGCCCGCTCTGGCGACGCCGGCCCGCTGCGACCGATCTATCGGCTGCAGCAGCCGGCACGCGTTCGCTCTGCCGGAGTTTTTCCCCTACACACACAATCTGGCGGCGCGATTCACGACGTGCGCCCTTCGATGCCTGGATCGATTCAGGCAGAGCAACGGGCAGTACCGGCGGCAGCTTTAATCTCCCGGTGCATCGCGTGTCCTCGTTGCGCGGAATCACGCTTTCCGCCAGGATAGACGCGGCGCCGCGCGTGCACGCGGTGGACCGCAAACTCCCGCATTCCCTCGCATGCCTGCTCGCTTCGAACTCGTTGCTCTTGCGCTTCCCGTCGGACACGCTCCCGAGTCACTTCCGCTTCCGGTTGCGCAGTTCATCGCGACATGCTGGCCCGGCATGAGCCGCGCCCAGATGCTCGATCGCGCGCGCCGCCTCGCCTTGCGGGTCTCGCTTCGCGCATTACGCGGAAGCCGGCCGGATGGGGTGGGGCTGTTTCGCTCGTGATGAACGGGGCTGACGGCAACGCCGAGCTCGTGGCCCACGTGCGGCGAATCAAGCGCCGCCGCACCGTCGGCGGCGCGAAGGTCTCGCTGGCTCCACCGCGCGACGTACGGCAGCAGGAGCTGTTCTGAGCAGCGGGCACCGGATGCCAGTCTGCTCCTCCCTGAAGCGGGAACGGAGCGTCATGCGGACTGCAACTTCCGTCGCGCGGTCAAATCCGCTAGTCTGGCCAGACGTGATGTTCACATTCGGGGCGCATGAACCATGCAACAGCTCGATATCTTCGCCGACAGCCGCGACGTCATGTTGCGCAATGACGTGTCGGAGTGCCTGCAGCAGCGCGATACGGCATCCGCGCGTTCGGCACTGAAGGCGCTGGCTGGCGAATACCCGGACGACGATGAGTTGCCGGCGTTAACAGTTCTGGTGCACGCGCTCGAAGCCGAGTCCCGAGTCCTCTTTGCCGACCACGAGGCCCTCGCGGTGGCGCGTCGCGCCCTCGCAAACGAGGTGGTGCCAGCCGCGGCTCGTGTGCTGCCCAGACACGCCGTGCAGCCGTGGGTGGCGTCGCTCTGGCGCTCGCTTGCGTTGCGGGCTGCGGCGCTGCCATTTTCTGCCGCCGCCGAAGACTGCCACGCGGCGCCCCTGTGGCTCAAGGCAGGCGACTGGGAAGCCGCCCGTGAATGTGTAAAAGGCATCGAGTCGTGGTGGCACCTCGCGGCCCCGCTCGCATGGATGACCGAGACGCGCTATCGAGCGGATGGCCTTGATGCCGCGTGGCCGCTGCTCGCAGAACTGGCGTGGCTGGCACCTGCACGGTTCGTGGCGTTATTGCCGGTGCTGGGTGACGCATCGCTTGACGCGTTGCGCCGCCGCTTTGACGCCGAGTTTCCGGGGAACGGCGACAGCGAGGACTTCCGCTTTTTTCCAGCCTGGTTGATCCTGGTCAAACCGGTGCTCGCGGGTCGGCTGGCCGAGGCACGGGTGCGGCGTGAGCACAAGCCTTCCCGCGCGACGGCCCTGCTGGGCGAGATTCTGCGACGCGAGCGCGAAGGCGACCAGCACGAACTTGTCGGCCTGCGCGAACAGCTGTGCCGTCTGCACGGTGGACTCTTCGACATTTACATGGGCGCCCGGAAAGTGCAACACCGGTAAGCGCAGTGCCAGGGCATTCTGTGCCGCTGTCATGTGCGAAGGAGCCCTGATAGAACGAAAAGAGAACGGGGGTTCATGTGGAGAACTCCCTGTCGACCGCAAGCGGAACACGACGCAAATGAGTTTGACCCATGCGCGCGATGCGCGGGCATCCGGAACAACCGATACGGCGAGCGTATCGATGGCTTCTCTCCGATGGTCGATTGGTCTATCCTGCGTCATGCACGGAGATACCGCAATGGACGACCGATTTGACAGACGGGAACTGCTGCTTCACCTCGGGGAGATGCTCGAAGCCTGGAACTGTTTATCCAGAACAGGTCAACCGGACATGACGGTCGCACAGCTTGCCGGACAGGAATCGCTGCAGGCCTTTGAGTTCCTCCGGATGGTCGCACCGGGGATGACTGCGGCCGAGTTCGGCGCACGTGTCGCCAGCGCGTTTTTCCTGTGGCCCAGGGAACTGCTTGAGACAGACCTCAACCGCAGGGTGCTTGCGTCGACCGTTCGACACGACCTGTTTGATCGCAACCCTTCCGGCTGGAAAGCCTATGTCGCCCATATGCAGAAGAAGGTGAAATGGTTTGGAGCCGGGCTCCCCGAGATGAAAAGCGGCGCTTTGGACGAACCGGCGCGCGATGCCGCAGGGTAAACAAGTCCGGTCGAGGCGTCGGTCAGGGTCGAGCCGTCTGTGGAGTGGGATGCGCCCGACGAGAAGAGGGGGTGGCCCTGGCCACAGCCGGGGTCAACGTCCTGACATCCTGTTGATCAGGATGCCTAATTCGGATTAAAAGCGTTCTGGTCCTCATGCCATGCCCGGTGCGGCGGTCTTGAGACTGCCGTGCCGGGCTTCAACCATCGCCGGTACCATCGAAGGACCTGTCGCGTTGACCTCAGAACATGACCGCACGCCCAGCGTACAAGACAACTTTCTGCAGACGCTCGTCAGGGACAAGACCACCGTCAACGTGTTCCTCGTGAACCGCATCAGACTGAGCGGTCAACTGGCCGCCTTTGACCAGTTTGCCGTTCTGCTGGAGTCTGGCCCAAGTGTGCAGCTTGTCTTCAAGCATGCCATTTCGACCGTGCTGCCGGTCAATGGCAGGGCTCAGGCACGTGAGCCGTACGAGGTGCCGTTGAGAGGCGACAAACCGAATCCCTTCCGAGGCCGTGTCCGATGAGAACCACCATGACATGTCGTGGCTTGCGCTTGACCCGCGCAGAGCCAGGCGATGTCCACGTGGAGATGTACGGAAGGCGTTGGTATCCCGACCGTCTCCACCCTGTAATGGAACCTTCGTCGTATTGCACTCCCTGCATCTGTCGACGCCCGGGGAGCACCATCGCGCAGCCAGGCGCTGGGGAAGATGGGGCACGCAACCGCGACTGACACCAACACCCCTGCGCAGGCGGGCTCGAAAAGGTACGTCGACACGGTGACTTCCAGACTGCGCGATTCATCAGCTGGTCACAGGCGCCGGACATGCTGGGCGTAGGACATACATCTTCAGGAGGCGAATATGACTGATTTTCAGGAGCAGGCTGCCCTAGCCCAACGAGCAAATCTTGACTTCTTCTTTGGGCTGGCTGGAAAGATGCTGGAAGGCGAGGAAAAGCTCATCAAATTGAATCTGGATATGGCGAAAACTACGCTTGGCGACTGGTATCTACGCGTTCAGGACGGGCTGGCGAAGAAAGACGGACAGGACCTGCTGGTTTGCAGGACTCGCTGGCGCTGCCTTCGGCGGACAAGGCTCTGACGTACGAACTTCAGGTTGCGGAGATTACGTCGACCATGCAAACGCAGTTGTCAGAAATCATCAATGCCCGGTGCCAGGAGGCCAACCGACAGGTTCAATGGTTCGCCGAGAATGTCGCGCAGCACGCCCCGGGCGGCTCCGGAGTCGCAATTGCATTGATGAAACAGGCGATCACGCTGGCCAACACGGCGCAGGAAAGCGTGCAAAAGGCAACGAAACAGGTCGTCGAAGTCGCGCAAAGTGACCTGGAGGCCACAACAATTGCCACATCGGAGGTGACTGAAGCGACTGACCAGGCGGTCGAGAAGCTGGTGAAGACAGCGACGCAATAAATTGCAAGAAACGTTGAACCAGTGGTTGCACGACGCGGCGCGCTACGCTGTGCTGCAGCTACGGCTGTGCAAGTCCATCCAACTCTCGTGTGCTTTGGTCGTTCATTCCGGCGTCCGTGAGGTCTTCCCACACCTGTTATCCCGCTCACGTCCGAAACAAACCAGCACGTCTGGGAGGCCGTCACAGCGCATAGCTGGAAACGAATGGCTGGTCGGAGAGGACAGTTCTTTTGCACGCAGCGCGTGCACCAGGTTGTCAGGATGACTGAGTGTTTTTCGTCTGGTTTGACCTTCAGCCCTTGCTTGACCTCGACGCGGATCTTTTCCCGTCCTTTCGACGGAAGTCGCGACGGCCAGCGTGATTGTCTGAAGATGGTCGGACAGCCGCCTGATGCGGGCGGCCTGGGGCCATGCCGCGCGACGGGCATGCTGTCGCGCGGAGGCGGCGCCAACTCGTTTTGCAGTTCCAGCTCGAAGACTGAGGGTATGCTAACCTTGGCTGACGCTAACAGCAGCAAAGCCGCGCTCGAGGATGAACGATATATTCGCGGTTTCTCAGGATTTCGAGCCGTTCCCCCGAGACCTGCCGAGAAAGGAGTGGCAGACAAAGTCGCTCGATTGCGCCATGGCCGATTATTGGGTGGCAAGTGATGGACGTGTCGCGCGCCGACAATTTCTGAGCGACGATTACTTTGCCAGCGACACAGCCTCCTTCACGGCTTATTTGTTCCACTTCCGAAAAGGCGTGAGATTCGACCTGAAAGTCGTTGTCGCTCACGGGCGCATCCTGGAACTTCGGCAAGAGCGCGAATCTGAAGCGGGGGAAGCGGTGGATGAGTGGACTATTCCCGTACCTGGTCCCGACGCTGAACGTCACGATTGATGCGAGCCGGTTCGCAGGCGACGGTTTGAAAGAATAGTAGCTATTCCGCGCAAGTGGAGCCTATCCACAGGCCACGATATGCAATTGCGTCTCTGCCCTCACGCAGCGCGCGAAGCGCGAACCAGCCAGTATCCTGGGCACTCGGCTCAAGACGGTAGATGACGCCGCCGCGCTGTTGCAGCCATTCGGGAGCGGAGTCGGACTCCGCCAGCAGATTCCATAGGGCGGTGGCTATCTCGGGCGCAGGTCTTTGCTCCGCGCCAGCTATCGCGATCACCAGCTCGCGAATGGAAACGATTCACTGCGACGACTGGAGAGCCGTCTGGCGTTGCTCATGCTCCCCTCGCATGCCCCGGTTAGGAGCCGCGCCAGCGGGCCGGGGTAGCCCGCTGGCGCCTGGCCGGGCTAGGCGCGACGATCCGATTATGCCGACACGTGATACCGTTTACCAGCCGCGCGAACGTCCACACAAAGGAAAACAGCATGGACAGCATCAGCCACGAAGATATTTGCCCACTTTGTGACGATCCGATCGCCTTGAGTGGAGATTCGAGCGAGCACATCATTCCCAACTCGATCGGTGGCCGTCGAACGATCCGTGGGTTCATATGCAAGGACTGCAACAGTCGCACCGGCAATAGCTGGGACGCCGAGATCTGGCGTCAGTTCTCACATGTTGCGATGATGCACGGAGTGGAGAGGGATCGTGGTGAGCCGCCCAGCATTCAGATTCATACGGTGGACGGCAACCGCTATCTTCTATTGCCGAACGGCAATATGACAATCGAGCATCCGAAGTTTAGCGCCGAGGAAGGGGAGAACGGGACGGACATCAGGATCTCGGCGCGGGATGAAAGAGAAGCGAGACGAATGGTGAAGCAGGTGGTAAGCAAATACCCACAGCTCGACCCGCAGACTATCTTGGGCGCCATGAGCGCTAATGAAACACCGCTTGAATCTCCCGTGTCGTTATCGTCAAGTTTCGGTGGTGAGTTGGCAGGTCGGTCGATGGTCAAGAGCGCAGTTGCACTTGCTGCTACGACGGGCGTCGATGCGCGAGCCTGCGATTCCGCGTTGCGGTACCTCAAGGACTACTCGGTTACGCCATCCTATGCCTTCTTTTACGTGCGGGATCTCGTTGCCAATCGACCGGATTTTCACGCTATCAATTGCGTGAGCGTCGTGGGTGACCCGTCGCGACATACGCTGCTCGGGTATGTCGAGTACTTCTCCATGTCACGGATCGTCGTGATCCTGAGTGAAGCGTATGACGGGCAGCCGCTCAGCGCGACGTATGCGTTCAATCCGGCAACTGGCGATCATATCGACGCTCGTATCGATCTCAATCTGTCGGACGCGGAGCTCGAGCTGGTGCGTACGAACAACGCCACTACAGACGAAAGCTATAGGGCAGCGCTCGACGCAGGTTTCAGCATCGTCTACAACCGCAGCCAATTGCGACACTGGCAGAGAGAAACCGACGAAGCATTCGAGCGCGCCTGCAAGACGATGGGCATTCCAAGGAACGGCGTTGTTCCGAGTGAGCGGGCGCAGGAATTTTCCCGTCTAATGGTCGAGTATCTCGGTCCGATGATCGAGAGATTGGTGCGGCGCTAGTCGAAGAAGTTGTGGTCCTCCGCATGCTCCAATGAGGAGTCTTGCCAGCGGGCCGGGTGAGGCGCGACGATTCGACTAGAGCGGGCTAGTGTTATGGTTTACCGGTTGGCAGTTGCCGTTCGATGTGAGTTCATCCTTATGCCAGACATACATTCCGATGCGCCAACGCCGCCGTCCACAGGAGCGTCAGATGCGCTCCTCGATTTATTGAAAACCACCTACGAAAAGGTCACGAGCTCTCATATCGAGCTCGGGGCTGTCAGCATCTTTGACGCGGTCGACTCCCCGGATCCGGAGGTGTTCCATGAAGCATTTAGTCAGCTCAACGATGCCGCGGCTGGCATTGTCGGCACTCTGATAGCCGACGCGCGCTTCCCGGGGAATACCGTGGTACAGATCTGTCGGGAAGGCGGTGCGAGTGGTTTTTATCCCAACTTCATCGTTATGCCGTTGCTCCGAGCAGCTACCGCAAAGGGCGGAGCACGTGAAGCCGTCTCGTGGCTGGAGAAAGTCTTCGCAACTACGAGTGCGCAGGGCAAGATATTTCACGCGATTTGGGGAGCACCGGTCGACAATGAGATTGCACTCACAGAAGAGATATCGATTGTACCAATAGCGGCACTTCCGGATTCGGCCATTAAAACGTGGCTCACGGAGCATCGCGTTAACTCTCCGGTGTCTTCGATGCTCGATTTCATCAGTCCGCAGTCGGCATTGATCGTCCCTTTTTACGTCCCTCGCGTTCTGCACAAACCTGGTATCGACCCTGATCCCTCAAGCGTTGAATATCTACGTGTAAATGATCTGTTGAACGACGCAACGCTTGCTCTTTCCGCTGTTGGGCCGCGTGTGACCACACTCGCGGTGCAATGGTTCGCGTTTGATGATCCTGACCTCGAGCTTACAGCATTTGGCACCGGGTCGAGAGGCCAGTTGATGGAGATACTGCCCAGCCAGCCACCCCAATACCCCAAGCTGGATGGCGTGGAGGCCGCCGATATTGTTAGGAGATTTTTGAATTTGCCGGCTGACGTCAAGAAAAAAATCCGCGTAACACTGAATCGCCTCCAGCAAGCGCAAAAGCGCCGTACGCTAGGAGATCGCTGCGTGGAGCTGTCGACCGCGTTCGAGACGTTGTTGGGAGACAACAAAGCGACCGAGATGACACACAAAATCAAGGTGCGATCAGTCCGACTGCTTGGTGGATCTCCGGAGATCCGACGTCATAATGCCGCGGTCATGGGCTGGATGTACGACGCAAGAAGCAAACTTGTCCACACCGGCGAGGACGTGACGAAAGGGAAAGCTATCAACGGCGAGGTGCTCAGTCCGGCGGTACTCGTCGAGAGGGCGACGTCGATTTGCACGGAAATAGTCAAGCGCCTCATTCGTGAAGGCGTGATCCCGGATTGGGCAGACTTCGACATTCTGGCGTAGGCGCGTGGCCCGGAGGCTCCAGCGAGGAATCCGGGCGCGGGTCATCCATGCTCGGCGCGATGCTGGGCGGTCTTGTTGTTCGGCGCGGTCAAATCATGCCTTTGCCAGACCTTCCCAGGCGCTATTTGGCGCTTCACTTGTGATGACCGAGCACTTCCCGCAGACGGACTTCGCCGCGGCGGATGCGTGCTTCATCACCTCTGCCGTGGTCAAAGTCGATTCGCCGTAGTACATCGCGCTGGGAAGCTTGTACAGAATGCCGTCACCAGACTTGATGGTGCGGGCGAAGCCCTTAGCTTCCATCGCAGCGTGCAGCTTTTCGTAGTCCTGTGCCGTGGGTTTGTAGGGGTTTTCGTGCAATTCGACCCGTGTCATGTAGCGCGTCATTTCAAGTCCTTTTCGTTGGTGATGCCCGGCCCGGACATCCTTCGCGTAGATGACATTGGCTGCATCGCCTTCAACGTGTCGTAAACCCTGGATCGATAAGGTTTTTCCTCGAAGTGAGCTGTGAGCATGCAGGCAGGCGTCGATTAGAAAAGAAAATTGACAGCCGTCGAATAGCTGGATTAATGTTAGGGTGTTACATGAAATACCAAATTGGGCGGAACATCGCTGGTGGAGGCGAATTGCCAGAAGACAAAGAAGGCTCGCGCGTCACCGCGCAACGAAAGGCCCGCATCAAGGCGGGCTGGACTGAGATCAAGGTCTGGGCGGCGTCTCATGACGACGTCCAGAAAATTCGTGAATTTAGTGAGGAGCTGAGAATGAACACCCTCAGGCACAACATCAGGCAGATCGGGCGCAGCCGAAATACGCCGCCGGAAGTGATCGATCTCGCAGTTAAGGCGATTAGCAACCAGGGTTCCAATGAGTACACTACGCCGTCGGGCGCGACGCTCACTCTCCTGACCGGGCTGGCGCAACAGAACCGCTTGAACGACCTCAATGCAGTGGTCGACATGTTCCGCGTGGCTCATCCGGGCAACGTTCGCTTCGTTTCCGCGAGTGTCCCGGCGAAGGTGATGAGTAGCAACGTGCCGCATCGCCTTGACCTTCGCGCCGCCGAGCGCATCATGCGCTGGCAGTCTGCGCATCCGGACTGGGCGAAGCAGGTCGAGGCCGCGCTGGAAACCTTTACGCTCGAAGAATGGGCGGAAAGGGCCGTCGCGGAGATGCAGGCAATCGATCTCGCCTAAGCACGGGCGCAGCGACATGATTAGGATGGATTTCCGGGCCGACCTTCGTGCGCATATCGACACGCGGCTCCTCGAATTGGGCTACGTTCCCGAGGCCGCCGGCGTCGTACGTGCGGAGGAGGCGCCCTACCTGATGCTGTTATTGCGGGCATTGCGACGCATGCCCGCAGCGACGCCGCGCCAGGCAATCCTCGCTCCGGGATTCGAAGTGCCAAGCGAACACGTTGATGGGTTCGGCGCCCTGATCCGTGCGGTGGAGAATGGGGCGAGCCTGCGGCCGTGGCTGAGCACGCTTGTCCGAAAACTGAAAAAGCGTGACGAACTGCTCGACGACTGGGGCATCCATCATTTTCACCTTGGCGCGGTGCCGTCCGCGAAGAATCGCGATTTCGTAGCGAGAACGGATGAAGTTGCCTTTGCCATGGTGCGTCCAGACGCTGTGTATTTTCTTGTCGCGACGAGCCATAACGCGCAGAAAGCGCCGAACGTCTGGACCTAGACCGAGCTCGTGGAAATCGTGCACGCGAACTGGCCCGAACGGATCGCGACACCGAAACGTCGCTCGAACGGCCCGCGGCTGACGGCGGAAGACCATGCGCGACTTCGCGATAAGAATGTCAACGCCGTCGTAACGATGCGCGACGGGACGTCATACTACCCGCCCGGCGGCGGCATGATGAGCAACGGTGACGCTAGCAGTGACTTCGCCTATCAGATGCAATTGCGCCGAAGACTTGAGTTCATCGAAACAACCATCGCGCAGCATGAGGCCGAGATCCGCGCGAGGATGGGCATTGGAGAGGCTGCCCCGGTTGAACTCAGGGCGCGATTCAGGATCGAGGAGAGCTTCGCGATTGAGATCTACGATCCCGCGCGTCACATTGAGCTGAGGTTCTGATCTGCGGACGGTAGGTATGGACGGGCTGAGCGGACATCGTGTGCCGCAACAGCGTTGACACTTTGACTGCCGCATCTGCGATCGCTTCAATGCACATGACTGAAATACGCGGGCTCCTCGAGTAACCGGGCGCGTAAACAAGAGTGAGAAATTCAAACGATGAGCGATGAACTGGCCGGGGCGGTAGAGCCCGGAAAGCTGGATCTGGACGGCGTGCGAGCCACGTTTCAGGGAGGCGGAGCAAAAGGTGTTGTTCACGTCGGTGCGCTGATGGCCCTCGAGGAACTCGGGCTGCCTGTCGTAGCGGCGGCAGGGACATCGGCCGGCGCGATGGTTGCGGCGCTTGTGGCTGCAGGATATACCGCAGCCGAACTGCTCGATCCCGAGTCGCGGAAGCATATCCTCGACCGCCTTGCTGATCCGCGCTTCAAGAGGGCGACCCACCTGTTCGGCCGGGGAGGCTGGTTAGCCATTGCCTGCCTCCGCCAGGCCGCGAGGTATCGCTACGTCGTTCTAGCGATCGCCCTGCTCATGTGGCTCGCGTTGGGCATGTTCGATGCTCGGCGTCCGCTCTGGGCGATGGGACTCGGCTTTCTTGCCCTAGGGGCGATAGGTGCGGGTTTCGCTCTTGCGTTGCAAGGAATCGCCTCTGTGCGCCATGTGCGTAATTTCATTGACGTCGCGATACGGGACAAGATTGCGCAGCGGCAGGGCATCCCGCGCGACACCATTCCGGAAAACCTCTCGTTCCGCCACCTCGACCAGTACGGGTGCATTGGCCTGAAGATCGTCGCAACGAATGTGACGGACGAGGTCGGCGAGGTGTTCTCGCTGCAACGTACGCCGGATGTGGCCGTTGCCGACGCGGTTGCCGCTTCAATCTGCCTGCCGGTGATCTTCCGGCCATGGCGTTTCAATTGTGTGAGGGGCTCGGGCGTGTCGGCCGACGCCGCGATGCGGAGTTTTCAGGATGGCGGGCTGATATCGAATCTTCCGGTATGGACCCTTGCCGATGAGGTACAGAGCGATCGCGTTGTGACGATCGCATTCGGGATCCGGCAGCCGCTGAAACATCGGGACCGCTTCTGGTTCACGGCGCTCGCATCGTCCGTTGTTTCGGGGACGATGGAGCTCGACACGCACGGCGTCGAGATGGTTCACGTGCCGATCCAGTGTGAAATGGACACGCTTGCGTTCGACGACCGCCTCGACGACCTATGTCAGGTGGTCAAGAACACGAAAGCGAGGGTGGTCAACCGCATCATTGAAGACTGCCAGACATTTCCACGCATACTTGCGGTCGCGTCCGACGATGTGCAGGAAGCCGTCACTGCGGTACTGAAAAGCTACGAAGCCAACTGGCTTGTACACGGAGGTGCGATCGAGGTCGTGGTGGCGCTGGCGATGCAGGAGCGTGGAAACTACAGCGATTACGTTGTCGGTTATCCGAGCAAGTCCAGCCCGCTTCCTGAGGTTCCCTTCGAAACTCTCTCAGAGGCGTGGGAGTCGAACCAGTACTCGCTTGAGAAGTTCACGCAGGCGGGTGGCTCCATCTGGACCGGGCCTTACTGGCGTCTCGTTGTACCGGTCTCAGCGCGAACCGATCCGGATGTCGTGCCGCTGGTCGACGGCCAACGCGAGCGGCCGCTTGTATTCATCATTGAATTCGAGGCGACGCCCAGAACTGATCCGGACACCAGTGCCCAGTTCACGCAAGCGGTTGGCGCAATCGCGCCGGGCGTGATAGCGTATAGTCAGGAACAAGGTCTTTATTCCGTCGTTCAAAGGGTCACATCAACGCCATGGCACTGATTTCCTCCAAGCCTCCGACTGCTTCGAAGCCAGCTTCGGCTGCAAAGAAGCTCGTCGTCCGGCGCGCGAGCAAAAGCGCTGCTCCAGTGCACGGGGTCGTCATGAAGAAGGCGGCCAGCACACCCGTGACGCGCGGCCGATACGCAGGCGATTCTGTGATCGGCGCGTTCAAGGCGGCGATCGATGCGCACGGCAACAGGCTGAAGCAGTTGACCGACGACGCGAATGCTCAAGCTGACGAAGCGGACAGGAAGGCAAGCGCGGGCAACGTTCGCGTGGTCGCCTGACGGATTCGTGCAGCTTCAATAAAAGGGCCGGCCGGCCCTTTTTGTTTTTTGGCGCCAGGCTGCAAACGCCTGCCCATGCACGGATCTCGAGTAGCGAGATGACCTGTTCCGCTTATACCGAAACGTGACGATATCTGATTATTTGAATAACAAAACGATATAATCTGGCCTCTTCGTCTTCGAATAGCCGCCCTTCTGCCGATAACAAAAAACTTTCAACGACAAAAGGGAAGTGCATGGAAACGAAACTAGGCCTTCGCCCGTACTACACCGCGCAGGAAATGGTTTTCCGGATCAAAACAGCTACCGGCCCGGTGTATATGCGAACCGCACGCACGAACTTCTTGAACGAGGAGCGGGCGGTGGTCGAGGTTGATACGCATCGCTTCATCGAATTGTGGAAGCGCGAGCCCTACAGCAGCCCCCGCTCGGAGGCCCATGGCACGCCAGTCTCCTGGAAGGCTGATCGCAAATTCGCGGACGCCGTCAAGGGCTTCGGGCATGGGGACTCGAACCCAGTGCCGCTCGCGAACATCAGCTGCCTGATGGCCAACGAGAAGGTCCCCGTGATCGAGAAGCGGTGGGGTTTATTCAAAAAGTCGGTAGGGTACGCGGAGCACACCTTTCCATACGTGGCCTTCACCGACGGCATCACACGCACGATCTGGCTCGCGGCGCATGGGGCGCCGTGCTTTCCGGTGGAGTGCCATGTTCGCGACGCCGAGCTCTTGCAGAAAGAGGCGGGCACGGAAGGCAGCAAATGGATGACGGTGGACAACCTCATCCCGGTCTCGGCGTAATCCGATCGCGCGAGGCGCAGGCGGTCGATGACGCGCCTGGCGTGGACCGCCGTAGTGCGTGACCCCGGTTACTAGACAGGCGGGAATAGCGTGACCGCGGTGAATGATATGAGCGCCCCCCACCCATCGTTATGTGTCGCGTCGGCAGTGCGCCTGGGGGATGAGGCCGGCCAGGCGAAATCGCGGAACGCTAGGTTTTGCAGCTGACCGTTCTCACCAACGTGTTTCCAGGATGGTCGTCTCCCGTACATGCTCACCCCCGGCTCTGAGCGAACGAGACGCATCTGGTTCGAACTGGCCGGCGACAACGCGGTGTCCGCACTCCCAGGCGAATCGGGCAACGCGGGTCACGCCAGCCCACGACCGGCTGGATGACGGTTACGAGGCGCTATGGCTCATGTCGCCTCGCGATCGGGGAAGTCGACCAAACGGCGCCTCAGTGCTGGGTTCGGTCGAGGAGTCCTCCCGTGATGCCGTGAACCGCTTACAATTCCGCTGGGGAAGCTGCCCGGCGTGCTGCCGCAAGCCGCCGGGCGGATGGACGACCAGCTAGTGGTGCCCATAATATTCAGAGTGCATGAGATCCGATCAGTATATTGATACCGTTGTCGAAAAATGTTCGGCGCTGGTGGCTTCGGGGTTGTGGTGCCGGACGCCGATAGTGCGGCCGGCGGCATGGCTCAACAACTTCGAGAAGGAAGATCAGGTCGCAGCCGCGGTGCTGCTTGACCACTTCACCTACTTCGCCAGCAATGCGGTCGACCAGATGCTCATGTCCTTGTACCGCCAGATGCGCGACGGGCTCATCTCAAGGATGGGCCCGGAAAGAGCGCTGGCGACGCTGGATAATGCCGTTTTCACGAGTGTTGAAGGCGAAGATCCGAACGTCACCGACTCAGGGAATCTCTTTTGTCGAAAGCTGCGTCAGACCGCCAGAATCGCCGACAATCGTTTTATGGATCCGAAGCGCGCCCTTGAGCAAGCGAAGGCTGGGCGCCTCGTGGTTTTCCTTGACGACATACTTGGATCAGGAAGCCAGATCTCGGCAACGTGGAAGCGTGACTATCTGAGCCAGCAACCGTACTCGTTCGCCGACCTCGAGGCCACAGACGGTTTGCACGTGATTTATGCGACGCTGGTTGCGACACGCACAGGCCTGGACCGGCTGCGCGCCGATCTCACGGGACTGCAGGTCGTCGCGGCCCATGTACTCGAATCTCCTGACACGGTCGCGGGTATTCCACGAAGCGCACTGAAGCCAGACCTCGATGACATTCCGGGAGCGATCCAGCGGTTGCTCGAAAAATATGCGCCTCGGCTCGGTGTGCCGCAGTATCTTGAGGCTCCGCGCACTCGCATGTATGGCCACACCGAGGCCGGCTTGCTGCTCGCGTTCGAGCAC
The DNA here is from genome assembly GCF_022213065.1 of Paraburkholderia tagetis. GTDB lineage: Bacteria > Pseudomonadota > Gammaproteobacteria > Burkholderiales > Burkholderiaceae > Paraburkholderia > Paraburkholderia tagetis. The sequence continues at coordinate 106,158 of NZ_JAKLJA010000023.1, forward strand.
TCGACGCCCGATTCTACTCTCCCGATATTCTGGGCCGTTGGGCCAGATCAATGGACGCCACTGGTGCGACGCGTATGAGCTCAAACAAGGAAGTTGTTCAGCATCTGTTTGGCGACTACCGCGCCGAATGGTCCCAGCCCGACTTTGCATCGCTGTTTACTCCTCCTCCGTACACAGAAAAGCTGGTTCACCAAAGGCCCAGCTTTCTGGTAGGAGGTCGGGGAACAGGAAAGACTACGGCGTTGCGCTCGCTTCGCTTTGACGCGGCGCATGCGCGTTCCCAGGCCTCGGAATCCGGCGGGAATGGATTGCAGCACTACGGCATCTATGTCCGGATCAACAAGAACCGCGTGCGAGCGTTTTCGGTCACGGAACTCGGTCCGACGGATCGGCAGCGCGCGTTCGCCCATTATTTCAACATTCTCACCTGCATCGAGCTTTGCCAGCTGTCCAGTTGGCTCGAGCGGGATCGCCCGTCCGGCCGGCCGATCGCGGTTGATGCAATAGCGATCACTTTCGGGTTGGACGATGTAAGCGATCTGAGGCACTTTCAGACGGCGCTTACGGCAGGCCTGGCTCAGTTGGAGTTGTACGTGAACAACGGCGGCCGGACAACGTCGCCGACCCTGTCGGCAAGCGATGCACCACTGAAGGCATTTGCGTCGGCCCTCACCGACGCCGGATATCTGGAAAACAAGCTCCTCTTCTGCTGCATTGACGAGTACGAAAACCTCGCGCTTGAACAACAGTCGCTGCTTAACGCGTATATCAAGCATTCAGAGCCGCCAATCTCGTTTAAGGTTGGCATGCGGCGGGGCGGACTCAAGACGCACCACACGCTTGACTCGGGAGATCAACTCTCGACGCCCGATGACTTTGCCATCATCGACATCGCGGAGGAGCGGTTCGACACGTTTGCGGAAACCGTCGCGAATCATCGTTTAGCGAGCGCGAGAAAGCGCGGCGTCCCGATCCCGGAGTCGCTGGCAGAGTTTCTGCCGGAAATGTCGTTCGATGAGGAGGCCAAGTCGTTGGGATGCGCGCGGGTCGCCGCGCTTGCTGAGCAAGGCCTGCAGAATGCACCGGCGAAAGTACGCGAATGGTTTGCTTCGCTGCCGAATTCGAAATCCTATTTCCTTCAGTACTGGCACGAAAGCTCCGGGGAGCCGTTGGCCGAATTGGCGACAAGCTGGATGGAGAGCCCTTCCGAGTGGGATACGAGACTGGGGAACCACGGAGTCTCGAGTCTTTTCTGGCTATCAAAAGGGCGCAAGGGAGCGCGGATCCGGAAATATTACGCGGGAATCGGCACGTATCTCGCGCTCGCGTCTGGAAATATCCGCTTTTTTCTCGAACTCATTGATGAAGCGATCCAACATCAGCTCGAAAACGGGTGGGATGGCGAAGCACCCCTGGTAATTCTCCCACGCTCGCAAACCGAATCAGCGCGGCTCGTCGGGAAGCGTCGACTCGCCCAGCTGGAAGGGCTCAGTGAGCACGGGGTCGAAATCAAGCGTCTTGTCCTTGCGATCGGCAAGACGTTCTTCGAATTCGCCCGTGACCCGATTGGAAGGGCACCGGAACAGAATTCGTTCGTTGTAAGCGGAGAGCCCACTTCTTGCGCAAAAATCCAGCCGATCCTCGACGACGGCGTCGCAAACCTGGCATTCGAGGTGACGGCTAGAACAAAGCCGACGTCCGAACTGGAAATGAAGGACGATGAATATCGTCTCCATCCCATCTTTTGCGCATTCTTCGAATACTCCCATCGACGGAAGCGCCGGGTAACGTTTCGGGCCAGCAGCTTGCTGAAGCTGTCCAGTCATCCCGCAACGGCACTGGCGGAGATGATGAACACCGGGAGCCCGGCGCCAACCGATGAGCTCCCCGCCCAGCTCGCGATGTTTACCGATTTTTACCAAGGCTGATCAATGAATCGTTACATCGCACACGACGGCCATACCGAGACGGTTGCGGCGCTCAGGGAGCAATACCTGGCTGAGGACGCGGCCTACATTTTTGGGGCATTCAGCGAGGAGCACAGGCTCCAGCAGGCCATATGGCGAGAAATGCTTGATAAGCGTCCTGGGCAATGCGTCCAGATCATCGAACAGCTTGAGACAGCCATACGCTACAGGACAGCGGAGACCGAAGCTTTGGTGGGTCTTTCGGACAATGATGGACTCCAAAGGATTCTCAAGTCCCGCACGGTCTATGTCGATATCACGGGGCTTAACCATAGCGTCTGGGCAGCGCTGCTGCGTGTGTCGCTGTCGGCCTGCGAGTCGATCTATTTTGTCTATACGGAGCCTGGCGCCTACAAGGAGCACGAAAGCCCTTCATCATCGAGTCTTTTCGATCTGACCTCAACGTTTGGGGGGGTATCCCCCCTTCCAGGAATGGCGAATCTTGCGGGCCCGGACCGAGACGTGAAAAGTGTACTCGTGCCGTTTCTCGGCTTCGAGAGCGCGCGCGCCAAGCATATCGCACTGGACTTCGATCCGCAGCCGCAGATCATGCCGATCGTTGGTCTCCCCGGGTTCAAGACCGACTATCCGCAGATCACGATATCCACCAATGAGGAATTCCTGAACGACGCGCGGGCCTATGATCACATTCGATTTGCTCGTGCCAGCTGTCCGTTTGAGGCGTATTCGGCGTTGTTTGAAATTCACCGAGACAATCCAGGCAGCTTTCTGCATATCGCTCCGACAGGCACCAAGCCGCATGCGCTCGGTGCAGTTTGGTACGCACTCGATCATCCGAGGGATACCGAAATCATCTATGACCATCCGATTCGCAAGGGAAAGCGAACGACCGGTGTGGGACCCACTCACATTTATTGCATAAAGCCACGCGATGCTCACATCTGATTCGGATGCTTACTACTCGCCGGGACATGTAGCAGACGTGGTTGCGCAAACGGTAGGGCACGCGCGATTGAAGTCGGTCCTTGACAGTCATTGTGGCAGGGGGGCTCTCCTTGACGCCGTAGAGAGATTCTTTCCCAATGTCCATTGCGCGGGAATCGACCTGGACGGAAGCGCGATCTCGCATCTCCGGAAGGCGCGGCCCCATTGGACACTGGTACGTGGTGACTCACTTTCTTGGGCGACGTGGGAGAGGGTGCGCTCGAAATTGAAGGAGAGCGTGGACGTCGCCGTGCTCAACCCGCCTTTTAGCATGGGGCAGGCTAAGGGCGTGGACATTGAGCTTGACGGAAGGACGATCCGCGGAAGCCTCGCGATGGCTCACGTTATCGCCACAATTCACCACTCAAGGCCCAAGCAAATCGTTGCGGTCCTTCCCGAGTCGACCATGTTCGCCGACATGGACAGACAGGGTCGCGCTGAACTGCATTCGCTTTACGACGTCGATGTTGTTTCTCAGTTCAAGAGCTCGACGTTTCGAGGAGCCAGAGCAAATTCGCTGCTGGTTGCAATGACGAAACGTTCAAGGCAGCGTTCCAGAAAGCCGGCCGACCAGACGAAGGGTTCTGTCGTTGAAGGCACAATCGTGCGAGGCGGCCTCGCGTGTTTCGAAGCTGTTTTGGCGCGCGGAGGCTTGCCCTTTATCCATTCCACGGATATCAAGGATCTTGTGCGAGGGGCACCTATATCGTCGCTTCGTAAGGTGCGGCCTTTCACGCGCGGAATTGTCGCTGGCCACGTGATCCTGTTGCCGCGCGTCGGGATCCCCAAAAAAGAAAACATTAGCGCTTGGTATGTCGACACTGACGTGCAGCTGTCCGACTGCGTCCTTGCGTTGCAGTACCCGGGTGCGACCGAGGCGAGGGCTCGTGCCGAGACGATCCAGCGCGACTATGAAGCCCTCGCAGGTCTTTATAGAGGGACCGGTGCGAGATATGTGACCGTCGAACGCCTGAAAGATTGGTTGAGCGCGACTCGACAGACAGATGGGAGCTGAATCGGTAGGGATACCCGTCATCTTCGTACCGCAACACAGGCCGCTTTGTGAGCGCGGATGATGAGACAGAGTACCGAGGTTCGGCTCGGCAGCCGGCTCATCGGCATCGTTCGGTAGCGGATTGACCCCGTAAGTTCACACTGTTCCTATGCCAGGCGCCGCTGCAGAGTTACCGAGCCCAGTGCCAATCGCTTCACCTTCTCATCATGAGTTGCTTTGCCAGGCAGTGCGCAACTTCGCTTTCATTTGCGCACTTGCAGGCAAGTCTTGACCGTCAAGACTGCCCCACCTTTCTGGGTGTATGTCTCCGAGTGCTCGAATCAATTCAGTGTCGGCGTAGAAAGGACAAAGCGTCACAGCGTTCCGCTGAACCCCCGGATGCTCATCGCTCAACGCGAGTTTGAGACCTTCCTGGATATGACGGCGCGACATTCGTAGAACACAATAATTCTGCCAATCCAGATTCCCGCGGAAACTACCGCCGCACAACGAAGGTCATAGGGCGGTCGCGGTGTCGATGGCGGTCAGGAACCGCGCAAATCCGTCGACATGCAGTTGACGTGATCTCGTGATCGCGATAGTGGCAGCGATGGAGATAGTCGTTGACGCTGGGTGCGTCGGAAGGAGCCCGTAGGGCGAGTGCAGACGCGCCCAGCGTCGAGGCAAGCCGGCCTGGGTGCGTGTTAGAAAGGCGGTTCGCCGAAGAAGAAACAACAGATGCGACGCCGATCTGACTTGGCGGTTGGCCGGCGTCGCATCTCCACTCCACCCCTTGCAGCCGACAGGCAGGCAAGGGGCACGCGTGTGTGCCAAGTATGGCATCACGCGCGGATTCCGTCGATTTCCTTGCCTTGCTTCTTCGGCGCGTCACGGGGACCGCCGATGCAGGCTACGGGCCGTATGTTCCTGTGCGCGCGCTGCCGCGCACAGGTCTTTATCTGTCGCCATTGCGATCGCGGTGGGTACGCGCAAGAGAAAAACAATGGACATCAGCCGGAGCCTTGAAAATACTGGGATCTGCAGTCAGCAGGATGTCCATTTGGTGAACCGATAAAGTGGACAGAACGACCGTCGGAGTGTCCATCTTTCGCCGCAGGTTTCGCATGGTTGGAAGCCCGATAAAGCCGGGCTTCCAACCATGCTGGAGCGTGTCAACCCATCGCGCGTCAAGGGTTCACTTCGCCGGGCTGCGCCCGCCCTTGACCCGTTCAGCGGAGTCACAGAACCACGATCGGATTTGATGCGTCACTATGCCGGGTGACCCGTAGTGGGAATCTTCGCGAGCACCTGGTCGACGCAGGCAAAGCAACCCAGGTGCCCGTTTGGAGCGAGGACGCCCGCACCGATCTAGCGCGGCTGCAGGGGCAGGACGCTACCGCCCCGCAGCGCGACCAGTTCCTTGCGCAGGTTGAATACCTGACGCAGCAGTGAGAGTTCACGCGCGAGCGATTCGTCAAGCTGTGCCTGCAGATCCTTTGCATCACCCTTCGCGCGGTTCAGACGCTCACTCAGTTCGAGCTTCGGGCGCCCGGCTACCACGTTGGCCGCGTCAATCGCTTCGATCAGTTCGGAGAACTGCGGGCGCGACTTCTTGATGCTCCCCTTCTTGCGGCCCGCCTCGATCGCCACGGTGTCGTTGTTGATACGTGCACCCTTGCGTTTCTTCAGCCGCTCAAGGGCGGCGTAGTAGTCGGTCATGGCGTCGCTCATGCTGCCTCCGGTTTGATCAGTTTCTTCTGCGCGTCAAGCAGTCGTTGCAGCGTCTGGGCCTCGATACGGTATTCGACGCTCGCCTCATCGACCGCGCGCAGCTTCGCGACCGTAACCTGCTGCGCCTTGATCACGCGCTGAAGCTTTGACGGCATGACGACGAGATTGCGGCAGTTCGATTCAAGGCAATCCAGACGCATCCAGTCGAGTGGCGTCGACTTGCACGGCTCAACGCTGACGCAGCCGCCCAACACTGTCTCTCGGTACGCCAGTTCGCCCTTCCCGAACATCCTCACCGTCTGCTCGCGCGAATAAACCGACACCGGCGAAGCCTGCACGGCACGGCTCTGCACCCACGCTGCGTGCCCGCCGAACAGCCGCTCGTCAGCGAACAGCACCTGCTCGGCGTACGCGAGATATTCGGACAGGCCCTGCGTCTCGGCCCATTCCTTCGCGAAGTGGGTCCTGTCGGTGTCGATGAAGCCCTTCGCGAACGCCGAGCCGCGCGCATAGTAGGTGCTCATCTCCTGCGTGAGGTGCTGCAGTTGACGTTTGAGCGTCGGTAGCGTCACGAGGCCGCTCCGATGGGCGAAGAGGGCCAGGGTCCTGCGAAGCTGGTGCCGAGTGAACGGCCACTGCTGCCCGAGCGCGTACTTCGGCTCGTGTTCCCACGCGCGGTGCATGTCAACACGCTTCAGTTCAGCGATATCCTCCGCCGTGATCGTCGGGAAGACGCGCTCGCGAAAGGCTTCGATTTCGTTATGTACGTTACTCGCCGCCCGGTTTGCCACGTACTTAAGATGCAGACCCATCCGGCAGAACAGCAGGTGCGAACCGTCCGTCGATTCGGCGTAGCCCTGCTCGCCGTGCGCACGGTGTGCCTCGCCCGACAGGCGTTGCGCGAGCCTGACGGCACGGGCGGCAAGCGGGCTGGTCACCCAGCATGCGCGCCTGGGATGCCCTCCCGACAGCTTGGTCGTGACGCCCTCGATGGTGTAGTGGGTCACGCCATCCAGACGGGTCTCGCGCAGGCAGTCGTACGGCAGGGTCGCCGCTTCCATCGCACGCATGCCGGTGAATGACAGGATGACAAGCTGACATAGCGCACCGATCGACGCCACGAGCGACAACACGACGAAAGGGGAGTTCTTGCACGCGAAGTGCCCAGCAGTCCGCACCAGTTCCTCAGGGATGCTCGGAATCTCGCCAGCGTACTTACGTGCGAGGTAGTCCGACAGGATGCCAGCGACACCCTCTGCGACGCCGAGGTCGTGCTCACAGGACGACAGGAAGTGCTGGTAGATCCGCGTCGGGATGACAGGGTATTGTGAACTTCCTGCTCGTTGCGCGTAGCGTTCGAGCAGAGGCTTGTGCAGTTGGGCCAGCGGTACGCGCAGCCCCGTGGCTCCGACGCCCAGACGGTGAAGCTTTACCAGAAGCGAATGAAGAGGATTGGCCTTTCTCTCCCTCCCAGCATGCGCCACATAGTCCAGAACAACGGCAGCGCAGGACAGCCCCTCGTAGAGCGTAAGCTCACGTTCGGCAGCAAAGAACGTGAATGCCTTCAGGCAAGTTAAGCCAGATTGAAGCGTACCGAACACCGGTACCGTATCGGTCGCTTCGTGCATCAGAAGGTACATCACCTGCTTCCACTGACGCGTAGTCGCCTCTGAAAGGGCACGGCTCACGCCGTCAGGCAGGTGGCCTCTGAAGTAGATTTGGGTGCGCGGTCCAATCGTATATGCCCGGATGTCCCAGGCGTCGTCACCAAACAGCGAAGCCGCGTTTCCAGCCTTGTCGCGCGTAACCACCGTATCGTCTTCGACCCGATACCAGTCGGGGCGCTCAGCGATCGCCGCGATCAATGTGTTGTTCATGCCACTCCCAGTTCGTAAAGCTGGTCGAGCTTGGTCGACCAGAAAGCGTCCAGATTCCCTTCAATATCGACGTCCTGCTCGATCTGATGAACCAAAGCGGCGTCGCGCTTGCGCAGTTCATCCAGCAGAAAGTCAACGCGCCGCAGCACGGCACCGAACGAGCTGTCGTACTCTTCGATCGAGTCGGCACGTCCGCTCACGAGCCTGACGCAGTGGCGGCAGCTCAGCAGCTTGCGGACGTCGGCAGCGTCAGCGTGCACGCGGTACTGGTCGCAGAAAAGACACCCTTCGGTCGAGTGGCAGTCAGGCTGTACCGTGACCGAAGCCGCGATCGGCGCAGGCTTGTGGAACCCGATGCAGACACCCACCGCGCTCCTGATGCTGCCCGCCGGGTCGTCGCCGGGCTTCAGCACGGTCTTCTCGACCGAAGCGAGGAATGCGCCCATCTCAGCCTTGTGCGCGGCATCCGTACCGTTCGAGTACGAGCGCAGCGCCGTTTCCACCGAGTGCCCCATCAGCCTGGCCGCGACGACAGGGCCGTGGTTGCTCACCGCCCAATCCTGTTTCGCCGCACGCCATTGGCGTGCTGTAATGCGCGGCAGCACGATCCCGAGCGTGTCGAGTCGACGGTAAAGCAGATCCAGGAAGTTGATTGAAAGACCGGTTAGCCGCCCCGGCTGGGCACGGTGTCCGACTACGACGAACAACGCGTCGCAGTCTGCGTCCTGCACCAGATACTCGCGCAACGCCAGATATGCCGTGAGCTTTGGCATGAAGCCCAGCGAGACGGTGAACGTAACCTCGTTCCCGCCTGCCCGGTACTTGACCTCGCGAAACTTCTGACGCGCGACCGACGTATCCTGCAGGCTCGCGGCAAGCTCCGGGCTCCACTTCATGGCCAGCAGTTGCGCGAGGCTGATGCCCGTTTCGGCCAGAAACAGCGCGGCGAAACAATAGACCGCCATCGACGCATGCAAGCGACGGATAGGCGACCGTGCGTTCTTGTTCGCCGCCGCAAGATGTTTAGCAGCAAACCAGGCAACGCCCCGTGAACGGTTAAAAGGATCTTTAGCGCCAGCCTCAGCCATGCGCGTTATGAGTTCTTCCCGGGTGCGCAGCTCGCCTGTTTCCAGATTCCAGCCAGCCAGGCCAGGCGAGTCGTTGCCTTCACGGCGGTTGTGTCTGTGCGGAACAAGGCAAAGACTCTCGCCTCGCGCCGTGCTCACGTGCATCGGGTACGGCTTGAAGTCGAGCACCAGCATGCTGATGCTGCTGAAGAGCGCATCAGCCCACGCAAGCAGGGCGGCTTGTGCACCGGCGTCAGGCACAGCTGTCGGCACAGCCGCTTCCTGTTGCCAGCGCAACACCCGCGCATCGGCGCAGAACTCGTCGTTTCGGAAGAGCTCGCGTAGCATCGACAACAGATTACGCTGATAGGTGCCGACGGTATTGCGGCTCAGGTTGCCCTGCGAGACCTGTTCGCGCTTCTCACCGAAGTAGCGATGAACAGCCTCCGTCGTAGGCTTCTCGTCACAGAGCACCTGATGCAAGCCCTGCCTGTCGGCCCAGTTCACGAAGTCAAGCACGTCGCGTAGCGCACCGTAGACCGTCTTCGGACGCATCACGCCGGGGGTCACCTGCGCGGAAAGCTGCGTCACCAGCAGACGTACAACCCTGGCGCGTTCGCTGCAGAAGCTTGTGTGGTCGAAAGTGTGTCGCGTGCGCTGCGGGTTCGACGTGTCGCGCGTCAGATAGCAGATCTGACCGATATCGGAACGTCTGCTCATGCCTTCCCACCTGAGCAGCGCGCGCTCGGGGTGCAGCAGCAGCGTGCCTTCCGCGAGCGGCATGCACACTTCCTCGTACTGGCGACTCATGCTGCCTCCACCGTGTCGAGGGTGCGCGTGACCAGCGTCGACAGGTGTGCTCCCCAGCCGTCCTGTACAGCGTCGAACAGCTTGCGATTATCGCGGTAAGCGAGATAGCGTTCAGTCATTGAAGGGTGTACGTGCCACATCAACTGCCGCAACTGATCGAGCGCCCGCGTGTACTTCGTCCCGTTCGCCGTCATCGCGTCGACCATGTTCAGCCCGAAAGTCGCGCGCAGGTCGTGGAAACTGAACTCGTACCTGGGGTTGTCGAGCCGCACACGCATCATGGGCAACAGTTCGTCCCTGATGAACTGGCGTACAGCCTGTCCTGTCTTGAAGTGACGGCGTACGCGCGGGCCAGTGCTAATCGGGGCGCGCGACGCGCGATCCTCGTAGAGCGACGCACCGCGATGGCTCAGAAAGAGCGGCTGGTCGGGGTGATCGTCACCGTCTGCCAGACGGCGACGCTTGCGCGCGCGATCGCTGTGCACGTAGATGTAGAGCCGCTCGTAGAAACTGCGCGGCAGGTGCAGCACGCCCTTGACGCCACCCTTCGTGTCGATGCCCGTACCCGGCCCGCAGGCGAGCCGGATGTCGGCGCCCTGAAACTCTCCCGGCTCGCGCATCACGTGTTTGGCCCGCACGGTCAGTACCGTCTGGATGCGGGTGCCCGTCAACAGCGCGAACAGATGAATGAGCGTCATCTCGGTGTTGCCGAGAGCGGCTAACGATTCAAGCAGCACCGACTGCTCGGATGAGGGTAGCGGGCGCAGGCGACCGCCGTCCTGGATGTGATCGTCCCACGGGTCTTCTGCGCGCCGACCACTGATCGACAGGTCGGTGGTCTTGACCTCGATCACGCTGCTGAAACCCTTCTGGTCCCTGAACTCGATGAAACGGTCAGATTCGACCCACGGCGCGTTCGCGGGCCTGAAGCCTGCTTCGGTCATGAGCCAGCGATAGAAGCGCACCGCAGCGCCCATCCGACGCCTGGCGACACCCGGAGACAGTTCGCCTGCCTGCACGGCTAGCCTGATCGAGGCGCTATAGCGGTAGGTCGGACGTTGCCGCTTGTTCGCGGGAAACGTCAGCCAGTCGACGCCCTCGTCATCCAGATAGCGATGGAACGCCACCAGGTCGTCTGCGATGCTGGCGAACGTCAGCATGTTGGGCGACGACTTCGATTCCATCATGTCGATGAGCCAGAGGTTCGCCTCAGCCCACGGCGCGCCGTCAGCGAGCCGGACAACAGGAAACAGAGGGAAGGTGCCTGCGATCCACTGCGGGCGGGCGTCGCGTCGCTTGCCGGTGTCGGGGTCTCCGAGCGGAACGGTGTGATAGATGGTGCCGCCCTCGGGCGTGGTGATGCTGACGGGCGTCGCGCCGGGAGTGTCGCGGTCAACGACCTCGGTCAACGGGAGTCGCCGGATGGTCGTTCGTCTTGCTGTCATCATGCAGGTCCTCTGCTGTGTTTGTGGGGATGTCCGCTTTAACACAGCCTGCGAGTACCAGGAAATCGTTCTTCACTTGCGCATAGGTGGGCTTGATCGCAGCGGTCGGGATGTGGGGGTTGGGATTACCTTTGGGCGCAGCGGTACTTCTCGGCGGCATTCTGGCGCCCACGGACCCCGTTCTCGCCTCTGGCGTGCAGACCGAGCGCGGTACCGATCCGGATCAATTGCGTTTCAGCCTCGCTGGCGAAGGGGCATTGAACGACGGCACCGCGTTTCCGTTCGTGACGCTGGGGTTGGCGTTACTGGCGCGGCATATTGATCGGCGCAGGGCTTGGCGCCCTCATTGGCCGACTTGTCGTTTATCTGCGTACGCGGCATTCCCAGGCCGTCGGTCTGGATGAATTCCTGTCGCTCGGCGTGATCGCCGTTGCCTATGGCGCGGCGCAACTGTGCCACGCCTCGGGGTTTCTGGCTGTTTTTGCTGCGGGCCTCGCTTTTCAGCGGGTGGAGGACAAGCCTCAGGCCGGTACCGTGTCCCTCGGTGCCGCGCCCGGTGCGGAAGGTCATGCGTATGGCGTGAAAGCGACGCACTCGCATCATGCCAGCGCAGTCATGACCGGCGCGGTGCGGGCATTCAATGCTCAACTGGAACGCCTTGCTGAGCTTACGCTCGTCTCGCTGGTCGGCGCGTTGCTGCCTTATGCCATGGCGTGGAGCGCGCTATGGTGGTTCATTCCGGTGATGTTCGTGCTTGTGCGTCCTGCCGCCGTCATGGTCGGAACGCTCGGTGTGGCTAGCGCGGGGCGTGCGCGCGCGATGGTGTCGTGGTTCGGAATACGCGGAATCGGCTCCGTGTTTTATTTGATGTTCGCGATTCGTCACGGCGTAAGCGAACCGCTGGCAAAGCAGTTGATCACGCTGACGCTCGCGATGGTTTCGGCGTCCATTTTTGCGCACGGGATGTCGATACGGCCATTGATGAAATGGTATGGGCGGCGCCCGGCGTCGCTGGAGGGGTGATGCCGGCCCCGATCCGCGCGATCGGGAGCGTGCTATTTCTTCTTTTCCGGCTTGCGGGTTAGCGTGATTTTCGATGTTGTCGCCGAAGCTCTTTCTACAACTGGAGACAGCAGCTTTTTCGGTTGTTTAGGTTTTTTTGCTTCACGGTTACCGCGTAATTGACCCTTTGCCATCATGCTTCTCCCATTATTTCAGTCGCGGAAGCAACTGCCATGTCGCCTATTCTGGGCGCATTGGAGGACGTTGTCGCTATCTATTTTTGGCAAGACGCCGGGAATGGCGTAGTTCGACGGACAGGGGAGCCGTTATCGAGGAGGGATTGCCCCCGGCAGCTTCTGGCGGCAAGCGTTCGCCGACGTATCCCACGTCATCGTCGGTGCTTAAGCGCGCACGGCCAATGCGCCGGCGGCGCGGTACGGTAACGTACCGACGCTCAATGCGATCACGTGCATCGTTTGCTGTGTATCCCTGGCTCTCACGACCAGGGTGTTGCGACGGCCGAGTGCGGACTGATCGAGCCGAATTGTCCGAAATGACATTGCGCAGTTCCAGGAGGCATTACCATCATGAATCCGATCACACTACTTCTGTCCACCGTCTTCCTGCTCGCTGCGATTGCCTCTGGCGCGTTCGTCAACCTGTATATCGGTATCGGGCTCTTCGTCATTGCTGTCCTGATCGCAATGTCAGTCAGGGTTGCCAACGTATGGGAGAAGTTCGTCATCCTGCGTATCGGGAAACTGCAGAGCGTGAAAGGAGCGGGATTCTTCATGATCATCCCTGTTCTGGACAACATCGTTGCAGTCATTGACGAACGCATTCAGACGACAGCTTTCAACGCCGAACAGGCTCTGACCAAGGATACGGTGCCGGTCAATGTCGATGCGATCATTTTCTGGCACGTCTGCGACGCCAAAAAGGCTGCACTGGCGATTACCGACTATCGCCAGGCAATCGATCGCGTCGCTCAGACAACGCTGCGGGAGCTGATCGGTGCCTCGATGCTGGCTACGCTACTCTCCGATCGAACAGCAGCGGATACCCATCTGAGAGATGAGATCGGGGTCAAGACAGCCCAATGGGGCATCGCGGTCGGGTCGGTCGAAATTCGCGACGTAGCGATCCCGGTTGCGTTGCAGGACGCGATGTCTCGTCAGGCACAGGCCGAACGAGAAAAGCAGGCGCGCGTCATTCTGGGGTCCGCAGAGGCCGCGATTGCCTCGAACTTTGTCGAAGCCGCGAGAGTGTACGAATCACAGCCCGGCGCACTGCAGCTTCGGGCGATGAATATTATCTACGAGACGACGAAGGAACGCGGGGCGACCATTCTCATGCCGACTTCGATGGTCGACAGTCTGAATCCCGCGCTGGCGGTCGCGATTGCCGGACATGATCTTGGCGGGGCGCCTGTGATGCCGCTGAAGACTGCGGCGTAGCCGGAGAGGTTCTGTTGCAGTAAGGCTCGCAGAGTAAACTTGATCGATATGAGAAGGACTGCTTATGTTGCAAGTTCGTAGAATTGATCAGCGGTGGACGGATGGGTTCCGCGAGCACATTTCATCTGTCCTTTGGCGATCATGTGCATAATCTCGATGCCGGCCAGAAGGATCCGGGCACAGCGAAAAGTTTTGAATCCCAGCATGGGCCTCATTCGTCGCTTGATCGCGCGATGGTCCTGCTCCACAAGATTGTTGAGGTATTTGGACTGGCGGATCTTGATGATAGGCGCCTCACGATCGGCATTGATGGCTTCGAGTGCGGCGAGATTGGCGCCGCTTTTGTCGATGGTCACCGTCTCGGGCGCGTCATGCTGGGCGATCGATTTCTCAAAGTAACGCCGGGCAGCGGTCTTGTCTTGATGGGCGCGTAGCAGAAAGTCAATGGTGTTGCCGTCCTTGTCGACGGCCCGGTAAAGATGCCGCCATTCGCCCTTGACGCGAATGTACGTCTCGTCCATTCGCCAACTCCTTCCGACTGGCCGCTTGCGGCGGCGGAACGCCTTCTCCAGCACCGGCAACAGCTTGAGCGCCCAGCGATGCACGGTCGAATGATCAACGCAAATGCCACGCTCAACCACCATCTCTTCAATGTGACGCAGGCTTAGCGGATAGGCCACGTACAGGCGTACGCACACCAGGATCACATCGAGCGGGTAATGCAGGCGCTTGAGCACTTGGGCCACCGCCGGATTCAACGTCGTCATCAAGCTTTCAGCTGTTCATGTTGTTCCGCACATCATAGCGGATCGCCTTATTGCGACAGGACCTAAGCGGTTTGGGCAGTACGACTTTCCGTGAGGTGATGGCTGGCCCGGGTCATAGTCTCATAACCCGTTCCCCGTGCGGAGGTTACACGAGATCCCCAGCCAGGCACTGGACGGCCGCTTCAGCATGGCGGCACGGCAGTTCCCGGTCAGTACCGCCTTTTCGGCGGCAACGACCGTTTGATCTGCTTGCGCAGGCGTGCCACTGCTGCAGCCTTTTTGCGTTTGCGTTCTGCGGTAGGTTTTTCATAGGCAGTCCGGGCACGAAGCTCCGGAATCAAGCTGGTGCGCTCGATCGCGCGACGGAAACGGCGTAATGCAACTTCCACAGGCTCGTCGGGTTTCAGAATTACAGTAGTCAATTTTTTCCCCTGGTTGAGATCCGGCAGCAAATGGCGAATGGTGATGTGGATGTGCACGCAGCCTCTTGGCACAGGTGGTGTATCACACCATCAACGATGGCGAAATACGGGTCTCGACACGCGTACGCGGTAGTAGAACGCATGAAATTGCGGGGTAGCCCTTGCGTCCCGACAGTCCTGGACACTGCCCTGTGCGGGCGGCGAATCGGGTACGCGAGGCGATTGGTCAGACGTGGCAACTCGTGACACCGGTCCGATGCGAGCCGGGGCGTGCAGTCCAGCGAACACGGTTATCGCTGGCCTCACTGGACTATTGGCTGTTTCGAACTGTGGCGTCGTATTCACCCGCGTGTGTCGACCCAGTGGTGTGCCCACTGGATCGAATGCTGCAACGCCTGCTCTTCACTCCTGAAGTAGTCGAGCGAATAGAACCAGTAGCGGCCTTCGGCTCGTGCGCTATCAATGCGTTCGAGCAGCAGGTTGGATGAAAAGCTGCCATCGGGCAAACGATGCGCCGAGGATTGGACGGCATAGCCGTTGTATTGTTGAATTTGCTGGTTTTGCATTTTAATTTTAATGATATTTGAGTGCGCCCGCGCCGTGCGAAAAATGCACGGGCGTGCCGATGCCAGGCCATTCGAGCGGTGTTCCAAAGCAGTCGAAAAGCGAAAAATGGCGTTGAAGCCGGAGTGTAGAATGAGGTGCAACGAGGCGCGTGGCAAGTTGATCAATGAAACAATGCCAGTCAGGAGCGATCGCGCCAATTTAGGGAGACAACGCTCCGCGAGGGTGTCGCTGCAACCCAGCATCCGTCGCAGGAAACCGGGCCTTTCAACCTTACATCGGCTTGATGTTAGCCGCTTGCAGCCCCTTCGGGCCTTGCTTCGTTTCGAAGCTCACCTTCCGATTTTCAGCCAGCGTCTTGAAGCCTTCGCCCCTGATTTCGGAGAAATGAGCGAACAGGTCGTCGCCACCCTGGTCCGGGGTGATGAAACCAAAGCCTTTGCTGTCGTTGAACCACTTAACGGTGCCGGTATCCATGAAGAATCCTCGAAGAAAAATACGAAAATTTGCTCTATTAAAGAGTATGTGAAGCTTCAAGGAGGGAGAGGACAACGAATACCGCCGAGGAGCGAGCAATTGATGAACAGCAGTCGAACTTCTTGAACTTCGAGCACACGGTACCCGTCGGGTGAACCAGCGTCAATACTTACCTTGTAACTGTTTGACCGGCTGCCCGTTCAGCAGACGAAGCGATGCGGCCCTGCCTGGCTGCACCCGCTTGCCTGGCGTGGCACACAGGTTAGGTCCTGTGCAGCAGGGCGGCACCGCATCTGCCGCGATGGGATCGAACAGACGGCGCTGCGGCAGGCCGCACGACGGATGCGCAATCAGCCCGCGCCTGGACAACATGTCCTGCGTTCTTTCCGGTTCTCCCATCCCTGTGATCGTCGCTGTCGAATGATCGCAATCGCCTGAATGATTCAACGGTCGTATCGAGGTGCCGAATCGAACCCGGTCCAGGAATGCATGGCCTGTGAACTGCTCGCCGGGCGTCGCTCGTTCGATCTCCCGAATTCTTCCGCGTTTCAGGCCAATACGGAATAGACTGGTACTTTCACCGCGACGCCTGAGGTCATATGTACCCGCTTCTTGAGTTCCTCGCAACGCTGCCGCAATTTCATGCTGCCCGACCCGCCCGTGAGGTATTGCATATAGGAACAGGCTGTGTATTTTCCATGG
Source organism: Paraburkholderia tagetis (assembly GCF_022213065.1). Classification (GTDB taxonomy): domain Bacteria; phylum Pseudomonadota; class Gammaproteobacteria; order Burkholderiales; family Burkholderiaceae; genus Paraburkholderia; species Paraburkholderia tagetis. Next base: position 122,385 of record NZ_JAKLJA010000023.1, read on the forward strand.
CGAACGGTGTTGGGCCACAGTTGCCGTCCGAAACAACACTGAAGGCTCGCTGGCCGGGACAACTGGAGAGCGAATGTCACGAAATTGACGGCCTCGACGCCGTGAATTTCTACATGCGCGAGGCCAGGACACTTGGCGCTGAACCGGCGTCGATAAATCGGGCCATCGCCACCCTTGATCACGCAATGGGAGGCGAGACGGCGTTCTCTGCGCCGGTGCGGTCAGCGGAGGCATACATCGGTGGTCCACGCGACAAATAGGCTGACCAGGTGCGAACTTCATCGTGCGCTGGCAATACTTTCCGTAACGCAGGGGTTACAGCTGCCGTCCGTTTGAGGACTTCCCCGGGGTATTCGACTGTCCGCGTGGAACAGCGACAGCTGCCTTTCGCAGGGCCGATCAAGGTTCGCTCGCCTCGGGTCGTCGTCATTCATTCCAGGCGATACGGTCATCGTGTCGCCACTGCCTCCGGCCGCGCCGGCGCTGCGTGAACGCACGGCGCGTCCGGTGTTGAGAAACATGACGATGACGCACACGGCCGGGACTCACCATGCGCATCGGCGCGGCCGTACAAGGGATAGGTACGTCACGATATAAAATTGCAGTACTGAATATTATGGATATCCGGTGGAGAATGCTTGTGCCCCGCGTCGTCATCAGTGAAGTCCCGGCGGCTCGCGATGAGATGCATGAAGCCTCAACCATGCCACCATCGACGATTTCTCCGATTGAATGCCCTCGCAAATGAACCTCGTTTCGAAGAAGCCGCCAGCTTCTGCTGTAGCGATTATTTTTGAATAGAGTTCGATTTCCTGGGAGAGACATTTGCGGACGTGAGCGAGTTCACGAGATAGATCTTTCGTACCGGAATGCTCAGGACTGAAAAGTTCCACAGGGTCACTTCGTTCGGGTAGCTGCATGAGGGTATTTTCCTCTATCCGTGCAACGCACCCGGCCAGCATGTCTTGATGTTCAAGTGTCCGGGACAGGAAATTTTCAACCGTGGCAGAGCATGGGCCACGACCGGGATGGCGTTCGAGGAGCACCATGAGCAATCGCGCTGAACCTTGTCCACATATATGCGCGTCGCGCAGCAGGCGAAGCAGCTCCTCCCGGTGGGTAGTCACGAAGAATCTCCCCTGTAACAGCATCGTCAAGCCGCAATAGCCGGACGTCCAGCGCCACGCGGCGACTGCGCCAACGCAATATCAGCGTTCAGAGCCGGTGGCGAGCGGTCCAAGGAGCACATCGATGGATGCCTGCCCTGCAACTTCAGCGATCAGGTATGCCCATCGGCGTGTGTAGGGGCCGTTACGGAGACGAATTCTGCCTCCACGTTCTCCCATAACACGAAGATTATCGCCGCCCTTGATCTGGAACGTTACGTCGTACAGATCTTCAGCGGAATGGCTGAGTTCGACATGGATCTCGAACCCCCGATATTCGATCATCCGATACACGCGTCGCTCCATCCGGTTGATAGTGCGGTTACTTTAGCCATGACGGGAATCAACGCGTCCCCGGGCGCCGTCGCCAGGATCTCCGGCTCGATAGAGGACCGCGCCGATCTGGAGGAGACGGTTCCAGTCGTTCGTGTTCATCGTGCTGTGCTCACGGGCGAGGTATTCGGTTAGCCAGTTCAGGGAATCAACTGCGCTTGCCTGGTCGACGCCTTTCTGTGCAATCTCCTGGAACATTTCGAGAATCGCCTCCACGTTGATGTAGGGTTTGTTCATCGCAATCTCCTCATGGGTTCGGGGGCAATGTGCCGCCCGATCCGTCATCGAACCGCACCGCATTTTGTCAATGTGCCGAACGGAGTCCCGCGCAGTTGAAGGCCCGAAAGCGCTGTCGAACTCGCACAAGGTTGACTGCCGGGATGACCGGCCTTTCCTGAACGTGCCTCGCTTCGGACAGCTCAAGTGCTGGCGACATGTGCCAGCGTACTCGCGTCCAGGATGCTCAGGATGGCAAGGAAGTGCGCTGTCCCGATCCGGCAGATAAAACGGCACTACAGCCGCACAGCGTCTCGGGAACCAGCCTCAAAAAAAACCGAAGGAGGGCGGGAGAAGAGGGTGCCGGAGCATACGGTCGATGACGAACCGCTATCAAACAGCAACGCAACCCAAGCTACGCTTTACCGGTCTGGCCGTCAAGCCGCTTCGGCCGCGCTGAATCACTGGCAGGACAAGCGTGCATCACGTTACCGTCTCCGGCCGACATGAAATTCGTCCGGCTGCGGACCATGGCGATGGCCAATGAGGTGAAACGCGTGCATAATAGCGCCCAGGCATCCTGAGGCAGATGCTTCCTGCGTCCGCGCTGAGATCCTGCCGCATGAGCCTGTCTTCCGGCTCCATTCCATTGTCGCGTTCAGCGTGACTACATGATGCGTCATCCCCCTTGGCAGGGAGTGGCGCTGCTCCCTCCGGACGGCACGGGCCGTTCTCTTGATAGCGTCTGTATTCTGCTCGCGTGCAGCGAGTACGCCTTGCACAGCCGCGTTTGTCCCGATCATTGCTGTCGAAATCCATTGGCAAGCGCAGCCGCATGCCCACGCGTCCTTTGTGTTAACGTCGTACTGGCTTCGCTCCTCTTTACTCAGGAGAATTGATTGGCAAAAGAAGACCTTCTCGAACTCGATGGCATTGTTGGCGAAGTTTTGCCCGACAGCCGCTACCGTGTCACGCTGGACAACGGGGTGATCGTGGGTGCGTACGCTTCTGGCCGTATACGCAAGAATCACATTCGCATCCTTGCCGGTGATCGGGTCACGCTTGAGCTCTCAGTCTACGATCTCACCAAAGGACGCATCAATTTTCGGCACAAGGACGAACGAAGCGGCAGCCAGGCGCGCCGCAGCGCTTTCCGCGGGCGCTGAACCGGAGCAACGCAAGAGGGCATCCCTCCGCAGTCCGAAGGCGTGACTGCCTGCGCTCGACAGACTCCATGGGCCCAGCGGTGCAGTGCAAGTCTGAAACTTTCGCTGTACAAACGGCTGGAGTGGCGTAGCATGGAAATATCAGTCGACCTGCGACCGATCCCAGCCTCCTCCTCCAGTGTTCCTCAGGGATCGAGCCGCTTCCCTCCATCGCAGACCACGAAACGCCATCGGCCGCTGTCCAGATATCGGAGCGGTCGTGCGTGTCCCTATGCGCTATTGCCGCAACACGTGCGGCCAGAAGGTGACTCCATGACTGTCGCTGCCCGTCTCTACCGGGGACTTGAAATTTGCCCACTGGTTTATCCGCACCGACCGACCGCGTCTGGATCTGGTCACAACTACGACGAAGGGTTTGACGCTGCCGTACGAATCCTGGAGCCGCAGGAGCCCGATGGCACGCAACGGGGCCGGGTGTTTGGCGTTGTAGCCCGCAACCCCTTCAGTAGTGCAGGCGATGCACGCCGTGCATCGATAGAATATGCAGAGCGTCTCATCGATACCTGCTCGCCGGTCACGACGGTTCTCGATTTGGAATCCTGAACGCTTTTCTCTTCACTTATCCGTTGTTCCGCGCTGGAACAACGGCTTTCGGGTATCGCCGGAGGTTCGGTATGAACAGGAACGACCTGCTCAGGCGCATTCAGGTCTGCGGCCGCGACATTATTGATGAGTTTCTTCCATCGGATGCGAACGACGATCTGGATACCCTGATTGGCGACCGTCGCCACGAGGTAGACGCGCAAGCGTACCGGATGTTCGTCTCGGTACGTGCGCTGTTATGCGAGAGCGGTATGCCGAGTTGCGAATCGGACTGCGAGGCGGGACAGATCATGGCCCTTCTGAACGGTCGCCCAGCCTGACGGTGACGGCGTATTTTGCGGCACCGGATGCCGCACCCTGATTGACAAGGTGGCAACATGCGTTTCAATTCGACCCGATTCCGGATCGATCCGACACCACGCCGGGCGGACGGGGAATATATGGCGCACGCGCGCATCAGCACCAGCCGTGCGGATGGCAGCGAGTACGACGTTCATCTCAGTGGTGACCTGGCCGGATTCGACGCGCGAGAGGATGCCATTGCCTATGCGAAAAACTGGGCACAGCAATGGCTGGACACGCGGTTCGGATAGACATGCCAGGGCACCGTGTCTGGATCGACGGTCATATCTACCTTGCATCGCACACGACATCATATCCATCGGACCAACCGGTCTTTTCCTGCATCAGACGCGAGCGCGCGCACAGCCTGATTGCGGAACAATGTCCGCCCTCACGTGACGGACCTCACGGAGTTTGATGGGAAGCCTATGGAAACGCGGCTCGATACGTTCAACGGTTGGCAAATGAAGGCAACCGTAGCAAGCAGACTTACCCCGGCGGGGGAAGCTGCGTACTTCGTCGTAGAACCACCCACATACAAAGAATCTTCGACAGGCGTGCCGGAAATTCCAGCGAACACCCAATGTATCGAGGGGACGTTCGATGACCTCGACGATGCGTTCCGCGCTGCTTTCGATGTCTGTAGACGTGCGATCGAGCAGGCGGAACGTTCGCGGAACGTGCAGAAGTTTAATTAACTGCATTCCTGCGCCATTCTCGCGGGGCCACCATGCATCGAGTTTTCTCGCATCGCAATTTTGAAATTCATGTGAAGCTGACGGAGGCCTCCAGTGGCCTGTACGACGCCACTTTCCGGATAACCGGCGGCGACAATGCCGGCGTGGTCGATGAACTGGGTGCCGAGACAAGGCTTCGCAATGGGCCTTTCACTCCTGAAAGAGCCTTGCAGATCGCAGAGGAAGTTGGTCAAGTGACCATTGATGCCGTTATCGGAGAAGACGCGTCGTAACCATCCCGATCGGGCCGAAAACGACGAACACCCGAGCCTGGCAGAACGCAGAAGTAACGGAACGATGTTTCGTCCTGTTGATATTGCCGCGAAGATAGCGAACGGCGCGAAACACGATATTCTTCGAAAGATCCGGACGCTGTTTATGCAACCCCCGGTGCGGCTGGCAGGGCCCTCGTAATGGCGCGTATGACCGTTTGCCCGGGCTGATCTGTCCGGCAGGCGCCTGCACGGGACCACGCCGTATCTGTTGAATGTTCCGCCGCACAATGCAATCTGGTATCGTTCAGGATTCCCAATCTGCGCGTACCGGATTCCGCCGGAGGTACTCTGCCTCGATCGGTCGTGCGTCCTTCCACGATTCCGCTCACACCCGACTGATCAAATACTGATCTCGTGTCTGCGACGATCGTCGGCCAACCTGTCGAGGAGAATGTATGGCAAATTCCGTTCGCGGCGACTCAGTATCCTGCATGATCGCGGTTACGTCAAAGCGCGGCCGCCGCGCGTCAAAGGACAAGCCCCGGGTCATCGAAACACCGCAGGACATCGAGTCGACAGGACGGCAGGAGGAGGAACTGAACCGCCCCGGGATTTCCGGAGGCTCCACTTCTTGAGAAAATGGAGCTATGGAAAACACCAAGAAGAAGTCCCCAAGGTACTCGCCGGAAGTTCGTGAGCGGGCTGTGCGAATGGTACTGGAACATCAGGGCGACCACGAATCGCAATGGAAAGTGATCGCCTCGATCGCAGCGAAGCTGGGCTGCTCGGGCGAGACGCTGCGTAGCTGGGTGCGCAAGGAAGAGCGGGATCGGGGTTTGCGTCCGGGCACGAGCACGCAGGAGCAGGATCGGATCAAGGAACTGGAGCGGGAAGTGCGTGAGCTTCGGCAGGTCAATGAAATCCTGCGCAAGGCGTCAGCGTATTTCGCACAGGCGGAGCTCGACCGCCGACCGAAGTGATGATCACGTTCATCGATGATCATCGGCACGTCTACGGGGTCGAGCCGATCTGCAGGGTGCTGCCGATCGCACCGTCGACGTACTACAAGCACGTGGGCCGCCGCGCCGATCCTGGCCTGGCGCCGCCGCGGGCCCGGCGCGACAGGATGCTCAAGGATGAGATCCGGCGCGTATGGGAAGAAAACTTCCAGGTCTATGGTGTGGACAAGGTCTGGACGCAATTGAAGCGGGAAGGCATTGTTGTGGCGCGCTGCACGGTCGAGCGGCTGATGAAGCAGATGGGCCTGCGCGGTGTGGTGCGGGGCAAGACGGTACGCACGACAGTGAGCGATGGTTCGCCGTGCCCGAAGGATCTCGTGAAGCGGCAATTCACGGCTGAACGGCCCAATGCGCTGTGGGTGTCAGATTTTACCTATGTATCGAGCTGGCAGGGCTTCGTCTATGTCGCGTTCATCATCGACGTGTTCGCCCGACGCATTGTCGGCTGGCGTGTGTCGAGTTCGGCGCGCACGGACTTCGTTCTGGACGCACTGGAGCAGGCCCTGTACGAACGACAACCGGTGCAGCAGGACGGGCTGATCCATCACAGCGACCGCGGCGTGCAATACGTATCAATCCGCTATACGGATCGGCTGGTCGAGGCTGGCATCGAGCCGTCAGTGGGCAGCGTGGGCGACTCCTACGATAACGCATTGGCTGAAACGATCAACGGCTTGTACAAGGCAGAGGTGATCCATCGCCTCGGACCGTGGCGCAATCCGCAGGTCGTTGAAATGGCGACGCTCGAATGGGTTGACTGGTTCAACAATCGTCGGCTCTTCGGCCCCATCGGCAACATTCCACCTGCCGAGGCAGAAGCGGCTTATTATTCAAAACTCGCTGGGTCCGCCATCGCGGCGTGACTCAAGCAAAACAGCCTTCTATGGGGCGTTGAAAGTCAACCATTCCAAGACAAAAATTATGCTATCCGAATTAACCTCTCTCTCCTTGCCGTTGTCTGTGGCCCGCCTGCGGGGTCGCTTACTACGACCAA
>NZ_JAKLJA010000024.1:0-1119 GCF_022213065.1 Paraburkholderia tagetis
GGTAGCCGTATCGGAAGGTGCGGCTGGATCACCTCCTTTCCAGAGCTCATCGCGAAGCAGCGTTAAAGCGCTCACACTTGTCGGCTGTAGAAAAGACAGACTCAGGGGTCTGTAGCTCAGTCAGCTCGATCCCGTCTGCCTCCACCAGTCCCCAGCGCCTAGTGATCGATCAGTACATCGAACATTAAGCATTGGCGATTGAGCCAGTCAGAGCGGTATGTGAAAACGTATCGGCTGTCGTTCTTTAACAATCAGGAAGAAGTAGTAAAGAGATTCATCTGAAACACACTTAGAGATGGGTGTGGAGTAGGTGAATCAGGGTTGTGATTGTATCGATGTATTTTTAAGTTCCTCGAAAGAGGGCTTTGGAATACGGCACAACGCGAAAACTCAACCTGTAGCGAGCGTGAATCGCACGAGCAATCGTGAGCGAGACACACCCGTTATAGGGTCAAGCGAACAAGTGCATGTGGTGGATGCCTTGGCGATCACAGGCGATGAAGGACGCGGTAGCCTGCGAAAAGCTTCGGGGAGCTGGCAAACAAGCTTTGATCCGAAGATGTCCGAATGGGGAAACCCGGCCCGTATGGGTCATCCTGAGCTGAATACATAGGCTCAGTGAAGCGAACGCGGCGAACTGAAACATCTAAGTAGCCGCAGGAAAAGAAATCAACCGAGATTCCCAGAGTAGTGGCGAGCGAAATGGGACCAGCCTGCATTCTTTATCTTCATTGTTAGTCGAACGCTCTGGAAAGTGCGGCCATAGCAGGTGATAGCCCTGTAGACGAAAACAGCGAGGAAGAACTAGGTATGCGACAAGTAGGGCGGGACACGTGAAATCCTGTCTGAAGATGGGGGGACCATCCTCCAAGGCTAAATACTCGTGATCGACCGATAGTGAACCAGTACCGTGAGGGAAAGGCGAAAAGAACCCCGGGAGGGGAGTGAAACAGATCCTGAAACCGCATGCATACAAACAGTCGGAGCCTCGCAAGGGGTGACGGCGTACCTTTTGTATAATGGGTCAGCGACTTACATTCAGTGGCAAGCTTAACCGAATAGGGCAGGCGTAGCGAAAGCGAGTCCGAACAGGGCGTCCAGTCGCTGGGTGTAGACCCG
>NZ_JAKLJA010000024.1:1129-5325 GCF_022213065.1 Paraburkholderia tagetis
TGCGAGCGATGTCCGGTATTTTTAAGTTCCTCGAAAGAGGGCTTTGGAATACGGCACAACGCGAAAACTCAGCCTGTAGCGAGCGTGAATCGCACGAGCAATCGTGAGCGAGACACACCCGTTATAGGGTCAAGCGAACAAGTGCATGTGGTGGATGCCTTGGCGATCACAGGCGATGAAGGACGCGGTAGCCTGCGAAAAGCTTCGGGGAGCTGGCAAACGAGCTTTGATCCGAAGATGTCCGAATGGGGAAACCCGGCCCGTATGGGTCATCCTGAGCTGAATACATAGGCTCAGTGAAGCGAACGCGGCGAACTGAAACATCTAAGTAGCCGCAGGAAAAGAAATCAACCGAGATTCCCAGAGTAGTGGCGAGCGAAATGGGACCAGCCTGCATTCTTTATCTTCATTGTTAGTCGAACGCTCTGGAAAGTGCGGCCATAGCAGGTGATAGCCCTGTAGACGAAAACAGCGAGGAAGAACTAGGTATGCGACAAGTAGGGCGGGACACGTGAAATCCTGTCTGAAGATGGGGGGACCATCCTCCAAGGCTAAATACTCGTGATCGACCGATAGTGAACCAGTACCGTGAGGGAAAGGCGAAAAGAACCCCGGGAGGGGAGTGAAACAGATCCTGAAACCGCATGCATACAAACAGTCGGAGCCTCGCAAGGGGTGACGGCGTACCTTTTGTATAATGGGTCAGCGACTTACATTCAGTGGCAAGCTTAACCGAATAGGGCAGGCGTAGCGAAAGCGAGTCCGAACAGGGCGTCCAGTCGCTGGGTGTAGACCCGAAACCAGGTGATCTATCCATGGCCAGGTTGAAGGCACGGTAACACGTGCTGGAGGACCGAACCCACTAACGTTGAAAAGTTAGGGGATGAGCTGTGGATAGGGGTGAAAGGCTAAACAAACCTGGAAATAGCTGGTTCTCTCCGAAAACTATTTAGGTAGTGCCTCGTGTATCACCTTCGGGGGTAGAGCACTGTCATGGTTGATGGGTCCATTGCGGATTACGTCGCCATAGCAAACTCCGAATACCGAAGAGTGCAATCACGGGAGACAGACATCGGGTGCTAACGTCCGGTGTCAAGAGGGAAACAACCCAGACCGCCAGCTAAGGTCCCCAAATATGGCTAAGTGGGAAACGAAGTGGGAAGGCTAAAACAGTCAGGAGGTTGGCTTAGAAGCAGCCATCCTTTAAAGAAAGCGTAATAGCTCACTGATCGAGTCGTCCTGCGCGGAAGATGTAACGGGGCTAAGCCATATACCGAAGCTGCGGATGCACATTTATGTGCATGGTAGGAGAGCGTTCTGTAAGCCTGCGAAGGTGCACCGGAAGGTGTGCTGGAGGTATCAGAAGTGCGAATGCTGACATGAGTAGCGATAAAGGGGGTGAAAGGCCCCCTCGCCGTAAGCCCAAGGTTTCCTACGCAACGTTCATCGGCGTAGGGTGAGTCGGCCCCTAAGGCGAGGCAGAAATGCGTAGCTGATGGGAAGCAGGTCAATATTCCTGCACCATTGTGAAATGCGATGGGGGGACGGATCGCGGAAGGTTGTCCGGGTGTTGGAAGTCCCGGTCCTTGCATTGGAGAAGGCGCTTTGGCAAATCCGGGCGCGGAATTCAAGGGTGCGAGGCCATCCACCTAGGTGGAGAAGCAACTGGAAGTGGTTCCAAGAAAAGCCTCTAAGCTTCAGTTTCACAGTGACCGTACCGCAAACCGACACAGGTGGGCGAGATGAGTATTCTAAGGCGCTTGAGAGAACTCGGGAGAAGGAACTCGGCAAATTGGTACCGTAACTTCGGGATAAGGTACGCCCTTGTAGCTTGAACCCCCTGCGGGGTGAGGGTGAAGGGGTTGCAATAAACTGGTGGCTGCGACTGTTTAATAAAAACACAGCACTCTGCAAACACGAAAGTGGACGTATAGGGTGTGACGCCTGCCCGGTGCCGGAAGATTAAATGATGGGGTGCAAGCTCTTGATTGAAGTCCCGGTAAACGGCGGCCGTAACTATAACGGTCCTAAGGTAGCGAAATTCCTTGTCGGGTAAGTTCCGACCTGCACGAATGGCGTAACGATGGCCACACTGTCTCCTCCCGAGACTCAGCGAAGTTGAAGTGTTTGTGATGATGCAATCTCCCCGCGGCTAGACGGAAAGACCCCATGAACCTTTACTGCAGCTTTGCATTGGACTTTGAACCGGTTTGTGTAGGATAGGTGGGAGGCTATGAAGCGTGGACGCCAGTCTGCGTGGAGCCGTCCTTGAAATACCACCCTGATCTGTTTGAGGTTCTAACCTTGGTCCGTTATCCGGATCGGGGACAGTGCATGGCAGGCAGTTTGACTGGGGCGGTCTCCTCCCAAAGGGTAACGGAGGAGTACGAAGGTACGCTAGGTACGGTCGGAAATCGTGCTGATAGTGCAATGGCATAAGCGTGCTTGACTGCGAGACTGACAAGTCGAGCAGGTGCGAAAGCAGGTCATAGTGATCCGGTGGTTCTGTATGGAAGGGCCATCGCTCAACGGATAAAAGGTACTCTGGGGATAACAGGCTGATACCGCCCAAGAGTTCATATCGACGGCGGTGTTTGGCACCTCGATGTCGGCTCATCTCATCCTGGGGCTGTAGCCGGTCCCAAGGGTATGGCTGTTCGCCATTTAAAGAGGTACGTGAGCTGGGTTTAAAACGTCGTGAGACAGTTTGGTCCCTATCTGCCGTGGGCGCTGGAAGTTTGAGGGGGCCTGCTCCTAGTACGAGAGGACCGGAGTGGACGAACCTCTGGTGTACCGGTTGTGACGCCAGTCGCATCGCCGGGTAGCTATGTTCGGAAGAGATAACCGCTGAAAGCATCTAAGCGGGAAACTCGCCTCAAGATGAGACTTCCCCGGAGCTTCGAGCTCCTTGAAGGGTCGTTCGAGACCAGGACGTTGATAGGTCAGGTGTGGAAGCGCAGTAATGCGTTAAGCTAACTGATACTAATTGCCCGTAAGGCTTGATCCTATAACAGGTGTGTCTGCCTCCCGCAGTGGAGGGCAGAGTGCACATGGTTGAGTGATCGCGTGTTGTGCCAGATTAAACAACACAACCCCAATTCAGCAACACCTCTTTACGCTTCTTCCCGATTGGCTGTGGCGCGAACAAGCATCGCGACGCAGCAACCCGTCATGCCTGATGACCATAGCGAGCTGGTCCCACCCCTTCCCATCCCGAACAGGACCGTGAAACAGCTCCACGCCGATGATAGTGCGGATTGCCCGTGTGAAAGTAGGTAATCGTCAGGCTCCTTATTGCGAAACCCCGGCCCTAAAAAGCCGGGGTTTTTGCTTTTTCGCTCTCCCTATAAGTGAGAGCGTTGTGGGTTCAACGCCGAATAAAGTGCTTGACACAGTTCGGATGTTAACCCATAATCATCAGTTCTCTGCGGAGGGGTGCCCGAGTGGCTAAAGGGGGCAGACTGTAAATCTGTTGGCTTACGCCTACGTTGGTTCGAATCCAACCTCCTCCACCAGAATTCAGCTGTAGCTAAGTGTCGGAATCGGCAATCCTTGCGGGTGTAGCTCAATGGTAGAGCAGAAGCCTTCCAAGCTTACGACGAGGGTTCGATTCCCTTCACCCGCTCCAGCGAAATGAAGTAAATGCCCATGTGGCTCAGTGGTAGAGCACTCCCTTGGTAAGGGAGAGGTCGGCAGTTCGATCCTGCCCATGGGCACCAGCCGGTATCTAGCGGGCCTCAGAGGCCTCGCATCGAGCAGGCAGCAGCACTAGTGATTGTTTGCGCGCCCCGCGCAACGTACGGAAAAATCCTCTTAGGAGTCGAAAATGGCCAAGGGTAAGTTTGAGCGGACCAAGCCGCACGTGAACGTGGGCACGATCGGTCACGTTGACCACGGCAAGACCACGCTGACGGCAGCGATCACGACGGTTCTGACCAAGAAGTTTGGCGGCGAAGCCAAGGCATACGACCAGATCGATGCAGCGCCGGAAGAAAAGGCACGTGGTATTACCATCAACACCGCGCACGTCGAGTACGAAACGGCTAACCGCCACTACGCACACGTCGACTGCCCGGGCCACGCTGACTACGTGAAGAACATGATCACGGGCGCGGCACAGATGGATGGCGCAATCCTGGTGTGCTCGGCCGCTGACGGCCCGATGCCGCAAACGCGTGAGCACATCCTGCTGGCCC
>NZ_JAKLJA010000024.1:5335-125275 GCF_022213065.1 Paraburkholderia tagetis
GTCCAAGTACTAGCGGTGAAGCGGGTCGAGCGGGCACAGCGGAAGGTCGCGGTCGAACCGGCTTGGGAACTGTCAAGGGTTCGGCCAAGCTGGCGCTGGAAGGCGACACGGGCGAGCTGGGCGAAGTGGCGATCATGAACCTGGCCGACGCACTCGACACGTACATCCCGACGCCGGAGCGTGCAGTTGACGGCGCGTTCCTGATGCCGGTGGAAGACGTGTTCTCGATCTCGGGTCGTGGCACGGTGGTGACGGGTCGCGTCGAGCGCGGCATCGTCAAGGTCGGCGAGGAAATCGAAATCGTCGGTATCAAGCCGACGGTGAAGACGACCTGCACGGGCGTGGAAATGTTCCGCAAGCTGCTCGACCAGGGTCAGGCTGGCGACAACGTGGGTATCCTGCTGCGCGGCACGAAGCGTGAAGACGTGGAGCGTGGCCAGGTTCTGGCGAAGCCGGGTTCGATCACGCCGCACACGCACTTCACGGCTGAAGTGTACGTGCTGAGCAAGGACGAAGGCGGCCGTCACACGCCGTTCTTCAACAACTACCGTCCGCAGTTCTACTTCCGTACGACGGACGTGACGGGCTCGATCGAGCTGCCGAAGGACAAGGAAATGGTGATGCCGGGCGACAACGTGTCGATCACGGTGAAGCTGATCGCTCCGATCGCGATGGAAGAAGGTCTGCGCTTCGCAATCCGCGAAGGTGGCCGTACCGTCGGCGCCGGTGTCGTCGCCAAGATCATCGAGTAATCGAGTAGAATACTCGGCTTGCTGTAGAAGTTGATGTACCTTGGGACCATCCCGCGACGCCCTGTCGCGGGATGGTCCTGCGCTCTTTATATCGTCTGGCGGCGCAAGTCCGCCTCGCTCTTTTCAAGGAATTGTCATGCAGAACCAAAAAATCCGTATCCGCCTGAAGGCTTTCGACTATCGCCTGATCGACCAGTCGGCTGCTGAAATCGTCGATACGGCGAAGCGCACGGGCGCCATCGTCCGCGGTCCGGTGCCGCTGCCGACGCGCATCCAGCGTTTCGACATTCTGCGTTCGCCGCACGTCAACAAGACCTCGCGCGACCAGCTCGAAATCCGCACCCACCTGCGCCTGATGGACATCGTCGACCCGACGGACAAGACCGTCGACGCACTGATGAAGCTGGACCTCCCGGCTGGCGTGGACGTCGAAATCAAGCTGCAGTAAGAGCCTCGAGCGCTGTCTGATTTGTCCGACAGCGCTAAGTCTTTGATTGCTTGCGAAAAACGAGAGAGGACGTTATACTTGACGTCTTTTCGCGCGTTTGCGCAAAAAATCGGTGTGTTCCTTTCGGGCCTTTACCCTGAAAACATGCCGGTACTTTGTAAATTAGCCCCGACCAATCGCAGTCGGGAATGGAGAAAACGATGAGCCTTGGACTCGTAGGTCGCAAGGTTGGCATGACCCGTATCTTCACGGCCGAAGGGGATTCGATTCCCGTGACCGTGCTGGACGTGTCCGACAACCGCGTGACGCAGATCAAGACTGTTGAAACCGACGGCTACACGGCCGTTCAGGTTGCGTTCGGTACGCGCCGTGCATCGCGCGTGACGAAGCCGCTCGCAGGTCATCTCGCCAAAGCTGGCGTTCAAGCCGGTGAAATCCTCAAGGAATTCCAGATCGACGCCGCCAAGGCTGCCGAACTGTCCGCTGGCGCTGTGATCGGTGTGGAACTCTTCGAAGAAGGCCAGAAAATCGACGTGCAAGGCACCTCGATCGGTAAGGGCTACGCCGGTACCATCAAGCGTTACAACTTCGCTTCGGGTCGTGCTTCGCACGGTAACTCGCGCTCGCACAATGTGCCGGGCTCGATCGGTATGGCGCAGGATCCGGGTCGCGTGTTCCCGGGTAAGCGCATGACCGGTCACATGGGTGACGAAACCGTGACGGTGCAGAACCTCGAAATCGCCCGTATCGACGCAGAGCGCAAGCTGCTGCTGGTCAAGGGTGCCGTGCCGGGTGCAAAGGGCGGCAAGGTTTTCGTGACGCCCGCCGTCAAGGCGCGCGCCAAGAAAGGAGCGCAATAATGGAACTGAAGCTCCTGAATGCTAATGGTCAGGAAGGCGCAGCAGTTAACGCGTCGGACGTCGTGTTCGGCCGTGACTACAACGAAGCGCTGATCCACCAGATCGTTGTCGCCTACCAGGCGAACGCGCGCAGCGGCAACCGCGCGCAGAAGGACCGCGAGCAGGTCAAGCACACCACCAAGAAGCCGTGGCGTCAGAAGGGTACGGGCCGCGCTCGTGCCGGTATGTCGTCGAGCCCGTTGTGGCGTGGCGGTGGTCGCATCTTCCCGAATTCGCCGGAAGAAAACTTCTCGCACAAGGTCAACAAGAAGATGCATCGCGCAGGCCTCTGCTCGATCTTCTCGCAGCTGGCCCGCGAAGGCCGCATCTCGGTCGTCGAAGAGCTCTCGCTCGAAGCGCCCAAGACGAAGCTGCTGGCCGAAAAATTCAAGGCCATGGGTCTCGAATCCGTGCTGGTCATCACCGACACGGTCGACGAGAACCTGTATCTCGCGTCGCGCAACCTGCCCCACGTGGCAGTCGTTGAGCCGCGTTTTGCCGACCCGCTCTCGCTGATCTATTTCAAGAAGATCCTGATCACGAAGGCAGCGGTCGCCCAGATCGAGGAGTTGCTGTCATGAGCGAGATTCGCAAGAACGATCATCGTTTGATGCAGGTCCTGCTCGCACCGGTGATCTCCGAAAAGGCGACGCTGGTTGCGGAGAAGAACGAACAAGTCGTCTTCGAAGTCGCGCCGGACGCGAACAAGCAGGAAGTCAAGGCTGCTGTCGAGCTGCTGTTCAAGGTGGAAGTCGAGTCCGTCAACGTGCTGGTCCAGAAGGGCAAAGCCAAGCGCTTTGGCCGCTTCAACGGCAAGCGCAAGGACGTGAAGAAGGCGTACGTCTGCCTGAAGCCCGGCCAGGAAATCAACTTTGAAGCGGAGGCCAAGTAATCATGGCAATCGTGAAAGTTAAGCCGACCTCGCCGGGTCGCCGCGCGATGGTGAAGATCGTCAACAAGGATCTGCACAAGGGCGCGCCGTACGCACCGCTGCTCGAAAAGCAATCCGTGAAGGCGGGCCGTAATAACAACGGCCACATCACCACGCGTCACCAGGGTGGCGGTCACAAGCAGCACTACCGTGTGATCGATTTCCGTCGTACGAAGGATGGCATCCCCGCGAAGGTGGAGCGTCTCGAGTATGACCCGAACCGCAGCGCGAACATCGCGCTGGTTCTGTACGCAGACGGCGAGCGCCGCTACATCATCGCGCCGAAGGGCGTGACGGTTGGCACGCAGCTGATGTCGGGTTCGGAAGCGCCGATCCGCGCGGGCAACACCCTGCCGATCCGCAACATTCCGGTCGGTACGACGATCCACTGCATCGAAATGCTGCCGGGCAAGGGCGCGCAGATCGCACGTTCGGCTGGTACGTCGGCGATGCTGCTGGCCCGTGAAGGCGTCTACGCGCAGGTTCGTCTGCGTTCGGGCGAAATCCGCCGCGTGCACGTCGAATGCCGTGCAACGATCGGTGAAGTTGGCAACGAAGAGCACAGCCTCCGTCAAATCGGTAAGGCTGGCGCGAACCGCTGGCGCGGTATCCGCCCGACGGTACGTGGCGTTGCAATGAACCCGGTCGACCACCCGCACGGTGGTGGCGAAGGCAAGACTGCGGCTGGTCGCGACCCGGTGAGCCCGTGGGGCACGCCGACGAAGGGCTATCGCACCCGCAGCAACAAGCGCACGACGAGCATGATCGTCCAGCGCCGTCACAAGCGTTAAGGAGTAGGCAATGGCACGTTCTATTAAGAAAGGTCCGTTCTGCGACGCCCATTTGCTGAAGAAGGTTGAGGCGGCTGCAGCTACGCGCGACAAGAAACCGATCAAGACCTGGTCGCGTCGTTCGACGATCCTGCCGGACTTCATCGGCCTGACGATCGCCGTTCACAACGGCCGTCAACACGTTCCGGTGTATGTCACGGAAAACATGGTCGGCCACAAGCTTGGCGAGTTCGCACTGACCCGTACGTTCAAGGGTCACGCGGCCGACAAGAAGGCCAAGAAATAAGGGGCAATCAAGATGGAAGTGAAGGCAATTCATCGCGGTGCCCGCATCTCGGCGCAGAAGACGCGTCTTGTGGCTGACCAGATCCGCGGTCTGCCGGTCGACAAGGCGCTGAACGTCCTGACGTTCTCGCCGAAGAAAGCGGCTGGCATCGTGAAAAAGGTTGTGCTCTCGGCGATCGCAAACGCGGAACACAACGAAGGTGCTGACATCGACGAGCTCAAGATCAAGAGCATCTACGTCGACAAGGCGGCTTCGCTGAAGCGTTTCACCGCACGCGCAAAGGGTCGCGGTAACCGCATCGAGAAGCAATCCTGTCACATCACTGTGACGGTCGGGAATTAAGGAGCCATACGATGGGACAGAAAATTCATCCGACTGGCTTCCGCTTGGCCGTCAGCCGCAATTGGGCTTCGCGTTGGTACGCGAACAACAACAATTTCGCGGCGATGTTGAAGGAAGACATCGGTGTTCGTGAATACCTGAAGAAGAAGCTGAAGAACGCTTCGGTGGGCCGTGTTGTGATCGAGCGTCCGGCAAAGAACGCTCGCATCACGATTTACAGCTCGCGTCCGGGTGTGGTGATCGGCAAGAAGGGCGAGGACATCGAACTCCTCAAGGCCGAACTGCAGAAGCGCATGGGCGTTCCGGTTCACGTGAACATCGAAGAAATTCGCAAGCCGGAAACCGACGCGCAGCTGATCGCCGACTCGATCACGCAGCAGCTCGAGCGCCGCATCATGTTCCGTCGCGCAATGAAGCGCGCGATGCAGAACGCAATGCGTCTGGGTGCCCAGGGCATCAAGATCATGAGCGCCGGCCGTCTGAACGGTATCGAAATCGCACGTACCGAGTGGTACCGCGAAGGTCGAGTGCCGCTTCACACGCTGCGTGCTGACATCGACTACGCAACCTCGGAAGCGAAGACGACGTACGGCATCATCGGCGTGAAGGTTTGGGTCTACAAGGGCGACACGCTCGGCCGCAACGACGCACCGGTGGTGGAAGAAGTCGCCGAAGAAAAGCGTCCGCGCCGCAACGCGCGCCCGGGCGATCGTCGTCCGCGCCGTGATGGCGAAGGCGCACCGGGCGCACGTCGTGGCGCACCGCGCCGTGGCGCTGCCGGCGGTGACGGCAAGAGTGGAGAATAACGATGCTGCAACCGAAACGCAGGAAGTATCGCAAAGAGCAGAAGGGTCGTAACACCGGCGTCGCAACGCGCGGCAACGCAGTTTCGTTCGGTGAATACGGTCTGAAGGCTATCGGTCGTGGTCGCCTGACCGCACGTCAGATTGAATCGGCGCGTCGTGCAATGACGCGTCACATCAAGCGCGGCGGCCGCATCTGGATCCGTATCTTCCCGGACAAGCCGATCTCGCAAAAGCCGGCGGAAGTGCGTATGGGTAACGGTAAGGGTAACCCTGAGTACTACGTCGCCGAGATTCAGCCGGGCAAGATGCTGTATGAAATGGATGGTGTGTCCGAAGAACTGGCCCGTGAAGCCTTCCGTCTGGCTGCAGCCAAGCTGCCGCTGAAGACGGTCTTCATGGTTCGCCAGCTCGGCGCCTAAGGAGTGATTGATGAAGGCATCTGAACTTCTTCAGAAAGACAAGGCCGCGCTCGACCAAGAGCTGTCGGACCTCTTGAAGGCGCAATTCGGCCTGCGCATGCAACTCGCGACCCAGCAGCTCACGAACACGAGCCAGCTGAAGAAGGTTCGTCGCGACATCGCGCGTGTGCGGACCGTTCTGACTCAGAAGGCGAACCAGAAATGAACGATAGCGTGAAAACCTCGCTTAAGCGGACGCTGGTCGGCAAGGTCGTCAGCAACAAGATGGACAAGACGGTCACCGTCCTGGTCGAGCGCCGCGTCAAGCACCCGATCTACGGCAAGTACGTCGTGCAGTCGAAGAAGTATCACGCGCACGACGAGTCGAACACGTACAACGAGGGTGATCTCGTTGAAATCCAGGAAACCCGTCCGATTTCGAAGACGAAGGCCTGGACCGTGTCGAAGCTGATCGAAGCAGCACGCGTCATCTAAGTTCAGATGATGCAACGCCCCGGGGCCGCAGTTCTCAAAGCCACCGGGGTGGAGAAGTTGTTGAAATCGCTGAAGATTTCGCTTGCGAGACCAAGATTATCGAGTTATAGTCTTGGTCTTCCCTCTTTATGGGTCTGCTGTTGGCAAAGCGGCAGGCGAAAGTAGGTGGGGGAAGCAAAACCCGGGCGCCAGTCCGGGTTAGCAAGATTCACCGGAATGCGATGGCCGGTTTCGTTTGCCGTCGCTGCTGTTCTTACCCAAGCAGCTGAGCGGTCGTTCTAGTGGCGGCGCGGCTGACGGGACCAAGACTGACCGGATGTGCCATGGTGGCGCGACCGGATTAAGTTGGGAAAGATAAACCATGATCCAGACCGAAACTCGGCTTGAAGTAGCCGACAACACGGGTGCGCGTGAAGTCATGTGCATCAAGGTGCTCGGCGGCTCGAAGCGTCGTTATGCCAGCATTGGCGACATCATCAAGGTGAGCGTCAAGGAAGCAACGCCGCGTGGGCGCGTGAAAAAGGGCGAAATCTACAACGCTGTTGTGGTTCGCACTGCGAAGGGCGTGCGCCGTCAAGACGGCTCGCTGATCAAGTTCGATGGCAACGCCGCCGTGCTTTTGAATACCAAGCTTGAGCCGATCGGCACCCGTATTTTCGGGCCCGTCACGCGTGAGCTGCGTAGCGAACGATTCATGAAGATCGTTTCGCTTGCGCCGGAAGTGCTGTAAGGAGTCGCGATGAACAAGATTCGCAAGGGTGACGAAGTTATCGTCGTCACGGGCAAAGACAAGGGCAAGCGCGGCGTCGTGCTGGCCGTGGGCGAAGAGCGCGTCACCGTCGAAGGCATCAACATCGCGAAGAAGCATGTGAAGCCGAACCCCATGAAGGGTACGACGGGCGGTGTGGAAGCCAAGGCAATGCCGCTGGCCATCTCGAACGTCGCACTGGTCGACGCGAACGGTAAGCCGTCGCGCGTGGGCATCAAGGTCGAAGGGGACAAGAAGGTCCGTTTCCTGAAGACGACCGGTGCTGTTCTGAGCGCCTGACGCTGCGGAGTAAAAAATGGCACGTTTGCAAGAATTTTATAAAGAGAAGGTCGTTCCTGGCCTGATCGAGAAGTTCGGTTACAAGTCGGTCATGGAAGTGCCGCGCCTCACCAAGATCACCCTGAACATGGGTGTCGGTGAAGCCGTCGCTGACAAGAAGGTCCTCGAGCACGCCGTTGGCGACCTCACGAAGATCGCCGGCCAGAAGCCCGTCGTGACGAAGTCGCGTAAGGCAATCGCCGGTTTCAAGATCCGCGAAGGTTATCCGATCGGCACGATGGTCACGCTGCGTGGCCAGGCTATGTACGAATTCCTCGACCGTTTCGTGACGGTTGCGCTGCCCCGCGTGCGCGACTTCCGCGGTGTGTCGGGCAAGGCGTTCGACGGCCGTGGTAACTACAACATCGGTGTGAAAGAGCAGATCATTTTCCCCGAAATCGACTACGACAAGATCGACGCGCTGCGTGGGCTGAACATCAGCATCACGACGACTGCGAAGACCGACGAAGAAGCCAAGGCACTGCTCGCCAGCTTCAAGTTCCCGTTCAGAAACTGAGGTTACCGTGGCTAAACTGGCACTGATCGAACGTGAAAAGAAGCGCGCTCGTCTGGCAGCGAAATTTGCGCCGAAGCGCGCAGCGCTGAAGGCGATCATCGACGACCAAAGCAAGTCGGAAGAAGAGCGTTACGCAGCTCGCCTCGAACTGCAACAACTGCCGCGCAACTCGAACCCGACCCGCAAGCGTAACCGCTGCGCGATCACGGGTCGTCCGCGTGGTACGTTCCGCAAATTCGGTCTCGCACGTAACAAGATTCGTGAAATCGCGTTCCGTGGTGAGATCCCTGGCATCACCAAGGCGAGCTGGTAATAGGAGAAACATAAATGAGCATGAGTGATCCTATCGCCGATATGCTGACTCGCATCCGCAATGCGCAGATGGTCGAGAAGGTTTCGGTTGCTATGCCCTCGTCGAAAGTGAAGATTGCGATTGCGCAGGTTCTGAAGGACGAAGGTTATATCGACGACTTCGCGGTGAAGACCGAAGGTGCGAAGTCGGAATTGAACATCGCGTTGAAGTACTACGCTGGCCGTCCCGTTATCGAGCGCATCGAACGCGTCTCGAAGCCGGGTCTGCGCGTGTACCGCGGCCGCAACGACATCCCGCAGGTCATGAATGGCCTGGGCGTTGCGATCGTGTCGACGCCGAAGGGTGTGATGACGGACCGCAAGGCGCGCGCTACTGGCGTCGGCGGCGAAGTTATCTGCTACGTCGCTTAAAGCCTAGGGAGAAGAAACATGTCTCGAGTAGGTAAGAGCCCGATCGCGCTGCAAGGCGCAGAAGCGACGCTCAGCGACGAGAAGATTACCGTCAAGGGCCCGCTGGGTACGATTTCGCAAGCTTCGAACCGCCTCGTGAAGGTGGTGAACGACAACGGTACGCTCAAGTTCGAGCCGACCGATGAAAGCCGCGAAGCCAATGCGATGTCGGGCACGATGCGCGCGATCGTCGCGAACATGGTGCAAGGCGTGACGAAGGGTTTCGAGCGCAAGCTGACGCTGGTTGGCGTCGGTTACCGTGCTCAAGCGCAAGGCGACAAGCTGAACCTGTCGCTGGGTTTCTCGCACCCCGTGGTGCACCAGATGCCCGAAGGCGTCAAGGCTGAAACCCCGTCGCAAACGGAAATCGTGATCAAGGGGATCGACAAGCAAAAAGTCGGCCAAACCGCTGCCGAAGTGCGCGGTTATCGCCCGCCTGAGCCCTATAAGGGCAAGGGTGTGCGTTACGCCGACGAGGTTGTGATCCTCAAAGAAACGAAGAAGAAGTAAGGGTGCGCAATCATGGATAAGACTCAATCTCGCCTGCGCCGCGCTCGTCAGACGCGTCTCAAGATCGCTGAGCTGCAGGTCGCGCGTCTGGCCGTGCATCGCACGAACACGCACATCTATGCGCAAGTGTTCTCGCCCTGCGGCACCAAGGTGCTGGCCAGCGCGTCGACGCTTGAAGCCGAAGTGCGTGCGCAACTGGCTGACCAGTCGGGCAAGGGCGGCAACGTCGCCGCTGCCTCGTTGATCGGCAAGCGTATTGCAGAAAAGGCTAAGGCCGCCGGCATCGAATCCGTCGCCTTTGACCGCTCGGGTTTCCGCTACCACGGTCGCGTCAAGGCGCTGGCTGATGCTGCGCGCGAAGCCGGGCTCAAGTTCTAAGGAAGGAATTCGTCATGGCAAAGATGCAAGCGAAAGTTCAGGCTGACGAGCGCGACGACGGCCTTCGCGAAAAAATGATTTCGGTCAACCGCGTGACCAAGGTCGTGAAGGGTGGCCGTATTCTCGGCTTCGCCGCACTGACCGTGGTTGGCGACGGTGATGGCCGCGTCGGTATGGGCAAGGGCAAGTCGAAGGAAGTGCCGGTTGCTGTCCAGAAGGCGATGGAACAAGCTCGCCGCAACATGTTCAAGGTGCCCCTGAAGAACGGCACCCTGCAACACGAAGTGCATGGCAAGCACGGCGCATCGGTCGTCCTCCTCGCTCCGGCGAAGGCAGGTACGGGCGTGATCGCCGGCGGCCCGATGCGCGCAGTGTTCGACGTGATGGGCGTGCAGAACGTCGTGGCAAAGAGCCACGGTTCGACGAATCCGTACAACCTCGTCCGTGCGACGCTGGACGGTCTGCGCAAGCAGTCGACCCCGGCAGACATCGCGGCGAAGCGCGGCAAGTCCGTCGAAGACATTCTGGGCTAAGGGTGGGCACCATGTCTGATAAAACTGTCAAGGTTCAGCTCGTCAAGAGCCTGATTGGGACCCGCGAAACGCACCGTGCCACCGTGCGCGGTCTCGGCCTGCGTCGCCTGAACTCGGTTTCCGAGCTGCAGGACACGCCGGCTGTGCGCGGCATGATCAACAAGGTCTCGTACCTCGTCAAGGTCATCGGCTAAGCGGTCGACCAAGGACTCCAGGAGTTTGAAATGGAATTGAATAACCTGAAGCCGGCAGAAGGCGCGAAGCACGCAAAGCGTCGCGTCGGTCGCGGCATCGGCTCCGGCCTCGGCAAGACCGCTGGCCGTGGTCACAAGGGTCAAAAATCGCGTTCGGGCGGCTTCCACAAAGTCGGCTTCGAAGGCGGTCAGATGCCTCTGCAGCGTCGTCTGCCCAAGCGTGGCTTCACCTCGCTGACGAAGGAATTCGTTGGTGAAGTGCGCCTCGCCGATATCGAGAAGCTGTCGGTCGACGAAATCGATCTGTTGGCTCTCAAGCAGGCAGGCCTCGTTGGCGAAATGACCAGGAGCGCGAAGATCATCGCCACCGGCGAAATCAAGCGCAAGGTCGTGGTCAAGGGTCTGGGTGCGACGAAGAATGCGCGTGCTGCGATCGAAGCAGCAGGCGGTTCTTTTGCCGAGTGATTGTGAGTGGTGCGTGCGGGCTTGCCCGCCGTCACTAGCATCTGCATCGGAGAAGCTACTTGGCTAATAGCCCGAGTCTCGCAAAAACCGGTCGCAGCGCTCCGAAGTTCGGCGACCTGCGCCGGCGTGCAGTGTTCCTGCTGCTGGCGCTGGTCGTTTATCGCATCGGTGCGCATATTCCGGTGCCGGGCATCGACCCGGACCAACTGGCGAAGCTCTTCCAGAGCCAGTCGGGCGGTATCCTTGGCATGTTCAACATGTTCTCGGGTGGCGCACTGTCTCGCTTCACGATCTTCGCGCTGGGTGTGATGCCGTATATCTCGGCGTCGATCATCTTGCAGCTCATGGCGATCGTCTCGCCGCAGCTCGAGGCGCTGAAGAAGGAAGGGCAGGCTGGACAACGCAAGATCACGCAGTACACGCGAATCTTCACGGTGGTGCTGGCAACCTTTCAGGCTTTCGGCATCGCGGTCGCGCTGGAAAACCAGCCCGGCCTCGTGATCGATCCGGGCATGGTGTTTCGCCTGACGACGGTCATGACGCTCGTGACCGGCACGATGTTCCTGATGTGGCTCGGTGAGCAAATCACGGAACGCGGGCTTGGCAACGGCATTTCGATCATCATCTTCGGCGGGATCGCAGCGGGTTTCCCGAATGCGATCGGCGGTCTGTTCGAACTGGTTCGCACCGGCTCGATGGGCCCCGTCTCGGCGATCATCATCGTGGTGCTGATCGCGGCCGTGACGTATCTGGTGGTGTTCATCGAACGCGGCCAGCGCAAGATCCTCGTGAACTATGCGAAGCGTCAGGTTGGCAACAAGATTTACGGTGGGCAGTCGTCGCACCTGCCGCTCAAGCTGAACATGTCGGGCGTGATTCCGCCGATCTTCGCATCGTCGATCATCCTGTTCCCGGCAACTATCCTGAACTGGTTCAGTTCGGGATCGCGATCCGGTTGGTTCGCAGACACGCTGCACAACGTGGCCGAAGCCCTCAAGCCTGGCCAGCCTGTGTACGTGTTGCTGTACGCGTTGGCGATCGTCTTCTTCTGCTTCTTCTACACCGCTCTGGTGTTCAACAGCAGGGAAACGGCTGACAACCTGAAGAAGAGTGGCGCGTTCGTACCTGGCATCCGCCCGGGCGATCAGACGGCTCGCTATATCGACCGCATCCTCACGCGTCTGACGCTGGCCGGTGCGATCTATATCGTGTTCGTCTGCCTGCTGCCCGAGTTTCTGGTGCTGCGCTGGAACGTGCCGTTTTATTTTGGTGGAACGTCGCTGCTGATCATTGTCGTCGTCACAATGGACTTCATGGCGCAGGTGCAGTCGTACGTAATGTCGCAACAATATGAATCGCTGCTCAAGAAGGCCAACTTCAAGGGCGGCGGAGTCCCGATGCGGTAAGAACCTATGGCCAAAGACGATGTAATCCAGATGCAGGGTGAGGTCATCGAAAACCTCCCCAACGCAACCTTCCGGGTGAAGCTGGAAAACGGCCATGTCGTTCTGGGACATATTTCCGGAAAAATGCGGATGCACTACATCCGCATTCTCCCGGGCGACAAGGTGACGGTAGAGTTGACGCCTTACGATCTGTCGCGTGCGCGGATCGTGTTCCGGGCGAAGTGATTTAGGAAAAAGGGTAATATCATGAAAGTGATGGCATCGGTAAAGCGCATTTGCCGCAACTGCAAAATCATCAAGCGCAACGGCGTCGTTCGCGTGATCTGCAGCTCGGACCCGCGCCACAAGCAGCGTCAAGGCTGATTAGCGCGCTTGCGCTTTTTGTTTGAGGAAAAACAATGGCTCGTATTGCAGGGGTTAACATCCCGAACCACCAGCACACTGAAATCGGCCTCACGGCAATTTTCGGTGTTGGCCGCACGCGTTCGCGCAACATCTGCGTTGCCGCGGGTGTGCCGTTTGACAAGAAGGTCAAGGACCTGAACGACGCGGATCTCGAAAAGCTGCGTGAGGAAGTGGGCAAGTTTGTCGTCGAAGGCGATCTGCGCCGTGAAGTGACGATGAACATCAAGCGCCTGATGGACCTCGGCTGCTACCGCGGCGTGCGCCATCGCAAGGGCCTGCCCCTGCGTGGCCAGCGTACGCGTACCAACGCGCGCACGCGTAAGGGTCCGCGCCGCGCAGCACAGTCGCTGAAGAAGTAAGCGGAACTGAAAGTTACAGGAAAACGTAATGGCTAAGGCTTCGAACAACTCCGCGGCGCAACGCGTTCGCAAGAAGGTTAAGAAGAACGTCGCCGAGGGCGTGGTTCACGTTCACGCGTCGTTCAACAACACCATCATCACGATCACCGATCGCCAGGGCAACGCGCTTGCCTGGGCAACGTCGGGCGGTCAGGGCTTCAAGGGTTCGCGTAAGTCGACCCCCTTCGCAGCTCAGGTCGCAGCCGAGTCGGCTGGCCGTGTCGCGATGGAATACGGCGTCAAGAACCTCGAAGTGCGTATCAAGGGCCCCGGCCCTGGCCGCGAATCGGCGGTGCGCGCGCTGCATGGTCTTGGCATCAAGATCACCGCGATCTCCGACGTGACGCCGGTCCCGCACAACGGCTGCCGTCCGCCGAAGCGCCGCCGCATCTAAGGCGTCGCGTATTGCCGATCGCCTGAGCCGCCGGTTACGGCGTCCCAGGCTCTCGGCGTTATTGAATTGACTAAGCCCACCGTTCGGTTCAAAGAGCCGGACTAGCGCGAAGGCCGCAAGCCCTCGCGTGATCAATTATCGAAGGAAAGCAACGTGGCACGTTATATCGGCCCGAAGGCCAAGCTGTCCCGCCGTGAAGGCACCGACCTCTTCCTGAAGAGCGCACGCCGCTCGCTCGCCGACAAGTGCAAGCTCGACAGCAAGCCGGGTCAGCACGGCCGCACCTCGGGCGCCCGCACCTCCGACTACGGCACGCAGCTTCGCGAAAAGCAAAAAGTGAAGCGCATCTACGGCGTGCTCGAGCGCCAGTTCCGCCGCTACTTCGCGGAAGCGGACCGTCGCAAGGGCAACACCGGCGAAAACCTGCTGCAACTGCTCGAATCGCGTCTCGACAACGTCGTGTACCGCATGGGCTTTGCATCGACCCGCGCTGAAGCGCGTCAGCTCGTGAGCCACAAGGCTCTCACGCTGAACGGCGTCGTTGCGAACGTCCCGTCGATGCAAGTGAAGGCAGGCGACGTCGTCGCGATTCGCGAAAAGGCGAAGAAGCAGGCGCGTATCGTCGAAGCGCTGTCGCTGGCTGAGCAAGGCGGCATGCCGGGTTGGGTTGCGGTCGATGCGAAGAAGTTCGAAGGCACGTTCAAGGGCATGCCGGAGCGCAGCGACATCGCTGGCGACATCAACGAAAGCCTGATCGTCGAATTGTATTCGCGTTAATCGGATTGACGGCCGGGGTAACCTCTGTGCTTCGCGCAGGAGGTGGCCTCGGCTGTTTTTTTCAGGTTGTTGCCATTCTCAGCCTTATCGGTGTAACGAGCCGAGGGTATTGAAAAGGAAAACCTATGCAAACCAGTTTGTTGAAACCCAAGATCATCGCTGTGGAATCTCTCGGCGAGAACCACGCGAAAGTGGTCATGGAGCCGTTCGAACGCGGTTATGGCCACACCTTGGGTAACGCGCTCCGGCGCGTGCTGCTGTCGTCGATGGTGGGCTATGCGCCGACCGAAGTGACGATCGCAGGCGTCGTGCACGAGTACTCGACGCTCGATGGTGTGCAAGAGGACGTGGTCAACCTGCTGCTGAACCTGAAGGGCGTGGTGTTCAAGCTGCATAACCGTGACGAAGTAACGGTTACGCTGCGCAAGGAAGGCGAAGGTGTTGTCACCGCTGGCGACATCGAACTCTCGCACGACTGCGAAGTCATCAACCCGGAACACGTGGTTGCGCATCTGACGAAGGGCGGCAAGCTCGACGTGCAGATCAAGATCGAGAAGGGCCGTGGCTATGTGCCGGGCAACGTGCGCCGCTATGGCGACGAGTCGGCCAAGATCATCGGCCGTATCGTGCTGGACGCGTCGTTCTCGCCGGTTCGCCGCGTGAGCTACGCCGTCGAAAGCGCGCGTGTCGAGCAGCGTACCGACCTCGACAAGCTCGTGATGAACATCGAAACCAACGGCGTGATCTCGCCTGAGGAAGCGATCCGCCAGTCGGCGCGCATCCTCGTGGATCAGCTGTCGGTGTTCGCTGCACTGGAAGGCACGGAAACGGCCGCGGAAGCGCCGTCGCGCGCACCGCAGATCGATCCGATCCTGCTGCGTCCGGTGGACGATCTCGAACTCACGGTTCGCTCGGCGAACTGCCTGAAGGCCGAGAACATCTACTACATCGGCGACCTCATCCAGCGCACCGAGAACGAGCTGCTCAAGACCCCGAACCTGGGTCGCAAGTCGCTCAACGAGATCAAGGAAGTGCTCGCTTCGCGCGGTCTCACGCTCGGCATGAAGCTCGAAAACTGGCCGCCGGCCGGGTTGGACAAATAAGTCGACAAGTAAGTAATGTGGCACGGACGCGGATTTTCCTTTAAAATCCGCGTCTTGCCTTTTTCACGTACCGGCCCGTGCTTCGGCGAGGTGTCAAACCTGACGAAGCGATAGAAGAGCTGGACCAAAACTTTGTTTCAAGGAAATTGAAATGCGTCACCGTCATGGTCTGCGGAAACTGAACCGCACGAGCAGCCACCGTCTGGCAATGCTCCGTAACATGTCCAACTCGCTGATCGAGCACGAAGTCATCAAGACCACGCTGCCGAAGGCGAAGGAACTCCGTAAGGTTGTCGAGCCCCTCATCACGCTGGGCAAGAAGCCGTCGCTCGCAAACCGTCGTCTGGCGTTCAACCGCCTGCGCGATCGTGACTCGGTCACGAAGCTGTTCGACGTGCTCGGCCCGCGCTTCGCGAACCGTCCGGGTGGCTACCTGCGCATCCTGAAGTTCGGTTTCCGTGTTGGCGACAACGCACCGATGGCACTGGTCGAACTGCTCGATCGTCCGGAAGTCGCGGAAGAGAACGTCCAGGAAGCGGAATAAGCTTTCAGTTGCCCGGCGCAGTGGTCATTGCGCACTGGGCGGCACGCAAAAAAGCCAGGCCTAGCCTGGCTTTTTTGTTTTCGGTGACGGATTAAACGACGCGCGTATGCGTTTGCTGTCTGTCGCCGCTGCATTGTCGTGATGGCGTCCGCGGTGTCATCGCTGTGTCGTCCGCTGTGTCGTCGTTACGCACGCCGATGGCGTATGAACGAAGTCAATCGACGCCGGTGGTACGATAACGTTCTGCCTCAGGCGCCCTCGGCTCTCGCGCCGCGGGTGCGGGGCGCCATGACGGAGTTTGTCGTGACCCTCAATGTAACCCTGATGTTGACCACGGTGCCCGACGAGGACGCCGCCGAAAAGCTGTCGTCGACTGCGCTCGAAGCGCACCTCGCGGCCTGCGTGACGCGCCTGGGTCCCGTACATTCGCAGTACCACTGGCAGGGCAGGATCGAGTCCGGCGACGAGGTCCAGCTGCTTTTCAAGACGAGTCTCGCGCGCGCGGCCGAGCTCGAACAGTTCATCCAGACCCAGCATCCCTACGATACGCCCGAGATACTCTCGTGGCAGGTCACGGCGTCGAACGCCTACGGCCAATGGGTCAATGCCGAGACACATCGCCCCATTCATGTCTAACCGCTTCGATCGGCGCCTGGGCGCCGCGCCGTACACCTCGCTCTACGCTTTCCTCGCACTGGTTTGCTGCCTGCTGCCGTTTCTGTTCGGTGCCGCACCCGCCCGTGCCGACGACGATTTTCTGCCACCCGATCAGGCTTTCACGTTCAGTGCGAGCGAAGAGCCGGGCGTCGTCGATGTTCATTTCAAGATCGCCGACGGCTATTACATGTACCGCGAGCGCTTTGCATTCGCGATGCGCAACGGTACGGCCTCGCTCGGCGATGCGCAGATTCCTCCCGGACACGTGAAGTTCGATACGACGTTCAACAAGAACGTCGAGACCTACCGCAACGAAATCACGATCCGCGTGCCGGTGAAGCAGGCCAGCGGCGCTTTCGATCTTGCCGTGACCTCGCAGGGATGCGCTGACGCAGGCATCTGCTATCCGCCGGCCGAGCATGTCTATCATGTGAGCGGCGCGGCGCTTCGGGCCGCTGCGGGCGGGCAGAGCACGGTGTCTTCCTCGGCAGGCAACGGCGCTTCGGTTGCTCCGGTTGCGTCGGTGGCGCCGTCGGTATCAACGGATAGCACGCAGCAGCCCTGGTACGAACGCGCAACGAGCGCGGACTACGCGCAATCGCTGCTGCAAGGCGGCGGCTTTTTCGGCGTCGTCGGCTTGTATTTTCTCGCGGGGATCGTGCTGAGCCTGCTGCCCTGTTCGTATCCGATGATTCCGATCCTCTCGGCCATCATCGTGGGCGAGGGCGCGCAGGTCACGCGTGGGCGCGGCTTCGCGTTATCGTTCGTCTACGTGCTCGGCATGGCGCTGGTCTATACGGTGCTCGGGATTGCCGCTGCGCTTGTCGGGCAGAGTCTGGGCGCGTGGCTGCAAAACCCGTGGGTGCTCGGCGTGTTCGCCGCGCTGCTCACTGTTTTCGCCCTGATGTTGATCGCCGGCTACGACCTCGCGCTTCCGCAGCGCTGGCAGGACGGCGCGTCTCGCGCGTCGCAGGGCCGCTCGGGCGGCAAGTTCGTGGCCGTCGCCGTGATGGGCGCGCTTTCCGCACTCGTGGTCGGCGCCTGCATGACCGCGCCGCTCTTTGCGGTGCTCGCGTTTATCGCGCACACGGGCAATGCCGTCCTCGGCGGCGGGGCACTCTTCGCGATGGGCATCGGCCTTGGTGTGCCGCTCATGATCATCGGGCTCGGCGCGGGCACGCTGCTGCCACGCGCGGGCACGTGGATGGACGGCGTGAAGGTTTTCTTCGGCGTCGTGTTGCTCGCGGCCGCGCTGTGGATCGTGTGGCCCGTGCTGGGCGCGAGCGCGCAAATGCTGCTGGCCGCGCTCTGGCTGCTGCTGGCCGCCGCCGCTCTCGGGCTCTTTACGCCGAATGCGGGCGCATCCAGCGTCTGGCGGCGTCTGGGCCGTGGCGTGGGCGCGGCGTTCGCGATCTGGGCCGCGACGCTCATTGTTGGTCTCTCGGCGGGCTCGACCGATCCGCTGCGTCCGCTCGCAGTGCTGGCCGCCCGCGCCGGCGGCGAGGTTGGCAACGGTGCGATGCGGGGCGCGGCGGCCGAAGCCGATGCGCTGAACTTCGCGCCGGTGCGCTCGTCGGCGCAACTCGACGCGGCGCTCAAGGCGGCGGGCAAGCCCGCCATGCTCGACTTCTACGCGGACTGGTGCGTGAGCTGCAAGGAGATGGAGAAGTTCACGTTCAGCGATCCGCGCGTGCAGGCGCGCCTTGCGCAGCTCGGACTCCTGCGCGCCGACGTGACGGCCAATAGCCCCGACGATCAGGCGCTGCTCAAGCGCTTTGGCTTGTTCGGGCCGCCGGGCATCATCCTCTTCGACGCGAGCGGCCAGGAAGTGCTGCGCGTGGTGGGTTACGAAAACGCCGACAAATTCCTCACTCGACTCGACCGCGTGGCGGCGCAGGCCCAATCGTCGGCACCTTCGGCGTCGGCTGCGCCCGCGCGCTCCACGCTTTCGGTGCTCAACGGGAAATCATAAGTACACCGCACGGCTTCCCACGCAGCGTGGTGTGGCCACAGAAGCGAAAAAGGCACGTCGCAATGACGTGCCTTTTTCGTATGAGAGACTGCAAAGCGCGGTGCCGCTTGCAGTGCCGCTCGCAGTGCCGCTATCAGGCGGCGCGGCTTTTACTTCTGCGCGCGCAGCAGACGGGCCGCGTCGAGTGCAAAGTACGTGAGGATGCCGTCCGCACCCGCGCGTTTGAACGCGAGCAGCGACTCCATCATCACCTTGTCGTGGTCGAGCCAGCCGTTTTGCGCGGCGGCTTTAAGCATGGCGTATTCGCCGCTCACCTGGTACACGTAGGTCGGGAAGCGGAACTCGTCCTTCACGCGGCGCACGATGTCGAGATACGGCATGCCGGGCTTGACCATCACCATGTCCGCGCCTTCCTCGATGTCGAGGCGCACTTCGCGCAGCGCTTCGTCCGAGTTCGACGGGTCCATCTGGTAGGTCATCTTGTTGCCCTTGCCCAGATTCGATGCCGAGCCCACGGCGTCGCGGAACGGTCCGTAGAACGCCGAAGCATATTTCGCCGAGTACGCCATGATGCGCGTATGGATGTGGTTCTCGCTCTCGAGCATCTCGCGGATCGCGCCAATGCGGCCGTCCATCATGTCCGAAGGCGCGACGATGTCGACGCCCGCTTCGGCCTGCGCGCGAGC
Source organism: Paraburkholderia tagetis (assembly GCF_022213065.1). Classification (GTDB taxonomy): domain Bacteria; phylum Pseudomonadota; class Gammaproteobacteria; order Burkholderiales; family Burkholderiaceae; genus Paraburkholderia; species Paraburkholderia tagetis. The sequence goes on from NZ_JAKLJA010000024.1 coordinate 24,272, forward strand.
CTGCGCGACGAGAATCTCGATGGTCTCGTCGTTGATGACGTAGCCGTTTTCGTCGAGCACGCCGTCCTGGCCGTGGCTCGTGTACGGGTCGAGCGCGACGTCGCAGAGTACGCCCAGTTCGGGGAAGCGCTTCTTGAGCTCGCGCACGGCGTGCGGAATCGTGCCCTCGGGGTTGGTCGCTTCGATGCCGTCGGGCGTCTTCAGCGCCGGATCGACGGCGGGGAAGAGCGAAAGCACCGGAATGCCCAACTCGACGCACTGCTCGGCCACGCCCATGAGCAGGTCGACCGAAACGCGCTCGACGCCGGGCATCGACGGCACGGCTTCGCGCACGTTGGTGCCCGCGACCACGAACACGGGGTAGATCAGGTCGTTGGTGGTAAGGAGGTTTTCGCGCATCAGGCGGCGCGAGAAGTCGTCGCGGCGCATGCGGCGAGGACGATGATGCGGATAGAAGCTCATGTCGGCAGATATCTTGAAACGGGACGCGCTCGGGCGCGAAGGAAACTTTTCAGGACAATGGTATATCATACCGATCGAGCGAGGCGCCTGGCGCCAGACTCCCCGCTTCTCCTCCCTGAGCGGGTGCCTGTCGTTTTTCGATAAGGCTGTTTAGCCCGCCGGCATTTACGGCGGGTTTTTTTATGTGCCGCCGAAATGTGCCCCGCGCACGGGCGAGAAGTGCGAGCAGTGTCGCACGTCCCGATATGTGGGCTTGCGCGCATTCGCGCTCGGAAGGTCGCAAGAGAAGCGCTGGGGTGGGCGACTCCGGAGGCGCGATTCAGGATGATGCTGGATGCGCCGGACACGCGGAATTTCCGGCAGGCGCGGGCGTTCCGGGCCGGGTCTTGCGGTCCCGGCGTGCCGGCTTAAGCGGCGGTGGATTTTTCCTCGGGCGCGATCCAGCTCTCGATGACCTCATGGGCCTCGTCGAGCCCCACGCGCTTGAGCGCCGAAAAGAGCTGCGCGCTCAGCTTCCCTTCATAGCCCTGTTTGCTGTATTCATCGAACGCCTTGTTCGCCGTGCGCAGCGCAAGGACGCTCTCCTGACGCGTCAATTTGTCGCATTTCGTCAGAAGCGCGTGGATGGGCTTTCCAGTCGGCGCGAACCACTCGATCATGCGGCGGTCCAGCTCGGTGAGCGGCCGGCGCGCGTCCATCATCAGCACGAGGCCGGCGAGTTGCGCGCGCGTTTGCAGATAGAGGGAGAGCAGTTGCTCCCAATGCGCCTTCGCGGCTTCCGGCACTTCGGCATAGCCGTAGCCCGGCAGATCGACCAGATAGCCCGCGGGTTCGTCGGCCTTGCCCACCGAGAAATAGTTGATGTGCTGCGTGCGGCCCGGTGTCTTCGACGCGAAGGCGAGGCGCTTCTGGTTGCACAGCAGGTTGATCGCCGTGGATTTGCCTGCGTTCGAGCGCCCGGCGAACGCGACCTCGGGCCGCGCCGTGGCGGGCAGGTCGCGCAGATGATTCACCGTCGTGAAGAAACGGGCTTGGTGCAGCAGGAAGGCCATCGGTAGGACCACAAGAGAAAAAAGCGAGGCGGCGGGTCCGCCAGGCCCGGAGGTGCCGGGAAGGATCTGATGATATCGGGGAGAGGCCCGACTGGCGCCGTGGCGCCTTGCGCGCTATTGTACAATGCGATGGTTTACTGAATACCGCCGAGGCCAGCGCGGGGCTTTCGAGGTAGGCGGTTGCTGTCGTATTTGCAGAACCTGATTCCCACAAGACGAAACAAGGTGCGCGAATGAATCGACTGGGCAAGTCCTTCAAGTTACTCCAATTTGCGATAGTTGCGACAACGGCAGGTCTTGCAGCAGGTGTTTCGATGATGGCGATGGCCGCCGAGCCCTCTCCGGCCAAGCCCGATCTCGCCCGGGGCCAAGCCATTGCGGGGCAAGTCTGCGCCGCCTGTCATGGCGCCGATGGCAACAGCAGCGGCGGCGCCTATCCCAAACTCGCCGGCCAGAACGCCGAATATCTCGTCAAGCAGCTCAAGGATTTCAAGCCACAGCCTGGTGGCAAGCCCCCTGCGCGTAATAATCCAATTATGGTTGGCTTTGCCAGCGCGCTTTCCGATCAGGATATGATCAACGTTGCTGCCTGGTTCTCCTCGCAGACGACCAAGCCCGGCTTTGCGCACGACGCGAAGACCGTGCCGGTTGGCCAGAAGATCTGGCGCGCCGGTATCGCGGACAAGGGTGTGCCCGCATGCGCCGCGTGTCACGGGCCAACAGGCCAGGGTATTCCAATCCAGTACCCGCGTTTGTCGGGCCAATGGTCGGAATACATCGTCGCGCAGTTGCAGGCGTTCCAGCAGCGCACGCGCAATAACAATGAGCCGATGCACGAAATCTCGCACCGTCTCTCGGACGACGAAATCAAGGCGGTTGCCGACTACGCGGCGGGTCTGCATTGATCCTGATCTAGCATCGGGCAGTCGAAGAACAAGAAAAGGGTGCGGGCGCCGTATATATGCGGCGGTCCCGCACCCTTTTTGCTGTAATGCGTTGATGTAATGCGTTGCTGTAGGGCGCTGACGAAAAGTGCAATGCGAAGCGCAATGAGAAGCGGAGTTTGAATGAGCGTCACCACGCAGGGTTTGCAGTTGAATATCCGCCAGAGAGCGGTCAGAAGCGCCGTTGAGCTGCTCAGTTCGATGCGCTTTGCGATCGCGCTGCTCGTAGTGCTTTCCATTGCGAGCATCGTCGGCACGGTGCTCACGCAGGACGACCCGTACCCCAACTACGTCAACCAGTTCGGCCCGTTCTGGGCCGACATCTTCCGTTCGCTGAGCCTCTACACGGTCTACAGCGCGTGGTGGTTCATGACCATCCTCGGCTTTCTCGTGGTGTCGATCTCGCTGTGCGTGATCCGCAACGCGCCGAAGATGATCGCGGACACGAAGAGCTGGAAGGACAAGGTCCGCGAAGGCAGCCTGCGCGCGTTCCATCACAAGGGCGAGTTCGTGCTCGAGGGCGGCTCGCGCGAACAAACGGCCGCGACGCTCGGCAAGCTGGCGCAGCGCCTCGGCTACAAGTTCGTCACGCGCGAGACCGAGGGCGCGACGCTCATCGCAGCCAAGCGCGGCGCGCTCGCGAAGATCGGCTACATCTTCGCGCACCTCGCCATCGTGGTGATCTGCATCGGCGGCCTGCTCGACAGCAATCTGCCGATCAAATTCCAGATGTGGCTCTTCAACAAGACGCCCGTCCAGAGCAATGCCGTCATCAACGACATTCCGCCCGAGCATCGCCTCTCCACAGCGAACCCGACCTTCCGCGGCTACGCGTGGGTGCCCGAGGGCCAGTACGTCTCCACGGCCATCCTGAACCAGCCCAACGGTTCGCTCATCCAGGATCTGCCGTTCTCGATCCAGCTCAACAAGTTCATCGTCGACTACTACTCGACCGGCATGCCGAAGCTCTTCGCGAGCGACATCGTCGTGATCGACCACAAGACGGGCAAGCGCGTTCCGGCGCGCGTCGAGGTGAACGAGCCGTTCGAGTACGACGGCGTGTCGATCTACCAGTCGAGCTTCCAGGATGGCGGCTCGCAGATGCACATGACCGCCTGGCCGATGGCCGGGGCGAGCGCGAAGAGCTTCCCGTTCGGCGGCACGATCGGCAATTCGGCGAAGCTTGCGCTGCCCGCGGGCGAGAGCGTGCCGGGCGTGGACGGCCAGACCATCGAGTTCGCCGACTTCCGCGCGATCAACGTGGAGAATATTTCGAACGGCAGCGGGCAGACCGACGTGCGCGGCGTCGCGCATCAGACCCTCAAGGAAGCGTTCGACGAGCGTCTCGGCTCTGGGGCGAAAAGCTCGAAGCCGCTCGATCTGCATAACGTAGGGCCCTCGGTGCAGTACAAGGTGCGCAACAAGGACGGCCAGGCGCGCGAGTACAACAACTACATGCTGCCCGTGGACGTGAACGGCCAGCGCATATTCCTCGCCGGCATGCGCGAGAACCCTGACGAGCCGTTCCGCTACCTGCGCATTCCCGCCGACAGCGGCGGCACCATGAAGGAGTGGATGCTGCTGCGTGCGGCGTTCGAAGATCCGGCGTTGCGCGCGCAGGCCGCGCATCGCTTCGCCGTGCGCTCCGTCCCCGATTCGAACCGCGAGTTGCAGCAGCATCTCGAAGACAGCGCGCTGCGCGTGCTGACCCTTTTCTCTGGGAGCGATCCCTCGACGCAAGGTGCGCCAAAGGCGCAAATGGGGGGCTTCCAGGCGGTGGCGGTGTTCATCGACAAATCGGTGCCGAAGGACCAGCAGGAAAAGGCTGCGGGGCTCCTCCTGCGCATGCTCGAAGGCGCGACGTGGGACCTCTGGCAACTTGCGCGCACGCAAGCCGGCGAGGCCGTGCTCACGCCCGATGCGCAATCGGCACGCTTCATCCAGGACTCGATCAACGCGGTTTCCGACAGCTTCCTGTATGGATCGCCTGTCTATCTACAGCTTGATTCATTCAAGCAGGTGCAAGCTTCGGTATTTCAGGTGACGCGCGCGCCGGGCAAGAAAGTCGTGTATCTTGGCAGCCTGTTGCTCGTGCTCGGGATTTTCTCGATGTTCTACGTGCGCGAGCGGCGTCTGTGGTTCTGGTTGAAGGACCGGAGCGAGGCCAATGGCAAGGGTGTCGACGTCATCATGGCGATGTCGACCGCGCGCCGCACCCTCGACTTCGAGAAAGAGTTTGCCCGTACCCGCGAAGCAGTCTCCCGAGCCTTGGGCAAGAAGCCCGAGGCCACCACCGGCGCAGGCAGCGGCGGGACGGACCGTACCCCTTGATCCACGCACCATTCACGCGATGCACGTGGTTGATGCGATCCACGGAAACTCACGATCGACACCGGTAAGCCCATGGACTTGACTCAAGTTACTTCTTCCGCGCAAACGCGCCGCGCCGACCGCGCAGCGGCGGCTGCGGCACACGACGCAGCGCTTGCGCACGATCCCCACGCGGGCGCGTTCTTCGACGAACGCCCCTTCCTGCGCCGCCTCACGGCGCTCGACTGGCTGTTCGCGCTGGCGCTGGTCGTGGGCGCGGGCTTCGCGCTCTCGCGCTATCACGCGCACATGAACTACTACGACAAGCTGGTGCTCTGCGGCACGGTGCCGGCGCTCGTCGTGCTGGGCTGGCGCTGGAAGCCGGCGCGTCTGTTGATGGCGGGCATCGCCGTGCTGTCAATCGGCGCTATACAGATCTATCAGGGCGACCTCGCGCGCGCCGACCAGGCGTTCTTCCTCAAGTACTTCCTCTCGAGCCAGTCGGCCATCCTGTGGATGAGCGCGCTGTTCGTGCTCGCGACATTCTTCTATTGGGTCGGTCTGCTTTCGCGCTCGCCTACGGGCGGCGCGATCGGCACGCGACTCACGTGGGCGGCAGTGCTGATCGGCTTCGTCGGCCTGATGGTGCGCTGGTACGAGTCCTATCTGATCGGCGCGGATGTCGGCCATATTCCCATCTCGAACCTCTACGAAGTGTTCGTGCTGTTCAGCCTCATCACGGCGCTCTTCTATCTGTATTACGAAAAGCACTACAACACGCGTGCGCTCGGCGCGTTCGTGCTGCTCGTGATCAGCGCGGCCGTGGGCTTCCTGATGTGGTACTCGATCTCGCGCGACGCGCAGCAGATCCAGCCGTTGGTGCCCGCGCTGCAAAGCTGGTGGATGAAGATCCACGTGCCGGCGAACTTCATCGGCTACGGCAGCTTCGCGCTTTCGGCGATGGTCGGCGTGGCCTACATCATGAAGGAACGGGGCGTGCTGGCGGACCGTCTGCCCGCGCTCGACGTGCTCGACGACGTCATGTACAAGTCGATCGCCGTCGGCTTCGCGTTCTTCACCATCGCGACCATTCTCGGCGCGCTGTGGGCCGCGCAGGCGTGGGGCGGCTACTGGAGTTGGGATCCGAAGGAAACCTGGGCGCTGATCGTGTGGCTTAACTACGCGGCGTGGCTCCACATGCGCCTCATGAAGGGGCTGCGCGGTGGCGTGGCCGCCTGGTGGGCGCTCACGGGCCTGCTCGTCACGACCTTCGCTTTCCTCGGTGTGAATATGTTCCTGTCGGGCCTGCATAGCTACGGCAAGCTGTAACGCGCGGTAATGCGGCGCTGTGTAACCGCAGCCGCCCGCGCAACGAACTAACCGTCGGATGCCTCGCGCTCCGACGGTTTTTTATTTGCGGTGCGGGAAGGATTGAGAGGCGCGCGCGTTTGCCCGGTATTGGGGCCTCGAACGGCGCGCGGGCGCAGCGGGTCCAAGTCAGAGTAAGCATTAAAGCGCCAACTCTGGTCGACCGCGAAGCATGGGACCAGAGTAAGCGCTAAAGCGCCAACTCTGGTCGACAGGAGCGACATCATGTGGATCAAACGCAGCAGCGGGATCATCCTCAACGGCGACGACATCGCCCCGAGCGAGATCACGCCGCAAAAGGTGTACGAACAACGCCGCCGCTTGCTTCAGGCGGCGGGGGCAGTCGCGCTCGGCGGTGTGGCGGGCGTGTTCGGCGCGCGCGATGCGTTCGCGGAATACTCGTCGCCGGATGCGAAGGCGCTCAAGCTTGGCGCGAAGACCAACACGAAGTTCGTCGCGCTCGACAAGGTCACGCCCTACAAGGACATCACGACCTATAACAACTTCTACGAGTTCGGCACCGACAAGGGCGATCCCGCCGCGAATGCGCATACGCTGCGGCCGCGCCCCTGGAAGGTGAGCGTGGAGGGCGAGGTGAAGAACGCGAAGGTCTATGACATCGACGAGATTCTCAAGCTCGCGCCGCTCGAGGAGCGCGTGTACCGGCTGCGCTGCGTGGAAGGCTGGTCGGTGGTGATTCCGTGGATCGGCGTGCCGCTCGCCGAGTTGATCCGCCGCGCGCAGCCTACCGGCAATGCGCGCTACGTGCAGTTCATCACGCTCGCCGACCAGTCGCAGATGCCTGGCCTCGGCGACCCGATCCTCGATTGGCCGTACTCCGAAGGATTACGCATGGACGAGGCGATGAACCCGCTCACGCTGCTCACTGTCGGGCTCTATGGCCAGGTGCTGCCGAACCAGAACGGCGCGCCGGTGCGCGTGGTGGTGCCGTGGAAGTACGGCTTCAAGAGCGCGAAGTCGCTCGTGAAGATCCGCTTCGTGGAAAAGCAGCCGCCCACGAGCTGGAACACCTACGCGCCCCATGAGTACGGCTTCTATTCGAACGTCAATCCGAGCGTCGATCACCCGCGCTGGAGCCAGGCGACGGAGCGGCGCATCGGCGAGGACGGCTTTTTCACGCCCAAGCGCAAGACGCTCATGTTCAACGGCTACGGGGACCTCGTGGCGTCGATGTATCAGGGCATGGATCTGCGCAAGAACTTTTGAGTCGCGAGTCAGCAATGGAGCAACCGATGGAATCGACGACCGTTTCTCCGAGCCCGGTGACGCGTACGAGCGCGGCGACCACCATTCGCACGGCTCAGGCACGGCCCGCAGTCAGCGGTCCGCGCTGGCTGCCGTGGGCGAAGGCTGCGGTGTTCGTCGCGGCGTGGTATCCGCTGGCGCGCATCGTGTTCTTCGGCGTGACGGACGGGCTCGGCGCGAACCCGATCGAGTTCATCACGCGCTCGACCGGCCTCTGGACGCTCGTGTTCCTCTGCATCACGCTGGCCGTCACGCCGCTGCGCCGCCTCACGGGCTTTAGCGCGCTGATCCGCTTTCGGCGCATGCTCGGGCTCTACGCGTTCTTCTACGCCGCGCTGCACTTCAGCACCTACATCTGGTTCGACAAATGGTTCGACGTGGCTGCGATGCTCAAGGACGTCGGCAAGCGGCCCTTCATCACGGTGGGTTTTGCGGCATTTGTGTTGCTGATTCCGCTCGCCGTCACCTCGACGCGTGCGATGACGCGCAAGCTCGGGCGCCGCTGGCAGACGCTGCACCGGCTGATCTATGCGATCGGCGTGCTCGCGATCCTGCATTTCTGGTGGATGAAGGCGGGCAAGCACGATCTCGTGCTGCCGAAGCTCTATGGCGCGATCATGATCGTGCTGCTTGGCTGGCGGATCGGCGCGTGGCTGCTCGCGCGGCGCAAGGCAAATCTGGCGATGCGTTCGTAACTGTCCGCGCGTGGCGCAGCCCGGCCGGCAAAGCGGGTAAAACACGCAGGCAACAAAAAAAGCGACGCACAGGGCGTCGCTTTTTTGTGTTCTCTTCCGCAGTCAGCGCGAGCGCATTGCACCCGTCGACGCTCAATCCGGCAGCAGATGCTCGCCGGCGAACAATTGTTGAACCGTCTCGCGCTCGCGCGCGACGTGTGCACGCGTGCCGTCGACCAGCACTTCGGCCGCGCGCGGACGCGTGTTGTAGTTCGAGCTCATCACGAAGCCATATGCACCCGCCGAGCGGATCGCGAGCACGTCGCCAGCCTCAATCGCGAGCGTGCGCTCACGGCCGAGCCAGTCGCCGCTTTCGCACACGGGGCCGACGATGTCGTAGGTGTGCGCCGCGTCCGCACGCTCGGTGACCGGCTCGATGGCGTGATACGCCTCGTACATGGCCGGACGCGCGAGATCGTTCATCGCGGCGTCGACGATTGCGAAGTTCTTCTCCGCGCCGGGTTTCAGGAACTCGACGGTCGTGAGCAGGATGCCCGCGTTGCCGACGAGCGAGCGGCCCGGCTCGAAGTACACCTCGCGGGTCTTGCCAATTTTCGCGCCATGCGCCTCGATGCGATCGAGCACGGTGCGCACGAAATCGCCGATGTCGGGCGGCGTTTCGTCGTCGTAGCGGATGCCGAGGCCGCCGCCCACGTCGATGTGATGGATATGCACGCCGTCCGACTCGATCTGGTCGACGAGCTCGAGCACCTTGTCGATGGCGTCGAGATACGGCGCGACTTCGGTGATCTGCGAGCCAATGTGGCAGTCGATGCCGACCACGTCCAGATGCGGCATGGCCGCCGCCGCGCGGTAGGTCGCGCGTGCCTCGTCGAAGGCGACGCCGAACTTGTTCGACTTCAGGCCCGTGGAGATGTACGGATGCGTCTTTGCGTCGACGTCCGGGTTCACGCGCAGCGAGACCGGCGCCTTCTTGCCTAGCTCGCCGGCCACGGCATTCAGGCGGTCGAGTTCGGGGATCGATTCGACGTTGAAGCACTTCACGCCGGCTTCGAGCGCCATGCGCATTTCATCGGGATGCTTGCCCACGCCCGAGAACACCGTGTTTTCCGCCTTGCCGCCCGCTGCCAGCACGCGCGCAAGCTCGCCGCCCGAGACGATGTCGAAGCCCGCGCCTTCGCGCGCGAACACATTGAGCACGGCGAGATTGCTGTTCGCCTTGACCGCGACATGCACCGTCGCGCGTCGGCCCGCGCAGGCGTCGGCGTAGGCGTGCCATGCGGCGGTGAGCGCCGAGCGCGAGTAGACGTAGAGCGGGGTGCCGTACTGCGCGGCGAGATCCGCGGCGGATACGCCTTCGACGAAGAGCGTGCCGTTGTCACGGTGAAAGGCGCGATTAAAAGCGGGCTGGGTCATGCGAGCGTCTGGTTGAAGTCGGGGCGGGTTGCTTCTGGATGACTGCCGGGTCCCTGCTTACTGGGCCGGGGCCGTGGCAGAAGCGGGTTGCGCGCCGTCGGCGGCCGCGGGTGCGGACTTGAGTTCGGTATCCGGGGACAGCGAAAGCGGCGTGCCCGACGTATCGGGAAGCTCTCCGTCCTGCACGCCCGATGCCGGCAATGCCGATTCGGGCGTCGGCTTTGCGTTGTCCTGGGGCTGCGTCTCGAAATTAGGCTTCTGCGGGAGCGGCGGCACCGTGGGCATGTAGAGCGGACCCTTTTGCCCGCAGCCTGCCAACGAAAGGGCGGCTACGGCGCCGATCGCGAAAGCGGCTAGAATCTTGCCGGGCGTCGAAACGCGGATCGCCTGTACGCCGGGCGTCGATACGCGGGATGCCGGAGCGCGCATCCTGAAATTGACACGCATAATTGTCCCTGAATGATTAACCGGTGGAGTTTAGCATGCCAGATAGTGACTACCTGAGCCGCGCGGAGGCCGTGCTGACGGCGGTGGAGCGCGCCGTGGACGATGCCGTTGCCGATATCGAACTCGAGCGCAGCGGCAATGTTTTGACACTCGAATTCGAGAATCGCACGAAGATCATCGTGAATCTGCAACCGCCGATGAAAGAGATCTGGATCGCGGCGAAAGCGGGCGGGTTTCACTATCGCTACATCGATGGCGAGTGGCGCGACACGCGCACGGGCACCGAATTCTTTTCGGCGCTCACCGCGTATGCGACCGAGCAGGCCGGCGAGCCGGTCACGTTCAAGCCGTGATGAACGCGACGCGATAGTACGGCGCTGTGATTGATACAGCGCTCGACGTGAAAACGGGCACCGTCGGTGCCCGTTTTTCATGGTGGCGCCTGAGCGCGGGCGCACTCAAGGGCGCACTCAATGCCCGCGGAACAGGTTCATGATGTCTTCCTTCTCCTTCGCGTTGACCTGCTCGGGCGCTGGAGCCGGCTGGCCGCTTGCGCCCGAGGCGCCGCTCGCCTGGGCCTCCAGTGCGGCCTGGCTGATGCCGACTGTCGAAACGAAGCCGCGGCCCGGCGTGGCGTCGGCGTAATAGAGTTCGTCGCCGAGCGTGACGACGCCATCGGGCATCGGCATCTTGTATTCGGGCACGCCGCTGAGCGCCTTCTGCATGTATTCGATCCACACGGGCAGCGCGAGGCCGCCGCCGGTCTCCTTGTCGCCGAGGCTGCGCGGATTGTCGTAGCCGATCCACGCAATGGCCGCGAGCGTGTGCTGATAGCCCGCGAACCAGGCGTCGCGCGAGTCGTTGGTCGTGCCGGTTTTGCCGCCGAGATCGGTGCGCTTCAGGACGTTCGATTTCGCGCCCGTGCCGCGCTGCGCGACGCTCTGCAGCAGGCTGTTCATGATGTACGCATTGCGCGGGTCGATCGCGCGCGGCGCGTTCTGGCCTGCCACGAGCGGCTGCGCCTGCGCGACCACCATGCCGCGCTGATCGGTGACTTCGGCGATCAGATACGGATTCACGCGATAGCCGCCGTTGGCGAACACGGCATAGCCGCCGGCCATTTGCAGCGGCGTGACGAGACCCGCGCCGAGCGCCATCGGCAGGTAGGCCGGATGACGGTCGGCGTCGAAGCCGAAGTGCGTGATGTATTGCTGCGCGTACTTCGTGCCGATGTGGTTGAGGATGCGGATCGACACGAGGTTCTTCGACTTCATGAGCGCGGTGCGCATGGTCATCGGCCCGTCGAAGCCGCCGCCGTAGTTCTTCGGCTCCCAGGCCTGGCCACCGGTTTCCGCGGCGCTGAAGAAGAGCGGCGCGTCGTTGATGATGGTGGCCGGCCCGAGCCCCTTGTCGAGCGAGGCCGAATAGATGAACGGCTTGAAGCTCGAGCCCGGCTGGCGCCATGCCTGCGTGACGTGGTTGAACTTGTTCTTGTTGAAGTCGAAGCCGCCCACGAGTGCGCGGATCGCGCCGTCCTGCGGAACGATGGAGACGAACGCTCCTTCGATCTGCGGCAATTGCGTGATCGACCATTCGCCGGCGTTGTTGCGCGCAAGACGGATGATCGCGCCCGGGCGGATGCGCTGGCTCGGCTGCGCGCGCGCGCTCAGGTTGTATTGCGCGAAGCGCAGGCCGTCGCCGGTAATGGTGGCCGTGTTGCCGTCCATGAAGGTCGCCTGCACCTGCCTGGGGCTCGCCGACGTGACCACGGCCGCTACGAGTTCGCCATTGTCGGGGTGCTCGAGCAGGGCGTCGTCGATGGCCTGCTCGCGGTCTTCGGCGTCGGCGGGCAAGTCGATGAACGCCTCGGGCCCGCGGTAGCCGCGCCGCCGCTCGTAGTCCAGCAAGCCCTTGCGCAGCACGCGATAGGCGGCGTCCTGGTCGGCCGAATCGATGGTCGTGACCACGCTCAGGCCGCGCGTGTATGCCTCTTCGTGATACTGGGCGTACATCATCTGGCGCACCATTTCCGCCACGTACTCGGCGTGCACGCTGAATTCCTTGCCCGCGCCCTTGACGACGAGCGGCTGCTGCGCGGCGTCGTCGTATTGCTGCTGGGTGATGTAGTGCAGCTCCAGCATGCGCTCGAGGATGTACTCCTGGCGCACCTTGGCGCGCTTCGGATTCACGACGGGGTTATACGCCGAGGGCGCCTTGGGCAGACCCGCGAGCATCGCGCATTCGGCGAGCGTGAGATCTTTCAGATCCTTTCCGAAGTACACGCGCGCGGCGCTCGCAAAGCCGTAGGCGCGCTGCCCCAGATAGATCTGATTCATGTACACCTCGAGAATCTGATCCTTGGAGAGCTTCGACTCGATCTTGTAGGCGAGCAGCATCTCGTAGATCTTGCGCGTGTAGGTCTTCTCGCTGGAAAGGAAGAAGTTGCGCGCCACCTGCATCGTGATCGTGCTCGCGCCCTGCGAGGCGTGACCGTTGGTGAGCGCGACGAAGCCCGCGCGCGCGATGCCGGTGAGATCGACGCCACCGTGCTCGTAGAAGCGCGCGTCCTCGATCGCGAGGATCGCCTTCTTGAGGTTATCGGGCACGTCCTGGATATGGACGATATCGCGCCGCTCTTCACCGAATTCGCCGATCAGCACGTGGTCGCGCGTGTAGATGCGCAGCGGCACCTTCGGGCGATAGTCGGTGAGCGCGTCGAGCGATGGCAGGTTCGGCGTGGCGACGATGAGCGCATAGCCGAGCACGAGCGCCGCGCAGGCTGCGGCGCCCGCGAACAGCACGAAAACGCCGATCAGCAGCTTGAGCCACCAGGGCCGCTTGCGTTTGTGCGGCGCGGGCGGCATGGACGGCGGAACGGACGAGGGAGGCTGAGCTTCTTGCATACGGACACCGAAAAAACAGTCCCGCGATTATAGCCGCCCACCCTGGAGCGCTTTCGGAACGCTTACGTCCGGTGCGCGGGCGAGGCCGGCAGTAGGCCGGCAGTAGGTCGGCAGTGGACGGTGCTGGCGGAACGGCCTTCAGACCTGGATGCAACTCTAGTCGTGTCTCGCCTGCGAGGAAAGGTCGCACGATGGTGGTGTCGTGGTGTCGCAGCGATGGCGCGATGGTGGCGTGATGGTCACGTGAAGGCCCGGCATGCGCGGATTGGCCGTCCGGCCGAGTGTGCGCGGCAAGCACCGCTTCGCACAATTTCCCCCTGAGCGCGTCGTGAATGGTTCGCGACGCGACGTACATGGGAGGAATGCGATGAGCTTGCTCAATCCGCTGTTGCTGGGTGCGCGCCGCTTTGCTGCGGGCGTCGACGTAGGCGCGCGCGGCGTCACGCTGGTCGTTTTGAGCCAGCGGCTGTTCGGCGGCGGGCCGTTGCGCATCGAGTGGCTGGGGCGCGTGCCGCTGGCGCGCGAAGCGCTCTCGGGCGCGGAGATCGTCAATCGCCAGGCGCTGGCAGGCGCACTGCAGGAGGTGTTCGGCGCGCTGCCGCATGCCTGCGCGCAGGCAGCGCTGCGTTGCGCGATGGCGCTGCCCGCGGGCGCGACGCTGCTTGCGTCCGTGCCGCTCGCGCGGCTGGCGCCTGCGGGCCAAGGCAGCCGGGCGGGCAAGGTGGGCCGGATAGATCAGGTGGGCCAGCCCGGCTGGGTGGACATCTCGGGCCTCTACACCGAGCTCGAGCCGCTCGTGCTGGCCGAGGCGGAGCGCGTGTCGGGCGTCGAGCGCGCCGAGTTGGCCGTGGACTGGCGCGTCGGCCCGCTTGAGCTTGAGTGCGGCATGGCGTCCGTGCATGAGACGCAGGTGACGATCGCGGCTACGGCGCGCGCTCATCTGGAGGCGCGCCTCGAATGCGCCGCAATGGCGGGCGTCGCGCTGCGCGCCGTGGACGACGAGGCGCATGCCGCGCTGCGCGCGATGCGCCATGCCGCGGCGTTCGAGTTGCCGCCGCACGAGGCATGGGTGGCGCTGTGGGTCGGGGCGGACGGCGTGCACGGCTGGTTCGTCGCCGAAGAGTCCGTCGTGCGGACCATGCGCTTTCCGGCGCTGGAGCACGCGGATCTGGTCGAAGCGCTGCGCGATCTGGCAGGTGGCGAGCAGACGGGCTGCACGTTCGTGTCCGGTGACCTCGCCCTGTTGCTCGGCGCGCGTTTTTCGCTCGCTGATATCGGCGATGTGCTGGGCAGCCCCGTGCTGCCTTTCGAATGCGCGCCGCTCGCCGACACCGACCGTCCGCTCGACGCCAATCTGCTGCACGACCCGTCGTGTGCCGTCGCGTTCGGCCTCGCCATGCGCGGGGTGAGCGAATGAGCGCGGCGGAGGGCATCGTGCACGCGGCGCCGGCAGGCGAGCGCAAGCAGAGCGCCGTGCCGGGTGCGTGGGACGGTGGATTCAACTTGCTGCCGTGGCGGCCGGGCGCGATGCGGCGCCTGCGCAGGCGCCGCGCGTTCGAATGGCTGGCGGCGCTGATCGTGGGTGGCGCATGCGGCAGCGTCGTGGCCGGATGGCAACTGCTCGAACGCAACCGTGTCGAGGCGCGCCGCGAAGTGGTGGATCGACAGCTCGCGCGCCTCGGTGCGCCCCTGGCGCTTGCGCGCAAGCTCGCACGCGAAGCCGACGCGCGGCGTGCGGCGCGTTCCGAAGCGCAGCAGCGGGCGCAGCCGCTTGCACATGTGTTTGCACTCGTCGGCGCGTTGTCGCAGGCGCGCACGGCGGGCGTCGTCCTCGAGCAGCTTGCGCAGCGTGCAGAAGAAACCGAGCTGCACGCAAGCGCGATCGACGAGGCGGCTGCGGCGGCCTGGCTCGCACGCCTGCATGCGCTTCCGGGCATCGAGGCGGTTCACGTGCGCGAATTGAAGCGTGCGCCGGAGGCCGCGCTCATGCGCGAGCGCGCGCCGCGCGGTGGGCCGCGTGGGGCGCGTGGGGCGCCGATCCAGGTGGTGGTGCGGCTGGCGTGGAAGGGCGCGGCGGCAAATGCAGCAAGCACCATGCGTAGTGTGGGCGCGAAGGGGGCGAAATGATGGCCGCGCTCGGGATGCACGCGCGCCCCTTCGGACGCCCACACGCGCACAACTTTCCGCTCGGACGCTTGCGCGGCTGGCTGCCCTTGCACGCGTGGAGCGGCCGGCGGCGCGTCGCTGTTGCTGCGGTGCTGGGCGTATTCACCGCGTGCCTGGCGGGCGGCGCGTGCGCGGTTCTCGACGTAGCCGGCGCTCAGGCAGCGCACGCGGCGCTTGCCGATGCCAAAGCGCGGCTCGCGGGCGCGCAGCAAACGCTGGCGCGTCTGCCGGCCTTGCAGCGCGATGCGCAAGACGCGCCGCAGCGGCGAGAGGGCAGCGCCGCCGGCGACATTCGCAGCGTCTCGCAGCTTGCGGCGCAGGCCGGACTCGTGCTGATCGCGCTGGAGCCAGCGGCTGCGGGCGGCACCCCGGCGCAGGCGTTCCGCACGACGAAGCTGATCGCGCTGGGCAGCTTCGGGCAACTCCGTGCTTTCCTCGAAGGACTCGCGACGTTGCCCGAGCTTGCTGTGCCTGTGGAGCTATCGGTCAAGCATAGCGGCGGTGGCCTTGCAATTTCGGCCATGCTGCAAGTGTTCGACGGACTGCCCGCCATCGCCTTCGCGCGCAAGGACGAAGAAGGCGGCGCGCCCGCCGACCCGTTCGCGAGTGGATTCGCCGGCGGTCAGGGTGCCGTGGGGATGCAGGGCGGTGCTGCGATGCGTTTGTCGGGCATGCTGGTTGAGCGCGGGCGAGCGGTTGCCCTTGTCGAAACCGCCGAAGGCACGGTGGCTGTGCAGACCGGCGCCACGCTTGCGGGCGCACAGGTGTCCAGCGTGGATCCGATGCGCGTCGTGCTTTCACTCGACGGCACGACGCACACCGTGAACTGGGCGGAGGACGCCAAATGAAATTCGGGCAACCGGTACGTCTTGGCGCGGGCCTGTCGTGGCGCTCATGTGGAGCTTCGGATCCCGCGCGTCGCACGAACTATTTGATGAGCTGTGTGCTTGCATGGATTGCGCAGGCTGCGTCGCTCGCACAAGGCGCCGTGCCGCCGCCGCTGCCGGCATGGAGCCAAGCCGCCACGCCGGTTGCGCGTTACGAGGCGCCACCACTTCCATCGCTACCGCCGGGTGGGATGGGCGGCGATGCCGATGTCCCGTCAGGCTGGGTCGCGAACCCGTTCACGCCCGAAAACGGCGCAGGCGCGGCTTCGCTACCCGGTAGTGCGGAGGGCGAGGGCACCGATCCAGCGGCGCCGCGCGCGGCAGCAGCGTCTGCGTCGGCGGTTGGCGCGGGCGCGACTTTGCCGGAAACGTCGCAGCCGCTTGAAGGGCCGCCCGTGCCGCTGCGTGCGCCCGCCCGCCTGAGTGGCGCGGCCGCTGACGATGACGGCCTGCCGCCCGACCGGCCGATCTCGCTCAATTTTCAGCGCGCGGAGCTAACGGCAGTGCTGCACGCGTTCGCCCAGTTCACAAAGCTGAACATCGTCGCAAGCGAGCGCGTGCGCGGCCAGGTCACGTTGCGCCTCGATCGCGTACCCTGGCGTGCCGCATTCGATCTGCTGCTCGTGTCCAACGGCCTCGCCATGGAGCGCACCGGCCGCGTGCTTTGGGTCGCGCCCGTGGCGGACCTTGCGGCGCGCGAGCGCCAAATGTTCGAAGCGCACGCGCGTGCCGCCGAGCTGGAGCCGCTTGCGAGCCGAACCTTCGAGCTTCAGTACGCGCGCGCGGAGGATCTGCGCCGGCTCCTCACCGGCTCCGGCACGCAGCGTGCGCTTTCGAAGCGCGGTGCCGCCGTGGCGGACGCGCGCACGAATCTGCTATTCGTCACGGATTTGCCGGCGCGCCTCGACCAGATCGCCGGGCTCATCCGTCGGCTCGACGCGCCCGCGCGCCAGGTGCTGATCGAAGCGCGCATCGTCGAAGGCGACGAAGGCCTGTCGCGCGAATTGGGCGTGCGGCTCGGGCTCTACCCGACCGATCCGGACGGCGTTGCGCGCGGGTTGCACGGCAGCGCGGTCGGCACGGTCTACGACTTGCCAGCAGGGCCGCTCTCCGGCTTCGACGCTGCGCAACTCGGCCTCACGCTGCTGGCCGCGGGCGCGACGCGCCTGCTCGACGTCGAACTGAGTGCGCTGGAAGCCGAGGGGCGCGGGCGGGTGGTGTCGAGTCCGCGTGTCGTGACCGCCGACCGCACCAAGGCCGTCGTCGAGCAAGGCACCGAGCTGCCGTATCAGGCCAAGGTCGGGCAGGGCGTTTCGGGCGTGCAATTTCGTCGCGCCACGCTGAAGCTGGAGGTCGAGCCGCAGATCACGCCAGATGGCCGCGTGATTCTCGATCTCGACGTGGCCAAGGACAGCGTGGGCGAGCAGACCGCCGCGGGGCCGGCGATTCACACCAAGCACGTGCAGACGCGGGTGGAGATCGAGGATGGCGGAACGGTCTCGATTGGGGGTATCGACGCGACCGACGACCGGGACGATGTGACGCGCGTCCCGCTCCTGGGCAAAATACCGTTTCTGGGCGCGCTTTTTTCACATCGCGCGCACCGTGACAGACGCAGCGAACTGGTGGTGCTCATCACGCCGCGCGTAGTCAGCGGGGATTGAATGAGGGCCGCAGGCGTAAGATGCAGGGTTTGGCCGCAAATTAATACAGCGCCTGATCCAGTGCCACGAGGGCTCCTGAAAGGGGCCTGACCATGGGCGCCGCAGGCTCGACAACGCCGTCGCTTTGCCAGTAAGCTGCGGCACCAACCTTTCGTAGGAAACGCTGCAAGTGCGGGACGCAAACGCCAATGTATTTTTCGTAGGGCTCATGGGCGCCGGCAAGACGACCGTGGGCCGGGCGGTCGCGCGCCGGCTTGAGCGTTCGTTTTTCGACTCCGATCACGAGATCGAGGCGCGCACGGGCGCGCGCATTCCGGTGATCTTCGAGCTGGAAGGCGAGGCGGGCTTTCGCGAGCGCGAAGCGCATATGATCGACGAGCTCAGTGCGCGCGAAGGCATCGTGCTGGCCACGGGCGGCGGCGCCGTGCTGCGGCCCGAGAACCGCGCGGTGCTCAAGGAGCGGGGTTTCGTGGTCTATCTGCGCGCGCATCCGCACGACCTCTGGCTGCGCACGCGCCGCGACAAGAACCGGCCGCTCCTGCAGACCGAAGATCCCAAGGGGCGTCTCGAAGCGCTCTACGCGCAGCGCGATCCGCTTTATCGCGAGGTCGCCGACTTCGTGATCGAGACCGGCCGGCCATCGGTGAACGGCCTCGTCAACATGGTGTTGATGCAGCTCGACATGGCCGGCGTCGCTCGAACCCCGGCGCGCGAGTAGGGCGTTCCTGCTCGCGCCACCCATCCTGAACGAATGCCTCGCATGATTACCGTCAACGTCGAACTGGGCGACCGCGCCTACCCCATCCACATCGGCACCGACCTCATCGGCCAGACGGCGCTGTTCGCGCCGCATATCGCCGGCCAGTCGGTGACCATCGTCACCAATACCGTGGTCGAGCCGCTGTACGGCGAGAAGCTGCGCGCCGCGCTCGCGCCGCTCGGCAAGGACGTGCATACAGTCGTGCTGCCCGATGGCGAGGCGTACAAGAACTGGGAAACGCTCAATCAGATCTTCGACGCGCTGCTTACCTCGCGCGCCGACCGCAAGACCACGCTGATCGCGCTGGGCGGCGGCGTGACCGGCGACATGACGGGTTTCGCGGCTGCCTGCTACATGCGCGGCGTGCCGTTCATCCAGGTGCCCACGACGCTGCTCTCGCAGGTCGATTCGTCGGTGGGCGGCAAGACCGGCATCAATCATCCGCTCGGCAAGAACATGATCGGCGCGTTCTATCAGCCGCAGGCCGTGATCGCCGATATCGGCGCGCTGCGCACGCTGCCGGCGCGCGAGCTGGCGGCAGGCGTGGCCGAGGTCATCAAGACCGGGGCGATCGCGGACGCCGAATTCTTCGAATGGATCGAGGCGAACGTCGAGGCGCTCAACCGCTGCGAGCCCGAAGCGCTCGCGCACGCGGTGAAGCGCTCGTGCGAGATCAAGGCGTCGGTGGTGGCCGCCGACGAGCGCGAAGGCGGCCTGCGCGCGATCCTCAACTTCGGCCACACGTTCGGTCACGCGATTGAAGCGGGTCTCGGCTATGGTGAATGGCTGCACGGCGAGGCCGTGGGCTGCGGCATGGTGATGGCGGCCGATCTTTCGGTGCGTCTCGGCATGCTCGACGAAGCGTCGCGGGAGCGGCTCGTGCGCGTGGTGAAGGCGGCGAAGCTGCCCATCGAGGGCCCCGCGCTCGGCGCCGGGCGCTATGTCGAACTCATGCAGGTCGACAAGAAGGCCGAGGGCGGCGCGATCAAGTTCATCCTGCTCGAGCGCTTCGGGCAGACGCATATCGGCCGTGCGCCCGACGAAGCCGTGCAGGCGACGCTCTCCGCCACTGTGAAAGGCTGAGTTTGACGGCCCGTATCAGCGGGCCTGAGCGAGTGGCTTCGAGCGGCTTCGAACGGCTTGGGCGCATGGCCTGAGCGAATGATTGGGGCGAACGGCTCGAGCGAGCGCGGCCCGCGCCCACGAGGCTGCGCGGCCGCTCACCATGTGATTCTTGCGGAGGAACCGTTGAGCGACACCCGCAGCGACATCAAAGGCGAATATCCAGGTAAGCGCGCAGTTAGCTGTGCCGGCGAGCGCGAAGACGGCCATGCCGGCACTGGCTCGGGCACCGCAACCAGCGCGAAAGCTGGCACGAAATCCGGCGCCAAAGCCATCGATGCGGCAACCCGTGCCGGCGAGCCTGGCGGTACAAACCACGGTACGAACCGGACAAATGACGCCGGATCGCAGAGCGTGGCCCACGCGCCGCATGCGCACGCGATGCTCGGCGATCTCGACGCAGGGCTCGCGCCTTATGCGGCGCATTCCTCACAATCGCGCGGCCGCCGCTTTGCCGAGCCGCCCCCGGCCGCGCGCAGCGAGTTCCAGCGCGATCGTGACCGCATCGTCCATTCCACGGCGTTCCGGCGGCTCGAATACAAGACCCAGGTGTTCGTGAACCACGAGGGCGACCTCTTTCGCACGCGGCTCACGCACAGCCTCGAAGTCGCGCAGATCGCGCGCTCGGTCGCCCGCAACCTGCGCGTGAACGAGGATCTCGTCGAGGCCATTTCGCTCGCACACGACCTCGGCCATACGCCGTTCGGCCATGCCGGCCAGGACGCGCTCAACGAATGCATGCGCGAGCACGGTGGCTTCGAGCACAACTTGCAGAGTCTCGCCGTCGTCGACGAACTCGAGGAGCACTATGGCGCATTCGATGGCCTGAATCTGTGCTTCGAGACGCGCGAAGGCATCCTCAAGCATTGCTCGCGCGAGCACGCGCGGCATCTGGGCGAATTGGGCGAACGTTTTCTGCTCGGGCGTCAGCCCTCGCTCGAGGCGCAGATCGCCAACATCGCCGACGAAATCGCCTACAACAATCACGACGTGGACGACGGGCTGCGCTCCGGCCTCCTCACCATCGAGCAGCTCGCCGAGGTCGAACTCTGGCAGGCGCATTACGAAGCCGCGCGCGCAGAGTATCCGCAGATAGAAGGGCGGCGCCTCGTGCACGAGACCGTGCGGCGCATCATCAACACGCTGATCGTCGACTTGATCGACGAGACGAGCCGCAATCTCGCGAGGTTCGCGCCGCAATCGCTCGATGACGTGCGTGCCGCACCGGCCATCGTCGCGCACAGCGAGCGCGTTGCGGTCCAGGCAGCCGCGCTCAAGCGGTTTCTGTACCGCAACCTGTACCGGCATTACCAGGTGATGCGCATGGCGAACAAGGCGCGACGCGTGGTGAAGGGGCTTTTCGAGGCGTTTTCCGACGATCCGCGTCTGTTGCCGCCCGCGTATCAAACGCACGACGAAGCGTCGCAGCCGCGCCAGATCGCGCATTACATCGCGGGCATGACCGACCGCTACGCGCTCAAGGAGTACCGGCGCCTTTTCGTCGTGTCCGACGACGTTTGAGCCGACCGCGTTCAGGTCGACTGCGTCCGAGCCGGCCGCACCTATGCAGGCCGCACCTGAGCCGGCCGCACCTGAATCCCTCGCGGGCGGCACGCCGCGAACCCTCGGTCTGGAATCTGGAGTCCAAACAATGAAAAACTGGCCGTATCCGCGCGTTGCCGCGCATCGCGGCGGCGGGACGCTCGCGCCCGAGAACACGCTGGCGGGCTTCTGTGTAGGCGCCGGCTTTGGGCACACGATGGTGGAGTTCGACGCCAAGCTCTCGGCCGACAACATCGCGTTTCTGCTTCACGACGACACGGTCGAGCGCACCTCGAACGGGCGCGGCGCGGCGGCGCAACTGCGTTATGCGCAGATCGCGGCGTTCGATGCGGGTAGCTGGTGCGATCCGCGCTTCGAAGGCGAGCACATGCCCACGCTGGCCGAGGCGGCGCAGTGTTGCCGCGAGGAAGGGCTGGCGGCGAACGTGGAAATCAAGCCGTGTCCGGGCCGGGAGGTGGAGACGGGCCGTATCGTCGGAGGAGAGACGGCGCGGCTATGGCGCACGCCGGGGCGGGGTGAGGCGGCGCAGCCGCTGCTTTCCTCGTTCTCGTTCGAGGCGCTCGCGGCGGCGCGCGACGCTGCGCCGGATCTGCCGCGCGGCTTGCTGGTCGAGCGCGTGCCCGACGACTGGCGCGAGCAGACGGCGGCGCTCGGCTGTGTTTCGTTGCATGCGAGCGACCGGTATCTGGACGAGGCGCTCGTTCGCCGCATCAAGGACGCCGGCCTTTTCATTCTCGCCTACACGGTGAACGACCTCGAACGCGCGCGCCTGCTCGTGAGCTGGGGCGTGGACACCGTCTGTACCGACCGGATCGACCTGATCGGGCCGCACGCGCTCGACGGATAGCGCGGCTTCAGGCCCGCCTCACCAAGGGGCGATCGGGGCGCGCAGGGGCGTCTTGCCAAACCGCCGCGCGCAGCAGCCGGGGCCGCAAGCCTGTCGACACAGACTGTCGGGGGCTTGCGGCGCACGATGCGGCCTTAGCGCAGGCGCGAGAGAAGCGCGCCTGTCACCAGCGCGATGCCGCCTACGATGGCAATCGCTTGCCACGGGTTGGCGTGCACGTAGTCATCGGCCTGGGTCATGGCTGCGTCGGTGCGCTCGCGTGCCGAGGCGCGCGCGACTTCGAGGCGCTCGCGCGCGGAGTCCAGACGCTTGCGGATGTCGGCGCGCAGCGCTGCGGCATCGGCTTGGGTGCCTTCGCCCAGCGTGGTTTCCAGTTCGGCGAGCAAATCCCGCAGTTCTTCGGCGATGTCGGCGGCTGCGCCGCGACCGCGGCGTGCAATGCGCCGCGCGTGGCGGCCCGTGCGCGTCCAGGATTCTCCGATGGCGTCTCGCGTATTCGGGAATGCGCTCATGAATGGCTCCGTCATTGAAAACACAGGGTAGAGGGCTCGCGGCGCCCACGAAAAGGGGGGGCGGCGAGGACAGGAGTTCGAGTATTGCGCATTTCGGGTGCCCGGCGCGCCAGGGTGTACAGGCGGCATGGCACGCAAGCCGGCCCGGCGAGCTCGGTCTGGCGGGGCCTCGCCGTCTGCGTGGACGTTCCGGGACGGCAATTCGGCGCGTCTTGTTTGCGACAATTGATTACGGGGACAGCACGGTTTTTCCGAGAGGCATAGAATCAAGAAAAGCCGATCCGAATGTCAGAAGTGTTCGCTGTTGATGTAAGGGACGGGGCGGCGGGAACTGCCGCCCTCCGTCGGTCGCCACGAGGGTGGACGGAGAGCAGGGCAGGCGGAAGCTGAGGCGGTGTTCGGAAGCGCGAGGGCGCTCAGAAGTTGTAGCCGACTTTCAGGAAGGTGACGAGCGGGTTCAGATGGATCTTGGCTTCGGAACGGCGCTCGGTGTGCAGCTGGTTGTTGACGGTGGTGTCGAACGAAGCAATCACGCTGATCGGAATGTACGAGAGCGAGAAACCGGCAAACCAGTGCTTGGTGAAGTTGTAGTTGAAGCCCACATTAAATACGGGTGCCCAGGAACGATCCGTCGAAACACTGGTCGGACCCCCAAGTACGCCTTGCTCGAATCTGGAGTTCGTGATGTGCGCATCGGTGAACCAGGTGTAGGTGAAACCGAGGCCGGCATAGGGACGGAATTTTGCGTCAGGCTTGTTGAAGTAGTACTTGAGCAACAGTGCCGGGCTCCACAGGCGTGCTTCGCCCACCTTGCCGAACTGGCTGAAGCTGCCGCCGCCGGAAAGATCGAACTTCGGCGGGATGCCCAGTTCGGCTTCGGTTGCGATGTTATCGGTAATGAAGTAGCCGATGGAAAGACCCAGGGTGTCGGCAGTGCTGATGCTGGCGCCCGTATTCGGAATAGCCATGTTGACGGGCGTGCCGCCTACGCTATCGATTTTGAGCGGGTCGCTGCTGTCTTGCGGCGCGAAATGGAACCACCCCGTTGTAACGTAGAAGGTGTTGGCCGATTGTGCGTAAGCCCCCGACACGCAGGCGAGTGCGGCGGTCGCTGCCAGCGCCTGTTTTAATTTCATATATGTGCTCCTCCATGAAAGGCCCGCTCATTATGAACACAACGTTTGCAACAAACCATACAAGACCGCTAGAGCTTTCTCCCTAAGCGCCGCGAGCGTTCCGCTCGAGCCGCAAAGCCCGCGAGAATGAGCGCTGGCGCGGTTTGGCGGGCATGCGGGTATTCACTAACGTACCAGGAAAATCGAGCATGGCACGGCTTGCACGTCTTTATGTTCCCGACCAGCCGCAGCATGTGATTCTGCGCGGACTGGACCAGCAGCCCGCTTTCGTCGACGACCAGGATTACGAACTGTTCATCGATTGCCTGAAGGCAGCGGCGCGCGATCATCATCTGGCGGTTCATGCGTGGGTCTTGATGCCCGGCGCGGTGCAACTGCTCGTCACGCCCTCTGACGAATCGAGCCTTCCCAAGGCGATGCAGGCGGTCGGCAGACGCTACGTGGCGCACTTCAACCGCCGCTACGCGCGGCGCGGCACGCTCTGGGAGGGGCGTTATCGCGCCACGGTCATCGAGGGCGAGCGCTTCTTCCTGTTGGCGAGCCGCGTCGTCGAGCTTGCGCCGCTGCGCAATCACCTCGTGACGGCGGCCGAAGACTATCGATGGTCGAGCTACCGGCATCACATCGGCCTCACCGTCGACAGCCTCATCACCGACCATCCGCTCTACTGGGCGCTCGGCAATACGCCGTTCGAGCGTCAGCGCGCCTATCGCGACCTCTGCGAGCAGCCGTTCGACGAGCGCGAGACCACGCAGCTAATGCAGGCCACCCTCAAGGGCTGGGTGCTCGGCAGCGACACCTATCGCGAGTGGGCCTCGCGCACGGCGAACCGGCGCGTCTCGCCGCTGCCGCGCGGGCGGCCGCGCAAGGTGCGGGAGGCACCTGCGGCAGGGGCACCGGCCGCAGGCGCGATCGGCACAGCAGCAACCGCTGCCGCTGGCGGCAGCCCGGCTGCACAGGGCGCTCCTCATGCCGGCGGTCAATCGAGCCCTAATTATGCGCCCCCCGCCGGGGCACAACCCGATACGCATTCGGGGAGCCATGGCGGCACGCACTCGGGAAGTGGTTCTGGCGCAACGCCAGGGACAACTCCGGGTAGCACAGGGGGGCATTCGTCGGGCTCGACATCGTCTGGCTCCGGCAGCGGCACCGGTTCATCGCCGGTGCATCACGAACACAAGCCCGGCACCGGGACGCATTAATCTGCTTCAAGATCAACGGGTTATGAATAAAACGGCGGCTGCGGACGCCGTTTTATTTCGCCTCATTTTGGTGCGACCCCAATAAATTGAATGTGCGATGCACCATCCTGGTAATCGGGGTTCGATCATGCTGATTTATTTGCATGTGCTTGATTCGTCGCGTATATTCGCCTTTCGGCTCTCCTGGACGCACAACGCGGGAAGCCAGCATCGCCCGCGCAACGCCGTACAGCGGTCGCGCAAGCGGCGGGAAATTAAAAAAGTACGGAATCAACGGCCAGCCTGGCCTTTCTTGGACGGTGTCCCCATGAACGATCACCCGCAGCGCGCGGCAGTGCCCGCCGCGCAAGGTCTGTATGACCCGCAAAACGAACACGACGCCTGTGGCGTCGGCTTCGTCGCCCATATCAAGGGCAAAAAGAGCCACGAAATCATTCAGCAAGGCCTGAAGATTCTCGAAAACCTCGACCACCGGGGCGCCGTCGGCGCCGATCCGCTAATGGGCGACGGCGCGGGTATCCTGATCCAGATTCCGGACGCCTTCTATCGCGAAGAGATGGCGCGTCAAGGCGTGACGCTGCCGCCGAACGGCGAATACGGCGTCGGCATGATCTTCCTGCCGAAGGAACATGCCTCGCGTCTCGCGTGCGAGCAGGAGCTCGAGCGCACGGTGCGTGCAGAGGGCCAGGTCGTGCTGGGCTGGCGCGACGTGCCGGTCGACCACGCCATGCCGATTTCGCCCACCGTGAAGGCGAGCGAGCCGCTGATCCGCCAGATCTTCATCGGCCGCGGCAAGGACGTGATGGTCACGGACGCACTCGAGCGCAAGCTCTACGTGATCCGCAAGACCGCGAGCCACCGCATCCAGGCGCTCAAGCTCAAGCACGGCAAGGAATACTTCGTGCCGTCGTGCTCGGCGCGCACGATCGTCTACAAGGGCCTGCTGCTCGCCGGCCAAGTGGGCGTGTACTACCGCGACCTGCAGGACGAGCGCGTCGTCTCGGCGCTCGCGCTCGTGCACCAGCGCTTCTCCACGAACACCTTCCCGGCGTGGGAGCTGGCTCACCCGTACCGCATGATCGCCCACAACGGTGAAATCAACACCGTGAAGGGCAACGTGAACTGGCTGAACGCCCGTACCGGCGCGATCGCCTCGCACGTGCTCGGCGACGACCTGCCCAAGCTCTGGCCGCTGATCTACCCGGGCCAGTCGGACACCGCTTCGTTCGACAACTGCCTCGAACTGCTGGTGATGGCGGGCTACCCGCTCGTCCACGCGATGATGATGATGATCCCGGAAGCCTGGGAACAGCACACGCTGATGGACGAGAACCGCAAGGCGTTCTACGAATACCACGCCGCGATGATGGAGCCGTGGGACGGCCCCGCCGCCATCGCGTTCACCGACGGCCGCCAGATTGGCGCGACGCTCGACCGTAATGGCCTGCGTCCGGCGCGCTACATCGTCACCGATGATGATCTCGTCATCATGGCTTCGGAAGCCGGCACGCTGCCGATCCCCGAGTCGAAGATCGTCAAGAAGTGGCGCCTGCAGCCGGGCAAGATGTTCCTGATCGACATGGAGCACGGCCGCATCATCGACGACAAGGAACTCAAGGACAACCTCGCCAACGCGAAGCCCTACAAGAGCTGGATCGACGCCGTGCGCATCAAGCTCGACGAGATCGAGCCGAAGGCCGAAGACGTCGCGACCGCGCGCGCCGAAGCCGCCGCGCTGCTCGACCGTCAGCAGGCGTTCGGCTACACGCAGGAAGACCTCAAGTTCCTGATGGCGCCGATGGCGATGTCGGGCGAAGAAGCCGTCGGCTCGATGGGCAACGACTCGCCGCTGGCGGTCATGTCCAACAAGAACAAGACGCTCTTCAACTACTTCAAGCAGCTGTTCGCGCAGGTCACGAACCCGCCGATCGACCCGATCCGCGAGAACATGGTGATGTCGCTCGTGTCGTTCATCGGCCCGAAGCCGAACCTGCTCGACACCAACAACATCAACCCGCCGATGCGTCTCGAAGTGTCGCAGCCGGTGCTCGACTTCAAGGACATCGCGAAGATCCGCGCGATCGAGCAGTACACGGGCGGCAAGTTCAGCAGCTACGAGCTGAACATCTGCTATCCGGTGGCCTGGGGCAAGGAAGGCATCGAGGCGCGTCTCGCATCGCTGTGCGCGGAAGCCGTCGATGCGGTTAAGTCGGGCTACAACATCCTGATCGTCTCGGACCGCCGGGCGGACCGCGACAACGTCGCGATTCCGGTGCTGCTCGCCACCTCGGCCATCCATTCGCACCTCGTGCAGCACGGCCTGCGCACGAGCACGGGTCTCGTCGTGGAAACGGGTGCGGCGCGTGAAACGCACCACTTCGCGCTGCTCGCCGGTTTCGGCGCGGAAGCCGTGCACCCGTACCTCGCGATGGAAACGCTCGCGCAGATGGCGCAGGGCCTGAAGGGCGATCTGTCGGGCGAGAAGGCCGTCTACAACTTCACCAAGGCAGTGGGCAAGGGCCTGCTCAAGGTGATGTCGAAGATGGGCATCTCCACGTACATGTCGTACACGGGCGCGCAGATTTTCGAAGCGGTCGGCCTCGCCGACGAGCTCGTGCAGAAGTACTTCAAGGGCACGGCATCGAAGGTGGGCGGCATTGGCCTGTTCGATGTGGCCGAAGAAGCGATTCGCATGCACCGCGATGCGTTCGGCGACAACCCGGTGCTCGCGAACATGCTGGACGCGGGCGGCGAGTACGCCTACCGCGTGCGCGGCGAAGACCACATGTGGACGCCAGACGCGATCGCCAAGCTCCAGCACTCGGCGCGCAGCAACTCGTACCAGACGTACAAGGAATACGCGCACCTCATCAACGACCAGACGAAGCGTCACATGACGTTCCGTGGTCTGTTCGAGTTCCGCCTCGACCCGATGCGCGCGATCTCGATCGACGACGTCGAGCCGGCCAAGGAAATCGTCAAGCGCTTCGCCACGGGCGCGATGTCGCTCGGCTCGATCAGCACGGAAGCGCACGCCACGCTCGCCGTCGCGATGAACCGCATCGGCGGCAAGTCGAACACGGGCGAAGGCGGCGAAGACGACAAGCGCTACCGCAACGAACTGCGCGGCATTCCGATCAAGAACGGCGACACGATGCGCTCGATCATCGGCCCCGAAGTCGTGACGGACATCGCGCTGAAGGATGGCGACTCGCTGCGCTCGAAGATCAAGCAGGTGGCGTCGGGCCGCTTCGGCGTCTCGGCGGAATATCTGTCGTCGGCGGACCAGATCCAGATCAAGATGGCGCAGGGCGCGAAGCCGGGCGAAGGCGGTCAGCTGCCGGGCCACAAGGTTTCGGAGTACATCGGCAAGCTGCGTTACTCGGTGCCGGGCGTGGGCCTCATCTCGCCGCCGCCGCACCACGACATCTACTCGATCGAAGACCTGGCGCAGCTCATTCACGACCTGAAGAACGTGAACCCGGTTTCGTCGATCTCGGTGAAGCTGGTGTCGGAAGTGGGCGTGGGCACGGTGGCCGCGGGCGTCGCCAAGGCGAAGGCCGATCACGTCGTGATCGCCGGCCATGACGGCGGCACGGGCGCCTCGCCGCTCTCATCGCTCAAGCACGCCGGCACGCCGTGGGAACTTGGCCTCGCTGAAACCCAGCAGACGCTGGTGCTGAACCAGCTGCGCGGCCGCATTCGCGTGCAGGCCGACGGCCAGATGAAGACGGGCCGCGACGTGGTGATCGGCGCGCTGCTCGGCGCCGATGAATTCGGCTTCGCGACGGCACCGCTCGTCGTCGAGGGCTGCATCATGATGCGCAAGTGTCACCTGAATACCTGCCCGGTCGGCGTCGCGACGCAAGATCCGGTGCTGCGCGCGAAGTTCTCGGGCCAGCCCGAGCACGTCGTCAACTTCTTCTTCTTCATCGCTGAAGAAGTGCGCGAAATCATGGCGCAACTGGGTATTCGCAAGTTCGACGATCTGGTCGGCCGCGCCGATCTGCTCGATACCCGCAAGGGCGTGGAGCACTGGAAGGCGAAGGGTCTCGACTTCTCGCGCGTGTTCTATCAGCCGCAAGTGGGCGCGGAAGTCGCGACGAAGCACGTCGACACGCAAGACCACGGCCTGGACCGCGCGCTCGATCACACGCTGATCGAGAAGGCGAAGGCCGCGATCGAAAGCGGCGAGCACGTCTCGTTCATCCAGCCGGTGCGCAACGTGAACCGCACGGTGGGCGCGATGCTCTCGGGCATGGTCGCGAAGAAGTACGGTCACGACGGTCTGCCCGACGACTCGATCCATATCCAGTTGAAGGGTACGGCGGGCCAGAGCTTCGGCGCGTTCCTCGCACGCGGCATCACGCTGGATCTGGTCGGTGACGGTAACGACTACGTGGGCAAAGGCCTCTCGGGCGGTCGCATCATCATTCGTCCGACTAACGATTTCCGTGGCAAGTCCGAAGAAAACATCATCTGCGGCAACACGGTGCTGTACGGCGCACTCGAAGGCGAAGCCTTCCTGCGCGGCGTGGCGGGCGAGCGTTTCGCGGTGCGTAACTCGGGCGCGACGGCGGTCGTGGAAGGCACGGGCGACCACGGTTGCGAGTACATGACGGGCGGCACGGTGGTCGTGCTCGGCGAAACGGGCCGTAACTTCGCGGCCGGCATGTCGGGCGGCATCGCCTACGTGTACGACCCGGACGGCTCTTTTGCTAACAAGTGCAACAAGTCGATGGTCGCGCTCGACCCGGTCCTGCAACAGGCCGAGCAGGAGCGCACCGTGGACCGCGCACTGTGGCACACGGGCCAGACCGACGAAGTGCTGCTCAAGGGACTCGTCGAGCGTCACTTCCAGTTCACCGGCTCGCCGCGTGCGAAGGCGTTGCTGGAAAACTGGGATGCGGCGCGCCGCCAGTTCGTGAAGGTGTTCCCGACGGAATACAAGCGCGCACTGAGCGAGCTCGGTGCGAAGAAGGCGAACCAGGAAGAACTGGCCGCCTGATTCACGCGACGACGACTGAACGACGAAGCGCCCGCTGCGCACCTTGAAGATGCAGCGGCGGGCGCGGTCCCCTCACTGAATTAGATAGAGATAGACGAGAACCAAATGGGTAAGGCAACCGGTTTTCTCGAGTTCGAGCGCCAGCATGAGGCGTACGAAGCACCGCTCACGCGCGTGAAGCACTACAAGGAATTCGTCGCGGCGCTCTCCGACGCCGACGCGAAGGTCCAGGGCGCGCGCTGCATGGACTGCGGCATCCCGTTCTGCAACAACGGCTGCCCGGTCAACAACATCATTCCGGACTTCAACGACCTCGTGTTCCGCCAGGACTGGAAGAGCGCGATCGAAGTCCTGCACTCGACCAACAACTTCCCCGAGTTCACGGGCCGCATCTGCCCGGCGCCGTGCGAATCGGCGTGCACGCTCGGCATCAACAACGACCCGGTCGGCATCAAGTCGATCGAGCACGCGATCATCGACAAGGCCTGGGCCGAGGGCTGGGTCGCGCCGCAAGTCGCGAAGCACAAGACGGGCAAGAAGGTTGCCGTGGTCGGTTCGGGCCCCGCGGGCCTCGCCGCCGCGCAGCAACTCGCGCGCGCCGGCCATGACGTGACGGTGTTCGAGAAGAACGACCGCATTGGCGGCCTGCTGCGCTACGGCATCCCCGACTTCAAGCTGGAGAAGTGGCTGATCGACCGCCGCATGCGCCAGATGGAAGCCGAAGGCGCGACCTTCCGCACCAACGTGTTCATCGGCAAGGGCGAGCTGCCCGCGTATATCGGCAACACGGCCAAGCAGACCATCACGCCCGCCGAACTGAAGGAACAGTTCGACGCCGTGGTGATCGCGGGCGGTTCGGAAACGCCGCGCGACCTGCCGGTGCCGGGCCGCGAGATGCAGGGCATCTACTACGCGATGGAGTTCCTGCCGCAGCAGAACAAGGTCAACGCCGGCGACAAACTGCCCGATCAACTGCTGGCCAAGGGCAAGCACGTGGTCGTGATCGGCGGCGGCGATACGGGCTCCGACTGCGTGGGCACGTCGAACCGTCACGGCGCGAAGAGCGTCACGCAGTTCGAACTGCTGCCGCAGCCGCCCGAGGAAGAGAACAAGCCGCTCGTGTGGCCGTACTGGCCGATCAAGCTGCGCACGTCGTCGTCGCATGAGGAAGGCTGCTCGCGCGACTGGGCGGTCGCCACGAAGCGCCTCGAAGGCAAGAACGGCAAGGTCGAGAAGCTGATTGCCGCGCGTGTCGAGTGGAAGGACGGCAAGATGGTCGAAGTGCCGGGTTCGGAGTTCGAAATGAAGGCCGATCTCGTGCTGCTCGCCATGGGCTTCACGCAGCCGGTTTCGCCGGTGCTCGAAGCGTTCGGCGTCGAGAAGGATGCGCGCGGCAACGTGCGCGCTTCGACCGAGGGCGAGAAGGCGTACTACACGTCGGTCGACAAGGTCTTCACCGCCGGCGACATGCGCCGCGGCCAGTCGCTCGTGGTGTGGGCGATCCGCGAAGGCCGTCAGTGCGCGCGCTCCGTCGACGCGTTCCTGATGGGCAGCTCGGAGTTGCCGCGCTAAGGGTGGTTAAGGTTGGTTAAGGCCGGCGAGGGTTCCTCGCTGGCTGCAACAGAGCAACACGCAGTAGTAGCAAGCTGTGCATGGGACCAGAGTAAGTGCTGAAGCACTCACTCTGGTCGACACGTCAAGCCGGGCGCCCGTGAGGGTGGCCCGGTTTTTTTTCGTCGATTTTTCATCGATATTTCACGTGTTCGCGCGTCCCGCTGCGGGTTGTCACGGGCGCACCGCGTGGCGCCGACACGCTACCATGAGGCGGTTGCTCCTCATCCCGAGGCTTGCCGATCATGTCCGAAGCCCGCGAGATCGATCAATGGCGGCGTTGCTTCGTCGCCCTCGCACCCGACGCGCCCTCGCGCGATGCGCTCGCCGCGCTCGACGTGCCGGTCAATGCGCGCCGCGTGCCTTATGCGCAGCTCCATCTGACCGTGGCGTTCATCGGCGCCATGTCGTTCGTGCAGGGCGAAGCGCTTGCGCAGGGTCTTGCCGCGCACGCGGCGCCTCTGCCGCCCGCGCCCGTCACCAGGATCGAGTGCTGGCCGGGGTGTGCGCAACCGCGCCTGATGGTGGCCGTGCTGGCGATGTCGGAGGCGTTCACGGCGCTCGACTGGCGAGTGCGCTCCTTGATGGGCGAGGTGGGTTTGCCGCTCGATGCACGGGCTTTTCGTCCGCACATCACCTTGGCGCGCTTCGCACGCGACGCGCGCGAAGCGCCGCCGGATGGGGGCGCTCAGGCGCTGCCGCCGCTGCGGTTTACTTCGCTCGTGCTGTATTCGAGCACGCTGGCGCGACAGGGCGCGCGTTATGAGGCGCTGGCGAGCGTGCCGGTCTAGCCCGTCGCCGGCTCGCTTGCCCGGCACCGCAAGCAGCACTTGAGCCGAACCCGAACCCGAGCCGGACCCAGGCACCGCTAACCGCTGGTTCGCGCCGCGGTCGCAACTAGCGTCGATACCGTTCCAGCGTCAACCCGTCGAGATCGATCTCGGGCGCGCCCCCGGCGATCAGGTCAGCGACCACGCGTCCCGAGCCCATCGACATCGCCCAGCCGGTCGAGCCGTGGCCGACGTTGAGCCAGAGCCCCTGGACGCCCGAGTGGCCGAGCAGCGGCGCGCCGTCGGGCATCATCGGCCGGCGCCCGACCCAGAACTGCGCGGAAGAGGGCGTGGCGGCATGCGGGAACCAGTCATCGAGCACTTTCATGAGCGTGTGCAGCGCCTGCTCGCGCAGTGTCGTGCGGTGGTCGCCGATCTCGGCCGTGCCGGCCACACGCAGATAAGGCCCGAAGCGCGTGATGGCCGTCTTGAGCGACTCGTCCATGAGCGCGGCGCGCGGCGCCTTTTGCTCGTCGACCACGGGCAGCGTGGCCGAATAGCCCTTCACCGGATAAAGCGGCACCCGCACGCCAAGTGGCGCGACGAGCGCCGCGCTCTCCACGCCGAGCGCGACCACGACGGCGTCCGCGGCGAGCGTCTGCGGCTCGGCATCGGCTACCTCGTTCAAGTCGGCGGGGCGCAGCACTTCGGCGGGCGCGCGGCGTTGTTCGCGCCGCTGCTCGCGCAGCTCGCGGCGGTTGTTCGCCGTGCGCCGCCCGGGCACGGGCCGCACGCGCACCCCGCTCACCGTGCCGCCGGTGGCTTCGAGCGCGAGCACTTCGGTGTCGAAGACGAACTTCACGCCGCGCCGCTCGCACACGGCGCGCAACTCGCGCGTGAAGCGCGCGCAGTCGCCGGCTTCGTCGTCGGGCAGATAGACGCCGGCCACGGGTTTCGTGCGCGACCACGCGAGGCCCGGCTCGACTTGCGCGCAGCCCGCGGCGTCCAGCTCGCGATAGACGATGCCCGCGTCGCGCAGCACGCCCAGCGCCGGTTGGGCGAGCTCGAGGTCGTAGTCGCTGCGAAAGAGCTGGAGGTAGCCCTGGCTGCGTCCGTACTCGAACGCGTGCTGCGCGCGAAACGCGTGCAGGCAGGTGCGGCTGTAGTAGGCGATGCGCTGCATGCGCTGCTTGTTCACGCGAAAGCGTTCGAGGTCGCATTCGCGCAGCCAGCGCGCGATCCAGCGCCATTGCGCGGCGTCGAGCGTAGGCCGGAAGATGAGCGGCGAGGTGGGCTTGAGCAGGTACTTGACGAGCTTGGCCGGCATGCCCGGCGCGGCCCAGGGCGTGACGTACCCTGGCGCGATCACGCCGGCGTTGCCGAAGCTCGTACCGAGCGCGACGCCCGGCTCGCGCTCGATAACCGTGACGTCGCAGCCCCGTTCGCTCAGGTAATACGCGGTAGCGACGCCGATCACGCCGGCGCCGAGGACGATCGTTTTCATGCCGGTCGCAGTGAGTGAGACGGGGACGAAGGGTATTGCAGCACGTTCGGGTTCATTGTGCAGTGGGGCGTGCGCCGTTCGCGCTCGTTCGGCTCCCTGAACCACTGAAAAGATCCCATCGCGTTGTCCCCAATATTTGTTGTTCGCGCAACGACTCGCGAGGCCATCGGGCCATGAAGCGGCGAGTTGCGCATGCGGTGTCCGGCACATCGGGCAGCGGGGATGGGTAATGCGCAGCGTGCATAAGACACGTCGGGCACGTCAGGCGCATCGAATGCACTTGGTGCACCAAGGTGCATCAGGTACGTTTGGGCCCGCCCGGGCCTGTCCCGGCCCGCGTCGGGTGCCGCTGCAGGCGCTCGAACGGCGCTATTTTACGGTGCGACAGGCTGTCGCGGTCAGGGGAGATGAAAGCTGGGTGTTTGGTGAAGCGGGAGAGGCCCGGCTGGGCGCGCTCAACCTGGCGCCAGGCCGCCGTCGCCGCGCGCATGCAGCATCAGCGCGACGCCGGGGCGGCCAGGCACCGCGCGAGCGCAGCGCCAATGCCGGAGCCCGCGCCCGTGATCAGGACGACGCGCCCGGCGCGCGTATCTACGCCGGCCCTACTCACGCCGCGACCCGCTCTTCGGGCATGCGCTCGATATCGAGCGTCTCGTGGTGGTAAGCCGCGAGCGACTCGCGGTGCGCCACGCTCACGATCGCCGACTTCGGCAGGCGCTCCATGAAGAGCTTGTAGAGGCGGCTTTCGTTGTCGGGGTCGAGCGCGCTCGTTGCTTCGTCGAGGAACAGGTAGTCGGGCTTGTGCAGCAGCACGCGTGCGCCCGCAAGCCTCTGCTGCTCGCCCGGCGAGAGCACGCGAGTCCAGTGCGCCGACTCGTGCAGGCGCTCCAGGTAGTCTTCCAGGCGGCATGCGCGCAGCGCCTCGCGGCAGTCTTCGTCGCTGTAGTCGTCGGCGGGCGAGGGGTAGGTGAGCGCGGCCTTGAGCGTGCCGATCGGCAGGTAGCTCTGCTGCGGGATGAACATCATGCGCGCGTCGACGGGCGCGTCGATCGAGCCTTCGCCGAACGGCCAGAGGCCCGCGAGCGCGCGGATCAGCGTGCTCTTGCCCGCGCCCGACGGGCCGCGCACGAGCCAGCGCGAGCCTGGCTTGATAGCGATGTCGCGCACCTCGGAGAGCGGCGTGCCGTTGGGCAGCGCGAGCCTGAGATGCTCGGTGCAGAGCGTGTCGTTGTCGATGTAGTGCAGGTTGATGCCGCCGTGCTCGGTGGCGGGCGAGACGCTTTCCTTCAGGCGCGGCGAGTGCACCACACGTCCGAATTCGCGCAGACGATTCACCGTGGCGCGCCATTCGACAAGGGTGGAGTAACTGTTGATGAACCAGGAGAACGAATCGCTCACGGTGCCGAACGCCTGCGAAATCTGCATCAGCACGCCGAAGGTGAAGGCGCCCGCGAAGTAGCGCGGCGCGGCCACGACAATCGGAAAGATGATGGCGATCTGACCGTAGAAGCTCAGCACGAAGGTGAGGCGCTTCGTGTACTTCATCACGCGCCACCAGTTGTCGCGGATGTGCTGGAAGAGGCCTTGCGCATTGTTGCGCTCGGTGTCCATGCCGTCGTAGAGCGCGATCTGCTCGGCGTTTTCGCGCAGGCGGATCAGGCCGAAGCGGAAGTCCGCCTCCACTTTCTGCTGCTGGTAGTTGATCGACACGAGCGGATGGCCGACCTTCTGGATCACGAGCGAGCCGAACACGGCGTAGAGCGCGGCGGCCCAGACCATGTAGCCCGGAATCGTGATGGGCGTGCCGCCCAGCGCGAAGGTGAGCGCGCCCGCGAGCGACCACAGGATCATGATGAAGGAGACCAGCGTGACGACCGTCGAAAGCAGATCGAGCGTGAGCGAGAGCGTGGTGGTGGCGAACGATTGCAGGTCGTCGCTGATACGCTGGTCGGGGTTGTCGGCGAGGCGGTCGCGCTCGATGCGGTAGAACGCGCCCTGGCCGAGCCATTCGTTCAGGAAGCGGGTGGTGAGCCACTGGCGCCAGCGAAAGCCGAGCATCTGGCGCAGATACCGTCCGTACACCGCGAGGATGATGAACCCGAAGGCGAGCCCGGTGAAGATCATCAGCAGATGCGGGAACTGTTTCGCATCCTTGTTTTGCAGCGCGTTGTAGAAGTCGCGGTTCCAGTCGTTGAGCCGCACGTTGATCCACACGACGGTGAGATTCATCGCGATGATCGCCACCAGCAGGCCCCAGGCGATCCAGCGTTCCTCGGACACCCAGTAGGGCTTGATCAGACTCCACGCCGTGATCTTGTGATGCTCGTTCTGATCCGGCGTGGCGCGGGGAGTGAGGTTGGTCATGTGCGTCCTGATGTTGTGCCGGCCCGCGGCCGGAATAGACGATACCCGCCGCACGCAGCGCCGTGGCGTCGCGATTGTGTCCCGAGGCGCTTAAGCGAGGCTTAATGGCACGCGCGTGGCGTCCGGGCGCTTTGTGCGGGTTGCACGGCGTTTCACGAGCGACTGCGTATCGCGTGCTGCCGGGGGTGCGACATTGTCTCACCGCCCGCGCACGCTGGGCGGCTCGCGGCGGTTTGGGCATTGTGCCAGAGCAGAAACAGCCTGCCGTCCCCTGCGGTTTGCGGCGGGCGCGTCTTTTGTGGTCTAATGACCGCTGACGAAACAGGGGTGCTTCACCGGCATTTGCCGGAGTGAGGCTGAGAGAGACCCTTCGCACCCGATCCGGGTAATACCGGCGCGGGAAGTTTCCGGAAAGTCTTGCTGGCGCCGTTGTTGGCGATTGAGTTGGTCGATTCTGTTGGACGATTCGATCAGCCGTTCGACCAGGTTTATTCAGGCGTCCAGATTCCCGCCGGGCAGCACGTGCCGCGCATGTCGGGTTTGCGCTTCACGTCGTTTGCACGGCCGGCCTTGCCAGCCGGTTTCGTCCTTGGGTACGCATGCTTGTTTGCCGTACGGAAAGGATACGATGACCGCCTCTTCTGCACCTTATTCTGATCATTCCCCGGTTTCGACCGGCGCTCAGGCGTCCGCGCGCGCGGTGTCTGCCATACCTGATTTCGCCGTGCTTGGCGGCGGGCTATGCGGGCGTCTTGTCGCGTGGCGCCTCGCCGGCGCGGGGCATCGCGTGGCGCTCTATGAGCGCGGCGGGCCCGAGGGCGAGGAGTCGGCCGCCTGGATCGCGGCCGCCATGCTCGCGCCGCTGGCCGAGGCAGCCGTCGCCGAACTGTTGATCACCGAGCTAGGCGTCGCCTCGCTCGAAACATGGCCGCACATTCTCGCCGAGCTGCCCGAGCCCGTGTTTTTCCAGCGCAACGGCACGCTCGTGGTCTGGCATCACGCCGACCGCACCGAGGCGCCGCTGTTCGAGCGCCGCGTGCGCGCGAACGCGCCGCGCGAGCTCGCCGACGCCAACTTCACCACGCTGCAAGGCGCGCAGCTCGAAGCCGCCGAGCCGGCGCTCGCCGGGCGCTTTGCGCGCGGCTGGCTGCTTGCAGGCGAAGGCCAGCTCGACAACCGTCAGGCGCTGGCGGCGCTGGCCGCGGGCCTCGCGCAGCGCGGCGTGCAAACGCACTGGCATACGAGCGTGGACGATGCGAACCTGCCGCGCGCACGCGTGACGATCGACTGCCGGGGGCTCGGCGCCAAGCCCGCGCTGCCGGCGCTGCGCGGCATTCGCGGGGAAGTGGCGCGCGTGCACGCGCCGGGCATCGGCCTCACGCGGCCCGTGCGCCTGCTGCATCCGCGCTATCCGCTCTATATCGCTCCGAAGCAGGACGATCTCTATGTGATCGGAGCGACCGAGATCGAGGGCGAGGACCGCTCGCCCGTGAGCGTGCGCTCGGCGCTGGAGTTGCTGAGCGCCGCGTTCGCCGTGCATCCGGCATTTGGCGAGGCGCGCATTCTCGAATTGAACTCGCAGTGCCGGCCGACGCTGCCCGACCATCGTCCCGCGCTGATCTGGGACGGCGGGCGGGGTGGCGGCGACACGCTACGCGTGAACGGCCTCTATCGGCACGGCTTCATGATCGCGCCCGCCGTGGCCGACGAAGCGGCGCGGGTGGCGCAGGCACTACTGGCGGGCCAGCTAGCCGATGCCGACGCCTTCGAGGCGCTGCGGCGCGAATCGCACTGGGCGTCGATGCTGCACGCTCGCCATGCGCAGGGCGAGCACGAGCCCGCTTGACCGCTTGAGCTGCTCGAGGCCGCTCGAGTCCGCTCGAGGCCGCTTGATTGAGTGCGCTTGCGGGCCGGACATATCGACGGACGCCAGCGCGACACCGCAAACAGGAGACGAGGCGCACGACCCGCGCCTTGATGGAAACAACGTAGTCAGACGAATCGCCATGGATATTCAGATCAACCAGAAGCCGCTCTCGCTGCCCGAGGGCGCGACCGTCGCCGATGCGCTTACCGCGTTCGGCGCGCGTCCGCCGTTTGCCGTTGCCTTGAACGGCGATTTCGTCACGCGCACCCAGCATGGTGCACGCACGCTTTCGGCGGGTGACCGCCTCGACGTCGTCAGCCCGGTGGCCGGCGGCTGATCGCACGCGCGATCCCGCTGCCTGACTCGCCACCGCGCGCTACCCGTTCGCTGCCACCTGCCCCAGGATTTACGCCATGACCACCACCCAGACCGCCGACGCACTCACGCTGTACGGCGAAACGTTCGCGAGCCGCGTGCTGCTCGGCACCTCGCGCTATCCGTCGCTGCAAGCACTCTCCGATTCGATGGAGGCCGCGCGCCCCGGCATGATCACCGTCGCGCTGCGCCGCCAGATGAACGACGGCACCGCCGAAGCCGGTTTCTTCGATCTGCTCAAGCGCCACGGCGTGCCGTTCCTGCCGAACACGGCGGGCTGCCTCACTGTCAACGAGGCGGTGACGACGGCGCACATGGCGCGCGAAGTCTTCGAGACCGACTGGATCAAGCTCGAACTGATCGGCGACGACTACACGCTGCAGCCGGACCCGGTCGGCCTGATCGAAGCCGCCTCGCGTCTCGTGAAGGACGGCTTCAAGGTGCTGCCGTACTGCACGGAGGACCTCGTGATCGGCCGGCGTCTGCTCGACGCGGGCTGCGAGGCGCTGATGCCGTGGGGCGCGCCCATCGGCACGGGCAAGGGGGTCATCAATCCGTACGGTCTGCGTGTGCTGCGCGAGCGGCTGCCCGACGTGCCGCTCATCGTCGACGCGGGCCTGGGTCTCCCGTCGCATGCGGCGCAAGTGATGGAGTGGGGCTTCGACGGCGTGCTGCTGAACACGGCCGTGGCGCAGGCCACGCACCCCGAAGCGATGGCGCGTGCATTCGCGTTGGGCGTCGAGGCGGGCCGCGCCGCGTTTCTCGCCGGGCCGATGGCCGAGCGCGAGGCGGCGGTGGCGAGCACGCCGGTAGTCGGCATGCCGTTCTGGCATCAGGACGGAGGCAAGTAATGACCCAAACGCTGCGACTCAAGGACCGCGAGCTGTTCTGGCCGCCCGCTGACGAGCTCACCGAAACGGCGGAGCGCATTCGCGCGCGCCTCGGCGACTGGCAGCCTACCCATGCGCCGTGGCGCATCTGCTTGACGCCGCCCGATACGCCCAATGGCGGCGACCTGATCGTCGTGACCGACGCCGGACCGCATCTCGCCAACATCGCGCGCTGGATGACCGATGGCGCGGGCGTGATCGAGGCCGCTGGCACGACTGCGGCGGGACGCGCGACGCTGCATCTGGGCGGCGAGCGCTACGCCCTCGAAGGCGCACTCGCGGAAGACTGGATTGCGGCGCTGGCGGCGTTTCTCGATTGCGGCTTCGACCCGCACGACGCGCTCGTGCTGGCGCTCGCCTGGCGCGACGGCGACGAGCAGCAGGCCGACGCATGGCCCGTCGATATCGCCCGATTCCCGCGCGTGCTCGGCCTGCCGGCGGCACCTGCACAGCCGTTCGCGCCGTGCCCGGCGAAGCTCGGCCTCTATCCCGTGCTGCCCACCGCCGACTGGGTCGAGCGCGTGCTCGACTACGGCGTGAAGACCACGCAGCTGCGCAGCAAGCAGCCGAAGTCCGCAGCGCTTACGCAAGAGATCGAGCGCTGCGTGGCGGCGGGTCGCAAGCATGACGCGCAGTTGTTCATCAACGACCACTGGCAGGCGGCGATGGCCGCGGGCGCCTACGGCGTGCACCTGGGCCAGGAGGATCTGCGCGAAGCGGATCTGAATGCGCTCGCCGCCTCGGGCATCCGCCTGGGCCTTTCGACGCACGGCTATTACGAGATGCTCACGGCGCTGCATTTCCGGCCGAGCTATATCGCGTGCGGCGCCGTGTTCGCCACCACGACCAAGGCCATGCCGACCGCGCCGCAAGGGCTCGCGCGCCTCGCGCGCTATGTGAAGTTGCTCGACGGCGTGGTGCCGATGGTCGCGATCGGCGGTATCGACTTCGCTGCGTTGCCCGCAGTGCTCGCGACCGGCGCACCCAGCGCGGCGGTCGTGCGCGCTGTCACCGAGGCCGCCGACCCGGCTGCGGCCGTTGCTGCGCTGCGTAACGCGTTTACGCAATAATTGGCCCGCCTCGCCGCCGGCCGCGCTCCCGATTCGCTCGGGGCCGGCCGGTCGGCGGCGAGGCGCGAGCCGTGGAGCCCCGAGGTTACCCGACTTGCGTCAAGGGGCTGGGGCGTGTCACGGCAGCATTCGTACGATGGCCCTATAATCCCGCCTTCGTGTAAATGGACTGCCTGCTACGTGCCCTCAAACTCTGAGACCCTTCTGGAGCTGCGCGACGTCGACTTCGGCTATAGCGACCGGCTCGTCCTGTCCGGCCTGAACATGCGCTTTCCGCGCGGTCGGGTGGTCGCGGTCATGGGCGGCTCGGGCGGCGGCAAAACCACGGTGCTGCGCCTGATCGGCGGCCTCGTGCGCGCCCAGCGCGGCCAGGTGCTGTTCCACGGTCAGGATATCGGCGCGCAATCGCGCGAAGGCCTGTACGCGCTGCGCCGAAAGATGGGCATGCTGTTCCAGTTCGGCGCGCTGTTCACCGACATGTCGGTATTCGAGAACGTCGCTTTCGCGCTGCGCGAACACACCGACCTTCCCGAAGATCTGATCCGCGACCTGGTGCTCATGAAGCTCAACGCCGTGGGCCTGCGCGGCGCGCGCGACCTCGCGCCCTCGGAAATTTCGGGCGGCATGGCGCGGCGCGTGGCGCTGGCGCGCGCGATCGCGCTCGACCCCGAGCTCATGATGTACGACGAGCCGTTTGCCGGTCTCGACCCCATTTCTCTCGGCATCACCGCGAACCTGATCCGCACGCTGAACGATGCGCTCGGCGCCACGTCGATCCTCGTCACGCACGACGTGCCCGAATCGTTCGCAATTGCCGACTACGTGTACTTCCTCGCGAACGGCCGCGTGCAGGTGGAAGGCACGCCTGCCGAGCTGCGCGCCTCGACCGACCCGATCGTGCGCCAGTTCATTGACGGCGCGCCGGACGGCCCGTTTCGCTTTCATTACCCAACGAACGTGCCGCTCGACGCGGACTTCGGCATCGGCGGAGGCCGCTCATGACCGGCGCCATCAGTTCGCTCGGCCGCGCGGTCCTCGACTCGATCGCGCGCGCGGGCCATGCCACGCGCTTCTTCGTGCGCCTCGTGCTGGAGTTTTTCCCGCTGCTGCGCCGCCCGCGTCTTGTCACGAAGCAAGTCCACTTCGTCGGCAATTATTCGCTGCTGATCATCGCGGTGTCGGGCCTCTTCGTCGGCTTCGTGCTGGGCCTGCAGGGCTACTACACGCTCAACCGCTACGGCTCCGAGCAGGCGCTCGGTTTGCTCGTCGCGCTCTCGCTCGTGCGCGAGCTCGGCCCCGTCGTCACGGCGCTCCTGTTCGCGGGCCGCGCGGGCACCTCGCTCACGGCCGAAATCGGCCTCATGAAGGCGGGCGAGCAGCTCACGGCCATGGAAATGATGGCGGTCGACCCGGTGCGCATCGTCGTGGCGCCGCGCATGTGGGCGGGCGTGATCGCCATGCCCATTCTGGCGGCCATCTTTAGCGCGGTCGGCATTCTGGGCGGCTACGTGGTGGGTGTGCTGCTGATCGGGGTGGACGCGGGCGCGTTCTGGTCGCAGATGCAAGGCGGCGTGGACGTCTGGGCCGACGTGGGCAATGGCGTGATCAAGAGCATCGTGTTCGGCTTCGCAGTCACGTTCACCGCGCTGTATCAGGGCTACGAGGCCAAGCCCACGCCAGAAGGCGTGTCGCG
Organism: Paraburkholderia tagetis; assembly: GCF_022213065.1. Lineage (GTDB taxonomy): Bacteria > Pseudomonadota > Gammaproteobacteria > Burkholderiales > Burkholderiaceae > Paraburkholderia > Paraburkholderia tagetis. The sequence goes on from NZ_JAKLJA010000024.1 coordinate 66,146, forward strand.
CGCGACCACCAGGACCGTCGTGTACGCGTCGCTCGCGGTGCTGGGCCTCGACTTCCTGCTCACCGCGCTGATGTTCAGCTAAGCGCTGATGTTCATAAGGCGCGGGTGCCCGCCGTCGTAACGAACGGCGAGGCGCCCGGGCTGTGCGGCAGGCGCCTCGTGCGTGGCGCCGCCGCAACGGATTCTCATTGGGATGACGATGAAAAAGACTGCTCTCGACTTCTGGGTCGGCCTGTTCGTGGTGCTGGGCTTCATTGCGCTGCTGTTTCTCGCGCTGAAGGCCGGCAACATGAGCTCGCTTTCGTTCCAGCCGACCTACCCGGTCAAGCTCAAATTCGACAACATTGGCGGACTCAAGCCGCGCGCGCCCGTGAAGAGCGCGGGCGTGACCGTGGGCCGGGTGGCGTCTATCGGCTTCGATTCGAACACCTATCAGGCGCTCGTTACGATCAACCTCGACCAGCAATATCAGTTTCCGAAGGACTCGTCGGCGAAAATCCTGACCTCGGGCCTGCTCGGCGAGCAGTACATCGGGCTGGAGCCGGGCGGCGATACCGAAATGCTCAAGGCCGGCGACACTATCTCGATGACGCAATCGGCGATCGTGCTCGAAAATTTGATCGGTCAGTTCCTCTATAGCAAGGCCGCCGATTCGGGGGCTTCGAAGTCTGGCAATGGCGCAAGCAACGCCGCTGCAAGCGGGGCTGGCGGCGAGAGCGCCGCGCCGGCACCGACACTCGCACCGGCCGGCTCGGGCGCGGCGCCGCAATAAGGAGAAAAAAGATGATGACCACTCGCATGCGCGCGATCACCGTCGGGGTTACGGCGCTCGCATTAACGGCATGTTCGACGGTGCAGACGCCGTCGAAGGACGATCCCTGGGAAGGCTTCAACCGCACGGTCTATACCTTTAACGACAAGGTCGACCAGTACGCGCTCAAGCCAGTTGCGAAGGGCTACGTGAAAGTCACGCCGCAGCCGGTGCGTGACAGCGTGACGAACTTCTTCGCGAACATCGGCGACGTCTACAACGCAGCCAACAACCTGCTGCAACTGAAGATCGCCGACGGTGTCGAGGACATCATGCGGATCGTGATCAACACGGTCTTCGGCGTGGGCGGCCTGTTCGACGTGGCGTCGCTCGCCAAGCTGCCCAAGCACAACCAGGACTTCGGTCTCACGCTTGGCCATTACGGCGTGCCGGCCGGCCCGTATCTCGTGCTGCCGCTGTTCGGCCCGAGCACCGTGCGCGACGGCGCGGGGATGCTCGGCAACTACTTCATCAATCCGCTCACGTATGTGAATCCGCCGGCGCTCTCGTGGGGCCTTTACGGCCTGAACGTGGTTAGCGCGCGTGCGAACCTGCTGGGCGCGAGCGACCTGCTGGAAGGTGCCGCGATCGACAAATATTCGTTCGTGCGCAATGCCTATCTGCAGCGCCGCCACTCCCTGCTCTCGGACGGCCACACGTCGAACAACGTGCCTGATTACGGCGACGGCGCGCCGCTGCCGAACTACGGTGAGCCCGACGAAGGTGCGGCAGCGGCGGGGGCAGCCGGCGCGGCGGCGGGCGCTGCGGCGGGTGCTGCGGGTACATCAGGTACGGCCGCTCCTGCGGTTCCGGCATCGGGCACCGCGCGTGCTGCCGTGCCAACGGCGGCCAGCATGGCGCCGGCCAACCCCGAAAGCGGCACGGTCACGCCGGGAGGCCCGGCAGGCGTCGCAACGCCGGCCTCGGCACCCGCGCCGGCTTCGGGCACCGAGGCGCCGACAGGCGCGTCCGATACCGCTGTGCCGGGCGAACAGTTCGTTCCGCCGGCGCGCATTGGCATCGGCGCCCCGGGGCTGCTGCGTTTGCATTGATCGCGATATCCGGCACGGCGCGTGGCGCCGGGCCGCTGCTTCGTAGCGCTTAAGTCTGACGTAACAAGCTGAAACGCTTGTCGCAGTTTCCTGGCACTCTTTGACTCGGTGTCCCGGAACGCGCGTGATATCGTTGACCTCCAACGGGGTGTCGTTCCCCAACTTGCAGGATTCGCTATGAAAAAATTCTTTCTGTACCCGATTTTCGCCATGTTTTTTGCGTTTGCCGGCGCAGCGTCCGCGCAAACCGTCGATACCAACAATCCTGACGCGATGATCAAGACGGTCACGCAGCAGGTGATGGACCAGATCAGGGGCGACAAGTCGATCCAGTCCGGCGACATCAACAAGATCACGGCGCTCGTCAACGAGAAGATCCTGCCGTACACGGATTTCCGCCGCACGACGCAGCTCGCCATGGGCCGCAACTGGCGCACGGCGACGCCCGAGCAGCAGCAACAGGTCACCGAGCAGTTCAAGACGCTCCTGATCCGCACGTACTCGGGCGCGCTCGCCCAGGTGCGCGACCAGCAGATCGAGTACAAGCCGTTCCGCGCGAATCCGGACGACACCGACGTGGTGGTCCGTTCGACCGTCATGAACAACGGCCAGCCGATCGAGCTCGACTACCGTCTGTACAAGACGGCGCAAGGCTGGCGCGTGTATGACATCAACGTGCTCGGCGCGTGGCTGATCCAGGCGTACCAGCAGCAGTTCCAGGAAAAGATCCAGCAGGGCGGCGTGCAGGGACTCATCACCTTCCTCACGCAACGTAACCAGCAACTCGCCTCGGGTAAGGCCGCTTCGTGAGCGAGCGCTTCGCCACTGGCGCCACGCTGACCCACGAGAGCGCGAAGGCCGCGCTCTCCGCGGGTCTCGCGCAGATCTCGGCAGGCGCCAGCGCTGTCGATTGCGCGCCGCTTACGCAGTTCGACTCCTCCGCGCTTGCCGTGCTCATCGCATGGCAGCGCGCCGCGCACGAGCGCGGCGTCACGCTCAGCGTACTCAATCTTCCTGCCGCGCTCGCGTCCCTCGCACGCGCTTACGGCGTCGACTCGCTCCTCCACGAGCGACATTGACGCGCGGCGGCCTCGCGGTCACGTCGCTCGAGCGCCAATGCGCTGCTCGAAGCCGATAGCCGCCCGCCGCCGCTTCCGTATTCAAGTCCAGTCCGGGCCCAGGTCGGGCTCACCGACTTGGCCTATAATCAAACGTTTTTTGGGCGTTGCTCCGGTTTTCGGGGCTTCGAAGGCGGTATCAGCCGTCCCCAATTCTGGTCTTCCCCGCAGCAGTAATGCACTTATTAGCCGCGCCGTTCACGACGGGTGGCGCCTGAGTCATGCCAGCCATAGAAATCCGCAACGTCAAAAAGCGCTACAAAGAGCTCCAGGCGCTCAAAGGCGTCAGCTTCACGGTCGAAGAGGGCGAGTTCTTCGGGCTGCTCGGCCCGAACGGCGCGGGCAAGACGACGCTCATCAGCTGCCTCGCAGGCCTCGCGCGCGCCGACGAGGGCACGATCGAAGTGCGCGGCCACGATGTCGTCGGCGATTACCGCAACGCCCGCCGCAATCTCGGCGTGGTTCCGCAGGAACTGGTGTTCGATCCGTTTTTCACGGTGCGCGAGACGCTGCGCCTCCAGTCCGGCTACTTCGGCTTGCGCAACAACGACGCGTGGATCGACGAGATCATGGCCAATCTCGACCTCACCGAAAAAGCCGACGTGAACATGCGCGCGCTTTCCGGCGGCATGAAGCGCCGCGTGCTGGTCGCGCAGGCGCTGGTGCACCGGCCGCCCGTGATCGTGCTCGACGAGCCCACCGCCGGCGTGGACGTCGAATTGCGCCAGACGCTCTGGAAGTTCATCGCGCGCCTGAACCGCGAAGGCCACACCATCGTGCTCACCACGCACTATCTCGAGGAAGCGCAAGAGCTGTGCGACCGCATCGCCATGCTCCGGCGCGGCGAGGTGGTGGCGCTCGAGCGCACCAGCGCGCTGCTGCAACGCTTCGCGGGCACGCAGCTGTTCGTGCGCTTTTCCGAAGGCGCGCTGCCCACCGAATTGCGCGCGCTCGAAGTGGATACCTCGGATCTTCCGAATGGCGGCGAGCGCCGGCACCTGCTGCGCCTCTCAAGCTACGACGACGTCGAGCGCATCCTGGCGCTGTGCCGCGCGAACGGTTGCAAACTGGAAGAGGTGGAAGTGCGCAAGGCCGATCTGGAGGATGTCTTCGTGCAGGTAATGAACGGTCCTGAAGTGATCGAGGGGCTTGCATGAGCGGCTTTCGTACCCTGTTCTACAAGGAAGTGCTGCGTTTCTGGAAGGTCGCCTTCCAGACCGTGCTCGCGCCGGTCATTACCGCGCTGCTCTATCTGACGATCTTCGGCCACGCGCTGCGCGGCCACGTGGAGGTGTACCCGGGCGTCGAGTACACGAGCTTCCTGATTCCCGGTCTCGTGATGATGAGCGTGCTGCAAAACGCCTTCGCGAACTCGTCTTCGTCGCTCATCCAGTCGAAGATCACGGGCAATCTCGTATTCGTACTATTGCCGCCGCTGGCCGCCTGGGAGATGTTTGGAGCCTACGTGCTCGCCTCGATCGTGCGCGGCCTTGCCGTTGGCGCGGGCGTGTTCGTCGTGACGATCTGGTTCATTCCGATGAGCTTTTCCGCCCCCCTCTACATCATCGCGTTCGCGGTGCTCGGCTCGGCGATCCTCGGCACGCTCGGCCTGATCGCCGGGATCTGGGCCGAAAAATTCGACCAGCTCGCGGCGTTTCAGAACTTTCTTATCATGCCGCTCACGTTCCTTTCGGGCGTGTTCTATTCGACGCATACGCTGCCGCCGGTCTGGCGCGAGGTGTCACGGCTAAATCCGTTCTTCTACATGATCGACGGCTTCCGGTATGGTTTTTTCGGCTTGTCCGACATTAACCCGCTCGCAAGTCTCGCGATCGTTTTCGTCTTTTTCGTGGTGCTGGCTTTTCTCGCGATGCGTCTGCTCGCGAGCGGCTACAAGCTGCGCCACTAAGTGCAATTCAGGCAGGAGCCCCACACCATGTTGCCGACTCCGGAACAGATCAAGCAGTACATCTCGGCAGGACTCGCGTGCGAGCATCTCGAAGTCGAGGGCGATGGTCAGCACTTCTTCGCGACGATCGTCTCGTCGGCGTTCGAAGGCAAGCGACTGATCCAGCGCCATCAACTCGTCTATGCGGCGCTCGGCGAGCGCATGCGCGAGGAAATCCACGCGCTCAGCATGAAGACGCTCACGCCCGCCGAATGGCAGAACGCATAATCTGGAATCTCAGTGCGAATCACCCAGGACAATGGCGCCGCCGCGAGCGGCGCCGCACAACATGACGCGACGCCGCAAGCCGGCCGCACCGATCAGGAAACCTCAGGCATGGATAAACTCGTCATCGTTGGCGGGCAGAAGCTCGCAGGGGAAGTGGCCATTTCCGGTGCGAAGAACGCGGCGCTGCCCATTCTCTGCGCGGGTCTCTTGAGCGCGGAACCCGTCCATCTGGACAACGTGCCCGACCTCAAGGACGTGCGCACCACGCTCAAGCTGCTCAACCAGATGGGCGTGCGCGCCGAGCAGGATGGCAATCGCGTGCAGCTCGACGCCTCGAAGGTCGACAACCTCGTCGCGCCGTACGAACTCGTGAAGACCATGCGCGCGTCGATCCTCGTGCTCGGGCCACTCGTCGCGCGCTTTGGCGAGGCGAAGGTGTCGCTGCCCGGCGGCTGCGCGATTGGCGCGCGCCCCGTGGACCAGCACATCAAGGGCCTGCAGGCGATGGGCGCCGAGATCAGCATCGAGCACGGCTTCATCGAGGCGCGCGCGAAGCGGCTGAAGGGCGCACGTATCGTCACCGACATGATCACGGTTACCGGCACGGAAAACCTGCTGATGGCCGCCGTGCTGGCCGACGGCGAAACGGTGATCGAGAACGCCGCGCGCGAGCCCGAAGTGGGCGACCTTGCGCATCTGCTCGTCGCGATGGGCGCGCAGATCGAGGGCATCGGCACCGACCGCCTCGTGATCCAGGGCGTGGACAAGCTCCACGGCGCGCAGCACACCGTGATTCCCGACCGCATCGAAGCCGGCACGTTCCTGTGCGCGGTCGCGGCGGCGGGCGGCGACGTCACGCTGCGCCACGTGCGTCCGGGCATTCTCGATGCCGTCACGGACAAGCTCCGCGAAGCGGGCGTGACGATCGAAGAGGGCGACGACTGGATGCGCGTGCGCATGCACGAGCGCGCGCGCGCCGTGAACCTGCGCACCGCGGAATATCCGGCGTTCCCGACCGACATGCAGGCGCAGTTCATGGCGCTCAATACCATCGCGGACGGCACCTCGCAGGTGGTCGAAACGATCTTCGAGAACCGCTTCATGCACGTGCAGGAATTGAACCGCCTTGGCGCGAGCATCACGATCGACGGCAAGACGGCGCTGGTTGCCGGTGTCGAGAAGCTCTCGGGCGCGAAGGTGATGGCGACCGATCTGCGCGCTTCGGCGAGCCTCGTGATCGCCGGCCTGTGCGCCGACGGCGAGACGCTCATCGACCGCATCTATCACCTCGACCGCGGCTACGACCGCATGGAAGAGAAGCTGAACAAGATTGGCGCCAACGTGAAGCGCATCAAGGGGAACGCGGCATGAGTACGGTCGAGTCCAAGCCCACGCCGGCGGCGGCTGCCGGCGCACCGCTCACGCTGGCGCTCTCGAAGGGCCGCATCTTCGAAGAGACGATGCCGCTGCTGGCCGCTGCGGGTGTCGAGGTGACCGAGGACCCGGAAACCTCGCGCAAGCTCATCCTGCCGACGACCGATCCGAACCTGCGTGTCATCATCGTGCGCGCGACCGACGTGCCCACCTACGTGGAGTACGGCGCGGCCGATTTCGGCGTGGCGGGCAAGGACGTGCTGCTCGAACACGGCGGCGGCGGGCTGTATCAGCCGATCGACCTCGATATCGCGCGCTGCCGCCTCTCGGTGGCCGTGAAGTCGGGCTTCGACTACGCGAACGCCGTGCGCCAGGGCGCACGCCTGCGCGTGGCGACCAAGTACACGGAATCCGCACGCCAGCACTTCGCGGCCAAGGGCGTGCACGTCGACCTCATCAAGCTCTATGGCTCGATGGAGCTTGCGCCGCTCGTCGGCCTCGCCGATGCGATCGTCGACCTCGTCAGCACGGGCGGCACGCTGCGCGCGAACAATCTGGTCGAGGTCGAGCAGATCATGGAAATCTCCTCGCGCCTCGTCGTGAATCAGGCGGCGCTCAAGCTCAAGCGCGCGGCGCTGCGGCCGTTCCTCGACGCGTTCGAACGCGCGTCGCGCGGTGCCCAGGCTGCTGCCTGACGAGGCAGCCCGAAGAGACTCGCGCGAGCGAGCCGGGCGACGCCCGCGCGCGGTGCACCAGGTGCGTCGCGCACACAACCGTTACGGATGGATACCAGCATGGCTATCACGATGCGCAAACTCGATTCCAGCGCCGAAGGCTTCAAAGCGGCGCTGCATGCAGTGCTCGCCTTCGAGGCGAGCGAGGACGAGGCCATTGAGCGCTCGGTCGCGCAAATTCTCGCCGATGTCAAAACGCGCGGCGACGCCGCCGTGCTCGAGTACACGAACCGCTTCGACCGCCTGAACGCCACGAGCGTCGAGGCGCTGGAGCTGCCGATCAGCGAGCTCGAGGCCGCGCTGGAAAGTCTCGAGCCCAAGCAGCGCGCGGCGCTCGAAGCGGCGGCGGCGCGCGTGCGCGGCTACCACGAGAAGCAGCGCATCGAGTGCGGCTCGCATAGCTGGCAGTACACGGAAGCCGACGGCACCGTGCTCGGCCAGAAGGTCACGCCGCTCGACCGCGTGGGCCTCTATGTGCCGGGCGGCAAGGCCGCGTATCCGTCTTCCGTGCTGATGAACGCGATTCCCGCGCGTGTCGCGGGCGTGCGCGAGATCGTCATGGTCGTGCCCACGCCGGATGGCGTGAAGAACCCGCTCGTGCTGGCCGCGGCGCTGCTCGGCGGCGTCGACCGCGTGTTCACCATCGGCGGCGCACAGGCCGTGGGCGCGCTCGCTTACGGCACCCGCGCCATCCCGCCCGTCGACAAGATCTGCGGTCCGGGCAACGCCTACGTGGCTTCGGCCAAGCGCCGCGTGTTCGGCACGGTCGGCATCGACATGATCGCCGGTCCCTCCGAGATCCTCGTGCTGTGCGACGGCACGACCGATCCGCGCTGGGTCGCGATGGATCTGTTCTCGCAGGCCGAGCACGACGAGCTCGCGCAATCGATCCTGCTGTGCCCGGACGAGGCCTTCATCAAGCGCGTGGAAGACGCCATCGACGATCTGCTGCCCACCATGCCGCGCGCCGAAGTCATCGCCACCTCGCTCACGAATCGTGGCGCGCTCGTGAAGGTGCGCGATATGGCCGAAGCCTGCGCGATCGCCAACGACATCGCGCCCGAGCACCTCGAAATCTCGGCGCTGGAGCCGCAGAAGTGGGGCGCCGAAATTCGCCACGCAGGCGCGATCTTCCTCGGCCGCTATACGAGCGAGAGCCTCGGCGATTACTGCGCGGGGCCGAATCACGTGCTGCCTACGTCTCGTACCGCACGTTTCTCGTCGCCGCTCGGCGTCTATGATTTCATCAAGCGCTCGAGCCTGATCGAGGTGAGCGCGGAGGGCGCGCAGACGCTTGGCGAGATCGCCGCGGAACTCGCCTACGGCGAAGGCCTCCAGGCCCATGCGCGCAGCGCCGAGTACCGCATGAAGCAGGGCTGACGCAGCACCTAAGCAGATCAAGCCGAGTTCAGACACCGCGGCGCGCATGGGTTTCATGCGCGCCGCGCACCCCTGAGGAGACGTTTGCAAGCATCGGCGCGCAAGGCGAGCGCTCGCCTGAGCCGGATGCCTGGAACACCGAAATAACCGTGCGCCCCAAAGGGCGCCAACGAGGACGGTTGCGCAGCCCTATGGCCCCCTTGGGCGCCGTAGTCCGGCTGACCGTCCGTGCCGGCTCGTGCCTCGCGCGCGAGCCAATCGACATGACAACACCACAAGACATCATTCGCTCCGACGTGCTCGCAATGACGAGCTATCCGGTTCCCGACGCCGCCGGCTTCGTGAAGCTCGACGCCATGGAGAACCCGTACACGTTGCCCGCCGCTCTCGCGGCGCAACTGGGCGAGCATCTCGCGGGCGTGGCGCTCAACCGCTATCCGGCGCCGCGCCCCGAGGCGCTCATGGCGAAGCTCAAGGCCGCGATGCATGTGCCGTCCGGATGCGACGTGCTGCTCGGCAACGGCTCGGACGAGATCATCAGCATGATCACGATGGCGTGCGCGAAGCCGGGTGCGAAGGTGCTCGCGCCGGTGCCGGGCTTCGTGATGTACGCGATGTCGGCGAAATTTGCGCAGGTGGAGTTCGTCGGCGTGCCGCTCAAGGCCGACTTCACGCTCGATTGCGAAGCCATGCTGGCCGCCGTTGCCGAGCACAAGCCCGCCGTGATCTGGCTGGCGTACCCGAACAACCCCACCGGCACGCTGTTCGCCGACGCCGACATCGAGCGCATCATCGAAGCCGCCGGCGCCGCAGGCGGCCTCGTCGTGATCGACGAGGCCTATCAGCCGTTCGCGCAGGCGAGCTGGATGCCGCGCGCGGGCGCGTTCGACAACGTGGTCGTGATGCGCACGATGTCCAAGCTCGGGCTCGCGGGCATTCGTCTGGGCTATCTCGCGGGCCGCACCGCATGGCTCAACGAATTCGACAAGGTGCGCCCGCCCTATAACGTGAATGTGCTGACCCAGGCCGTTGCCGATTTCCTGCTCGACCATATCGACGTGCTCGACGCGCAGGCCGCCCAGCTACGCGCGGACCGGGCGCAACTGGCAGCAGATGTGGCGAAATTGCCGGGCGCCGAAGTGTTCGAAAGCGCGGGCAATTTCCTGCTGGTGCGCGTGCCCGATGCCTCCGCCGTGTTCGATACCCTGCTGACGGCGCGGGTTTTGGTCAAAAACGTGAGTAAAATGCACCTATTGCTGGCGAATTGCGTGCGCCTGACCGTCGGAACCCCCGACGAAAATGCGCGCTTGCTCGCCGCCCTGAAGCTCGTGCTCAAGTAAATCCGTCCTCACCGGTTCGCAGCGCATCGCGCTTTGGGCTTCGTTCCATAAACCCTCCTGTTACAGGCTGTTTGAAGGAAATTGCCATGCGCGTCGCGCAAGTCGTTCGCAACACCAGCGAAACGCAAATCAGCGTGAAACTCAATCTGGACGGCACCGGCGAGCAGAAGCTCGCGACCGGCGTGCCGTTTCTCGACCACATGCTCGACCAGATCGCGCGACACGGTCTGATCGATCTGGAAATCGAGGCGCATGGCGACACCCATATCGACGACCACCATACGGTGGAAGACGTCGGCATCACGCTGGGTCAGGCGGTTGCGCAGGCCATCGGCGACAAGAAGGGCATCCGCCGCTATGGCCATGCCTACGTGCCGCTCGACGAGGCGCTCTCGCGTGTGGTGATCGACTTCTCGGGCCGTCCGGGCCTCGAGTTCCACGTGCCGTTCACGCGCGCGCGCATCGGCACGTTCGATGTCGATCTGTCGATCGAATTCTTTCGCGGCTTCGTCAATCATGCAGGCGTGACGCTCCACATCGACAACCTGCGCGGTCTGAACGCGCATCACCAGATGGAAACCGTGTTCAAGGCCTTCGGTCGCGCGTTGCGCCAGGCCGCCGAGCTGGACGAGCGTCAGGCAGGCAAGATTCCGTCGACGAAGGGCAGCCTGTAAGCGGCGCCCGAGAGCAAGGCCAAATCGGCCTGAACAGCACGGCCTGAAAAGCAGGCCTGAATCGAGATGAAAACTTCAATTGCGATTGTGGATTATGGGATGGGCAACCTGCGTTCGGTGGCCCAGGCGCTGAGGCAGGCTGCGCCGGAAGCCGACGTGCAGATCGTCGAGCGTCCGGAGGCGATCCGCACGGCCGACCGTGTCGTGCTGCCGGGCCAGGGCGCGATGCCCGACTGCATGCGCAGCCTCGCGGAATCGGGCCTGCAGGACGCCGTGCTCGAAGCCTCGCGCACCAAGCCGCTGATGGGCGTGTGCGTGGGCGAGCAGATGCTGTTCGACTGGAGCGCGGAAGGCGACACGAAGGGCCTCGGCCTCCTGCCGGGCAAGGTCGTGCGCTTCGAGCTGGAAGGCCGGTTGCAGGACGACGGCTCGCGCTTCAAGGTGCCGCAGATGGGCTGGAACCGCGTGCGCCAGTCGCGCGAGCACGCGCTGTGGGAAGGCGTGGCCGACGAAAGCTTCTTTTACTTCGTGCACAGCTACTACGTGGTGCCGGCGGACGCGGCCCATACCGTGGGCGAAACGCCTTACGGCGCGGCCTTTACCTCGGCGGTGGCGCGGGATAACATCTTCGCCACCCAATTCCACCCGGAAAAGAGCGCTGCGGCGGGTTTGCGCGTCTATCGCAACTTTGTCCACTGGAACCCGTAATTCACGCGCGGCGTTGCTGGCCGGGCCTGCGCACGTGTGCAAGCCCGAAGCCGACTTACATTAGCAAGGCCGCCGAAAGAGTTGTACTAAACTAGCGAAACGGCGTCGGATCGGGGGCTTTTCCTGACCGTTGCCGGCTGATCTCAACCCCATTCCCAGACATTACCCGATTGCTATGCTGCTGATTCCGGCCATCGATCTCAAAGACGGTCACTGCGTACGCCTTAAACAAGGCGATATGGACCAGGCGACGATTTTCTCCGAGGAACCGGCGGCCATGGCTCGACATTGGGTCGAGCGCGGCGCGCGGCGTCTTCACCTTGTCGACCTGAACGGCGCGTTCGCAGGCAAGCCGAAGAACGAAGACGCGATTCGCGAGATCATCCGCGAAGTCGGCGACCAGATCCCCGTGCAATTGGGCGGCGGTATCCGCGATCTCGACACCATTGAGCGCTACCTGGACGACGGCCTCTCGTACGTGATCATCGGTACGGCGGCGGTCAAGAACCCGGGCTTCCTCCAGGAAGCCTGCACGGCGTTCGGGGGGCATATCATCGTCGGGCTCGACGCCAAGGACGGCAAGGTCGCCACCGACGGCTGGAGCAAGCTCACGGGCCACGAAGTCGTGGACCTCGCGCGCAAGTTCGAGGACTACGGCGCCGAGTCGATCATCTACACCGACATCGGCCGCGACGGCATGATGCAAGGCATCAATATCGAAGCGACGGTGCGCCTCGCGCGCGCGGTGAAGATTCCGGTCATCGCGAGCGGCGGCCTTTCGAATCTCGCCGATATCGACGCGCTGTGCGAAGTCGAGGACGAAGGCGTCGAAGGCGTGATCTGCGGTCGCGCGATCTACTCGGGCGACCTCGATTTCGCCCAGGCGCAAACGCACGCAGACAGCCTGCGCGAATCGGACGACGCCTGAGCGTCGCGTCGAAGGCCTCCGGAGCGGAGGTTTCGAGGCCTTTGGGATTCACTTGAGTCCTGCGGTTCTTTTCGGCCCTCGGTGCGGCCGGCGAGGGGGAGCGGCGAGCCGCGCCCCCGGCGGTGCGCCGCCGGCTAATTTCGCGATAACCGCTATCGCGCGACAATGGGCGTAGCTGCTGCGGTTTCGGCACGCCTGGCAACATCGGCAAGATCATGGCACTACCCAAACGCATCATTCCCTGTCTCGACGTGACGGCCGGACGGGTCGTCAAGGGCGTCAACTTCGTCGAACTGCGCGACGCGGGCGACCCTGTCGAAATCGCGCGCCGCTACGACGACCAGGGCGCCGACGAGCTCACCTTTCTCGACATCACGGCCACCTCGGACCAGCGCGACCTGATCCTGCCGATCATCGAAGCGGTGGCCTCGCAGGTCTTCATTCCGCTGACGGTGGGCGGCGGCGTGCGCGCCGTCGCGGACGTGCGGCGCCTGCTCAACGCCGGCGCCGACAAGATCGGCATGAACTCGTCGGCGGTCGCCAATCCGCAGCTCGTGCGCGATTCCGCCGACAAATACGGCTCGCAGTGCATCGTCGTCGCCATCGACGCCAAACGGGTATCCGGTACTTCGGCGCCGGGCGAACCCGCGCGCTGGGAAGTCTTCACGCACGGCGGGCGCAAGGCCACGGGCATCGACGCAGTGGAGTGGGCGCGCAAGATGGCCGAGTTCGGCGCCGGCGAAATCCTGCTCACGAGCATGGACCGCGACGGCACCAAGAGCGGCTTCGACCTCGCGCTCACGAGCGCGGTGTCCGATGCCGTGCCGATTCCCGTGATCGCCTCGGGTGGCGTGGGCGGCCTGCAGGATCTCGCGGATGGCATCGTCAAGGGCCATGCCGACGCGGTGCTGGCGGCGAGCATTTTCCACTACGGCGAGCACACCGTGGGCGAGGCCAAGCGCTTCATGGCCGACCAGGGTATTTCGGTGAGGATGTGACGCCATGAGCAACGCTGATACCAGTAACAAACCAGCCAGCGACATCGCGAAGGCCGACTGGCTCGACAAGGTGAACTGGGACGCCAACGGCCTCGTGCCCGTGATCGCCCAGGAAGCCACGACCGGCGACGTGCTGATGTTCGCGTGGATGAACCGCGAAGCGCTCGCCAAGACGGTCGAGCTGCGCCGCGCCGTGTATTTTTCGCGCTCGCGCCAGCGCCTGTGGTTCAAAGGCGAGGAGTCGGGCCACGTGCAGCAGGTGCACGACATCCGCCTCGACTGCGATGAAGACGTCGTGCTGCTCAAGGTCGAACAGGTGTCGGGCATCGCGTGCCACACGGGCCGTCACTCGTGCTTTTTCCAGCAATTCGAAGGCACCGTCGACGAAGGCCGCTGGGTCGCCGTCGATCCCGTGCTGAAAGACCCAGAACACATCTACAAATGACGCAACTGAACACCAACGACACCCTGCTGCGCCTTGCGGCGGTGATCGACAGCCGCAAGGGCGGCGACCCGGACGCCTCCTACGTCGCGCGCCTCTTCCATAAGGGCGACGATGCCGTGCTCAAGAAAGTGGGCGAAGAGGCGACCGAAGTCGTGCTGGCCGCGAAGGACGTGCGGCAGGGCGGCGCGCCGAAGGCGCTGGTCGGCGAAATGGCCGATCTGTGGTTCCATTGCCTCGTCACGCTCTCGCATTTCGAACTGAGCCCGGCCGACGTGCTGGCGGAGCTGGAGCGTCGCGAAGGGCTTTCGGGTCTCGAAGAGAAGGCACTGCGCAAGAGCCGCGAGCGCGAGGAAAACGGCGACTGATGCCGCCGGACTGAATTCGAGTCCCGGATTCGAGTCGAAATTTGGGTCGGGCCTTGGGTTGAGCCCTGGGTTGAGCCATAACCCTGCCCGACAGCCAAAGTGCCAACTTCGCGCCAACTTTGCGCCAACTTCGACCGACAGGGAGATGCCCGACATGTCCACGCCCGGCGGTTATCCGCCTCCTGCCTATCGCGCCCCGGAACTCGACGCGGATCGTCTGCGCAGCCTTCGCACCCTCACGCATGTCCTCTACGGGCTTTATGCGTTCTACTGGCTCACGGGCGGCGTGACGGTGCTCGTGGCGATCATCATCAATTACATCAAGCGCGACGAAGCGGCAGGCACGCCCTACGAACAGCATTTCACGTGGCAGATCCGCACGTTCTGGCTCGCGCTCGCGGGCACCTTGATCGGCGGTGCGCTTTTCTTCGTATTGATTGGCATCCCGATTTTGTGGGCTGTCGGAATCTGGACGTTGTACCGTATCATCAAAGGCTGGCTGTATCTGCACGACAACAAGCCGCTGGCCGATCCGCGCGCATGGTTCTGACGCTGCGGCGGGGCGGGGGGCCGTTGGCGGTGCGTTGGTGATTGGCGGTAACTGGCAGGCTTTCCCCCTGTACGGCTGTTCAGGAGCACTATGAGTCACGACCGCAGCACCTGTCTCTTTTGCAAGATCGCCGACGGCTTGATCCCAAGCACGCGCGTCTACGAAGACGACGAGTTCGTCGCATTCCGCGACATCCGGCCCGCAGCACAAACTCACGTGCTGGTTATTCCGCGCGTGCATATATCCACCCTTGCGGACTGCGGTGAAAACGAGGCTCCGCTGCTTGGTAGAATGTTTGTATTGGTCGCGCGGCTGGCGAAGGAGCTGGGCGTGTCCTACACGGGCGGCGAGACCGGCTATCGCACCGTGGTGAACACGGGCCCCGGCGGTGGTCAGGAGGTTTATCACCTGCACGCGCATTTGCTGGCCGGACCGCGTCCGTGGCAGCGCATGGGGTAGCGGGCGTGCGCGGCAAGTCGGCGGAATTCGAAGGTGCGGCGGAAAAAGGGGCGCATTGCCACGCAGCCGAAACACCTTACAGGTAGCATACCGGCCACATTGCCCGGCAATCCGCCCGGCACCAGACGCACAACGCCGCGCCCGACCGGTCGATGGACGCGGGCATCATGAAGCGCACTTGCGCGCCAATGTTTATTCGCTGCGCATGAGGCGTGGCAACGGGGTTAAGGAGATTTTTGATCATGGGTTCGTTGAGCATTTGGCACTGGCTGATCGTGTTGTTGATCGTGGCGCTCGTCTTCGGTACGAAGAAGCTGCGCAATATCGGCAGTGATCTGGGCGGCGCGGTGAAGGGTTTCAAGGAAGGCATGCGTGACGGCGAAGAGTCCGGCGCAGACGCGCAAAAGCGCGAACTGCCGCAGAACGGCGGCACGGTCGATGTCGACGCCAAGGACAAGACCCCGCGTTCGAACGACTTCCGCTAAGCGCGGTAGCCGTTATTTCCCGCCCCAAGGCTGACGGAAAGCTTCACTCATGCTCGATCTGGGTCTAACCAAGATGGCGCTGATTGGCGTCGTCGCGCTGGTCGTTCTCGGGCCGGAGCGTCTGCCGCGCGTTGCGCGCACGGCAGGCGCCTTGTTCGGGCGCGCGCAGCGCTATGTCAACGACGTCAAGGCGGAAGTCACGCGCGAGATCGAACTGGACGAGTTGCGCCGCATGAAGGGTGAATTCGAACAGGCCGCGCACAACGTCGAGAAGACCGTTCACGATAATCTGCGCAAGCACGAGTCCGACCTGAACGAGGCCTGGAACGTGGGCACGGGCGGGGCGCCCGGCATCGCAGGCGAGGCGGGTTCGGACGCGGCGCAAAACAGTGCGGCGGACGCGTCCGGCACGGGCGCCTCATGGCGCTCGGGCACCGCTGGTGCCGCAGGCGTCAAACGCAAGAACTGGCGCGTGAAGCAAGCAGCCACGCCCGTGTGGTACAAACGCGCGACGCTGCGACGCACGCGCGTGCAATCGGGTGCAGCGCGCGTCGCGCAGCATACGCCGGCCAGCCTGCGCCGGCCCACGCGCTTCCTCTGATGCCCCGATACAGCAGTCGAGTCTGAACTTGTCCATCTCCAACCCCCGAGGGCCGGTGTGAGCGACCCCCAACAAAGACAGGACGAGGGCAATGAAGAGACCTTCATCTCGCACCTCGTCGAACTGCGCGACCGCATCATTCGCGCGGGCATTTCCGTGATCGTCGTATTCGTCGGGCTCGTGTACTGGGCGCCGGATATCTTCAGGCTGCTCGCCCGCCCATTGATGCAGAACCTGCCGCGCGACGGCAAGATGATCGTCACCGACGTGACCGGCTCGTTCTTCGTGCCGATGAAAGTGACGATGCTGGTCGCCTTCGTGATCGCGCTGCCGTTCGTGCTCTACCAGATCTGGGCATTCGTGGCGCCGGGCCTCTATCAGCACGAAAAGAAGCTGGTCGCACCGCTGGTGGGGAGCAGCTACACGCTCTTCCTGTGCGGCATGGCGTTCGCGTATTTCGTCGTGTTTCCCACCATCTTCCGCGTGATGGCGCATTACAACGCGCCGCTCGGCGCGGAGATGACGACCGATATCGACAACTATCTGAGCTTCGTGCTCACGATGTTCATTGCCTTTGGTGTGACCTTCGAGGTGCCGATCATCGTCGTGCTGCTCGTGCGCATGGGCGTGCTGACGGTGAAGAAGCTCAAGGAAATTCGTCCTTACGTGATCGTTGGCGCGTTCATCGTTGCCGCAGTCGTCACGCCGCCGGACGTGTTCTCGCAGCTCATTCTGGCGGTGCCGCTGATCGTGCTGTACGAGGCGGGGATTATCGCGGCGCGCCTTTTCGTCGGAACCGGCGAGAAGAAGGCGACCGACGAGAGCGAGGCCACGAGCTGACGGAGCGCCCATTCGGGCGAGTCCGAAGCCGGTATTAAGCAAAAAAGGCCGCGAACGGTGACGTTCGCGGCCTTTTTTGCGTTTCTCTGCCCGTGCTTCGGTGTGCTTCGGTGCGGACGATGCCGACGGTGTTGGGCAACGCGCCCGGACGGCAACGCGCGTTGCGGCCCGCGTCGCGCCCGTGTTCCATCAGCCTCCGTCGTCGCTTTCGTCGTCCTGATTCTGCTGCTTGGGCGGCGGCGGGCGCTTGCCGATCGTCACTTCGAGGTCCATATCCTTGTTCTTGCGCACGAGGTGGACCTTGGCGGCGGTGCCGGGTTTGATCTGCGCGATGACGTTCAACAGGCGCGTGGTGTCGGTGATCTCGTCACCGTTCACCGCGGTCAGGACGTCGCCGGGCTTGATGCCGGCCTTGTCGGCGGGGCCGCCCTGGAGCACGCCCGCAACGATCGCGCCCGACTTCTGGTTCAGCCCGAACGACTCGGCGATCTCGGGCGTCACGTCCTGCGGCTCCACGCCGATCCAGCCGCGCGTGACCGAGCCCGTCGTGATGATGCTTTCCAGCACGCTGCGCGCCGTGGAGACGGGAATGGCGAAGCCGATGCCAAGCGAGCCGCCCGAGCGCGAGTAGATGGCCGTATTGATGCCGAGCAGATTGCCATTGACGTCGACGAGCGCGCCGCCCGAGTTGCCCGGGTTGATGGGCGCATCGGTCTGAATGAAGTTTTCGAACGTATTGATGCCGAGGTGATTGCGCCCGAGCGCGCTGATGATCCCCATCGTGACCGTCTGGCCCACGCCGAACGGGTTGCCGATGGCGAGCACGACGTCGCCCACGCGCGTCTGGTCCATGCGCCCGAGCGTGATGGTGGGCAGGTTCGGCAGATTGATCTTGAGCACGGCGAGGTCGGTCTCCGGATCGATGCCGATTACCTTCGCGTTGGTGGTGCGGCCGTCGGAGAGCGCGATTTCGATCTGATCCGCGCCGTCGATCACGTGCTGGTTCGTTAGAATGTAACCGTCCGGGCTGACAATCACGCCCGAGCCCAGGTTCGCGGCAGGCTGCTCCTGTTGCTTGCGGTTGTTATTGGGTTTGCCGAAAAAGTAGCGGAATAGCGGGTCGTTCTGGCGCGGATCGGGCGGCAGCGACCCATCCTTGCTCGAGAAAACGTTGACGACCGCAGGCATCGCTTTCTGGGCCGCATCCGCATAGGACCCTTGTGCGGAGCCGCCGCCGATGCCGGGCGCCACCTCACGCAATGCAACGATCGGCTCCGCGAGCTGCTTGCCGAACTGACCCTGATGCTGGAGCCATTGCGGCTTGAGCGTCGCGATAATGAACATCAACGCCAGCAGGACCGTCACCGCCTGGGCGAAGAACAGCCAAAAGCGTCTAAGCATCTGAAGATTAGAGGATTATATGGATCGGATCGAATTGGAATTGTATCTGAACAATCTTCTGGAATCCGCGCGGTTCAAGGACTACTGCCCGAATGGCCTGCAGGTGGAAGGGCGGCGCCGCGTGGAGAAGATCGCGACCGGCGTGACCGCCTCGCTCTCGTTCCTCGAAGCCGCGTTGGAGTGGGGTGCCGACGCCGTGCTGGTCCACCACGGCTACTTCTGGCGCAACGAGCCAGCCCAGATCACGGGGCGCAAATACCGCCGCCTGAAAGCGCTGCTGGCGAACGACCTCAACCTTTTTGCTTACCACCTGCCGCTCGACAGCCATCCTGAATTGGGCAATAACGCGCAGTTGGGCGCGAAACTCGGCTGGATCGGCGAAAAACGCTTCGGCGACCAGGATCTCGGGTGGATGACGACGCTACCCATGCCCATCACGCTCGCGCACTTCTCGGCGCAGGTCGAGCAGACGCTGGGCCGCGTGCCGCTCGTGCTCGGCGACCCCGACTGGGAGTTGCGCCACGTGGCCTGGTGCACCGGCGCGGCGCAAGGCTTCTTCGACGCGGCGATCGAAGCGGGCGCCGATGTCTTCCTGACCGGCGAGATCTCTGAGCCGACCACGCACACCGCGGCCGAGAGCGGCGTGGCGTTCCTCGCTGCGGGCCACCATGCGACCGAGCGCTTTGGCGTTCAGGCGGTGGGCGCGCACCTCGCCGAGGCCTTCGACATCGAGCATCTTTTCATCGACATCCACAATCCTGTTTGAGCGGCCCGATCAAGGCCCCGGACGCGTTTCGCTTCAACCGAATTTCGCCCGAACGGCTCGCGGCGAAGCGTATCTCTTTGTCTTATTCATTGGGCATTTACAAAATGAAAAGAAAATGTCCCCTTTTCCTGGGGGAAAACCCCGAGTTATCAAGGACTTCGCACGCTTTTTGGCGCACGCCCCTTGTAAATGCCAACTCCATTCGCGCAAACTAGCGTTCGGCAGCACCGCGGGTAAGCTGGCGTGACGGAAAAATCCAACTTAGAAGTGGGGCGATGTGATGCGAGACAATGAGAACGACCGCGTCGATGGCAGCCGCCGTAACTGGCTGATTGCGACGTCCGTAGCAAGTGGCATAGGAGGCGTAGCCACTGTCGTACCCTTCGTAGCTTCGTTTGCACCATCCGAAAAAGCCCGCGCCGCCGGCGCGCCTGTCCAGGTCGACATCACCGGACTCGAACCCGGTTCGATGATGACCGTGGCGTGGCGCGGCAAGCCCGTGTGGATCCTGAACCGCACCGCGCGCATGCTGGCCGACTGCAAGAAGGCCGACCCAGAGCTGGCGGACCCGCACTCCGAACATTCGTTCTCGTTGCCACTGCCGGATTACTGCAACAACGAATACCGCTCGCGCGCCGAGCACCAGAACATTCTCGTGGCCGTTGCCGTGTGCACCCATCTGGGCTGCACGCCCACGCCGCGCTTCCAGGAGGGCCCGCAGGCCAATCTGCCCGACGACTGGCCCGGCGGCTTCCTGTGCCCGTGCCACGGCTCGACCTACGATCTCGCCGGCCGCGTGTTCAAGAACAAGCCCGCGCCGCAGAACCTCGATATTCCCCGGTACATGTTCACGTCCCCGACGCAGCTCGTGATCGGCAAGGACGAGAAAGGAGAAGCGTAATGGCCACGGGACACGAAAAAGAGGTCACGACGACGGGTGCTTCTTCGGGATTCGTCGAGTGGATCGACAAGCGCTTCCCGATGACCGCGACCTGGAAAGCGCACGTCTCCGAGTACTACGCGCCGAAGAATTTCAACTTCTGGTATTTCTTCGGCTCGCTCGCGCTGCTGGTGTTGGTGAACCAGATCGTCACCGGCATCTTCCTCACCATGAATTACAAGCCCGACTCGACGCTCGCGTTCGCGTCGGTCGAGTACATCATGCGCGAGGTGCCGTGGGGTTGGCTGATCCGCTACATGCACTCTACGGGCGCGTCGATGTTCTTCGTGGTCGTGTATTTGCATATGTTCCGCGGGCTGCTGTACGGCTCTTACCGCAAGCCGCGCGAACTCGTCTGGATCTTCGGCTGCGCGATCTTCCTGTGCCTGATGGCCGAAGCCTTCTTTGGCTATCTGCTGCCGTGGGGCCAGATGTCGTTCTGGGGCGCACAGGTGATCGTCAACCTGTTCTCGGCGATTCCCTTCATCGGCCCGGACCTGTCGCTCTGGATTCGCGGCGACTACGTGGTCTCGGACGTCACGCTCAACCGCTTCTTCGCGTTCCACGTGATCGCGATCCCGCTCGTGCTGATTGGGCTCGTGGTCGCGCATATCGTGGCGCTGCACGAAGTGGGCTCGAACAATCCCGATGGCATCGAGATCAAGGGGAAAAAGGACGCGAACGGTATTCCGCTCGACGGCATCCCGTTCCATCCGTATTACTCCGTGCACGACTTCATGGGCGTGTGCATCTTCTTGATGATTTTCGCGGCAATCGTGTTCTTCGGGCCGGAAATGGGCGGCTACTTCCTCGAAGCCAATAACTTCGTTCCGGCCAACCCGCTGCAAACGCCGCCCGAGATCGCGCCAGTCTGGTACTTCACGGCGTTCTACGCGATGCTGCGCGCCACGACCGACCCGTTCAAGATCGTGCTGATGATCGTGATCGCGCTGCTCGGCCTGCTCGCGCTCGTGCGGGCGCGCGGCAAATGGCGCGGCGGCCTGCCGGTGCTGGCGATTCTCGTGATCCTCGCGATGTACTTCACCGAGTCGAAGTTCTGGGGCGTCGTGGTGATGGGCACGGCGGTCGTTTCGCTCTTCTTCCTGCCGTGGCTCGACCGCGCGCCGGTGAAGTCGATCCGCTACCGGCCGCTATTCCACAAAGTGTTTCTCGCGATCTTCGTGCTCGCGTTCCTGACGCTCGGCTTCCTCGGGACCCGGCCGCCATCGCCAGCGGCCACATTGATCGCTCAGATCTGCGCGCTCGTCTACCTCGCGTTCTTCCTTGGCATGCCGTTCTGGACGCGGCTTGGCACCTTCAAGCAGCCGCCCGAGCGCGTGCGGTTCAAGCCCCATTAATCAGCGAGCGAGGAAGACATGATGATGAAATCTCTCTTTTCGACGCTCGCACGGGCAACGGGCGCGAGTCTCGCCGGGGTGGCGCTGGCTTGTGCGCTGGGATTCGGGGCGGGATCGGTGGCGGCGCAGGAAAACATTCCGCTCGACCACGCACCCGATAACGGGGAAAATCTTGCTTCGCTGCAACATGGCGCGCAATTGTTTGTAAACTATTGCCTGAATTGCCATAGCGCGAACTTGATGCGCTACAGCCGGCTGGAAGTTATCGGCATCCCGCAGAAGCAGATCGAAGATAATCTCCTGTTCACGACGGACAAGGTTGGCAACACGATGTCCATCGCGATGCGCCCGGACGACGCCAAAGCGTGGTTCGGCGTGCCGCCGCCGGACCTCTCCGTGGAGGCGCGTGCGAAGGGGCGCGACTGGCTGTACACGTATCTGCGCAGCTTCTACCGCGACGACACGCGTCCGACCGGCTGGAACAACATGGCGTTCGAGAACGTAAGCATGCCCAATGTGCTCTGGCAACTGCAGGGCGTGCGCACGGCGAAGTTCGAAGATATGGTGGACGAGGAAACAGGGGAAAAGGTCCACCGTTTTGTGGGGTACCAACAGGTCTCGCCAGGGAAGCTTTCACCGGTGGATTATGATTCTGCCGTGGCCGATCTCGTTGCATACCTCGGCTGGATGGCCGAGCCGGAGCAGAAAACCCGCAAGCAGCTCGGGGTCTGGGTGCTCTTGTTCCTCGGCATTCTGAGCTTTTTTGCGTGGCGACTGAACGCTGCGTACTGGAAAGATATCAAATAATCACGTCCTGACCGACGTGGGGCCGGTGCGACGAGACACCGTCTGACGGTCCAGCGACCGTCAGACGGTGTTTTTGCCTGCCGGCCTTTTGGGTTTATTGAGGAAATGTAAATCATGATGGTTCTGTACTCCGGCACTACCTGCCCGTTCTCCCAGCGCTGCCGGCTGGTGTTGTTCGAAAAGGGCATGGACTTCGAAATCCGCGACGTTGACCTGTTCAACAAACCGGAAGACATCGCCGTGATGAATCCGTATGGTCAGGTGCCGATTCTGGTCGAGCGCGACCTGATTCTGTACGAATCGAACATCATCAACGAGTACATCGACGAGCGCTTCCCGCACCCGCAGCTGATGCCGGCCGATCCGGTCCAGCGCGCCCGCGCACGCCTGTTCCTGCTCAACTTCGAGAAGGAACTGTTCGTGCACGTGAGCACGCTCGAAAACGAGAAGGGCAAGGCTGCCGAGAAGAACCACGAGAAGGCGCGCCTCGCGATCCGCGACCGCCTCACGCAGCTCGCGCCGATCTTCCTGAAGAACAAGTACATGCTGGGCGAAGAGTTCTCGATGCTCGACGTCGCGATCGCGCCGCTCCTGTGGCGTCTGGATCACTACGGCATCGAACTCTCGAAGAACGCTGCGCCGCTCATGAAGTACGCCGAGCGTATCTTCAGCCGTCCGGCCTATATCGAAGCGCTGACGCCTTCGGAAAAGGTGATGCGCCGCTAAGCCGGTGTTGTAACAGGAGGCGGCGGGCGTTGGCTGTCGGGCGCGCCGCCTCGTCAGAGGATTGTTGATGCAAGAGATTTCCACCAAGCCGTACCTGCTGCGCGCGTTGTACGAGTGGTGCACCGACAACGGCTTCACGCCGCACATCGCGGTGCGGGTCGACAACCGTACGCGCGTGCCGCGCCAGTTTGTGCGCGACGGCGAGATCGTGCTGAACATCAGCTTCGAGGCCACGAGCCAGTTGCAGATGGGCAACGAGATGATCGAGTTCCACGCCCGTTTTTCCGGCAAGTCGCACAAGATCGAGGTGCCCGTGTCGAATGTGCTCGCGATCTACGCGCGCGAGAACGGCCAGGGCATGGCGTTTCCGGTCGACGCGCCGCCGGGCGATGCCGATGACGTGTTGCCGTCCGCGCAGGAAGGGCAGGACGAAGATGCGGCCTCTGTGGCTGCCGATGTGGCGCATGAGGCAGCGGTGCCCGAGCCGACAGTCTCCGAGAAGGACAAAGGCGACGACGGCGCCGCAAAGGGCGGAAAGGGTCACCTCAAGATCGTGAAATGAGGTAGAATCGCGGGCTACGCCGGCTTAGCTCATCTGGTAGAGCAGTTGATTTGTAATCATCAGGTGGCGGGTTCGAGTCCTGCAGCCGGCACCAAATACCCATCCGAGGGAATCCTCGGAAATCCAGAAACCCGTGATAGCATAAGGCTTCACGGGTTTTTTTATTCCAGCGTTGTCCAGCGATGCCCGTCTGAATCCGGGGGCATGTGGGGGCACCTCCGGGGGAATCTGGGCTTCTGGCAAGTGCCCCCGAGAAAAATGCCCCCTCGGGTTGTAAGGTGCCCCATGCCATTGACCGACATCGCCGTCCGTAAAGCGACGCCTCGTGAAAAGCCGTACCGCCTTGCTGATGGTGGCGGCATGTACCTGGAGGTCGCGCCCTCGGGCGGGAAATACTGGCGGCTCAAGTATCGCTTCGCCGGCAAGGAGAAGCGGCTCGCGCTGGGCGTCTATCCGGATGTTTCGTTGGCCGCTGCGCGCGAGAAGCGCGATGACGCGCGGAAGAAGCTCGCGGCCGACATTGACCCAGGCGAAGCGAAGAAAGCCGATAAGCGGGCGGTACGTCTGGCAGCGACCAATTCCTTCGAGGCAGTTGCGCTTGGCTGGATGGATGAACTCAAGCCGTATGTTACGGCTGGGTCGATGGCGAAGACCAAGGCTCGCTTCGAGAAGGATGTTTTCCCTTGGATCGGCAAGCGACCGGTAGCGGAAATCGATGCCCCTGAAGTTCTGACGGTTCTTAAGCGTATCGACAGCCGTGGTGCTCGTTTCACGGCTCACAAGGTCCGCGGTGAGATCAGTCGCGCATTCCGCTATGGAATCAAGGAAGGCTATTGTAAATTTGACCCGGCTCGTGATTTGGTCAATGCCATCCCACCGGCGCAGACGACGCACTTCGCTTCGATTACCGAGCCCGCGAAGGTTGGCGCCATGCTTCGGGCATTCGACGGGTTTTCCGGTACGTTTCCTGTCCTGTGCGCGCTCAAGCTTGCGCCCATGTTGTTTACTCGACCCGGCGAGCTGCGCAAGGCTGAGTGGGCTCAGTTCGATCTTGATAAGGGCGAGTGGCGATACCTTGTCACCAAGACGAAGACCGAGCATCTGGTTCCGCTCGCAACGCAAGCCGTGCAGATTCTGCGAGAGCTTCAGGCGCTGACCGGCAACGGTCGTTACGTCTTTCCGGGAGCGCGTTCGGCTCAGCGCCCGATGAGCGATGCCGCAGTCAATGCAGCTCTGCGTCGTTTGGGCTACGACACGCGGACCGAAATCACCGGCCACGGCTTTCGGGCGATGGCACGTACGATTCTTCACGAGGAACTGGAGCAAAAGCCCGAAGTCATCGAGCATCAGCTTGCTCATGCGGTGCCCGATACGCTCGGCAAAGCCTATAACCGCACGAAGTTCATCAAGGAGCGGAGGGCGATGATGCAGAAGTGGGCGGACTATTTGGACAAACTCAAGGCAGGGGCAGAAATCGTCCCGATGGGCGCTGCATAGTGCCGATGGCTTACCACCGAATCCCTGCGAATAGATGAACGAAAAGTAATGTACTGGCGCCGCGCTCAACGTGGCCTGATCAAAATGAGGGCAATATGACTTTGCAAGTGGACTTGCCTGATGGCGAGCTCATCGAATGCACCCGCTTGGCACGTGCGATCGCGTTGGCGAGATTGACGAAACAAGGACTGACCGGGATCGCTTGTGTTGTCGGCAAAGTCATGAAAATCCAATTGTCGCCCAGGGCGGTGGTTGGGCAGACAGGAGCGATCACCGTCGATAGCGAGGCAGACTCTGTCTCGGTTCGGTTCCGGCAGAGGTATACGCCAGCAGGCCACCCGGGCGTTGATCCTCGCCTGATTCAATCTGGTAGACCGTCTGGTTTACTAATTATCGATGAGCAGTCCAATGCCGTTGATTTGTTCGCGGAGGCTAGGGCCGACCAAGGGCCGATGTCGTTACCCTACAAGCTGACGGACGAAGATCGGGCACTTCTCGTCCGGCTGTTGCCGGATCTGCCGCAATTGCAGGCTCCCGTGACGCTCGAAGCTCGTGAGGCATTTTTGGACGCCTATCGTGCTCATCCAGATCGAGCCGGCTGGGAGCCGGAATTACTCTCTTTATTCGATCCTGACGTGGAGCGGGGGCGGCTTGATGATTTGTCGCTGAAGTGCCAGCAGGAACTGCGCGACGATTTCATCGAGCAGCGTTTCGCTGCGTTCAATTCGGACCATAGTCGTGCAAAGCTGCTGGTCGCGGGGGCCTTCATCCCGCGTCAGATGGTGCTCGACTATTTAAAGCAGCGGCACGACATGGTGCCGGTTCCGAGGCGACCAGACGAAGGTGTTTCAACGCAGACAGCAGTTCTCGCTAGCACCCAATCAGATGTGCGGAGCGCCGTTCCCGAAAAGGTGCCGTCGCAAGATGGCAGATCCTCGAAGGATAAGATGAGGGAGGAGGGCCTTGATCCTACGGATGTGTATGAATACCACAAGCAGCTCGTCGGCAAGGCGCGCACCAAGCGGACGGCCGAGTACTTCGAAGTGAGCGGCAGTCTCGTCCGCAGGAAAATTCGTCAATACAAGGAAAGGAGCCAGCCTGCGAGCCCGTTTCCTGTTCCGGTCAACAAAAAGTAGTTCCGCTTCGGACGTTGCTGTTCCGCTTTGGACTCCGGCAGACGTTGCCGGACAAGGCTCTGCTGCAGACCGTTGACCGGAACAGGTGTTCCGGCCGTGAAATCTCCGTCACCGCGGCGCAAGCCGTAATTCGGTGGGTGACGACCAGTGCGTCGTTCGCCACCTCTCGACGGAGATTTTTCATGCAGTTCAAGACCCAGATCGGCAGTTTGCCGCAGCCGCTTTCGGCGTATCGCAGTACGTGTGCCGAAACGGTCGATTCGACTCGCTCGCCGGACACGGTGCGTCGGATCATCCGTGTGAAGGAACTGGTCGAGCGCATCGGCCTCTCGCGCTCGACCGTGTATATGCTCATCGCAACCGACCCGAGCTTCCCCAAGAAAATCAAGCTGACCGAGCGTACGACGGGCTTCGATTCGGTGGCCGTCGATGCCTGGATCGCATCGCGCGCGTGCAATTAAGGGGGCGGTCATGCTGCATTTCCCTAACTCGGACATGTCCGCCCAGCCCGTCATGTTGGCTCAGGCTTGGTTGAGCGACACGACGGTGCTCAACGATCTCGGCCCGGAGCTGAGCGACGTTGTGCTCGCGCAGTGCAACAAGTACCAGCTGACCGTGGCTCAGGCCATTGCGCTGATGTTCTTCAAGCTCGGCGTCGCGAGCCAGGGCACGCGCCATATCGAAGACGAGGGCGGTAACCGCATTCCGCTTACGCTGAACTGCCTGCTGATCGGGCCGACCGCCACCGGGCTGATCCTGACGCAGGCCCTGGCTGCGGATCTGACGGCGATCGAGTTCGAAACCGCTCCCGCCGCAATCGAAAAGCAGGCGATGGTTACCGCGGCAGTTCAGTTGCGTCTCGAGCAGCGCAGGCAGATCGGCGCCGCCATCAAGGTCGCGGCGCGCAAGATGGTTCGTCTGCACGCGCTGCTCGCGCAACGCCGCGAACTCGAAGCCCGCGAGCCGAAAGCGGACGACTACCCGGATCACCAGACCGAATTGATCGCGTGGAACCAGCGCAAGGAGTCGCTGCAAATCTCAGTCGCGCAGGCCGAGCTGGAAGATGATCGCGAAACGGCAAAGGCCTTGTGCAAAGCGCTGAACGCGCTGCTGGCGACGCCGCCGTCGAGCTTCGAGGCCGATTACCGTGTCTGGTCGCTCAAGGTCGCGGCAGTCGAAAGCCAGATCGTGCTGCTTCAGGGAGTCGACGATGAAGTGGCGCACCTGAGCGCTGAAAGCCAGGCACTTCTGGAAGAGGACGCTCGCGCGGTGCAACCTGCCAAGCCGAAGCTCGCTTTCCTGAACGTCGCCGTGTCCGCAGTGCATAAGGCGATCACGACGCAGTGGCCGGTCGCCAGCGCGCTTTACTCCGGTGCGTCGGTGATCAAGGCGCTGATCAGGCATGGGGAGGCGATAACCGCGGCAGGCAGCGGCCGGTTGCTGTCACCGCATGCGCCCTGCCGGGTGCAGCTAGGCATCTTCGCCGCGACGACGCCCGAAGTGTTTGTATGCGACGTGGCCGCAGCGGGCGCTGATGGTGCGGCGGCGCTGGGCAATTTCCTGATCCTGGGCGATCTGCCGCAGCATGATCGCGGCGTGCAGCAGAAGCCGTCCAACCCGGACTGCCTGGCGGCGTTCGACGCGCAGGTTCGGGCGATCGGTGCCGCATCGGTGCGCGAACTGTTGGCCGGCGATTTCGTGCCGCCGCCGATCAGGGTGTCGCCGGAGGCTGCCGCAATCGTCGAGGCCGAGTGCACCGAATGGCGCAACCAGCGCATCGCCCGGCGTCAGCTTCTGGTCATGGATGCGTTCCTGATGATGCGAGTGCGTCAGACTTTCTACGTGATTGCAGGCCTGCTGCACCTGTGGCGCGGTGAGGTGTGGTCGCTGTCGGTCCGCACCATGCAGGATGCGATCACGGTCGGCAGGTTCCTGATCGACGAGATGGGGCGCACTGTGGCGATGGCGCGCGAGGTGCCCGCTGAAGAGATTGATGCCAAAGCATTGGTCTACGCGCTGTGCGGCCATGTTGACCAGCAGATGGAGAAGAGCAAGGACCTGGATCTGGACAAGGACAAACCCTTCGAAATCAAGCTCAGCACGCTGCATTCCAGGGCGAAGAATTTCGGCCTGACCCGAGCACGCGTCAACGGCGCCCTGAATGTGCTGGTGGCGTGGGGCTGGATCAAGGTTCGTCAGGATGGCCTTGATACGGTGCTCGATCTCGACCCGCGCCGCTTCAGCCCGATGAACCGTCCCGTCTGAATCACCGGAACGCCCACGGGGTCGCCCGTGGGCAATATGCCCCGGTTCTCCTCTTGGTTCGCACACCTGCCGCGCATGCCGATCTTTGGCATGCGTCAGGCGTGGTGCGCCGTGAATCTTCCGTGGTCGTGCGGTTTGCGCACGAAAGGATCGAAAAATGAATTTTCAGTTCTTCAATTCTCCGGCCTGCATGCCGGACTTCATCTCTGCCAGGGGCACGGTTGCCACCAACCCGTCGCCCGTGCAGCGCTACCTCGTGTTGGCACTCGCCATCGGCTTGACACTCCTGGGCGAGTTCACCGCGGCATGCGCGGGCTGGGAAAGCGGCGGCAGCCTGCGCGATCGGCTTGTGATCGCGGCGATGGGCTTCCTGATCGTCTCGAGCTCGAGCGTGTTGCCGGCGCTCGCTGGTCGTTTCGACGGAATGCTCCGGGTCGTGATCCTTGCGGCGTGGACCGGATGCGTGTCGTACGCGCTGCTCGGGCAATCGACGTTTTTTGCGTTGGCGCGGCAAGACGCCAGTGATGCTCGCGCGATGGCGGTCAACGTGCCGGGTACACCGGAGCGCGTCGACGTTTCGCCGGGACGCAGTCTGACGGTCATTGCACAGGACGAAGCCACCGTGGTTGCAAAACTTGGACGTGCGAAGGTCGCACGCTGTCTCGGCAGTGAATGTCGGTGGCGCGATGCCCGTGAACATGCGCTGGCGGCCCAGCTCGCGGCACTCAAGATTGAGGCCAATGAAGCTACGCGCCGCGAGGCCCAGGAAGATCGTGCGGCAAAGCTGGTGGACGAGGCGCGGGCGCTGCGCGAGTCGCGTCGTGCTGATCCGATCGCGTCGCAGCTTGCGATCCTGTTCGGTTGGAGGCCGGCGAGCGTCGGAATGCTCAGGACGTATCTTCCGGCGGTGATGCTCGAACTGTTGCCCGGGCTATTCTGGGCGATGGTGTTCGCGGGCGAGAGGCGTGTGGTTCTCGGCGCGGCTGAGACATGCGGTAATCAACCCGAGACGGTCGCGCCTGCCGTTGCGGCCGAGGCACACAAGTTGGACGAAGCGCAGGCCGACGCAAACACGGCGGCGAAGCCTCGGCATGTGGTACCCGTCGATGAGGATCTGGCCATAGTCCTGGGTGCGGTTGCGCGCGTTTGGGAGTCCAGCCGGTCTGCCGTGATCCGCATGGGCCGTCTTTACATGGCCCGGCTCAGCGCTAACAGCAAGTGATGGGAGCCGACATGGACTACAGGTTCGAGACGTCGCCCCTGGCGCTGTCGTCCCCGAACATCGCTCCGAACGCGACGTATGTGCGGCACGCGAATACCAAGTTCCGCCTTCCACGCAAGGCGTTCATGGTTTGCAGCGGTGTGCGTACCTATCTGCAGCGCATCGTTCGTGACGATCACCTTGTTGCGGGCGATGCAGAGGAAGATCTGTTGCTCAAGTCGAAACGCGTGTTCCGTCTGACCGAGATCGAAAAGATCGTGACGGAGATTCTGCTGATCGACGAGCCAGGCTTTGCGAGCAAGCTCGACGCCTTCGGCCGCATCGCCGAGCTCACCGAATACGGCGTTGGACGCTTCTACCACGATGAAAACTTCTTGATGGGCCAGGTAACCGACGAGGATCATGAGGATACTCTCGGTCGCTACCGGGTCCGCCCGAAGGCCCAGCTCTTCTTCGATGTGTGCGCGCGACATCCCATCGGCCATTACGGGGCGCAGTATTTCGCTGCGCATCCCGCCAGCCGGACGCCCGACGGCACGCAGTTCCTGTGGGAGTCGTACAACAAGCTGATCACGATGATCCGGGCCGAGGCCGATGCGCGCGAGCTCGATAAGCTGGACATCGCGAACGCCTTCCGGTCGAAACGGGCGTTCGACGGCATGATGGCGGTTGTGAAACGCTGCTTTACGAAGCGCCGCCGTATCTTCGTCGTCGGCATGGACGTGTGCTATCGCGCCGAATGGGCGAATGACGTGACAGCTGATTTGGCGAGAGATCATCACGCCACGTTCGTGAATCGCCTCCGAGGGAGAGCGGCAATCAAGAAGAATTTGATTGGCGCGATTTGGAAGTTCGATTGGAGCGAGGCCAAGGGGCATTTTTTCCGCTGGGTGTTTATGTTCGATGGCGAGCGCGTGCACGGGACGTGGGAATACGAGGAACTCATTTCCGATCTGTGGAAATCGATCGTGCCCGAGAAGGCGGGACGCACGAATTTGCTCAACGAAGTTGGCGATTTCAAGGCCGGCACGGGCATGATTGACCTGAACGAGAACCCTAAGAAACTTGGGATCTTCGTCGACTCCGTCATTCGCTACCTCGCGCACAAAGACCAATTCCTGTGCATCAGGCGAAAACCGAGGACGCGGACGTGGGATTGGCTTATGCCCGAGGACAAGGGCGCAGTCATGGTTGACACGGCCGAGGTTGACGATTCGAAATCGTAGCGCTCGATATCGGCCTTGAAGTCGACGGGCTCAGGCGGGACACGATGCTCAGGCGACGTGTCCCGCTTTTCGTTTGTGGCCTTCGTTCGGATGCTCGATCGCCCGCGCTCAGTACATACGCGCTCCGCGTAAATATTCCCCGCGTCACGTTCTCCGTTTGCCTGCATCGCGAACAATACGTGCTGATGTGCATCCGTCACACCGCGCAAATCAGCTCGATTTTCCGGTCCGTTCGGGGCAATTTCAAGACGAACCGGCGTTTCCTGAAGACCCTTGTCCCGCAAGGAGATCGCACATTTCGTAGGGCGTGTTTTTCGCCCTTTGTACGCTCGCACGCGGGGCCGCATTCGTGCGTGTTCGGCTGATCGGTAGCATCTATGCGTAAGCTGCCCGCGTGTGCGATCGCACGGGACCCGGGCATGCCGAAGGCTTCGGTTCACGGTATCAAGGTTGGAGGGATCGACTGAGCTGTGCGTGGTGAAGAAGAGGGGAAGCGGCGACGCCCTTGTTTTCCTCGAGGTCGGGGCACGTACGCCGAGCTGGCGCGGCACTCGATTAAAGGCAGTCGGTTGTCACTTCGGTGTAGTTTGACTGAGGTCAGATGTGTCCGTAGATGCCGATCTTGGTGGGATAACTCCGTAAAGATCTGTCTGCTCGATTTCCCCGTTATAGCGGAAATGTTGCGCTCATTTCCCCGTGTAGCCGTGGCGACCGCTGACACTTGTCTACCTTGCTCCTAATATACGATTGTCTTTCAATCGATGCTCTACTTTTAATAATCATAGATAGGGGATGATCATACGAAGAGATCATCCGGTAGGTAAATTAATACCTACCACCCGAATGACTTGCACCGACAACAACGGAGAATGTCATGGTCGAGAAGTTCGGGATGGTCGAAGGAATTAGCGGTCTTTTGTTTGAAGAGCAGGTTGATGCTTCCTCTCTGGAGAGGGAAAGCAACATGCGAGGGTGGGAGGTTGGCGAATACCAGGAACGGTACAACGAGTTGGTCGAATTCATGGAAAGTGTACTGACCACTGACCATGATCCGTTTGAGATCCGATACAACCGTGGAATAAAATACGCAGTAGCGAGAAGACCCACGCTGACTCGTCATCTGCGGTGGTGTCATGCCTTCATGGACCTGTATTGGCCGGGTTACTACTACAGCGCTGATCTGAAGTTGTTCTTCGACTGCTACCGAACGACACCGCTTTGGAATGGCAAAGCAGAAGCATCCTTCCACGACCCGAATCAGCGCTTCCCTGATGGATCGATTCTGGCTGAACGATTCAACGCCTTCGTCGCGTACGTGCGTGAACAGGCACGAGCGAGAGGCGTCGCGAAGAAGCTTTCGGATTGGAGACGTGGTCTGAGAGACCAGGAAGAGTCGATCGGCGAGTATCTGGATGCGCTCGTTGCTGACTATCCCGACATCGTTGGTCAACGTGCTGACCTCGGCTTCGTAAAGACTGTCGCCGTTGAGAGCGACGCATTACCGCGGGTGAACTGCCAGGTGGATGCGTCGGGGCAATGGAGCCAAGTGCCGTCCACGGAGCGGTCGTCGGGTGCAGGATGGGAGACAAGAGCCCGCATTGATCCGGCCGTCGCTATGCGGTTTCGCGAACTGTTCTTCGAGAACCGTCGGGGAGCGGATCGCGAACTGTTCGAACACATAGTGGGCTACATCGCGAAGGTCGAGCAGGGGGAGAAGCACGGCGCATATCACATTCATGTCCTGTTCCTGTTCAATGCGAGGCAGGTGAAGAGCCTAGAGCGGATGAGGCTTCTCGCGCAGCAGCGGTGGGAGCGAGTGACGAAAGGGCTCGGCATCGTTTTCGACTGCCATGACCCGGACTACGAAGCAGGGTTGAGACGTGAGGGTCGCTGGTCGCTTGATCCAGTTCTGGACGGTAACGGTGAGCAATTTGAGAAGCTGAGGGCGTACGTGCTCTGGTACTTCGCGAAGGATGCCGGGCAGATGGTGCGCGTCAAGCCAACGGCAAAGTCACGGATGTTGACGATGGGGCAGTATGCGGACGAACGGCTTGAGTAATTCGGCAGCACTGTGTACCGAGGTAGTAGCATGCCACGGCTCATGCACGGTGGCGGCAATTCAGTTGCGTTTCAGACCGGCCGGAGATCGCACGCCGAGCCCCTTGGGGCGCGTCGGATATGCCGACAGTGGGTGTTCGACGCAAGTGGCGGGCCGCGCTGGTAGCATTCAACGCACGAGGCCAACGGCGATACCGTAGAAATTGCCAGGCACGACAACGATTTGCTTTAGATGGACGACGCGCGGCGGCTTGTACAGGGTGTGCTCTTATCTTGCACGACCGATTCCAGCAACAACTTGAACATGATGACACCTAGCACGAAGCGACGTGCCGTGGTTATTGTCGGCGCCGGAGCATCGGTGGAGTACGGCATTCCGGTCACGGCCAAGTTTGGCGAATTGATCGACCAGGCGATTCAGGCAGACGCGTACTGCGTTAGCGTGGGTGGCGCGGCCGCTTACTTCGACGTGAAACAAAGGCTTACCGCGTACTACGGTAGCCAGGACGAAGCACATTTCGAGCGCATCTATCACGTGATGCACGAATTGTCGGAGCTTCGCACTACGCCAGGCGCAGTGCCGAAATTCCTGCCGGTGATGTATCCGTTTGTGGGGGGCTCGGCGCCGTATGAGACCACAGCGCTCAATGTGGCATGCCGAACCATGCTGACGTTTATATACGAGCATGTATCGGCCGTCTGCGCGAAGCCGGCTTGCTCGCTTGCCCCACTCGGCGATTTCTTCGAGTGCATGTTGCAGCGGTATGTGCCGAGGGTGTATACGACCAACTATGACGATTTCGTTGGGCAGGCGACCGGCGATACTTTTTTCACGGGGTTCACCAAAGCACACGGCGATCACCTCGACTTCGATCCCGCATCGTACTGGTCGAGGTGGGATGAACCGGGGCTGTTTCATGTGCACGGGTCGATCCACATGGGATTTCCCCGGGGCGAGCCACACGACATTGGTGACATTGCCTGGTATCCGTCCAAAGCAGAGGCTGCGAAACACGCTACGTTCAATGGATCGGGAGTGTCCAGGATGGACGGCACGATGTTGGCTCGGAGCGCCATCATCACCGGCCTCGACAAGCTTGGGCGGCTCCAGCAGTCGCCGTACGCGCCCTTCTATGCAGGCCTGAATCGGGACTTGATTGAGGCTGATGTCATTTTTGTGTTGGGCAGCGGGTTAACGGACCTTCATCTGAACACGTACCTGAAGGAGGCCCGTCGGGCGCGGCCGGACTTGCCCATCCTGTTTGTGGGCTATTGGGGCAGCGACCCTGATGCGTTTCCCCTAGCGATTCACGGCGCGCCTCAGGACCGCGAAATCTCCCTGTTTCATGATCTTCGGATCGACTTGTTCAATGCCAGGGAAGTCCAATTTCGGGCGGCAGATGGCTGGACGGTGGATGCCCATGGCACGGCGGCGGTTTGGGCCGACGGGTTCCAGTCGTTTCTCAATACACCGGCCGCGCTACAACAGGTCATGCGGGCATTGGGAGCACCGTGGTAGTTGGGCGTATGAACAGCTAGAAGGGCGGAGCGCGCAGCGTTGCCTGCAGTGCCCGCGGCGCCCCGGTCCAACGGCCGAGATTGGCGCGACATTGGGCGCTATCATCTCGACGGCGGCTTTACAACCGGGCTAAAATTCGGCGGCAAGTACGCACAGGGTCCCCGAGGGTCCGCCGCTCCCAGGATTTAAAAGTGACTCTTCTCCGCTCCATCGATCCCGACGACACGCCCGCTCTCCGCAAAGAGCGAGGCGCCTTTTTCACGCCCGACGAAATCACCCAGTTCGTATCCAACTGGGCTATTCGTGCAGCCGGTGACTTAGTGTTGGAGCCGTCGGCGGGCGATGCTGCTTTCCTCGTCGCTGCGGTAGACCGCCTTCGCGAGTTGGTGCCGGACATGGAGGTTCGCCCGATCGTCGACGGTGTCGAGATTCATGCCCACAGCGCACGCGTCGCCCAACAACGCGTGCGGGAGGCTGGCGGTAAAGCCCGGATTCGGCATAGCGACTTTTTTGCGGTCGAACCCGAACCGGTCTACGACACTGTTATTGGCAACCCGCCCTACATCCGTTATCAGGGTTTTTCGGGCGAGTCCCGCGCTCGAGCACGCGAGGCCGCTCTTCGAGGTGGCGTATCGCTGACAGGCCTCGCCTCCAGTTGGGCCGCATTCACCGTCCACTCAGCGATGTTCTTGAAGCAGGGGGGGCGGCTCGGGCTTGTTCTTCCTGCCGAATTGCTTTCGGTGAACTATGCGGCTCCAGTGCGCCGATTTCTCTTCAACCGCTTCCGCGACGTCCAACTCGTGCTCTTTGACGAGCAGGTGTTTCCCGAAGCCGAGGCCGACGTTGTGCTGCTACTAGCCGACGGTTATCTTGAAGGCCCTGCGCATCATGCGACCATCCGGCAATCGAAGAACGCCGCTGAGCTTGCGTCGCTTGGTGCAGGGCTGATTTGGACGCCGACTGACCCGGCGGCCAAGTGGACCAGTAGCCTTATCGACCCGAATGCTATCCAGCCGCTGCACGAGCTACTGCAGCGAGGGGTGTTTACTAGCTTGGAGACTTGGGGGGACACCACCCTCGGCATCGTCACGGGCAACAACAAATACTTCACGCTCTCGCCTCATCGCGTGAAGGAGCTTGGTCTGCGTCGCAAAGAGCTGCTGAGTCTTTCGCCGCCAGGAAGTTCGCACTTGCGTGGCCTCTCGCTCTCGAAGGCTATGCTCACCAAGCTGGGCCGCGAAGGTCACGCCACTTACCTCTTTTACCCGAGCGATCCGCCTTCGCCTGAGGCAGCGGCGTATATCGAAGACGGCCACCGCACCGGTGTCGATACTGCATACAAGTGTCGTGTCCGTAAGACGTGGTACCAAGTACCGCTTGTTCCCGCTGCGGACTTGTTGCTGACCTGCATGAACGCAGACACGCCCAGGATTACATCAAACGACGCAGGGGCTCGTCACCTCAACTCGGTGCATGGCATCTACCTTAATGAAGGTTGTCGTGAACTTGGTTGCGAGCTTTTACCCCTTGCAAGCCTTAACTCGGTCACGCTGTTGCACGCAGAGATGGTTGGTCGGGCGTATGGCGGGGGGATTTTGAAGATCGAGCCGAAGGAAGCCGACGTTTGGGCAATGCCCTCGCTCGCGTTGGTATTGGCCCGTGCTGATGAGCTTCGCTCAGTCAAGCAGCAAGTCGCTGAGCTTCTCGACGAAGGCAGGCTGCTCGACGCCGTAGAAATCGTGGACCAGGTCGTCCTGAGGGGATGCGGCGACTTGTCTGCCAAACAGATCAAGCAGATCCGGCGGGCGCGAGCAGAGCTTGCCAACCGCCGCACAATGAGGGCAGCCAGTGGCCGCTAAACCAAACGCGAAAGCAAAAGCCTGGGTCGTTTTTGATCGAATCGTCGCCCTCGCCGCTCCTGACGGTGCGCACAGCAATCCTTGGGTCAAGAGCCCCGACGGAAAGCTGCGCTTCGAGCCTGACTACAACACGCTTGTCCAACTGCTGGGCGTTCCCCTTTTCTTAAAGGCCGGGACCCAATCCGGAGTGCCGGCGCTCGCCCTCGATGTATGGCTGAGCTACGAGCTGCGACGAGCAGGCTTCGGCTCAGACCAGGTTTGGCCGCGACCGGTTCACCCGCGCATCCTCCCGGCGTCTGTTACGTCCCTGCTGGAGGACCTGCCGATCAAGATGCAACAGACTTTGGCGGAGCGCGTGAAAAAGCGAGCTTCGATTCCTGGCGTTACCTCGTCGAGCGCATCCATTCTTGGGAAGAACTACCTCAAGCAGGTTGACGTCATCATCACTGACTGGGCCACTGGACCCGAGTTGCTGATTTCGACGAAGCGCATGGACTCCTCCTACGGCAAAAACGCTCCGAATCGAGTTGAGGAGTCATACGGCGACGCCAAGAACCTGCGATTGCGGCACCCCCTCGCTGCTCTCGGCTTCATGTTTGGGCTTCGCTCCGACATCCTCCAGAAGGAACCGGGTACTGCCGCATGGTTGTTCGACCTGCTCGCAAAGCTTGGGCGTGAGGACGACGCATACCACGCTA
This sequence comes from Paraburkholderia tagetis, assembly GCF_022213065.1. Lineage (GTDB taxonomy): Bacteria > Pseudomonadota > Gammaproteobacteria > Burkholderiales > Burkholderiaceae > Paraburkholderia > Paraburkholderia tagetis. The sequence goes on from NZ_JAKLJA010000024.1 coordinate 103,224, forward strand.
CTTGCCTCGTCTTGATGGAATATTCAGACGAGGCGGCAATACCGGACACTGGGGAAGACGCTCCTGCTGACGGAGTGCTGGAGCCCGGGCCCGGACCCGAATTGGGCGAGGCGGAGGAACTGCCGGAGCCCGAGGCTGAGTCAGACGTCGACCGTGACATTGCGCAGCTTCCAAAGGTAAGGATTCTCGAAGAAGAGACTCCGGAGGAACTCGCACCCGGCCGCTTTCTCGCGGCCATGGTCACCCGTGTCCTTGACGCCACGCCGGTCAATATGCATGAGGAAGCGCGCCGACGTCGTGCTTCGCCTGAGTTCCGATAACGACTAGCGCTGTAGGGCTCTATTGCGTTGCACGTGCGGCTGAATAGCACGAAGTCTGCAGATCGCGTGGGTCGAGGCCGACTGCATAGGCGCTCATTTGCAATCGGTCAATTTGCTTGCGGACTCCAATGCAGCGCGGTTTCGATGCGGCGACGGTATGGGGTATCAATCTGGCGAGGTGCGTTGCGTACATATTGTTCGGCGAGGTCACGTGCACGGCCTTCGAGACCGGTAAGGTACGCAGTGACTTCGTCCGCGGACGCGCGATACCCATTCGGTCGTCCGTCCAACTTCGGCGGCAGCGCCGTCCACACTACGCTGTCGACGCCGCATGACTGCGCCCATTGGTCGAGCGTCGGCATTGCGGTTGGCGGCGCGTGGTCCTGGCGCTGCCACGCGCCTACATACTTCAACCAGTTTTTTTCTGGTATCCCTTCGCGCATGCCAAGCGCACGGCGTGCGTCTTCGACGTTCGTCGCCTCCATCAGCGCCCAAAGCACGCGCAGCGGCGGGCCACCTTCGTCAATTACTAGCGTCATCCGCCCGTCCTTCGATTGGCGAAGGAATTCGACCGGCACGGACGGACCATCGTTAAACCATCCCTTTCGGATGGGGAGTTCCCGCGCATCCCAAACGAGAGAACCCCAGCCAAGGCACGCTATCGTCTGCATCCTTTTCCCTTGCGCTGCTTTCGCCGTTACTGTTGCGTGTCACGATATTTTGCACCGTAGTGCCTTTCCCGATGGCAGTTCGGACACAACGCGATCGCGTTTTCAACTGTATCCACGCCGCCTTCCGCAAGCGGTTGGCGATGGTGCACTTCCAAATATGGACGGCCGTCCGAGCGCAGGAAGGGTGCGGGCTCTACGCACCCCTCGCAGACGCCGTTTGCTCGCGATAGGACTTCGGCTATGACGTCAGGATTGCGCAGGAAGATACGGGTGAGCACCACGTGTTGCTCTGGCATTGACGGGGCTTGCTGAAGTCGCCGCGCTCGCGCTTCGGGCGTGTCTGACAGCGCCTTGATTACCTGTTCGTCAAGCGAGGAAGACATTTCAGCGAACGCGGCCATCTCGCGAAGCCTGCCCACGAATTCTGCGTGAACGCGGCGCAGTCCCGCATGACCTTCGCGTCGTCCCAGTTCGCCGCCCGCAATTTTCTGCAGGTATGTGATGTGACTCATGACTGATCGAAGCGCGATCATCAGATCGCTAGGACTTCCTTCGGCAATCCGATCGAGCATGAACCGAAGGCCGTCTGCGCTCACGATGGTTTTGAACGTCCTGCCTCGGCGCATGGCGAGGAAGCAGCCAATGTATCCACTCGCGGTGCGTTCGCCAATGCCGCATTGCGTTGCAAGAGCCCTTTGCGCGTCGGTCAGCCGTGCCTTTCCTTCGAGTACCTGTTGCGCAGCTTCATACGCTACGGCGAACACCTCCGGAGCGACCCTAGCCCGTGCCATATCTGCCGATCTCATTGTTCGATTGTCGACTAGCAATCGTAAGCTGTCCATCGGTGAGCACAGCAAATTGCGTCACCACTAGACGGTTTATGCGCGCGTTCGCTGTAGCGCGAAGCGGTTCCAGCTGATCAGAAGCAGCCATAGACCATGTCGCATGTTCAACATTAACGGTATTATTTACGCAATGGTTAGTTTTGCGTGATGGCTGATATAGCCACACTTCTTAAGATGACGCTCCTCAGCCTAGAGAAGGGATCGACCAGTTGAGTCTTCACGTACACGCCGACTATGCTCCGCCACGCTCCTGGGAACAGTTTGAGGAGCTGTGCGCAGATGTATTCCAGTCAGCTTGGCGCGATCCTGCGCTCGTTCGCCACGGTCGGGCCGGTCAGCGCCAAAATGGGGTGGATATTGTTGGTCGAAACGGCGCTATATACCCAATAGGCATACAGTGCAAAAGGCGCTCAAAGTGGCCTGTCAGCAAACTGACCATCAAGGAGGTCGACGCGGAAATAAAGGATGCGTTGAACTTCAAACCATCCCTCAAGGTTTTCTACATCCTGACTACCGCACCAGACGATGTGTTGTTGCTCGACCACGTGAGAAGGATAAACGAGCAGCACGAGAAGCAAAAACTTTTCGAGGTTGTATTACTCGGTTGGGGCGAGATCGTTCGTCGTGCCACGATCGATCCTCAGGTGGCCAACAAGCATTTTGGGCCTTCAGGCGGTGGCGCCCCCCACTCTCCACTCCTAGCGACATGGATGATGTCGAAAGGAAAATTAGAGAAGACAGGTACCGAATTCGAACTAAGCGTCATAGAGCTGATTCAGGATCTTCACGATTGGCCCAACGGTCATATCGTGATACGTCAGCGTGAAAGCGATGCTCTGCTTGAGCAACTCCGATCCTTTGAGGGCAAGAAGCTTTCCATTAAGGAACGTAAAGACCGGATTAAGCTCCGTGACGACTTCCGTGTCTTGACGGACGCTGAAAAATTCGCGGAACGTGGCATCCTGCTAATGTTGACCGACCCGGACGTATCGGTGTGGCTACTAACGATCTGGGAGCAAGACGCACCGCTTGCCATTGAGGCCTTCGTTAACAACCATCTCCGCCCGTGGAATAGGGCCTCTGCTGCCAGCGATGTGTATCTTCGCATGTCGCCACCAGGCGACCCAGAACGAAGATGCTCGACTCCCCTGTCTCAAGAGGATGTGTCCTTGATCTGGGGCATCCAGACGGAGCGTCAGGCTCGCTTCGGAAATCCGTTGACCGATACCGTTGACGAATTGCCCCCCGAAGTGCGGGCTCGCGTGGCGATCCCTAGGCTTGTCCGGGGGATTCTTGAATTCATCAGCGAGGAGCGTCTCTCCTGGGATCAGGTTCGCCAGATGAAAGCGCTAGATTTCGGACGGTGGACGATCTCCATTGCTTAGCCGCACAATGCGGGGCAAGGAATCTTCCTGGCCTGCTCAGGTGCCGAGCCCCGTTCTTCTGCAATGAACGAAATAGGTCGGTGCTTGCCGGTCACGTTTCTGCAAAAAAAAGAGGCTCCATGTATTTAGGAACCTCCCGCACTGGCAGGATGCCAGCGCGGTTGCTTTGCCGGGTACTAGGGATCGACTATTGGACAACTGATGTTGGGGTCGGTTGCGAGGGTGCCGGCTGGGGCGAGACGTTCGCCTTGACATCCGCGATGGCGGCGTCGAGCTCGCGCTTACACTCATCGCGCCAAGTCATTTCTGCTGCGGGCGGCGCAAAGCCGCCGTTCCTCTGCGTGACTTCCTCGCGCCTCTTGCTTACACAGGCTTCGATATCCTGAGGCTCGCGCTGAAGTTTCGCCTCGGCAGCTGCGGCAGCTTCTGAGGCCGCCTTCGCGGCAGCGACATCAACACCATTCTCGTAAGTTTTCTCGTCGAGTGGCGAGCCGTCGGCATTCCAGTGTCGCACGACACCATCCAGCTTTCCGTTCGTGTAGTGAGCTTGCCCCGTCATCTTTCCGGTTTGTGGATCGAACGTTTCTTCGTCGCCTTCGTGCTGACCTTGTGCGAAATCCGCCTTATAGATGACCTGCTTTCCGTCCGGCGCGTATCGGGTGAGTTCGCCGTCGTATTTCCCGTTCACTACCGTTGCGTGAAGGACGCGGTTGCCAGTCGTTTCGTCAAAGCCTTCTTCCTCGCCGTTGATCACGCCAGCGTTCCACATTGCCGTGTGAGCCAGTTTTCCGGTGGCTGGGCTGAAGATTTTCATTTTACCGTCAGGCATGCCCTGCTTGAAGGAAAGCTCGACGAACGTATTGTTGCCGGTCTTGTCGTGTACGGTGAATGATCCGTCGAGTACGCCGTCCGTGAAGTTCGCCTCGATGCGGGTCGTGTCCGATTGCGGCGTCTTGCAGACGGCCTTGCCACTCAGCAAGCCGTCACGTGCTTGCGCGTCGCACATCGAGGACATGCCCATGTCGCCGAGCGTCGTGCTGGGGCGCGCGGCGTTCACGGTGTTGAGCAATTTCCCGTAACCCTGCTGGGAACCCAAAATGGTTCCCGCCGGTACATTGGTGACTTTCCCCGAGAATGGTGTATTCGAGTCGCCCGCATATACCTTGCCGTTGTTGAGCTGAGCGTTGCGGAAGTCGAGCACCTTGTCGCCGCAGCCGGACAGCAGCACGGAAGCGAAGGCCAGCGGCAGGAGTGTCAGACGTATGGATTTTCGTTGTTTCATGGTTATGCAAGAGGTGGTTGAAACGGGAGATCAGGCGTTGGGGGGGGCAATGAGTCGCCAACCCGAACCTGTCCGAACGGATACGGCTTTTTGTCCGGCGAGAATGGTTTCCCCTGGTCGGGAAATGCCGGAAATCGATGGCATGGAACAAAGCGTTCTCGGGTATGGCCTCTTCCGGGAACAGGTTTTGTCGTGTTTACTCGACATCTCGGTGCGCAAAAAAAGCCTGCTTCATGCTGGCGGGTCATCACGTATATCGGCGGCTCCCAGATTTTATGAAGAGTAAACACTACTACTATTGACGAGTTTATAGCGTCGTTAATTAGTCGTCGCACGGGCATCCTGCCTGACATGACTGCCCGACGCCCTGAATCTGCTACCCGCTCCCCGGCGCCAATCACGGCGGCGCTTGGTCGGCGCATCAAGCAACGCCGGCACGAAGTTGATAAGTCGCAGGAAACGCTCGCTTTCGAGGCACTTGTCGATCGGACATACATCTCGGCCATCGAGCGAGGCATTGCCAATCCATCGATCGAGACGCTGGCAAACATCTGCCACGCGCTAGACATCACCCTCGCGGGGCTGTTCGAGCCGCTGAACGGGGTATCGCTCGCGCCGACCGGCGAGCGCCGGGCAAATGCGGCGACGCCGCCCGAAATCAAGCGCAGCCGGCTCCGATAGTGTGGGCTTCCAGCGGGCGGATTGACACCACGCCGCCCACGACAGCTTGCACGGTAACTTCGGCTGTGAGGTACGAGGCTTATGAGCATCGGTAGTCCTGCCCGAGCAGTTCGATTGTGGTGCTGGAGCGGTCCCATCCTGTGACCACGATCAGGCGAGAGTCATCGGGCAGGCGATAGATCGACAACAGGCGCAGGCCGACGGCGATCGACAGGTCGTTCTGGCGTTTGTCGTCGTCGGAGACGATGCCCCAGTCACCGGCGATGTGACGCAGCACGACGCTGATGACTGGTACGCCGTTCAGACGCAGGGTTTGGTGTGCCTCAGGCGTGATGAGAAGTCGCCCCGGACGGAACAGCGGTTTGAGACGCGTGGCGTGATCCATGGAATCTCCGGAAATAGGACGAGCACAGGCCTCCGGCGGAACCGGATGCGTGATCGCGGGATTTGAGAGAGGGGAACCGGGCGCGGGATGCGCCCGGCTTATGCCGTCGAGTCGATGACTAGCTTGCGCAGTGCGGCGGCCTTGGCCTGCGAGCAGCCGAGGTGTCGACGGATGCCTGAGACGGTTGGTTTCACGATGCCGGCCTCGATGTCGCGGCGTAATTTCGTGACTTCGGTTTCGGTTTCGGTTTCGGGTTCGGTGACGGTGGGTGTCGTGCCAGCCGTGCAGATCGTGATGGCAGGTGTATAGGCCGTGACCGCCGTTTCGGCTTTGTGACGATCCGTGACAGGCGAAGGGCCTTGCGGCAGCAGCGCAATCCACCAGAGCAGGCACGCCGTGCCTTCGAGCACAGCCGCGAACGCGAGACCAGCGAACAGGTCGAACCTCGCGTTCGCGACGCCACGGAGCACGGCAAGCCGCGCCGTGACTGGATCGTCACGGACGGAGTCACGGTGCGCGGCGTTACCGTCTTCGATGACCTGATACCGCCGCACATCGACCGCTTCGGCATCCAGCGCATCGAGCCGGGCAGTCAGCGAGGTTCGCCGTATCCGTAGCGCCGGACATCCACGGATGCAGTGCCGCGAATCAGCTACAGCCAGGTCGGCCGCAACCGATGCTCGATCCGCCATCACGGCAGTCAGTGCCCGGTGAGACGGAACGCTGACGACCGGCACGGCCGATACCCGGACTTCGCCCGCATGTGACTGCGACAGCAGGAAGAACGTCGCGTGCCCCCACGATGTTGCAGCCATGCAGCCGAGCCACAGCACGACGCCGATGCCGCGTACCGCGAGCGGCGCGGACCGGCATAGCGCGAGCAGCAGGTGAGCGCCGCTGACCAGCACGACACCGACCGCGACCCACACGAGCCGTTCCGACAACCACCCGCCGCGCTGCCAATCGGCCAGCACCGACATGCAGACTGCCGTGCCGGTTGCCGCGACGGCCAAAGCGAGTGCCGGGCGACGGATCATGCGGCCTTCCCGCCGAGCAGCGCGGCACGCTGATCCAGCCGGGCCTTCAAGCTGGGTGTGGCAGTTGCACGGGTGTCGTCGTGACCGGCACCGTGACCCTTGCCGTCACCGGACTGCGCTGGATAGAACTCGTCCGTGACTGCCGCGCCGTCCTCGATACTGTCCTCGAATGCGCCGTTAGCGAACCCGGCCCGTGCGGCGGCGTCGAGCGCAGCCTGATCGAACCCGGCCGCCCGGCGCCGCGCATCCAGCTCGCGTGCCTCGGTGATCGCCGCTTCGAGCGTGCTGCCCGGGCGCATACCGAGATCGACGTAGTAAATCGCCGAGCGATAGCTCTGTGTGGTGGACTTTCCGCGCAGCTTCAGTTCCTGCGGCAGACAGGCGAGCAGATTGCCCGATACCGCAGCGAAGTAGTGCAGTCGCGCGGCGAGCGTGCGGATCGAGTTGTACGACGTGGTGCGGAAGATGAACGAGCCCAGCTCGTCCCCATCTTCGCCCCCGATCAGCACGTTCAGCCGGCCGTAGGGCTTGCAGGCGCCGCTCCGGCCGAACGCGCAGCCGTCCGGCGACGGGCATGGCAGTTCCTCGATGCCGGCATCGCTCGCGCGGCGACAGGTCTCTCCGTTACCGACGCAGACAGGCCGCCCGGTCTCGCGGTCGAAGCACGAATACTCGGCGCGCAGGTTCAGGTCGGGGTCATTGAACAGGAACCGGACAGGGATCGAGCGCAGCTTGCCGGTAGTGGCCTTGCGCAGTGACTCGTTGAGCGGATGCAGCAGCCAGCCGTCGCGGTTCTGGATTTGGGTCGTGAGAGTGAACTGGTCGTCCTTCTCGGGCAGTCGTTTGCCGTTCTTCTCGACAACTCTCCCAATACTGATGCGCCCTATGACGGGCGGAGTGATGCTCAAGCCTTTCAACATGGAGTTCTCCTGTATACGTAAACAGAGGGGAAGTGAAGCAGGGGAGGGGGCAGCAGGAACAGTGGGGGCTCAGGTGTTCACCAGAAACCGGCGCGAGCCGAGTTTCGTAATGGCGTATCGCACGGCAAGCTCGGGGTGATCGGCCTGCAGTCGTTTCAGATCGATGCCGATGCCGTCCTTGCTGCGCTTGTACGAAACGGAACCCGTATCGAACTGCGCCTGACCGGCTTCGCCCATTGCCTGCTGGATCGTCTGCTTCAGCTTCGCTTCGATGGCTAGGCGGCCCTCAATTTCAGCGCGCACGGCGACCAGATCGGAGAACACGGACGACAGGTGGCGGTCGCCCGTGAAATCGACCGTGCCACCTCCGCCCGGATACAGGCAGCGCAACGCGCGATCGGCCGATTCCGAGCCGTCAGCGGCCGGCGGCGTATCGGTCTCGACGTGCCGCCAGAACGCGGCTTCGAGTTCGATCAAGCGGGCAATGAGTCCGTCGTCACGCTCGATTCGATGCACCTCGAGCTTCTGGCCGCAGATCAGCACGGCCACGTCGGCAGACGACTTGCCCGTGACCGCGAGCTGGTGCTGAACTTGCAACTGCGCGTACTCGGGCACACCGTCGCGCCACTGCCGTGCACCGAACTCGCCCGCCGTCTTGCATTCGAGCAGTTGCACATCGCGGTTGCCGACGACTTCCCGATCTACGTTAGCCAGCATGAACGGCACCGTTGGATGCTGGAGTACGGCATTGACCCGTCGCACGCGGTTGCCGGTCTGTTTCGTGTACGACGCGGCAACGATGGGTTCGAGCAGCGTGCCCCAGTACACCGGCTCTGTCGTATCAGCCGGATCGGGCTTTGGCAGGTTCGCATCGCGGCCGGTCTTGATCAGCCACAGTTCGAGCGGGCTCATGTACGGAGACAGACCCACGGCAGCCGCCGCGTCGGAGCCGCCGATCCCATGTTTCCTTACCGATAACCAGTCTTCGCGCGAGAGGGACTTCGTCTCGACAAGCCGTAGTGCAGGCTGATGCCGACTGCGCCCGGCCGATTCAGGCAAAACCATTTGCAACCTCCAGAAACAGGACGGCCCGGCGGGTAAGATCCCGGCGGGCCGTATGACGTCATGGACATGGATTCAGGCAACCAGCTTCATCGCCTCGTCCCACGCGCGCTGCTTGATCGCGGCACCGGCACCGAACCACGCGGCGTCGCGCCGGTGATCGTCACTGCGTGACCGACGCTGGTGATCCACGTACTCGGTGATCGAATTCACCAGACCCCATGCCGTGCTGGATGCGGAAGCCAGCGTGGCGCCCTTACCGCGACCGGCATACAGCGACTGCACTGCCCTGATCGCGCTGTCGTTGGTGGCCGGCATCGGTACGCCTGAACTGGCGGGGTACGTCAGCACGCGGCGGAAGAACGCCGCGGCAGCCGTGTCGTTTACCTTGCGGTCGGCCAGCGCCTTCATGCGCACCATGAACCCGTCCCACGACGAAATCGCGATGCCGAGTTGTCGCTTAACAGCCTGAGCGTCGAACTGTGAGCGGTGCGGCACCTTCACTGCGCCGGCCGAATCGCCAAGGGCGATCTGGAGTGTGTTATTGCACACGACGCGAACGGACGTGAACTGGGCGGTGGTCGCGAGCGTGCCGTCGCAGGCGGTGGCGAGCAGCAGGTAACCGTTCACCTCGTCGTGCCCCTTGAGCGAGACGGACTGGCCGGTACGGGCGAGCGCCCACAGCTTCCTGCCGTCCTTCAGCACTCCGGCCGTCTCCAGCTCGAAGCCGCCGACTTCGGTGAGGTCGCGATAGAACTCCAGGATTTCGCGCGGCTGCACGACCTGATAGCGCGACGACACGACGGACAGCGGAGCCTTCGTATCTGAGCGGTACAGTACGCGCTGTTCAGGAAACGCATGGATCGAGCCGATGTTGTTGGAAGATCCGCTGGTGCTGCCGGCGACAAATCGTACATCGGCGGATTCGATCGTCCAGTCCATGCCGGCCTGACGAGCCCAGACCTCGATGGGCTGCTTCGGGGAAAGCTGATTGCCGAGACCATGCCAGGGGGGGGCTCCTACGTACGCCATCGAATTAATCAAATGCACTTTGAACTCCTTGTGAGAAAGAAGGCATAAAGCCCGGCAAAGGCCGGGCTCTACAAAAGAAGATGAAAAGGAACAGATACGGAACAGAGGAGCCGTGTCGATCAGCTCGGGCGGACGGTGAAGGTGCGTCCGCAGGCGAGACACCGCCAGTTATTTAAGACCTTGTGATCGAGGGCTTCGCCGAAGGCCGCGCCGGTCGCGCACCCTGCGGCGCCGGCCATGAGGCCAGCGAGGACCGCACCCGCGATCCCTCCGCACACCGTGCCGATCGGACCGCCAAGCGTGCCGATGGCTGCACCGGTCTCGACGCCAGATAACACCGCCGCGGCGCCACTCGTTGCACCTGCGGCAGCACCGACGGTGCTACAAATGCGCCGAGCGACGTGGCGTTGCTCGGTGCGAAACGACTCGCATGACGGACAGGGCCAAATCAGATCGTCTTTGCCTGGGCGAAAGCGCGGCGATTCGCGGTCCTCCGCATGGTGAGGTGGTGGCAGACCGCGCAGATTGGGCGGCGATTCGTCGCCTTCCTCCTCCTCGTCGTACGGGAAAAGCAGGGGACGCTCACGCATGGATGGAGACCTCGCGCGTACGGGGATAGGCTTCACGCTGGACCTTGCCCACGTATTTGCAATGGCAAGCGGCAAGCAATGCGCCGCCGAGGAACGCGAGCGCGAAGGCGGCGAGAAATTCGAGAGGAGAGATGGGTAGCATCACCGGGCTCCTAGAAAGGATAGCGTCGGCACACCACTGTGCTGACGGAGCGGCAGCCATTGCCAGCTCACGGCGGTGATATAGGTTCGAAAAAAAATGGATTCGAGATAAAACTAGCCTAGGCCTGCAGATGAGGTCGAATGTCCGAAGAAGTACATTCCCAGACCTTTAGCGAACGAGACCGGCGACAAACACCAGCGCGACGTATTTCAGTTGACGAATTCCCGATTTTGCACAAAAATGCAGGTTGACGTTTTTCCGAATTTGCACAGTTATAAGGTGTCACACTAATGAATCTGCCGCATCCGGAAGTCTTTCATCCTGGTCTTCGTTCCGATCGTCTCGAAGTCGTCGCAGACATTCTGATCGCCGAACATTTCACGACGCTAACCGATCTGCAAAGCGAGTACGACGATGGGTATTCGCGTGGTACCACGCGATTCGCCCGTCAGAAAAATCGGCTTAAGTCCGTCGCGTTGTCGGGCCAACATGAGTGGCTTCAGTTGCGTCACGCAGGGAATGACCTCGTCTTTACGATTGACGGCATACCGTGCCGCTTCGCTGCTGATGATCCGGAAAAGCCGACCAAGCCAGCGGTGCTCGAAGCGACGCCAGTCCAGCAGTCGTTCTTTGACGAAGTCGAGGACGGTGTACCTTGCAAATTCTGCTTCATCCTTGATGGTGGATACGCTGACGCCGATGATCCCCGCGTGGTGCTTGTCGGTGAGGACGTAACGGGTACCGTGAAATGCAAGTGGGTGTCTGGCGGCATAAAGGCGCTTCACATGGTTTCCGCCCATACCCCACCGGCGAAAGATGTTGGGAAAGCTCCTGTTGGTCCCAAGCGGACTGAATCTGATGATGTTGCAAATCCTGAATCCCAATGATTTTTATCGGTTCAAACCTGCGGACTGCGCGGTTGTTTCACGGCCTTTCCCAGCAGGATTTAGGCGACCAAATCGGTTGCTCGAAGCAGTTTCTTAGTCGCATCGAGTCTGGTGTCGACGTCCCGACTTCCGCGCTCGTTTCTAGGCTTTGCGACACGCTTGCGGTTTTGCCGGAGTACTTTGTCGAGCCGGACCCGATGCCGATCGCAGATGAGCAATGCCACTTCAGAAAGCAACTAACGACCAAAGCCGTGCTTCACCAGATTGCGCGCGCGCGGGGAGAATTCTTGAAGCGCATGGTCAACGTCATGGACGAGCACTTGGATCTGCCCAGATATGGCTTTGAGGAGGGGGATGTCAGCACTGCCGAAGCTATCGAGCAAGCGGCGGAGCGCGCTCGGGAGCACTGGGAGCTGGGCCTCGGCCCCATTCAGAACATGGCGCGCATCGCGGAAAATGCAGGCGCCGTCGTGATGCCGATAAATGGCTTGGCCCCTGAAATTGATGCGATATCGTTTGCGACGCGACGCCCGGTCATCGCGATGAACGCGGATAGTCATTCGGCATGTCGTGCGCGCTTTGGCATCGCGCACGAGATAGGCCACTTCTGCTTGCATATCGGCGTGCAGACTGGGGACAAGGTTACGGAATCTCAGGCAAATCGGTTTGCGAGTTCCTTCCTGATGCCGCGTCGATATTTCGCTGCAGAGTGCAGAGCGGCATTGCGCGGAACACGACTAAATTGGTCGGCACTGGTAGAAATCAAGCGACGTTGGGGCGTGTCAAAGGCTGCTACTCTCTATCGCGGGCGTCAGTTGGGCGTTTTTTCAGAGGAGCAGTACCGCAGTGGCGTGATTGGCCTGACTCGGCGTGGCGAGGCGCGGGGAGAGGTTGAGGACGACGAGATTCCATTCGAAGTACCTGAACTGATCGCAGACAGTATGCAGGTGCTGCGCGAAGCATTTGGCATTTCCCGTGCCTCCTTGGCCGCGGAGATGAGGGTGAAAACTTCGCTGCTGGACGAGTTGCTCGCCGCACACTTTGGTCGCGGTGCTCTCTCTAGCAAGCCCGATAACGTTTACTCAATGTCCACGGGGCGGCGCGCACGAAGCAGTGGCATTGGCTCGAACGGCAAGTAAGATTAATAACGGCGCCGCATTTTTCTTCCGGGAGAATGCGGGCGCATTGTTGCGACCGCGGTGGTCGCTGAAGGTCGATCCATCGTGCTAATCGAACCATAAGGCGCTCCATCGGGCGAGGGTGCAGAGTCATGTTTATTGAACGGCTCATTCTCACTAACTTCCGTTGCTTTGGCCCAGCGCCGACAACTATTGACCTATTGCCAGGGCTCACAGCGTTCGTCGGCGCGAATGGCTCGGGCAAAACTGCGGTGATGCAAGCGCTACAGCGTCTGTTCGGTATCACAGCCGAACAACGCCGCATTCGCCGTCAGGACTTTCATGTGTCCGCGGCGGAGGACGTCACGCCGCAACAGCGTCGCTTTGTGCTTGAGGTAATTCTCGCGTTTCCAGAGCTGGATACGCCGGTTGCGGGTGGAATCGCCATCCCTGAATTTTTTCAGCAAATGGCAGCCGACGAGGCCGGGCGGTTGAAGTGTCGTCTGCGATTTGAGGCGACTTGGACGGATGACGGTTCGCTCGAAGGTACGATCGAGCAAAAGTATTGGGCTGTACGCGCGTTCGGGGTTTTTGCAGAGGCTGATTGCATCGAGCTCAAAGCCGTTGATCGCGCGCGTATCCAGATGATCTACGTACCCGCGTCGCGCGATGGTGCCTCGCAGGTCACTGCTTTTCTCCGTGGTCGACTCTGGCGCGCAATCAATTGGTCTCAAGGTGTACGCGACACCTTTTCAAATGCCGGCTCAACACTTAACAACGCTTTCGCGGGTGAAGCAGCTGTCGATGTGGTCGCGGCGGCTGTACAGCGACGTTGGCAAGAAGTCCACTCAGCTGGTACCGATTCCGTGCCACTGTTTCGGCCCGTAGATCTGCGCTTCCAGGAATTTATCCGAAAGGTCGAAGTTGTTTTTCGTCCAGATGAGGCCGGTCGAGAACGTGCACTTGACGACCTTAGCGACGGTCAGCGGTCCTTGTTTCATCTTGCGATGACCGCTGCGACACTGGACGTTGAAAGCAGTGTTGCCGCCGATCCAGTCGCCGCAGGATTTCAGGTCGGCGGAGTCCCGCTGCCCGCGCTCACACTTATTGCTGTTGAAGAGCCGGAGAACAATCTCGCGCCTTTTTATCTCTCCCGCATAGTGCGTCAGATTGAAGATCTGACGAGGGGCCCGCGCGCCCAGGCGTTGGTCTCAAGCCACTCTCCCAGCATACTTTCGCGGGTTGATCCGAGTCAGGTGCGGCATTTCCGGCTCAATCTGGCGGACCGTAGTGCCCGCGTTCGGGCAATACAATTGCCCGAGGGGCAGGAGGATGCGTCGAAGTTCATCCGCGAGGCCGTGCATGCCTACCCGGAACTCTATTTCGCGCGCTTTGCGGTTCTCGGCGAGGGCGCATCCGAAGAAGTGGTGCTCCCGCGCCTCGGCGAGGCGATGGGTTTCGATATCGATCGCTCTTTCGTTGCGGTCGTTCCGCTCGGCGGACGTCACGTTAATCATCTTTGGCGTCTGCTCAGTGGTCTCGACATTCCCTACGCAACCCTGCTTGACCTCGATTGGGGACGCGACGGCGGCGGTTGGGGGCGCATCAAAACGGCATGTACACAACTTATAGAGATCGGCGTTGCCCCTCAGGCAATATTTGGGCAGCATCTCGATCCAGCCGGACCAGTCGCCAATCTGGCCGCATTCGATGGCTTTCCGGCTGAGAACACGCGCGATATGACGAACTGGATCAACTGGCTACGCCAATTCCACATCTTCTTCTGCACGCCGCTCGATCTTGATTACTCGTTGTTGAGCGCCTTTCCAGCTGCTTACCAAATGATCGAGCCTGGACGGCAAGGTCCTTCGCTAGTAGGTGATCCACGAACGGCGGTCTTGGGCGAAGGCGGGCGCGGCGCTCTCTATGGTGCCGATCAAGATGCGCTGTTGCGCTGGTATCGCTATCTCTTCCTCGGGCGTGGCAAACCCAGCACACATGTTCGGGTCCTCAGCGGGTTGACGAACGAGGCTTTGGTGGCTGGAGTGCCTGAAGAACTACGGGTGCTTCTCACTTCCATCGCAGCACGCTTGGAAAGGGCGCGTTGACCTATGCCGCTCGTCCGCCCTGAAGACTGGCGACCGCGGGGAGTTTCGGATCTTGAGCCCGACGCCTGGCGCGCACTCCAACAGGCGGGTTCGACCTGTGTCGTCGCAGGGCCGGGTGCGGGCAAGACAGAATTTTTGGCTCAACGCGCCGTCTACTTGCTCGAAACCGGGCTTTGTCCAGCACCGTACCGAATACTCGCGATCTCTTTCAAGAGCGATGCCGCGGACAATCTTGCCGCGCGCGTCCGCAAGCGCTGCCCGCCCGACCTCGCAAGTCGCTTTACCTCACTTACGTTCGATGCATTTACGAAGGGTTTGGTCGATCGCTTCCAGAATGCGATTCCTGAGCCTTGGCGTCCGACGCGCCCGTATGACGTTGCTTTCCCGACTCGCCGTCAGGTTGATGGATTTCTAGACATCACGCGTCGGCACGCGCCAGCGCATTGGCGCGCAACGATCGCAGGCTATTTGGCAAGCACGTTTGAATCACATCTTGTTGGGGCGTACCGGCTTCCGCTGGAACGGCTAGCCCCTCGTTCGGCTGAAGAATTTGCGATCAACGGCTGGTGGACAGGGCAACTTGGTGCACGGCCGATGTCGGCTATTACCTTCGTCAGCCTCAACCGGCTCGCCGAGTTACTAATGCGTGCCGGTCCGCACATAAGACGTGCACTGCACTTGACGTATCCCTTCGTGTTCGTCGACGAGTTTCAGGACACGACTTATGCACAGTACGATTTCTTGTTGTCAGCGTTTGGCGGTGCCGGGATCTCAGTGACGGCAGTCGGGGACGACAAGCAACGCATCATGGTTTGGGCGGGCGCTCGGACCGATGCGTTTGAACGTTTCGCCGCAGACTTTCGTGCTGTTCGTATCCCGCTGCTGTTTAACTTCCGATCTTCGCCCGATCTTGTCCGCATACAGCACGTCGTTGCTCGGGCGCTGGATCGGAATGCGCCGCAGACGATGGCTCAGGCTGCGCGACAGGTCGACGGCGATGTCGCGCAAGTTTGGAACAGTCGAACCAAAGACCAAGAGGCTGAATATCTCGCGCGGTGGCTGGTGAATGACATGGCGGTTCGAGGCCGAGTCCCGCGCGACTATGTAATCCTCGTCAAACAAAAGTCAGATGACGTCGAGGCCGAACTGGCTCCGGTACTCGCACAAGTTGGATTGAGGCTTCGGAACGAAAGCCACACAATCGGGCGCACGACTCTCCAAGACTTGCTGTCGGACGAATTTGCAAGGATTGCGCTTGCGCTAATTCGGCTCGGAGCAAGTCGCAGGGCGCCTACCGCTTGGCAGATAAGCTCCGCTGCGCTTTTAACCCTGCGCGCAGTTGCGCCCGGAGACGATCTCGCAGAAGCACGAACTGAGACGGAGCTCGCTACATTTGCCGATGCTCTTCGCGCAGATATGGCGAACAGTGCGCCATCTCGAGCCAACGCCGTCGACTTCGCGAATCGTGTGCTGACATTCCTGGATTTGGCCGCTGTCGCACGTGCATACGCCGAATATGCATCTGGAAATCTGCTTGCAATCATGGTGGAAGCCTTTAGCCAGCACCTTGTCGCATCTGCTGACGGTGCTGCGGACTGGTCGGCTTGTGCCGATGCCTTCGAGGGAGTGGGGCAGATTCCGTTAATGACAGTGCATAAAAGCAAGGGCCTTGAGTACGACACGATCATATTTGTCGGCCTCGACGACCAGGCGTGGTGGTCGCACACACCGGGCAATCCAGAAGGACTGGCGACCTTCTTTGTCGCACTCTCACGCGCGAAGCAGCGTGCAATTTTTGCCTTTTGTCAGGAACGAGGTCAGCGTCGCCGCGTGGCTGAGTTGTTCCAGCTTCTAACCGACGCGGGGGTGCCTGAAATCGCAGTCTAGCCGTAACCTATCCGACTGAGAAAACCGTTTAGCTGGCTCGGCTCAGGTGAAGGGGATTGGATGGACTGCGGTTCTAGGCGGCTTACGCCTCAGCCTCGTTCATTCACGGTTAATTTCCGTGGCAATGTTTAAACTTCTTCCCCGAGCCGCAGTAGCAGCGTTCGTTGCGTCCAATTTTCCGTGCTGGTGCTGGAAATGTCCACTGCATAGGCGGCGCGACTTGGCGTAGCCTGGCGATTAGGCGTCTCTGGTTGGCGAGTTCAGCTTGCCCCTCAAAACTGAGCCCAGCCTCGTAAGGCGCGAGCTTTGCCATCTCAGCGGCGGCTTGATCATGATCGCCGCAATATGCCAGCACGACGGCGTACTGGCTTCGCACGGGGACCATGTGCGAGACCAATTTTCGTCCAACCACCGTCGGAAGTAAGTTTCGCTCGAAAACCTCTCGGGCTCCAATGTAGTCGCTCCGGGCCACAAACTCATCGACAAGATCTTGCCCGACGCGCACAAACGAATCGAGTGCGTTAGCCATGGAATAGAACTTCATCGCATGGATACGGGCGAACGGCGCGAGCCGATCCATCTTGTTCAGAGCATGCGCTTGCAGATCAAGGCAATCGGCAAGGTGCTTGAGATCATCGGTGTGGTCAGCGTCCTTCTTTAACAGCGGAAAAATCTCGTCTGGATTGCGCCTCATTACATTCCCGGGCTCGAGGCCCAGCACATCGTAATATTCGGCGATCAGCTTCTCGGTAATCTGCGCACACGCGTCGTACTCTCTGAGGTCATAGAGTGCGTGAGCTGTGTTGTACCGGAAGACTCTGACATGTGCCGGCTTCTCCGGCATCAGCGTGGACACCCGTTCGAGCTCGTCGAATACTCGCCCCACGTCACCCAGACGCGCGGCGATATTCATGTTTTTCATCGCTACAGTAAGGCGGTCCTCGTCGTCGAGACCGTGCTGGCTTATTAGACGCTCCATCGCCGCGAGGCGCTCCATCGCCTTCGGGATGTCCTTCCGTTTGAAGTCACCGAATGCCAAGCCGTCGAGGGCTGCGAAGCGCTGCTTCGGATCGATTGAGTCCGAGGCGGCGGCCTTCTCGAGCATGCCGGAGATTTGTTCGATCAACCCCATCTCGTGAAAAATTTCGTCGGTTGCGAATTCGACGAGTGTTTTCACGTCACCAAGATCCGCGAGAATCCGCAAATACAGCGAAAGCTTGGCCAGATCCTTCTGTCGCAGAATAGAGGCAAGGAGCACATCTTTGAGCGCGGATTGTGCTGCGCGCTGGATTCGTTGGCCGAGCCCTTCAAGGTGTACCCTCCCCAGTACCCGTATCGCGTCGTGGACTTTCAGGCGGTCGCCGCCAAAGAGTTCAATTGCGCCGGTAGGCCGAAGGTCCCGAACTACCTTGGCGAACCCGCGCCGATCAAGGCTGATGGCTCGTTCGAGGAACTGCTCAGCCTCAGCGCGTTCCAGAGGAATGTCCGCCAGGCAAAGAATCGCCAATGTATCTCGGCTCTCGGGAGCGAGACCGCCGAAAACTCGCGCCAAAATGATCTCCTGCGCGGTCGGTGTGTCATGGGTCTGCGTTTCAAGGTCGTCGCAAAAGTGCTTGAGTTCTCCACCGTATTGGGTAGCGGTGATCTGCGCAGCGTTCTGTACGTAGAGCGGCAGCCCTGCGGTCAAGACGTGCAGCCGCTCGCATGTTGCGTAGTCCGCGCGGCAACCTTGAACTGCAGCCTCCGCAGCAATTGTGTCTGTCGTCCAGCCGTACAAGGGCTCAGGTGTGATGGCAAGAGTCGCTTGCAGTTCTTGCACTGTTGCACCGGGCTGCGCCAGCAATATGAAATGCGCCTGCGGGATCTGCTGGACGAGGGCGCGTAGGCTTTCTGCTGGGATTCGATGTGCATTGTCAATGACAACAGTCGCATCGATCTTATCCGCCTGAAGACGAAGCCCGATAGCGCGCAGCATCTCGGTACCGGAGGCGCCTGGCAGCAAAATTCGACCGAGCGCCCCACCACTTTTGCCAAAGAAGCGCCCCGCGAGTTCGCGAGCGAGTGGTATGGCGACAGCGGGCCCGGGTGTGTCGCCCACGTCGAAATAAACGAGCGCGGCGGAACTGTGAAGTGCCGTCTGCGCAGCCCACATGGTTTTTCCGGAACCAGAAAAGCCCATGATGACCCGCACGCGTGCATCGGATGCAAGCGTGGGCTCTGCCTCCTGCGACCGATAGTGAGGGGGCGGAGCCGGAAAATCCTGAAGCTGTATGGCCAGTTGTTCAAAGAGGTCCGGTAGTTCCCTGGCCTGAAAAGTATGGTCGACTCGCGGCGGCATCCCTGCCGCAGCTGCCATCGCCAGTCCCGCCAATTTCCAAACGAGGGTTTCCGGAGTAAGCGAGCCGAACGGCAGCGTTGCTGCTATTGTGGTGCAAGCCGTGAGGCCCTCGGGTACGTCAATCCACGGCGTAGGGAGGGTGCTATCCGTTGGCGCACTTCCTGGCCAATGGATCGTTGTATCAACTGGCCAATTTTCACTTTTAATACGCTCGGCCAGCTTAGGGCCGGGTTGAACATTGGCAACGATTACGAACGACGCCCCGCCCGTCCGTCTACCGCTCTCGTGTTCTTGTCGGAGTTGCGTAAATCGTTGGATGGCCCCCGTGATGTCGCCGTCCGTCAGCGGGTCTGAGCGGGTTTTCACCTGCACGTAGATGTGTCGGTCGGGAAGAACAATTTCGATATCTTCGTCGGCTTCGACGATAACAGCAGAGGAGCCCGAGCCCGAAGCTAACAATAGACAGCCAGCTGCGTAGAGGTGTTGATAGAGAAATCCTCGGTGGACCGCTTCGATCCGTTTGAGTTGGACCGAATCTAAGACGATGGGCTGACTAGTCATACGAGCGTCATGTAGGTAAGGTTGTCTCGATTTTTCGCCTTCCGGAGGCGCGTATTCATGTGGTCATATTCTTCGAACATCTCTTCCGTCCTTGCTTTGGGGCGAGTTTATATGCGGCGTGCTGGAAGGCGAATTTCTAGGGGACGCTCAAGAACCTATAACCATCGCCAGTGTTTCTGACGATACCGAGTATTAAAGGCACCGCGTGCTGCCGTAACCCATGCCGCGCGTCGATGCAACGGGCGGTAGGCCTTATCGCTTGCGGCAGACGTTCGATGTCCATCTTGAGGACGGCCCGCGGCGAAATTCATGTCGTAGGAGGAGGCGTGGGTGGCGCTTGAATGTCGCGGCGCTGCGCGTCGCGACGAGGCGTTGCAGTCGACCTCGCCGATCCCGCCGCGTTGCGGGCCGGCTTGTAGTTTGCGGTTTTCAGGAAGTCGGGATCAATGTCAATGCGCGCGAGGGCAACTCGGAAGCCAAGGCCGTTCAAGCCGATGATTGCATTCTTGAGGGTGATTTTTGAAAAGAACGGCAGGTCCTTCGGAAGCTCCTTTGTAGTCGCGATGGCGTAGACGATCCGATAGTTCTCGGCCTTCGGACGCGCGAGAGGGTCCCCGAGCTTGATACTGGCGGGGAGCTTTTCATTGAGCTTGACCCGAAACTCTTCATGGCGCATGAACGTCTCCGCCGAAACGCTGCCCTGGGCGAAGAGGTGACTGAGCGTCGCAGAACTCCGGTATAGCTTTACGTGGATTAGGTCGCTTCCATCGCGCACGAGATCGCAGAATTCAATCTTGTCATAGGCGTTGCCGAAAGAGATGTTTTTCTTGTCCAGCAGGCCATATCCAGCATTCCCTTTTGCGACGCTCTCGTTGTATAAGCCCTCGTTGGCATGTTGGTAAACGGGCATCTTCGCCGGCTCGGCGTCGAGCCGCTTGAAGTAGGCGTCGATTTCGTCGACGAACTTCCCGCTGACTTCGTACCACAGGCCATTGCGCAGAATGAACGTCTCCTTACCTATCGGAAGCTCCGCATATAGGCACCGGTAGGCAGTCCAGCTCTTGATCGACTGGTAATTCGCGTCGTTCACGTGTACCGAGATGGACCGCAGTAGCGTCGCGCTTGGTTTTTCTCCGTGCTCGGCGATGTAATCGAGTAGCTGGTCGATTTGCAGCGTACGGTGGCGCGCCGTCCTCGACCGCTGGTCGAACGAGTAGCCAGTCTGCGTTTCCCAGTCCACGATCTCCGGCTCCCCTAGCCAAAGGTTTTCAGGCCGGGGATCTGATCGCAAGGCGTCGGTGAGCGCGTCGTCGAGACATTCGATCATCGTCGAATCGCGGACTCGATGGACGTTGTCGATCCAGACGAATCGCTCGGGCAGAGGCTTGTTCCGGCGGGCGAGCGCCTCGGCCAGAATTTTTGGGAGGTCGTCGAGAGTCGCTGGTGGGTTGATTGTCAACGCGTCGCGGCCGCTGATGTGTTCGCCGAAGATTGCGACCTCTGATGTTCCGGTGACTGCGTGAATCATGTCGAGCTCTGGGTCGATATTCAAATCGAATATGTCGGCGTCTCGCGCGCTCTGGCTCCGTATGTGTAACGGATTGACTTCGTGGCTCGCTTTGTCGAGGCTGCGCAGCTTTAGGGGGGCGATTGAATTGAGCGTTACGCGCAATCCGAAGTCGCGCTCGACCAGGTCCAGATTTATGAGGTGGTGTCCCATCCCGAACGACAGCGCGAAAAGCGCGCCGGCATGCTGGACTAGCAGGACAGCCCCCTCGGACCGGGTACCTTCGAAAAGGTCGGGCGGCACGTCTTGGTTGAGAACGAGAAATGGAGCCCAATCGGGCAATTTCGGGCGCGAACTTTTCTTGGCGTAAAGGCGAGCAACTCCTTCGCTGATTTTCAGATCGTACGGCGACTTCGCACGATCGGTTTTGACGATCTGCTCATCTGTCAGCTTCGCATCCTTGACGAGATATATCGTGAGGTGTTCCCGTCTGGTTTGATGCTCTCTCATCATCGCCCCCGCAAGCATTTTCTTTTTCCCAGCATCACGCCGAGCGGGCGCGATACGGAGTTTCGAAACAGTGCTCCGAATCAGGGGGAATCGTCAACAAGTTGCGCGCATTGTGCGCCAATACGTTCCGCGATATGCCGCCGCCATGCCGTTACGCTGCGGGTTGCAGACCTATGCGAGTTCGCCCGTCCAGCGCCGTCCGGTACGCTAGAATGATGTCCAGTCGCCAGATGTTGACGTCAGCTACGCACGTTTCCGTTAGCGAGCGTTGAAGTCAGGCGGGCAACCGAACCAAAGTGTTCCCGAGAATTGGGGGCACATTTGGGGGCACGTAGAAATCGGCGAATTACCGGAAGCATTGTGTGGCGAGGTTGTGCTGGAAGAATTCAATTCCTGCAGCCGGCACCAAATGCACCGAAAAGGGTTATCGCTCCATGAGCGGTAACCCTTTTTCGTTTTGTGCGCGGATCACGCCGCTCGTTATCGCTTCCGGTCGCGGCTTTCTATCAACGCGATCTCTTCTCGCCCCACCCCATACGCGGCATAAAGGGCAAAGTCGATCTTCCGCGCAAGCGCCTCGCATTGCGCCTGCGCTTCACTGCCCGATTGCTTCAACGGCAGCAACGCGTCCACCTTGCGCACGATCTCCGCGCGCACGCCAGCGTGCATATTCCACGCGTACTCGAGCGCGAATTCCACGGCGACCCGAGCACCGATTCCACGATGACCCGAGCGCGAATTCCACGCACACCCGAGCGCGAATTCCACGCGTAAGCGAGCAGTA
>NZ_JAKLJA010000025.1 GCF_022213065.1 Paraburkholderia tagetis
CACCGGCCTTCTTTACGCCCCTCGTGTCCCGCGCTTCGCGCGGTGAAGTTCAAAAAATCGTTCCCGACGTTCGCGAGATAAACGCCTCCCGCTAAAACTCAAATAGTTCGGGACGTAACAGCGGCAGCGGCGCCGTACCGGGCGCCCACACAGAGGTGCCCGGCCGGATCCCAACCGCATACAACAAACCCAGTTCAGTTACGCTTTCCCGGAAAGCGGTTTCGTCGCCGTACCCGGCATCGGCAAGCACAATGCCCGGTGCAACGCCGGATGCTATAGCCTCGCGAAGCTGGGCCAGCGCAATCTGTGGCTTGGTCTGAAAAACCAGTTCGTCGGGAATGCCAGCGCGACGAGCACGTTCCCGGTCGTCAATCCATTCCTTGGGGACATACAGCTGCCAGGCAATTGGCAGGCTGCCACGTTGCGTCGCGATCGACAGGCTCACGGCGATCTGGCAGTTGTCCTGTTTGCCGAGTTGCCCACAGTATTGCCGCGCTACGCCGACTGAATGCTTGCCCTTCTTCGGGAAGCCCGTGTCGTCAATAATCCAGTAATAGCCAGCCTCTTCGGCAGCGTGCAGGCCCAACGCGGGCATCACCCATTCGCGTACCCGCTGCAGGACCGCCCGGTCAGACCATTCTGCCTTGGCCACAAAATGGTGGAGTGACTGGTGTTTCGCACTCGCGTGAAGGGGGTCAATATGCGCAGCCATCGGCTCGACGCTCTTGCGTGACAACGGCATTACCAAGCCCGAACAGTAACCCTTGAGGCCGGAATGGCGATCGGCGTGCCCCAACGCCTGCGCCAGATGATTCAGATACGCGTCAAATTCGTCGACGTCTTCTTTCATCACGGTCGCCCAAAGTTTGTATTATTCAATACT
Source organism: Paraburkholderia tagetis (assembly GCF_022213065.1). Lineage (GTDB taxonomy): Bacteria > Pseudomonadota > Gammaproteobacteria > Burkholderiales > Burkholderiaceae > Paraburkholderia > Paraburkholderia tagetis. The sequence continues at coordinate 884 of NZ_JAKLJA010000025.1, forward strand.
ACCAGGTATCACTTTGCTGCAAACATCTTTTTGTGACACAGTGGTACTAGCAGGCTGCTGAAGTACCGACGGTAACGTCATCGCGGAAGGCCCCTGAAGCGTTGATGGAAGGACCCCACTTGCCCCCTGGAGATCATGCGCGGCGCAGACACATTCACCGAGAGTTTGTTTTCCATGCACAAGCTGGACGAGTTCGTTCCGAAGTCGCATCCGTTGCGATCGATCCGCGTGATGGCGAACGAAGCGCTGGCGAAGATGGATCGACTGTTTGCAGGGATGTACGAAGCGGACATAAAGGGCGGGCGGCCGAGCATTGCGCCGGAGAAGCTGCTGCGAGCCATGCTGATCCAGGTCCTCTACAGCATCCGCTCGGAGCGACAGCTGATGGAGCAGGTGCAATACAACCTGCTTTTTCGCTGGTTCATCGGCCTGGCCATGGATGACGAGGTCTGGGTGCCGACGGTCTTCACGAAGAATCGCGAACGTCTGATCAAGCACGATGCGGTCATCGAGTTTTTCAACGAAGTTGTGGCGATCGCGGAGAAGAAGCGCCTGCTCTCGGGCGAGCACTTCAGCGTGGACGGCACACTGATCCAGGCGTGGGCCGGGCACAAGAGCTTCGTGCCCAAGAACAGTGACGATCAGGATCGCGACGGCGGCGGCGCAGGCGACTTCAAAGGCGAGAAGCGCAGCAACGAGACGCATCAGTCCACGACCGATCCCGATGCGCGGCTCTATCGCAAAGGCAAGACGGCCAGCGAATTGCGGTACATGGGCCATACGCTGACCGATAACCGGCACGGCCTGGTGGTCAACGCGCGCGTGACATACGCTGACGGACATGCCGAGCGTGAGGCGGCCAAGATCATGATCAACGATGCGCGGCAAGCGGTACAGGATGCGAGCGCAGAGATCACGTTGGGTGCAGACAAGGGTTACGACGCACAGGAATTCATCGAGGCCTGCCAGGACATGAAGGTCACACCGCACGTTGCGCAAAATACTGCGGGGCGGCGTTCGGCAGTGCCCGATACGATTGCCTCGAGCGTGGGCTACGCCATTTCGCAGCAAAAGCGCAAGCTGATCGAGCAAGGTTTCGGCTGGGCGAAAACCGTGGGGCGCATGCGCCAGGTGATGGTGCGCGGGTTGAAGAAGGTGGACCAGATGTTCGTGTTGAACATGGCCGCCTACAACCTCGTGCGCCTGCGATCCTTGGTACAGGTCCGTCCATAGTGATGGCAAACGCGGACATGAGGCCGGAAATTGGCCTCAAACCGCCAAACAAGCGTGGAATCACCGTTGAAATTGCACAATGCGATAAAACGTGTAGCGAGAACCGCGTAAGCGCAGAAAGGCTGATTCAGCCGGGGTGTATTTCAGCAGTCTGTTAAGGAAAGCGCCGTGTGCCCGAACAGCGCGGCGCTGCCGATGAAGGGATGCGGCGATGGCTTTGCTTACTCCCGTCATCGGAACCCGGGCGCAATTTAACATAAAGCGAATGATCAAATTTTTTACATGTTGTGGCTAAGTTCAAATCTATGGTCGCCCCCGTTTTTGCAACCCTGATCTTTGACTTTGTGGTTGGCTTGCCTAAATCTATCCGGCGTCGTTATGGAGATTGCTCTCCGCGCCACGATGAGAATCGCGCCTGACAAACCCTTAAATGTCCGCGGCTTCGAGAGCCATTTGAACTACCAGGTTTCTTGCCAGGCCACTGTGCCGTTCACGTCATCAAAATTTCAGTCGTCGCAAAACCAGATGGTGCTTCTGATGCTTCAAATGCCTCGCTGCTTACACCGGTACGGCAATTCCTTTGTCAAAGGAGCTTTGCTTCACGGCCAACGCCCATGCGATGCGGGCCAGCTTATTGGTTAGCGCGCACGCTACAACGTTGGAATGCCGGCGCGTCAGCAGAGTTCTGACCCAATCGGCGAGCCGCCCTGTCTGATGATCAAGGCGCTGCATGAACGCGCGTGCACACTGGACCAACAGGCGTCGAATGTTCTTGTTCCCTCGCTTGCTGATGCCAAGCAGGTTAGTCCTGCCGCCAGTACTGTACTGGCGCGGTACAAGTCCGATTGACGCGGCGAAGTCACGGCTACAGCCGTACTGCTTTCCGTCGCCCATTTCGGCGGCCAGCACACTTGCCGTAACCTGGCCAACACCCGGAATAGTTAACAGGCGCATGCCAAGCTCATCGTCGGCGAGCTGACGGCCCATCTCCTTGTCGATCTCGCCGAGCTGTTCGCTAAGGTATTTGAAGTGGGCATGCAGGCGTTCGAGGATAGCAATCAGGCGCGGCGGCAACTGATGTTCGGCTAGCACGGTCGGCAAGCGCGTGATGACTGCGTGGCCAATCGGTAGACTGATGCCGAATTCAAGCAAAAAACCGTGCATCTGGTTGACCGTCTTCGTGCGGTCGCGAATCAACGATTCGCGGACCCGATGCAGTGCCGACAGCGTTTGTTGCGATTCAGTTTTCGGCGTGACAAAGCGCATGGACGGGCGTGAAGCCGCCTCACAGATCGCTTCGGCATCCACGAAATCGTTCTTGTTGCTCTTGACAAAGGGGCGCACAAATTGCGGCGAAATGAGTTTGACCTGATGCCCGAAACCGGCCAGTTTGCGGGCCATCCAATGAGCGCCGGCGCACGCTTCCATGACCACCACGCAGGCATGAAACGTGGCAAAAAATTCGACGAGCTGCTTGCGAGTTACCTTCCTGCGAAACACGGCTTTCCCATGTTTGTCTTGCCCGTGGAGGTGGAACGAGTGCTTCCCCAGATCGACTCCAATCAGCGTGACGTTTTCCACGATAACCGCCTCCGGCGCAAAGAGAACTGACAGCATAGCCTACGCGTTAAGGTGGGGGCGACCATCTCATTATGTCCGCTTCGAGTTCATCGTAAGCTTGCCGCCCGCTGGAGATCCAGCTTCGGGAGCTTCGATGGCAGCAGCAACAGAACGGATAACGATGACGATGCGCGAGCTGGACAGATTCAAGGTCATTCAGGACGTGGTGGACGGCAAGCTCATGCCGTGGCGTGCGGCGCAACGACTCGAGCTGACGATCCGGCAGATTCGCCGGCTGGTAGCGCGGCTGCGGGAGCGCGGGCCAACTGGCCTGGTTTCTGGCCATAAGACGCGCCCAGGGAACCGCCGCCTCGATGCTGGTGTGGCCGACCGTGCACTCGCGATCATCCGGGATCGCTACGCCGATTTTGGGCCGACGCTGGCGTGCGAGAAGCTGAGGGAATGCCACGGTATCCGCCTGGCGAAGGAAACGATCAGGAAGCTCATGACGAGCGCAGGCCTGTGGATCCCGCGTCGACAGCGCCCCCGAATCGCTTCCGCCACCTGTCTCGGCGCATATCGCTGCCTGCTGGCCGTGCATGAGCCGCGACCAACTGCTCGACCGCGCGCGGCGCCTGGCCCTGCGCATTCTGCTGCGCGCCCGGCCCGAACCCGGGCCCGACGGGGTACGGCTGTACTCGCTGGTGCTGGTGGCCGGCGAGGTGCGTGCCGAGCTTGTCGCCCATGTGCGGCGCCTCGCGCGCCGCGGAACTGGCCGCCGCGCAAAGGTGGCGCTGCCACCGCTACGCGACATGCGGCAGCAGGGCGCATTGACTCATCAGAATAGCCTCTCAGGCGCACAGTACTTCCTGGACGAGCAAACCAGGCGTCGGCTTTGCGGCAAGGCGTGATTGCTATGTTTCATGATGGAGCCCATTGGGATATTCGGCGAGGAGTCGGATCGGTCGTGAGCTGGGAAACGTACGGACGAGTTCAGCAAATAGATCATTTGTACCTCGACTCTCGCGTGAGGTCTATCCAATGCGGGACGTTGGCGGCCCACGACGAACGATCAGGAATCCGATGTTGTAGACGATTGAATCGTGACCGCTGGCGTTCGAACGTCCACTCCACCGGCGATGTCGGGCATCACTCATCCCAACCGGAAGACGCGTCGAACGAGCTGTAGGCTGGCACGGCGACGCGACGCGACGCGCTGGTGACTGCTGTCGACTATGAGAAGTGGACACCTCAGAGGCTCACGCGGCATCACGTAAGCCGAGCGATGTCGCGCAATGCTCCGACAATGGAACGCATCCCTCTGATCGACCATCGTTACCTGACACTTCGAACCGCCTCTAATCCCGGGAGGCGTGCGGAAGAAATGCTGGCGAAATGGTCGCTTCCGGACAGACGGACCGAGGAGGGATCGATAGGGTAATGTGCAAAACAGGAGGCCATCATGTGCATCCCACTCTCTTCTGAGGCCACTACCGCCCTCAAGTCATTCGATCGGGTTCCGGATTCCGAGGCAGGATTGCCGCGGGCTGTCGTCGAGGAACTACTGCGCGTCGGGTTTGCTTACGAGTCGCGCAGTGGTGGTGTCGTCAACATGACGGCTGCGGGCAGACTGTGGCTGAGCCAGTGTGCCGGGTAGCCGACCCTGCTTGAGATCGGTCCTGTCTGCCCTTCGAACGTGAAGTCCGCTTTGCGACGATTGTCACGCCGAACCGGAAACATCGATGAATCATGCCCGATTGAGGCGCGTGCTGGTTGACACGAACGGCGAAGCGGTTTGCACGCTGGTCAATGAGCTGCTCGCGACGGCGAACATTGACGGTGACTCAGATCACGTGGCGCGACCGGGAATCACGTGGACCGAGCATCCCGTCAACCGCAGACTGGCCAGCGATCTCAGCGATGAGATAGGCCCACCGGCGCGAGAACGGCCCATTGCGGACCGGTACGCGCGCCCCGGTCGGGGAAAGCTGTTTTGGCGATACTGCGCACTCGACGCGAAACGACGCGTCGAACATGTCCGCCGACGTGGGGACGAGGTCGACATGGATTTCGCAACCGCGGTATTGAATCGTCCGTTGCATGGTCACCTCCGGATAGTACGATTGGGTTTAGCCGGGCAAATAGCGCTCGCAAGACCGGAATAACCCTTCAGCATGCTTGCGACCTCGATCGATCGCTTGCTTTCGGTCCGGGTATCCCTCCTTTTCAACCGAGCGGAAATGATGCGCGCCCAAAAATGTCCGCTTGCCACCACCCGGGACAATTTCGCCCCAGAATCCGAAGATCTCGGATTCGCCTGGAGGACGTCCGAAGCCGCGGTTGATGACGAATACGTCGACGTAGACGTCGAATAGACCCATCGAGAAACAGTTCATGACCGACTCCGTTCAGTATGCGACCTCGCCCCGGCGGTCTTGAACGACTCAGCCGATTGCGGACGCGGTCGTCAGGTTGATTCCGTGGTGCCGGGTGCTCCGGCGGTAGAGCGCAGCGCCGTGTTCGCCGCGACCAGCAGCCCCGCGTCGTGTGCGTGTAGAACCATGTCGACTGCGTTGAAAGCATGTAACAGATCTTTCTGACCGGACTTCGTCATCCTGCCGGCCTCCGAGATCGTCTCAGCCTCCTTTCTGAGCCGCCTGACGAGCTTGGTGGCACAGCGGCTATCGAGGGCCCCTTCGTGGACGAATCCGCAGATCTGTGTTGTCAGTGCCACCAGTGTCGCTTCGGCTGTGTTGTTGTTCGCGTGATGGACGTTGTCCCTGTGATGTTGCCTGGCCATAAAAACCCCCATCCGAGATCTGCTGTCGTTTGGGACAGGCGTGAACCGGTCGCGCAATGTTGGTGAAAAATCTCGTCCGGCTATCCTGGCCGGTTGCCATGTCAGTCTGGCGAATACTTGAACTTGGAGGAGTGCCTTCCGGGACTCACTGGTCGTATCCGGCAGTCGCATCTCCTCATCGACGATCCGAATATTGCTGAAGGGCCCGGCAACCAGATTCGGGTGGAAGCCGGAGGCTCAAAGCCCGTCGGGCAGCTTCGGTGAGGGTTAATTCCTGAAGTGCGCTCCGACCGGAATGCACCGGTCCGAAGGGTTAGAATAAGGTGGATCTGCGCGGCAGTCGGTACGGCATCGGACGGTGCGGTTATCTTGTTGCGCCGCCGCCGCCGCCGCCGCCGCCGCCGCCGCCGCCGCCGCCGCGCGTCAGCATCAGCCATGGATGCGCCCCCTATAATTTGAGATGCAGCTGGGCGGGGCGTGCGCATCAAGGCGGCACGCCGACGGGCGGCTTGGCAGTTTTTCCCGAAACCTGGAGCGATCACGCGATACGCCCTTCGGGGTCGCGGGTTCCGGTACGGATACCCTGGAGCAGGACATGACGGACGAACAGCGGTTGAGCGGGAATCACTTGCTCTCGGTCCTTCCTGCGGTCGAGTGGGAACGCCTCTCGCCGCATCTGGTGCAGGTGGACATGCCGCTGGGGCAGGTTGTCTACGAATCGGGTGACCGCCTCGCCCACGTCTATTTCCCAACGACATCGATCGTCTCCCTGCTGTACGTGATGGAAGATGGCGCATCGGGGGAAATTGCCATTGTGGGCAACGAAGGGATTGTCGGCGTCGCCATTTTCATGGGCGGCGAAACGACGCCAAGCCGCGCGGTCGTCCAGAGCGCGGGCAAGGCGTACCGTCTCGACACCCGCCTGCTCAAAGAGGAGTTTTGTCGTGGTGGTCCGATGCAGCGGCTGCTCCTGCGATATACCCAGGCGCTCATCACGCAAATGGCACAGACCGCCGTGTGCAACCGTCATCATTCGATCGATCAACAGTTGTGCCGCTGGCTGCTGTTGAGCCTCGACCGCCTTTCGTCCAACGAACTGAAAATGACCCAGGAGCTGATCGCCAACATGCTGGGCGTACGCAGACCGGGTGTCACCGAAGCGGCGATGAAGCTGCAGGAAGCCGGGTTGATCCGCTATGGCTACGGCCACATCGAGGTACTGGATCGGTCCGGGCTCGAGAAGCGCGTCTGCGAGTGTTACAGCGTGGTGAAGCGTGAATTCGACCGCTTGCTGCCCGATCTGAAGGCGCTGTGATGGGCGAGGAACGCTGCTCGACTGCTGCCAGTAGCAGAGCGTCAGCATTGCCTCTCGACAGCGGCCAGACGATCAGTTCGAGGCGGACCAGATTGGTCTCGAATTTCTGATACAGCATTGCGCGTTCCGGAGGCGGGTCGATGCCTCGACAGCCAGCCCGTGTAGATGGTGCATCGTCTGCACGGTAGCGTACCGACAGCGCCGTCAGGTACCCCCATTGTAAAGAGGCGCGCTCGAGCACCTCGTGGTGCACCGATGAAGCGTCACCCGCGAATCCCGTAGCCGGAACTTCAGTACGACGGCGCTCGAGTGCACGCCGGGTTATCTCGCGGCCTTTGTGGCAGGGCAAGCGAGTGGGTGGGGATTGCACCGCGCGGCTGAGGATTCGGGACGTGCCTTGAAAGCGCGAATCCTCCATCTGTCGTGCCACAGCATCGAGCTGGACGGCTCCCGCCCAGGGCAGAAAGAAGGTCATTTGTTCGGCAATCTACTCACATTCCTCTCCAGCGGTTTGCTTGCGCTTTCGTGGTGGCAGATTCTACTCGCCATGCTCGTCATGACGCACGTTACGATCATTGACGTGACGCTCTATCTTCATCGCTGCCGCGCGCATCGCGCGCTCGATCTTCACCCGGCCGTCCATCATTTTTTCCGGTTCTGGCTGTGGATGACGAGGGGCATATCGGGCAACGAGTGGGCAGCGGTGCACCGCAAGCATCACGCGAAGTGCGAGACGGCCGATGATCCGCATAGTCCGCAAATGCTGGGCATCCGCAAAGTCGTCTTCGAGGGATCGGAGTTGTACACCGCGGAAGCCAGGAACGAGGAGACCTTGCGCAAGTTCGGCTATGGCATGCCGAAGGACTGGCTCGAGAGACACGTCTATACGAAGTACCGGAACCTGGGCGTGAGCTTGCTGATGGTGATCGACGTCGCGCTGTTCGGCGTGGTCGGCGTGTCGGTCTGGGCGGCCCAGATGATGTGGATTCCGTTCTGGGCGGGCGGCGTCGTCAACGGCTTCGGCCATTTTCGGGGCTATCGCAACTTCGATACCGACGACGCGAGCACGAACGTGATTCCGTTCGGCATCGTGATCGGCGGCGAGGAACTGCATAACAACCACCATGCGTATCCCACGTCCGCGAAGCTGTCGAACAAATGGTACGAACTCGATGTGGGCTGGATGTATATCCGGGCCCTGGAGGTGCTGAGGCTTGCGACAATCAGGAAGGTGGCGCTGGCGCCGTACCTGATCGAAGGCAAGAGGACGGTCGATGACGCTACGCTGCGAGCGGTACTTTTCCATCGTCATGAGGTCATGGCTTCCTATGTGAGGTCAGCCGAAATCGGATGCGAGCAGGAGTTGGCGAGGGCGCGGCACCTCAGTTGTCGCCAGAAGCTTCGTCTTCGGCGCGGCGTGCGCCAGTGGCTCCGGCAGCAGGCGCAGGTGCGCCGCGGCAAGCCGGGCCAGGTGCTGCCGTTTGCCGACGCCTGAGACCACAACTCGACGCTGCGCACCTGCGTCGAACTGCGCCAGGAACTGTCGGCTATCTGGGGACGCTCCAGCGCGTCACAGGAACAGTTGCTCAAGCAGTTGCAGGCGTGGTGCCACACGGCAGAGCAGAGCGGCATTCAGGCACTCGAAGAATTCTCGCTGCGTCTGCGCCAGTACGCGCAGTAGCGGTCACACGATTGTCTTTTCCGCATCGAGGTGCCGGAATTGTCCAATGCCGTACAGAGGCGCGTGCCGATTTGCGGAATGATTGACTCATGGCAGACGCATCGGATGCCATGAAATTTTGATCAATGCCGGAACTCAATCAGGGTCGGCAGTCCGTCCTGAAAGACGGAAACGGGAAGGCCGGCGAAGCGTCGGCTTTTTCATGAAGAGTATGTGACGAATGCGCTGAAGCACGACGGCACGCAATGGCAGGGATCGTGGCTTCGAGTGCGTCGGTCTCCGTCGCGGGCTATCTTCGAGCGCGCAAAGCCAGCCTGGTACGCGCATGACGGAGTTCCAACCCGCCCGGCCTGCAAGCGGGCATGCCGCGCGCTTATTCGTAGCGTGGCTGGCGCGGCCTGGAGGGTCTTTCCTCGTCCGCTGATCCGCATCTTGAGCGCTTTCGCCGCGGTGCGTCCGATGCACTGGTCCAGGTTCCGACCAATATCCTTCGCGGTTGTAGAACTCGTGTAGCGCCACTTCGTAGCTTCGATGAACGGGTATCGAGTCGTCGTAGGCCGGGCTACGCTGGATCGTATCGCGCGTGAGCGAGGTCGACACGGCTGCTGCGAACCAGTCGACGAGTTCGATCCAGCGCGGCCCCTCTATGCGTGAGAGATTCACACGGACACGCTCGGCCCAAAAGGCGCCGTTCTATACCACCGCCAAAACGGGGTCGCATAGCTTTTCCGATCCCGGCACAGCTATGGCGTCAACGGGCCAGACGGCGCGGGATCGGGCGACGGGCCCCGCGTATTCCTGCGACGCCTACAATTGGGTCATGGGTCGGGCGATCCGTGAGGAGGCTTCCATGTCTCAGTCGATGATTGGTTTTGTTGTTGGTCTGGTGGTCCTCGCGGTCGTCGCGTTCGCACTGGTGCGCCGGTACATGGTTGACCATCCGGACGAAAGTGTGATCCAGTGGATGGACTCACATCACATGCGGTGGATGCATCGCAAGCACTAGCCGGTTCCTGTTATAAAAGCGAAAACGGCGCGTGCGGTGGGCAGCCCGCTAATGGCGCCCGCCGAGGGGAGATCGCCATGAACAGGCCGTACATCACAGTCGAAACGATCCTCGAACTGTTTCGTTCAACCGCCGATGAGCCTCCCGGCTCGCTCGCACCCGCTGGTTCCCTGCTGTGGCTGGCCGATTTCCTCGCTCGCGAGCATGCTACGATGAATGCGGGCGACGGGGACGCGCTTGTTCACGTTGGCGCCCAGCTTTGGCGAGCCCAGGCCGTACCCGAGACGTGGGATGGGGCGCCGAGAATGCGATGAGAGGACAAAGAAGTGAAACCCCGCGTGAGCGGGGTTTCAGAACGCTTCGATTAGTGGTGGCAGCGTGTTTCCCGGTGGTGATGTACCTTCACCTTGTGGCATCGATGGTGGTTATCCGCAAATGCGGAAGACATCGAACCAATCGCGACGGCGGCGATCACCAGGGAAAATATGGTCTTTTTCATGTCGTATCTCGGTTGACTTGTGGGGCATTCGTCACTGCTTGGCGTTGCGCCGCACGCTGGATTACAAGAAAAAGCCCCGGAGGGTTGGGCCGGGGCTTGGTGCCCGCCACACCTCGATCTGAGGCTGCGGGCTCTGCGGGTTGGGTCAGCGAGAAAACGGGCACTCACGCAGTAACCCCGGCGCGTTCAGGGCCCTGGAATGGCGGGTCTTCCCGTGGTGCGCCACGCCACTGCCGACTATGCCCCGCATTTTCGGGAAATGGCTCTCCCCCGCACCGAAAAGACTGACAGAGGGGGCGAATCGCGTCGGTGAGTTCCGCCGCTTCTTGATCGTGACTTTCCCCTGTCATCTGTCGGCCCGGTCAATGAGCGTTCCGGTAGTGAGTTCCACGTCGGCGAGGCCTGCGGTCGCGCTATAGGTCCAGTAGACGCCTGTTTCTACAGGGGCGCTCGATGGAGCCCATTCCAGTCGACCACGAGCATAGACACCGGGATCACGAGTCCCCGTAGCAGCGCTCAGGAAGCCGATTCGGCGGGATCCTGAGGATTCTGGCGGCACGGGTATGAGCCCGGAACACGATTTGGGCTGCCCGCCAGGGAACATCTTCGCTCTGTTTGCCCAGTGCCGTCAGACGATAGTCGCAACCGCCCGCGGCGTGGGAAGGCACCGTGGAGTCATGAAGGCAATTGCGCGATCGCTTGGCGTAACGGTGTCGACGTTCAGCGCGGGCGGGGGACAGTTGGGCACCGTGCAGCCCGGCACGCGCCTTCTATAATCTGGGTTGAAGGTTTGTGAGCCGTGCGCGTCAAGGCGACACACCGATGGGCGGTCAGGCTTCGATCGGCGGAGTACAGCGGCATGCAGGCGCTCGAAGAATTCTCGTTGCGTCTGCACCAGTAGGCGCAGTAGCGATCCGTATCGATCCCGACAAGCGTCGCGTCATCGATGATGGTCTCCGGTTCCAACAGACCTCATCATTCACGAGATTGTGTACCTGTTCCGGGGGCCGCCTTTATAGGGGGTTCGGGCGATTTCCAGAATCTGGTCGCGGTTGCGGTCGAAAGTTGCGAGCAACGAGGACTCGTCAGAAACGCTACTGGGGTTCGGCTTCGTCAGCATCGCATCGTCGACCAGAAAGACAATCTCGCGAGCTTTGTCGTTGCCCCAGAAGCACACGGAGCGTCTGGAAGCGTCGTAGATTCGACTGGGATTGGGAAAGTTGAGCACCACGCTGCCTTTTTCCATCTACTCACCGGGACGGATATATCGCCATTTGCTCGCGTTGACATTGATGCGAGCGTCCATCTCGAGCCGCTTCTGGGCGCGTTCGCTTTCTGCTTTCTCCCGTGAAGAGACGCGGGCCCTCTCCTGGATAACGTAGTCGCTGTGGCTCACAGGCGAGGTCGAGTGCATTCTGATTGGATTTGGCATACCAGTTCCAATAAAAAACTACATAATTTCCGCGCCGACGCAGCGACGGACTGTCGTCGGCAGCACCTGAAATCAGCGGCGTGATCGGGAGTTTACGAGCGTGCCGCGAATACACCCTCTCCTGCGCCCCGAGTAGCGGAGCGAGCATGACGGCGCTGCCTGGGCCCGCGCTCGTTCAGGTCACGGAATAGTGCTGAGCCGATTAGCTCATTGCAATCGGCCCTGCTCAGACATTGTTTGGAGAACTGCCTCGAGCGCTTGACACGCACAAAGCGCAAACGAAGCAAACCCGGACTGACTGTCGCACGAAATTTGTCGCCACGATATTCGATGGCGGCATCGTTGTGGTGTACTTTCTGGGGAGTCTGACGACCGAAGTAATCTCAGGGCGTCGATGTCGAACTGGCGGCGGCAGCACATTGCACGTAAGAAGGATGCGCCTTTTCTCAACGCGATGCAAGTGAGATCGCGAAAACGCTGTTTCAGTTGCCTCTCGCCATGCTCCTTGATAGGAGGAGTTCGTGTTCCGGCTACGGCGGCTATAGGCGTGATCGTGACGAAGCAGGAAGGACTTGAACCGCCGTCGCACCCAGCAGAGACGCGGACTCAAGGCGTTTTGTTGCGTATTCAATGTCATCGAGCAAGCCGAGTAGCCGGGTCACCCGTAGCGCCCCTGATGGAATCAGATGTTGTTCTTTCGCTAGCTCGGCAACGCGGCGTCGCCAGTACGAGAGCGCGATGAAATTGCCGCGCGCTAGTAGTGAAACGATCAGTTCCAGATGCGCCAGGTCTCTCTCGAATTGCTGATGCTGCATTTCACCCTCGCCGAGGCCTGTTGATGCCATCGGCGCGAGTGTATCCGAACCGGCATTTGTTGTCCGCACGCTAGCGTACCGAGGCGCTGCCCGAAGATCGACGTACCGGTATACGGGATCTTTCGGTGATCTGCGGTGGCAGACATGGCAATAGTCCGATGGCGTACAGACGTGCTTCCCGAATGGTTGAACGATGAAGCTTTGGTACGCGCATCAATGCGCGAAACCGGCCTTGGCGTTTGAGATGTTCTATCGCCGAAGTCGGTGGGCAAAAGGAGCATGAAATGAGGACTAACCGTGTGAACGCGGACGTGCTGGCAGAATGCAGAAGGCTGGCGTTCGACGTTAGCAACGCAGCGGACGACGGCATGCGCAATGCGCCGGAAGACGGACCTTTGCGTGAGGTGGCCGGCCAGCAACGCAGCGATACGCGGGATCGGAGGCAAAGGAAGGACCCGGGAAGGTTGGGGGCCGTGACGAACATGATGGATTCATGAGCGGCGTCTGATCCCAGGCCGAGCAGGCGATCCGTCGCAATGACGAAAGCGGAAAGGCCGGAGGTGCTTGGGCATTTTCGTGGAGAACAACTAAAGAATGACGGCATGCGATGACAGCACGCACTGACCGGTGGCGGGATTGCCGTCGGCAGGCGAAGCGTCAGCGCATAAGCGCGGTGGAGACCACTGATAACTTGTCAGCATCACTCACGAGGAGTTCGCAAAGATGACGCAATGCTATGCGGGAAGGTCACACGATGACGCAGTGGCCGCACGCGCGGGACAGCGGCAGGCAGCGCAGGAGCAGGCTGGCGGCGACATGGCGATAGCCGGAACTGAAGCGGACGCGCAACACAGTTGCGGCGAACTGACGGCGCTCGGCAAGGCAGTCTGGCGCCAGGGAAGCGGAATCGACGGTGGCGGCATGGTGCTTGTGCCGGTGCGACGCCAGCGTTGACGCGACGTTCTTCCGCGCAGAAGTACTTCGCCGACTTCGCCGTGTCGCCCGGCGATTCGGCGACCGAATCAACCACGCTCCAGAAGGCGATTGCTCTCGCGCTTGACCACCTTGTAGCACTCGCAAACCGGCGCCTCGAGTGCGCGGCGGTTCAGTACTTCGATGAGTCCGCGCGTATGGCGAATAACACCTTCGTCCGGTAGTTTCCGCGTCGTGTCCCTGTCACGCCAGTTCGACGCACGCCGGGCATGTTGGCAATCCGTTCCTGAGTCATTCTGACGTCACTCGAGTCCAGCCGGTCGAGGCTCAACAACAGCCAGCGGCAGAACTGCTGCGAAATCGGGTGATGCCGGTTGCAGACGGCCGTCTGCGCCATCTGCGTGATGAGCGCTTGCGTGTAGCGCAGGAAAAGGCACTGTACCGCACCACCACGGGCAAACTCGTCTTTTACGATCTCTCCGCTCAGGCGGAAGGCTTCACCCGCGCTTTGCACGATGGCCCGGTTTGGCATGGTTTCGCCGCCCATGAAAAGTGCAACTCCGAGCAGGCCATCGTTACCAACCACGGCGATTCCTGCCGATGCGCCGTTTTCCATGTGCCAGCCAGCGGGCGTGCAAGACACTTACTCGTAACGTCGCCTGTACCTGTCCGGGGAGTCGGCATCCGGATCGCCGGTGAGGCGGCGGGGCAGTTGTTCAGTTTCCGACCAATATCCTTCGCGGTTGTAGAACTCGTGTAGCGCCACCTCGTAGCTTCGATGAACGGGTACCGAGTCGTCGTAGGCCGGGCTACGCTGGATCGCATCGCGCGTGAGCGAGGTCGACACGGTTGCAGCGAACCAGTCGACCAGTTCGATCCAGCGCGTGGCGATCAGGACTTCCTTTCCGCCGGGCCACCAGTTGCGCGTATCGACCTTCAGGTAGCGCAGGACCCACGCCCGATCGTCGAAGATGAAACCCGAAACGTGTCCGATGGTTCCGTCTATCGTCTCGATGTGGTAGCCCCTGACCTCGTCGGTGCTGCGTAAATGGACGTCCGGTAACGCCCGGTTGGTGTGCAGGGTGGGGCGTGCCGGGGCGGGCGCCGTGAACTCCGGCGCAACGGTATCGAACGCGGGCCAGGCGCCCATGCCCCACAGATTCGGCCCGCCCCAATAGGTCGGATAGCTGTAGTAATGCAGGTACTCGATTTCGTGTTGACGCGATACCGGCCTGTGCGTGTCGAGCGTCGGACTGTCACGTACCTGCTGCCGCGTGAGATTCACATGAACCGTGTTCGATGACCAGTCCACGTGCTTGAGCGAGTATGGAGAAACGAGCACCTGTCTGTCATGGAGCCAGTCTCCGGTGTCGACCACCAGGTAACGAATGCCCCATGCCTCGTCGTCGAAATAAACCTGATTGATGCTGCCGATGTCGCCGTCCGAGGCACGTACGGTGCATCCGTGCAGATCCTTTATGCTTCGCAACATGACGCCTCCATGATGTCGAAGCCGGCACCTCGATGGCATTCGACGCACCGGCCGCGAGGGTCAAGTCAATTAGAGTGAATTGAGCCGCGTGACCTTCGTTCCTTCGAGGGACGCGCCGGCCATCAGCCCGTTGTTCGTCAGCACGAACGCATCGACCTGACCGGTCGCGGTGCTCGTGTCGACGTTGCCGTTCGCGCCGATCTTCAGGATGGCGACCGATGCGTCTGCGCCCGCGGACCAGCCATCGGTGCTGCGGAACCGCCTGAGCGAGTCGTCGGTCATGAACAGAATGATGATTGCACGCGACTGGGCGCCGATCTGCCAGCCGAGCGATCCGGTCGTAGTGCTGTAGTAGTCGACGGTATGACCGCTTACGCGCAGAGATCCTTCGCCGTACTGCCCTCCAACCACGAGGCCCGCATCGATCACGGACGGGAATATCAGCACGCCCCGCGCTTTGGAAACCAGTTCACGTGAGCCCTTTGCGTCGACATAAAGACGCGACAGGGTCGAGTCGACGCCTGCGTCGATCGTGTGGCGTTTGTCCATCTGCTCGCCGCTGGCGTTCGACGGGCTGGTTGTGGTGCAGCCGGAACCGGCCAGTGCGAGCGCGAGGGCGAAGCCCGGCAAGCTCCACATCAATGTTCGTCTGGGCATGATCCTCTCCTGGGTATGGGACGATGCCTCTGACGCTACGCCCGATTGAATGCCGATGCGGTACGACACCGTACAAATTCGTTCTCCGATGTGCCGCGTCACGTGCCGGAACATTCGCGCTACACGTCTTGATGTCGGACGCACGAAAGTCCTGCACCGTACAGACGCGCATCGGCATCGACAGCAAAATGCGTAATCACACGAGAGACTTCTCTCGGGTCAGCGCGGAGACGACTGTGCACTATCCCCTGTATGTTCAACGACGTGACGGGCAAGGCTATCGCGGCGTGTTCGCGGATTTTCCATGGGTCGAAGTGGAAGGGCGCACGTTTGACGATCTGGCGGAAAACGCCGAACGTCTTGTGCAACGCATGTATCACCGCAGCGAGCACATCCTTCCCGCTCCGACCAGCGACATGTCGGCACTGCAGGCGCTCGATATGGACGATGGAGAAGGCCTGTGGATGTTCGTCGATATCGACTTGACGAACGTCCAGTCGAACTCCGTGTTCTTGCAGATTTCCCTTCGCAGGAGCGTGCTGCAGGAGATCGACCTTGCTGCGCAACAGCGCCATATCGGCAGGTCGGCTTACATCGCACTAGCCTGTTTTCATGAACTGGCGCACGCGGGCGATGCAGGAGCGCTTCGGCGCTTTTAAAAAGTTCGCGGGTCTGGCCCAGCGAAGGCGTAGCCAGGGCGCATTGTCTATCTATCGGGATCCGACCTCATGGGAGGGCGAAATGAGCCAGACGCTAATGGGTTATTCGGTGGGCTTTGCAGCTGCGGTATTCGTCGCGATCTATCTGATGTTGCGGTACTGGGCCGTGCATCGGCATCAAGTGACGAAACATCAAGATGAAGACCTTGCCGGTGTCCGAAAAGCTCAACAGCCATCACTGAGTGCTCACGCGCAGCACCCGTCGATGGATGTGGACTGAGACGGAGAGAACATGACATCCGCGCCGTGGGGAATTATCGCCGGAATGGCATTGATGATCGGCTTCGCGTTGTATCGGCGCGGCCATCGGGCAGACCCTCGGCCGCGCCCCGACCCGACATCATGAACACGTTCATCGCTTGCGCAGACAATTCAAGGAGGTCGTATGTCGCTCCCCCTCGATGCACGAAAACCCGCTCAGGATAGACGCGTGGAGTATGGGCGTGCCGACGAAGCACGCGAGAAGAAACGCAGCGAAGACGCCACTGCAATCGATCCCGCGGCGACGAAATGGCGTTACCGGCCTTCGCAGGGTACTGCGAAAACGCGGCCATAGACGAAGCATCTCACGCAAGCGGTGCCCGCGCTGGCGCCCGCAGAGTTGATGTGCACGTCAGAAAGCCAGCGCTGGGCTCGTCCTCTCGATCGCACACCTTTCTGCCGTGGCGCAGTGTCGAGGAAAAGGAACGTCCGGGGTCTGCTGTCTTTACCGGTAGAGGGGGCTGTGAAAGAAACGCTCGCGCGATGGGCGGACACTTCTCATAAAAAAAAAGCATTTCAGATCCCGGGTAATTTTCTCCGCAACTCGACGCAGATATGGGGCGCTTCGCCGGCATCGCAGCTTGGTTGATTCTTGTCACGCCACTGATAACTGCAAAGCTGCCCTCGACGGCTTTGTCGATGTTGTGTTCGCTCTTGCCGTTGTGGGTTGGCTGCTAACCGGGATTGCGGGTACGAACGATTTCTGCGGCGGGTAGATTCCCGCCGCAGTGGGTGGCCCGGGTCGACCTTGTTGGGATAGGCGTCTGTGACGAGATCGTGATCCGTCAGGACTTTTTGATAGCTTCCTTTGCGTCGCCCAGGCTCTTTCTCGCCTGGCCGGCCGCTTGCTGGATATCGCCTTTGACTTCCTGTTTCGTGTTGCCCGTGATCCGGCCAATGGTTTCATTCGCCTTGCCCTTTACCTTCTCTGCAGTTCCCTTGACTTGATCCTTGTTCATGGTGAATCTCCAATGACAATTGATGCTCGAGAGGGCAATCCGGCACGACACGACGAGGCGAGGTTGTCCTCTATCTCCTAGTCGCGGTGTTCCTGGTAGTCGCCTCCGCCATGGTAGTCGCCCCCGCCATGGTGGTCGTTGTCATCTCGGACGGGAAAGAAGCATGCGCTCAGGCTGGTAATCAGTGACAGCAGGATCAGTGCCCATATCAGTGCTCGACTTTTCATGTCCGTTCCTTTCTGTATGATTCGCGCAGGCATCCGCGTTATCCCACCTTGTACGGCGTAGATCCACGCTTCCGTTCACGCAGTTTGCGTGTGTTCAGGTATCCTTAAGTTTGAGTTGCCTGAATGTGTCGGGGCGACTACAGCCACAGCGACATGACTATTCCCGGTGCGATCGTCTCGGCCATGTCGCGACAGGTGTCTCGTCGCATCTTTGCGCAGAATGCCTGAAAATTGGACCGAACTCAGTACGGCACCGTACCGGTTCAAAGCGCTAACTTGACGTTACCTGCTCACTCAATATACGCACATCGCAACCGGTGCCGCGCGCGAGTCTTGCGAGCCACCGAGGCCGCCTTGCCGGCGCGTGGGTGTAGCGCCACGCGATTCAACGCTTGGGCCCTCTCATACCTTCGGTCTCCATGGCCGCATTCCGCTCCTCGCTGGCCTCGATGGGTTCCATGGCTTCATCGATGGAAGCTGCCGCGCGCTCCGTGGCTGCCTTTGCTTCGTCGACGGTGGCGCCAGATTCGCCGTCTTCGTTGCGCGGGGGGGTAAGCATATCTGCAAGCATGGAATCAAGCTCCGGGGTGTCCCACGGAGCGCCCTGCCTGGTTTTACTTCTTATGTAATGCCTGATTTCCGCGTCTTGATCTGGAGTCAGGGGAAGAGCGCGAAAAGTGTTTTGGGGATTGGCGTCGGTCATGGTAGTGCTCTCTGAGTTGGTGCTATTTCGCGTGTAGAGCCTTTTCAGCTGGACGACGTCAATTTCCGCTCCGTGAGTCGGCCGGCGCTTCGCACATCAATATTTCATCGCACTCCGACATATTGATGATCTATTGAATAGTTCTCCGGGTCGCGAAGTGGCGTGGTTTCGGCATCGGTTTCGTCCCGCCGCTTACCGGCATTGGCATTGTGCAAGATATTCAGGCATAGAATCACGGTGCGCGCGAGTTCGAATGAAGTCGGTACGGTGCCGTACCGCGTTTCAGGGCAAAGGGCTTTGCCTTTTCGCTCTCGAGGGCATCGGCCTTTTAAGCCGGTGCCAGCCGGGACAATGGCCGTAAAAAGGCAGGTGTCGCTTTTCCTTGGCAGCAACCGGCCAGAGAGGCGTTGCACGTACGGTGTCGGACCGACAGCACGGTCTTTTCGATGCAGGATACAGGTGGCTTCGGAGCGTGGTGGTGTGGGTATCCGCCAGTCCTGCCTGGCTAGCTATGCCGGCTTGCCACATCAGTTCTCAGGGGGTATCAAAATGACACAGATTCGTACCATCTTTGCCCGTGCGGTCATACCGGTAGTGACGGTTCTTATGCTCGGATGTGGTGACATGTCTCACAGGAGTACGGACACCGTGGTCGGCGCCGGAGTCGGCGCCGTTGGGGGGGCCGTCCTGACGGGCGGTAGCGCATTGGGCACGGTCGGTGGCGCGGCCGTTGGCGGCGTCATTGGCAATCAGGTCGGAAAGTAATCCCGGTTCCGACTGTGCGGATCGGCGCGCAGATTCTGTTCGCCGAATTCTCCGCTGGGCGTAGACCGCACGGCACACCGTGCCAGCACGCTACCACGTCAAGGAACACGCATGGCTGTGGGCGGTTTCTGGCGCAGGCTAAATCGACGCCCGTCGGAGCGCGTTGGGTACGCTGACGTACGGCGTCAGGGCAGTCTCCAGCGTCGTGTCGTGAACGGCCTCGAGCGAAGCGCAGCCCGCGCTACATCGTACTCGTTTCAGGGTTGTCCCAAGGAGGATGTCATGCAAATGCTCACAAGCGCAGGTCCGCTGGTTTCGTTGATTGCGGGGATCCTGATTCTCGTTGTTCCACGCCTGCTGAACTACATCGTTGCGATCTACCTGATTGTCATCGGACTGCTTGGACTTTTCGGCAGCCATATTCGCTGACTCATGCATTGGCGGCGTCATCATGAGCCGCAATGATGGAGGGATATCGCAACGCATCAGTCATGACTTCACGCTGCTCGATGACTAACGCAGCAGCGCCAGCGCACGCGCGCAGACGTTCTCGGGCGTGAAGCCATACTCGCGCAGCAGGACTTCGGCCGGAGCAGAAGCGCCGAAACGCTCGATGCCGAGCACCTCGCCGCGCCCGCCGACATAGCGATGCCAGCCTTGCGGCACACCGGCCTCGATGGCCAGCCGTGCGCCGACCGATGGCGGCAGCACCGCATCCCGATACGCTTGAGGCTGTGCATCGAACAGCGACCAGCAGGGCAGCGAGACCACGCTCGCTGCAACGTTCTGTGCCAGCAGCTGCTCGCGCGCGGCCAGGGCAAGCGCGACCTCGGAACCGGTGGCGATCAGGATCAACGCAGGCTCGCCGCCGCCGGGCGCATCCGCCAGGATGTAGCCGCCGCGCCGCAGGCCGTCGGCGGCTGCGAACCGGGTGCGGTCGAAAGTCGGCACGTTCTGGCGCGTCAGGATAAGCACGGTCGGCCGGTCGCGCGTTTCGAGCGCCACGCGCCAGGCCATCGCGGTTTCGTTGGCATCGGCGGGGCGAATCACGTTGAGGTTCGGCACGGCCCGCAGGCTTGCCAACTGCTCGACGGGCTGATGCGTCGAGCCGTCTTCTCCAAGCGCCAGGCTGTCGTGCGTGTAGACGTGGATCACTTGTAGATGCATGAGCGCGGCGAGCCGGATCGGCGGGCGCATGTAGTCCGAGAAAATCAGGAACGTCGCGTCGAACGGCAGCGTTCCGCCATGAGCGGCCAGCCCGTTCAGAATCGCCCCCATGGCATGCTCGCGCACGCCGAAGTGCAGATTGCGGCCCGCACGGCTCCATCCGCCTCCCTCCGAGCCTTGCCGGTCGCGCGCGCTGCCGCCGGGCGCCTCGAAATCGCCGAGCCCGGACAGCGCGGTGAAGGTGGACGGATCGAGATCGGCGGAGCCGCCGATCAGCGACGGCAGACGCGGCGCGATGGCGTTCATCACCTTGCCCGATGCCACCCGCGTGGCGATGCCTTTGGCGTCGGCGGGAAAGAGCGGGATATCCTGGTCCCAGCCGGCCGGCAATTCGCCGCTCATCGCGTTCAGCAGTTCCTCCGCCAGCTCGGGAAACGCTCGCGTGTAAGCGGCGTAGCGGGTGTTCCACTCGGCCTGCCGGTACGGTCCTTCTGCCAGCGCGCGATGAAAGTGCGCCTGCGCGGCCGGCGGGACGAGGAATGCCGGCTCGGTCGGCCAGCCGAGGTTCTGCTTGGTCAGACGGACTTCCTCTTCCCCGAGTGGCGAGCCATGCGCCTTGTAGGAGTCCTGCTTGTCCGGCGAACCGTAGCCTAGATGAGTATGTACCAGAATCAGCGACGGTCGTTGCGTTTCGGCCCGCGCGTTGTCGAGCGCCTGTTCGACGGCGAGCCGGTCGTTGCCGTCGTCGATGCGCTGGGTGTGCCAGCCATAGGCTTCGAACCGTCGCGAGCGGTCTTCGGTGAACGTGATGTCCGTGCCTGCGGAAAGCGTGACCTGGTTGTCGTCGTAGAGATAGATCAGTTTGCCAAGCTGCAGATGACCGGCCAGGGACGCAGCCTCGGACGCCACCCCTTCCATCAGATCGCCGTCGCTGACGATGCCGTAGGTGAAGTGGTCGACGATGCCGAACCCCGGCCGGTTGTAGCGCGCCGCAAGGTGTGCCTCCGCCATCGCCATGCCGACCCCGTTGGCAAACCCCTGGCCGAGCGGTCCCGTCGTGGTCTCGACTCCCGGCGTGAGACCGCGTTCCGGGTGCCCCGGCGTGAGGCTCCCCCATTGGCGAAACCGTCGGATCTGTTCGAGCGGCAAATCGTAGCCCGTCAGGTGAAGCAGGCTGTATAGCAGCATCGAACCGTGCCCGGCGGACAGCACGAAGCGATCGCGGTCGAACCATGCCGGATCAGCCGGGTTGTGTTTGAGAAAGCGGGTCCACAGCACGTAGGCCATCGAGGCTGCGCCGAGCGGCATGCCGGGATGGCCACTGTTGGCTTTCTGTACGGCATCGACCGACAGGAAGCGCAGCGTATTGACACACAGGTCGTCCAGCGCAGAAGCGGGGGGCGAGGGGGAAGCCGCTGAACGCATATGCACTCTCCCGGGTTGTTGCTGACAGGCGGCACGCGCCGCATTACGCCGTGTTGAGCTTACCGCCCGGCGTTGCGCATGGATTCGGCAGACGATTCCGGATCGTCGCGCGACCAGTACCCCTCCTTGCCATAGTATTCATGGAGCCCAATTTCATAGCTGCGAGGAACGGGCGTCTTGCCGTTGTACGCCGGGCTGTGCCGGATGGCTTCGCGGGTCAGCGTGGTGGACACGGTGGACGCGAACCAGTCGACCAGCGCGATCCACTGTGTGGCCACCAGCACTTCCTTGCCGCCGGGCCACCAGTTGTGTGTATCGACGCACAGGTAGCGAATGACCCACGCTTCATCGTCGTAGATAAAGTCGCAGACGTGGCCGATGCCGCCGTCGACGGTCTCGATGTGATAGCCCTTCACCTCATCCGTGCTGCGCAGATGGAGGTCGGCTGGCGGATCGACGTGTGGCTGGCCGGTGTGCGCGGATGGCTCCGGCGCGAGGCCCGTTGCGGCGTCGTTCGCGTTGAACGCCGGCAAAGCGTCCATGCCCCAGAGGTTCAGGCCGCCCCAATAGTTCGGATAGCTGTAGTGGCGCAGATACTCGATCTCATACTGACGTGACACCGGCTTGTGCGTGTCGATATTTGGGCTGTCCCGCACCTGCTGCCGCGTGAGGTTTACAGGGATGATGTTCAATTCAGCGTCGGCGCGCTTGATCGAATACGGAGAAATCAGAACTGGGCGATTGCTGAGCCAGTTGCCTGTTTCGACCACCAGATAGCGCACGCCCCACGCTTCGTCGTCGAAGTAAGCCTGTTCGACCGTGCCGATGTCGCCGTCGAGTGCGCCAACCGTGTAGCCGTGCAGGTCCTTGATGCTGCGTAACATGAATTCTCCTCGCAATTCGAAGCGGGGCAGGGATGCACGCCATGCCCCATGCGGCTGGCGGTTACAGCGACTTGAGCCGATTGACCTTGGTGCCGTCAAGCGAGGCACCGGCCATCAATCCGCTGTTGGTCAGCACGAATGCATCCACCTGTCCCGTTGCGGTGCTGGTATCGATAGCGCCGTTCGCGCCGATTTTCAGTACCGCGACCGACGCGTCGCCGCCTGCCGACCATCCGTCGGAACTGCGGAACCGGGCGAGCGAGTCCTCGGTCATGAACAGGAAGACGATTGCACGCGATTGCGCGCCGATCTGCCAGCCGATCGATCCGGTTGTCGTGCTGTAATAGCCGACGGTGCGCCCGTGCACGCGCAGCGAGCCTTCGCCGTACTCTGCGCCGACAATGAAGCCGGCATCGATGACCGACGGGAAAATCAGCACGCCGCGCGCCTTTTCAACGAGTTCCCGTGAGCCGTTTGCCGCGCCATAGAGGCGCGAGAGGGTGGAGTCGACGCCCGCGTCGATGCCATGGCGCTTGGCGGCCTGGTCACTGCTGACGTCGGACGGGCTGGTAGTGGTGCAGCCGGAGAGCGCCAGGCCGAGTGCGAGGATCGACCCGGGCGTGCTCCATATGAATGTTCGTCTTTGCACGATCCTCTCCTGGTGAATTGACGACGTGTTCGACACTACGCTGTCGTGACGGCCAATGCGGTACGACAGCGTACAAACTGCGCATTTCCGAATCCGTTTCTGCAAACCGGGGCCCTTTCGTTGCGGGCGGCGATGACGGTCTCGCACCGTACAGACACGTGGTCGCACAGGCCGGAAGATAGCGGTTGGGCACCGATGCCGAACGCGCAATACTAAAGGATTCCTATGCAATATCCTTTGTACGTTGGTCTAGCCGACGCCAGGCGATACGGTGGAAGCGCCTTACGGGGCTCTGCTAAGAAGGGATAGTGCGATGATTCGGTTCTCACACGGCTTGCGGCGCCGCACGGCGTCATCTCCATGGCACAGCACCACGCCGGTGCGCGAGCAACTGTTCGGCGAAGAGCGGCTCGCGCAGCATGCGCGCAGCCTCGCCGGCGCACAACCGATCTCGGAGAAAGCGTCTGCCGGCCCCTCGCTTGCCGCGAGGCTCAGGGACAACGCGAGCCATCTGTTGCGAGCCTACGAAGCGACGGTGGTGGCGGCGGAGAGCGACGAAACGATCACGCCGGCGGCGGAGTGGCTGCTCGACAACTATCATCTGGTCGAAGAGCAGGTCCGGCAGATCCGCGACGACCTGCCACCCAGCTACTATCGGCAATTGCCCAAGCTGAGCGCCGGCCCGTTTGCCGGCTATCCGCGCGTATTCGGTCTCGCGTGGGCATTCGTCGCTCATACCGACAGCCGCTTCGATCCCGATCTGCTGTGCCGGTTCGTGCTGGCTTACCAGAGCGTACAGCCGCTGACGATCGGTGAACTGTGGGCCGTGGCGATCACGCTGCGCATCGTGCTGATCGAGAACCTGCGGCGCCTCGCGGACGAGATCACCGATGGGCGCATCGCGCGGCTCGACGCCGACGCAATGGCCGATCGTCTGCTCGGCGCGGGCGGACACGCGCCCGAAGCCGTCGAGGTGCTCGTGGCGCGCTACGCACGCTCGGCGCTGTGCGACACCTTCGCGGTGCAGCTTATCCAGCGGCTACACGATCAGGACCCCGACACGACGCCGGCGGTGACGTGGCTGCGCGCGCATCTCGCCGCCCAGCACACTACGGCGGAGCGGATCGTGACCACGGTGCACCAGCAGCAGGGCGCGGCCAGCCTGACGGTGCGCAATGTGATCACGAGCCTGCGTCTGATCTCCGATGTGGACTGGAGCGATCTGTTCGAGCGCATCAGTCCCGTCGACGAGATCCTGCGCACCTGTCCCGGCTTCGTCGACATGGACTTTCCGACGCGCAACCTGTACCGCGGCGCAATCGAAACGCTGGCACGCGGTTCGTCGCTGAGCGAATCCGATATCGCGCGTCGTGCCGTCGCCGCCGCGCAGGCCACTCAGGCCGATGCACCGGCCGCCGGCGCGCAGCCGGACCGTGCCGCCGATCCCGGCTATCACCTGCTGGCTGCGGGCCGCCGCGCGTTCGAGACGGCGATCGGCTATCGCCCGCCGGCGGCGGTATGGCTGCGCCGGTTCACGCGCCATGCCGGTCTCGGCGGTTACGTCGGCCGCATCGTGTTGTTCGCCGCGCTGCTGCTGGGCGGTATGCTGATGCTGCTCGCCGGCTTCGCCCCGTTGTCGCGCGGGTGGATCTGGCTCGGTCTTGCCGGATTGCTGCCCGCGCTCGACGTAGCCGTGGCGCTTGTCAACCGGGGGGTAATGCGTGAGGTCGGCGCGGTCGTGCTGCCGGGTCTCGCGCTGCGTGACGGCATTCCCGCGGCCTTGCGCACGGTGGTGGCCGTGCCGACGCTGCTGACCACCGAAGCCGAACTGGCCGCGCAGATCGAGCGGCTGGAGGTGCATCATCTCGCCAGCGGGGGCGGCGAACTTTACTACGCGCTGCTGTCCGACTGGACCGATTCGCCCGCCGCCGAAGCCGACGGCGACGACGCGTTGCTCGCGGCCGCGGCCGCGGGCATCGAGAAACTGAATCGGCGCTATCCAGCCGCGCCGCAGGGGCCGCGTTTCCTGCTGCTGCATCGGCGGCGCACCTGGAATGCGGAAGAGGGCGTGTGGATGGGCTGGGAGCGCAAGCGCGGCAAACTGCACGAGCTGAACCGGCTGCTGCGCGGTGCGTCGGACACCTCGTTCGTCGCGCGCGACACCCGCCTGCCTGCCGTGCCGCCGCAGGTCCGCTACGTGATCACGCTCGATGCGGACACCCGCTTGCCGCGCGATACGGTGCGCCGTCTGATCGGAAAAATGGCGCACCCGCTCAACCGGCCGGTTTTCGACCCGCGCAGCCAGCGCGTCGTCGAAGGTTACGGCGTATTGCAGCCGCGCGTGACGCCTTCGCTGTCCGTCGGTGCCGAAGGCTCGCTGTTTCAGCGTGTTTGGTCGAGCCAGAGCGGGATCGATCCTTATGCGGCCGCCGTCTCGGATGTCTACCAGGATCTTCTCGACGAAGGCTCGTACGCGGGCAAGGGCATCTACGATGTCGACGCCTTCGAGCTGGCTCTTGCCGGCCGGGTGCCGGAGAACACGATGCTCAGTCACGATCTGTTCGAAGGCGTTTTCGCGCGGGCGGGGCTTGCCTCGGATATCGAGGTGGTCGAAGCGTTTCCGGCCCGCTACGACGTTGCCGCCGCCCGTCAGCATCGCTGGGCGCGCGGCGACTGGCAATTGCTGCCCTGGCTGGCCTCGGTGCACCTGCGGCCCGATCTGGCACTGCGGGCCACGGCTCGCTGGAAAATGCTGGACAATCTGCGCCGCACGCTCACGGCACCCGCAGCCTTTGTCGCGCTGCTGGCCGGCTGGACCTTGCCGCTGCCGGCCGCGCTGCTCTGGAGCGCCTTCGTGGTGGCGACGATCGGCTTGCCCGTGCTGCTGCCTGTACTGGGCGCGCTCGTGCCGCGCTGGAGACGCTCGCAGGTGAAAATGACGACCCGCAGCCTGCTCTACGTCTGGCTGGCGGACCTGAGGCTCGCACTGGCCCGAACCGGTTTGTCGATCATCTTTCTGGCGCAGCAGGCGGCGTCGATGAGCGATGCCATTGCGCGCACAACGTTTCGCGTGATGGTCAGTCGACGGCATCTGCTCGAATGGACGACGGCGGCCGAAGCCGGCGCGCGCGAGCGCCCATCGCTTTACCAGACACTCGTGCGGATGCGCGGCGGCATCGCGCTTGCGCTGCTTGGTGCGGCGGCCAGTGCGTGGGTGGCATGGCGATCCGGCAATCATGGCGCGTGGGCGGGGATTCCGTTCGTGCTCGGCTGGCTGGCGTCGCCTGCCGTCGCGCACCGGTCGAGCGTCGCGCCGCGAGCGGCGGGCGATCTCGCCGTCACGCCGGAGGATGCCCGGCAACTGCGCCTTCATGCGCGCCGCACGTGGCGCTATTTTGAGACCTTCGTCACGGCCGCCGACCAGATGCTGCCGCCGGACAATTTTCAGGAGGATCCGCGGCCCGTCGTCGCGCATCGCACCTCGCCGACGAATATCGGGCTTTATCTGCTCGCGACGGTCAGCGCGCGGGAGTTCGCCTGGCTCGGTACGCTCGACGCCGTCGACCGACTGGAGACGACGTTCGCCGCCATGGGGCGCCTGCCGCGCTATCGTGGCCATTTCTACAACTGGTACGCCACGCAGGACCTGTGTCCGCTGGAGCCGAAGTACGTATCGTCGGTCGACAGCGGCAACCTTGCCGGCCATCTGATCGCGCTCGCCAATGCCTGCCGCGCGTGGGCGGCCGAGCCTCCCGGCGTGGAGCCGTGCGCGCTCGAGGGTATCGGCGACAGCCTCGCGCTGCTCTGCGCCGCCGTGAGCCAGAACGCCGGGACGCATCCACGCGGCGCCCTGCATGGCGAATTCGAGCAGGCGGTGGGCGCGTTGCAGGGTACGCTAAAGGGCGCGGTGCCTGGCCCTGGACCGGCCGGCACGGCCGCGTCCGGTGGCGCCGCGGCCGCGGCGCCTTCCGCATGGCCGGCGATCCAGCTATCGGCCGCAACGGTAGCCGACATCGCGCGCGCCCTGGTCGACGAAACCGGTGACGCCCAGGACGGCGCGGGCGACGACGTGCTGTTCTGGGCCGATGCGCTCGAACAGGCGATTCACAGCCATTGCCGCGATAGCGCATGCACGCCGGAATCGGCGACGCTGGGCGCGCGCCTGAACGCGCTCGCCGATACGGCGCTGCACATGGCGAATGCGATGGAGTTCGGCTTCCTGCTGGACCCGGTACGCAGTCTACTGTCAATCGGTTACGCGGTTGCCGAAGGGCGGCTCGATCCGGGCAGCTATGATCTGCTGGCGTCCGAGGCGCGGCTGGCGAGTTTCGTGGCCATCGCCAAGGGCGACATTCCCGCGCGCCACTGGTTCCGGCTGGGCCGCGTCGCGACGCCGGTGGCGGGCGGTGCCGTGCTGGTCTCGTGGTCCGGGTCGATGTTCGAGTACCTGATGCCGTCGCTGGTGATGCGCGCGCCGGCCGACAGCCTGATTGCGCGCACCAGTAACCTCGTCGTGCGCAAGCAGATCAGCTATGGAGCGGCGCTGGGCTTGCCGTGGGGCATCTCCGAATCGGCCTATAACGTGCGGGATCTTGAATTCACCTACCAGTATTCGAGTTTCGGCGTTCCTGACCTCGGCCTCAAGCGCGGTCTCGGCCATGACGCCGTGATCGCGCCGTATGCGACGGCTCTCGCGTCGATGGTCGCGCCCGGCGCGGCCGCGCGCAATTTCGAGTGCCTGGGCGCGGCGGGCGGCAGTGGCCGCTTCGGCTTCTACGAGGCGCTCGACTATACGCCCGCGCGCGTGCCCGAAGGCCAGCAGGTCGCGGTGGTGCGCGCGTTCATGGCGCATCATCAGGGGATGTCGATCGTCTCAATCGCCAATGTGCTCCTCGGCGGGCGCATTCGTGCGTTCTTTCACGCGGAGCCGGCCATCCAGGCCACCGAACTGCTGTTGCAGGAGCGTATGCCGGGGCGGGTGGCGGCTGCGCATCTGCGGGTCGACGAGAAGCGGAGCGTCGGGCCGATACGCGGCGGCGGCCCGGATATCGTGCGGCGCCTGGTGTCGGCGGGCGATCCGTCGCCCGCGACCCATCTGCTCTCCAATGGCCGCTACACGGTGATGCTCACGTCTGCCGGCTCCGGCTACAGCTGCCGGGACGATCTGGCCGTCACCCGCTGGCGCGAGGATGCCACCTGCGATGACTGGGGGAGCTACCTGTATCTGCGCGACGTCGCGAGCGACGCATGGTGGTCGGCCGCATGGCAGCCGGCCGGCGTGGTGCCGGACAGCTACGAAGTGAACCTCACGGAGGACCGCGCGGAATTCGTCCGGCGCGATGGCACGCTGACGACCTCGCTCGACGTCGTGGTATCGCCCGAGGAGGACGCCGAAGTGCGGCGAGTGTCGGTGACCAATGGCGGCGCGCGCGAGCGCATCATCGAGTTCACGTCCTATGCGGAGATCGTGCTAGCCCCGCCGGCCACCGACGAGGCGCATCCGGCGTTCGCGAAGCTGTTCGTCGAGACCGAGTATCTGCCCGGGTCGGCGGCCATTCTGGCGACGCGCCGCCGCCGCGAGACGAACGAGCCCGAGGTCTGGGCCGCGCATCTGGCGGAAATCGCGGGCAATCCCGTCGGGGCCGCCGAAGTCGAAACCGACCGTGCCCGCTTTATCGGCCGGGGGCGCAGCGTGCACTCGCCGCGCGCCCTCGTGGGCGCGCGCACGCTCGGCAATTCAGCCGGCGTGGTGCTCGACGCCGCGTTCGTGCTGCGCCAGCGTTTGCGCATCAGGCCCGGCGAGACCGGCAGCATCGCATTCTGGACCATCGTCGCCGATTCGCGCGGGCAGTTGCTGGATCTGGTCGACAAGCATCGCGACGGGGCGTCGTACGCGCGGGCGGCGATGCTTGCGTGGACCCAGGCTCAGGTGCAACTCCGTCATAACGGGGTGAGTCCCGACGAGGCGGCGCTGTTCCAGCGGATGGCCGGGTACATGCTGTACAACGATGCGTCGCTGCGGCCGGGTTCCGACGCGCTGCTGCGAGGCGCGGCAGCGGTGGCCGCGGCGGGCGGCGTGGGTGTCGCGCCGCTCTGGGCGCACGGCGTGTCGGGCGACCTGCCGATCCTGCTGGTGCGCATCGACGACATCGAACACATGGCGCTGGTGCGGCAACTGGTGCATGCCCACGAGTACTGGAGCATGAAACGGCTCGCAGTCGATCTCGTCATCATCAACGAGCGCGCGTCGTCGTATGTCCAGGACTTGCAGGCCGCGCTCGAGGCGCTGGTGCGCTCCGGGCAGGGGCGGCCGCCGCTCCCGGGTGCTGCGCGCGGCGCCATCTTCGTGTTGCGGGCGGACTTGATGTCGGGCGCCGCGCGTGCGCTCTTTCCGGTGGCCGCGCGCGCCGTGCTGGCGGCGCGCAACGGTCGTTTGGCGGACCAGTTGCGGCGCCTGGCCAACGCACCGCCGCCGCCGCGCGCCAGGCCGCTGCCTTTGCCCACAACGGTGCCCGTGCCCGTGCCGGCGACACCGGCGCAGCCCGGCGCCGGACTGGAATGCTTCAACGGCTTCGGCGGCTTTGCGAACGAGGGCAGGGAATACGTGACGATCCTTGCCGCCGGGCAATGCACGCCAATGCCATGGGTCAATGTCATCGCCAACCCGCTATGCGGCTTTCTGGTGTCGGCCGAGGGCAGCGGGTACACGTGGGCGTCGAACAGCCGCGAGCACCCGCTGACGCCGTGGTCCAACGATCCGGTGAGCGACCCGCCCGCGGAGGCGTTTTACGTTCGCGACGACGATAGCGGCGTGTTGTGGGGGCCGCAGGCGAATCCGGTGCGCGACACCTCGCCAGGTGCCGCGCCCTATATCGCACGTCACGGCCAGGGCTATAGCCGCTTCGCGCATGCGGCCGAAGAGGTCGAGCTCGAATTGCTGCAATTCGTGCCGCTCGACGATCCCATCAAGATTTCCCGTCTGACACTGCGCAACCTGTCGAGCCGGATACGCCATCTTTCGGTGACGGCTTATGCCGAGTGGGCGCTTGGTGCGTCGCGCGCGCTTGCCGCGCCGCATACCCGCACCGCGATCGACGCGCAGACGGGGGCGATGTTTGCCAGCAACGGCCGGCCCGAGGCCTCGCGTGAACGCGTGGCTTTCGCCGATCTGGGCGGAAGGCAGCACGCGTGGAGCGCCGACCGGCGCGAGTTCATCGGCCGCAACGGGCACTTGAGCGATCCGGCCGGGCTGGCCGCCGCGCCGTTGTCCGGGAAGGTCGGCGCGGGGCTCGATCCGTGCGCGGCGCTGCAAGCCGGGATCGAGCTCGCACCGGGCGGTGTGGCCGAGGTGGTGTTCCTGTTAGGGGAGGCTGAATCGCCGCAGGCCGCCCGGCAACTGATCGTCCGCTATCGTGACGCCGATCTCGACGCGGTGCTCGCAGCCGTGACGGCCTTCTGGGACGACACGCTCGAAACCGTTCAGGTCAAGACACCGGACCGCGCAATGGATCTGCTGCTCAACCGGTGGCTGCTGTACCAGACGCTTGTTTGCCGGATCTGGGCGCGCGCGGGGTTTTATCAGGCGAGCGGCGCCTACGGCTTTCGAGATCAGTTGCAGGACGGCATGGCGCTCGCGCTTGCGCGGCCCGCGCTGACCCGCGAGCATCTGCTGCGGGCAGCGGGGCGGCAGTTTGCGCAGGGCGACGTGCAGCACTGGTGGCTGCCCGAGAGCGGCGCCGGCGTGCGCACGCATATTTCGGACGATCGCGCGTGGCTGCCTTACACCGTGGCTCAGTACGTCGAGGTGACGGGCGACCGGGCGATTCTCGACGTGGCGGTGCCGTTTCTCGAAGGCCGGCCGCTGGCTGAGGGCGAGCACGACGCTTACTTCACGCCGGGCGTATCGGAGACCCGCGCGCCGTTGTACGAGCATTGCGTGCGCGCGCTGGAGCAAAGTCTCGAGCTGTTCGGCGCGCACGGCTTGCCGCTGATGGGCACCGGCGACTGGAACGACGGCATGAATCGGGTTGGCGAGGCGGGGCGCGGAGAAAGCGTCTGGCTCGGCTGGTTTCTTCACGCCACGCTGTTGGCCTTCGCGCCGCTCGCTCGCGCGCGCGGCGACGGCCAGCGGGCGGACCACTGGCTGTCGCGTGCCGAAGCCCTGCGCGAGGCGCTCGAAAGCGCGGGATGGGATGGCGAGTGGTATCGGCGAGGCTACTTCGACGACGGCACGCCGCTTGGATCGGCCGGCAACGACGAATGCTCGATCGATGCCATTGCACAATCGTGGAGTGTGCTGTCAGGTGCCGCGGATGCGGGGCGGGCCGACCGCGCCATGGCGGCGCTGGACACACGGTTGATTCGCCGCAAGGACGGCCTCGCGTTGCTGTTCACCCCACCGTTCGATCATGCGGCACCCGATCCCGGCTATATCAAGGGATATCCGCCGGGCATCCGGGAAAACGGCGGCCAGTACACGCATGCCGCAGTGTGGTCGGTGCTGGCCTTCGCGAAGATGGGCGACGGCGATCGCGCCGCAGATCTGTTCGCATTCCTCAATCCTGTCAATCGCAGCCGGATACGAAGCGGAGCGAACCGCTACAAGGTCGAACCCTATGTGGTGGCGGCCGACGTCTACTCGGCCGCGCCCCACGTGGGGCGCGGCGGGTGGACGTGGTATACGGGATCGGCCGGGTGGATGTATCGCGCCGGAATCGAGGGACTGCTCGGCTTGCGCAGGCAGGGCGCGGAGCTGTCCATCGAGCCCTGCGTGCCGAAGCGATGGCCCGGTTTTACCGCGGTGTTTCGGCACGGCGCGGCTCGGTACGACATCGCCGTGGACAATCCGCACGGGGTCAGCCGCGGCGTGCGCGGCATTGCTGTGGACGGCGTCGCGCTCGCACCCGGCAACACGTCGGTGCACCTCGTGGACGACGGCGCCCGCCACCAGGTGACGGTGACGCTGGGCGAGCCCCTCGATGTCGAGCCGGTGGCGGCACCGGATAGCGAGGCAGCATTCAGAAGCCGGTGAGCGGAGGGTTCCTTTGTGGTGGAGCGTGTCCGCGCGTTACGGGCCCAGTCATGGACTTCAGCCGCAGTCGACACGGCGCTCGCCTGCAACGCGCAGGCATGATCGAAAGTTGATAGCGGTTTAGCGAACCGGCACCTGTTTTTGCGCGTGAATCAATTTTGCGCGACGAGGCGGTGCGGCGAGGGCCTCCTGCTCGATCTTGTCGAGCAGATCGAGCAGCCAGACTATGCGTCGCGCTCCCGAGGGAATGACACTTTGGTCGGCCAATAACGCCGTCGTCCGGCTCCGCCAATAGGACAATGCGAAAGCGCCGTCCTCGGCCAGTAACGGGAAGATCAGTTCGAGATGCGCGAGTTCTTTTTCGAATTGATGATGCAGCATGGCCAATCCCCCAGGGCGGTGAGTCAGCTGATCGACTGGATTGTGTTCTGCCCGGATTCCCTTGTCGGCACGCTATCGTATTGATGCGCTTGCCGGCGGTCATTCGAGGCGAAGAGCGAAGCAGCTGGATGCCCGAATCTAGCGGAAGTCTGTGCGTAGCGCTGTCCGCCACCGTACCGACTGCGGCGAGCCCGGATGTCAGGCTCATCGGACGCGGCCCGTTCGGTGCGTGGCGATTCACGTTGGGCCTTATTCTCACGCATGACATCCGATATCTCCCTTTGCGCAATCCATGTCAGATTCCGTCTGGTATCTGCTGTCCGGCCTGCTGCTCATCACCATGGTGGTGGCGGGGGCCACGCTTGCACGCCTGCTGGTGAGCAGCGCGACGATCTATCTGTGCGTCGGTTACGTCGTGGGCCCAGGAGGTCTGAATCTGATCGTGCCCGACCCGCTGCATCATGCCGATGTGATCGGTCGGGTCGCGGAAGTCGCGTTGCTGATTTCGCTGTTTACCGTCGGGCTGCGCATGGGCGTTCCGATCCTCGACCGAAGATGGATGGTTCCGTTGCGTCTCGCGTTTGTCTCGATGGCGATTACGGTGGGCCTGATCGCAGCGCTCGGAATGTGGGGGTTGGGATTGCCTTTGGGCGCAGCGGTGCTCCTCGGCGGCATTCTGGCGCCCACGGACCCCGTTCTCGCCTCCGGCGTGCAGACCGAGCGCGGTACGGATCCGGATCAATTGCGTTTCAGCCTTGCTGGCGAAGGGGCATTGAACGACGGCACCGCGTTTCCGTTCGTGACGCTGGGGTTGGCGTTACTGGCGCGGCATGACGGCGCCTCGTTCAGTCTCTGGCGCTGGCTGGCACTGGACCTGATATGGGCGAGCGCGGGCGGGGTGTTGGTCGGTGCAGTGCTCGGCGCCCTCATCGGCCGACTTGTCGTTTATCTGCGTACGCGGCATTCTCAGGCCGTCGGCCTGGATGAATTCCTGTCGCTCGGCGTGATCGCCGTCGCCTATGGCGTGGCGCAACTGTGCCACGCCTCGGGGTTTCTGGCCGTTTTTGCTGCGGGCCTGGCTTTTCAGCGGGTGGAGGACAAGCCTCAGGCCGGTACAGTGTCCCTCGGTGCCGCGCCCGGTGCAGAAGGTCATGCGTATGGCGTGAGAGCGACGCACTCGCATCATGCCAGCGCAGTCATGACGGGCGCGGTGCGGGCGTTCAACGCTCAACTCGAACGCCTTGCTGAGCTTACGGTCGTCTCGCTGGTCGGTGCGCTGCTTCCTTATGCCATCGCGTGGGGCGCGCTATGGTGGTTCATTCCGATGATGTTCGTGCTGGTGCGTCCTGCCGCTGTCATGGTCGGAACGCTCGGTGTGGCTAGCGCGGGACGTGCGCGCGCGATGGTGTCGTGGTTCGGAATACGTGGAATCGGCTCCGTGTTTTATTTGATGTTCGCGATTCGTCACGGCGTAAGCGAACCGCTGGCAACGCAGTTGATCACGCTGACGCTCGCGATGGTTTCTGCGTCCATCTTTGCGCACGGGATGTCGATACGGCCATTGATGAAATGGTATGGGCGGCGCCCTGCGTCGCTGGAGGGGTGATGCCGGCACCGATCCGTGCGATCGGCAGCGTCCTATTTCTTCTTTTCGGGTTTGTGGGTCAGCGTGATTTTCGATGTTGCCGCCGATGCTCTTTCTACAACTGGGGACAGCAGTTTTTTCGGCTGTTTCGGTTTTCTTGCTTCACGGTTACCGCGTAATTGACCCTTTGCCATCATATTTCTCCCGTTATTTCAGTCGCGGAAAGCAACTATCATATCGGCTATTCTGGGCGCATTGGAGGACGTTGTCGCTATCTATTTTTGTCAAGACGACGGGACTGGCGTAGTCCGACGGACCGGCGCGTTATCGAGGAGGGATCGCCCCCGGCGGCTTCTTTCGGCAAGCGTTCGCCGACGTATCTCACGTCGTCGTCGGTGCTGAGCGCGCACGGCCAATATGCCGGCAACGCGGTACGGTATCGTACCGACGCTCAATGCGATCACGCGCATCGTTTGCTGTGTATCCCTGGCTCTCGCGATCAGGGTGTTGCGACGGCCGAGTGTGGATTGATCGAGCCGAATTGTCCGAAATGACATTGCGCAGTTCGTGGAGGCATTACCATCATGAGTCCGGTCACACTACTTCTGTCCACCGTCTTCCTGCTCGCTGCGATTGCCTCTGGCGCGTTCGTCAACCTGTATATCGGCATCGGCCTCTTAGAAGGTGTTATGAACTTTCGGCCAGACCTGGTACCCTGGCGGGATGAAGAAACGCAGGCCCTACCCAACGGATGTATCGGATGAAGAGTGGTACTTCGCCGCTCCGTACCTGACATTGATGAACCAGGACGCGCCTCAGCGTCGCTACGAATTGCGCGAGATGTTCAACGCCTTGCGCTGGATTGTCCGCGCGGGTGCACCGTGGCGTCTGCTGCCCAATGACTTTCCGCCGTGGGAGACGGTCTACCAGCAGACGCAGCGCTGGATTCAGGCAGGCTGTTTCGAGGCCATGGTAAATGACCTGCGTTCGATTATCCGGGTGGCGCAGGATCGCCGGGGTCAACCCAGTGCAGTCATCCTCGACGGCCGCACGCTGCAGTCGACGTGCGAGAGCGGTCCACGCGCAGGCTATGACGGGTACAAGCGCAAGAAAGGCAGCAAGGTGCACATGGCGGTGGATACGTTGGGGCAACTGCTTGCGGTTCATGTGACGCCGGCCAACGAACAGGAGCGTGCACAGGTCGGAGAACTGGCGCGACAGGTCCAGCAGGCGACGGGGCAGACAGTGAGAATCGCGTTCGCTGACCAGGGCTACACCGGCGAAGAGCCTGCAGAGGCCGCGCGCGATGAAGGCATCGAGCTTCAGGTGGTCAGGTTGCCGGAGGCGAAAAAGGGCTTTGTACTGTTGCCGCGTCGCTGGGTGGTGGAGCGCAGCTTCGGCTGGCTCAACCGCTTCCGCCGACTGGCCAGAGATTACGAGCGATTGCCCGAAACATTGGCTGGTCTGCATTTCGTCGTGTTCTCCGTGCTTATGCTCGTCCACTTTGCAGCCCTTAGCAAAAGTGCATAACACCTTCTAGTCATTGCTGTCCTGATCGCAATGTCCGTCAGGGTTGCCAACGTATGGGAGAAGTTCGTCATCCTGCGTATTGGGAAACTGCAGAGCGTGAAGGGAGCGGGGTTCTTCATGATCATCCCTGTTCTGGATAACATCGTTGCAGTCATTGACGAACGCATCCAGACGACCGCTTTCAACGCCGAACAGGCCCTGACCAAGGATACGGTGCCGGTCAATGTCGATGCAATCATCTTCTGGCACGTCTGCGACGCCAAAATGGCAGCACTGGCGATTACCGACTATCGCCAGGCAATCGATCGCGTCGCTCAGACAACGTTGCGGGAGCTGATCGGTGCCTCGATGCTGGCTACGCTACTTTCCGATCGAACGGCAGCGGACACCCATCTGAGAGATGAGATCGGGGCCAAGACAGCCCAATGGGGCATCGCCGTCGGTTCGGTCGAAATTCGCGACGTAGCGATCCCGGTTGCGTTGCAGGATGCGATGTCTCGTCAGGCACAGGCCGAGCGCGAAAAGCAGGCGCGCGTCATTCTGGGGTCCGCAGAGGCCGCGATCGCCTCGAACTTTGTCGAAGCCGCGAGAGTGTACGAATCACAGTCGGGCGCGCTACAGCTTCGGGCGATGAATATTATCTACGAGACGACGAAGGAACGCGGGGCGACCATTCTCATGCCGACGTCGATGGTCGACAGTCTGAATCCCGCGCTGGCGGTGGCGATTGCCGGACGTGATCTTGGCGGGGCGCCTGTGATGCCGCTGAAGACTGCGGCGTAGCCAGAGCGGCCGGTCGACGCGATCAGGGCCAACGCTAGCGCGATCCCGTTGAATCTCTGAAATCTTCACAAGTGAATCGTGCTTAAACGTGCTTTGTGGAACGAGGAGCGAAAAATGTCATTAGGAACCGTACTTTTGGTTATTGTGGTCCTGTTGCTGGTTGGCGCATTCCCAACTTGGCGATATAGCAACGGGTGGGGTTATGGCCCGAGCGGCTTTCTGGGACTCGCGCTGGTCGTAGTGGTCGTCCTGTTGCTGTTGGGACGGTTGTGAGTTGCACGATGCTGCTTGCCTGTTGACAAGGCACGGGGCGGATGGCCGTAGCGCCCGGATCGTGTCTGGTGCGACCGTGCAATACCGATCAAAGCAAGGAGCCATCATTCTGGTCTCGTTTCAATCGGCCGCCTCGGCTGATGTCCTGATGCTCAGGGATCTCGCGCAGTATCTGCTGGGGCTCGTTGGCAAGCGGCTTGATACACGCGGGGTAATCCTGCATGACGAACTGCCTTGTGCCATCAGCCGCCTTGAAGCGGCTATCTCGGACGACAAAAAAGCGGAGATTGCGCTCGAATCGTTGCAGTACTTCCACGAGCGCGGCTAGGAATCGCGCAGTGGACTTTCGCAGCGAGCGTGGCCGTTTCTCGACATGCTGCGTGAAGCCCGCAAACAGAATGAAGACATCATCTGGGGGCCGTAGACGCCGCGTTGCGGTGTGCGGTGTGCGGCGTGCGGCGTGCGGCGTGCGGTGAGCAGTACCTCGTCCGTTGCGCTTGAACTGAGTACGTCTGCGGTGCTTCGATGAGGTTCCCGCTTGCGCCTTCAATCAATCTGGAGTCGTTGCGGCTCTGTCGCGGTGAGGATGACGGCGGATTTGCGCCAAAATTGCACCGCAACCCGCAAAAGGACTACAGGTCGCCGTCGGCGCCGGCTGGATCAAATCTCCCTGAGGAGTCCGCTCCGTGCTCGGCGAGGGCGCGCGAGCGCAACTTCCGCGCCTCGCGGCTCGACCCGTCGACGCTCAGAGCGTGACCCGCGCTATTCCACGCGCAAGCCCATTGTCCCTCGCGCGCGCAAAGCCGTGCGCTGCCAAGCAGCGAGTCACGCTCCTGTTCTCGCGTAGCCAGTTCGGCCCGTATCTGCTGCGCCTCGTCGTTGCCGGGTTGCTCGGCAAGTGCGGCCATGATGGCCCTGCGTGCCGGCCAAAGACTGTTCCTGTCGAGGCTTGCGCGCGCACGGGCGAGACTTCTGGCTACGTCGGTGCGCGCGCTTGTGTTGCTTTTGCGCGCATAGGCGCCGTCGGAAAGATCGCTTTGGGTAGCGGCGTATTGCCCGGCACTATGCCGATGTGCCGCGCTGAAAGACGCCGGCAACGAATGATGCGGCGGCATGGATGCGGCCGCCGGCTGCGCGGTGCTCTGCGCAAGCTGGTCGGCTGGCGGAGCCGCAAGCACTTGCGGCTGCCCGAGCACGGGCCCCTGGAACACCTGAACTTCGGGGGTCCGTTCCCGTTGATCGTGATGCGAGATCCCGTACGCGGTGAATACGAGCGCAAACACGGCCGCACTGCAGAAAGCATAGTAGGGCGTTAGCGAGTGATGCGCGGCAGCTTCGCTTGATGCCGCTCCCCGAGAAGTCTCGGCCTGCTGGTTCGCGCCGCACTCCGGACAAAATTTCATGGACCCAGTGAGCCTGGTCCCACAGCAGGGACACTGCCGCGAATCAGGGTCACCTCGGCGAGGTTGATTGAACATTGGAAGGCTACAACTTCGATAGATTCAGACGACTGCCGCTGTCTGCGGGCGCATCGCAGCGGGTGATGAGGTGGCACGAAATCGGTGCCGAATATCGCGGATTACCGGATGGTGGAAGAAAGCGTTGCCTTGAATATGGACTACTTCGCCGCGGAGATCAATCAGCGGATCCGCCAGGACGGTGGACCCAGTCCGGGGTCTCGACGTCGGCGCGGATGACTACCTTGCGAAGTATTCGGGCTTTCCGAATTGCTTGCCCGTTGGCGTGCGTTGAACTCCTGCCAGACGGCTTGGGCGCGATGCCTGTTTACCTTAATGCGCGGCTAAAAGAACCGTACTAACACACGTGATCGGCAAGCTTTTCTTCAATCAGAAGATAGTCAAACATCTCGTTCGAACCGTGCCATCCAGCCCTGTGCAGTGGAGTTCACATGCAAACCAACCTCACGCCCCCGTCCGTGCCGGTTCGCAAGGCCAGCCCCTGGCTCGAGAAATTAGGACCCGGGGTGATCACGGGTGCAGCCGACGACGACCCGAGCGGCATTGCCACCTACTCGCAGGCTGGCGCGGCGTTCGGCTACAACATCCTCTGGACGGTCTTGCTCACCTACCCGCTGATGGTCGCTATCCAGAGCATCAGCGCGAGGATCGGACGGGTCAGCGGCCACGGGCTCGCGACCAACATCCGGCGTCACTATCCCGTGTGGCTCCTCTACAGCGCGGTGATACTGCTGCTCGTGGCCAATACGATCAATATTGCCGCCGATCTCACCGCCATGGGCGCGGCCGTCAATCTGATCGTGGGCGGCCCCACGCGTCTGTGTACGGTCGGACTCGCCGTGTTTTCCCTTGTCCTGCAGGTTTTCGTCCCCTACAAGGTGTATGTCCGGGTACTCAAGTGGCTCACGCTCGCGCTGTTCGCGTATGTGGGCGTCGTGTTTGCCGTCAGGATTACCTGGCCGACCGTCGCGATCCGGACTGTGCTTCCTCATCTGTCGTGGAGCAGTGTCTATCTCACGACCGTCGTCGCGGTGTTCGGTACGACAATCAGCCCCTATCTCTTCTTCTGGCAAGCCTCGGAAGAGGTGGAGGAGTTACAGGCGGCGCCCGATCAACATGCGCTGAAGAAGGCGCCCTGGCAAGCCCTGGTGAACCTGCGGCGTATTGGCTCCGATACGCGGATCGGCATGGCCTTCTCGAACGTGATAGCTTTCTTCATCATTCTCACCACCGCCGCGACCCTGCATGCGCATAACGTGACCGATATCCAGACGTCGTCGCAGGCCGCCTCTGCACTCAAACCGATCGCGGGGCAATTTGCCTTTTTGCTCTTCAGCCTTGGCGTCGTCGGCACGGGACTGCTTGCGTTGCCGGTTCTTGCGGGATCGGCCGCCTATGCGATGGCGGGAGCGTTCCGGTGGAGAAACAGCCTGGAACTCGAACCACGGCTTGCCAGGGGGTTCTACGCAATCATCGTGCTTGCCACCATGGTGGGCCTCGCGCTCGGATTCACGTCGATCGAACCGATCAAGGCGCTCTTCTGGAGTGCCGTCATCAACGGCGTGACGGCTGTCCCGATCATAGTGCTCATGATGAAGATGGCCAGCCATAAGGATGTGATGGGAAAGCTTACCGTGTCGGGCAGCCTCCGGCTGGTGGGCTGGCTCGCGACCGGCGTGATGGGTGTGGCGGTAGCAGGAATGTTGATACTTCTGGCGGTTTAGCAATCGGCCGGAGGGCGCGCTATCGCGATACCGGTGTCTGAGATATCGGCGTCGCGGCCGCCCGCGATGGGGGCGGCCGCTTGTCCCCAGGAAACGGCCGCTTTCGATAAAGGAACGGCCATATCACGAGGGCGCAGAGCGTGTATTCGACAAGTTCGCATCAGGTGAGGCCCTACACGTCCAACTTCCTCTCGCTCATCCACTGGACAATTGCCGGATCCTGATGGGAGAAGACGCCATCCACCAACGGCACTGCGACGCTTCGCAGCCGCAGTTCGCGAGTGGGCCGAATGCAACGTGAAAGACAGATCGCCGGCGTGTAGACCTCGACGACTGTTGACTATCGGGAAGCCGGCGTCCAGACAAACGGCACGGGACGACTGGCAACATCGATCCCCTGACGCAATAGGCGCCGCAGCCTGACACGTCGTGTCAAGGACATTGGCCGCCAGCGTACCGACGTTGGATGCTGGACGTGCGAGGATGAACTTTGACAGAAGCACTTGCGCGACTACGATGAAAAAGGCCACCTTCAACACGCTAACCGTGCTCACGGCGTTGAGCGTGGGACTTCCTTCAGTCCTGTGCCATGCCTATGCGCTCGATCCACAACTCGACTGTAAATTGAGCGCGCACGAATTCATAGCGCCGCTTCTGCAAGACCAGTCTATCGACAGGAAGCCAATGCGCATTGAAGCGAACTCGATCAACGCATTTCGACCAGCACACAGCAGTAATTTGACGGCATTCGGTTTTCGCGTCTATGCCGTCTTTGGGTATGAACAAGACGATGCGATATTCAAACAGGGAAGCGGCCAGCCGATTACGGCCTCCGCATACGGAGTGGTAGTAAGCGGCCCTGCCGAGGCAGTCAAGGCACGTGTGCGCCAAGCGGGTAGCGACGCCATTATTCATGAAGTGATTCCACTTCTGCTTACAGCCGTTTTCTGCGGCGGCCATTGAACCGGAAC
The DNA here is from genome assembly GCF_022213065.1 of Paraburkholderia tagetis. Lineage (GTDB taxonomy): Bacteria > Pseudomonadota > Gammaproteobacteria > Burkholderiales > Burkholderiaceae > Paraburkholderia > Paraburkholderia tagetis. The sequence continues at coordinate 41,822 of NZ_JAKLJA010000025.1, forward strand.
CCTCACCTGTGTTTCGCCCGCAATGTTTTCCTGCGTGATTCTCCTTTGTGCAGGATCGAGCCCGATTGTCCGGTCGAAAGCCGTGCAAATCCAGATCGAACCATCAACACCACGACGCTTTCTGATTCGGTCCGGCAAGGGGCCGCTGAGTATTCGCAAAGTGGTCCGACGGAACTCCGCCGGCCAGCTTTTCAACCTCCTGCCCACGTCTTATCTCAATCCGAAATAACCCAGCACAAACAAAACGATGACTACAGCTCCAACAAGCCAGACGATGTTGTACATGACGCGCTCCTTATAAGTTCACAACCCGAGCAGTTAGCGTCGCGTGGGGCGCAGCCCACAGGCGACACGCTCCTGTACATCCAGCTTTCTGTCTCAACGAAGATCTGCTGAATTGTTCCAGTGACTGACTGTTCCGCGCATGCAAGCCTTGCAGCGGCAAGCACGGAATGTCCAGTGCGTGCAGGTTGTGACGCTACGTTCTCACCTGCGGCAAGACAGGTCTGTACGGTAGCGATCAACGTTCTTGGCTCAGCGCTTCAATTTCTGTTCGCTGGCTTACCGGGATGAGCGCCATCGGGTGCAGCCGTGTTCCGGTTTGTTCCGCTGCCGAATCCGGGTCCCCGGTGAGCACTCGCAGATCGAAATACTCGACAGGATTGGTGATCGGAAACGGCAGCACATTTGCACCAGGCAGTAACGCCGTTTTCTGATACTCGATAATTTCGCCGATAAACTGTACGTTCGCTCGCGGCACGGCGAATTCATGAGCGACATCACCTTATGTCGCCCCGGCATAATTCCTGCGCGTTAGAAACGTTGATGTACTATCTCATGGCGGGTGGACGCAGGAGTGGCCAGATTGTGTAGCTACGGTGGCGGCACGTCACTCGGTCGACGGATATTGGCATACCGCCGTGCTCGGACGAGAACAACGTTTTGAATGTCAGCCGATCCCATCATCAAGGATTGCCATGGACTTCGACTACGACTTGTTTGTCATTGGCGCGGGATCGGGCGGCATCCGGCTGTCCTGGATGGTTGCCATCAGCGGTGCCAAAGTGGCGGTCGCGGAGCAAAGCCGCGTCGGCGGAACCTGCGTGATCCGCGGCTGCGTGCCGAAGAAACTGCTGGTCTACGCGTCCCGCTACGGCGAGGACCTGGTCGATGCCGCCGGTTATGGATGGCAAGTCGAGACGAGAGGCTGCTCGTGGGCAACTCTGATCGAGCGCAAGAACCGCGAGATCGACCGGCTGAACGCGGCCTACGTCGGGATGCTGGAGACCGCCGGCGTCACGCTCTGCCCCGGCCGCGCCGTCATTGCCGATCCGCACACCGTGGTGATCGCACACGACGGGCGCCGCATTACTGCCCGCCATATCGTTGTCGCGACCGGTGCATGGCCGGCACTACCGTCGATTCCGGGCATCGAGCACGCCATCACGTCGAACGAAGCGCTTGAAATGCGCGAGCTGCCGCGGCGCATCGCCGTGGTCGGCGGTGGCTACATTGCGGTCGAGTTCGCCGGCATCTTCAATGGGCTCGGCTCGCAGGTCGACCTGCTGTATCGCGGCGAGCAGATCCTGCGCGGGTTCGACGACGACGTGCGGCAGATGTTGGCGGACGAGATGGCGAAAAAAGGCATCGCGATCCGGAACCGGACCAGCGTGCTCGCACTTGACAAGGCGACCGACGGCACGTTGCATACGACGCTCGATTCCGGCGGCTGCGGTGACTATGACGCGGTGCTGTTCGCGACCGGCCGAGCGCCGAACAGCGGCGGCCTCGGGCTGGAGGGCGCCGGCGTCGCGCTCGATGCCAAGGGCGCAGTGGTGGTCGACGCGTTTTCGAGGACCAGCGTCGAGTCGATCCACGCGATCGGAGACGTGACCAGCCGGGTGCCGTTGACGCCCGTCGCGGTCAGTGAAGGTGCCGCGCTGGCGGCGACGCTGTTCGGCGGACGGCCAACCCCGGCCGATCACAACAACGTGCCATCGGCGGTATTCAGCCAGCCGGAAGTCGGCACCGTGGGCATGACCGAGGCCGAGGCACGCGCTGCGTTCGGCGAGCTCGACCTGTACAAAACGTCGTTCCGGCCGATGCGCCACACGCTGAGCGGGCGCGACGAGCGCTCCTTTATGAAGCTGGTCGTCGAGCGCGCGAGCCAGCGAGTGGTGGGCGCGCACATGGTGGGGCGCGATGCGGCCGAAATCATCCAGGGTATCGCGATCGCCGTGAAGATGGGCGCGAGCAAGGCGCAGTTCGACATGACGGTCGGCGTTCACCCGACTTCGGCCGAGGAATTCGTGACGATGAGGGAACCGTGGGCGCCGCCCGCTTCGCCAGCATGCCCGGTGTCCGGCGATCCCGGGTTACAGAAAAGTTAAAGCCACGGCAAGCGCCGTGGCTCTCCGTTATCCGGCAAAACTCAGCCGGCAACGCTTACTGTTCGTTCCAGCGGAACGACACGGTGGCGTGACCGCCGCCGGCAACAACGACCGCCCTGGTCTGATCCGTGTCCTTGTAGGTGGCATGCACGACGTAACGGCCGGGATCCAGCCGCACCAGCATGTACGGCCCATGTGAGTCGGCCTGCAGGACCTCGGCGCCGTGCAGACCGGTAATGCTCACATGTACGTCGGCGAGATAGTCGCTGCCCGGCCCGGTGAATTGTAGTTCCAGCGGCCAGTTGCGCGCGTCGGCACGCAGCACGTGCGATTCGTCGAGACCGATGCCGCCCGACACGAACGTCACGTTGCCCTGATGCTGCTCTGCCGGCATGCCCGTGCTGTCGTCGCTCTGTACAGCGTAGGCTGCGCTCGCCAGACCCGTGCCGAACGCGGCGAAGATCGCCGCGGCCAACACCCAGTTGTTCGTTTGTAGTTTCATGGAATTGCTCCTGTTACGACGGATTTCGGATAAGAAGGCGCAGCCCGTCAAACATGGCAGGCGAACTCCATCGTTGACATTGGGTAGAAGTGCTACAGAATCGGCCGCCTGCTATCCGTTGCGATGTAATTCAACAGACGCGGCATCGCGAGAATCAGAATGCCGGCAACCAGCGAAACCAGCGGGCCCTCGATCGTCGTGCCAGTCATCAAGCCATCATTGGCCAACACAAACGCATCCAGTTGCCCGGTTGCGGTGCTCGTGTCGACGTTGCCGCTCGCGCCGACCTTTTGTATTGCAACAGACGTATCTCCGTCCGAGGCATTCCGGTAGTAAACCCTATGAATGTTCGTCTGAGCATAATTCTCATCCTGATGATCTGATGATGCTGTCGACGCTACGTCAGAACGGATGAAGATGCGGTACGACACCGTACCAATTGCCCGTATTTCGCATTCTCTCCAGCAATCCGGAGGCGATGCCCCGATAGTCGGAAGCCGAAAAAGTCCTTTAGCGTACAGACGTGCGGACGGGTTTATCGGATGATTTTTTTCCTGAATCATGAGCCGACTAAAGGTCACGCTATGACAAACGCAATGTGGGGCATCGTGATCGGCATGCTCATGATGTTTGGCGTCTCGCTGCTTCGCTACGGACACAGTCGTGTGCGAGAGCAGGAGACCCGCGGAGCATGATGTCGTATTCCTGTTCGACTGCTACGGCATATTGCTCCGGCTATCGCGTCGCTATGGAATCCGATTGTGATCAGCCAATGAACTTTCGCTTGTCCATGTCCGTTATCGGACAGACATCACGAGGTTTGTGAAATATTTTTCAATTGTCAAGACACCGACAAACACAATATGGAGATCGCTGTGCACAAGAGCGGCTTCACGATGGACGCACTTCGGCGCGCGGATTCGCATCGTGGCGCCGTGCGCCCGTGACGCAATTGTGAGCGCGCGAATTTGAATAGGGGACCAGCTCGGACAGCGGATCGCCCGTGCATTTTCAAGAACCGATTTGAACTGGGACAAGCAACGTGAAAGCCGTCAACTTTATTAAATTCGCCGTCGGTGCCACGTGTATGACACTTGCGCTAAACCTCTACGCTCAGGGAACCCATTCCGATTCGAATAACCCGGATGCGCCATCGGCGTCCATCAATCCGACTCATGAGTCGATGAGCCAGGGCATGGACGACACGGTGATCACCACGAAAGTCAAAGCGAGCTTGCTCGCCGAGAAAAACTTTGCATCGCTGCACGTCGGGGTCCGCACGCGGGAGGGCGTGGTACGCCTGACCGGTACTGTACCGTCGTTGAGCCAAAAGCACACGGCAACGGATGTGGCTCAGGGCGTCAACGGCGTCAAGTCGGTCGAGAACCACTTGGTCATCGCCCGGTAACGGTATGTGCCGACGCTTCCTGGCTCACATGCGATGGACCTGCATTTCCGCACGAGCCCGTCCGAACGCAACCTGCCGGTGCTGATGGGGCTGCTTGCGGTCTGGAGCCTGACTCCGGAAGCGCCGGGACAACTCATCGCGCTCTACGAACACAGTGCTTTCAAACAAGCGCTTATCTGGAATATCGATTCGTTCGACCAACACATGGATCCGGCGTTACCACCGTTCGCAGGCCGAGCCGTCATGAGTCTCGACTGGAAATAGAGGCCGCAATGAACATCAGCCCTCTCGCAGGCAAGCCCGCGTCGCATGCGATGCTGGTCAACGTTGCCCGGCTTGTCACGTCGTACTACACCGATATGCCGGATCCTGCGATCCCGGCGCAACGGGTCGCGTTCGGCACCTCGGGGCATCGCGGATCGGCATTCGAGCGCGGCTTCAATGAGTGGCACGTGCTCGCCATCACTCAGGCCATTTGCCGCTATCGAAAGCAGCAGAGTATCGACGGCCCGCTATTTCTCGGCATCGATACGCATGCGCTCTCGGAACCCGCTTTCGCGAGTGCGCTTGAGGTGCTGGCCGCCAACGGCGTCGAGGTCATGATTGCGCAAATCGGCGAATACACGCCCACGCCGGCGGTGTCACACGCGATTCTGGCGTACAACCGCGACCGCCCTGCGGGATTGGCGGACGGCATCGTGATGACGCCTTCGCACAACCCGCCGGAGAGCGGCGGGTTCAAATACAACCCGCCGAACGGCGGACCGGCGGATGAAACCGTCACCGGTTGGATCGACGCAGCAGCGAACGCTTTGCTTGAAGGCAAGCTTGACGGTGTGCTGCGCGTGCCGCTGTCAAAGGCGCTGCGCGCCACGACGACGCACCGGCATGACTTCCTCAACGCTTACGTTGGCGACCTCTGCAACGTCATCGATATGGATGTGGTGCGCGGCGCGCCGATCCGCCTCGGAGTCGATCCGCTCGGCGGTGCCGGCGTGCACTACTGGGGGCCGATTGCCGATCGCTATGGCTTGAACCTTACCGTGGTCAATGACGAGGTCGACCCGACCTTCCGCTTCATGAGCGTCGATTGGGACGGGCGGATTCGCATGGACCCATCATCGCCGTTTGCGATGCAAACGCTGCTCGACCAGAAAGACCGCTTCGACCTGGCCTTTGCGTGCGACACCGACCACGACCGGCATGGTGTTGTCACGCGCAACGCGGGGCTGCTGCCGCCGAATCACTATCTCACGGTCCTCGTCGACTATCTGTATGCGCATCGCCCGCAGTGGCCCGCCCATGCGGCGGTGGGCAAGACCATCGTCAGCAGCCAGATGATCGATCGTGTGACCGAGAAGCTCGGTCGCGCGCTTTACGAAGTGCCGGTTGGGTTCAAATGGTTTGTGGGCGGCTTGCTCGACGGTTCGCTGGGCTTCGCGGGTGAAGAGAGCGCGGGCGCCAGCTGTCTGCGGCTCGACGGCTCGGCGTGGACTACGGACAAGGATGGCATCGTGCCCGCGTTGCTCTCAGCCGAGATCACGACTCGCATCGGCCGCGATCCCGCGGAAATCTACCGGGATCTGACCCAGAGATTGGGCGAGCCGGCCGAACGTCGTCTGCAAGCCGCGGCGACGGCGCAGCAGCGTGCTCTGCTGGCGCGGCTCTCACCTGCGCAGTTTCCCCATACCGAACTGGCCGGCGAAAAGATCGAGCACGTGCTTGACCGCGCGCCAGGCAATCACGCCGCGTTTGGCGGCATCAAGGTCATCACGAAGAGTGGATGGTTCGCCGCGCGTCCTTCAGGAACCGAAGATATCTACAAGATTTATGCGGAGAGCTTCCGCGGAGAGGCTCACCTGAGACGCATCGTCGACGAGGCCGAGGCGATGGTCGACGACACGCTCGAGGCACAGACGGCCGAGCGTGGCGGAGACCTTCAGTGAACCGCAAAAGCGCGTGAGAGCGGTGACGTGAGGCTTGGCCCGGCACACCGGCTCGACCATGTGGGCCCGAAATTCCACAGGGTAGGGGTACGATGCCTACCCATTTCGACACCTCCTCATCAAAAGGATAGGTGTCCGTTTTCGCGGGCCAACTTCGGTTTCGCCCTGCGCTTCGGCGTGTTTGTCGCCGCGCTTCTCGCGGAATGCGCGGCGCGCCGAGGCGCTGATTCCTCTATCGACGCTAGAGCGGCACGAATAGACTGATTCCTGGTACGACCGCCGGCGCATAGACGACAGGTGGCGCCCCGTAGGCATAGTCCTGATTGTTGTAGTTGTTGCCATGGCGTTGGTCTTCGTGTCGATATACCTGCTGCCGCGGGGCGTGCCGCTGGCTATGCTGCTGTCCGCCTCGATGGGCGTCTTCTGCCCGCAGTGGTGGTGTTGTCAGGATGCAGCCGATCGCCAGGGCGAAGCCGAATGCGCTCGCGCATCTAGCCCTCATCGAGCCTTTGACCGGCGTGCGCGTGGTTGAGGTTTTCATGGTGTTCTCCTGTGTCGACCGGAGTTAGCGCTTCAGCGCTTACTCCGGCCCCATGCAAAGCTGTCGAACTGGAACCTGTGCTGCTTTCCGTAGCGCCGGCTCGCTGCGGCTCGCGTGGGCCGAGCCCCAATCAACCTTTCTTCGATGCGTGATGGTGGTCGCTCCGGAAAATCAGATCGGCATTGCGTTTCTGGACGTCGGACATGCTGTCGTAGAGCGCCTGGAAGGTTGTCGTCAGTTTCCTGATGCCATCTGCATGAGCATCGACGATCTGGCCATAGGAGCGCAGATCGTCGACCGCGTTCATGCTGTTGGCGTTAGCGGCACGGTACTGGATGAGCGAATCCATCTTGCCGGCGTTGTCGCGCATGACCTGCGCGAACGGTTGCCAGAGCGATTCCTGCGCGGCAGTGATCTGCAGCCTCGTGTGAAGGCTGCTGATGCGTGTTTCGATCGGGGTGTGAGCCGCAACGGTCATGACATGCGCGCTCGCTTGAGTCTGCACTGGGGACGCGGCGCTTGCCGGATTGGCGAGCACTGCAATCCCGAGAACGAGTGCTGCTGCAATGCGGGGCAGTTCGCGATTGGCAAGCGGTATTGACGGGTTTCATGGTTTGTCTCCACGACGATTCGACGAAAAATCGAATCGCCGACACATGACTAGCGCTGCGGGCGAGTTCGATTGAGTAGATCACTTGTGCATCCTTTCCCGAGTGGCATCTGTCCGATATCGGACGTTCGCGTACCTGGTCTTCCGCTGTGAACTTCATGCGCTCATCGGCGCAGTCAGTGCTGCGTTCGACGTGGCGTACGGCACCGTACCGACTTTTGTTGCCGCCGCGCGCACGGTGTTTTTTAAGGCTCTGAAACTTCGATTTTCAGTCGATCGAGATCGCCGCACACAGAGCAACCATTCTCGACCAGGCGCGGCGGTTTCACACTTTGTCGATAGGCCTTTGAAATGAAATACAAGGACTATTACGAGACGCTGGGACTGCCGCGCACCGCGACGCAGGATGAAATCAAGAGGACTTATCGCAAGCTCGCCCGCAAATATCACCCGGACCTCAGCAAGCTAGGCAACGCCGAGGAGCGCTTCAAGGAAGTCGGTGAGGCCTACAAGGTGCTCAAGGAAACGGAGAAGCGCGCGGCATACGACCGGATCGGCGACCAGTGGCACAACGGCCAGGACTTCCAGCCGCCGCCTCAGTGGGACGAGGGCTTCGAATTCCGCGGGGCGAGTCACGACGAAAGTGAACAGGCTCAGTTCAGTGAGTTCTTCGAGTCGCTGTTCGGCGTCGATCGCGACGCGAGGATGAGGCAGGACCGGGGCAGCGCTCGCGGCGACACGCACTACGCGATTTCCGGACACGACCACCACGCAAAAATGGTGATCGATCTGGAGGATGCCTATCACGGCGTACAGCGTTCGATTACGCTCGACACGCCGGTACTCGATACGAAGGGGCGTGTCACGGTGCACTCGCGGACGCTGAACGTGTCCATTCCGAAGGGGGTGCGGGAAGGGCAGCATGTGCGGCTTGCCGGGCAGGGGGGCGCCGGAATCGGGCAGGGACGTGCGGGAGACCTCTATCTGGAGATTGGCTTTCGGGATCATGCGCATTTTCGCGTCACCGGACGCGATGTTTCGATCGACGTGCCGGTGGCGCCCTGGGAGGCCGCGTTGGGCGCGCGCATCATGGTGCCGACCCCGGACGGCACCGTCGAAATCACGGTGCCACAGGGCTCGGGCGGGGGGCGGCGCTTGCGGCTCAAGGGCAAGGGGATTCCGGGGACCCCGCCGGGCGACCTATACGTGCAATTGAACATCGTGTTGCCGCCAGCCGACAGCGACAGCGCTCGCGCGAGCTACGAGTCGATGCGGCAAGCGTTTGCCTTTGATCCGCGTGCACACTTTGCGAGTGAATCATCATGAACGAATCGCATTCGATCTGGCTCGCAGGACCGATTGTCGAGGAAGAGGTTGAGTTCACGCTCTTTGAGCTATGCAGGGCGACCGGCGCATCGGAAGAACAACTCGCGCTCTGGACAGCGGAAGGCGCGCTTGAACCGCAAGGCGCCGGGCCGCAGGCGTGGCGATTCGATGGCCCATCGTTGTGCCGCGTGCGGATTGCGCAACGCCTGACAAGGGACCTCGAGATCAATGCGGCCGGCATTGCACTTGCGCTCGATCTGCTCGACGAAATCGATACGTTACGGGCTCGCTTGCGGCGAGTGCAAAAACATTGACTGCGTTGAATATGCGATTCAACGTTTGGGTCCCCTCATACCTTCGGTTCCCATGACAGCATTGCGCTCCTCGCTTGCCTCGATGGGTTCCATGGCTTCATCGATGGAGGCTGTCGTGCGCTCCGTGGCTGCCTTGGTTTCTTCGACGGTAGCGCTGGGTTCTCCGTATTCGTTGCTCGCGCATGGCCGTAGGGTGGGAGGTGGTCCGTGAGGACTGAGTCGGCAGATGCCGGCAGCCATGCCGATCGGTAGCGCTGTTCTGTCCGGCCTATCTTGTTGCGGAGTCCATTGCATACCTTCGGCAGTGCTCGAGATAGCCCCGTTCGTGCCTGCTCACGAGTTCGACGATACTGGTCCACAGCCAGGTGGGCGCATCGAGCTTTTTTGAGCGATTGCGCTGCAGTTCCCGCTGCCAGCTCTCGCGCGTTGACCCGTCCATTTGCCTGGCGTGCGCCTTTCCGACGACCAGCGCCAGGAATCGTGCGACTTTCATTGCTTCGTCATGTGTGAGTTGGTTGATTTCCACTTTCAGGTCTTGAGGAAGCAGTTCCCGCAGGAACACGGATCGGTCGAGAAAGCGCGACGCGCGCATGCGTTCGCCCAGGAATGGCGCCAGGTGGCGAGCTCCCTCGACGATGCGTTCGCCGTTGTCTCGCGGCATCCTGACTGCCGGGTATCGAGGAGCGGCGGCCTGGATGGCCTCTTTGATGTCCATCAGACAAAGGTCATCGCCGCTGGAAGACCCACGTCCGACGTCGAGCAGTACCGCAACGCGCAAGCGGCCAAGTGAGCTGCAGCCTTTTACCCAGTAAGCGGCGTCAAGCACCTTGACCGACGCGCCTTCGTCGCGCGAGCGCAACAAGGTGGCCAGGCGTGCAACGATCTCATCTGCAAACAGCTGCTTGACCGCGCGTTTTTCTTCCCTCGACAGGGGCCAGAAGCTCTTGCCCAAAGGAATCGTGGGCTTGGTGTTCTCGATACGGTCCCTGGCCAGATTCTTCCACGTCCGTTTCCATGCCTGCCGCATTATCACCCGGGCGGACTCCGGACTTTCAATGGATCCACCGGCGTCCTCACACGCAGTGTCAAAGGCGCGCTCGTAGCCTTCCATCATCTGTTCCATCATGGTCGCGATAACCACACCCGACAAATCGGAGCCGCGCGCCGCAGTAGCCAGCGACAATCCGAGGCGGATGAGGTCATGGACGGGGTTGCCAACAACCGTTTGGTCGAGGTCGCGAATTTGTATCTCGACGTGGCCCTGTGCGTTCGAGATAGGCCCCAGATTACCTACGTGACAGTCGCCGCAAATCCAGATAGGGGGGCCATCAGGTAACGTGTGGCTCTCCAGGCTTTCAAGCCATTGGTAGAATCTGATGGTATTGCCCCGAACATAGGCGTGTGCTGAGCGCGCCATCTTCAAGTTCCGGAGCGCGATCAGTGCTGCCTGCCGCCCGCTGGAAGGCGTGGGTCTGTAAGCGGTCTTCAAGGGAGATCGAGTGGCCACGGCACCAATGCCTCGTTGTCGGCGATCGTGGTGAGCGGCAACGCGCTGCACGACGTGATGAGATAGCGATACGACTCGACACCGATGACCTTGCACGCATCGATCAGCGAGTGCAGGTTGTATTGACGATTTGAGCCTGTTCGCGCGCGCACCCTACGGCTGCTTCCTGAGTTGCTCTTTCGCATCACCGTACGCGGCTTGTGTCTTGCCGACAACCTGTTCGACTCTGCCTTTCAAGTTGGTCGTTTTATTTCCCGTGGCCTTGCCGACCACTTCCTCCAACTTTCCTTTTGCGACTTTGATACGGCCCTTCACCTGATCCTTGTTCATGACATTGCTCCTTGAAAATGCCGGATGACTGAGCGTACTGACACTTGGGGGCCGCGCGTTTTCTGATGGGATGAGCCCGACGACGGCTACCTGAGAAGGGATCATTCAGACAGGAAGTTTGCGCTTATATCCTGTCCAGAAGCCGCAATACAAGCACAATGCTCAGGACAGATCTGCCCGGTAGAGTGAGATTGAACTTGATTTGCCGCGCAGTCGGTACGGTCGTGTACATCGAGACTCCCAGGAGTACTGCAGGGGTTATCGTCTGGAGCCCTTCGCTGCTTGCATGCGCAATTTTCTCTCGGATGATCCTCGTTCTTCATCGTCGCTCCTCGGCAGGCCGTCCAGAAACTGCGCCCGGCGGACTCGAGCCTCGACATCGAGGCGTTGGCCGCGTTTTACGCCGATCCGAACTGGTGGAGTCGAATCCTACCGGAGCTGCAGATCCGGCTGTTCCGGCGCAGACGGATGCCCCCTGAAGCCTGTCCCGGCAGGAGTGACAGGAAGATTTTCAATTTTCGGGGGATAGACAATAATAGGGAAGATGGGTAGAGGCCACTGGGGCCAGTTCGTATGGCGATGCGATAATCCGCTCGTAACGGTCATCCAACGGCGCTTGACGCCACATCTTTTTAGTCGCAACTTAACGAATACGACGCCGCTTCTTTCAGGATATCGGGGAGTGTCCCATGTCGAACGCAAATCAGCCTCGTGACAACCACCTGCTTTCGGTCTTGCCGGAAGCGGAGTGGGAACGCATCGGCCCACATATGGTGGAGGTGGATATGCCACTGGGACAGGTCGTCTACGAATCCGGCGACCGTCTCTACCACGTCTATTTCCCGTCGACAGCAATCGTCTCGCTGCTGTATGTGATGGAGGACGGGGCGTCTGGCGAGATTGCAATTGTCGGCAACGAAGGGGTGGTCGGCATTGCACTCTTCATGGGTGGCGAAACCACGCCCAGTCGCGCGGTCGTGCAGAGCGCGGGCAAGGCGTACCGGCTGGATGCCCGAATCCTGAAGGAGGAATTCCATCGAGCCGGGCCGATGCAGCGGCTACTGCTGCGGTACACCCAGGCGCTGATCACGCAGATGGCGCAGACCGCAGTGTGCAACCGGCATCATTCGATCGATCAGCAGTTGTGCCGCTGGCTGCTGCTGAGTATCGACCGTCTGCCGTCCAACGAGCTGAAGATGACTCAGGAATTGATTGCCAACATGCTCGGCGTGCGCAGGCCCGGTGTCACCGAAGCAGCAATGAAGCTTCAGGATGCAGGCCTGATCCGCTATAGCTACGGTCACATCGAGGTGCTGGATCGACCGGGGCTCGAAAAGCGCGTGTGCGAATGCTACGGCGTGGTGAAGCGGGAATTCGACCGCCTGTTGCCCGACTTGAAAGCGTTATAGATAACGTGCTATTTGCACGAGCGCGCTGACGAGCCTCGCTCACCGCGGCTGCCGGTGCTTACCATAAGCATAGGCTCCAGAATAGAACGGATTCCTGAGCACCGAGATCACGTTACGGTAACGTATCAGCGTCCAGTCGAAGTGTGTCAGGCTCGTGCGATCAGTCGGGCGCGGGAAGTGGACCTGCTCGGATCGCCACGACAGGAAGGTCTGTCGCGCGCTACCCCGTTCACGAAAGCGAGTAAAGATCAGGCGTATCACTTCCTGCAGTCGCTGGTTTGGATCAAGACCCAGCCCGATATCACGATGCCAGAGCTAGCCAATCGGCACGCTGATGCGTAATTCACCGCGCTGAGCCTTGGCACGCGCGGCATCGAGCATACGCGTTCGAAGCACGTTGAGCTCGAACCCGCTGATGCTACCCTTCATGCCTGGCAATAGCCGGTCGTTCGGCCGGCAGGGATCATACACGCCATTAAGGTCGATGACGCTCGCCTCGACGAGACCGCAAAGTTCGAGCAGATGGTGCCAGTCGCGCCCGTTACGGGCAAGACGTGATGCATCCAGGCAAAGGACAGCCCCCGACTTCACCGGCACAAAGCAATGCCACGAGGCGGTCAAAGCCGGGCCGCGCCACCGCTCCGCTCGCCGACCGGCCCAGATCGTCGTCGATGACCTCGATGTCGCGAAACCCGCGACGCTTTGCTTCGTCCACGAGCTCGTACTGGCGGCGCTTGCTCTCGAGGTTCATCTGCACCTGGGCCTGCGTCGACTGCTGGACATAAACCACCGCCTTGCGCTTGAGAAGGGGCGCCGGCAGACGATCAGCGTTCGTCATCGTCACACTCCTTCCCGGTGGTGCCGTCGGCGGCGTGTATCAGCAGGCTTGCAAGACGCGTGATTGCCATTGCGCGCTGCTCTACGCTCATTCCCTGAAGCTCGGCGTTGTCGAACCGCATGCTCATCTGGCGCGGCGTCACCACTGGCGATTGCGTTCGTGTGGGAACGCCCTTTGTTAGCTTCTCCATTGCGCTTCTCCCGGACGATGTTGGAACCGTCCGGAGAGTGTGCGCGCAGGCGCCGATCGACAAGCAAACGATGCCGATCGCACAACACCGTTACCGTGACCCTTGGTTCGCCAAGCTCCATGGCCGAACACACGGCGCGATCCAGCATCCACGCCGCCACCACCCTCACTACGTCAGGGGCGGCTTCGACATGCACCACACTGCCGCCGCTACGTTGCTCGACGTCTCGAACCTTGACGCGGTGACCATACAACGGATACCAGCGATAATGGACTTCAACTTCTTGCCCGATATGTGCAGAATGAGCGCGAGCTTGCCGTTGCACGTAAGGGCTTCCTGCTTGCCGATACGGTTGCGGGCGCACATGCCAGCGCGAATCTTTATAGTCTCGTTGAAACCTTCAAAGCCAATGGTATCGATCCGTACCGCTATCTGAACTGGCTGTTCGAGCATATTCCTCTTGCAAAGACCGTTGAGGATTACGATGCACTCCTGCCCTGGAAGATGCCCACAACCCTGAGCTGAACCGCAGTCAAATCCATCGTACGAGTCGACGGTGCCCGTCCATTACTCAGAGGGGCGGCGCTAATGGATCGCTTACTCTGAAGCTACGCCAGGGCGGCTGCGGATGCAGTACGACAGCGTACAGACACGCGATCTCGTTGACGGGAGGATGTCTCTTGCCACCCTCCATTCGCGCGTGATCTTTTCACGATCATCGACGTGGTTCAAATCAGTGGAGAATGATTCTGTCATTCGTCTCCGGTCGATCAAGCGAAGCATCACGCCTGTGTGCGACTGGCAAGGAGAGCAATATGCGTACGTCTACCTATATCTGTGTTGCGGCTATTACGGCCGCGCTCGCCGGATGCCTTTGGGTACCCGGTGACGGCTATCGTGGTGATCGAAACGGGGGGTATGGCGGCGGGTATGGTGGCGGTCATGAAAGCGGGTGGAATCAAGGCCGAACCTCCGGCGACCACATGAATCATTCCTGGCATCCCAATGACCAGGGGGCGCATGGGACCGGGCAACAGGAAGGATGGTAAGTTGGCTGCGTTCATCGCATGAAAAATCGCCGGTCAGCGTCTTTCTGGCACGCATCATCATGACCGATGCCACGGCTTCGCAATGGAAAGCCGTCATGGCGCAGATCAACCGGCGGCACGTCGCAATAGCGGATGCCGTGCCGCCTGGAGCAGTGAGGCATAGCTGTCGACGTACCTTTGCGCCATCGTTCTGGCGCTGAAGCGGCGTTCGAACTGGGCGCGGATTTCCGGACGTGACAGCTCATCGAGACATTGCAGCACACCTACGGCACTCTGCACGTCTTCGCAGATATAACCCGTGTTGCCCTGGTCAATCGCCTGCCACATCCCGTTGTACAGCGATCCCCCAAAATAGATCGGTCGGCGGAAACGACCGGCGGTCGCCATGGATGGCCGGGCCGCGTCGTTCGCAATTCGATCGCGTCTCGATCGCGTCGTTTCACGATGCTGGCGACCCAGATGCCCCGTCGCTCACGTCCTGCCAGACTCGAGCAGGTTCTTCAGTGCCGCCATCTGTTCCTTCTGCATGTCCAGCAATTCAGTCCATTGCTTCTCGCGCAACCCGTCCAACTTTTCATGGAGCAACATGATCTCGAGTTCGGCCTTCAGATTGATTTCGTAATCGTGTTCGGCAGACACCCGGTCCTTATATGACTGCCGGTTCTGGGCCATCAGGATAATGGGCGCCTGGATAGCTGCCAGCATCGAGAGAAACAGGTTGAGCAAGATATACGGGTAAGGATCAAAAGCCTTGCTGTGCGTTGCCAGAATCAGCGAATTCAGGCTGACCCAGACGACCATGACGACAATAAAGCACGTGATGAATATCCACGACCCGCCGAAGGCTGCAACGGCATCTGCTGCGCGCTGGCCATGCGTCGTCGCTGCATCCAGTTCTTTCGTGGAGTCTCTCGCTATGTGCTTTCGTTCCGAGATGAGACGTGCAACATTCTTCGCGCGCTCGTCCAATGATTCATAGGGTACGCCAAAGAATTTTTCGGCAAGCTCCGCAGGTTTATGCATGTTGCCCTCCGCGCGGTCGCGCAATCCGAACAGAATGGAACCGCAGCAAGGTCATGGCAAAAGGCTGGTTGCGCAGCAATCGCGAAGCAAAGAAACCGAAACAGCCGGAAAAGCGGTCCCCCCCAGTTTCGTTGCCATCCAGCTCAGTCCCAGTTAGCCCAGTTCATTCGAGCAAAGCATGACTGGCCAATACACCCGTCCAGGAGAACGGGGAAGGCCAGTTGAACCCGCTCCGACCCAGTGGACAAAGTCCCCTGCACCCTACCGGAACCGGAGCGGTATGAACAGGCTGATGCCTGGCGCCGACTGCGGGCCATAGACCACAGGTGGTGGCGCATACACATAGTCCTGGTTGTCGTAGTAGTCGCCGCGACGGTAGTCATTGCCCGGATGTTGATAAGCCTGCCGATTGCCGTGATCCCACTGATGCCAGTGGTTCTGCTGATAACCGTTAGCCATGCGATGTTGCTGTGGATGGCTCTGGTTATGCTGATAGCCATCATTCTCGCCATGCTGCTGTTGGTCCTCGTGGTTGCCGTAGTCTGCGCCGAAAGCCGGCGCCATGGACATGCCGCCAATAGCCAATGCGAAGCTAACAGTCGTCATGATTCTGGTCATCATCGAGCCTATGAACGCGGCTCGTACTTCTGGGATTTTCATGATGTTCTCCTGTCTGCGATCCGGGACCGGAGTGCGGTACCGGTCCGCTTCCCGCTGCGGGTGTCTCGAGATCACCCCTTCTTTGCGGAGTGGTGATGGTCAGTCCGGAAAATCAGATCGGCATTTTTCTTCTGGGCGTCAGGCATGCTTTCGTACAGCGCCTGAAACGCGGGAGTGAGCTTTCTGATGCCGTCCGCATGGGCGTCGGCGACCTGGCCATAGGACTTGAGATCGTCGACGGCGCTCATGCTGTTGGCATGACTGGTTCGCGCTTGTCTGAGCGAGTCCATCGTGCCCGCATTGTCGCGCATGACCTGCGCGACCTTGTGCCAAAGCTCTTCCTGCGCCGCGGTGATCTGAAGCCTGGCGTGAAGGTTATTGATGCGTGTATCGATCCGGTCGTGGGTCGCAACGGTCATCGCGCTCGCAGGTGCTTGAGTCTGGGCGGGGGAGGCAGCGCTCGCAGGATTGGCGAGTGCCGTTATCGCGAGAAAAACCGCTATTGCGAGCGCCGGTGCAGTTCGCGGTTTGGATGGAGGGGCAACGAGTCTCATGATCGATCTCCAAAGGAATTCGATGGACTCACGAGGGGATTGCCGTCATTGCGGGCGAGTTCGATCGAATAGATCATCTGTGCGCTGACTCCCGACCGACGTCTGTCCGGTGCCGGACGCTTGCGCGCTGGCGTTACACTACTGAATCGACGGAGCAGCTCGTGGCCCAACTCGAAGACAGGTGTCTGCGCAGCAAATGCAAGCACCCACACGTCCTTGTCACCATATGCCCGTTACGCTGCAACGCCGTCAAAGCTTTGGCTCACGGCCGAACGCGCTTGCCGTGCCGGTCGAGACAGAGCATGCGTTGACCATATCCCGGACCGAAGTGGCATAGTGATCGGCGCCGATCGCACTCCGGAGATCTTTGCTCCACTGATCGGTATCGCCTGCCGGCCAGAGGCCGACGACGATCAACGCGTCCGGCAAGCGTTGCCGCACCCGTCGCAAAAGGTAACGCAGGTGGGACGGGATTCCATCGATGCCCAGATAAAAAATGCACACTATTGTCACCGCAGTCACGTCCAGACCGTCGATCCGGCCGCGCGAGGCCGCGTCATGGTTGACCACCCGGCAATCGAGATCGTGCTTGCCGAGAAGCTGGACGAGAATGGCCGATGCTAACTCGTCGAGCGGCCCCCGGCCTGCTATGCAAAGGACCTGATTGTCAGCACGCCGAACCGGGGGAGCTTCGATGCCACGCGAAGAAGCATTCGGAGCCGGTTGGCACGATACCTTTTGTCCGGCAGCAGCTGGCGCCAGCGTGCCCCAGTTGCCCGCTGCTGCGTCGGTGGCCGGATCAACGTCCGCGAAGCCATCCAGGCCCTCGATGAGGTCGTTTACTGTGGTCTCGATTCGCGCCAGTTGTACAGGCGTTACGCCGCCGCGCAAGACATCGTCGGCCGCAAGCTGCAACCCCTTGAGAACGATTTCATCGTAATAGGAGGAGAGCGGCCGGTCGCGAAGCAGTATTCCGGCTTGCTCTACTGCGTCGTCCGGGTCGCCGGCGAGCGCTCGCTGGTAAAAGTTTTCGACTGGAGTCAGCGCGGGCTGGTCGCCAAGCAGCACATCGAGAAATTCGAGCCGCGTTACGTGGCGACCGAGGACCAGCAGGCAAAGTGTCAGCGGAGTGGACAGAATGAGCCCGATTGGCCCCCATATCCAGCTCCAGAAAATCGCAGCTACGACGACCGAAAATGGGGAAAGGCCGGTGCTATGGCCGTACAGCAGTGGCTCGACGGCCTGACCGGCCAGCAGCTCGACGGTCAGGAAAAGCACCATCGACCAGATCGCCATCGACCACTCCGGACTGACGGCTGCGGCGAGCGCGGTAGCCAAAATGGCGGAGATCCAGATTCCGACATAGGGGACAAGACGCAACAGCGCGGCCAGAATCCCCCACAGCACCGGGGCTGGGTACGCCAATGATGAACAGTCCGGTTCCGATAACGATGCCCACGCCTGCGTTTACGCCGAGTTGCGAAACGAAATACCAGCTGAGGCGCCGCGCGGCTTCGTCCATTGCGGTGGTGGTCCGATGGAGATCTCTCGAACCAAACAACCGGATAGCCCGATCCCGAAGATCATCGCGCTGCAACAGAATGACGATGGTGACGACAAATACGATGAAGGCCGTCTCGAGCGGACTGACGACGGGAGACAGTATGCGCCTTGCAAGCTGGAATGGTGTCTGGGCTGGCTCGCGCACCTCGACGGGAAACGCCACGGGCGATTGGGCGCCAGACGAGGATGAGGCAGATTCGCGTATCGTTTTCGGCGGATCAACGGTTGCCCGTTGGAGCGCCTGGCCAGCGGTACCCGCCAGCCGGTTCAATTTTCCAACCGTGAGTCCATGCACGACAGAGATCTTTTTGTCGATCGTCACCTGATAACGGGGGATGCCAACAGCGAGGTCCGTGATCTGGGTGGCGATCATCCCCCCAAGCACGACGATCACCGAGACCGACATCGTCACTGCAAGGAGAACCGAGGCCACATGGCCAAGCTTGATGCGGCCGATAAGATTGGCCAGGGGAGCGACCAGGAAGCTGAGCAGAATCGCCAGCGTGAACGGGATCAGGATCTCGCGCGCAAAATAGAGGGCAGCGACGACCGTAACGCCAACGGCAAGCGTAATTAAACCCTGAACGCTGGACGGTTCAGGAGGCTTGATGCGCGCCGCTGGCCTCGCGGGGCGCGACCCTGTGAAATCGAACATGGCGGCTAGTGCCCGCGATATCGTCCATTCTGGTGCGTGCTTTCGCACCGGTGCAGATGCGTCCCATGCAGGCCGAAAAACTCGACTTGCCAACCTCATTGGCGATCAGCCGGTCAATTTAGGCATTGCGTCTGACAATAGGCGCGCTGCGTCAGCGATCACTCTCGTGCATGTCATGTGGCGCGGCGTGGCGATGGTGATAAAAGTAGGCATGGCGTGGCGGAAAGCGCACATCATGGTGCCCATGATTGTCGCGATAGGGTTGTTCCGCCAAGGTAAGGCTTGGCATTGCAGCGGTCGCCAAGCGCGCACAGGCTAGAACGATTGCCTTCTTCATGGATTTCTCCTGTGAGGTCGGTGACGGGGCGGTGCGTATCGAACGCGCTAAAACAGGCACTTCGAGCGTACGGCATACGTTGCTCGCAATCTGGATTGAAGTCGGTACGGTGCCGTACCCGACTGCGTGGCTAATCAATGACAATTTCACTTTGCCGGGCAGGTTTCTCAGACGCATTGCGGCTGTCCAACGACATCAAATTGAACAGTGCGGAGATACCTCGTGCAAGGCACGGAAGATGCCGGGTCCCTGGGGCGCGAGCGACGACGGGTTCGTCGAAACACGGAGTCGAAAGGAGAAGGTCCATGTTGGGAACAATATCGATCGTCGTGCTGGTGCTCGTATTGTATGGATAGCCGATGATTTTCATCGAATACCGATTCACCGGTTGCACTGCATCAGAACCTGACGGCAACAGATAGCAGCATCATCCACAGATCAGTTACGTATTGGAGGTCTACCATGAACAAGGATCAAGTCAACGGAACTGCAGAGAAGGTAAAGGGCAAGGTGAATGAAGCCATTGGCCGGGCCACGGGCAACACGAAACAGGAAGTCAAAGGCGATCTCCAGCAAGCGGCCGGCCAGGCGCGAAAGAATCTTGGGGACGTCATGGAAGTTGTCAAAAAAGCCTGATTGACCACGCAGGCTTCGCGGGGGACTCTTCTCCCTCGCAACGTGCTTCAGGCAGTGGGGCTAGGCCTCACTCGCGAAATGCGACTCGTCGATGAGCGCGGCCTGCTCCATTGACGGGTCCGACAGGCGTTCGCGACCACTTACGTCCGTGTACCGAGCGTGGGATGCGCTCAAACGGGTTGGCGAACGCATATTGCACAGACCGCTCCGTTGTACGAGGCTGTTCCGCCGCCATCCTATGGTGGTACGGAACGCATTGTGTGGTACCTCACTTTAGCGACTACCGTACAGACATGCCCTGTCGCATGTGAGAACGTCACGTTGCGTCCATCGCGCACCGGGATTCCCTGGTCTCTGTCGCGAGTTGCGGATTCGAAACCGATAACCGGCGCAACCGCGCAAGGCTTTGTTGTGACAGAACGCCGGGTACCGCTGCACGCTTCGCCAGCGTGGCTCTGCGACCTACACGTCGCGCCGCCGATCAGGCCGGTGTCTAACTTGAGAGGAGTTGTCATGAACAACATTGTCTGGCTCGTTGGAGCCGTGGTCATCGTTCTGTTCGTCCTCGGCTATTTCGGATTGAGATAGGACGTTTCGTTCACGTGCTCGTCACACGATGGCTGGTCAGCGACTGCGATCACATATGTGGCAGTAAAACCGCAAAATGATCCAAGTCGCGACAGCGACATCGTTTATCGTAGGAAGCAAAATGAGGACGCTCAGGATCATCGGCTATGCGGGTCTCGTGGCAGTCGCGATCATGCTGCTCGTCGCGATGTGCGGGATCCTCGAGGACAGCATGATTTCTCGCGGTGCGCAGCGACCGGGACTGACTGGCAGCACGCTTTCCAGCCCCGGATCGCTGAATCACTTCAGTTAAGTCACCCGTCACCGATTTACAGTTCCCAACTTATTTTGGAAGACTCCAGCATTCGGAGGGCAGAGGGGTGTATGCCATTGTCGAAGTCCTCATGGGTCGAATCAGCATGCCATTTGCAATCGCCACTTGAAACCACGACAGCGCCGCTCCAGTGACGCGACCGCTTCACAGCCGTTCCCGCATGGGTACGACAGCGTACCGACTTCCGGGCTGATCGCGCATAGGGTAGGTTGACTCGACTCGAACGCATTCCGCGACGCTTCGGATTCGTTCTCCTGCCGCATGCCCGGTATGCAGACAGAGTACACATCGGCGCCGAGCACCCTCGGTAGGGCGCCTCGATGAGCATCGTTCATGTGCCGCGCTTCAAATGTCATCGCCTCGACAGCAATGGATACCAGGGGCCGCGAGCCGGTGCTGCTCAAAGCGATGCGTGGTGCGATACAACAACGATGCCGGCTGAGCATGTCGACGAAACCGGCGCGCATGCCAGCACGAAAACTGCTCGAATCGAACAAGTTTTTAGGCCCGCATGACGGCGGGCGATTGCAGGCGAAGCGCTCGGCGCCCTGGCCCGGAACAGAGTCGGATCGGCGCGCGCGTCGCACCGTCACGCTGGCCGGCGAAGTTCGCCGGCATTTCGCGAAATGAACACAGGAGTGGGTCATGACACCAGTTTCTCCCAGCAATCAATTGCCGAGCGACAGTAGCGGCGCCCGGATCATCGGTCACGCAACCAGCAGAGGCGGGGCCGGCCCGAACGTCATGGCGGCCACCACGCTGACTGGCGACAAGGTTCTATCGTCGGATGGCAAGGAGATCGGAAAGATTGCCGACATCATGCTCGACGTACGCAGCGGCCGGATCGCGTACGTCGTGCTGTCTTGTGGGGGCTTTCTCGGGATGGGCGACAAACTTTTAGCCGTGCCGTGGGGAGCGTTCACACTGGATACCGACGAGAAATGCTTCCGGCTCGATGCGACGGAAGAGCGGATGAAGAGCGCATCCGGATTCGACAAGGACCATTGGCCTGCGATGGCAGATTCGCAATGGGGGTGGGCGCTTCGTTCGGACAACACTCCGCCGATGTAGTGACACGTCAGCAAGAGGCTCGGCCGGCATTCCGCCATACACGCACCAGCGTGACTGCGGAATGCGGCGAGCGATTGCTGCTTTTTCAAATTCCGCCGTATCGCGTGCGTCGCTCAACACGCTGATTGCGACGGGCGGCAGGTCATCCAGCCAGCAGTTTTTTCCAGAGCATTCATCATGAACAAGGATCAAGTCAAGGGCGTCGCAGAGAAGGCAAAGGGCAAGGTCAACGAGGTGATTGGCCGAGCCACTGGTGACACGAAGCAGGAAGTCAAAGGCGATGTCCAGCAAGCAATCGGCGAAGTGCAGAAGAAGTACGGTGACGCCAAGGAAGCGATCAAGAAGCAGGCGAAGAAGGCGCATTGATCGCTGCGTCAGTCACGACAGAGGGATGCCGCGATACTGCGGCATCCGATCGCCGCACAATCGCCGCAGGCTGGCGTTACCCCGTATCGCAGATTGCAGGACAGGACGTAGGGGCACGGATCACGCGAAGACTTTCCGCCCAATGCATTGGCGCCATGGAAGCCCGTGCGCGGCGCGACGCGCGGTGACATTCGCCAGCGGCGCTGACGAACGAAGTGTCACGCGTGCAACCAGCCCAACCCGTATGCCGTCACGAGCCGGAGCATATCGATGAATGCAACTGCCGGAACCCCAGCCGGCCGCAAGCTACGCAAGGCGGCGCTGATGGCGTCGATACTGGTGACGTGTTGCCTGCTATGCCCGGGAGGAGCGTCGGCAAGCGGCGTGGACGACGCGGTCAACTTGCGCGAAACGTACCAGAAGCTGATTCCCCGGCTCGAGCATAACCAGTTCAAGCGCCAGTTGTATCTCGATTCTGAGGAATCGACTTCCACGCTCAAGGGCGAGGTCTACGCAGTGATGAACTACCCGTTCGCGACCGTCAATGGCGCGTTCAATGACCTGTCGCAAGGCCCGTTGAACTGGTGCGATGCATTAATCTTGCATCCGAACATCAAGTATTGTCGTACCACCAGCGGCGGCGGCAATACGCTGATCGTGAATGTCAGCACGAAGGAAGTTGCCGAAGCGCTCAGCACGACCTACCGGGTGCAATTCGAATACGACGCGGCGACCACCGGCCCGGGATACTTGCAGGTGAAGCTCCATGCGGACCAAGGACCATTGAACACCCGGGATTATCGGATCGCTCTGGAAGCGGTGGCGCTTGGCGGCGACCGCACGTTTCTGCATCTGACCTATGCCTATAGCTACGGCGTGATCGGGCGTCTTGCCATGAAGGCCTATCTGGCCGCCTTCGGTCGCGGCAAGGTCGGCTTCACCGAGATCGCCGATCCGTCCGCGGCTCAGGCGGAATACATCGGCGGGATGCGCGGCCTCATGGAGCGCAACACGATGCGTTACTACTTGGCCATCGATGCCTATCTCGGCGCGCTGTCCAGCCCGCCCGACAAGCGATTGGAGCAACGCCTGACCGACTGGTTCGACGCTAGCGAGCGATATCCGCTGCAACTGCACGAAATGGATCGACAGCAGTACATGCAGATGAAATATGACGAATACCAGCGCCAGCAGACCCAGCAGTAGCCTGGGGAATGCGCTGGCGAGATAAGCAAGCGCCAGCGCCGGTGCACTGCGATTCGTCATGGGAATCGTTGCGCAAATGTGTGGATGGAAGGTACGGTGCCGCTTCGAGTGATGAGATGAAGCCAGACCCGCCGCGCCGGTTTTTCGGGAAAGTCGATGATGATTCGCTCACTGACAGGGATTGCGACAACGGCCTGCTGCCTGGCGATCGCAGGTGGTTGCGCGAGCCTGCCCGATACCCAGTTCCTGGGAGATCGCTACGCCACCCAGGCGGCGCGATTTGAAAACGCCTGGGGCCCGTTATCGGCGAAGCGTAGCTCTGCCATCGTCACGAATCTCAAGCGAAACGCCGGAGATGCAGCGCTTCTGGACAAGCAGATCACACTCGAGCAAGCCATCAGTGGCAGTCCGCTCGTGGTCGGCAATGAGGTCCGCTTGTTGCAGGATGGCCCGGCGACCTATCACGCCATGTTCGCGGCCATGGCCGCGGCGAAAGATCACATCAACCTGGAGACCTTCGGCATCGACGACAGTGACGTAGGGCGACAATTCGCCGATGTGCTGATCGCCCAGCAGTCGCGCGGCGTCCAGGTGAACCTGATCTACGACAGCGTTGGTGCACTCGGCACGCCCAGAACCTATTTCGATCGACTACGGGCCGCCGGAATACAGGTAGTGGAATTCAATCCGGTAAATCCGTTGTCGACGCGCAAGCCTTGGACGCTGAATCATCGCGATCACCGCAAGCTCCTGATCGTCGATGGGCGCACCGCGTTTCTCGGTGGCATCAACATCAGCAGCGTCTACTCGAGCGGCTCTTCCGGCAGGCGTCGTTCGGACTCGACCGCCAAGGCAGGCGCGGCGGGCGGGTGGCGCGACACGGACGTGCAGATCAGCGGCCCGGTTGTCGCCGAATTTCAGAAACTGTTCGTGCAGACCTGGAACAATCAGAACGGAAAACCGTTGACCGAGCTTCACTATTTTCCCGAGCTGTTGCGTCAAGGCTCGGAGATCGTTCGCGCCGTTGGAAGCACGCCAGATGATCCGTTCAGTCTCATTTATCTGATGCTCATCGCGGCGATCAGCAATGCGGAACAACGTGTGTATCTCACCAACGCCTACTTCGTCCCCGATCCGCAGCTGGTCAAGGCGTTGGTCGACGCGGCGAAGCGTGGCGTCGACGTCCGACTGATTCTGCCCAGAAACTCCGATTCGGCATCGGCGTTTTATGCCGGCCGCTCGCACTACGAGGATCTGCTGGAAGCCGGCGTCAAAATCTACGAGCGACGCGGCGCGCTGTTGCATGCCAAAACCGCGATCGTGGATGGTGTCTGGTCGTGTGTCGGTTCCAGCAATCTGGATTGGCGCAGTGCGCTGGACAACGATGAAATCAATGCGGTCGTCCTGAGCCAGACATTCGCACAAAGTATGGAGACCGCCTTCACCGAGGATATGGCCGCTTCCGATGAGATCAGCCGGGAAAGCTGGAAGCACAGGTCATTGCTACTGCGGCTCAAGGAGTGGACAGCCCGGTTGTGGGGCCGTCTTCTATAGTCGCTTAAGGGCGCGGCGTTAGCCCGGCAATCTGTTGAGTCAATCGCCAAAGCCCGAAATCAGGGTGCCTGTAAAGCTGACAAGAGGTCCCCGCATGTCAGTCGCCGCTGCTGTTCAGAGATCCTCATGCACCCCGTCCGGAACGGGTTCGCCTATTCGTCTGTAATGCTCCGGGTTCGGGCGACTTAGAACCCTTAACAAAATGAATGAAGGGGCTGTTAACCCTCGACGAATGCTGTTAACCTTTTCATTGTTTCGACGACGAAAAGGACATGGCCAAGCCGATACTCGACGACGAACTTTGGGCACTCATCGAACCGTTGCTGCCCCCTCCCAAACTACGGCGAACCCGTTATCCGGGGCGCAAGCCGCTCGACAATCGTGCGGTGCTCA
The DNA here is from genome assembly GCF_022213065.1 of Paraburkholderia tagetis. GTDB lineage: Bacteria > Pseudomonadota > Gammaproteobacteria > Burkholderiales > Burkholderiaceae > Paraburkholderia > Paraburkholderia tagetis. Next base: position 67,101 of record NZ_JAKLJA010000025.1, read on the forward strand.
CCGGCATTCTCTTCATCTTGCAGACAGGCCTGCGCTGGGACCTGCTGCCTCGCGAGATGGGTTGCGGCAGCGGCATGAGTTGCTGGCGTCGCCTACGTGACTGGCAAGCCGCTGGCGTCTGGGAGCAGTTGCACGAGGTGCTGCTTGCGCGATTGCGCGCAGCCGACCAAATCGACTGGTCTCGCGTCATCGTCGATTCCTCTTCAATCCGCGCTGTGGGCTCAGGTCAAAAACAGGACCGAATCCCACAGACCGCGCGCGACCCGGTTCGAAGCACCATCTCATCACCGAAGCGCAGGGCATCCCGCTCGCTGTGATTCTGACCGGCGCCAACCGCAACGACGTCACTCAACTTCAGGCGCTGGTCGAGGCAATTCCGCCAATCCGCGGCAAGCGCGGCAAACCACTATCAAAGCCTCGGGTCGTTCAGGGCGACAGAGGCTACGACCATGACAAATATCGCCGTCCACTGCATGCCGCCGGCATTGCAACCGAAATCGCTCGACGTGGCCAGCCTCATGGTAGTGGGCTAGGCAAAACACGCTGGGTTGTAGAGCGGACCATCTCGTGGCTTCACAACTTCCGCCGACTGCGCATCCGCTTCGAACAGCTCGCTTTCATCCACGAGGCTTTCCTCAGAATCGCCTGCTGCATCATATGCTGGCGACACCTGAAAAAGTCATTCTGTTAACACCTCTTAGTCCAGTTTCGGCCTCGATGACATGGACTCTGATGGCTTCGCAAATCACGCGGGCTCTCGACGGATGCGTGATTCCATCCACGATGATTTCTTCAGGTGCGTGCCAGTCGATCCCGCGCTTTCCGAACGATGGCGATAACGCTGCGTCGCGGACACATTTCAAGCAAGTCGATCTACGATATGTGCGGCCTGTCTGGAAGTCGGTACGCTGCTGTACCCATGCCAGAACGTCGGTTGAAGTGGCCGCGTCGCGAGAGCGGCGCCCGAGTGCCTGTTGCGCCACTGGTTCGATTTGACCGGGCAAACCATGCCGGTCATGTCCGGCCAAGCCTCACCGGCGCCTGCGATGCGCGATGCCAAGACGAGCTGTGCCAAGGCACTTCCGTCACCCCGACACGGCAGGCTCGCGGCATGGATCGATCGTGCCGGCTGACACTTGCGCGGCAGAGCATGACCGCGCCTCACGTCACGTCGCGCAAGGCAACGAGGCGGATACGTCGGCAACCGAGCTCACGCCACAATAAGACAATCACCGAGCGCAATTGAAAACGCGGCCCGTCGAGGCGCCGCGTTTGCTGCGATGATTGGGAGCGAATGGATTTGTTGACTTCGGCTCTTGACTTCGTTGGCGCACCCCCTCAGTGGGTTCCTTTACTTGGGTTCTTGTGCCTCATTCTTAATCGCCTGGCCTCCCTTCGAAATGTCCTGGCCTGCGCCCGCCATCGTGCTGCAGCCGGCGAGAACTGCGGTACCAGCAATCAGCATCCATGCAATCAATCGAATCATTATCTTCCCCTTGTTCAAATCACGATCGACCAGATTAATTTTAGACAATTTTGCTGTCGGTGCCGTCGGTGCCGTCGGTTCCGTCTGTTTCGCCTGTCGGCATCGTTTGACGCGGCATAGACCTCCGCAGCGATTTTCAGAAATCGTAGCATCCGCCCCCCATGCGCGACTGGCGGTGACGCTCGCGAACCAGCTCTATTTCGAAAAGGCGCAGCTTCCCCAGGCGATGCTCAACCGTCTCATCCGGCTGGCCGCTTTCCAGAATCCGGCGTTCTACCGGGCCCAGGCACGCGGCTTCAGCGTATGGGACAAGCCGCGCATCATCGGTCGTGCCGAGAACTGCCCGCGCCACATCGCGTTGCCGCGGCGCTGCCTCGACGACGTCATGACGCTGCTGCGCGACAACGACGTCACCTGCGACATCCGCGACGAACGTTACGCGGGCGAGCCGCTCGTGGTGTCGTTCGCCGGCACGTTGCGCGATGACCAGCAGACGGCCGTGGCCGATCTGCTGCGGCATGACACCGGCATCCTGCATGCGCCGACAGCGTTCGGCAAGACCGTGACGGCAGCGGCAATGATTGCCCGGCGGGGGTGTCAGCACGCTCGTGCTCGTGCATCGCCGGGAGCTGCTTGAGCAGTGGCGCGAACGCCTGCAGTCGTTTCTCGCACTCGACGCGCGCGCGATCGGCACGATCGGCGGCGGCAAGTCGAAAGCGACGGGCCAGATCGATGTCGCGATGCTGCAGTCGGTGGCGCCCGATGGTATCCGCGGCCAGCTGTTGCAGCGTTGCGGCCATGTCATTGTCGACGAATGTCATCACGTCTCCGCGGATTCCTTCGAGGCCGTGCTCAAGGGCGTCAATGCACGCTACGTGCTCAGCCTGACGGCGACGCCGGTGCGGCGCGACAGCCAGCAACCCGTGATGTTCATGCTGTGCGGACCGAACCGGCATGCGGCGAAATCGCCCGCCGGCGCGCCGCAGGTGCTTGAGGTCTTCCCGCAAAGGCTCACCTCCACGGTGGACGTCGCGGCCGACGCGCCAATCCAGGCGGTGTTCGCACAGCTCGCGCAGGACACACCGCGCACGCAGATGATTGCGGCGGCGGTACGTGAACAGTACGGGCAGGGGCGTAACGTGCTGGTACTCACCGAGCGGACGGACCATCTCGAAAGCCTGCAGCAGATGCTGCAAGACACGGTGCAGTCGCTGTTCGTGCTGCACGGACGGCTCGGTAGAAAAGCGCGCGCCACCCAGTTGGCGGTCCTTGACGCGCTGCACAGGGACACGCCACGCGTCGTGCTCGCAACCGGCCGCCTGGTCGGGGAAGGCTTCGACCACCCGGCGCTGGACACGCTGGTACTGGGCATGCCGGTCCGCCTGGAAGGGCACGCTGCAGCAGTACGCCGGCCGGCTGCACCGCGAGCATGCAGGCAAGACTGGCGTGCGGGTGCTCGATTATGTCGACGGCGGCCATCCGATGCTGCAGCGCATGTGGGAGAAACGCCAGCGCGGCTACCGGGCGACGGGCTACCAGGTATGCCCGCCCGGAGAGGCGCTCCAGCTGGCGCTCGCCTGAAATCGGGCTACCGATCCACATTCCGTACCGCTTCCGGCCTCCAGGGGCGGCTTTCGGCCCATCACATTGTATAACCCTCCTTTATCGCAGGCCAATAGCGCCCAAATCAGACCGAGCTTGACCGCGTGCGTTGATACGTATATACATGGTACGTAATACAGTACGATATTCGAGCGAGGAAGCAGATGGCCCGCACCGGTCTTACGCGCATGGACGTAAAGCGCGCCCGCGAGGCGTTGCTCGCGCAGGGGCAGCACACATCGATCGACGCGATACGTATCGCGCTCGGCAACACGGGCTCGAAAACCACGATCCACCGGTACCTGAAGGAACTGGAGGAAGATGAGGGCGCGTCACTCACACGCGCCGGGTCGCTCTCGGACGCGATCCAGGATCTGGTGGCCCGGCTCGCGGCCCGCCTGCATGAAGAAGCACAAGCCCTCGTCGACCAGCAGACCGCCGCTGCGGCCGCGCAGCGCCAGCAGGCGCAGTCCGAAATCGCAAGGCTCGGTGCTGAGCTGGCCACGGTGCGGGAGCAGCTCTCTGGCGCGACCGCCGCCCTTTCCGTGGAGCAGGAAGCGCACGCCGGGACTCGCGTGGCGCTGCATCAGCGCGACCTGGACGTCGAGCGGCTCACCCAGCAGGTAGGCGACCAGACCGAGCGCCTTGCCGAGCAGGAAGGCTTCCGCCTGTCGCTTGAGGCCAAGCTCGTGCATGCGCGCGATTCCCTTGAGCACTTCCGTACGGCCTCGCGCGAGCAGCGCGAACAGGAAGCGCACCGACATGAGCAGCAGGTCCAGCAGGTGCAGGCTGAGCTACGCCAGGCGAACCAGACGGGCATCGTCCGGCAGAACGAGATCACACAGCTGAACCGGGACAACGCGCGGCTCGTCGCAGAAGCGACGGCCACGACCCGGCTCGCACGCGATCAGCAGGCACATGGCGAGGCGCTGCAGTCCGCCCTCAATCGTGCGCTCACCGATCGGGCGCGCGCCGAGGCCGAGCGCGACGCAGCGCACTCGGCAGCCGATGCGCGGGCAGCCGAGCTGCTCCAGGTACGCGAGGCTCGCGACTCGCTCCGCGCGGACCTCACGAAGCTGGCCGCGCAGCTCGAAGCACAGCAGCAGCTCCTGGTGGACTACCGGATGCGGCTGGGCGGCGCGGACGCGGCGGGCTGAAAGCGCCGCATCGCGTGCCGAAAGGACATCACAATGGCCACGCGCATCCTTCCCGAGCTACGCAGGAATGGCTGGCAGGTGACGATGAGCGAGGCATTCCGGTTCAACGCCATCGAGATCGAGCCCATCGACGGCGGCCTGCGGCGGGCGGGCGATGGCTGGTTCGATGTCGAGATGGGGATCACCGTCAACGACCGGACTGTTCGCCTTGAACCAATGCTGGCTGACCTGTTCCGGCGCGATTCGCGGTGGCTCCCTGGCGGGCTCGATACCATTGCCGACAATGAAGCAGTCGAACTGAAGACCGATCGCAACGAGCGGTTAGCGGACGTTTGGATGGCGCGATTCGACGTTGAGCCAACACGGGCAAAAGCAGGGCGAACACGCCGTACCTTCTTGATGTGCAAAGCGACTTTCCCGCAGGACTGACAACGCGGGTCATGCGCGGCCCCGCATCTCTCCCGCCGCCCGTGGCCAGTTCATCGGCCGGCGGGCCCCGCAGGGGCCGGGCCCAACTGCTTGAGCGCGCGCGGCGCCAGCCTTTTCGTCAGGGCGAACCGGATTCTAGGCGTGCGCGGCGCGCTCCAGCACTTCGCGCGCGGCGCGGCCAAGCACTTCCTCTGACCACTGGTTGACACTCTCGCCAGAGACAGCCGCCGCAATGCCCACGCGTGCATGGATGTCAGGATCAATGCGGAGCATGAGTTTGCCCGACGCGGGTTTCTGCGGCTTGCGGCCGGCCTGCTCGCAGTCCGTCAGGTAATGATCGACCGCCGCATGAAAATCGACTGTGAGCTCGTCAACGGTCGAGCCGTGAAAGCTGATCTTGTCGTCAACGCCGAGTACATGCCCGACGAAAATGTTGTCGCGCCCGTCAAAGTCGATGCGGGCGAAATATCCCTTATAGGTCATTGCATTGCTCATGGCTTGATCCCCATTTCGCTAAACCAGTCGCGCAAGTCTTCCACCTGATACCGCTTCGCCTCTTTACCCGGGTGCGGGCGGTGATGGTAGCGGCGCTGGCCGTTCAGCGCGAAGGCGATGCGCGACCCCGCGCCTTCGTGGATTTCGCCGCCCAGGGCGACGACGAGCGATTCAATGTCCGAAAACACGATGCTACCCAGGGTCGGTTTCGTGTAGATCGCGGCGAGGGTGCGGGCGTGTTTCGTCTTCATGTCCAAATGATAGCAAAAAGTGATATCCACGTGCAATCAAAAAGTGATATCACAAGCGGGTCGACAGATCGCCTTTGTCGCCGGCGCGACGGCTTGCGCTCTGGTCCATCACGGCTGGCGGACGCGGCGCGGGCTTGTCCGCAAGGCATGGTGGCGGCGCACCGGGAGCGGAGCACGGCAAATCGGCTGGGCCGGCCACTTCGACAGCGTGCCGTTCACACTGGGAGGAGTTTCCGCATCCGCTCGTGCCCGTCTGGAGCTTGCCTTGAACGAGAGCTCGGCGCCGGATGGCCCCGCAAGGCAGGTAGCGCGTCATGGCCGGCTACAGCTCGCGCGATTCCCCCCCTGGTCGACGTCGTGCCTGGCACGCCTCGGGCGCGGAACGTCGCGCCTTTTGCGCAGTTTCAGGATCGCGCCGGGCGTGCCGCGGTGAAATTCCGCCTGTGGTTGCGCGGGCCCGTCGGTGGCGACCGAACCACAGGACGTGCCTCCGTCAAACCTGCCGGTCATCGCGTGGGCACATCGTCCCGGCGTCGTCAGGCGACACGACGGGGCCGCCCGCGGAGCCGGCGGGCCGGATCGCACGAGCGCGGGGTCCGGGATGCCGGAAGCGCGCTTCGCCATCGGCTAGATAAAAAATACAACGTAATACGCCTTAAATCTAACGATATCTGTACGATAATTCACATTATGCTTATTATGGGGAATTGACTGTAGCCGCCAGTCTGGCAGAATGTGCGCAGGCACGGCAGCCCGTCAGGGCGCCAGAATGAACCGCAAACCTGACCAGGATGGTCGATGACGACGGAACCCGGCTTGCCCCTCGCGTTACCTGTCCGATATGCCTCGGCGATCCAGCGGCGCGCGGGCCGGACCGGCGGCGTCGGCGCAAATCTCGGCGACGCGGCGCGCCGGCAGATCCGCGCCGAGACCGACCTGGAAGCCGTCTCGTTGTGGCTGGCCAACTATGTCGATAGCCCGGCGACGCACGCGAGCTATCGCAAGGAAGCCGACCGTCTGCTGCTCTGGGCGCTCGCGGACGCCCTCCAGGGGCCGGGCACGATCGCGCAGGAAGACCTGCACCTGTTCCGCGCCTTCCTGGCGGCCCCCGACCGGCGCAACCCCATCTGGACGGTGATTGCCGAGCTCAAGCCGGTCTCGTCCCTCACGCACGAGGACCTGGCGCGCTACCGGCAGTTCCTGGCCGATCCCCAGCCGGCCTCGGCATGGATCACGGAAGGCGGCGCCCGCTATGCCACGGACGATCCGCGCTGGCGGCCGTTCGCGGGCAGGCTCGAGCCGGCCAGCATCCGGCAGGCCGTCGTGATCCTCGACAGCCTGTTTGGCTGGCTGGTCGAGGCCGGCTACCTGCGCGGCAATCCGCTCGGCCTGCTGCGGCAGCGGCGGCGCCGGCCGGCCCGGCGGGTCACGCGCTATCTGCCGGCCGTCATGTGGCAGCACGTCAAGGATTACGTGGCGGCCATGCCAGAGCAGGAGCCGCAGCAACAGCGCGGCAAGGCGCGCGCGCGGTGGCTCACCACCCTGTTCTATCTGCTCGGCCTGCGGATCTCGGAAGTCGCCGCTGGAACGATGGGCCACTTCGTGCGTGAGCTCGGCACCGACGGCACGCCGCGCTGGTGGCTGGAGGTCGTGGGCAAGGGGCTGAAGTACCGGCGCATCCCGGTGTCCGAGGAACTGCTCATTGAGCTGAAGCGCTACCGCCAGGCGCATGGCCTCGAACCGTTGCCCGGGCGGGGCGAGCTCACCCCCCTGCTCCTGCCTTATCGTCGCCGCAAGGGCAACGCCGCGGGTGAAGGCGTTGACCGCAAGACCGTGCATAACGCGATCAAGGCGGTGTTCGCCAAAGCGGCGGACTGGGCCGAGGCCCGGGGCGGCGAGCATGTCGAGCACGCGGCTCACATCCGGCAGGCGTCGGCACACTGGCTTCGGCATACGGCCGCCTCGCACATGCTGGACAGCGACCTCGATCTGCGCACGGTGCGCGATAACCTCGGGCACGATTCGATCAACACGACCAGCCAGTATGCGCACGAAGAGGACGACCGCCGCCACGGTGACACGGTCGCGAATCATCGGATGAACTGGCGTTGATTCTCAATGAGCATTCAGCCCTGCCCGGGCAGACACCGTAGTCAGTCGCGACGCGGCTGTACTACATTTCCGGGCGGGGCCCTTTCCAGTCTGACTCCGATCGGCACGCCGACGCGCGCCTCACCCAGGGAGTTCACCTGGTAAATTTCTTAAATGCTGCACATGATCGGCCCGAAGTATCGACGGCACACGCAGCGCGAGGCCGGCTGATGAATCAGACGGTGGTCAACTGGGTGACCGGAACGGATTGATCACCGTGAGCTGATCGAATATCACCTGGCCATGTTGCATGTCTTCGCTGTAGAGCACTTCGCAACCTTCAAGCAACGCGAAGGCGATGATGCACGAATCGTAGAACCTGAATCCGTAGTGTCCGGCGATACGGCGTGCTTCCCTGTGGACTTCAAGCGTCATTGGCACGATCTCGCAGAACGATTCCACATCGCCCAGGAGGACATCGATCTCAGGCCACGAGAGCCCCATTTTCCGGCTCATGACGAGTGCGACCTCGTTCATGACCTGCGTGCTGATGACAGGTTTCGGAGTCCCCCGCGACACCAGCGCCTCGGCCTGGTCAGCCTTCGCGACGTCGCCAGAGAACAGGTAGACAATGACGTTGCTATCGACGGCAAATCGCGTCGGTGCCTCAACGGTCATTCAGCGTTTCCCCTGTCGCTGAGCGATTCGCGATCGAACTTGAAATCGGCAGGCAGGCGCCCGCGGTACTTGCGCAGGCGCGCGATCCGCTCGGCGACGGTCGGCTTTTTGCTTAGCGAGAACGCGCCGGATTGGTCGGCATAGATCTCAATGTCGTCGCCCTCCTTCAGACCGAGTGCATCCACGACACTCGCAGGCAGCCGGACAGCGAGGCTGTTGCCCCATTTTGCGACTTGCATGATTACCACCTCCGGTGGATATACGAAAATTGAATTGTATATCTATACCGGTGTTTTTCAAGTCCGGGGCGGTTGCGATCATTACCTCCCGGGTGATCAATGAGTGCAGCGCACATCGGCACCTGCCGGGTAAGCGCGCGGTTGCCGGCACGCGCTCCCAAGAACTGTGCGTGCGACGTCAGCCGCATACAGCTCAAGCCTTTCAAAGCCCGGGAGCCCGGGCCGGTTTTACCACCGAGAATCCGTGAACACGCGCATGCCGATGACACGCCGGGTGCAGCATCATCAGATTGCCCGGCGAGTCCGTTCCGCCATCGATTAGGCTGAGGTTGACAATCATTGAGAGGCCTCCTGGCCGCCCAGCAGAGGGGGCGGCCAGGAGGCGTCCCGCGAAGTAATTTTGTTTCATCCTCCCCCAAAGAAAGCCCCGCGCTGCGGTAAGCCAACCGGACAGTTTTTCAACTTTACTTTCCGGAAATGCGAACTAAACTTGGACCTTGTTGATGAAGGGAAGTAAAGCTGGAACTTTGCGGAGGAATGGTGGTGGCTGACGTTCGTCCGGTCGATCCTGCGTTGCAGTTTGACTTTCACCCGGTCGCCATTCAGCGCTCGAAATGGACGCACCAGTTCCACGTCTGGAGCCCCAAGCTCTCCCGACGCCTCTCGCTTTATTCGCATGCGGCTGTCGACTTCTGGGCCATGATCGAGTCGTACGCTTCGGTTTTGACGTTCTGTGAGTATCCGGGACTTATTCTTGTTGACCAGAAGCCCCGTATTGTGGACTTCGTGCTTCGTCGGGACGATGTAACCGAGTTCGTCGTCGTGGAAACCACGCGCCTCACTGCGATTGACGCCGGGTTGATAGAAATCCTCGATCCATTGCCTGTCTCGACGGTGAACGCTGATGCACTACAACCGCATCGCCAGTGGATCGACAACTGGATGCGCATGTTGCCCTATGTCACAAGCAACGGCCCGTTCCTCTCGAATGAATTTCTCGATCGGATCGAACAGGGCCTGGCGTTACCGAAGCCGCTGTACGCCATCGAATACGAGGCATTGCCGACCGATCCAGTCCTGACACGCACCGCTGTCTTCGATCTGACTCGACGAGGTCGGCTTGTAAGCCCGGATCTGCGCGCCGGCGAGCTTAACAGGCATACGCGTTTCAGGCAGGTTGTGGCGACAGAGGGCGCGTCGTGAAAACGCCGGACTGCCTTACGCGTCGGGCACTCGCCCCGGAGCTGCGTGATCTGCACAGCTGGCCGACAGTTGATCCGTCTGCACTGCCGGAAGCGCGCCGGACGATTTTTCTGCGCCGTGAACAGGCGATTCGTCAGTACCTGGAAGACCGGAGCCTGACACTGATCGAGAGTGCGACCGGAATCCGGCGCGCGCAGCTGTACCGCTTGCTCGCCCGCTGCACCACGCCACATGCCGACGGACGTATCCAGGGCTTCCGCGCGCTGGTACCTCATGTGCGCACGCGGGGCTATGTGCGTACCCGGCCCACGCAACCGGCGGTCCCCGGCAAGCGGGGCGGCGCGGCGGGAGCGATGGCGCAGTTGCTCGCGCGGCATGAGGTGCTGGCCGAGTTCCTGCAAAGGCAGATCCAGCTACACAAGGTCTACTTCGGCGCGCGTGGCGAACTGCGCGGCCTGCGGGCGACGCACCGGGAATTCCTCAACCGCTGTCGCGAGCTTAATCTGACGGGCAGGCATTATCCCTTCAATCAGGATCTTCAGGGCATCCGCAGCCTGGCTGCAGCCATCCGTCGCCTGGTGGCAAACCAGACATTTGCGCAGGCGGCGCGAGCCTCAGGCGCGCTGCGCGTCCAGCCACTTCGTCCTCCACCGGATCAGATGTCGCGTCCGCCGGTGACACGTCCGTTCGAAGCGGTCGAATTCGACGGACATAAACTGGATATCCGTCTGTGCATCCGGATGACGGACCCCATTGGGCTGGACAGGGATATCGAACTCGAACGCGTGTGGCTGCTCGTTGTCATCGATGTATGCACGCGGGCGGTGCTGGGCTGGCACCTCGCGCTGGCCACCGAATACAACCGGCACGACGTCATCAGGACCGTACAGAACGCCCTGCAACCCCGCCGCAAGCGAACGACCTTCTCGATTGCCGGTTTGCGTTACGAATCGCGCGCCGGGTTTATCAGCGAGGCCGTTCGCGCGGCCGAATACGCGACGTGGGACTGGTTACGCTACGACAATGCGCGCAGTCACCTCGCCGGCGAGACACTCGCCACCGTATGCGACATGATCGGCAGCCACGTCGATGCCGGCCCCTACGCGGAGCCCAACGAGCGGCCGTACATCGAACGGTTCTTCGGCACGGTTGGCAGCACGCTGTCGCATCGGCTTCCCGGTACAACAGGCTCCAGCGCCCAGGATGTGCGGCGGGCCCTGTGCGAACCGGACGGCAAACGCAGCCTTCTGGTGAGCAGCGAAGAACTTGCCGAATTACTCGACGTGAGCTTCGCGAATTACAACGGAACACCGCATGACGGCCTGGGCGGCCGTTCCCCCATTGAGATGATGCAGCATTTCGCACAGAAACCTGGCGTGCTATGGCGAACACTTGCCGAACGCTACCGGCAAAACCTGATGCTGCTGCAGCCCGTTCATGAGGCCATTGTGCGCGGCAACCTGCGTCGCGGCGTGCGTCCCTATGTCAACCTTTACGGGGTCCGGTATTCCAGCGGCGTGCTCGGAGAAGCGTCCGGACGGATCGGCAAGCCGTTGCGGATATATTTCGATCCCGAGGACATGCGTGTCGTGACGGCGTTTCTCGCGAGCGGTGAGGAGATCGGTCCGCTCAGGGCGGCCAGACCATGGGACCAGACACCTCATTCGTTGCGGCTTCGACAGGAAATCCTCAGGCTGAAGCGTCTCAAGGAAATCGACTACGGCGATCTCTCCGATCCCGTCGAGGCCTACCTCAAGTATCAGCAACGCAAATCCCGCACGAGACAGCGGCGAATGCCCCATCGCATCGCCGAAGCCGCACGTGCCGTTGAACAGCGCGACACGCGTGACGAAATCACCGCGGAAACAGCATCGACGGAATCGGACAATATCCCTGCCGTGAGCCTGCCCGAGCTCGGCAAGGGGCAGATCTTTCGCTGACCATGACGACCGACTCATTACGGCCATCGCCGATCGATGAACATCCGGTTGTGCTGCGCAGGTATCGCATCCCGACGCCATCGATCGCGCAATTCTATGCGTTGCTGGTGCGCTGCCTGTCGTTGCGTACCGGAGCGATGGTCTATGCCCGCTCGCGGGTCGGCAAGACCTATGCGATCCTCTTTCTGGAGTCCCTGCTCGCGTCACAGCGCCCCGCCTTGCCGATCCTGCGCATGCGCTGCCAGCACAAGCGCATTGCGACCGAGACGGCTTTCTTCAGTGCCCTGCTGACCATGGCCCGGCACAAGGCGAGTTCCGGACGTGATCCGACACAGCTGCGGCACCGGCTTTCACAGCGTCTGCTCGAAATCGCCGATCAGTCACACAGCAGCGATATCCTCGTTTTCCTCGACGAAGCCCAGCATCTGGGCAGCTCGGAGTTCGAGTGGCTGCGTGACATTCACGACGAACTCGAGCTCGAAGGCGTGCGCCTTGTGACCATGCTCGTCGGCCAGCCCTCGCTGCGGGCGAGGAAGAGCATTTTCCAGCGTGATGGCGAAGAACAGATTGTCGCCCGCTTCATGACCGAAGAATTACCCTTTCACGGTGTGCGCTCCGCGCACGAGTGTTCAGCGTGTCTGCAGGGATACGATCAGGGCGAATATCCCGAGAACTCCGGCTGGACGCATACACGCTTCTTTTTCCCACGCGCCTGGGAAGCGGGCATGCGTCTGGCGGCCGAAGGCGGTGCCCTCTGGGATGCCTTCGACGACGCGCATAAACGAGCCCAGCTGGTGGGGGAATTAGAGATACCCATGGAATTCTTCACGCGCGCGGTCCAGCACATTCTTTACCAGTATGCAAAGCGCGATTCCACCAGTTTTGCCTTTTCCAGGGCAGTCTGGGACGAAGGTGTCGACGTGTCCGGCTATGTGCGCGCCAGGAAATGATGACGCCCGGCCAGTGGCCGAAACGTTGCCGTGGCAGGTGTGCAGTCCGGTTTCTGTCGCTCAGCGGCGAACTTATACGACGCGTGCGGCATGGACTTGCGCGGTGGAGTCTGCGTGGTCGCGGTTCGCAAAATTTCAGCTGCTCAACCGCCTGAACTGGACACAACTCGGCGAGGCCCTGGCGATCCTGCCAGCAATCAATACGGGCGAGGGCATTGATCTCCGGGCGGCCGATGCATTCAGGCTCCCCGACCTGGCCGACACCTTGCACATTGGCCTGCACGACCTTGAAAATTCGTTTTGCACTGCGAATCGTATCGATGCGTTGCTCGACGCGGCGAGCCCGTCGCTGCGATTCTGCCTGACCTGTGCGTCGGTGGGTTTTCATGCAACGCTTTTTCAGTTCACGGCGTTCCGGCATTGCCCCATTCATGGATGCGTGCTATGCGAGGCCTGCACGGGTTGCGGCCAACCGCTCGCGTATCGCCTCCACGCTGGGCTCGTACGCCATCCATATGCATGCCCGGTCTGCGGTCGCTCCCTGCTCGCCGCGGCCTCGCTTCGCCGCCTGCGCACGAAGACCGGTATCGACGCGACGGGGCTGGATCGCCTGCGCGCATGGCATGAGTACTTCTTCCGGTATGTGCAGTTGCTCGGCCCAGGCAGGCGGCGTATGCGCGATGCGGCCGGACAGTACCTTCCCGGCGACGAAATCCAGGCGAGCTCGGATATTCCCCGTCGACTCATGTTTATCGGCGAGCTGGAGCGACACCTTCGCCGGCCGCCAGAGCTGCCCCGCGTCGATCCCGCACCCCGCGCCAGTGTACACAGCGGGAACGGCCCTCGTCCTTCAGTGTGTCCGCCGGCCCGCTTCGCCTGGGCGGACGACTGGCCACACCTCGATCACACATGCATCATGCTGTGCGCCGTTTACAGGAAGATCCGGAAAAATCGTGTGCGCCGTCTGGCGCGTTCAGTCCGGCCTGTACAGCCAGAGGCCGTCTCCGTTCGCCATTCGCCTGAATTCGGATTGTTGCTGTGCGACGGCAATACCGCTGCCCAGTCGATTGCCCTGCTGGGATGGCGCCTGTCCTGGGAGAGGCGCTTCAGTATGCAGACACTCACGCGCTGCCAGGGAAATTATCCGCCTTTTGGATTGCTTGAATGGCTGGCCTTCATGCCGGCCCATTTGCCGCCCACAGTCGGCCCGCAGGACTGGCTGCATCGCCATTTCGTTCACGCACTTGACCAGACCTGGAACGCATGGCGCACAATCGCATCCGGCATGCAGGAAAGCGGCTGCTACGTCGTCTCACCACTGCTCTTCCCCACGCGCATGCTCTGGATGGATTACGCCGACGACGGGGGTGCCCTGGGCATTGTGCGTTCGCGCACGCATGTCGTCCCGCTCCGCGAGGCGGCCGATCGCACCTGATCTGATCGCAACTCGCACCGCCCGCCGTCCTGGAACCGTTATGGGCGCTTCCCTCTGTCAATCGCGCACTGAGATTGCCCCGGTTCGACCGACGGATTTGCAGTCAGTGAATTGACTGCCGTATGGCGGCGTCCAGCCCCTGCTTACCTTTACCAGACCGGAAACACGACGTCCGGTTGCGGCGTAAATTGAATGCCCGTATCGGGGCAGGTTACGCGTCCCTTGACGGTAACCCGCTGGTTCCGGTACGGCAGCAGTGAGCATGAGCGCGTTAGTTGATGGGAATTCGGGGTGTTTTGGGCGTCCAGCGTGATGTAGCGAGGGGGATCTCCCTCAGGCATCTTGCACAAACGACGCCCAAGGGAGAGTCTCACGTCTGCCAAGACCAGAGACTTCGCCAGTGTGCCACGTGAGAGCCAACGACCCGAACTTTTATCAACTGCTGCTACGTATTGATCAGGATTACGCCGACCAGACACGGGAACAGGGTTGCCTCTGTGGCGGCGTACTTCATAGCGCCCGTTACCCACGCAAGCCGCGCGGAGTTTCACACGAAGCCCGCTACCACTGTGATTTCCGCTACAGCTTCTGCTGTGCCGACTGCCGCCGCCGCACCACGCCTGTCTCCGTGCGCTTTCTTGGCCGACGCGTCTACGTCGGCGCAATCATGGTCGCCGTCAGTGCCACCCGTGCCAGCGCGGGTTCGGCCGCGGCAATGCGCCAGCTCGATGACCTTGGCGTGCCGCCCGCGACGATTGCCCGATGGCGCGACTGGTGGACCACCGACTTCGTCAGCACACCATTCTGGACGCTCGGACGGGCGGCGTTCATGCCGCCTATCGATACCGCGCTGGCACCGGCAAGCCTGCTCGAACGCTTCGTTGCCAGGCGACCTCCCGGACCGCTGCTGAGCCTGCTGCAGTGGCTTTCTCCGCTTACCAGCGCCAGCGCAATGGGCGCCGTGCGTGATGGACGGTGATCGCCCGCAGAACTTCTCACTCGCCCCCCTCGGAACGCGCCGGTAGTCTCGCCTCTCCCCTGAATCGCGGTGCGACGCACCGCATCCCTGGAGAGAGCATGACTGAACTTCACGATTTACCCCTGCGGGATCGTTGGGCGCGGCTGCGCTTCGCGATCGTGGGCCCCTTGCTTGCCGCACCACCTGAACCCGGCCAGTTGCGCGAACTCATCACCGTACTGGCCACCAAACGCTGGCGTCATCCCGTCACTGGCGACGACGTCCAGTTTGGCCGCTCGACCATCGAACGATGGTTCTACAAGGCCCGCAAGGCCGCCCACGACCCGGTAGACACCCTTCGCAGCCGCCAACGTCCTTCTGGCGCCGGCGCACTCCTGTCGCCCGCAGCGGTCCAGGCGATCCGCGCGCAATATCACCAGCACCCGGGCTGGACCATGCAGCTGCACTTCGATAACCTGAAGGTCATCCTCGGCGAGGCGGGTGTACCGTCCTATACGACACTTCGCCGTTACCTGCGCGCCAAGGGGATGTATCGCGAACGCAAGCCGCGTCATACGAGCACCGGCGCGATGCTCGCCCGCGATCGTCTCGAGAAGCTCGAGGTACGCAGCTTCGAGGTCGAACACGTCAACGCGCTCTGGCATCTCGATTTCCACCACGGTTCGCGCAAGCTGCTCACGCACGACGGCCAGTGGATTACACCGATGCTGCTGTGCGTGCTCGATGACCGCTCGCGCGTCGTCTGTCATGCGCAGTGGTTCCTCGACGAGACCGCGCGCAGTCTGATTCATGGACTGTGCCAGGCGTTCCAGAGACGAGGGCGACCGCGCGCCCTGATGACCGACAACGGCGCGGCAATGCTTGCGGAGGAAACAACCGCCGGGCTGCACACGCTTGGCGTGCTGCATCAGACGACGCTGCCATATTCCCCCTATCAGAACGCCAAGCAGGAGACGTTCTGGGCCCGCATCGAAGGCCGCGTGATGGCCATGCTTGAGGGCGAACCCAATCTTACGCTCGAACTGCTCAATCAGGCCACCCACGCCTGGATCGAGCGCGAGTATCACCACGCGCATCATTCTGAGATCGGCGCCACGCCGCTCAAGCGCTATCTGGCCGGCCCCGATGTGGGCCGCGAATGCCCGTCCAGTGACGTGCTTCGCGCCGCGTTCCGTATCGACGTGACGCGCACCCAGCGGCGCTCGGATGGCACGGTCAGTCTGGACGGCACACGCTTTGAGATCCCCTCGGCTTACCGGCATCTGCAGCGCGTGCAACTGCGCTATGCACGCTGGGACCTGAGCCGCGTCGATCTCGTCGATGCCAGCAGCGGCGCAGCACTGTGTCCGCTGCACCCACTGGACAAGGCTGCGAACGCCGACGGGCACCGCCGTCGTCTCGATGCCGTCGATGTCGTCGAGCCGATTCCGGACAGTGCACCCGGCATCGCGCCGCTGTTGCGCCAGTTGCTGGCCGAGCACGCCGCAACCGGCCTGCCGCCGGCCTGGATTCCCGCCGACTGGCAGGAGTACGTATGAGCCAGCGTCTGCAAGCCCTCTATGGCCTGAAGTGGAACCCGTTCTCGCCGGAGCTGCCGCTGGAGGCCATCTACGTGCCGCCGCGCGTCGAGAACTTCTGCTGGCGCATCGAGAACGCGCTCGTGCGTGAAGGCGGCTTCGCGATGATTCACGGCGAACCCGGCACTGGCAAGAGCGTCGTCATGCGCGTGCTGGCCGAGAAGCTCGAGCGCCTGACCGACCTGACGGTCGTCTCGATCAATCACCCGCAAAGCAACCTCGCCGACTTCTATCGCGAGATGGGCGACATCTTCGGTCTGGAGCTCAAGCCGCACAACCGCTGGGGCGGCTTCCGGTCGCTGCGCGACCGATGGCTGTCGCATCTGCAAAGCACGCGCCGACGTCCGATCCTCTTGATCGACGAAGCCCAGGAGATGAGCGCCGGTGTGCTCAACGAACTGCGGCTCATGGCCAGCGCCCGATTCGATTCGCAACCGCTTCTGTGCGTGGTGCTCTCCGGCGACACACGCCTGACCGACAAGCTGCGATGCGACGAACTGCTCCCACTGGGCAGCCGTATCCGCTCGCGTCTGGCGACCGAGAAGGCTTCGACCGATGACCTGCTGGCCTGTCTCGACCATCTGCTCACCAGCGCCGGCGCGCCGCAGTTGATGACACCACCGCTGCGACACACGCTGTGCGAGCACGCCCTGGGCAACTATCGAGTCCTCACCACGCTCGCCAACGAACTGCTCACCACCGCCGCTCACCGTGAACTGCCCGAACTCGACGAGAAGCTGTACTTCGACGTCTTTGCCCCTTCAACGTCATCCCCGCGCCGCGTACCGGCGCGCCAGCCCAATGGAGCCCGATAGCATGTCCCGTAAAACATCTCCTCGCCCGGACGGGGCCTCCCGGCGCTTGCCGCTGCCCGAACTCTCCGATGAAGCGGCCTACATGATGCAGTTCTTCCTCGAGGATTTCTATCTGTGGTTCAGCCGCGCCTACGCCACCCAGATCCGGCGGTATCGCGAGCCCTGGTATCCCGGACCGGAACAATCGCCACACAGGACTGCTGACGAGCCGTTCTGAAACCGAAACGTCCGCGGGGAGCATCGGCTCCCCGTTTTACTTCTGTCAACGCGCTCGATCAGTTGAGGGCGCAAGGGCGCGGTGCCGTGCCGTGACGCTCGCAGTTCCGGCGCCGTCACCCGGTAACGATATCTGGAGGATGGAATGGCGCAATCAACTGCGCAGAGACAGGCCGCCTGGCGAGGCCGCCGACCGACGGCCGGCAATTCCGGCAATGGCGATCGAAGGCTGGACGTGTGGGTGAGCGCCGAGGCGAATCTCGCGCTGGCACGTCTGGCGCGCCGTCACACGGTAACGAAACGCCAGATGCTCGAACAGCTCATCGCAAACGCAGATGATGCGATCGTCCGGGAGCTCGATCCTTATACGCCACAGTGGAATAGCTACTTCAACACGCCGGGCCGGTGAGCAGCAGTTACCGGATAACGCGTCAATCAAGGGGATCGCGCACCTGTCAGTCGCGCGCGTGATGGGTGTTCCGTCGCGATCTAAACGGTATTCTGTAGTGCGAGATATTTGGCGTTGAGACAGCGGCGGATGTCTCGCGCTCAGCGAGAATGGATGAACCGCAGTCGAGCGCGAGACGTAGATCGACACCCGGCGCAATATTGTCGCGCGCTGCAAGAGCAACGGCCCCGGGATGCTCGCCCGGGGCCGTTGCTCAGAACGGATCGTCGATGTGATGCCGCACCGGGGCAGCCCATGGCTGCCTGCTGCGCTGGATCTGCTCTGCGTATGCGCTGCTGAACCACAGCAGCCAGTCGCACAACAGTTGCTGGATCTGGAGCGCCGCCTCGTCGGTGAGCGCGGGCAGCGGCGGCGGTCGTGGCCCGATACGCGTGGACGGGGTGCGTGACTGACCTGGCTGCTGAGGGCGGCGGCTCATCGCATTTCCCCAATCGCCTGCTGCAACAGTTCGTCGGGCAGATGGTTCAGCCCTTTGGGCACAGCCAGCTGCATGGCGGTGCGCAGGATGCGCCCGGCGTTGCGCGGCAATCCGCGCGAAGCCTGGCGCAGCAGTTCGAGCCCGGTTTCGGAGATCAGCGTGTGGTTGCAGCCCGCGGCCTTGAGTGCGTGGGCGATGAGCTGTGCGAAGCGGGCGTGCTCGGTGACGGGCTGCAGTTGCACGCGGGTCTGGATGCGGCTGTAGAGCGCGGCGTAAGCGTTGCGCTCGAGCATCGAGGCCAGCTCCGGATGGCCGGCAAGCCACACGGTGATGAGACTGCGGGCGTCGAAGGCGAAGTTCAGGAACGAGGGGAAGTCGCGGAAGAACTCCGGCGGCAGGTTCTGCGCCTCATCGATGATCCACACCGGCAGGACCTGCTTGCCGTTGGCCAGCTCGGTGATGCGCTGCTTGAGGTCGCGCCACAGGTCTGCGCGCCGGTAGCTGGGTTCGAGCCCGAGTTCGCGGGCCAGCGACCGGTACAGGTCGATGCGCCCGAACTCGGTCTCGGACAGGTAGATGGTCTGGTAGCGGTGCGGATTGAGGTTGCGCGTGAGGTGGCGCAGCATGGCGGTCTTGCCCACGCCGGGCTCGCCGGTGAGCAGGCCGATGCCGGGGCTGTCGAGCAGCCACTGGAAGCGTTCGGACAGGCGCGCGAGCGCGCCATCGTCCCACAGATCGATGCCGTCGGTGTCCAACGGCGCGCAACGCAGGCCGAAGTGTTGGCGGTACATGTGTCAGTCCTCGCGACGGTAATGATGTTGATGGACGAGTTCGATGAGGTTGGCTGTGGCAGCGGGCGCTGCAGTCGCGGCAACGGCGGGCGTCCTGCTGCGCCGGCGCCGGCTGTTGGCCAGCGCATCAAGCGCGGTGGCCGCGCCCAGTGGAGCGCCCTCCCTGCTCTGGACACGCACCACCGTACCGGCGTGCGGATCGACGACGAGCACGACGTACTGGCCGCTGAGTTCATAGGGCACCTCGAAGACGGCGCCTTCGTACGAGACGGTGCCGTCGCGGCGCACGCGGCGCTCGACGCGGTGCAGGAACAGCTCGTCAAGCCTGGGGGCAAGCGAGCCGAGCGCGCGGATGCGCGGCAGGTCCTGCCGGTAGCGCGAGAGCGGCGTCACGTTCTCGCCCAGCGCGCTGTGTGGCTCGCAGTGGTAGACCTGTTCGAGCCACGCCCACAGCCGCGCGTTCAGGTCAGCCAGGTCGCGGATGTGTGTGGTGTCCAGTTCGGCGAGGAACTGCTCGCGTACGGTGCGGTGCCAGCGTTCGAGCTTGCCCTTGCTTGTGGGCTGGTAAGGCTGGCAATGCACGAGACGCACGCCCAGGTCTGCGCAGATGGTCTGCAGGCTCGCGGCGCGATAGGCTGCGCCGTTATCGACGACGAGCATCTTTGGAATTCCGCGGCGCAATAGCGCCTGCTTGAGCACACCCTCGATCTCGAGGGCCGTCTCGGACAGACAGAAGGCGCTGTGTGCAACGAGGCGCGAGGCATCGTCCATGAGCGAGACGAGATAGGTCTTGCGGCGCGCCCCGCCAAACGAGAACGTCGGGCCGTGCATGACGTCACCGTACCAGATGGAGCCAGCGTACTCGGCCACGAAGCGGCGCTTCTCCTGGGCAACGACTGTAGGGCTGGCGATACGCGAGAGGTTGTGAGACTTGAGCAGGCGGTGCACGGCGCAGCGTGAGAGCGTGCCGCGCGCCACGACGCCGGTGGCCTCCAGCAACAGCCGGATCTGGCGCACCGAGCGGCTGGGGTTCTCGCGTTTGGCGGCGAGCACCGCAGCCTGCACGGCCTCGGGCAGCTTCGAGCGTCCCGTGTCGGTGCGCGGCCGGATGCCCAGCCCTGCGATGCCTTCGCGTCGCCAGGCGTAGTACCACGTCTGCAACGTGCGCTCGCTGATGTGACGCCGGCGCGAGCCCGGGATCGCGTACTCCTTGAGGGCGAGCTGACGCAACAGCTGTAGCAGCTCGCCGCGTTCGAGTCGCTCGCGGCTCACGATGGGGCCGAGCACGGACAAGCGGAACAGCGCCACGGGGTCGATGTCGTTCATGAAGTCTCCGTTGAAGTGGAAGAGACCTCATGAAACGCCTGATGCCGGGCAGGCGGCAGTGGGCAGACTCTGTGGGTTGCCCGTTACCGTGCCAGACAGCGCGTCTCGTGTGGAATTGCGTTCAGCCGATCACGGGACATCGAGACCGTCCAGATCAAGCCAGGCCATCGCGCGGTACAGGGGCATGAGCGCGAAGCAGGCGCGCCAGAAGCTCGCCGTGTCGGCCGCGCGGCCCAGTTCGGGCAAGCGGCTTCGCAGGGCGAAGGCAAAGTCCTCGCTGCAGCGCATGAGCCATTGCCACCAGCGGCGCACGGTGTGGCGATCGATGCCGACCAGGGCTGCGATGCGGCGCAGCGACAGGCCAAAGAGGATCAGGCAGAGCACGAGTTGCTGCAACGCCCAGCCGTACCAGCGCAGCGGGCAGATGCACAGCGGCAGGCGCGAACAGGTACGTCGGCAGGCGGCGCAGCAATAGCGTGGCACGGGCACCGGATTGAGCGCGCCGGCGACGCTCCGGTCGGCCTTGCGTTCGTAGAAGCCGTGCGCCCACAGGCACGTGCGGCCGCAGTGCGGGCAGCGGCCGGGATGATAGGACTGGGGCGTGGTGACGATGGAGCGAAGATGCTGTTCGAGCGTGAGAAAGGAATGTACGATCCGAAGCATAGGCCGGGCTGTTCTGCGTTCGTGGGCTGGTGTGAGAGCCGTCTCACGATAACAGAGGAGTACCGGCCTATCTCATGTCCGCCGCATCGCACGATGCTCACGCTGAAGTTCAGGAAATCGGCCTGGACGAACGCGAGACAAACACCCCCCGCCCAAACTCAAATAGCCCGAGCCGTAACAATGGGGACCGGTTTCGCAGCCGGCCCCCTCTCGATCTAGTGCCCACCTTGGGCGCCGCCCAACTCGTCTATACAACATCATTTATCTCGATCATTGGCCCATCATTTATCGTGCTCACGCTCACAGCAGGAGTGTGGGGGCTGGCTTGCCTCCCTCGCCAAGAAGGATGTCGGACACCACCTTGTCGTTGCAGGGCGAGGTGGAGGGGCGATCCAGCATGATTGTCGTATAGTCACCCGGCGCATACTCCCCGCTGCCACGCTGAACTGTCCCGGTGATCCAGATGTCATGTTGCAGGGGCAACGTCGGTAGCGGCGGGGTGGCTGACATGGCGGTCCCTGACCATGGCCCAGCGATCACAATTGCCGGGACCAGGATACACAATCGGGTTTTCATGGCGCAAGCCTCCTGACGTCGAGTGACGCTCGCCGGCATGTCACTGTTTCCTTTTCACTTCCCTGAAGTCGGCATCGATCACGTCCTCTTCCTGCGCCGCGCCCCTGGAGCCCTGTGGGCCGGTCGCCGCATCGGGGCTGCTTCCCTGTGATTGCACGTCTGCGTAGACCTTTTCCCCGAGTTGCTGTGAGGCGGTCGCCAGTGCACGCACCCTCGCATCGATCTCGTCCCGGTCGGATCCTTTGAGCGCGGCCTCCAGCTCCGTGATTGCGGCTTCAATTGTCGCTTTTCCGGCGGCGTCCAGTTTCCCGCCGTATTCGGAGAGCGCCCCGCGCGTGCGGTGGATCAGGGCATCACCCTGATTGCGCGACTCGGCCAGTTCGCGCAGCCGGTGGTCCTCCGCGGCGTGCGCTTCGGCGTCTCTCACCATCTGTTCAACTTCGCGTTCTGACAGACCCGAACTGGCCTTGATGGTGATCCGGTTTTCCTTGCCGGTCGCCTTGTCTTTGGCCGACACGTGCAGGATCCCGTTCGCATCGATGTCGAACATCACCTCGATCTGCGGCATGCCGCGCGGCGCAGGAGGAATGCCCTCCAGTTTGAACTCGCCGAGCAGCTTGTTGCCGGTTGCCATCTCGCGCTCTCCCTGATAAATCTTGATGGTGACGGCTGGCTGATTGTCATCGGCGGTCGAGAAAACCTCCGAGAATCGGGTCGGAATGGTGGTGTTCCTGTCGATCATCTTCGTCATCACACCGCCGAGCGTCTCGATGCCAAGCGACAGCGGGGTCACGTCAAGCAGCAGCACGTCCTTTCGTTCGCCGGACAGCACCGCCCCCTGGATCGCAGCGCCCACGGCGACCGCTTCGTCGGGGTTGACGTCCTTCCGGGGTTCACGCCCGAAAAACGATCTGACCTTGTCCTGCACTTTGGGCATGCGCGTCATGCCGCCCACGAGGATCACGTCGTCGACCCTGTCGGTGGACAACCCCGCATCCTTGATCGCGATGCGGCAAGGTTCCAGCGTGCGCTCAATGAGATCTTCCACGAGCGCTTCGAGCCTGGCCCGGGTGAGCTTCAGACTCAGGTGCTTCGGACCCGATGCGTCTGCCGTGACGTAGGGCAAATTGATCTCGGTCTGCTGGCTCGACGACAACTCGATCTTGGCCTTTTCGGCCGCTTCCTTCAGGCGCTGCAGCGCGAGTACGTCCTTCGACAGGTCGACGCCTTGCGCCTTCCTGAACTCGCTGACGAGGTAGTCGATGATGCGCTGGTCGAAATCTTCGCCGCCGAGGAAGGTGTCCCCGTTCGTCGACAGCACTTCGAACTGTCTGTCGCCGTGGACGTCGGCGATCTCGATCAGGGAAATATCGAAGGTGCCGCCGCCGAGGTCAAACACGGCGACCTTGCGGTCACGGTTTTCCTGCCTGTCCAGACCGAACGCGAGCGCGGCTGCGGTCGGCTCGTTGATGATCCGCCTGACCTCCAGGCCCGCGATGCGGCCGGCGTCCTTGGTGGCCTGGCGCTGGCTGTCGTTGAAGTACGCGGGCACCGTGATCACCGCTTCGGTGACCGGCTCGCCGAGGTAGTCTTCCGCAGTCTTCTTCATCTTGCGCAGCACCTCCGCCGAGATCTGCGGCGGCGCAAGCTTCTGGTCGTGCGCTTCGATCCAGGCGTCGCCGTTGTCGGCCTTGATGATCCTGTAGGGCATCAGGCCGATGTCCTTCTGCACTTCCTTCTCGTCGAAGCGGCGGCCGATCAGGCGCTTGACCGCGTACAGCGTGTTCCCGGGATTGGTGATGGCCTGACGCCTGGCGGATGCGCCGACCAGTATCTGATCCTCGTCGAGATACGCGACGAACGATGGCGTCGTACGGGCACCTTCCGAGTTTTCAATCACCTTGACCTGCTTGCCTTCCATCAGCGCTACGCACGAATTCGTGGTGCCGAGGTCGATGCCGATGATCCTGCCCATGATGTCTTCACCGGTGCTCAAGGGTTTCAGTGCGTCGCCAGCGCGTCCGGACACGCCCTGCCGCCGTGCACACGTGCTTCAGTAGTCCATTGCCGGCGGCGACACGGGTGCCCTGGTCTCGTCCTTTGGCAATTCGGCGACCACGGCGTCGGTGGTGAGGATCAGCCCGGCCACCGAGGCGGCATTCTGCAGTGCCGTGCGTACGACTTTGGTCGGGTCGACCACACCCATTTCCATCAGATCGCCGTAGGTGTCCGAAGCCGCGTTCCACCCAAAGCTGCCTGTCTGCGCGAGGACCTTGTTGACCACGACCGAGGATTCTTCTCCCGCGTTGGTGGCGATCTGACGCAGCGGCTCTTCTAGCGCCCGCAAGACAATCCGGATGCCGGCGTCCTGGTCGGGATTGGCGCCTCGCATGTCGCCGAGGGCAGCCCGGGCTCGCAGCAGCGCAACGCCGCCGCCCGGCACGATGCCTTCTTCGACCGCTGCGCGGGTCGCGTGCAGCGCATCCTCGACCCGCGCCTTGCGCTCCTTCATCTCGACTTCAGTGGCAGCCCCCACCTTGATGACTGCAACGCCGCCGGACAGCTTCGCGATGCGCTCCTGCAACTTCTCCCGCTCATAGTCGCTGGTCGTCTCTTCGATCTGACGACGGATTGCCTGGGTGCGTGCGTCGATCGTCTTGCGGTCCCCTGCGCCGTCGACGATCGTGGTCGCCTCCTTTTCGATTTCCACCCGCTTCGCCCGTCCGAGATCTTCGAGCTTGACGTTCTCCAGCTTCCTGCCGGTTTCTTCCGAGATCACCAGAGCGCCGGTCAGCGTCGCGATGTCCTCCAGCATTGCCTTGCGCCGGTCGCCGAAGCCCGGGGCCTTCACGGCCACTGCTTTCAGGATGCCGCGCAAGGAATTCACCACCAGCGTGGTCAGGGCTTCGCCCTCGACGTCCTCGGCAATGATGAGAAGCGGCTTGCTCTCCCTGGTTACGGCCTCGAGCACGGGCAGTAAATCACGGATCGACGAGATCTTCCTGTCGTGCACGAGGATGTACGGTTCCTCGAGAACAGCAGATTGCTTCTCGGGATCGGTGATGAAATACGCGGACAGCCACCCGCGATCGAACTGCATGCCCTCGACGACCTCGAGTTCGCTTTGCAACGACTTGCCCTCTTCGAGGGTAACGGCGCCGTCCTTGCCAACCTTGTCCATCGCGTCCGCAATGATCCTGCCGATCTCCTCGTCCGCATTGGCGGAGATGGTGCCGACCTGCGTGATCTCGCGGCTGGTCGTGACCGCACGGGAAAGCTTCCTGAGTTCCTCGACGATCGCGGCCGTCGCCTGGTCGATACCACGCTTGAGGTCCATCGGGTTCAGGCCCGAGGCGACATACTTCATGCCTTCCCGCACGATGGCCTGGGCGAGCACGGTGGCGGTGGTCGTCCCGTCACCGGCGACATCCGAGGTTTTGGCGGCAACCTGCCTGACCATCTGCGCTCCCATGTTCTCGAGCCTGTCGCCCAACTCGATCTCTTTGGCGACCGACACACCGTCTTTCGTGACCGTCGGCGCGCCGTACGATCGCTCGAGCACCACATTTCGCCCCCTGGGTCCGAGCGTGACCTTCACCGCATCGGCCAGGATGTTGACGCCCGTGAGGATATGCTGGCGTGCGGGTTCATGAAACCTGACATCTTTGGCGGACATTTTCCGGTACCTCCTGATCAGTCGGAAGAAGCACAACCTGCTGGGTGCCCTACTGCGCGGCTCCCGCTGTGACCACGCCCAGCAGGTCGTCTTCGCGCATCACCAGCAGTTCCTCGCCTTCCACCTTGACCGTGGTGCCGGCGTATTTGCCGAACAGCACGCGGTCACCGACCTTCACGTCCGGGACGCCACGTGGGCCGCCCTCGAGCCGTTTGCCGGGGCCGACAGCGAGGACTTCGCCCTGATCGGGTTTCTCGCCGACGGTATCCGGGATGACGATGCCTGCCGCGGTCGTGCGCTCCTGTTCAATTCGCTTGACCACGACCCGGTCATGCAAGGGCGTGAGTTTCATGATCCTGCTCCCTCTGATCAGATTGGGCTCAAGAACGGCGCGGACGACAGGTGCCGCCCACACGCCGAGGGCCTGGCCCGACCCCGCGTGCGCACTAGGATGCCCGTTCCTGGATCGTCTGCGGGCCGGTCCGGGCGGTGCGGCAAGCGCCTTCGCCGCATGGCCGGCTTGTCCAGCGCGGCGCAGTGGCTCCGCAGGCCGGATCGAAGGCGTCCGCGTGCAGGCGACGGGATCGCTCGCGGGAGACGTTTCCTGGAGCGCTTCGTCGAGCATGTTGTCGATGTCATCCGCGCGATCTCGCGTCGATCTCGTGGTGGGTTCCATCGTCGGCCTCCGTCGTCACGCAGGAAATTGCGGTCTTCCCGCGATCAACCATGATCTGGCCGCGCCTGCGTGTTTATGGGACATCGCGTCGTGTCGCCTCGTCAAAATCCCTGGAAAGCCCGGACGCCAGCGGCAGCGTCCCCGGCACGATGTAACCCGCCGGCTCGACCGACGGCCCGGGTGTCAGTCTCAGGTCAGCGAGTCTGGCCCTGAGGAACGCGTCGGCATGCGCAAGCCGGTCTTCAAGTTCCGGCTCCGTAATGCCCAGAACCCGCGCTGCGGCATCCGCAGGCTGCGCTTCGAGGCGGCAGAGCGTGACGGCGCGTCGCCAGGGTTCCGGCAGCTCCGCGAGCAGCGTTGCCACCAGCTCGCGAAGCTCCCGGGTCATGACCGCATCCTCCGGCGAGCCGTCCGTTGCCGGCACCACGTCCTCGAGGCGCAGGACTTCGTCGGGCTGCCAGTACTCGAACAGAAGCTCGTCGTCGTCGTCGTGTGGCTCGTGCAGCTGGACGGGTAGCCTGCCTTCGAGTGAAATGCACCGGCCTTCCTCGCTCTGTCGATGCGCCACTTCGTCGGCAAGCCGTTCAAGCGCGATCTGATAGAGCCATTGCAACGGTTCGAGCCGGCGCGGGCGCTGTGCCTGTCGCTCGCAGGCACGGGCCAGGGCCTCGTCGACGATGTCGTCGACCGTCGGGTCGCCTGCGGCGAGATCGCCTCGTGCCTGGAGATACGCGATTTCCCGCTGTACAAAGCGCTGGAGCGCTGCGAGCAGCGGACGCACGCACTCGCCGAACAGCGCGGATCCGGCGTCCGTCTGCTCTGCCAGTGCGGCCTTGAGCTGCCGCAACCCGGCGCGCCGTTCCTTGCGGCGCCAGGCATCTTCGTGACGCAGATGTGCGACGTGTCTTTCCAGTTGCCGCTCCAGTTCGGTCATGGAGCGTTCGATCGCCGGCCCGGGCTCCGGCGAATCGTTCCCGCAGGCGAGTGTTCCCCCCGGCAACACCAACCGGAGCCGGACGCGGTAGACACTGCGATGCCGGCTTCTTTCCACTGTCGCATGCAGCCGGACCAGTCCGGTCGGGAAATGCGACAGATGCGGCTTCAGGCGCCGTTCCGTGAGCCGGCCAATCAGGTCTTCCTGCTCCGGGCGGGAAAGCATCGCAACATTGCGGTAACTGATCGACGTTTTCATCTCAAACCTGTGCATGTCCGGGCGCGCCTCGATGGCGAGCGACGCTGGGCCCATCGGGACCGGGCGCAACGTCATGCGGTGCGAGCCTCCCTGACGAGTCGGGCACTCCGGCAGCGAAGCCGCGCATTGCCGCCCGCGTCCTCGCCGCGCAACGCCGTGCCGGACGATGCGCCGCGCGACCGTCTCATTCACTCGTGCCCCCCGTGCCACTGGCGTCCGATCCCTTTCTCTCCAGGCTCAGGTAGGTGTCGGCCGCCACCAGCCCGAACACGATGTGATTGAGGAAACTCACCCAGCCTCGGGCGTCGGCAAACCACGGGAACCATTGGGTCATGCCATAAAAGTTGATCACGTACAGCAGCACGCCGAATACGGCACCCACCAGCGAGGCCATCCCGACACTGGAATCCAGGCTGAACGGCGCCATGATCACCGCCAGAATGACCGCGAAGAGGCTCGACAGCACGAAGTGCGTGACCAGCGCCACCAGCATGACGCCCGTCGCAAACGTAGCGGGTTGTGCGAGCACGTCGCGGCCCATCAGGATGGCCGCGATCATGCGCAGCGATGCCCATACGCTTTGCCCCATCACCCGCATGGCAAAGAGTTCGATCACCAGGAAAACGGCGCCCGCCACGCATCCGCCGATGACTGCTGCGGGCCACTCAGGCATGCGGCGAACGAAATGATGCGAATGCATGTGAAGTTCCATCATGACCTCCTCGGGATCTGCGAGGCTTTCCTCACCGGCGCCACCGCCAGACCGCCTCCGTGACATCCGGCCGCGGTCCGCGAAACGGCCGACGGTCCACAAGCCGCACGGCGTACTCCAGGGCTTCCGATTCCGCCTCCTCGCGACTCGGCCAGCGCCGGCAGAGCCATGGCAGGTGCCAGTTCACGAAAACCTCGCCATCCCTCACAACCTGCACAAATACAAGGTATCCGTTCACCGCGGTTAGCTCCGGGCATGCCGCCGTGCGCACGTCCCTCACGCCCAGGGTGTGCATCCGGATCTCCAGGCCGTTGCGCATCTCGACTCTTACCGGATCCATTGGATCGCTCCCCCCCTCGCGCGTGCACCGGTATCGCACCGTCCGCGCGGTGCTCCTGCGAAAGCCGCTCCGATCGAGGCGCTCATCGCTTCACGCAACCGCAGCCGGCGTACGGCACGATCGACAGCATACCGTCGTCGCGAACCGTGCCCGCAGGGCAACCGCGCTGCTAACGGCGGCGCAGGTGCGACTTGAGCTGGCGAAACGTCTGCCGCACGGCGGCGATGCGGTCTGACAGCGTGCGCCGCGCACGCTCCGCGACCGGCCGGAAAACGCCGGACAGGACGACGATCGTACGGTGGAGGCGCTCGAACAACGTAGTCGAAGCCGAGCGGAGATGAAGGCAGCTCATCGTCTTCTCCTTCGACGCAGCAAGGACGAGAACGGGCTTGCGCGCTCCAGTTCGCCTGCCGTGCTGCGGGGCAAACAAATCGAAACACGCAGTGTGCGGCCGGTCGATCACCGGGCACACTGCCTGAGCTGGATATAAGTTAGTTTCACTGATGAAAATTTTCAAGGTGGTGCGACGGATCCCGCCAACCCGGCCTGGCGCGCGCCGGCACCCGGTTATCCGGGGGGCGGAAAACCGGCGTTGCCTGTGCGGACCGGATCGCGTCAGGATATCCGGCCGTGCTTCAAGGCGGACACCACCTTTTCACGGTGGCGAGCAGCAGCGCCGCCGGGACTGGCTTGATGAGGTCGTCCCACTGCGCCGGCCCCGGCGAAGACGGCGGCATCGCCGTATGAACAAGGATCGGGATGTGTGCCAGCGCCGGATGCGCCCGGATCTGGCGGCACAGTTCACCGCCACCCATCAGCGGCATCATCCAGTCCGTTATGATCAAATCTGGCGGCTGGCGCAGGGCGTGGTCGAGCGCCTCCACGCCGTTGTGTGCACAGCGTACCGCATACCCTTCGGCGGTGAGCATGAGGCGGTACGCATCGAGCAGCTCAGGCTGATCGTCGACAAGCAGGATAGAAGGCATTTTGCGAGTCGGTAGACTTGTTTCCGCCACGCGAAGCAAATAGCGTTCCCGATCACCGTCTGGATCAATGCTGGCCCGCAGGCGGTGCGAGGGAACGATAATGGCTCTTCGCATGCACGTCTTGCACAACGATGTCACACATTGTGGGCGGATCATGACCGATTCTCAAATGGGCAATCTGCACGCCCTTGCCGGATTTCTCCGTCGGGAACAGGCGCGCCTGACGCAGAGATGGATGCAGGCCGTTGCTGCCGATGCCGACCTCGTCGAGGCGGACCGGCTGACCTGGGGGCAGCTGGCCGATCACCTGCCCGCCATCCTGAGCGGCATCTGCCTCGCGCTCGAAGAGCAGGATCTCCAACCGGCCGAACGGGCCATTGAACGCAATGCGAGGGAACACGGGAAGGTGCGCTGGCAGCAGGGTTACCGCATTGATGAACTCGTGCGTGAACTGGAGCTGTTCCGGCAGGAACTGGCCGACGCCGTCCGGGCCTTTGCGGAGTCCGACGGCGCGTTCAACCGCGACCACGAATCCCGTGCCCGGCGCCTGATTGACGAGGCGCTCAGTTTTGTCACCCTGACATCGATCCGCGAGGTCATCGGCGAGCGTGACCGCACCATTGCGCAATACACAACCCAGCTGGAGCGCGCCAACCGGGAGCTGCGGGAGCAGCAACGCGAGGTCAGTGAACTGCACCGCTCGCGCATGCAGATCACGCGCAGCCTCGTGCACGACCTGCGCAACTTTCTGAACGCCTTTTCGATCGACCTGCAACTGATTGCGCGCGTTCCATCCAGAGCCGAGGCGGGACTCGCGCTCGCGACCCGGCAGGCGCAGGACATGAAGCAGCTGGTCGACGAAATGGTGGAATACTCGGTTGTCGTCGGCGACCGCAGCCCGATCGGCGTCGAGCCGGTTGATCTGCCCATGCTGTTTGACGAACTGGTCACGAGCGCCCGGCCAGCGATCGAAGCGAAGGGCCTGCGTCTGTCTGCCTCTCTTGATGCCGGACTGGTCCGCGTGCAGTCGAGCCGCATCAGGCTCAAGCAGGTTGCGCTGAACCTGCTGTCGAATGCAACGAAATATACCCGGGAGGGGGAAGTCGAACTGGTCATCGCGAGGTGCGGTGACAGCCGGTGGTTCATGCGCGTGGCCGATACCGGTGTCGGCATTGCGCCGTCAGACACGGAGCGTGTGTTCAGGGAGTTCGAGCGGGTCGCCGGCAACGACATCCCGGGCGCCGGTCTGGGTCTGGCGATTGTCCGGGAGCTGTGCCGCGCACTCGAGGGCGAGATCCACTTCGAGTCCCGCGAGGGGCAAGGCACGACCTTCGAAATCCGCTTTCCAGTCGACTTGAAGCCGCAAGGCTGACGCCGCGCCCAGGGCAGGCGGCGGCCCGATGACCAGGTCCTGTGGGCCGCCGGGTGGCACCGCACACGCTGTCGACCTGTCGGCCAGTCGGCTCCGGCGCGAAGCATGCTTGAGACCTTTACATGCGATCCCGACTTTGCTGCACGTTGCCGGCCTCCGCAGGGTGTCGGATCGTTGGCGCTGTTCATTGCGCGTGGCGGGTAGCGGAATTCCTTCCCCGAGGGTCATGTTCCGGTCACGCTGGAGGCACACTCCGGCAGCCGGCCCGACCATACCGTTCGCTGCCCGGATCACTGGATCGGCAGCACCGCGCCCAGTTTCCCGGTTTCCCGGTTTCCCGGCGAGCATCCGCTCGTACACACCAAAGTGAAGCTCCACCCCGGTCTGCGCCACCGTCGTGACCGTCGGGTCGATCTGGTCCGGCAGGACGCCCAGCACGACGGCAATCGCGGCTTCAAGTTGCGGCGCACAAACCTTGTCCTCGGTCAAGGTGGTTCCGATCAGGACGTCATCGCTCTTTTCCTGCCGGCCGATCACCTCGACCAGCCAGGCACGGACACTCATGTTGTGGTCGATCGCAATGCGGATGACTTCGACCGCCGTGCGCATTGCTTGCGTCGGAATCCCCTGGTCGAGCGCAGCCGCACGCGGTGCCGGCCCAGGGTCAGCCAGTCGGTATCGAATTCCACGTTGTCCTCCGGTCGCGGTGCTGTTCCGCTGCGATGCCAGGAACCGGCAAAAATTTTCCAGGGGCGCAACGCTGCTTTTGCTCCTTGAAATCCTCGCCAGAGTACCTATCTTAGGATTCGCCCAGGCAGACGCGCGGGTCCCGACGTCCCGTGCGCTGCGTGTTTCGATTTGTTTTGCCAGATGGCAGGCGAACTGGAGCGCGTGGGCCCGTTCGCCTCCATGCATCCCTTGAGGAGAACAGCGTCATGAGCGATCTCTTTGGAACTGACCTCTTCAGCGAGTTCGACCGGCTGCAGCAGCAGATGGCGAACCTCTTCGGTACTTTCCCCTCCAGTCTCCGGGCGAGCCGCTTCGGCACGTTCCCGCCCGTCAATATTGGCGCCACCGACGACTCGATCGAGATCGTCGCGTTTGCCCCGGGCATCAGTGCGACGGAACTCGACGTATCGATCGACAAGGGGCTGCTGACCATCAGCGGTGAGCGCAAGCCGGCACAACCGGATACCAGCGAGGACACACGGGTTTATGCGCAGGAGCGCTTCACTGGCGCGTTCCGGCGGGTCATCGAGCTGCCGGAGAACGCAGAGCCCGACAAGGTTCAGGCGCGCTACGAGAATGGTTGCCTGTCGATCGCTATCGGCAAGCGCGAATCCTCGAAGCCTCGTGCAATCACCGTCCAGTAGTCCGGGGAGCCGAAAATGAGTGATACCACCGAACTGAGCAAGCGCGACCCGTCGGCGGTCACGCGCAGCGAAAGTGCGCCGTCCGCGCGGCGGATGACGATTACTCCCGCCGTCGATATCTACGAGGACAGCCAGGGCGTCACGTTGTGGGCCGACCTGCCCGGGGTCACCCGGGACAAGCTCGATGTGCGGGTCCATGACGGCAATCTCGCCATCGAGGCCGAGGCGGTTGTGCCGACACCGGCAAATCTGCGGCTGCAGCATGCCGAGGTTCGTGAGCCGCGCTTTGCGCGCACGTTCACGCTCTCCCCGGACTTCGATACGTCGAAGATCGAGGCGAGTCTGAAGGACGGCGTACTGAAGCTCACGATCCCACGCCGCGACGAGGCGCGCCCGCGGCGGATCGAAGTGCGTACGGGCTGACGTCGGCGCGCGGGCAGCAACGGCAGGAAGCACACCGGGTGGCGGCTGCCTGGCTGCCACCCTCCGACAGCGCAGGCCCGGGTGAGCCCGCCGTTCCCGACAGCGATGTCCGTGGCCGGGATTAAGTGCGATGGCCGTCTGGCACCGGCACCGACTTGCACGGCGGTGGCTGGGCGCTGCACAAACGCAGCGCGACGCGCTGTCTTGCGCCGTCAGGCGGACTGGAAAGGGAACAGGCGGCCGCGCAGCGCAGGGTGGCCGCGGCCACCGCTGCCGAGCCCCAGTCTGAAAACGTCGACGGCGGAAAAGCGGCGGCGCGGGCGCCATGACCGGAATACGGTTCTCCTGCCAGATACCAGAGGAGGAAACGATGAACCCCGATCCGAAAAAGTGGAATCCCTTCAAGTTCCTTCGCGGCGCTGTGCGCAAGTCCGATGCGGACAGCCCGGAGAGCCCGCCGGCGAACGAAAACGAACCATGGCGCGCCTCCCTGCCCGACATTGCGCGATTGTTCTCACGAGAACCATGGCGCGCCGTGGAGGAGTTTTTTCACGACCCGTTTGCAGGTCGTGGCGCGCTCGAACGATGGTTCGGCGACTTCAGTTCATCGCGCTTCCAGCCGCGCATCGACGTCGTCGATGAGGGACCGGTGCTGCGCGTGACCGCAGAACTGCCCGGGTTGGAGCGCGAAGACGTGAAGGTGAGCGTCGAGGACGGCGCGATCGTGCTGCGCGGTGAGAAAAAGCAGGATGTGCGCAGTGAGGAAAACGGCTGCTACCGGCTGGAGCGTGCCCACGGACGCTTCGTGCGCACGATCCCGATGCCGGAATACGCCGATCCCGGTCGCGCCCTCGCAAAGTTCGATAACGGCGTACTCACGTTGACCGTGCCGAAAACGGAGCCGGCGCCATCCACGAGTCGCACAATCGATATCGGTTAGGGCGAGCATGCAAAGCGCCAGGCGGCGGGCGAAAAAGAGGAATGGGCCGTTAGCTCAGCGGGTAGAGCAGCGGACTTTTAATCCGTTGGTCACTGGTTCGAATCCAGTACGGCCCACATGAACCGGGCATCCGACGCCACCCGGCACACGTGGCTCGCGGCTCCGCTTGACTGCTGCCGTCGACCAGGCGCAGGCAGCAAAACAGCCCCCCGGCATCTGGGACATTAAAAGCGCCCGCCTCGGGGCAAGGACGGCGCCAGGTTCGACCAGGCTACAGACAGCGATTAGCCAGCCGGGGTGGAAGGATCTCGACGGAAACGCAGGATGCCGGGGATTCTCGACGCATATCGCACGGCGTGGTCCTTCGGGCCAGGTTGAATCTCACACCAGAATTCCTGATGACGGGCACCGAGACGGCGGGCCGCCTCATAGCGGTGAAAGTGACTGGCAATCCAGAACTGGCAGCCGTCAAAGAAAATCTTCATGGCCGGCCGCACCGCGCGCATTGAACCGCAGCGGATGGCGGCCAAAGCGTCCTCCAGCGCTACATCGTCGAGTGACTCCTCAACAGGGAACTCATCATCCACCGAGAGCTGTAAAAACTTGAGGTAGTCCCTGCCGAGCACACCAGCAGGAAGCCTGCCTGATGGGCTGACAGGCGAGCGAGGATCGCTGGGCATCGTGATGTCAGATTCCGAAGGACAACTATACGAATGGAAAACCTGGTCGTGCCGTAACTTCCCGACCGGGACTGACCAGCCCAGTTCACTCGTCAGCCATGAGATGGCGAATCACGAGTGCCGGGTCAGCGATATCCAGAATGAGCCTGCGCAGGATGCGCCTGCGCATGTGTTGCTCGTCGAGAGTCCAGGGCGCACCCTTCTCGCTGAGATAGCGCGCGAGGGCGTCCTGATTGTCTGCGCCTGCGGGCAGATCAAGCCGGACAGCCAGCAGTCCCGCCACCACGTCGTCGATCTCGATGTCGAGCGGCCTTGAGTCAATGCGAAGTTCAAGTTTCATGTCGGTCTCCGGTAAAAGGCGGCGCCGCATGACGGAGACAGCGTGCAGCGCCGAACGGGTTGCACCGGCCGCGACTGTTGGCCCGCGCATGCAGGAAACGCTGCCGGATCAGTAGTCAAACTCCGGTGCGGAGGTCTGCGCCGGCTTCTCGTCCTTCGGCGCCTCGGCGACCGTCGCGTCCGTCGTCAGGATCAGCCCGGCAATCGACGCCGCGTTCTGCAGCGCCGTGCGTGTGACCTTGGTCGGATCGACCACACCCGCCTCGACAAGATCGCCGTACTCGCCGGTGGCCGCGTTGTAGCCGAAGTTGCCCCTGCCTTCGAGCACCTTCGCGATAACTACCGAAGGCTCAT
Source organism: Paraburkholderia tagetis (assembly GCF_022213065.1). GTDB lineage: Bacteria > Pseudomonadota > Gammaproteobacteria > Burkholderiales > Burkholderiaceae > Paraburkholderia > Paraburkholderia tagetis. The sequence continues at coordinate 101,950 of NZ_JAKLJA010000025.1, forward strand.
CCCCCGCGTTGGCGGCGATCACGCGCAGCGGCGCCTCGAGCGCGCGCAGCACGATCTGGACGCCCGCGTCCTGATCACTGTTGGCGCCCTTCAGGCTTGTGACCGCCGGGCGCGCGCGCAGAAGCGCCACGCCACCACCTGGCACAATGCCTTCCTCGACCGCCGCGCGCGTCGCGTGCAGCGCGTCATCCACGCGGTCCTTTTTCTCCTTCATTTCGACTTCGGTTGCCGCGCCTACCTTGATGACGGCCACACCGCCTGCGAGCTTCGCCACGCGCTCCTGCAACTTTTCGCGATCATAGTCGCTCGTCGTTTCCTCGATCTGCGCCCGGATGGCCTTCACGCGCGCCTCGATGCGCGCCTCGTCGCCCGCGCCGTCGATGATGATCGTGTCGTCCTTGCGCACCTCGACGCGCTTCGCACGTCCGAGATCGTCCAGCGTCGCCTTCTGCAACTGCTTGCCGGTCTCTTCCGAGATGACCGTCGCGCCAGTCAGGATGGCGATGTCGTCCAGCATGGCTTTGCGCCGGTCGCCGAAGCCGGGCGCCTTGACGGCCGCCACCTTCAGGATGCCGCGCATCGCGTTGACGACGAGCGTGGCCAGTGCCTCACCGTCGATATCTTCCGCGACAATCAGCAGCGGCTTGCCGGCCTTGGACGTCGCCTCGAGCACCGGCAGCAGGTCGCGGATGGCCGAGATTTTTTTGTCGTGCAGCAGGATCAGGGCATCGTCGAGATACGCCGCCTGCTTGTCCGGATCGTTGATGAAGTAGGGGCTCACGTAGCCGCGGTCGAACTGCATGCCCTCGACCACGTCGAGTTCGTTCTCGAGCGACTTGCCGTCCTCGACCGTGATCACGCCTTCCTTGCCGACCCGCTCCATGGCGTCGGCAATGATCCTGCCGATCGCCTCGTCAGAATTTGCCGAGATCGAGCCGACCTGGGCGATTTCGCGGTTGGTGGAAATCGGCTTCGAGAGTGCGCGCAGTTCATCAAGCACGGCAGCCACGGCCTTGTCGATGCCGCGCTTCAGATCCATCGGGTTCATGCCCGCGGCGACGTGCTTCATGCCTTCCTGCACGATAGCCTGCGCGAGCACCGTTGCCGTCGTCGTGCCGTCGCCGGCGACATCGGCGGTCTTCGAGGCGACCTGCTTGACCACCTGCGCACCCATGTTCTCGAAGCGGTCCTTCAGCTCGATTTCCCTGGCGACCGACACGCCATCCTTCGTGATGGTCGGCGCGCCGAAGCTGCGCTCGATCAGCACGTTGCGGCCTTTCGGCCCGAGCGTGACCTTCACGGCATCGGCGAGCACGTTCACGCCCTTGACGATACGGGCACGTGCGCCGTCATGGAATTTGACGTCTTTTGCACTCATGTTCCTGCTCCGGGTAAAGTCGTTGACTCAACGCGTCGCGAACGACCGGCCGGGTGTCCGCGACCATAACGGGATTTCAGGCGGCCTTGCGGGCGGCGCCCGCGTCGACCTCGAGGACGCCCATGACGTCTTCCTCACGCATGACGAGGAGTTCCTCGCCATCGACCTTGACGGTCTGGCCGGCGTATTTGCCAAAGAGAACCTGGTCACCGACTTTCAGCTGGAGCGCGCGCAGCGTTCCATCCTGCAACAGCCGGCCACTGCCGACTGCGACGACTTCGCCCTGTTCGGGTTTTTCTGCCGCTGAATCGGGAATCACGATGCCCGAGGCCGTCGTCCGCTGCGTTGCGATCCGCTTGACGATAACCCGGTCGTAGAGGGGACGAACCTGCATTTCCATCTCCTGAGCGATTAAAGGATCACCAATAAGGGAATCCGGCTGCGGGTCCGGGGTGCGTGATGCGCCTCCGTGCAGCCGAGCCAATGTCTGGCGGAAAGCGAAATAGAGGCGCCCATCGGGCGCTTCAAGGGGGCGTACAATTCGGCATATGTAACAAATTGTTTCAGCGCGACAGCAGGATGCGATGGACCGCGCCAAGGCGATAAACCGTGCGGCCGCGCCCATCCGGTCGGCGGGGCTGGGGTGAAACGGGACAGGGCGGCTGGCGTCCGCCGTCGACGTCAAGGGTATCGTCCGGCTCATTGGGCGTGCGCCACAGGCCGCCCTTGACGGGGCGGAACAGCCAGCGCACATAGCCCCTGCGCGCGGCAAGCTGCATCAGCCCGTCGCGATCGGTCTTGTCATCGAGAAGTAGCGGGTCGCGGGCCATGTCCTTTCCATAGTCGCCGAACGCTTGCCGGCAGGCGAGCGTCTCGGCAGCGCTGGCGCCGATCACGTTGCAGCCGCGCTGCTCGACGCGCTCGACATCCCACGCACCGGATTGCCAGGCCGCATCCAGAAGCATGGCGTCCACGGTCTCGAAGCTGTGCCACGGTGCATCGAGCTGGACCGCCGATCCCGGAACCGGTCGTGGCGGGATCTCCACGCCGGGCAGGACAAGCGGCGTCGCGCGCCGGAATCCGTGCCAGTGGAGTATTGCGATGAGCGGCGTATTCACCTGCGCCGCCGCCGTGACGGTGACGGCAAAGAGCGGCAGGCGCACGGTGTCGATCTGTTCCTGAAGCCTGTCGAAAAGGTCCATGAAGCCTCCCGGTTGACATGTTGCAGGGCCTCTTGAAATTTCCGTTCCTTGCGCTATTTTATTCATCGCTCAGGCAGTCGCGATCAAGCGCTGCGTGTTTCGATTTGTTTGTCAGAGGGATCTCCCACCGGCAGGCGGACTGGAGCGCGTGGTCCGGTTCGTTCTTCGTGAGAGGCCCCGGTTTCAAGGAGCCAGTCATGAGCGATCTTTTCTTCAGCACCGATCTGCTGGGCGAATTCGACCGCCTGCAACGGCAGATGGCCAGCGTCTTCGCGGGCTTTCCCGCAAGCCTGCGCGCGATGCGCAGCGAAACCTTTCCTCCTGTCAACATCGGCAGCACCGACGACAGCGTCGAGATCGTCGCGTTCGCGCCAGGACTCGATCCGGCAGCAATCGACGTTTCGATCGACAAGGGACTGCTCACCATCAGCGGCGAACGCAAGCCGCCCGGACCTGCAGCGGACGATGAGACGCGCGTCTACGCCAGGGAACGCTTCATGGGTGCGTTCCGGCGCGTGATCGAGCTGCCGCAGCACGCGGATCCCGACAAGGTCAGTGCGCGCTACGTGAACGGTTGTCTGACGGTGAGCGTCGGACGTTCCGAGGCGTCGAAGCCACGCGCCATCGCCGTCCAGTAAGCCCCTCGACCCGACATGAGCGTTACGGAGGACATCATGAACGACAGCACTGAACTGGCTACCCGTGAGTCGCACACCGGCGTTGCCGCGCGCGAGGGGGCGCAACCGGCGAAGCAGCTCACCCGGATCGCACCTGCGGTGGACGTCTTCGAGGACAGCCACGGCATCACGCTGTACGCGGACCTGCCGGGTGTGCCGCGCGAAAAGCTCGAAGTGCGGGTGCAGGACGGCAGCCTGAACATCGAGGCTGAGGCGGTGATCCCGACCCCATCCGGGCTGCGCCTGCAGCATGGCGAGGTGCGCCACCCGCACTTCTGGCGCGCCTTCACGCTCAGCCCCGATTTCGACGTCTCGCGCATCGACGCACAGCTGCGCGATGGCGTCTTGAAGCTCACCATTCCTCGTCGTGAGGAGGCAAAGCCGCGGCGCATTCAGGTGAGCGTTGGTTAGGCGTATGCCCAGGCACAAGTCCGGTCATGCGGAGTGGCCCGCACGGCCCGCGCCGCATGACCCGCCACGCGGAGGAATTTATGGACAACGTACGCAGCCAAAGCTGGAAGGGCTTCCTGATCGAGACCAGCGCGTTTCCGGTCCGGCACTGCGCGCTGCCTCCTGCCGACCGGGATACGTACGTGGCCGTCGTGCGCATCCGGCGCGCGGAGCAGACGGTCGCGGACTGGCACCTGCCACGCTACGCCCAGCATTGGGCAAGCGTGGACGAGGCGCACCGGGAGACGGTCGAGTATGCGATACGCGCGATCAACGCGGGCTGTCTCAACGACACGGGTTCGCCGGCGCGCTTCCTCGCGTGACAGCGCCGCGCTGCATGGTAGCGCGGCCCTTGTCTGGCTTGCACTACGTGTCATTTTTCAGCAGGAGGCCCCTGCTTGCGGGATCTGTTTTACGGGAGAAGAAAATGCTCAGTCCACACGAATTTGCGACCCTGATGCTGGTCCGTCAGGCGCCGGACCAGCTCGACATGAATCGCGCCGAGCTCGACGCGCTGCTCGAGCGCCAGCTGGTCATGCTGGAACATTGCGCCGAGGGCGTTCGCCGCGCATACCTGACCGGGAAGGGCAGAACGTTCCTCGACGCGCTCCACCCGGGCGACGCACCGCGTCGAAGCCGGAAGACCGCCGGCAACGACGGTGGGAAAGGGCCGGAAACGCCCTCCGTGCTGGCTGGCCGCACGACGGATATTGTGGTGCCGGGACGCGCAGGCTGAATGGCTGCGTGATCGCAACGCCAGGCTTGTCGTCCTCGCCGTGAGGCGCGGTCGCGAGGTTGCCGGGGCCCCCCGGGCAAGCTCGGGGCGACACGAGTCGTCGTGGTCGCGCCCGGTCGCACCGACGGGAGCCCAGGCCTGCGGTGCCATGTGGAATGCCATGTTGAACTGACAGGGAAACAGCGTCGTTGCGGGCGCTTGCGCTTTGGGTGGGAGCGCCCTGCCGGAGGGGTGATATGAAAACGGACAAAGTCATCGAGTATCACGGCTGCGAGGTCCGGCCCGTGGTCACCGCCACCGGGAAGGGCCGTTACGCAGCTGTGGCCATCGTCACCGACCGGGCCGACGAAACGCGCACGCTCGGTGTGGACCGGGAGTTCGCCACCCCCCAGGAGGCGCGCGATGAAGCGCTGGAGCTCGCCGTCGCATGGATCCAGCAACGCTCAGTCGTTTCGGACCGGTATGTCCGACGGACCGGGCTCCCAGTCAGCAACTGCCGTCCGGGCGCGAAGTGAACACGTGCGATTTGATGGTCGATCCGGTTCCAGTTCGCTGTGCCTCCGGAACCAATTGGGCTCAAGCCACCTCGAGGAAAAGAGAATGACAGACATCGCAGTCATCGATCCCGACAAGGACGCGCTTTATGAACGCATCCGGCTCCTGCTCTTCAGCGCTGATCTGCCGGTGCAGCGTCTGGAAGCCGACATCGACGATATCGGACGTTTCACCGCGCCGGATGTGCGCTCACCGCACCTGCGCCTGGTCGAGGCCATGCCGCCGCTCACGCCTGCTGCCGAAGCGATCGTGCGCGCCATGATTCGTGCATATGGCGTCGAGCTGTTCGGGCGCGGCAGCGCGAATGCCGGGCTGCGCGCCCTGATAAAGGCTGGACCTGTCAAGTTTGGACAGACTGCCTTGATGCTGGGGCCCGACGCGCCCGTGCCGGAGCGTGCCCGTCCGCTCGTCGAAGCGTTCAACCGAATTTTCGAGCGCTATCCCGAGAGCGGTTTCGCCCAGGCCCGATGCCTTCTTTCGGCGATTGGCCTGCCAGTCGGTCGCGACGTGCCTCGCCAGCCAAGTCGCTCACTCCAGCGCGACTAGCCGATTGGTCATGCCGGCAAACATCCCGCGCCGGGAACGTCGCCTCACATCGTAGCGGTCAGTTTTCCCGAGCCTCGCTCGGCTGCACCGAGCGTACCCGCTTCGCATTGAAATGCCGCTGGAGCGGCATTGTGTCGCCGCGCGTCCGCGAGGCTACTGAGGAAAGCGCTTATGCGCCGCAGCGCATAAAGCGCCTTCCTTGTTCGCCCCCTGGAGCGACGCGAACTCCTTCGCCTGCGGGCTAGCGGGAACGGACGCCAAGGGACAGCGCAATCATGGCTTCGAACGGAGATGGACCGATAAGGAATATTATCAGTCCATATGCGAATTTAGCCTAAACTGGCAAGCATGAAAACGCGTGAGACTGAATCCGTCGCCTTTCCCGACGACGCCGAGCTGGCCGCATTGCGGGCGTGGCACACCGGGCTCGATGCCCGTACGGCTGTCGCGCACTATCTCGGCGACCGCCGGGCACCGGGGACGTCTGCGCGTGGCGTGCTCGGCCGCATCCAGCGCATCCTGGTCGCGTTCGCGACGAGCCGGCACCGCGCCGACGTAGACCGTACTAAAAGTGTCACAACTTCGACGGTAAATGTGTCAACAACCACACCCGTCGCCGCGAAATCAACAAGATCCTCAATGGAATCCGTAGCGTGGCGCCTGCGAACTGAAAGTGTCACCTGAGAATCTGCGCGAACGGTCACCAAGGCGATCCGGCCGCAGTGGTGCGGATAAGCGCTCCTTTCCGGGCCGCAGGGCAGCGCAACGCGGACTCTTTGCTATTGGATGTTGAAGCGATCCGGGACAAGCCACCCGACGAGCGCTGCGCGCATCGCCAGGAACACGCGCGGGCGGTACTCGATCGACTCCATGCACGTCTCACAACCGCGCTGGAAACGCTCTCGCACAAATCCGACATCCAGGACTAGCCCAGTGCCTTTAGAACCATGAGCCCGAGCATTTCCGCCCGCTTCCTCGCATCCTCAGGTGTTGCGCAACAATCAATCCAGAAGTCGGTTCCTTCCACGCGAATCGCATAGGGCGGCACATCGTCACCGCATTCGTCTTGCCGGTAAATGACCACTTGAGCAGAACCTTCAAGGTAGCCAGTCATTTCGGCACGACACTCCGGGTAGACCTTCGCTACGTGTTCGGCCTGTAGAGATGTAAGACTCATCGTTTTGGTACCTTATGGACGACTGAACGTGTGAGCAACACCATCGAGCGCTCCTGCTCGTCCGTTTTGTTGAAATCCGTTGCGCTCCAGCCAAATAGCGAATCGATCATTCTGTACCTCCTGGATCTCGATGCGATCGAAACGCAACTCAAATTCGCTGCTTATGGCCTCTATCAGCAACGTAAAGAAGCCCTTGCCGCGGTACTCCGGGCTCACTTCAATATTAGCGAGGCAAAGTGCTTTGCCTCCTCGCAGACGAGCTCCGGGCGTGCCACTTCTACAGTACGCGGCGAGCACGTTCCCTCTGTACCATCGCGACATCCCCATGGGGCGTGTTCGGGATACGCCCTCAAAAACCTTGAGCCAGCGCAGGAAGCGCGCTATTTCCCTCGCGAACACTGGTTGGATACCCGCATTGGCCTCCAGTCCATCGCCTTCGACTGGCGCTCCCCCCGTATTCCCGGGGACGATCTCCCCATGCGTTGATTGTCCATCCAGCAGCTTGTGAGAAGTTGCTTGATGGCCGTGCCGTGGAGGCTTCGTCGTCGTTGGCATCGCAGCTCTCAGGAGGCGCGAAGCTTGTCCAGCACTTCCACATAGCTGTCATGCAGCTCGGGCCAGTCATCGTCGGGCGCCAGTACGGCAGGATCGAGGCGGCCAGACGCTACCGCAAAACGCACTGCCGGATGGCAATGACCAACCTTTGCCAGCCAGCCCGCGCAGGCGAATTCCTCTCCCTCCCGCGACTGGTGACACGCAAACATGCTGGCACCGAAGTCAGGTCCCATGCCGCGATGATCAGGGCAAGTGGCGGCCAGCTTTTCGGCCAGTTCAAGGCTGAAATTTGGGATATCCCCCGCCGCCGCTGCGCGGCGCCAGGGACACGATGCGCAAGGCTTACCTGGCGTCTTCAAGTTGCCAATCCTCCTTCGTCAAAACAGTGGCCTCGCCCGGCGCCGGGTAGCCAACTTCCTGCGTCCAGAAATTCAGGCATGGCCAGGCGGCTTTGCCGTTACGCTCACGAATCGCACAAAATCCGGCGTGCGCGAGCCCGTGCACACCGATGTACGCACGCATCTGCAAGGCCAGCCGGATCGCCTCACCGTCGCCGCCGTATTCGTCGTCACGAATGATTTCTTCGCCGGGCAACGCAAGCTCGACGCCTGCAGCCCACGCCCACGCAGTGGCCTCCGGATCTGAACATTGAATCACAGCCCGATAGAGGGGTTCGTCCGGGTGCAGGTCGGCGTCCTCGACCATCCTCAGCATTTCGCGCTGGCCGGCGTAAAGGTTTCCGTCCATCAGTGACCGGAAGCAGCGTGGTGTAATCGCCAGGTGCCCCGCCTCATGGAGCATCGTCGAGATACGGCATGCGGGATCGACAGCGAGTGCTCCCCGATCAAGACGGCAGCCTCTGGAAAAGCCGTTCGCACCGCCTTCGTACCGGGCGCGAATTCCAATTTCACTAAAGAAATGCATCACCCTTTCCCGGGTTTGCGGGGAATCGATCTGATAGTCCGACGGCATATGTGTTCGCATCATGTCCGCTCCCGGACGCGGCTCATCATCTGGCGGGCTGTATGACGGATCCGCCGCGCCGCCGCCACTGGCGTATCGGAAACCGATGCCCAGTCGTTGTGCCACCACTCGATGACCGCCGCTGCCTCCCGGTCAGTGCCGGCCAACACGACCTCACGCATCTCTAGCGCGACGGCGTCCCACCAGACTGACGGTTCGCGGTCACTTGCCCGGGGATCGATCGCCTGCCGGTAGACCGTCTTGACCACATCGAAAGATAGTGTCATCGCTTTTCAGGCGCCCTCGCCTGTCGAACCTCGCGAAGCTTCAATCCTCTCAAGCTCGAAATGCACTTCCGCATATGCGGCATCGCATCGCCAGAGCTCTCTTCCATCGCGATCAAAAATCGCCTGCCCCTTCACCACGGTGCATCGCGCCTGTGGAAAGACGCGACCGTGGCCATTGATCGCGGCTGACAAGGGGCTTCGCTCCTTGCAGCGCGCCATATACGCTCCGTCACGCAAAGCCATTGATCTCTCCGGATTTCGTCGCTTCCGTATCTTATCCTGACCGCCGCCGCGTGCCTGGCGGGGTAACTTCCGATCCAGTACACAGGGGCGGTCATCCCCTGGCGCGCGGCGCTCCGCGGGCGACCGGTGTTCTTTTCAGCCCGTCGACAAGTCGACGACTGATCTCCACTTCAGCTTCGGCGCGCTCGGCCCGCCGCATCACATCCTGCAGGCTTGCCCGGGCCGCGGCCAGTTCGTTCTCCGCGGCCTGCTGCCGATTGACGGTGGCACCTATGCGTTCTATAGCGAGCTCCAGCTCCGTGCGCAGCGAGGAGAGCGCGCCTGCGTGCTGGACGGCGGCGTCCTTGAGCTCGCTCTTCGCCGCCGTCAACAGCGTCTGGAGTCGCTCGAGCTGCTGCTCGGCTTTCTGCCGCGCCGTGCGCTCCTGGTCAATTTCGCGCAGCGCGCGTTTCTCGTGCGCCTCGGCGCGCGCGTCAGCGGCGTCAGCCCGCGCCCTCTCCCGCTCGACTTCCTTGCCGAGCTCGGCTTTGACGAGGGCAAACTGGCTCGACGCCTCGTCCAGCTGACGACGCACTTCCTCCAGACGCGCCTGCGTTGCGGCGTGAGCCTGATGCTCGGCAGCCAGCGCGACGCCGCTTGCCGCAAGCTGGGCACGAACCGCCTCGAGTTCAGTCCGGGTGGACTCGACTGCCTGCCACGCCGCCGACGCTTCGGCCACAGCGTGATCCCGCGCGACCTCGGCCTCGTTTGCCTGATGGCGCGCTTCGGCGCGCAGGGCCGCCAGTTCGGCAGAGGACGCCTCCGAGGCCGAATGCCAGATGGTGAGGACGGCTTCGGCGGCAACCTGCCTGACGGCATCGGGCAGGTCCGGATGATCGATCTTCACGCGGGTGCGCTCGCGCAGATCCTGCCAGAAGCGGTTGAGCACGTCGGCCGGCGTGCCCATGCTGCCCTTGCGCACGAGGCTGTAGAGCCTGTTGGCGGTCGGCGTCACGCCATACCGGAAAAACAGGAGCGCGCAGACCTCGCGGTACAGCTCGCGTGTGTCGGCACAGCGGCTGCGCAGCGCGGCGATGTCGGCTTGGAGGGTCTGCTCGTCGGGGGCGGAAGTGGCGTCGGACGTCATGGGCGAGGGATTGCTGGCCTGGGAATGATCAAATAATACAACGTAACACGCTAATTATTCTGAGAATCTGGATTTACTTTAGACATAAGTACGCTTCTGTCTGGACTATACTGCACACTGCCCCTGAAAACGCGTCACACCCATGACCCACCCCGTTGCCGTCATTGCGCCCGATTGTCCCGCCCGGCCCGTCGAGCTGCTGCACATTCCGCCCGACCTGTCCGGCGCCACTGGCACCAACCGCGCGCGCACCGCGATCCGTCACATCAGCGCCAACGACGACCTGGCTGCGATCACGGCATGGCTCGCGCGCTACGCCGATGTACCCGGGACCGTCACTGCCTATCGCAAGGAGGCCGAGCGGCTGCTGCTGTGGACGGTAATCCAGCACGGCAAGGCCCTGTCGTCGCTGACGCACGAGGACCTGCTCGTCTACCAGCGCTTCCTGGCCGACCCACAGCCCGCCTGGCGCTGGGTCATGACGACCCGCAAGAAGCCTGGTCGCGCCTCACGGGACTGGCGGCCGTTTGCTGGCGCGCTGTCGCCGGCAAGCGTGCGCCATGCGCTGACAATCCTCAACGCGATGTTTGCGTGGCTCGTTGATGCCGGCTACCTCGCCGGCAACCCGCTGTCGCTCGCGCGTCGACGCGGCGTCGCCAGGAAGCCGGCCGTGACGCGCTATCTGACCCATGCGTGGTGGGAAGTGGTTAAAACGACGATCGAGTCGCTGCCCGCGGGCACGGAGCGCGAGCAGTTGCATGCGGCGCGATGCCGGTGGTTGTTCACCGTGCTGTATCTGACCGGCCTGCGCGCGACGGAGATCGCCAGCACGCCGATGGGCGCCGTCTTCTGCCGCCGCGATAGCGCAGGTGTCGAGCGCTGGTGGATCGAGGTGCATGGCAAGGGCAACAGGACGCGACTGGTGCCGGCCACGGACGAGCTGATCGCCGAGCTCGCCCGTTACCGGCGTGCACACGGCCTCGCGCCATCCCCATACCAGGGCGAACGTCGCCCGCTGCTGCTGCCACTCATCGGCCACGAGAAGCCCCTCTCACGCGGCTCGATCCACCAGATCGTCAAGGAGGTCTTCGCTCTGGCAGCAGACCGGCTACGCGCGCGCGGCGCCGAGTGGCACGCCCAGGCCGATCAGCTCGCCCGGGCATCGGCACACTGGCTCCGCCATACAGCGGGATCGCACATGACCGATCAGCAGGTCGACCTGCGGTTCGTACGCGACAACCTCGGACACGCGTCGCTTGCAACCACCAGCGTCTACCTGCATGCCGAGGACGATGCGCGGCACGAAGCGACGCAGACGCGTCACCGGCTTGGCTGGAACTGACTGCCTCGCGACACTGGATCGGCCTGCAGCTCTTCTTCCCCGCCCATGTGCAAAGTTGTGGTCGCGATACGCCACTACCCGGGAAAGCGGTCGAAATGCAGTCGCGTAATCGCCTTGCGATGCGCGGAGTTCATCGGTTGATGCAGGTTTGGTGACCATCCACGGCCTCCATAGAAGGCATGGCACCAGACGCAGCGATACGGCGTCTCCAGCAGCAGGACGCCTGCGAGGTACGGCGCTTCGTAGCCGCAACCGTCGCAGGTCGTCTGCAGTACCACGCGATGCGCGGGACAAATGCTCACACCGAGCATCTGATGCAGGACGCTGTGGTAGCCACGCGCCATGCAACGCCGGCAGTAGCGGAACGCGCTGCTATGGCGTTTGCGCTGGGTCGACAGCAACAGCGACGCGCGTAGCGTTTTCAGCGGCACGGCCAGCGTGTTGCGCAGGCGCCGGAGATCGACGTTTCCCGCTTGCGGCACGACGCCCTCATAAGGGTCGACGTCCGCCCCCATCAGACGCGCGACCACGTGCCCCGGCAACGCATTTGCCCTCTCGAATTTCCACAGGATCGAGACAAGCGACTCAAGTGGATCGAGCCAGTTGCAGTTGAATACATATCCGAGAGCCGGCGTCAGCCTGCGTTCGTCGAGCGTTAGGATCGGTAAGCCCGGCGACCGCAGCGAGGTACCGCTACGCTGCGGCAACGAGCACGCGTCCGGTTGCATGACGGGACTGAACATAGCCGCACTGCAAAACAGCGAATGACCACAACGCTGATTCCGGGCAAAACCCGGGAGCGTCCTTGAGTTCGCCATCCTTCAGCACAATTTCGACAGCACGTGCGAACGACTCCATCGGGATGACCAGTCGTCCCGGCAGGTTGGCCTTGTGATGTGCGTTTTCGAACGCATTCCAGAGCGTGTCGGCATCGCTGACGAGCCGGTACCCGGCGTCGAAGGAACGAGGAAGATAGAAGCGCGTAAAGCTCCAGTCGCTGCCCTCCGGATAGGTCGTCTGGTCATAGCCATTCAGGCAGGTGGCGACATCCTCGGCATTGCGAATGCCGTAAAACGCCAGTTCCTCAACCATCAGGCGTGCCACGATCTGCGTCTTGCCCGCGATCTGCAGCGCGGTCTTCTGCGCAAGCAGTTCCTGCTGACCGACGAGAAACGTGAACAGCCTGATCTGCTGCCGGTCCAGCGCATCATGCACGTCACGTAGCCACTCGTATTCGTTCTCGTTGTAGCGCTGCGCCTCGTCGCAAAAGAGCAGCACCGTGCCGCTGCCGGCCCGGGCGGCCGCCTCGCGAATCCTCAGGGACAGGCGCATGCGCTTCGACGGATTCGAACCGGCATTCGGGTCGGGGTCTCCCACCGCTTCAAGCAGGTTGGCGAAGAATGGACCTTCCGCGTGCCTTGGCTTGTGCTCGCACTGTGCGTGGTAGCTCGTCATCCTTGGGTGGTTGCGCGCCATCCACAACCGCACGTACTCGATCGCGCGGGTTTTGCCAATGCGAGGCGGGCCGTAGATGAGCGCACCCATGATACGGTAGCGCAGACAACGCACCACGAGTTCGTAGAATGCTTCGATCGCCGGCGTCGCGATACGGTAATTGCCGGCGACGAGTGGATGCAGCGACGGATCGATTGGACGCGGTATCTCTGGGGACATGACACACCTCTCAAGGGAATAACACACCGGTTAAAACACCTGCCCGGTACCAATCACCAGCTTTTTCGGACGCACAGGCGTGCGCGGCACCGCGTCGGCGACACCCGACGTCGGGGAGGCGACCGGCAAGGTCGCATCTGGCGGCAATGCCGTGACCGTCGGCCCTGGTACCTTCGGCCCCACGGGAGTGCGCACGGTCGGCGCCGAAGCGAGCAATCGCGTGGCATGGGCAAGCTCCGTCGCCGCCCGGCGGTTTTTCCTGGCCCGGGCGAGCTTGTCCTGAACGTAGGCCTCGACCGGATTGACGTCGGACAAATCACGGCTGCGCCGCTGGCCCCTCTGCCTGCGGATTTCCTGTCGCAGCTTGAGGTTGTGCGGCACTACCCGCCACGCGCCCTGTGCATCAAGCACGCCCAATTCGGTACCGTCGGCCATGAACGCCCGCACGCAGCGCAGATCATCTGCGTTCAGGTAGATCAGCAGATTCTGGCCGATCAGATGAGCGCTGTTCGCCAGTACGTGACTGGTGTAGCGCACGCCGTGCAGGTTGATGTGCGGACGCACACCCTGGTCGAGATAGGCGCGCACGCGGCAATGCCGCGCAGACTGCATCAGGCACAACGTCCGGCGATGGTGTTCGGCGAGCCATGTGACCATGGTCTGCCTGCCACGTACAAAATACTCGATGGCTTCGAGCGGCGTCGCATTGTTCAGGCCGCTGTGCGGCGTGCCGTTGTAGCTCGCGATCGCATACTCGACCAGCTCCTCGAGCTCATCAATCGACACATACAGACGCAGGTCACCTTTCGGGTCGGCCAGCGACCGCCGCAAGTCGCGCGGATGCGAGCCGGTGTAGCCGGGCAGGCGCGAAGACAGCAGGCTTGAGATGGTGCCGAAGAAGCGCTCAATATACGGCCGTTCGTCCGGGCTGTATTTTGGTCCGGCGTCGGCGAGGCAGCCAACGAATTCGCACAGCGCCGTCAAAGTCTCTTTCGCGAGATTGGCCTTCGCATTGTCGAGTCGAATCCACTCCCACGTCGCGTACGCCAGTTCTGGCAGCCGTTGCGAGGGAAAGCCTTCGTGCGGGCCGTATGCGAGTCCTGCAATCGTAAAAGCGCGCGCGCCATGCGGCTCAAGTGCCTTCTCGATGGTCTTGATCACATCGTAGCGGTTGTATTCCCTCGCCATCACGATGTGATAGCCGAGCACGGCGCGCGTACACACATCGATGATCACGAGCAGCCACACCCGTTCCATTTCGAATGCGTGTTCGAATCCAAGCGGATCGCGCACGACCACCTTGAGCCGGATATCGAGCCGGTGGCCATCAAACTCCACCACATGGTACGGGCGCCTCGCCACAGGCGCACCCGCTTCGTCGTGCTGGCGCGGCAAGCCCTTGAGGTGCGATGCGCCCGCCGAACGGGCAGCGGTGCCGAAGGAGCGCAATATCTCCGCCTTTAGCAGGCGCGACAGCGAGCGGATCGCGTGTCCCGCCGTATTGAACGGATAGTCCGCGGCCGTGAGTCCCGCCGCGCGGCATCGGCGGAGGAAATTGTCGTGCAGCGCCTGCAAGCCACGCAACCGGGTCCGCAGTCGGCCGTTCGTATGGATCTGCTCGAGCAGCACCTTGCGTTGCTTCACCTGCTGTAGCAGCCAGCCCGCCAACGCGGGGTATCGCTCAAGAAGTTGCGACAAGGCACCCGCCGCGCCGCCGTACCCGCCACCGCTTATCTGCACGTCCTGCGTCCGCACGTACTCTGCGATGCGCGCGTAACGCAGGAGCGCACGAAACCCGAGCGGCCGGCCGTCCGGATGCGGCAACATCGCCCGCTCAAGCCATCGATAAAGTTGCCGGCGATTTACGCCAGTCGCCTCTTCAATAGCCTTCACCGACTCTCCGGCCGCATAGCGCACCACGGCCTGCTGGCGCATTTCAAATGTGCGCCGACCGGCTTCGTCGAGCTCTGTATAAGCCACTGTGGGCCACATGCTCACGTCGATCGCCTGAAGCTCCGGCTTGCGGCGACTCATGATGCCGTCCCCACCGCCACAAATGACGTGATCAGCGACAGCGGTTGCGTGTGAAGTTCCGGCGCCGCAGCCTGACCGCTGTGCAACAGGCCAAACACGGCCGTCCGGATCAGGACCGGGTCCATGGTCGAAAACTCGCGCTCAATGGAGAGCAGCCTTTGTGGCTCTTTCACGAAGCGTACGATCGCTTGCGACAGCGTCAGTGGGACGAGATCCCGGTTGGCCACAAGGTATGGCAGCATGCGCTGCCAGTTGTCGATCCAGATTCGCGCAGCGGCCATCTCGACCGTCGCAATTCGCAGGAGGGGAGTAACGTCTGCGTCAAGCTTGCGTAATGGCGTTGATTCGCTTTCAACGCGCTCGGAGTCATCAAGGATAACTAATTTATCTCGATCTGCGTAGCGAACCCAAAAGTCTGCGAGGCGCTGATCTCCGTCGATCTCGACATAGCCGGGTCGCTCGCAGAAAGTCATGACGGCCGGATCAGCCTCGAGCAGAACCCATTGATCAAGCTCCGCGCGGCGATAGAAAGTCATCCGGCGCCCGAGCTTGGGGCTGAACGCTTCGAACCGATGCGCGCCGCGCGGGCGGGCGAACGCAACCGGCTCTGCAATTGGCAGAGAATGTTCCATAAGATCAGCACCTTACGGACGGGATTCGAAGTGTAGGAGGCGGATTGACGAATTTAATACGGACATATGCGAATTGACACTTTTACCTCGTTTCGAGCGCAAGTAAAAATGTCAATTCGATCGCAAGCTCTCTTGTCATTGTGGGTTTGCCGCGGTGACACATTCAGTACGGTCTACGCCCTTTACCTGGCGGAGATCTTCCGGGAGCGCTCTGCGGCGACGGCTGATGCCGTCAGCCGCGCGATCGAAGCACTGCGGAAGTTGCCGAAACCGGAGCCACACTGCATATTCCACGCGTACTCGAGCGCGAATTCCACGGCGACCCGAGCACCGATTCCACGATGACCCGAGCGCGAATTCCACGCACACCCGAGCGCGAATTCCACGCGTAAGCGAGCAGTA